>NZ_JAKRGE010000001.1:0-1302906 GCF_022347665.1 Tenacibaculum sp. Mcav3-52 | reverse complement strand
TTTTTCGTTTGATTTGCTACACTATTTTAATGAACTGCTTCCCTAAAATTCAGACTGCAAAGATACTCACTTTATTTCCTAATAAACAAGAATTTGTTAAACTATTTTTTAACCTTTTCTTTAAATATCTTACACCCCTATTTTAATGAACTTTTGCTAACTTTAAAACTTAGCGCTTCTCCGTTGGCGGGTGCAAATATAGATACCTTTTCCCACTTAACAAGCAATTTTTAAACCTTTTTTTAAAATATTCATTAACACACTATAAGATAATTAGTTACACTCACGTCCTTTATTTTTTCATGACCGAAAAGTAAAATATAGTTCCTTGCCCCTCTTCGTTATTCAACCATATACGTCCTCCTCTTCTCTTCAATATCTTCTTAACCAAAGCCAACCCCAGCCCTATAGATTGAAAAGAAGATGTTTCTTCTAGCTTTTGAAAAAGATTAAAAATTTTTTTATGATTTTTTTGTTCTATCCCCGGACCATTGTCTTTTACATAAAAAACATATTCTTTATCTTCTTCTTTACTTCCTATTTCTATACATATATATTCTTTATCGTTGTGTTTAATCGCGTTCTCTATTAAGTTTTCAAACACTTGGATTATCTCAGTTTCATTATACTCTATTATTGGTAGTTTATTCTTTATTTCTATAATACAATTAGGAACGGAATTCAATTCTATTATTTGCTCTACAATATTATTTACTTTTATTTCTTTCTTTACCTCCATTTCATTCCCTTTTAAGGAATAATCAAGGATACCATTAATTAATAAATCTATCTGCTCTACTTGATCTTTCATCATTCGAAGCATATTGATGTGTTCATTTTTTCCTGAATCATTTACATTACTCTCCAACATCCATTCTGACAAAGCATGTAAATTCCCTAAAGGGGTTTTTAAGTCATGTGATACTACATAGGCAAACTCTTCTAAATCTTCGTTCTTTTCTGACAATTCTTTTGCTCTAATTTCTAAGTCTTTTGTTCTTTCTTTTACTCTATTTTCTAATGACAAATTTATTTCTTGTAATTGTTTTCGATATCTTACATGACCATTTAAAATAATTGTTGAAAAAATAAAAATAGTAGAAGTGGATATTAATATAGCAGATTCTAATACAATATTTATATTTGATGTAAAACCCCAATAAGTTAAATGCAATAACTGGAAAACACTAAAAATCATTATAAAACCTCTATTGTTTAAAATTAGTATAGCTCCAAACATCACAATAAAAGTTCCTAACAAATAATCTATTGAAAAATCATTTACCTTTGTTGTATATATAAGGTAATGTTGAAATAAAAATAGCACTAAAAAAACTACATAGCCATAGTATTTTTTAGCCCACTCCTTTTTCACAAGAGGTATTATTCCTGCTATAAAAAAAACAACAGCGAAGGTTTCTCTTAAACCAGGGAGTTCTATTGCTTTTTTATTAAAATAAAAAATTAAAACAGAATAAACATACAACCCAGGAGCCATTAAGAGTAAGACTGCACTACTATTTTTAATTTCAAATGGTTCAAGCTTACCTTTATTTTTAAAAAAATCAAAAAACATATCTAAAAAACAAACGCTAAAAAAACTAAAAGTAATTATTTCATTTTAAAAAACATTAGCTCTCTAAAATTATTGTGCTTATAAAATTAATCTTATAATCTTTAATTATTATATATTGCTTACAAAATGCTTTTACAATATCTTTGCGATTCAAAATTTCCACTTGTAAGGAAATTATACATAACACATATATATAATGATTAAAATTACATTACCTGACGGGAGCGTCAAAGAATTTGAAAAGAACAGCACTCCAATGGATGTTGCTAAAAGTATTAGTGAAGGTTTAGCTAGAAATGTTATTTCTGCAAGTTTTGAAGGAGACACCATTGAAACCACCACCCCACTTACCACAGACGGCTCGTTAGTTTTATATACCTTTAATGACGCAGCAGGAAAGAAAGCTTTTTGGCATTCCTCTGCTCACGTATTAGCACAAGCTATTCAAGATTTTTATCCAAATGCAAAATTAACTATTGGACCTGCTATTGAGAATGGTTTTTATTATGATGTTGATTTTGGAGAAGATACTATTTCTGAAAAAGACTTTGATAAAATAGAAAAGAAATTTTTAGAGCGTGCTCGGGAAAAAGCTGAGTTTAAAATGCGCTCTATTTCTAAAGCTGATGCTTTAGCCTACTATAAAGCACAAAACAACCAATATAAGGTAGAACTTATTGAAGGTTTAGAAGATGGTGATATTACTTTTTGTGATCACAGTGATTTTACTGACTTATGCCGTGGAGGACATATTCCGAACACAGGAATTATTAAAGCAGTAAAAATTATGAATGTTGCTGGTGCTTATTGGCGCGGTGACGAAAAGAACAACCAGTTAACTCGTGTCTATGGAATTTCTTTCCCTAAACAAAAAGAGTTAAAACAATATTTAGAACTACTTGAAGAAGCTAAAAAGCGTGACCATAGAAAACTTGGTAAAGAGCTAGAACTTTTTACTTTTTCTCAAAAAGTAGGACAAGGTTTACCGTTATGGTTACCTAAAGGCGCTGCTTTACGTGGTTGTTTAGAAGATTTCTTAAAAGCTGCTCAAAAGAAAGCAGGGTACGAAATGGTTATGACTCCTCACATTGGTCAGAAAGAACTATATGTTACCTCTGGGCACTATGCTAAATATGGTGAAGATAGTTTTCAACCTATTACTACTCCAAAAGAAGACGAGGAGTTTTTGCTAAAACCTATGAACTGTCCACATCACTGTGAGGTGTACAATCACAAACCTTATTCATATAAAGATTTACCTAAACGTTTTGCTGAATTTGGTACTGTATATAGATATGAACAGAGTGGTGAGTTACATGGTTTAACTCGTGTTCGTGGTTTTACTCAAGATGATGCACACATATTCTGTACACCTGAACAATTAGATGAAGAGTTTAAAAATGTAATTGATTTGGTACTATACGTATTCGGATCTTTAGGTTTTGAAGATTTTACTGCTCAGGTATCTATTAGAGACATGGAGAACCTTGATAAATATATTGGTTCAGTTGAAAACTGGGAAAAAGCTGAGCAAGCAATTATCAATGCAGCGAAAGATAAAGGTTTAGATTATGTTGTTGAAGAAGGTGAAGCTGCTTTTTATGGTCCCAAGTTAGACTTTATGGTAAAAGATGCTTTAGGTAGAAGTTGGCAATTAGGTACTATTCAAGTCGATTACAACCTACCTGAACGTTTTGATTTACATTACAAAGGTGCTGACAATCAATTACACCGCCCAGTAATGATTCACCGTGCACCATTTGGTTCTATGGAGCGTTTTATTGCTGTTTTATTGGAGCACACAGGTGGTAATTTCCCTCTTTGGCTAACCCCAGAGCAAGTTATTGTACTGCCAATCAGCGAGAAATATCAAAAATATACCGAAAAAGTTTTAACTTTGTTAGAAAATTCCGAAATTCGCGCCCTCGTTGATAACCGTAACGAGAAGACAGGAAGAAAGATACGTGATGCCGAAGTTAGTAAAATACCTTTTATGGTTATTGTTGGTGAACAAGAAGAAAAAGATGGCACAGTATCTGTAAGAAAACATGGTGAAGGTGATTTAGGAACATTTACTATAGAGAAGTTTATTTCTCTAATACAGAAAGAAGTTAGTAAGACATTAGTTCCTTTTGGTAGTTAAAAAAATAGATAGTAATTTAAAATTTATAAGTCATAGCAATTAGAAGAAAAGGCGGTAGAAGACCCGCGAGAGTAATTAAAGAAGATCAACATAGAATTAATGAAAAAATTAGACATGTTGATGAAGTTCGTCTTGTAGGCGATAACGTGGAAGTAGGTGTATATCCATTAGCTAAAGCTAAAGAGATTGCACGAGAGTTAGAATTAGATTTAGTTGAAATTTCACCTAAAGCTGTTCCTCCTGTTTGTAAAGTTATTGATTACAAAAAGTTCTTATATGAGCAAAAGAAACGTGAAAAAGCTTTAAAAGCTAAAGCAACTAAAGTTACCGTTAAGGAAATTCGTTTCGGACCTCAAACTGACGAACATGATTACGAATTCAAAAAGAAGCATGCGATTAAGTTCTTACAAGATGGAGCTAAATTAAAAGCTTTTGTATTCTTCAAAGGGCGTTCGATTGTATTTAAAGAACAAGGACAAATTTTACTATTAAAATTAGCTCAAGAATTAGAAGAATACGGTAAGGTAGAACAAATGCCGAAACTAGAAGGAAAACGTATGATTATGTTTATTGCTCCTAAAAAAGGTAAATAATACATACAATAATATAAGCAAGATAAAACTAAAAACAAAGATGCCTAAAATTAAAACAAAATCTAGTGCTAAAAAACGTTTCAAGTTAACTGGTACTGGAAAAATCAAAAGAAAGCACGCGTTTAAAAGCCACATTTTAACAAAAAAGTCTAAAAAACGTAAGCTTGCATTAACACATGCTACATTAGTACATAAATCTGATGAAGCAAACATTAAGCAACAATTAGTTTTAAAATAATTGTTAGCTCAGGGAATTTAATTATTAACCATGGAGTTGGGCTCATTAAAGAACTTTTAAGTAAGTCGCCTACTACAAAAACACATTTGAATTATGCCAAGATCAGTAAATTCAGTAGCTTCAAGAAATAGAAGAAAAAAAATCTTGAAGCAAGCAAAAGGTTACTTTGGACGTCGTAAAAACGTTTATACAGTAGCAAAGAATGCGGTTGAAAAAGGAATGCTTTATGCATACCGTGACCGTAAAAACAATAAGAGAAACTTCCGTTCTTTATGGATTCAACGTATCAACGCTGGAGCTCGTCAGTTCGGAATGTCTTACTCACAGTTTATGGGTAAAGTTAAAGCTAATAATATCGAATTAAACCGTAAGGTTTTAGCTGATTTAGCTATGAACAATCCAGAAGCTTTTAAGGCCATTGTAGAAAAAGTAAAATAAGTTTCATAACCTTGCTTATACTAAAAACCCAAACCTTAACGTTTGGGTTTTTTTAAACCATATGTATTCATCAATTGAACTAAAATATCAGTATCATGAAATTTTTAAAAATAGTATTCATCTTTATTATATCTCAAAGTATTATAGCTCAAACCAGTTCTCCTGACCAACCTAATACGGTTGAAAACCAGTTTAAAGAACTTTATAAGAAATCAAACAACTACCAAATTTATAAGGTCGTAAAAAAAAATGAATACTTAAGACTACAAAATAGTATTTTAGACAGTATAAAGGTTATTAAAACAGATGCTGCTGCTAAACAGGTAAAAATAGATGAACAACAAAAAAGTATTGTTGAATTACAAACTAAGATAGATACACTAAACAAAGATTTAGTTACTTCTATTGATAAGGAAGATGCTATTTCTTTTGTTGGAATTCCTTTAAACAAATCCACCTACAACTCTATAGTATGGGGTATTATTTTTGTTTTACTTGCTGCCTTAGCTTTCTTCATATACAGGTTTAATAACAGTAATGTAGTTACTAAAGAAACAAAAAGTTTATTAACTGAAACTGAAGAGGAATTTGAACAATACAAAAAAAAGACCATTGAAAAAGAACAAAAATTACGTAGACAATTACAAGACGAAATTAACAAACAACGTGGTGTGAATTAACATAAAAATATTTTTATTATAAAATAAAACAATCCTTTGGTAAATTATCCAGTAACCAAAGGATTTCTTTTTTATATTTATTTTCCTTCATTCTTAATATATTTTTTGTTTTATGGAACATCATTTAGAATTAACATCCCAATAGTTTACTTCATGAAAAAGAATTTCACGCTACTGTTTATATTTACTTTCCTAAAGATATTTGGTCAAACTCATTACGAGATCATAGGTTTTTCAGAAAGATATAAAGGACTCTTGGTTATTGAAAAAGGTTATGAAAATGAAATTTTCAAAAAAGGAAGTATTGCTGTTTACGAATCTAAAACAAATACAAAAATTATAGAAATACACTCTGATGAATTAACTTTTGAGTTAGAAACCTCTGGAGTTGTTAAAACAAGTATGTTAAACATTCCATATGGAAAACAAAGTATTTTAATTTATAAAGACTTTAATTTCGATGGTGTTAAAGACTTAGCTATCATGGATGGACAGTTTAGCTGCTATCATGGACCGTCTTTTAAAATTTATCTAGAAATTAACAACAAACTAACATTTAGCCCTGAGTTTACTCGATTAGCACAAGAATATTGTGGTATGTTTCAAACGGATGACAAAACAAAAACCATTCATACCATTACTAAAAGTGGTTGTTGCTGGCATCAATATTCAACTTTTAAAGTAGTAAACAATATACCTACTCCTATTTTAATTGTAGAAGAAAATGCTGCTTTTACTCCTTTTTATTCGACTACTATAACAGAATGGAACGGAAATAAAAAAAATACCAAAACCACTAAAACACTAGATTTAAAATATGATGGGCTTTCTAAAATATTATCATTTAATCTTATTAAAAACAAGAAACGGGCTGTTCTATTTAGCATGAATGGATTAGCTCTTAATTACGCTTTGATTAAACCTGATGGAACTGTAGAATTCTCATTCCCTATTGAATTGATCGGAGGAGATTACAATTTCAGACTCAATAAAACAAAAGACACCTTAGCTTTTAAAAACAAGGGTGTTACTTATCAAATTTACCAAACAATCAAAGAAGGTAAGATTAACAGCATTGGTATACTTGTTAATATAAAAGGTAAAAAATATAATTTAAAAGGGGATTTAAATTCTATAGAGGGGAGTTTACAAGCTCTAAAAAACATAAAATTAAATAATCTTATTGTCGAATAATCTTTTAATAAATTAAGTCCCGAGTGATAAACAAACTCGGGACTTATTTATTAATAACTATTATTACTTTTTAAAACTTGGCTCTCTTTTAACATGAAAACACATTTAAGTTATAAACGTAAAAAACACCTATGACAAACCAGAAATTAGCCCTTTGTTATCTATTGTCATATTTTCTGATGCTGGAGTTGCGGGTAACCCAGGCATACGCATCATTTTTCCTAAAATTGGAATTATAAATTGTGCTCCTGCTGCTATTTCTATTTCTCTAACATTTACTGTAAACCCCTCTGGTCTTCCAATTAACTTATCATTATCTGAAAATGACTTTTGAGTTTTTGCCATACAAACAGCAAAGTCATTAAAACCTAAACGATCAATTCTTCGCAAGTTTAACTCAGCTTTTTTATCATAGGTTACAGCATCTGCTCCATAAATTTCTTTGGCAATCTTTTCTATTTTTTCTTTTACAGGACTTTTCCAATCGTACAACGGTTTGTATTGGGTAGCTTTGTTTTCAACTACATCAACAACAGCCTCAGCTAATTTTTTAGTTCCTTCACCTCCTTTTGCCCATCCTTCTGAAACAACTGCTTGTACACCTAAACTAGCACAAGCATCAATCACATAATTAACTTCTTCCTCAGTGTCTGAAATAAAAGAATTGATAGCTACTACAGGTTCAATATTAAATTTTCTAATATTCTCTATATGCTTTTCTAGGTTTTTAAATCCGTTTTGTACACGCTCTAATCTTGGGCTATTGTATTCTTCTTTTGATGATCCTCCATGGTGGCGCAATGCTCTAATAGTAGCAACTAGAACCACACATTTAGGATTTAACCCTGCATATTGTGATTTTATATTTAGAAACTTTTCTGCTCCTAAATCAGCTCCAAAACCAGCTTCTGTTACTACATAATTTGATAACGACAACCCCATTTTAGTTGCAATAATTGTATTAGTACCTTGTGCTATATTTGCAAAAGGTCCACCATGAATAATTGCCGGATTTTCTTCTAAGGTTTGTACTAAATTTGGTTTTACTGCATCTTTTAACAAAATAGCCATTGCATCTTGTGCTTTTAAATCACGTGCAAAAACTGGCTTTTTATCAAAAGTGAACCCAATAAAAATACTCCCTAAGCGTTCTTTTAAATCATCAAAAGAAGTTGCCATACAAAGAATAGCCATTACTTCTGATGCTGGTGTAATGTTGAATCCATCTTCGCGTGGTATTCCATTTGCCGTTCCTCCTAAACCAATTGTAATTTGACGTAACGAACGATCGTTCATATCAATCACGCGTTTCCATAAAATCGTACGAGGATCGATATTTAAATTATCAGTGCTGCTCTGTAAATTGTTATCTATTAAAGCTGACAGTAAATTATTTGCTTTCTCTATAGCGTTGAAATCTCCAGTAAAATGTAAGTTTATATCCTCCATTGGTACAACTTGCGAATGTCCACCTCCGGCTGCCCCTCCTTTAATTCCAAAAACAGGTCCTAATGATGGTTCTCTCAATACTACAGTTGCCTGTTTTTCTATTTTATTTAATCCTTCTGTTAAACCTATAGAAACAGTTGTTTTTCCTTCACCTGCTGGCGTAGGTGTTAGTGCTGTTACCAACACTAAGTTATTTTCTTTTACTTTCTCTTCGTTTATTAAACTTAAAGGTAATTTAGCTTTGTATTTCCCATACATTTCTAAATCATCTTCTTTAATTTTTAATTTACTTGCTATATGTTTAATATGTTGTAATTCTTTTGCTTGAGCAATTTCGATATCTGTTAAATGCGCCATGGCAAATTATTTAAAATTTTTAAGTTATTTATTTTGCTAAAAAATAGGTAAATATACGTAATATAATCCCCCTAAAAACTGACATTTGTTAGCAAATATTCCCTATTTATTATCTAATCACATAAATATGATAAAAGAATTGGCTTTTCTTTTAACGAAACGCTATATTTGCACGTTTTTAAAATAAAGTCGATTTAAATTATTTACAATGCAAAACAAAGGATTAATTAAATTATTTGCTATACTTTTTGGTCTAGTGAGTATTTATCAGTTATCGTTTACATTCTTTGCCAATAAGGTAGAAGATAGTGCGAAACAATATGCTAAAGCTAATGTTAGTGATAACAACGGTAGAGCTCTAGCAAGATATGAACGAAAATACTTAGATAGCGTAGCTAACAAAGAGATAGTAAATTTAGGATTTGCAAAGTACTCTTACAATGATATCAGAAACAAGGAGATGAACCTTGGTCTTGATTTAAAAGGGGGTATTAACGCAATTTTACAGGTATCAGTAAAAGATATCTTAATCGGATTGTCTGACGATTCTCAAAACACAACTTTTAAGCAAGCATTAACGAATGCTGATGAAGCTCAAAAAGATAGCCAAGAGAATTACTTAGATTTATTCTACAACGAGTTCGAAAAATTAAGTAATGGTAGTATTAAATTAAGTGACCCTAGCATTTTTGGAACAAAGGCTTTACGTGATAAAATAGACTTCAACAAAACAAACGAGCAGGTTAAATCGACTTTACAAGAAGAAATAAACACTTCTATCAACACTGCTTTTGAAGTATTACGTAGCCGTATTGATAAATTTGGAGTTGTACAACCGAACATTCAACGTATTGGAAACTCTGGTAGAATTCAAGTAGAATTACCAGGTGCTAAAGATATTGATCGTGTAGAAAAACTATTACAAAGTACTGCTGAATTACAGTTTTGGGAAGTACACACGAATGCAGATGTTCAAAACTTTTTCTTTACAGCAAACGCTAAAGTTGCTGAAATGTTAAAAGATGATTCTGCAACTGAACAAGTGAAAGATACTGCTAAGGCAGACAATGATATTGATGATTTATTGGGTGAATCTGCTGATTCTACAAAAGTTGAAACTCAAAAGAACTTATTTACTTATTTATACCCTAATGTAGCTCAGAGTCCACAACAAGTGAGCTCGTTAGTTGCACAAGCTAGAGTTCAAGATACTGCGAAAGTAAATAGTTTCTTACAGAACAAGGAGGTAAGAGCTTTATTACCTAACAACTTAAAATATACAAAGTTTTTATGGGATTACAAAACTCAAGCTGGAGCTGATGGAACAGAGATTATTGGTTTGTATGCAATAAAATCTAACCGAAAAGATAAAGCTCCTATTGGTGGTGATGTAATTGCAGATGCTAAACAAGAATACGATCAATTGAGTAAACCTGTAGTATCCATGTTAATGAATGGTTCCGGTACTAAGCAATGGGCAAAAATGACTAGCGAAAATATTGGTAAGTTCGTTGCTGTGGTATTAGACAACTACGTATATACTGCTCCTGTTGTAAATGCAGCTATTACTGGTGGTAGTACTCAAATTTCAGGAGGAACCATGACAGTAACTGAGGCACAAGATATTGCAACAGTTTTAAAAGCTGGTAAACTACCTGCTCCTGCTCGTATTATTCAAGCTGAAGTAGTTGGACCATCATTAGGTAAAGAGTCTATTGATGCAAGTATGTGGTCTTTCGGGTTAGCTATTATTTTAGTGTTGGTTTGGATGTTCTTATACTACGGTAGAGCTGGTATTTATGCTAACATTGCTTTAGTAGTTAACATCTTATTTATTTTTGGAATTTTAGCTTCATTTAATTCAGTATTAACCTTACCTGGTATTGCTGGTATTATCTTAACCATAGGTATGTCAGTAGATGCAAACGTAATTATTTTTGAAAGAATTAAAGAAGCCTTAAACGGTGGAAAAAACTTAGGTGAATCAGTAGATGAAGGATTTAGTATTAAAGGAGCGTTATCTGCAATTATTGATGCTAACATTACTACTTTATTAACTGGTATTATTTTATACACTTTCGGTACAGGACCAATTAAAGGTTTTGCTTTAACACTGATGATAGGTATTGCTACTTCTTTATTTACAGCTGTATTCATTACTCGTTTATTTATTGACGGTGCTGTTGAAAAAGGAACTAAGTTACCTTTTAATACTGGTTTCTCTAAAAACTGGTTTAAAAATATTAATATTGAATTCTTACAAAAGCGTAAGATAGCTTATATAATTTCAGGATTCTTTATCGTAGTAGGCTTAGCTTCTATTTTTACTGTAGGTTTAAAGCAAGGGGTAGACTTTAAAGGAGGACGTTCTTATGTGGTACGTTTTGACGAAGCCATGAAAGGTAATGAGGTATCAGAGCAGCTGAAAGAAGTATTTGGTACAGCTCCAGAAGTAAAAACTTTTGGTTCTGATCACCAATTAAAAATTACTACTGCCTTCAAAATTGATGAAGAAGGTACTAATGTAGATGAACAAGTTCAAAACGCTTTATATCAAGGATTAAAACCATACTTAGGAGACACTTCTTACGAAAACTTTAAACCTGGTTTTGAAAAATCAGGAAACGGAATTATGAGCTACATTAAGGTAGAACCTACTATTGCAGATGATATTAAGCAATCAGCTTTATGGGCAGTTTTAGGATCGTTAATCGTAGTTTTCTTATACATCTTATTACGTTTTAGAAAAATGGCATACTCTATTGGTGCAGTAGTAGCTGTTTTTCATGATGTGTTAGTAGTATTGGGTGTATTCTCTTTACTATACAAATTCATGCCATTTGATATGGAAATTGGTCAATCATTCATCGCAGCAATTTTAACAGTAGTAGGATACTCATTAAATGATACTGTGGTAATTTTTGATAGAATTAGAGAGTTTACAGAAGGCAAAAACTCTGTTACTGCTAGTTTAGTAAACAAAGCATTAAACAGTACATTAGGAAGGACTATCAACACCTCTTTAACAACATTACTTGTAATGTTAGCTATCTTCTTCTTTGGAGGGGACAGTATTAAAGGATTTATGTTCGCATTAATCGTAGGTGTAGTAGTAGGTACTTACTCTTCTTTATTTGTTGCAACGCCAATTATGTTTGACGTTTCTAAAAAAGAAGAAAACAAGTAACTTAAATAAAAACATACATAAAACCGTTTTGAATAAACTTCAAAACGGTTTTTTCATTTAATATCAAGCAACTATCTTTGCAGTCTGATGAAAATTACAAAACTCCACGATTTATATTTTAAAGAATTCATTTCAGCTGATGAAATTTCTAATATTGTTAGTTCTTTAGCTGAGCAAGTAAGAAAAGATTTACCTTCTGATGAAGTTCCTATTTTCATAGGAATTTTAAACGGGTGCTTTGTTTTTACTGCCGATTTTTTACGTGAATATAAAGGAAACTGTGAAATTAGTTTTGTTAAATTGTCTTCTTACCAAGGCACTTCTTCAACAGAAAATGTAAAGAGCTTAATTGGTCTTAATGAAGATTTATCTGGTCGTACCGTTATTATTTTAGAAGATATTATTGATACTGGCACAACCCTTCAAGAGATTTATGAAATCTTTAAAACAAGAAAATTAAAAGAACTAAAAATAGTAACACTTTTTTACAAACCTGATGTTTACCGTAAAGAGCTACATATAAATTATATTGGAAAAAGTATTGAAGATAAATTTATTGTAGGTTACGGATTAGATTACAAAGGTTATGGTAGAAACTTGCCTGCTATTTATCAATTAACAACACCACCAAAAATGAAAAACATCGTATTATTCGGCCCTCCAGGTGCAGGAAAAGGTACTCAAGCAGAAGTTTTAAAAGAAAAATACAATTTAGTACACATTTCAACAGGAGATGTATTCCGATTTAATATTAAAAATAAAACTGAATTAGGATTATTAGCAAAAACATATATTGATGCTGGAGATTTAGTTCCTGATGAAGTTACCATTAATATGTTGAAAGAAGAGGTGAACAAAAATGCAGATTCTGCAGGATTTATTTTTGATGGATTTCCTCGTACAGAATCTCAAGCAAAAGCTTTAGATACTTTTTTAGCTGAAAAAGGAGAACGTATTAACGGAATGGTTGCTTTAGAAGTACCAGAAGACTTGTTAGTTGAACGTATCTTAGAAAGAGGAAAAACTAGTGGTCGTTCTGATGATATGGATGAAAGTAAAATCCGTAATCGTTTTAATGAATACAACACTAAAACAGCTGTTTTAAAAGACTATTACCAAACACAAAACAACTACTACGGAGTAAACGGAGTTGGCTCTATTGAAGAAATTACACAACGTTTATCAGACGTATTTGATACACTATAACAAACACTTGTTTAATTGTTAAAGTAATAACAATTATCGCTTTTTAACAATTCAACAAATAAACAACGAACAATGACTGAAGGAAATTTTGTCGACTATATTAAAATCTACGCATCATCAGGTAAAGGTGGTCGTGGATCTGCACACTTACATCGCGAAAAATACATTGCGAAAGGTGGACCTGATGGTGGTGACGGTGGTCGAGGTGGTCACATTATATTACGTGGCGATAAAAATATGTGGACACTTTTCCATTTAAAATTTAAACGTCATTTTAGAGCTGAACACGGTGGTGATGGTAGTAGCAGTAGAAGTACTGGACATGATGGTGCTGATGTTATAATTCCTGTTCCATTAGGAACTATTATCCGTGATGCTGATACTGACGAAATTTTACATGAAGTTATTGAAGACGAACAAGAAATCATCTTATTAGAAGGTGGTAAAGGTGGTCGTGGTAACTGGCATTTTAAGTCATCAACCAATCAAACTCCTCGTTATGCACAGCCAGGTATTGACGGACAAGAAGGTTGGTATCGTATTGAATTAAAAATTTTAGCTGATGTTGGTTTAGTTGGTTTCCCTAATGCAGGAAAATCAACTTTATTATCTGTTATTACCGCCGCCAAACCTAAAATTGCTGATTATGCATTTACAACCCTAAAACCTAATTTAGGTATTGTGGAATATCGTAATCATCAAAGTTTTGTAATGGCAGATATTCCTGGGATTATTGAAGGAGCTGCTGAAGGAAAAGGTTTAGGGCATCACTTTTTACGTCATATAGAACGTAACTCTACCCTACTCTTTTTAATTCCTGCTGATAGCGAGGATATAAAAAAGGAGTATGAAATTTTATTGAATGAGCTTCGCAAACACAATCCTGAATTATTGGATAAAGACCGTTTATTAGCTATATCAAAATCAGATATGCTAGACGACGAATTGAAAGAAGAAATTAAACAAGAATTACCAGAAGGCATTGAAGCGTTATTTATTTCATCTGTAGCTCAACAAGGCTTAATGGAGCTCAAGGATAAATTGTGGCAAATGTTGAATTAAGGAATTGAGCTAATAAGAAAGTAACAAAAGCGCCCTATGGGGCGCTTTTGTTTTAATCCATATTCCATACCTTTTCAAAAATTTCTTTAAAAGCTACTTTAGGATCTTCTTTAGAGCTTTTTTCAATATACAAATTCATTAGCTCTACTCTATCTACAGCACTTGGATGTGTAAATATTTCTGGCCCTAATAAAGATTGAACTACTTCTAAATTCTGTTTTAATTCTTCTCCTAAAGTTTTCTCTTGGGTTAGCATTAAATGTATCGCAATTAAGTCTGCTAAATACTCTGCTTTTTTATAATCATTTGTTTCAATCCCAGAAGGTATTTGTAAACCAAATCTAAACTTTTTTGCTTGATTAAGTGTTACGATGTGACCTATCTCGTGAGATAGTACATAAACTTTTATATAATCTTTATCATAATCTACTAATCCTTGACTTACTTCAATATAATTATCTGCTGCTCCAGCATTAATAGAGTTGTCATTCTTATCTATCCTAAATTCATTAGGTATTTTTATATCAATATATGAACTAAACAGAGGTTTTATTTTTTCTTGATATAATTTATTTAACTGTTCTTCTTTAGTTAATTCTAGAACTATGTCTTCATTTTTTATAGCACTTGTTTTACAAGTTACTAGTAAAATGGCTATTAATAATATGGTTACTTTATTCATTATAAATTTGCATAAAAAAACACCCTTAAAATAAATTCTAAGAGTGCTTAACTAGGGGAATAATCAATTAATCAAAATAAGTGTACGTAATGTCAGTGTTAATGAATCCAAATACTACATATGACGCTGTTACAGGATAGTTATCTGTGTTATATGTGTACGTTACAGGTGTATCACTTGAAAAACTACCTTGTGTTGGGTTGTTTACGTTTACTGCATCTAACCCTATTCCTATATTTATCTTTGAAAAAGCTGATGGATAAACACCTTTAAAAGGATTATTTTTATCATCATAAGTGTTTTCCAATGTTTCAGTTCCAATAGTTTGAGACTTTACATTTCCTTCTTTGTTGTATACATAACTTGTATTAGTTATTTTATCATTTTCTTTGTTTACCCTTACCTTCTTTTCTAATCTATTATCAGAATCATAAGTGTAGGTATAAGTATAAACCTCTTTACCATCTTTTTTTTCAATAGCGCTTACAATTAAACCTGCATCATTGTAAGTGTAAATTGTACTTTTCGTATCAGTTTTAACTTCTATTACTTGGTTTTTATCATCATATACCAATGTGTACGTTGTAGTTGCTCCACCTTCTTCAATTTCATATGACTTAATAAAGTTAGATACATCATCATATGTATAAGTAGTTAAACTCTCGCTATAATCGTCTTTAAAAAGGAAAGTCTTTATTTTAGAACCACTACCTACTTCTCCACGAATATTAATAGTAACATTGTATACTTTCTCATCACCATTTTCTGCAGTAACAGTAAAAGGCATTGCTTCACCGTCAACAAAATTTACCGCTTCTCCTGAGGCTGGTGAAATAATAGCTTTATCTGATATGGTAATATTAGGAACTAAACCTGTAATATCTGTTTTAAAAGGAACACTTATTGTAATGTTATTTCCTAAATCGTATATAACATCATCTTCACTTAAGCCTTCAAAGTTTATTTTAAAACTTGTAATACTGTTTAAAGATGATTGTACTACTTTATCGTTATCATCACTAGAGCAGCTTACTATTACAAGTGCAATAATTAAAGACAAAAAAGGGAAAACTTTTTTCATAATGTAAATATTTAAATAATTAGTAATTAAGTATCAATTTATTTTTATCCGTTTGATACTTGCCGGATATTTTTATCTTAAAAATTTGGGTTATTTATCTTAGCATCGTTTGGAAACTGAACGACATACCTACTGTCATTTTTATTTAGGGTATAATTTTTTCCTTCGTACCACTTTGTTATTTCAGGTTGTGTAGTTCTTTTTAAGTCATTCCAACGTTGCCCCTCAATTGCAAATTCACGTGCACGCTCGTCTAATATTTCTTCATATAACTGTTGCTTTGTTAATGAATTAATATAAGTGGTATAAGTTATAACTTTAGCTGGTGTATACCTGTTCTTTACTAATACTAACAGTTGCTCTTTTGCAAATGTTAATTCGTTTAATTGTGTATATGCTTCTGCTAAGGTTAAGTATAGTTCAGCTACTCTGAAGGTTGATTTATACTTAAGGTCTGCTGTTTTAGCAGCTCTGTAAACTGTTCCGTCTTTCTTAAAGTAAATATTAAATCTTAAATCGTTTATTCTATCATATTTATTTAAAAATTGATCAGAAACCGCAGCATTACTTGCTATGTCAAAAGACGACACTTGATCTAATGCTAAAATAGATTCTACAGAACTAAATTCTGAAGGCATTATTGAACTATCTGAATTTAAGTCTTGTATTGTATTTTTTATAGCTAAGGCTTCTTTACTTACGTCAATAGCTTTTTGCCATTCTTTTTTATACAAATACACTCTAGCTTTTAAGCTTTTTAAGGCAATTTTTGAAAATCTATAGTTAAAACCAGAAGCTTGCTGTTCTATATTTAAACGTGCTTCGGCATTAGAAAGATCACTTAGTATTTGCGTATATACTTCTTCTACTGATTGAATGTCATACTTTTGGTCTAAGTTATATTTAGTAACTATAGGAACTCCATTGTCATTACTTGCTGTTGTTGTATCGTATGCCTTTGCATACAAATTAATTAACTGAAAATATTGTAGTGCTCGTAAAGCGTAAGCTTCCCCAACTAATTGGGTAATTGCTGTTGCATCTCCAGTAATTTCTGTTTCTTTTTCTATAACATGGTTTGCATGAAAAATTATTTTATAGAAACTAGCATACGAAAAAGGTGTTGTTAATGGTGATGCACTCGCATCATTCCATAAATAAATATCTTCATACTGCTCTGAACCTACAGAGCTTTTGCTTAACTGTAGTTCATCTGCTCTATAAGTAGTTAATATATGGTTGTTTTTTTCTGTTGCATAAGCTGTTGTTAAAAAGCTTCGGTAATCTTCAACCGATTTTGGTATTACTTGTCCTACCGGTTCTATATCTAAGTAATCATCACAAGAAACGATGCTTACTATGCTAATTAATAATATGTATATATGTTTTTTCATTACTGTATTTTTTAAAAAGAAAGATTAAATCCAAAAGAAATAATTTTTGGTATTGGTTGAGAATATGGACTACCAAAGGTTTCTGGATCAAAATATCCGTCATAATCTGTTCCGAAAACAAATAAATTTCTTCCTTCTAGGTTAAAGCTTAATCTTGAAACATTCATACTTTCTAAATATCTGCTTGGTACATTGTATCCAAGCTTTATACTATTAATTCTTATGTATGAAATTTTATCTACCCAAATATCTAAATCTCTGTATGTATTACCTGTATCGTAAGTATGATACCAACTATACACTAAATCTGTTTCAAAACCTGGTGTTGTACTTCCTATAAAAGCTGGGTAACTTCCTGTCCCTGCTTTTAAGACTTCTTTATTATAGTTATATGTTGGGCTTATTTGCGTTGGGTGATACGAAGGTGTTCGTTTTATAGTTTGGTTTATGTTAAAATTGGTTGCAACACTTAAACTAAAATCTTTGTATTGAAATTTATTTATGAAACCTCCACTAAATTCAGGATCTCCGTTACCTACATACGTATATAGATTTCTATGCTCTTCTTCTGTTAACTGGCTTCCATCAACCCCTTCTGATAGATTATAAAAATCTACTGCGGTTACTTTTTTTCCATCTTTCCAAAAAAGAGGCAAACCATTACTATCTAAACCTGCTGTTTTTATTGCAAAAACTGCATTTACTCCGTATCCTAATAAAGAAGGTTTTAATTCATTATCTCTAATTTGAATCTTTTCTACTTTATTTTTATTATGTGATATGTTAAAACTTGTACTCCATTTAAAATCATCTTTTATAATATTTCTAGAGTTTACTGCTAATTCAATACCTTTATTACTTAATGTTGCCCAATTGGTATTAATAAAATTAAAGCCAGATTCTAGTGGTATAGATTGTAATCCTATTAAATCTGAACTTTTACGATAATAATAATCTGCTGAAACGTATAATCTATTATTAAATAAGCCTAAGTCAAACCCTACATTTGATGAGATTGTTTTTTCCCAACGTAAATCTTTGTTAGGAGCAGATATTACATTAATTCCTTGTTCAGAATTCCCTGGTAAAATAGTTTCATCTTTATAATTCCCTACTACAAAAGGAGATGTTGATTTGTCTATATTTCCTTGTACCCCGTATGAACCTCTTATTTTAAACTCATTAACAGCATCTATATCAAAAAAGCTTTCTCTAGCTACATTCCAAGAACCTGCAACAGACCATAATGGTAAGTACCTAAACTCTGGATTTACTCCAAATAAGTTTGATCCATCATATCGTAAACTTCCAAATACTGTATACTTTCTATCATAAGTGTAAGAAGCTGTTCCGAAGAAAGAAGCGTAAGCATTTTCATTAATTGTTTTCTTATATGGGTTAAACAATTCATTTCCTAAAGCTCTTTCGTCTGTTATAGGTATAGTTCTTAAAGTATTTGTATTAAAACCAAATCCTTTTGTATGAATTTCAGTTCGTTTATCCTCTCTAAACTCGGTACCTAACATTACATCAACTTCATGAATATTATTTATAGAAGTGTTATAATTTAATGTTGTTTTCCAATTATATTGAAAAGCATCACTATTCCAGTTTTGATTAATACCTCCTTCTGGCATAAAAAAGGCATCGTTACCGTCTTCATCTTGGTATCTAGAGCCAAATCTATATTTTCTAGTGTAGTAACTGTTTTTATCTCCAAATTTTTCAGTTTGATCAAATTCAAACTGCATACCTAATTGAGTATATAATGTTAAAGCATTATCAAACTTATATGTAAGATCAATTATTGGTTTAATAGAATAAGATGTTAACTCTTGATTTGTATTTTGTCTTTCTTCTAATGGATTGTATTTTAAATTTAAATCTGATCTTTCAATCAAGTCTGGGTCATAATTATAACCTCCATCTGCGTTGTATGGAGTGAAATAAGGGTTTACTCTTCTTGAGTAATTTGCTGGGTTAGTGTATGCATCTGCACCAGTAATATATGATGTGCTTTTATTTCTACTTGCAAAAACAGACACTCCTACATTTAATTTATCATTTACATCATAGTCATTTTTAAACGTAAGATTGTATCTATTTAAACCAGTACCTTTTGTTGTTCCTTCTTCATCAAAATATCCTAAAGAGAAGTAATATCTTGATTTTTCACTTCCACCTGAAAGTGTTAATCCGTATTGTTGATTTATTGCCGCTTGATACAACTCATTCCCCCAATTAGTATCTTTGTTTCTTAAGCTATTAATTGCATTCTGAGCTAGCGGATTTATGCTTGAAAAACCATTATTTTGGAAATTATTATATTCTCCATAGGCCTGTAAAATACGAGAAACTTCTCCTCTTTCACTTTGATAAGTTAAGTCTGATCTACGAGCTAAACCTAATTCAAAATCTACTTTCTCAGAAGCATTCATCAAGTTTAACCTATCAAAATCAGGACGTAAAGTTAAGAATGTGCTCGCATTAAAGTTTATCCTCATATTCCCCTCTTTACCTTTTTTAGTCGTAATTACAATTACTCCGTTTGCAGCTCTTGCTCCATAAATAGAGGTTGCAGAGGCGTCTTTTAAAACTGTTATTTCTTCAATATCTTCAGGATTGATTCCTGCAATTGGAAAAGATTTTAAGTTATCAATATTATCTTTATCTCTAAAATCTTTAGGGATATCATTCCCTTGTAAAGGAATTCCATCTAAAACCCACAAAGGATCAGAAGAACCGTTTAAAGTTGAAGTACCTCTAATTTGAATTTTAGCGGGTGCACCAGGAGCGCCACTAGTTGGTTGAACAAGTACTCCTGAAATTTCTCCAGAAAGCATCTGATCAATATTAGCTGTTCCTGCTCTTTTAACATCATCTGTTTTAATTTTTGCAAACGACGACGTAATTTTACGTTTCTCTATTTTTTGATAACCTGTTACGATAACTTCCCCTAAAAGCTCTTCCTTTTCTTTTAGTGTTATTATCATATCTGTACTTCTATTTTCTACATTTATTTTCTCTGTTTCAAAACCTATATATGATATTATAATATATTTTGTTTCCTTTGGTGCTTTAAAAGAGAAATTTCCGTCGAAATCAGTAGTTGTTCCAATCATTGAAGCTTGAATAACTCCTTCTATATTCGTTTTGTTACCAATTACTTTGGTTGAAGCGTAGATACTAACCCCCGGTAAAGTTTCATTTCTAGCTTCGTCTATTACCGTTCCACTAATCGTTTTTGTGTTTTGTGCAAAAACCGAAAATGGTATAAGAAGCAGTAAGTAAATTATTTTTTTGTTCATCATCTTAATTATTCAAATTATATTCAATTCTAGCTATTAAATCATTGTAGTGATTTTGAGTAGCCTTGTCCCCTTTCTTTCTTTTTCTTTTTAATAATTTTAAGATTCTTTCTAATTCAGCTCTCTTGTTTGAACCTACGTCTGATACCCTTGGTATATAAGAGAAATGTACATTTTTGAAGTTCTTACTTTTTAAGTTTGTTTCTTTAGTTTTCTTTAATAATATATTTCTATCTACTGTTAATACATCCACGTAATTTTTCTGGGTCATACGATCAAACATATCTATAGGTTTGTTATTAATCGTTTTCTTAAAAATAGCCTCGAAAAGTTCATTGAATAAGTACTCTTCTGTAAACACATCATTTTTGTCTGAAGCCAGTACTTTGTTCTCAATAATTCGCATTAATCTATCTGTTTCGATTAAACGATAAATCATATTTGTTTGATAAGCACGGTGCATGGAAATTGGAGAGTAAAAACGTTCACCATCAGGAGCGTCTCTTACTGGATATACTTTGTGTATAAGATCTGGAGCAAACAACCATTTTTGTGGTAAAATTGTTTCTTTTATGATATAATCGAGTGCTTCTTTTTGTATTTTGGTTGGTACTGGAACGAAAGTGTTTTTACCATCTCCATGTATTGTGTTATTTATATATATACCCCCTATGTTTGCCATTACATGTCCGCTGTATAGTTGCCATTGATCAATCACCGCTTTATAAAGCTTTGCTGCCTTATAATAATCTTCTCCTTCTTCATACGTCCATTTAATAATGTTTGGAACTATTCTTCTTAAGTTCTCTAACCCATACTTACTTGCTTTCACAGCATCATCTCCTAAATCTTCACTTTGAGATCTTGGATCTATAATATTTCTTTGTTGTGGACCATAAAAATACATTGGATCGTTTTCATGCTTTCGTAGCCATTGATTTAATATGGGCAACTCTTCATGAGGTGTTTTTATATCTAACCAACGATATCCCCAGTTGATTGCATACTTATCATACACTCCTATTTTTGGACTAATTTCGGTTACATTATCACCTGGTTGAGCTACATAATTATAGCGAGCATAATCCATAATAGATGGTGCTGTGCCTCCCATTTTCTTGGTAAAACTAGCTGACCTTAACGAGTCTACTGGATAACTAAAAGAAGCCCCCATATTATGTTTTAATCCAAAAGTATGCCCCACTTCATGAGAAGATACAAATCTAATAGATTCTCCCATTATTTTATCAGAAAAAATATTAGCTCTTGCTTCTGGGTTTATAGGTCCGGTTTGAACGCGAATCCATTGGTGTAATCCTTTCATTAAATTATGCCACCAAATAATATCTGATTCTAAAATTTCTCCACTTCTTGGATCAACTATAGAAGGTCCCATAGCATTTTGTCTTTCTGATGCCACGTAGGTAATTACCGAATAGCGAACATCATCAATATCAAAATCTTTATCTTCTTTAGTAACCTCTTTTACAACTACTGCGTTTTTAAACCCAGCCTGCTCAAAAGCTTTATTCCAATCATATACTCCATTTTTTATGTATGGCACCCATTTTTTTGGTGTTGCTGGGTCTATATAATAAACAATTTGCTTTTTTGGTGTTACTAATTCTCCTTTTTTATATTTCTCTACATCTTTCTTTTTGGGCTCAAGTCTCCAACGTGTAATTAATTCACGATGTTCTACTTCATGCTGACTATCAGAATAATAATCCATAGGCTTACTAAAATATCCTATTCTTTTATCTCCAAAACGTGGTTTCATTATATTTGTTGGTAACAAAACTATATTGGTTGTAACTCCAATTGATTGCTGTAAAACTGGTCTGTTACCTTCTTTTACAGAAGTAGTAAAAAGCGATTTTACTACAATATTTTTAGAAAAAGTTTTTAACTCATCTATTTTAGATAGTTTTGTTTTTACACTTAGTAGTAAACCTAGATTAGAAAATAAATCATTAAAACTCTTATCTTCGCCATTAAAAATTCTATTTACCTTTATAAACGCAGATGTTTTTTTCTCATTTTCCGACTCTATTTTAAAACCTTCTATAATAGACTCTCCAAAATTATTACGTACTGAACGAGTTATTGCATTATTTTTTGGAGAAGTTACTCTTGGATTAATTGTTTTTACCCACACTTTATTTAATAAGGTATCTTTATAAAACCTAATTAATTTAGTTTCATAGGCCATACCCTTGTTCAATCCGTACCCATTAAATTCATAAGGAACTTGAGATATTTTATTTACTATTAAAAAATCTTTTGAAAGCAATGAATCTGGGATTTCAAAGTAGATGTCTTCTTTTAATCTGTAAATATTAAACAGTCCCTCTTTTTTGTTTCCCTCTTTTTGTAATTTCTTGTACGAAACTTTACTAGTACTTTTAATAGTATCTGTTTTTTCTTCTTCTTTCTTTTGTGCTGCTACCATTGTGGTAAAAAACACCAAGAATAAACTAAGTACTTTTAAATTAATGTTCTTCATTTGAGAATGCCCCTTCATAAATTATGTTGTTATTAAGAAGAAACCAAATGTAGAAATGAAGATGTTTGATTAAAACTAAATGAGAGTGAAGTTACTTTATAAAGGAGTGAATTTTATTATTTTGACAACAAAGGCATATAACATTTAAAATCTTCATTAAAAACCTCTGTCTTAAATGATTTTACGTTATAAAATGCGTAGAAATTACTTAAATACCCTAAGCCTACGCTATAACTTGCTTCTTTCTTATTTTTTCTTGGATTATAATTGTTACTTACTATTATCTGGTCTTCTTCAATTAAAACTTTAATAAAAAGAGGATTTTTTTTTGTTATTTCATTATGTTTAATAGCATTCTCAACCAATGTTTCTAATGCTAAAAAAGGAATTTTTTTTGATAAAGCTTTTCCTCCACTATTATCTACAACAGATAGATTTATACTATTACTAAATCTAATTTTTTGCAAAAAGAAGTATTGCTCTAAAAAATGTAATTCATCTTTTACTGTAGCCAAGTTTGCTTCTCTTTCTTTTAACAAATACCTATATACCTCTGAAAGTTTTAATACAAATTGCTGAGACATTTTTTTATCTACTCCTATTAAAACATGTAAAGAATTTAGGGTGTTGAATAGAAAATGAGGATTCAGCTTTTTTCGTAATTGACTTAATTGTAATCGTGCGTTTTTTTGTTGATATTGCTCGTTACTAATAGCCAATCGTTTTCTTTCTTGTTCGTACTGAAGCGTTTTTAAATATTGACTCCTTAGTTGACCTCGAGAAAAAGCTAATATTAACATAAAGGTTAGTAATGCCAACAAACTCATCCATAATAAATATTGTTTAATATCGTTAACAGATTCTCTGATTGAAATATTTAAAGGGAAACTTGTTATTAAAATTAACTCAGAGTTACCTACTTGTAACACATCATAATATCTTACCACTTCTAGGTTTAAATACTCTGATTTTACTGTTACTTTTATTGGCCCATTATTTTTCAATTCATTACTCTTCGTTTTTTTAATTATATTTTGGGGTGAAATAGTATTAAAAAATGTCTTTTCATATTTTCCAATGTAATTAGTATCTGGATGCAACATACAAACACCTGTTTTGTCTGTTACAATAACATACCCTCCATAAACACTATATTTTTGTGAAAAATAATTCCAATATTTTAATAAATTAATACTGTAGCCGTATACTATTGTAGTATTGTCTGATTGTTTTCTTACAATAATTTTCTGGTAATACGTAGTATCTTTTTGTGTTGATACTACTTCAAAAACCTGATTTTCTTTTTTTAATTTTCTAATCCCGTGTAGGATTTCTTTTTCAAGTTTTTTTTCTCCTAAAAAAGAAGTATATACAGCCTCATTTTCTTTAAAAAAATAAATAAAACTAGCATCAATAATTTCCTCAGAAAAAGCTAGCTCGCTATTAAAAACCAATCGATTTTTAAGTTGCTCTCTCTTTAATACAGTACTGTTATCTATAATCTTTTCTGCTCCTGAAATAAACTTATCAAACTCGTTAAAATCAAATTGTAATATTCCTTTCTTCTCTCTTACGTTTTGAGTTGTTGCTTCTTCTACTAACCTCTCTGCTTCTGACGTAATTTTATTTGTTATTAATTCGTATCCAATAAAAAATAATATTATTAACGATACACTTACCAGCAGGTAGTATTGATGTTTTCTTTTTTTTAATGGAAACTTCATAAGAACTAATTATCCAACCATTTTTTAAACTCTTTAATTCTTTGAGCACTCACTAAAAGCATCTCTTCTACATTTAAGTTTGGTTGTAATTCTATTTTTATACGATTATTACTATATTTTGATATATTATTAATCGCTGAATGTTGAATAATATATTTTCTATTAATCTTGAAAAAGTATTTTTCAGATAGTTCTTCTTCTAAACTAGAAATTGTTCCATCATAAAGGTAACTTTCGTTATCAAAAGTAAACAAGAACAAGTACTTTCCTTGTGCCATAAAATAAGCGACTTCCTCTCTTTTAATAGAAATAGACAAACTTCCTTTTGACACCAAAAAGCGTTCTTTTTCTTTTTGATGCTGTATTTTACTGTTCATTTGTAACAATAATTGCTCAAGCTTATCAGTGTATCCTTTATTCTCATTAAGGTTTACATATTTTTCTATGGCTTTATTAAGTAGCTCTTCACTGTAGGGTTTTAATAAATAATCTATAGCAAAAAACTGAAATGATTTGATGGCATACTCATCAAAAGCTGTTGTAAAAATAATAGGAATTGAAATTTTCAACCTTTCAAAAATTTCAAAGCTATAACCATCTCCAAGGTGAATATCGCTTAAAATTAAATCGCAAGTGTTTTCTTTAAGCCAAAGAATTGAATCTTCTACACTTTCCAACCGCTTTTTTACAGAAATTGGATAAGGACTTTTCTGCAATAAGTTTTCTAAAGAAGTTGCTGCTAAATCTTCATCTTCAATTATTACTACATCTAATATTTTCATTTACTTTATAGAGATTTAAGAGGGTTCTCCAAAAGTATTAAATTATTTTTATCTTTAACTAAAGGTTATGTTTATGCTAAAAACTATATTTGATTTCTTAACATTTTACAACACCCGTTTTGCTTTAATAAAAGCTCGTTTCCAATAATTCTCATGTAGCGAGGTTACTATTACTCCTCGTGATGTAGTTGAATGTATAAAACGAATATCTCCATTATCTACAGAAGTTACCAACCCTACATGATTTACTTTTCCTCTTTTTCTTGAGGTTTTAAAAAATAACAAATCTCCTCTTTGAACTTCTCGTAAAGAAATATTTTCTCCTTGTAAATACATTTGATGAGACGTTCTAGCGATAGGCATGTTTCGTTGTTTAAACGAAGTAAAAATCAATCCTGAACAATCCATTCCTCTTTTCGTCATTCCTCCAAAACGATATGGCACACCTTTATAAGTAACTGCTGTCCATACTATTTTATCTGCAACTGTAACTTTGCTTGATGATTTAGTTGTTGCTAATTGTGTGTTTTTCTTAACTTTTGCTACTTTTTTTGTTCTTGTTTGGTATGTAGTACTTACATTTTTTGATGATCCACAAGAAATCATTAAAAATGATACTATACATATAAATAAGATTTTTTTTATCATGCTTTTTTATTTTTTCACTCCTGCAACAATCAACTTCGCTGTTTTTTCTGAAGCTCCTTTTCCTCCTAATTTTTGTTCTAAATCAAAATATGACAAAAATAATTTCTGGCGATGTTCTAACTCTAAAATACGTGTTAGTTCGTACTGTAAATTTTCTTTGGTAAAATCATTTTGTATCAACTCTTTTACCACTTCTCTATCCATTATTAAATTTACTAACGATATATATTTTAATGTTATTATTCGCTTAGCTATTTGATAAGAAATATTACTTCCTTTATAACACACTACCTGAGGTACTTTAAACAAAGCTGTCTCTAGTGTTGCTGTACCTGATGCAACCAAAGCAGCATGTGAAATACTTAACAAGTCATACGTTTTATTATTAATGAATTTCACATTGGCATCTCCAATAATTTCTTTATAAAACTCATACGATTGACTTGGTGCTCCTGCCACTACAAACTGATATTGTGGAAAATCTTTTACCAATGAAAGCATTACTGATAACATTTTTGTTATTTCCTGCTTTCTACTTCCTGGTAACAGTGCTATAACCTCCTTATGTCCAAGGTCGTGTTCTTTTCTAAACTTTTCGATAGAAACTTGTTCTCTTCCTGCAATTCCATCAATTAAAGGATGCCCCACAAAACGAACATTATAATCATACTTTTTGTAAAACTCTTTTTCAAATGGAAGAATTACAAACATTTGGTCAATATCTCTTTTAATATCTTTTACTCTACCTGCCCTACTTGCCCAAACTTGTGGTGATATATAATAATTGGTTCTAAAACCTTGCTTTCTTGCCCACTTAGCTATACGAAGGTTAAAACCTGAGTTATCAATAAAAATTATTACATCAGGATTAAATTGAGCAATATCTTTTTTACAAAAAGAAATCATTCCTAAAATCTTTCGTAAATTCATCAACACCTCAACAAAGCCCATAAAAGCACGCTCTTTATAATGTTTAACAAGTGTACCGCCAACTTCTTGCATTAGGTCACCTCCCCAAAAACGAATGTCAGCTTTCGGATCTTCCTTTAACAAGGCCTTCATCAAATTAGCTCCGTGCAAATCACCTGAAGCCTCACCTACAAGAATGTAATATTTCATGTATTAAAATTAGAAAAACTTTAAATATGCTGTTAATAAAGCTACAGCAATTGTAGTTATTAACACTCCTCTTGCTCTGTAATCTTGTTTTTTCTTTAAAAACACCCAAAAAACAAATAAGTTAGGTATTGCTGCCAGAGCTATTACAGAACCTAATACCCCTCCTTCTCTTATTTTAGAGATCGTTTCTGAAATACTAAATTCTGAAATGTACTCTAAATAAATAAAGAAGCCGCAAGTTGTTGCCAATAATGAGACTATGATTCCTATTAGTATTTCTTTTTTTATATGTCCCATGTGTGTAACTTTTGAATTGCGTGATGTGCTGTCATATCAAATTGAACAGGCACTACCGATATAAAACCATTTTCTAACGCCCAGATATCCGTATCTTGTCCTTTATCTCTATTAATAAACTCTCCTGAAAGCCAATAGTACTCTTTACCAAACGGACTTTTACGTTTATCAAACGTTTCTTTCCAATAACCGTTCGCTTGTCTACATATACGAACTCCTTTAATTTCGTCTTCTTTTAACTTCGGAATGTTTACATTTAAAATTACTCCATCAGGTAATCCGTTTAATAAAACATTTAACGCTATTTTCTCTATAAACTTACGTGCAGCTCTAAAATCAGCATGCCAATCAAAATCTAACAAAGAAAAACCTATTGCTGGAATCCCTTCAATACCAGCTTCAACAGCAGCACTCATGGTTCCTGAATAAATTACATTGATGGATGAATTGGATCCGTGATTGATTCCTGAAACACATAAATCTGGTGTACGATTTAAGATTTCATTTTTTGCCATTTTAACACAATCTGCAGGCGTACCAGAACAACTGTACTCTATTTGTGGACCTTCATCAATGGTAATAGGATTACAATGTAACACATTATTCACCGTAATAGCATGCCCCATTCCACTTTGTGGGCTATCAGGAGCCACCACCACTACATCCCCTATTTTATTCATAATTTCAATCAACATACGAATACCAGGAGCCGTAATTCCGTCATCATTCGTAACTAAAATCAAAGGTCTATCTTGCATAGTAAGTAAGTTTTACAACAAATGTAATATAAAAAATGGATTCTTTTTTTAACATTTTGTAAAGACAAATTGGTTCATTTTATGTGTAAAATTGTGGTAATCAAACCCAAGCATTATGGTACGGATTATTGTTTATGTAACTATTTTTATAATTTCTTCTTTTTTTTCAATTATTTCAGCACAAAACGCCCCCACAATACCATGTAACGAAATAGGTTATGCCCAATTTGATTTTTGGGTCGGAAATTGGAATGTTTATAACACTGAAGGAAAATTAATTGGTCACAATAATGTTATAAAAACGCCTAATGCCTGTGCTATTCAAGAAAATTGGGATTCAAAAACATCTAAAAATAAAGGGACTAGCTACAATTATTACAATAAAAAAGATAATACTTGGAATCAGGTTTGGATTGATAACACTGGTTTTTCATTAGTTTTAAAAGGTAGTTTTAAAGATAATTCTATGACTTTAAAAAGTGATCTTATAAAAAAAGATAAAGGCAATTATTATAATCAGGTTACTTGGACAAAAAACAAAGATGGTTCTGTAACTCAAGTTTGGAATCTTCTAAATGAAGACCATAAAAAGACTCAAGAAGTTTTTAGAGGCATTTATAAAAAGTAATAATGCTAAAAAATTGGCATTATTTTAGTAGCTTAGCAACACAACGACTCAACACAAATTAAAAAGACAGAAGATTTTATGAAGACGAAGTTTATTATACCATTTTTAGCAATCACACTTTTATTTTCTAATTCTGTTAGTTCTAATACAGTTCCTAACAACGATCCAGAAAAAGATCGTGTAATTGTTTACGTTTTAAAAAATATTTTAAGTCGATATCATTACGTTCAAAAAAAATTAAATGACGACTTTTCTGAACATGTATATAACACATTTATCGATGGACTTGATCCTAATAAACGTTATTTTACTCAAGAAGATTTAAAAGAATTCTCTCAATATAAATATCAAATTGACAATCAATTAAGAGACTCAAATATTGATTTTTACAAATTGGTGTATCAACGCTTTTTAGAAAAGATGGAGTCTGGTAAAAAGACCTATCGTTCCTTATTAAAACAACCTTTCAATTATAAAAAGAAAGAGGTTATTGATGTTGATTATGATAAGGTTCCGTATGCTAAAAACGAAACTGAATTAATGAATTACTGGAGAAAGCAATTAAAACTATCTATTTTAAGTAACATTGAAGACGCCGAAAACCAGCAAAACGAAAAAGCTAAAAAGGATAAAAGTTTTAAAAAGAAAAGCTTTAAACAACTAGAGGCTGAAGCAAGAAAGAAAGTCCTAAAAAATATGGACGATTTATATATGCGTATCGGTGAACTTGAGAACTCTGATTGGTATTCTACTTTTTTAAACAGTGTAGTAAGCGGTTTTGATCCACATACAACCTATATGTCTCCTCGAATTAAAACACGTTTTGATCAAGAGATGTCTGGTAAATTAGAAGGTATTGGAGCTCGTTTGCAAAAAAAAGGAATTTACACCCATATTGTTGAATTAATTTCTGGAGGTCCAGCATGGAAACAAGGTGAATTAGAAGCTGACGATATTATTTTAAAAGTTGCACAAGGTGATGAAGAGCCTTTAGATATTGTTGGAATGCGTTTAGATGATGCCATAAAATTTATCAAAGGAAAAAAAGGAACTGAGGTACGTTTAACTGTAAAGAAAAAGATTGATGGTTCTATTAAAGTAATTCCAATTATTAGAGATGTAGTTGAGCTTGAAGAAACTTTTGTAAAATCAAGTATTGTTGAAAAGAATGGCAAAAAGTATGGGATTATTAATCTTCCTAGGTTTTATATAGATTTTAATGACTTAAGCCGTAGAGATGCTGCTAAAGACATGGAAAAAGAAATTGAGCGTTTAAAAGAAGAAGATGTTCAAGGTTTAATTGTTGATTTGCGTGACAACGGTGGTGGGTCTTTAAAAACAGCTATTGAAATTGGTGGTTTATTCATTAACAAAGGACCAATTGTTCAAGTAAAATATCGTGGTGAAGATCCTTTAGTAAAAGTTGATACTGATCCAAAAATTCAATGGGAAGGACCTTTAGTAGTAATGGTAAATGAATTTTCTGCTTCAGCTTCTGAAATTTTTGCTGCTGCAATGCAAGACTATAAACGTGGTGTTATTATTGGTGGTAAACAAACGTATGGTAAAGGAACTGTACAAAATGTATTGCCTATTAACCGTTTTTATGAACAATATCCTAACGATTTAGGTGCTTTAAAAATGACCATTCAAAAGTTTTATAGAATTAATGGTGGTTCTACTCAAATTGAAGGAGTTTATTCTGATATTTCTTTACCTACCCGATATAGTTATATGGACTTTGGAGAACGTGATTTAGACGGTGCTTTGCCTTGGGATAAGGTACAACAAGCAAAATATACTGCTACGAATTCATACAGTAACTTTGCTGATGTAGTATACAACAGTAAACAACGTGTAATGAATAACGAAAAGTTTAATAAAATAAATGACTATGCTAAATGGTTAAAGAAAAATCAAGACGAAAGAGTCTATTCTTTAAACTATGATGCTTTTAAAAAGGAAAGCGAAGCTAAAACAAAAGAAGGAGAACAGTTTAAAGATATTTTTAAATTTGATTCTCATCTAACTTTTGTCTCTCCTAAATATGAGTTAAATTTATTTAAAAAGGATACTGTTTTAGAAGAAAAAAGAGTTGCATGGCATAAAAACCTTCAGAAAGATATTTATGTAAATGAAGCGCTAAACGTTCTTAGCGAGTTGAAAATGAACGATAATCATGTAGCTGTAAAACATTAAAAAAAGGGTTCGAATGAACCCTTTTTCTTTCTACTCATTTTATGTTAAAGAACACTTTTTTAAACTTATTGGCTACTTACTCAAACGATAATAGCTTCAATATTTTATTGTGGCAAGAAATAGAAGAGTATTATACCAGTAAAAAAAGACATTATCACACATTAGAACATCTTGAAAATTTACTTTTTCAATTAACTCCTATAAGAACCAAAATAAGTAGTTGGAACACAATTCTATTCACACTGTTTTATCACGATGTTATCTATAATTCTTTAAAAAACAACAATGAAGAAAAAAGTGCTGAGTTAGCTGCAAAAAGAATGAATCAACTTTCAATTCCCAATAAAGTTATAGAAAATTGTTTTTCACAGATTTTAGCTACTAAATCTCATAAAACATCTGAAAATTCAGACACTAACTACTTTACAGATGCTGATTTATCTATCTTAGGTCAAAGCTGGGAAGTATATACTCAGTATTATAAAAATGTTCGAAAAGAATATGCAGTTTATCCTAATATAATCTATAATTCAGGTCGTAAAAAAGCTTTACAGCATTTTTTAACAATGGAAAATATATTCAAAACAGAATACTTTTACCAAAAGTTTGAGGAAACAGCACGAAAAAATATTCAGAAAGAAATTGAACTATTATAATAGCCCAATTTTAACCACCAATCCTTCATTAGAACGAACATTAAACACTGTTTCATCCTCAAAAATTAAGTACTGTCCTTTAATTCCCACCAATTTACCTGTATACGTTCCTTCTTTCTCTAAATTCAAACTTTTAGGCTTTTTAGGGAACTTTTCAACAGGAAAATTAATATTCGTTTCAGTATTATTCGCTATGTAGTATTCTTTCGCTTCATCAGGAATAAACTCTTGTAATCGCTCACGCCACTCAACCAAGTTTTCATCCTTAATATCATTCTTTAGCATGGTTCTCCAATTCGTTTTATCTGCTACATGCTCTTTTAAAGCTACCTCAGTAATTCCTGCTAAATAACGATTAGGAACTTCTACAATTTCAATAGCTTCATGCGCTCCTTGGTCTATCCAACGAGTGGGTACTTGTTGCTTTCTTGTCACTCCAACCTTTACATTACTTGAGTTTGCTAAATACACAATATGTGGCTGTAGCTGTACCCTTTTTTCATACTCTAAATCCCTATCTTCTTCCCCTAAATGTGCTTTACTCAATTCAGGACGCATAATCCAATCTCCTGCAGTTGGAATTTCAAAAAAACATTTTTTACAAAAACCTTGACGGTATATTTTCTTTTCTAAATGACAGTTTAAACACTCGTAAGTAACAAAACTTAAGGTTAATTCTTTATTCAATAACTGATTCATATTCAAAAAATCCACTCCCATATCTAAATAGTATTGAACAGTGTTTAAATTCTCGGTAGGCATTTTTTTTAAAACTCCTTGGTACTGCATGTCTTAAATTTTGTTACATTTAGCTTCACAAAATTACAGTAAAAAAATTGAATTAATAGTTAATCTATGACGTTTCCATTTATAAATTCAATCATCTCTTGGTTCTTAAAAAAGCGTAAACATCAAGTAGAGTTGTTTTTAAAGTATCCTATTGATGTTCAAAACGAGCTACTACTAAAGCTTGTAACTGCTGCTAAAAACACTGAATTTGGGAAACAACAAAACTTTTCTTCAATTAAAAGTTATACTGACTTTGCCAACAACGTTCCCATTCAACGTTATGAAAGTATTGAACCACTTATTGAGCGTTGTAGAAAAGGAGAGCAAAATTTATTTTGGCCTACACCTATACGTTGGTTTGCCAAATCAAGTGGTACTACCAATGCAAAAAGTAAATTTATTCCTGTAAGTGATGAAGCTATTGAATATTGTCACTTTAAAGCAGGAAAAGATATGTTATGCTTATATATCAATAACAATGAAAACGCAAAGCTTTTCACTGGTAAAGGACTCCGTTTAGGTGGTAGTTCTGCTGTATACGAAGACAACAACAGTTATTTTGGTGATTTATCGGCTATAATTATTGAAAACATGCCTTTTTGGGCAGATTTTAGCTCAGCTCCAAAGCAAGAAACTGCTTTAATGAGTGAGTGGGAAACAAAAATGGAAGCTATTATTAACGAAACCATTCATGAAAATATTACAAGCTTAGTTGGTGTTCCTTCTTGGATGTTAGTTTTATTAAATAGAGTATTAGAAAAAACAGGAAAGGATAATATTTTAGAAGTTTGGCCTAATTTGGAGGTTTATTTTCATGGAGGAATAAACTTTAACCCGTATAGAGAGCAGTATAAGAAACTCATTCCAAGAGACGATTTTAAATATTATGAAACCTATAATGCATCAGAAGGTTTTTTTGCTATTCAAGACCGAAATGATTCTGACGAAATGTTGTTAATGTTAGACTACGGAATTTTTTACGAGTTTATTCCAATGAGCGAATACAACGGAGAAAATTCTAAAGCAATTCCTCTTTCTGAAGTAAAAAAAGGCATTAATTATGCTATTATTATTACCACAAATGGTGGTTTATGGCGTTACTTAATAGGAGATACTGTTAAGTTTACCTCAACCAATCCTTATCGTATAAAAATTACTGGACGTACTAAGCATCATATCAATGTTTTTGGAGAAGAGTTAATTATTGAAAACGCTGAGGATGCTTTAAAAGTAGCGAGTGATAAAACCAACTGTGAAATTAAAGAATATACCGTTGGTCCTATTTTTATGAACGGTAAAGAAAATGGAGCCCATGAATGGGTTATTGAATTTAAAAAAGCTCCTGAAAACCTTACCTTTTTTACTGAAGAATTAGACGAAGCTTTAAAAAGCTGCAACTCTGACTATGAAGCTAAGCGTTATAATAATATGACTTTAGCAATGCCTAAGATACATCAAGCTCGTGAAGGCCTGTTTTATGACTGGATGAAGAAAAAAGGAAAATTAGGTGGACAACATAAAATTCCTCGTTTATCTAATAGTCGTGATTTTATTGAAGAACTTTTAAAGCTATAGTTTACTATTCTGTTTTAATTTTAATAGGTAATTGGTACTTTGTTACTACTGGAATTTCTCTTTTGGTAGCGGGAGCAATTCTTGGTAATTTTTCTATTGCCAACTTTATTATACTATCTAATTCTGGTAATTGAGTCATAACAACACTAGAAGCAGTAACCTCAGTTAAAACAAATTTCCCTTCTTTATTAATTAGAATATCAATTAAAACTTCTTCATCTAAACTATTTTTAGTAACAAAATTATGTTGCTGTAAACTCGTCGTTATTCTTTTATGAATTTCTTTTCTAAAACAATTCGCTTTTGCTTTATCAAGTAGATCTTTACATTTATTAAAAGCAGGGTACTCATCTACTTTTGTAAAGTCAACTACTGTATCTACAACTTGTGAGTTATCTTTTTTTAAATATGAAAAGAAGTCGCAAGAAGAATATAGTAAAGCACAAAATAAAAAAGCTACACAACGAGAATTCATCTTATTGATTTTAAGATGAATATACAAAATTAAATACTATTGTAAAATCTCTCCTTGTAAGAAATAGTACTTTTTAATTTCTTTTATTCTCTCTTTTGCATATTTGGTTAAAACTGAATCTTTTCTTTCAAAACGATTTACGTAATTTTTGTAATGTTTATAAGCTATTCGTTTATCCTTATAATAATCTTCACTAGTTTTAGCTAGTTGGTACAAGGCTTTATAATTTTTTCTATTCTCTTCAAAAGCTCTTTTATAAGACTTTACCTCTTCTTTTGGGTTTCCTAATTTTTCGTACACTCTAGCTAATTGATAGTACTCAACATCTCGTGGCTCTTTACCCGCAAAAGTTGCCACCATATAATCTAGCTGAGCTTTATAAAACTTTTTCTTTTCAAAATTGATGTCTCCTAAATAGGTATACGCTTTAAAATCTGATCTATCAATTCTTATAGCTTTATTAAAGTACTTTTTTGCTTCGTCATATTTCTTTAGATTGAAAAAACAACGCCCTAGCATTTTCTGTGTGTAATGTTCGTTGGACGCTATAGTATCTATTCTTTGTAAATATTGAATGGCTTCAGCAAACTTCTCTTCTCTATATAAATTATTAATTTTCAACTTATTTAAGTTCATATGATTTGGGTTCACTACCAAACCTTTATTTATAAAAATGTTTGCTGAATCTTTATCTCTTAATAAAGTGTAGGCTAATGCTAAGTGGTGAATAGACTTAATGTGAGTTGTATCATTTTTATAAGCTTCTAAAAAACTATTTATTTTTAGATTTCTTTTTTTTAACATTCCATAAGCAACTCCCAATCGGTAATAATAATTTGCATTTGTACTATCTTGTTTAATGATATTTTTAAAAGTATCAATTGCTTTTGCAGGTTGCTTGGTTTGTGTATACAATTTTCCTAATTGATACTTAATGAGTAAATTTTCAGCATCATCATTTATAATACCTTCATAAACATCAATAGCTTTTTGTAGTTTATTCTCTTTTTTATAAGCTTTTGCTAACTTTATTTTTACTGAATAATCATCTTTTAACTCCAATGCTTTTTCGTAATATATAGAAGCTTTTTTATAATCATCAATTGAAGCGTAAATAGATGCTACTTTTGAGGTTGATTGAAAAGTAGTATCTAACTCATGTAACTTTGTTAATGCTGTTTGGTAACGTCCTATATTCACTAAACTATCAATAGTTTTAAAAGTCGAAACTTGTGCCTCGACTTTTAAAATTCCTATTACAAAAACAATAAGTAAAATTTTATTTCTCACGTTTCTATTTTTGGTGTTGTTCATAAGTTATCTAAGCTGGCAATATAGTTAATTATACATTAAAATGTGATAGGCAATACAAACCCAGTTCTTACAATTTTACCATTCTTTTCTCCTGGTTTCATTTGAGGTAATTTTTTTAGCATATCAATTGTGTGTGTTTTTAACTCTGGATGCGGTGCACGAACTTTAAAACCAAATACTCTCCCATCTATTCCTATTTTAAACAAAGCATAGATTCTTTTTTTTCCAGAAATCTCCTTTATTGAATCTGCTAACTTTACATTAAAATTCTTTTTCACAAACTTCATCATACTTAAATTAAAACATTTTCTATCACCTTCTTCACAACCAGGAAATGTTGGAGCTTTATCCAAACTAGAAAATGGTACATCTTCCACTTCACTCATGTTTTCTTTTGTAATATTCTTACTTCTCTTCTCACTAAGTTTTACACTTGAGCACGCAGTATATAAAATCATGCTTCCTAATAATGGAATTAGCAGCAAATACTTTAGTTGTTTTACTTTTTTTGATTGTGTTTTCGTCATCATAATAATTCGTTTTTTGATTAATGAATGTTTATAAAATTGATTAATGAATGAAATATGCTCGACCTGAAAAATATCAGCGAGTAAATGGTTGATATAATTTTCTTTTTTATCTGATTTGCTGGCTACAGCATCTGAAATATATTCATGAACTAACGATATACGATTCTGATACACATACACCATTGGATTAAACCACATAATTATTTTCAAAAACTCAAAAAACAACAAATCTAATGTGTGTTTCTGTTCGCTATGTACTAATTCGTGCTGAATAATTTTTTCTTGTTTTGACGATGGAATATCCTTTCCTAAAAAAATATAATTGAAGAATGAAAACGCCTTTGTTTCTTTTGGCAATAAAACCAACTTATAATTTTCTTTTCTAGCAACGCCATATTGTAAAACTAATCGAATAATCCGTTCTAACTTCACTAAAAACACTACAAAAAACAATAAACACCCAATCCAAAATAGTACATCTAAATAATTGAAAGATTGATACCATGCCGCTTTTTCAATCACTTTTTGAGGTGACAACACTACCTCTGGCAACAAAGTGTAATATTCTTGCGGTACTGCTTTTTGAACTGTTGAAATTTTAAACAAAGGCAACACAAAAGAAAGCAGTGCAGTACTTAACAAGTACCATCTATTTTTGTTAAAGAAAGTTTCTTTACTTAAAAAGAAATCATACACCGCCACAAAAAGCACCTGGAATAATACAACTTGAATGATATAATTTATCATGACTTTTTATTTTTATTCACCTCTTTTAAAATACTCTCTAGTTCTTGAATATCCATTTTGTTTTCTTTCATAAAAAACGACACCATGCTCTTGAACGAACCTCCAAAATAGCCGTTCATTAACTTATGTAAACTCTCATTACTATACTCAGACTTTTCTACCAATGGATAGTAAATATATCTCCTACCTTTTGACTCGTGCCCCACAAACTCTTTGGTCTCCAAAATCCTTATAATAGTTGAGACAGTATTATATGCTGGTTTTGGCTCAGGTAATTCAGTTATTACTTCTTTTACTGAAGCTTTTTTTAACTTCCATAATACTTGCATTATTTGCTCTTCTGCCTTCGTTAATTGTTTACTCATGATATCTTTTTATAAATATTTCTGAAACAAATATAACTAAAAAATTAGTTTAAACTATTTTTTTAGTTGATAAATATGTAACAAAGCTTTTATATCTTCGTCTTATCAATAAAAAGGTTAATGGATATATTTTTAGTAATACTCGGTTTTGTATTTGCTTGTTTAGGAATTATTGGTTCATTTTTACCAGTATTACCAGGCCCTATTACTAGCTGGGTAGGTTTGTTATTATTACATTTAACAAAAGCTGTTCCTCAAAACTGGACATTTTTAGGAATCACTTTAGCTATTGCTGTCATTATCTTTTTTCTTGACTACTTTATCCCTGCTATGGGAACTAAACGTTTTGGCGGCACCAAATATGGAGTATATGGCACTACTATCGGATTAATTATTGGACTACTCTCTCCTATTCCTTTCGGAATTTTAATTGGCGCTTTTGTAGGTGCTTTGGTTGGTGAATTGATTTATGATAGCAAAGACACTAACAGAGCAATCAAAGCATCATTTGGTGCTTTTTTAGGTTTTTTAGCTTCTGCAACCATTAAGTTTTCAATTTCTATGGTATTCTTAGTGCTATTTTTTGTTAAGTTTTGGGAGTATAAAGGTGCTTTCTTTTAGGAATAAGCTCGCTATATTTAGCTTTTTACTTCCAATCATGAGATTCCTCCTCGTACCTCGTTTGGAATGACAGGTATTAATGATTTAAGAAGTCAGCAATTACACTTAGTCCCCAGATTGAAGCATTTGTTTGAGCTTCTCGAAGAGAGCGAGTGCGGAAAGCGGGAAATAGCTTCAGAATAAACGTAAATAAAATGCAAAAAAAAAAGCAACCCATCTAAGGGAAGCTTTCCATTGGTTAACAAAACCATGATACTATTTAAAGTATCTAACAACACAACTAAATGCTGTCCTTTTAAAATTAGACAGCCTGCAAATATACATTCTTTTTAGAAACTCACAAATAAAAAATAACTTTTTTATAAAATCTATGTGATACTACCGTTGTCTAATTTTGTAATTGATTGTATCTTTGCACCTTTAAATTAAAATTACTTAAAAATTAAGTCAATGCAATTATCAGAACAAGAAGTTGTACGTAGAGAAAAACTATCAAAATTACGTGAACTGGGTATCAATCCATATCCAGCAGATTTATTTCCATTCAATTCAAATTCCAAACAGATTAAACAGGAGTTTAAGGAAGGTAAGAAGGTAGTTATTGCTGGTAGGTTAATGTCTCGTCGTATTCAAGGAAAAGCTTCTTTTGCTGAATTGCAAGATAGTGAAGGACGTATTCAAGTATACTTTAACAGAGATGAAATTTGTACTGGTGAGGATAAAACTTTATACAACGAAGTATACAAAAAGTTATTAGATATTGGTGATTTTGTAGGTATTGAAGGAGAGTTGTTTAAAACTCAAGTTGGAGAAACCACAGTAATGGTTAAAGATTTCAAATTATTAAGTAAGTCTTTAAAGCCATTACCATTACCTAAAGTAGACGCTGAAGGAAATACCTTTGACGGTTTTACTGATCCTGAGATGCGTTACCGTCAACGTTATGCTGATTTAGTTGTGAATCCACAAGTAAAAGAGGTTTTTGTAAAGCGTACAAAATTATTCAATGCGATGCGTCAGTTTTTTAACGATGCAGGATATTTTGAAGTAGAAACGCCAATTTTACAACCTATTCCAGGTGGTGCTGCTGCAAGACCATTTATTACGCACCATAATGCATTAGACATTCCGTTATACATGCGTATTGCAAATGAGTTATACTTAAAGCGTTTAATTGTTGGTGGTTTTGACGGTGTATATGAGTTTTCTAAAAACTTCCGTAATGAAGGAATGGACAGAACACACAATCCAGAATTTACCGCTATGGAAATTTATGTAGCATATAAAGACTACAACTGGATGATGGAATTCACCGAAAAATTATTAGAGTACTGTGCTTTAGCTGTAAACGGAACTACGGAAGCTACTTTTGGAGAGCATAAGGTAGATTTTAAAGCTCCGTATGCACGTGTTACGATGGCAGATTCTATCAAACACTTTACTGGTTTTGACATCAACGGAAAATCGGAAGATGAAATCCGTAAAGCTGCTCAAGACATGGGTATCGAGGTAGATGACACGATGGGTAAAGGAAAGTTAATTGATGAGATTTTTGGTGAGAAGTGTGAAGGAAACTACATTCAACCAACATTCATTACCGATTATCCAAAAGAAATGTCTCCATTATGTAAAGAACACCGTGACAATCCTGAATTAACTGAGCGTTTTGAGTTAATGGTATGTGGTAAAGAAATTGCCAATGCGTACTCTGAATTAAACGACCCTATCGATCAACGTGAGCGTTTTGAAGCACAATTAAAATTAGCAGCTCGTGGTGATGATGAAGCTGGTGAATTTATCGATCAAGATTTCTTACGTGCCTTAGAATATGGTATGCCGCCTACTTCTGGATTAGGAATTGGAATGGATCGTTTAATTATGTATTTAACAAACAATCCGTCAATTCAAGAAGTGTTATTCTTCCCACAGATGAAACCTGAAAAGAAAGCTCCAACAGTTGAGTTAAACGACGATGAAAAAGCTGTATTAGCTTTATTAGAGAAAGCTGAAAAAATAGGTTTAAATGATTTAAAATCTCAAAGTGGTTTGTCTAATAAAAAGTGGGACAAAACCATTAAAGGATTAACTAAAAACAACCTTGCTAAAGTTGAAAAAACAGCCGAAGGTTTGTTTGTTGAAGTTGTATAAAGTATTTCAAAAAACTATATAAAATTAAAAAGCAATCTCGTTTGAGATTGCTTTTTGTTTGGTTTTAATTCTATTTTGGATAACTTAGCTAGGTATGAATATCTGTTATTAAAACTAACTCATATCTTTAATAACGTCAACTACAATAACCTAAATCATGCACTACTTACTTATAATACTAGGAGTTGTTTTTTTGTTTTTATCATTAAAAACGATGATTAAAAATAATAAGATTAAAAGAAATGGAATTCTCACTAATGCTAGAGTAGTATCTTATATTACTGAAAAAAGAAAAGACTCTGAACCAGGAAACTATAATGAAGTAATATTAAAATTCCCTATTTTAATATTTGAACAAATAGTAGATGGGGAAATAAAAAATATACGAGTAAAAGGAAAAAGCAATTCAAAATTTAAAATTGGAGAAGTAACCCCAATATATTATGACCCCAATGATCCTGAAGAGAATTTCTATTTACCTAAAAAAGACTTTTTTGTTAAATATTTATTCTTAATATTTGGAATTATTTTTTTGACATTTGGAATTATAGAATATAGTTAACATTCTACAACCGTAATTACAATGGGTTTAACTAACCCTAATGACTAAATTCTTTCATATTCATAGTTTTTTCATAACTTTGGAGAGCTATGAAAAAAATTTTAGAATACCCTCCTTCTCACTTTTTGGTGTGCCTTATTATTGGAATAACTCTTCAGTTTTATACACAGATATGGCTGTATAATTTTATATACTTGTTTTATTCTTTAATAGGGTTTCTTGTCATTCTTTATTTCTTAAAAAGAACTCAAGTGCGAAAAGCTTTTAGTATAGTCACATTATTGTTCTTTGTTTTTATCGGGGTTAGCACCACCTATATTCACAATCCAAAGAATTATGTAAGCCATTATAAACATCAATTAACTAAGAATTCTACTTATATACTTGATGTACAAAAAGTATTAAAACCAGGGAACTACTATACAAAATATGTAGTTAAAGTTTCACAAGTAGATTCTACTAAAACCACTGGATATATTCTTCTAAATATTCAAAAGGACAGTTTATCACCTATATTAAAGGCGGGTAATCGAATATTTATCACAACTCCTTTTAAAGAATTAATTCCGCCTTTAAATCCACATCAATTTGATTACAAACAGTATTTAGCAAAACAGTACATTTATCATCAAGTTTTTATAGATGATCATCAATTCAAAAAACTTGAAAACTCAAAGCTTTCTTTAATCAGTTTATCTGCTCATATTAGAGGTAAAATACAAGCTTCCTTAAAAAAGTATCATTTTACAAATGATGAATTTGCTGTGATTAATGCTCTATTGCTTGGTCAACGTCAAGAAATTTCAAAAGAGTTATTAGAAAGCTACACCAACGCAGGCGCTATTCATATTCTTGCCATTTCAGGACTCCACGTAGGAATTTTATTATTACTACTCTCCTATCTACTCAAACCTTTAGAAAACCTTCCGTATGGAACAATCATTAAAACCGTTTGTGTTATCTTCTTACTTTGGTCATTTGCTTTTATAGCTGGTTTATCTGCCTCGGTAGTTAGAGCAGTAACTATGTTTACTTTTGTAGCTATCGGGTTATCCTTTAAACGAAAAAAGGTTATTGAGTTTTCTTTAATAAGTTCCATGCTATTTTTACTTTTAATAAAACCGATGTTTTTATTTGATGTTGGGTTTCAATTAAGTTATTTAGCAGTTTTTGGTATTGTTTGGGTACAACCTTTACTTTACAGTATTTGGACACCTAAATTACGATTTCTCGACAAAGGCTGGCAATTATTTACAGTTTCTATAGCTGCACAAGCAGGAATTTTACCAATTAGCTTGTATTACTTTCATCAGTTTCCAGGGTTGTTTATTCTGTCTAACTTAATTATCATTCCTTTTTTAGGTACAATTTTGTTTGGTGGAATTGTAATTATTATACTAGCAACGTTTAATATATTGCCTCAATTCTTGGCGGATATATATGGATCCATTATTTCTTTGATGAATTATTTTGTCAGCTGGGTTTCGCATCAAGAAGTGTTTTTATTGAAGGAATTTTCTATGTCTTTTGAAGCAATGATAGCTTGGTACATATTTATTATTTTCTTATTTCAACTTTGGTTTCGTAAAACCTATAATAATATTGTACTTTTTCTAACTTCAACTATTATTTTACAAGGGGTTTATTTATATGAAAAAAGCCAGCGAGTAAACAAAAGTGAATTTATTGTATTTCATAAAAGTAGGTATTCAATTTTAGGAGAAAGAAACAGGAACGAGCTTAACGTTTTTAGTTCACTAAATGACTCTATTCTTCTGCAAGAAAAAATTTTACAATCTTACAGAGTTGCTCAAGGCATTATTTCTAAAAATATTGATTCGATATCATACATTGCTTCTTTCAATAACAAACAAATTTTAATTGTAGATAGTTTAGGGATGTATCAAATAAAAAAACTTAAAAACCCAATAGTGGTTTTAAAAAATAACCCAAAAATAAATTTAAGCAGACTTATTTATTGGCTAAAACCAAAGCAAATCATTGCTGATGGAAGTAATTACAAATCGTACATTAACGGGTGGAAAGAAACTTGTTATAAACAAAAAACACCATTTTGGTATACTGGTCAAAATGGTGCTTATATTATAAAAGAATAAGTTTTTACATGGCACTTTTAAAGTTCTTTTCAAACTCTGTCCAAGGTGTATTTTTATAATTATCTTTGTTAAAATACGCCAGTATTTTCTCAAATCTTTTTTCTTCTAAGTAGCCAGGTACGTTTTGTAATAATTGCTTATCAGTATTAAAAAAAGCTGTTGAAGGATAACTTAATTGTCCTTTCATAATAGCAGCCGCTAACTCGTGATAACCTCTTCTTCCCTGAGACTGGTATTTAAAGGTTTTTCCTTGAAATGTAATATCATGTTTAGCTTCTCCGTTTAACTTTACTGGGTAATAGTGTGTATTGATATACTCAACAATTACTTTGTTTTTGTAAGTGGTTTTATCCATCTTTTTACACCAACCACACCAATCGGTGTAAATATCTACTAAAATTGGTTTAGGGTCTTTCTCACTCATTTCCATCGCTTCTTCAAAGCTTAACCAATTTACCTTGTCTTGTGCCTTTACTCCATATGAAATAAAGGTTAAAACTACTATTAATATTATTTTTTTCATACTCTTTAAGTCTCAATAAGTGTTCCAAAATTACAAAAAAACCTGCCAATATTTAAAATTGACAGGTTCTAAAAATATTGTTTTAACTTTTATTTAGAGTTATTTAACTCCATGCATTAGTTTTTTAATTAACGGATTTAAAGCTATTACTAACAATCCTGCTAATGTTGGAACTATTGTGAAAATTAAAAAGAATGTTGATAGGCTATATTCTTTTGTTATGTTTTCTATTTGACCTCCTAAAACAGCTGCTGCTTTATTTCCTATTGCTATTGCTAGATACCACATACCAAACATAAATGCAATCATTCTTGCAGGTACTAATTTAGATACATATGATAAACCTACTGGAGAAAGACATAACTCCCCTAAGGTATGAAACAAATATGCTAATATTAACCATACCATACTCACTTTAACTCCATCGGTTATTCCATAAGATCCAAATGCTAACAACCCAAAACCTACTGCCATTATAATTAGTCCTAATCCATACTTTACAGCTGCAGACGGGTTGTATTTTGAATCCCACCATTTAGAAAAGAAATTAGCAAAGGCTATAATAAAAAATGAGTTTAATATTGAAAACCATGATACCGTTATTTCAGAAGCTTCTGCTGAAAACTCACGATATAACATCCAACCTACCAATGCCCAAACTCCCAGAAAACATATTGCTAATACAAAGTTGGATACAGGAATTCTTTTTCCTGTTTCTTTTCCTAATAAAATTAGTACCCAAGTAATAATAGCTAACGGAATTACAGTTAATAGTGTATTTACAATATTAAAAATTGTTTGTGCATTACCTGTTAAAACTCTATCAACATTATCACGAGCAAAAAGCACTAAAGAAGAAGCTCCTTGTTCGAAACTCATCCAGAAGAAAACAGTAAAAAAAGCAAATATAATTACAGCAATCATTCTATCTCGTACAACCTTAGCATAACGAGATATACGAGAAATAGTTAAAACTAAAAATACTATTAACCCAAACAGTACAGCTACATATTGTCCTTCAAAATTTCCTATTTTAAGAGCTCCAAAAACATCTATACCTCCAATTTTTGATAAAGGATCGTTAATAGCGTATCCTAAACCTATAACAGAGGAAATTACGATTAATATTTTATCTAAACCTGTGAAAGGATTTCTTTTATCCTCTTCTTTTGAGTTTAAACCAGAAGTTTCAACAACATTATTTTCTTCTTTTGAAGGAACATCTCCTATAGTTCCAAATAATGGTTTTGCTAACCAAAACTGTAAAGTACCTAATAACATGAAAATTCCTGCTAAACCGAACCCCCAAGACCAACCTATCTTTTCAGCTAAATATCCACACAACATCATTCCAAAGAAAGCTCCTGCATTAACTCCCATATAAAATATAGTATATGCTCCATCTTTTTTTTCTGGTAAGTCTTTATACATCTCAGAAATAATAGATGTCATATTAGGTTTAAAGAAACCTGTACCAATTACTAATAAAGCTAAACCTACATACAACCAAAACTCAGTTTCAATAGCCATAGCAGCGTGTCCTAGTGTCATAATAATAGAGCCTATAACAACTGCCCAACGATATCCTGTTAATTTGTCTGCTAAAATTCCTCCTAAAATTGGGGTTAAATACAATAACATTGCATAAGTACCAAATAAAGCACCTGCATTTTCTGCTGACCATTCCCAACCAGGGTTAGTTCCAATAGCTGCTGCTGTTAAGAAGTTAACTAATAAAACACGCATTCCGTAAAAAGAAAAGCGCTCCCACATTTCTGTAAAAAATAGCACAAACAACCCTGATGGATGGCCTAGTACTTTTGATTTGAAAAAATCGTTTGATGTAACTGAACTCATATTTATTTATCGTTTATATGTAACAAACCTCATGATAAAGATTATCATGAGGTTAAATGCTCCTTATTATTTTACTCCGTGCATTAACTTTTTAAGTGGAAAACTTAAAAGGAATAATACTATACCTCCTCCAATTGGAATCCAAACTAAGATATTAAAGAAATCAGACATAGAAGATTCTTGAGCTATCTTTTCCATGTAACTTGAAAAAGTTCCTGCAATCATATTACCCATGGCAGATGCAAAAAACCAAATACCAAACATAATACCTAATAATCTTTTTGGTGACAATTTATTTACATAGGAAAGACCAACTGGTGATAAACTTAACTCTCCCATAGTATGTAATAGGTAAGCTAAAACTAAAAAGATCATACTAGCCTTTTGTATGGAATCTCCTCCAACATTTGCTGCTCCAAGTACCATTGGTATAAAACCTAATCCAAGTAATATTAATCCTATAGCAAACTTTTGAGGTCCGTTAGGGTTATATTTTGTTTTTGCTAATTTTTGCCAAACCCAAGAAAATAATGGCGCTAAAGTGAAGATAAATAACGCATTTAAACTTTGAAACCATGTTGCTGGTACCTCCGGGTTTTCATCAAAAAACTGATTATAAATCATATATCCAATAATTCCCCACAAAATAACAACACTTAGTGCCATAAACATCATTGCTGTAGCATACGTTTTACCAATTGCTTTAAACATTCCTACAAATAACCATGTTAAAATTATTACTGGTAAAGCTGATAGTAAAGCTCCAAAAATTTTAAATACAATTACTCCTGTCCCTTCTAAACTTCTATCAGTATATTCACTTGCAAAAATATTCATACTCGAACCTGCTTGCTCGAAAGCTGCCCAGAAAAAGATAGAGAAAAATGCTAAAACACCAACAACTATTAACCTCTGAGTTTCAACTTTTGTTAATGGCTTTTTTTCTATTTCTGTAGTTTCTTTAGAAACTTCTTTCTTTGGTGCTAATCCAATTTCTCCAAACATTTTTTGTGCTAAATGGAACTGAATCAATCCTATAAACATAAATATACCTGCTAATCCAAACCCATAATGCCAACCTAAAGTTTCTCCTAAATAACCACATAAAATTGACCCCAAGAAAGCTCCTACGTTAATTCCTTGGTAAAAAATAGTATACCCTGAATCTTTTTTATCACTTCCTTCTGGGTATAATTGCCCTACAATTGAAGATATATTTGGCTTAAAAAAACCATTTCCTATAATTAATAAACCAAGTCCTAAGTAAAACGCTGGCATCGGTTCAAAAGCTAACGATATGTGCCCTAATGTCATTAACACAGCTCCTATAATAATGGCTTTTCTAAATCCTAAAATTTTATCAGCAATGATCCCGCCAATGATTGGAGTAATGTAAACAAGCATTGTGTACCAACCGTATAAGCTACTAGCATCACTTTTAGTCCACCCTAAACCCGGATTATCACTTGCTACTTCGCTAATTAAATATAAAACCAGTAGAGCTCTCATACCGTAGTATGAAAAACGTTCCCACATTTCTGTAAAGAACAACATAAATAATCCTACTGGATGTCCAAATATTTCCCGTTCGGTTGCTACATTTTTAGCCATAATATATTGTTTTAGTTTATAAGTTGTTTTTAATAAAGTTGGTCATTTTGGTATACAGGTGTAAACGAGTGTTGCCTCCATAAATACCATGATTCTTGTCCGGATACATTCCCCACTCAAATTGCTTATTTGCCTGAATTAAAGCCTCTGCCATTCTATAAGCATTTTGAACATGTACATTATCATCACCTGTTCCGTGAATTAGTAAATATTTTCCTTTTAATAATTCTGGATAATTCAATGGCGAGTTATCATCATACCCTGCAGGGTTTTCCTCTGGAGTACGCATGTAACGTTCTGTATAAATTGTGTCGTAAAAACGCCATGTAGTAACTGGTGCCACAGCGATAGCTGCTGCAAATACATCATTTCCTTTTAATAAACAGTTCGTACTCATATGACCACCGAATGACCATCCCCAAATACCAATTCTATTCGCGTCAACATACGGTAATTTTGCTAACTCTTTAGCCACCGAAATTTGGTCTTCAGTTTCATACTTCACCAAGTTCATATAAGTAACTTTCTTAAAATCACGACCTTTAAAACCTGTTCCTCTACCATCAACACAAACAACAATATATCCGTTTTGTGCTAACATTTGGTGCCAATAATCATTTGAACCATTCCAACTATTTTTTACATTTTGAGAACCTGGCCCTGAATATTGATACATTAAAACTGGATACTTTTTATTTACATCAAAGTTTGCAGGCTTAATAGTGTACATATTTAAGTCGTTACCGTTAACATTAATAGTAGAAAACTCTTTTTTACTTAAATTATACCCTGCAATAGTTTCTTTTAAAGCTGCGTTATCTTTTATAGTTTTTAATACCTTACCTTCATCATTTCTTAGCGTGTACACTGGTGGTGTATTTGCATCAGAAAAAGTATTGATGAAATAGTGCATGTTTTTACTAAAAGCAGCGTTGTTTGTTCCTGTAGAGTTACTCAATAGCTTTTTGTTGTTACCGTCTAAAGAAATGCTATACACTCCTCTATTAATAGAACCGTTTTCTACTGATTGGTAATAAATAGTTTTCTTATCAGCATTATATCCGTAGTAAGAAGTAACTTCCCAATTTCCTTTCGTTACTTGATTCAATAACTTACCATCTTTATCATAGTGGTAAATATGGTTGTATCCATCTTTTTCACTTGTCCAAATAAAGCTATTATCGTCTAAAAAAGTTAGGTCGTCTGTAATATCTACATATGCTTTATCTGTTTCGTTTAAAACGATAGAACTATTAAAAGTAGTTGCATCAACAAAATACATTTTTAAATCATTTTGATGACGGTTCAATGTTCTAACAGCTAATATGTTTGGATTGTTTGTCCAGTTAATTCTAGGAATATATTCATAATCTCCTACTCTAATTTCTGCAGTTTTATTCGTTTCTAATGAAAATATACGTAAAGCTACTTTAGCATTTTCTTCACCTGCCTTTGGGTATTTGAATACATGTTGTGTTGGGTATTTTTCTTTTCCATACACATCCATTGAAAAAGTTTTAACCTTACTTTCATCAAAACGTAAATAAGCTAAGTTTTTGCTATCTTTACTCCATTCAAAAGCTTTTACAAAACCAAACTCTTCTTCATAAACCCAATCAGTAATACCGTTAATGATTTCGTTCTTTTTACCACTATTGGTAATTTGAATTACCACATTGGCATCTGAATAATCTTTAATAAATAAATTGTTGTCTTTAGCGTATGCTATTTTTTTACTATCAGGAGAAAAAGTTGGTTCTTGAATATCTGTACCAATTAAGTCTAATGATTTTTTAGCAATATCATACACATAATAAGTACCTAAATATGAATGACGAAAAATTTGCTTAAAGTTCGTTCCTAAAATTAATTTGGTCTCATCATTATTAAAACTATATGATTGAAAATATTTCAATCCTGCTAAATCTTTACTATCAACAATCGTTGCAACTTTTTCTAAAGTTTCATAACTGTATTTATCTACAGTAGAACTTCCATTCTCATAATTTAATAACGAATAAAAATCTCCATTCATAGAATTTAAAGAGTTCATATAATCGGCTCTAAATGTGCCTTTTCGCCATATATCCTCTAAAGAAATATCTTTTTTTTGAGCTTGTACTAGCGAAGATATCCCTATAAACAATAATAATAATTTCTTCATGTTAAGTTGTTGTTTATCTAAAAAGTTTGCCAAGTTTACGGAAAAATAGCCAAAAACCCGCTCAAAAAAATCATAAAAACCAAATAACACAAGCATTTTAACATGATTCACGTATCTTTGAGCCATCAAAAATGAATTGAGAATGTCTAAAACGATCTCTGGTTTTTCTAAACTTACCAAAGAAGAAAAAATAGACTGGTTGGCTAAAACTTACTTTAACAATCAACCAGAAATTATACAAACTATTACGCAATATTGGAATGTAGACGAGAAGTTACAACAATTGCATGATGATTTTATTGAAAATACCATTTCTAATTTTTATATGCCTTACGGCATTGCTCCTAACTTTATTATTAACGGACGCAGTTATGTAATACCAATGGTGGTTGAAGAAAGCTCTGTTGTTGCTGCTGCTTCTTTAGTTGCCAAGTTTTGGAGTACTCGTGGAGGATTTAAAACAGAAGTAATTTCTACTACAAAAATTGGTCAGGTACATTTTATGTATGCTGGTAACAAAAAAGAGTTAGAAACCTATTTTAATCAACAAAAAACAGAATTATACGCAGCTACCGCATCCATTACCAAAAACATGGAAAAACGTGGTGGCGGAATATTAGATATTCAACTAGTTGATAAAACAGATAAGCTTGCAAACTACTATCAATTACATGTTACGTTTGAAACAAAAGATAGTATGGGAGCTAACTTTATTAATTCTTGTTTAGAAGCTATTGCTAAAGCTTTTAGAAAAGATGATATTGAAATAGTTATGAGCATTCTTTCTAACTACGTTCCTGAATGTTTAGTTAGAGCGGAAGTAAGTTGTAAAGTAGCCGAATTGGGCGGGAAGAATCCTGAGAAGTTTGCTCAAAAGTTTGAACAAGCTGTTAAAATTGCAGAGGTAGAACCGTACCGTGCAGTTACGCACAACAAAGGTATTATGAACGGAATAGATGCTGTTGTATTAGCTACTGGAAACGATTTTAGAGCTATTGAAGCGGGTGCACATGCGTATGCATCAAAAGACGGACAATACAAAAGCTTAACTCACTGTGAAGTAAAAGACGGTATTTTTAAATTTTGGATTGAAATTCCTTTAGCATTAGGAACTGTGGGTGGATTAACTGCCTTACACCCAATGGCAAAATTATCGTTAGATATGATGCAAAAACCTAGTGCTCGCACTTTAATGCAAATTATTGCTGCTGCTGGTTTAGCTCAAAATTTTGCTGCTTTGCGTGCTTTAACAACCAAAGGAATTCAACATGGGCATATGAAAATGCACTTGATGAACATTTTAAATCAACACAAAGCTACCAATGAAGAAAAAGAAATTGTAGCCACCTATTTTGAAGACAGAACAGCTTCTCATAGTGCCGTGGTTGAAAAACTAAATGAGCTTCGTAAGCCAAAAGTACAATGGGTAGACTTTTTAAATGAAGAAGAAGTACGTGATACTCTTTTAAGTTTAAAAGCCGATGCAAAACCTTTGTTTGGTAAAATGAGTGGACAACACATGGTAGAACATTTAAGCTTGGTTACTCAAATAGCGAATGGAAACTGGAAAGTTGACACCTATGTTTCTGATGAGAAATCAGCTAGAAGAAAACCATTTTTAAATTCTGATAATGAGTTACAAACTGGATTTAAAGCTCCATTTTTATCAGAAGCTCCAACTCCGTTAAAGTTTAGTTCTATAAACGAAGCTGTTATTGATTTGATTGAGCAAGTGCAGCACTTCGAAACTGTTTTTAATGAAAATCCAAACCGAACAGTTGTACATCCATTTTTTGGAGAGCTAGATTATGAATATTGGAAAAAATTCCAAGTAAAACATTTTACACATCACTTTAAACAATTCGGACTGGTATAATGCGACACTATTCTAACGGAAAATTATTACTCACTGGAGAATATGTTGTTTTAGATGGTGCAACATCGTTAGCTGTTCCTACTAAGTTTGGACAAGACTTAATTGTTGAACCAATTAAAGAATCACAACTTATCTGGGGAAGTTTTACGCATACTGGAGAATGTTGGTTCGAGGCTTCTTTTGATTTACCCAAACTACGCTTAACCTCAGCTACGTTTAATTCTGATAAAGAAGGAAGTGCTGAGTTTATTGCTGAAACACTACGTGATATTTTACAAGAAGCGAAACGTTTAAATCCTGAATTTCTAACTACTGAAAACGGTTTCGTTGTAAAGACAAATCTAACATTTCCTCAAAACTGGGGATTAGGAAGTTCCTCAACCTTAATTAATAATATAGCTACTTGGGCAAATGTAAACCCGTTTACCTTACTTTGGAACGCTTTTTCTGGAAGTGGTTACGATATCGCTTGTGCAAAACATAACACTCCGATTCTATATAAGCTAGAAGAAAAACAACCTCATATTCAAGAAGTAAATTTCAATCCACATTTTTCTGAAGAATTATTTTTTGTGCATTTAAACCAAAAACAAAATAGCAGAGAAGGAATTGCTCACTATAAAAAACACAAAGAAGAAGCTAAGATCTTAATTCCTGAAATTGACAATTTAACTCAAGAGTTTTTAAAAGCCAACACTTCTAAAGATTTAGAAAAAATCATTATTGAGCATGAGCAAATCATTAGTTCAATTATAAAACAAGACACTGTAAAACAAAGGTTATTTTCTGACTATTTTGGTGAAGTAAAAAGTTTAGGTGCTTGGGGTGGTGATTTTATTTTAGTTACAGGAAATGAAGACACTACAAGCTATTTTCAACAAAAAGGATTCAATACTATCCTCACCTATAAAGAAATGATTTTATAAAATTAAACCTGTCACATCGAGTGAATTTATTGAAGAATGAAATAAATTTGTATCGAGATAATTTAAAAAAGTTCTCGATACAATTTTCTACCGAAAATTACTCGAACTGACATAAAAAAGATGAAAAAAGTTATTATTATTGGTGGTGGAGCTGCAGGTTATTTTACTGCGATTAATGCAAAAGAAATTAATCCTGAATTGGACATTACTATTCTTGAGAAAGGAAAAGAGGTTTTACAAAAAGTAAAAATTTCTGGTGGAGGTCGTTGCAATGTTACACATGCTTGTTTTGAACCTAAAGAACTAACAAAATTCTACCCTAGAGGCGAAAAAGAATTATTAGGACCTTTTCATAAATTCATGACGGGCGATACTTTTGAGTGGTTTGAAAATCGCGGAGTTCCTTTAAAAATAGAAGAAGACAATCGAGTATTTCCAGAAGCAAATACATCACAAGCTATTATAGATTGCTTTCAAAACGCTGTTGATAACCTCGAAATTACGGTGTTAAAAAACCATGGTGTAAACTCCATTTATCAACAAAATGAGAAATGGATTATCAACACAAAAAATCAAGATTTTGAAGCTGATTTCGTAGTGGTTGCCGCAGGAAGTAGTAAAAAAGTATGGGATTTATGTAAAACGTTAAATCACACAATTATTAAACCTGTTCCTTCCTTATTTACTTTCAATATAAAAGACAAGCGAATTATTGATTTAGGCGGAATATCAGTTCCAAATGCAGAAGTTACACTTGTTGGAACAAATTTAGAAAATTCTGGTCCATTACTAATTACCCATTGGGGCTTGAGTGGTCCTGCTATTTTAAAATTATCCGCTTTTGGTGCTCGTATTTTAGCTGATAAAAACTATCAATATAACGTATTGGTAAATTGGTTAGGACAAGATACCTATTCAGTTTTTTCAACATTACAAGAGTTAAAAAAATCACAAACTAAAAAACAAGTTAGTTTAAAATCTCCATTTAGTGATATTCCTCGCCGATTATGGGAACGTTTGGTAATGGCTTCAGAAATAAAAAACAACCAAAACTGGGCTGATTTGAGCAATAAGCAACTTCAAAACTTAGCAGATCAGTTAACCAAAGGATTATTCAATGCAAATGGACGTACTACTTTTAAAGAGGAGTTTGTTACTGCTGGCGGTTTAGATTTAAAAGAAATTAACTTTAAACGTTTTGAAAGTAAAAAACACAAAAACTTGTTTTTTGTAGGTGAAGTATTAAATATTGATGCCGTTACTGGTGGCTTCAACTTTCAAAATGCTTGGACAGGTGGTTTTATTTGTGCTAATGCAATTGCTGAATAAATAAAATATCATTTCGAACGAAAATAATTAAGGTTTCTCACTCCGTTCGAAATGACATGCTTTTTTTAATCTTCGTCTTCTCCTTCTTCTTCGTAGCAATTAAAAATAATAGAGTATCCATACTCTACAGCTTCTTCATACAATTCTTTTTGCTCATTATCTTCTACATCATCCACAGAATCTAACGTAAAATATTCGTCTTCTATTTCTACTACTTTCCAATCTTCATTTTTGATATAAAATTTCGCTAATCGCATAGCTCCTTCAATATCTTTATAATCAATATACAAGCTTACGTAAGCTCCTATAACTTGATCATAATGTTCAGAAGATTTTTTTGGTTTTGCTAGGGCATTAATTAAAAACATAGATCTATTTTTTTTGTGTTATATTATGCTAATTCTCCTCTATGAGGTTTCAATGCATCTCTAAAGGTTTTCATATATTCCTCATCAACCACAATAAAAGCGATGGTATGCATTTCGTTTAAAGATACAAAATTTACTTCATGATATGGCAAACCATCTATCTGCGTAAATTCTTTTAAATGTATACAGTGATGTTTTGCTGTTTCCAATCCATCAGGACCTTTAAAGTCCCAAATCAGTTTAATTTTTCTCATACAACAAAAATACCCATTTCTATGTTAGAAATAGGTATTAAAAGGATTAACTAATCAAAAATCTAGATTAGCTATCTCTTTTCCACAACAAGATAATATCGAATAGCCCTCAACAATCCAAATGCTGGCGCTAAAACTTGAGACGAAATACTATAGTTACTAGAAGTAATTTTGAAGCCATATTACCAAGTGATTGTTTTATAAGATTACATCGTTCTTACATTGTTTCAGTTTCTAAAATTTCATCATATACTAACGAATATATTGAAGTTACTAAAAAAGCAATCTCAATAAGCAGAAGCTATAAAGAAAGCGTTTTACAAAAATTAGCACAAGTGTAAGCGAAGTTCTATCTTTACAGCAAATTTTTTACACGTTGAATACATCAGATTTCTTATTTCTTTCTCAAGATAAAAAAGTAGATAACTTAACCGTTACATGGCAGACACCTAGTAATATTGCTTTGGTAAAATACTGGGGAAAAAGCGAACCTCAAATTCCTAAAAATGCCTCAATAAGCTTTACATTGAATAATTGCCATACAACTACAAAAATTGAATTCACAAAGACATTACCAAAAAACCAAGTAGAATTTGAATTGTACTTTGAAGGAAAAAAGAAAGATGATTTTAAACCTAAAATAGCCAAATTCTTTGAAAGAATACAAAAATACTGTACCTATATTTTAGAGTATAACATGGTTATTTCTTCTGAAAATTCATTTCCACACAGTAGTGGTATTGCTTCTTCTGCAAGTGGAATGAGTGCTATTGCTATGTGTTTAATGAATTTGGAAAAAGAATTAAATCCAAATTTAACTGATGAATATATTAATAAAAAAGCTTCTTTTTTAGCTCGTTTAGGATCAGGAAGTGCTAGTAGAAGTATTGAAGGGCCATTAGTCGTTTGGGGAAATCATCCTGAGATTAAAGGAAGTTCAGATTTATTCGGCACAAAATTCCCTTATAAAGTTCATCCTATTTTTGAAGACTACCAGGATACTATTTTATTAGTTGATAAAGGTGAAAAGCAAGTTTCAAGTACTGTTGGTCACAATTTAATGCATAATCATCCGTATGCTGAAAATCGTTTTAATCAGGCCAATGAAAACTTAGAAAAACTTTCAAAAATCCTTCAAAATGGAGATATTAAAGCATTTATTGACCTTGTTGAAAGCGAAGCTTTAACGTTACATGCAATGATGTTAACAAGTAGTCCATATTTCATTTTAATGAAACCGAACACGTTAGAAATCATCAATAAAATATGGGAATACAGACAAGAAAATGATAGCAATGTTTGCTTTACCTTAGATGCAGGCGCGAATGTACATGTATTATACCCTAATTCGGAAAAGACTGAGATTGAAGTATTTATTAAGAATAATTTAGCTGCATACTGCCAAAAAAATCATTATATTTGTGATAGTGTGGGTTTTGGCGCGAGACCTATTTTAACCTAAATTCCCTACTATTATGAAAACTTCAACATTAATAATTGCCCTTTTTATTGGTTTTATAACCAATTCAGTCAATGCACAAGATACTATTTGGTTTGATAAAAACTGGCAAGAAACAACTAAAGGAGAGCATGAGTTTTATAGACCTGCTCCCAAAAGAATGAATGACGGCTTTTGGATTGTAGATTACTACAAAAATGGTCAAGTACAAATGGAGGGTTTTAGTACTGTGAAAACTCCTAACCAAGAAGAATTTGATGGTTTGGTACTATATTACCATACCAATGGCAAACCTTTTCATAGAGCCAATTACAAAAACGGAAAACTTCACGGAATTCGAAAGGTATACTATGAATCTGGTGAGTTAAAAGAGGAAGGAAAGTATGAAGAAGGTGAAAGAGAAGGTATATGGAAAACTTTTTATAAGAATGGTAAAATAGAAACAAAAGGTAAATATCGCGATAACGAAAAAGTGGGCGTTTGGAAAACTTTTTACAAAAACGTGTACTAGTTTGTAAACTAGTAGTTTTACTTGTATGTTTGCACCGTAATTAAAACACCTATGAAAGGACCCTTATTTTACGCAAAAATATTACTCTTTGGAGAGTATGGAATTATCAAAGACTCTAAAGGATTAGCAATACCTTTTAGTTCTTATAAAGGAGCGTTAAAATCTGCAAAAAACTTAACTGGAGAAGCTGAGAAGTCAAATCAAAGCTTAGCGAAGTTTTATAGTTATTTGACTAACTTAAATTCTGAATTAGTATCTTTTGATTTAGATTCTTTGAAAAGTGATATTGATAACGGAATGTATTTCGATTCTTCAATACCTCAAGGGTACGGAGTTGGAAGTTCTGGCGCTTTAGTAGCTTCTATTTACGATAAGTACGCTAATGATAAAATTACAATTTTAGAAAACCTAACGAGAGACAAGCTTTTAACTTTAAAACAAATTTTTTCATTGATGGAGTCTTTTTTCCATGGAAAAAGCTCTGGGTTAGATCCTTTAAACTCTTATTTAAGTTTACCTATCTTAATCAATTCAAAAGAACATATTGAACCAGCAGGAATCCCTTCTCAAAAAGAAGGAAAAGGAGCTGTTTTCTTATTAGATTCTGAGCAAATTGGGGAGACTGAACCAATGGTAAACATCTTTATGAACAAGATGAAAAACGAAGGTTTCAGAAAAATGATTAGCGAAGAGTTCGCAACACATACAGATGCTTGTATTGAAGACTTTTTACAAGGAAACGTAAAATCGTTATTTGGTAACGTGAAAAAACTATCAAAAGTAGTATTAGCTAACTTTAAACCTATGATTCCTACTGCTTTTCATAAAGTATGGGAAAAAGGTATACAAACCAACGATTACTATTTAAAGCTTTGTGGTTCTGGTGGTGGAGGTTACATCTTAGGATTTACTGAAGATTACGAAAAAGCAAAAAACAGTTTAAAAGATTATAAATTAGAATTAGTGTATCGCTTTTAAAATGCTACTATGAGTACATTTAAAAACAATACATTTTTCTTAAAAATATTTAGCCTTTTATCTGTCATAAGAGGTTATAACATCCTAGTATTAATAGCAGCCCAATATTTGGCTGCTATTTTTATTTTCTCTGATGCAAAATCAGTTAAGCCTGTAGTTTTTGATTGGCATTTACTTTATTTAGTTATTGCTACCGTTTGTGTAGTTGCTTCCGGATATATCATCAATAATTTTTACGATAAAAAAGCTGATATTATTAACAGACCTATAAAAACAGGCTTAGATTCTTATGTAAAGCAAGAAACAAAACTAACGTTATATTTTACACTAAATTTTATTGGTTTTTTCTTCGGATGGTTAGTTTCATGGCGAGCAGCATTCTTTTTCTCTGTATATATATTTGGCATTTGGTTTTACTCTCATAAACTAAAAAAACATCCACTAATAGGATTAATAACAGCCACAGTATTAACCATACTTCCTTTTTTTGTAATTTTTGTACACTACAAAAATTTTTCAAAAGTAATTTTCATACACGCAATCTTTCTTTTTCTAGTCATCATGATTCGAGAACTTATGAAGGATTTAGAAAATATTAAAGGAGCTATAGCTAATAACTACAACACTTTCCCTGTTAAATATGGAGAACGAAGTACTAAAAAGCTAATTATTTTATTAATGGTATTAACTTTAGTACCTATTGGAGTTTTATTTAACTACCCTGCTATAGAATACATGAAATATTATTTTTATTTAGCTGCCATTACCTTAATATTTGTTGGTTTTTACACATGGGAATCAACAAAAAACAATCAATATAGATTAGCTCACAACATTTTAAAGGTCTTGTTATTAATAGGAGTCTTTAGCTTGTTATTTATCGATAAATCTTTAATTGTAGATAAAGTAGTTGAGGTTTTAGATTAAAAACCAAATAATTACCGTAAATTTGCAAACTTTTAAAATTTAATTATGAATTCAAAAAACTCGTCGAGAGGACGACAAGCTGGACGTAACAGCAATCCTCAAGGAAAAAATCAATTCAAAAAAGATTTCAGAAAACCAAAAAGCAATAAACCTACTCAGAAAAAAACTGAGGATAGAGGAATTCGCTTGAACAAATTTATCTCTAATTCAGGAATTTGTTCTCGTAGAGAAGCAGATACGTATATTGAACACGGAAGTGTTTCTGTAAACGGGAAATTAGTTACGGAAATGGGTTACAAAGTGCAGCCTACTGATGAAGTTCGTTTTGATGGAACTTTAATTTCTATGGAGCAGAAACGTTACGTTTTATTAAACAAACCTAAAAATTACATTACTACTATGGAAGATGACCGTGGTCGTAAAACTGTAATGGAATTAGTAGGAAACGCCACTAGAGAACGAATTTACCCTGTTGGAAGATTAGATAGAAATACTACTGGTTTATTACTATTTACTAACGACGGTGAGTTGGCAAAAAAATTAACGCACCCTAAGCATAACGTTCGTAAATTATACCATGCTTCTTTAGATAAAAAATTAACCATTGCTGATTTAGAAAAATTACGTGGTGATGTAATTATTGAGGGAAGAAAAGTTTTTATTGATGCCGTTTCTTACGTAGAGGGTGAAAAGAAAACTGAGGTAGGTATTGAAATTCACTCTGGTAGAAACCGTATTGTTCGTAAAATTTTTGAACATTATGGATATCATGTAAAAAAATTAGATCGTGTTATTTTTGCTGGTTTAACTAAAAAGAATTTACCTCGTGGTAGATGGCGTGAATTAACGCAACAAGAAATTAACACTTTACAAATGTTATAACATAAAAATCCCGAGTATTAACTCGGGATTTTTTTATTACTTCTTTGTTTTTTTATGATCTTTTTGCACTTCCTCATCACGATACTTACAACACTCATGTAAATTATCATAAGCTTCTTTTGTTGCTTTAAACTCTTTTGTGTCATGACCTACACCAGCAATAGTTTTTTTAACTGTTTCTGTACTTGTTTTGCGTTCATCAATAATTAAACTTAACTCGTGAGTATTCACATCCCATTTTGCAAATTTCACTCCTTTGGTTTTTAACGCTGCTTTTTCTATACGCTGCTTACACATCATACAAACACCATCTACTTCAAAAGATACTTTTGCATTCTTTTTCTGAGCAAATGTTGATGTGCTTAATAATAAAACAACTGCTAATAAAAATATATTTTTCATGTGTTCTTTGTTTTTAATTTATTGAATTAGTTAATTAATCTATTTTAAATCGTAACCCTGCATAGAAGTTACTTCCAAAAACTGGTGCATATACAATAGTAGTATCAAAATTTGCACCAAATGGATTATCACTTCCCAGTATAGGATTTTTTTGTTTATAATTTGTAATATTTTCAGCTCCAGCATACATTTCAAACTTTTTTGAAAACACTTTTGTTATTTGCGTATTTAATAAGTTATAGCTATCTGAATATGTTGGCAACTGGTTATTGGTATTAGGGAGTCGTTGCTCTCCTATCCAGTTATAGGTTACATCAAACTTCCAACTGGCATCGCTTTCTTCTCTTTCAGTTTCGTAAGATACATTGGCAAAGAAGCGATGTTTAGCTTGTAATGCTTTTGCTAAGTTTCCTGATTTATAATCTGTAGAAACATCATAAAACTTATAAGAGAATCGAGTATTAAAATAAGGGATTATATTTTGATTCATTTCTATCTGGAAACTATTTGCGATACTCTTTCCTTCTAAATTATACAAAGAAATTTCTTGTGGATTTTCCCAATCTACTACTACCTGATTTGAAAAATTTGTTTGATAAAAATCGAATGTTACATCTCCTTTTCTACCAAATAGTTTATATCCTTGTAAAAACGATACTCCGTAATTCCAAGCTTCTTCTGGGGCTAAGCCATAAATATTTCCGCCTGTATTATCAATAGTTATTGCTCGTGATGAAGCAAAAAGTTGTTGATTCTCTGCAAAAATATTCGCGCTTCGTTTTCCTCTTCCTACAGAAGCTCTTAACACTCCTCTTTCCCAAGGAACATAACGCATGTGCAATCTTGGTGTTACAAAAGTTCCTAATAAGTTATGATGGTCTAATCGAACGCCCGCTGTAACACTAAGATTATCTGCATTGTCATAAGCATATTCAAAAAAAGCTCCTACAGAGTTTTCTTTTCTATTAAAATTCGGAGACAGCAGCTCACTAATAAACTCTTCGTAGTTATCATACGTAAGGCTAGCACCTGTTTTAAACTTATTACGAGTATCTCCAATAATAGAGCTAAACACAAAACTGCTATAAAAGCTTTGATGCTGAATGTTGTAATCTCTCAATCCAAAATACGAATCTTGTTTATGGTTACTATACGCCGCTTGAAAGCCCATATTTTGAAATGGCATATCTGGAAACACATAACCTACTTTTACAGAAGTATCAAAACGTTTGGTTTTAATTTCGCTTCCCCAAACAGTATTTGATCCTCTATCTACTTCTGGGTTAAAACCAACTTCTCCTACTTGTTTTGAATCGTCTAAATATCTAAAATTGATAAAACTTACCCAACCTTTTTCGGCATCGATATATTGCCAACGATTCATCACATTAATTTGTTCTACTAATGGGTTGTCTAAAAAGTTATCCTTGTTTTTATCAAATTTTTCTCCTCTATAGTTTCCATGTACATACAACCCTGTTTGCCACTTTTCGCTCACTTTTTGATTGAAATGGGTATTGAACTCTAATCTACCTCCCAAAGCTCCATAAGCATTAAGGTAAAACTTATGATTAGTAGATGGTTTTACTAGCTCCGTATTTATTTGTCCCGAAATACTTTCAAAACCATTTACAACACTTCCTGCTCCTTTTGTTATTTGAATACTTTCAACCCAAGTCCCAGGTGTAAATGTTAATCCGAATGCTTGTGCTGCTCCTCTAATTGACGGAATATTTTCTTGAGTAATTAACAAATATGGACTTGTTAATCCTAACATTTGAATTTGTTTTGTACCTGTTAACGCATCAGAAAAATTAACATCTATTGACGGATTGGTTTCAAAACTTTCTGACAGATTACAACAAGCGGCTTTTAACAACTCATCACTATTAATAGTTACCAAGTTTTGTGTTTGTAAATACGACCTTTGTGTTGAACTTTTTTTTGCAGAAACTGCAACCTCATTTAACGTATTACTTTCTGTTAAATAGTGATTGATTGGTTTTGTACTGCTAACATTTATTGTATCTGTCTTATAACCAACAAAACTTATTATTAATTTTTTATACTCCTTTTTATACGGAATACTAAAAGTTCCTGTTTCATTGGTGGTCGTTCCTGTATTTGTGTTTAACCAATATACATTCGCCCCAAATATTTCTAAATTATTATTATCTTTTATTACTCCTTTTAACTCTTTTTGAGCAAAAAGTGATAGAGAAATCAGTAAAAAAATACTGATTATGAAGTTTTTTTTCATTATTTATTTCATCATACTATATTATACAATTCTTATTTTTTTAGTAAGAATTGTAAATCATATGATAAAGACTTCGTGAAGCACCTGTATGTCAAAAAATAACTTAGGTGGTACATACTGTTTATGTGGAATAATTTGTTTTTCTAAGTCTTGAAATAACAGACTGTTAAAAACATATGAAGTAACCGCTGTAGCAACCTTTATAAAGGTTATTTTTTCTACAGACGATTTCTGAATTTGAGTTTGCCCTTTTATAAGCTCTACATCGTCTTTACAACACGATGGTTCTATTGTTTTACTCTCGCAGCTGTCCTCCTCTACATCATCACAGCTAGCTACACTTCCTACATAAGAAATAGCTACTAAAAAATCACCACAAAAATGTTTTTCTACATTAAAAGAGAATGTAGATAGCAACACCGTTAGTGCTAAGGTTATAGCTGTTATTTTAGAAAAATGTTTCTTCATGCCTTGCAAAGGTACAAATTTTTAAAACTTTACATTTCATAACCTTAGGCTTTTACTCTTTTAAAAATTATTTGTAAAACAATAACTCATAACATAGCTTACTTAATTTTATCTCTTTACCATCCACCTATACGTTTACGTTCTGCTTGTTGTTCTTTTGTAGCTTCGGGCGTGGAAATTTTGCTTGGATATAGGGGTTTTGGGAACCCTTCTGCTTTTCTACGTTCAAAATCCTGTTGACGATATGGATCAAAGGCATCTCCTGGAGGTAATGGGCGGTTTTTATCCATATACCAAACAGTAAATGCCCAATAGTTATTTATATTGTATTCTGTTAGTAAACCTCCAACTTTACCTTTTTTTTTACTTGATTCGAAACCTAACAAGGCACTAATTACTCCTGGACTAGAATTTATATATTTTACTTTGGCATATCCTGTACTAAAAGGAATGGTTACAGCACTTCTAAAATTTCTAGGAAGAACTACAACTCCATTCATCCTATCAAAAACTAAGTACTTAATAGGAGCTACAAAGCCATAGATAATCGTTACAACTCCAGGAATTCCAAAAATCGTCAGTAGTATAATTTTTGGCCAAAAATCGTCTCTTTTAAAAAAGAAAGAAATTATCGTTGGTACAACTATTAATACTATACCAACTCCCCAAGACATCCAACCTCTTGCTGTTCTTTTTTCTTTATAGAACAAATCAGTTGCTTCCTCTATAAAATATTTATCGCTCTCTACACTTTTTTGTGTGGTGTCTTGTGGTTTCTCTTTAATTATTTTTGATAAATACTCCATTATCTTTTCCAAGTATTAGGGTTATACACTTCATCTTCAGTTCCAATTCTAATATTAGTTCCCCATACTTCATCTAAAACATCATTAATCCTATCTGCTATAATCATATCACCTGTAGGAGCTACCCAATCGGTAGCTGATAATTTATACCCCATATAACGGTCATTACCATTTTTATGTGGCCAATATTCTTTTAATTGTTCGTTTATAATGGTTCTACTTATAAATACAAATTCTGAGCTTAAAGAAATTTTATTAAGAGTAGCCTTAGATAAAGTATACGAAACTTCAAGTACATCTGCTCCATTATCATCTGTTGTTACAATTACTTTATCTGCAATCAACATTTCATCTAAACTTGAGACTTCTTTAGTGCCTTTTACAAAAAGTCTCATAGCAAAATCAAAACTACTCTTATTATATAAGAATTTACGTAAGTGTACTTTTAGAGTTACTTTTTTTACTTTTTTATACTTAACTCCCGCACTCAATTGAATTGCATCTCTTATATAGTCTCCCCAAGATTTATCTGGCTTATCTTCATAGAAAAATTGTGTAACATTTTCTTTTACACGATAGCTAATTAATAAATCATATAATAATTGTGAAGCCTTCTTAAAATCACGCCACTCTTTAAAATCGCTCTCTACCAAACGATTTCGTTCATTATATATTTGCTGTATATAAACGGAAGGAACTTCATTTCCTGCAACTAATTGGTGTTCGCTTCCTAATACATTATTTTTCAAAAACTTTTCTAGAGGTGTATCAGTAAAGTAAATAGCCAATGCTACCCCGACCAATACTAAGACAAATAAAATAGCCAATGGCCAAAAAGATAAAAACCCAAAGACAGTTCCAGCTGCAAAAGCTGCTATACTATCTGCCAATAACACCGCACTTAATGCCCCTGTAATTGCCCAAGTAAGTGAGGCATCATAATCTCGCGCTTGGTAGGTTTCTATACTATCCCATACACACATTGTAACCCCCACACCAGACCCGATAAACCCTGTTATCTTAGATATGTTACCTATTGTTCTCACTGCACTTACACTCCCCCCTCCTTTATTTGCTAGCATTTTAGCCTCAGCATAACTGGTTGTAGCAGAAATTAGGCTTAACACTCCACCAGTAGTATCTACTCCATTTTTAATATTAGCTTCAGAACTTAATTTATTAACACTAACAGCAGTACTTATTACTTCTAAACCTGCCATAAAGGCTCTAAACTTAGGGTGTTCTAGAGCTTTGGTTATCCATTCACTGGCTTTATTACTCGCCCCTTTAATAGGGACTTCAAAACGTTTATTTGCTACAATTTCTTCTGGTGTTCCTTGTAACGCTGAAGTTTTTATCCGTATAAGTCTATGTCCACTTCTATAATTTGCTAACTGATCTTCTTCTACCCATTTTGACATATTTAGAAAAAAACCTTTTTTTGAAATACTATTTTCAAGCTCTTTTCTTTTTACCTGAACAACTGTTTCATTTTGAAATTTAAAAGACTTTACATATTTTAAAACTACATTAAACTTTAATTCTGAAGTTGCATATTTTGCATAACTCTCTGTTATGCTTTTAAGAGTATCTATAAATTTTTTAGACAGCGAAAATCCCTTACTAATATCTAGAATGGTTTCTTGCAGTTCTTCTAACTTAACTTTTTTACTTAATAATTTTGAAATTTCGTCATCATCATTTTCCAACATTTTAGTGTAAAAATCTTTCCAACTATCTTCTTTTCCTGTGTAATCTTTTTTTAGGTCTAAATGTCTATCTTTATCATGCGGATGTGCAGATAAGACCTCTAAATGAGAAGCTACAATATAATTACCTTCAAATACTGCTTGATTTCCTCCTTCAGTATACAGTGGCAAGTAACATTTATAATAATCATTTGACAAAAAGGTTCCAAAATCTCCTCTTATGTTTGAAATTACTTTTCGTAACTCTTTTCTTTCCTTAACGGCTAAAATTTTTAATAACTTGTCTTTATCTGTAGTTTCAGCGTATTCTTCTTTCATTTTCTCATCATTATAGATGAGTTGATAAGTAGTTAATGCTGTTGAAAATAGTCCGTTTACTTGTTCTTCATAATCAGAAAAAGTACCTGACCTATTTTCTCCTTTTTCTATTCTAGCAAAAATGTCTTCTTCACTTTGGCCTGTTTGTATAGATTCGATTATTGCTTCATGTTTCTGATGCTTTGTAACAAGTACACTTCCAATATCATTAGCACACCCTATAGGGTCATTTAACGTAATAAACATATCTTCATAAAAGCTATTCTCTCCTTCATCTGTTTGTTCTTTCTCATCAACATGAATTTCTCTTAAATTATCTCTAAACTCTCTACGTTGAAGATGTTCTTTAAACGAAACCACTTTTACATCCTTATATGAAACTACTTCGTCTGACTCAGGACTACATCCTATTTCAATACCTGTACAATTAACGATTTGCATGAATTTTTGTTTCTTTTCATCACTACCATTAATTTCATTAAAAAAAGTTTTACTCCACTGAACTGGCGAGTAGGTTATATAATATTCTCCTGGCCTATTTATAGTAATAAAGGGTCTGGCATTTCCTGTAGCTTTTCTTATGTCACCATTATTATCTTTGGTCCAAACGATACCCTTTAACTTTCCCGATTCATCTACCTGATATTCTTTGTATTTATTATTATCATTCTTATCAATAATATAAATATAACCTAGTCTTAAAAATGTACGAGCTAAATAAAAATTTTCAACTTCTGGTATTTTGCTATTAGCTACTTTTACCTCATCTACACTATACTTTTTCTTTCCTTCTAATATGCCATCTAAATCTATCGCAGTATCTTCAGTAGATTTTTTTTCAAAAAAACCATACCTAAACAAATGAAGCTTGATTCCTTTTTTTAAAACTTCTTTTTTGGGGCTAGCTACTGGTTTGGTAACACCACCACCCGTACACTCAAAAAAATATTCTGCAATTACTTCTTTATATTCCTTTTCTTGATATTCTACTAATAAATCGTCAGCCATTTTTTGTTTTTTTTAATTTTTAGATGATTCTTTTTCCTTCGTAGCATCTTCAACCTCCCAAGTAACTTCTACTTTTTTATCTTGTACTGTTCCTGTTAATTCTACCACTTCTTCTTCATTTGTGGCTGTACTTCCATTTTTATCGGTAGTTTCAACAGGTTTTTTTACCTTAAATGTAATACTCTCACCATCAGGTATATTATACACATAGGCTCGTAGTGTTACTTCTTTTAACACTTTTGACTTCCGAATTATATTTTTTTCTTTTAGCCATTGTAAATTATAAATTCGCGGTTCTCCTTGCTCTTCTTCTTTTAGCTTTTCTTGATTTTCTTCCGCTTCTTTTATTTTACTATTGTGAGCTAACCTATCCACAATACTAATTTTTGGAAATGGTATCTTGTTTACAGGCATATTAACTGAAGGAACTGGCGCAGCACTACCCACTATAATATTAGCTTCTCCTGCTGTTATTGTTCCTCCGTGGGCTGTTAGGTCTCCCAAACATGCTACAGGTTTTCCATTAATTAAAATATTAGGAAACCCTTGTGCTATGGTATCTGGTGGTCCTACACAGGTACACATACTACCTATGGTGGCTACGGGTTTACCATTGGCTAATACATTTGTTTCTCCTTGTGCTATTGGTCCTCCAACATGAGGAGTGGTTCCACTACACATAGGACATACATGCATACTACCTACTGTTGCTACTGGTCCTGGCATATGTTTTAGTTTTTAAAAAGATTACATTATATCAAACTTACCGCTTGCCCCTTGTACAACAGTCATTTGCCCTTGTACTTTTGTTTGTTGTCCTTTTAACTCGGCTGCCGCTTGACCTTCAATAGTTGTGTTTTGCCCTTTAATAGTAGCTTTACTACTTGCTTCAATGACTACATTTGCACTACTTGTAATACTAGCGTCTTTATCTGCCTGAGCTTTAATTTCTCCTTGAGATAAAATTGAAGTGTCTTTTTCTGATGCTGTTTTTATTTCTCCTTTTGCTTGTAGTTCGATATTTTCTTCAGCAATTATTTTTACATTTTTTGCAGAAAACTCCATAGTTTCAGCAGACTGAACAAACAATGATTTTTCTTTAGTATCAAAGGTTATGATACTTCCGTCTTTGTCTTTTATGGTTATTTTCTCTTTATCTTTTGTGTCATCTAACTCAATAGTGTGTCCACCTCGCGTAATAATACTCTTTCTTACATTTTCTTCATCTCCACCTGCTCCATTTTTACCTGTAAACATACTTCCCATTACAAAGGGACGGTTAGGGTCGTTATGCTCAAAACCTACCATTACTTGGTCTCCTACTTCTGGTATGAAAACAAAACCTCTATTAGTTTTAGTAAGATCACTGCTCCCTGCATCTGGGGTCATTACACGAATAAAATCTGTTTTTGCTCCAATAGCTTCTTGCCAGTAAAACTGAACTTGTACACGCCCTTTACTTTCTGGGTCTTTATTACTTACTACCTTCGCTACTTGATTATTAGCTACAGCTGGTGCTATGTTTTCGTTTAATGGTAAGCTTTTTGTGTTTGCTGGAATTGCCTCAAAAGTATTAGAATATGCTCCTCCTACATCTGCAAAGTGGCTTATTTGTGTTATAATATATTCTCCATACTGTTTTACAGTATATTTTCCTTCGTCATACTTTGCTGCACTTACTTTAATTACGCTTCCTAAACTTAGTCCTTTCGCTCCTCCACTTGCTTTAAGCACATTACCTCCTGCACTTAACCCTTGTAATCGTTTTTGTAAATACTCATCTAATGATGATTTGTCTTGTAAAAACACATCACTTACACCAAAGTCTTTTACTTCTTTATAAACTTGTTCTGATGCTTTAAGTGCTGTATTTGCTAAATCGTTTAATCCTTCGTTAGTTACTTTTAAATCTCCTTCAAAAAACTGATCATTTAATGAATCGTAACTATAAGTTGCTAAAGTAGGATTATACGTTTTCGTTTTTATTTGTAGCTCTTTTAAGTCTTTACTATATTCTAGCTCTATTGGTTTTTGACCTTGTGATTCTGGCTTTCCAAAAATAACGTCTACTCCATCAAAATAAAACCATTCATTATACTGATATGCTAATCTTTGTAGGTACTTATAATCGCTCTCTGCGTATTGGCATTGGTAAGGAATTACTGAAGTGTATGCTGGATTAATCTTGTTTTTTATAGCGGTAGTATCCATGATCTCTGAAATAATACTTGCCAAATCTTTTTCTAGCCAAGATTTCTGTTGTTTTCCATTTTCTAGTAAAACTGTTTGAGATAATCCTTTAAGTATTAATTCACCGTGTAAACCTATTTCATTATGGCGCATTGACACATCTAACACAACACCTATAAATGCTTTACCAGAAACGTTAGTTGTTAATTGTTTTCCTAACCATTCTTTTGATTTTTCCAAGGTATAACTTCCTGCTTCTTCTACAGTTTCTATGTCTACCACGACTTCAAAAGTATGGTGCTGGTATAAGAATTGGTTTATTGTAATTGTTTTATAGCTCTTTACAAAATTACCATCTATAGTAATTTGTTTATCTAATGCTTCTTCTTTTATCTTATGCATGGGGGTATTTTTTCTTTGTTAGAATAATTTTCAATGCTATTTTTTAAACAAAAAAAGACCTTCCTTTGTAATAAAGAGAAGGTCTTTAATAAATAAATTATATAAAACTAAATGTTATTTAGTCCTTCTCATTAAGCTACTGGCCAACGGTTATCTAAGTTTGCGTTACCAATTAATAATTCTTCAGCTGAGAAAGTAACTGTTAATTTCATTGGAATTTCGTTGTTTACATCTAATTCTTCTTTGAAGTAAACGATGTAAGCGTTTTTAAATTCTACTTCTTTCATTTTTGAATCTTCATCTGTTTTCTTGAAAACAATTTTTCCATCTACAGACTTAAACTGGCTATTTACCATTGCCTCGATAACAGAAGTATCTGATGTAGATTCAATAGTTAAAGTAACTCTTCCTCCGTTTACACTTGAAGATGGCTTACCTTTTGTGTCTGTGTTTCTGTTTAAGCTGTACTCAGCTTCTAATACGTCGAATTCTTTTCCTGCGAATTCGAAACTTGCTCTAAATGATCCCATAGTTTCTTTTTTTGGGTTTAATAATTAATTTTAAAATACTTTTTAGAGCTTTCTCAATAAAAAAAGAGAAAGCTTTAAACAATATAAAACCTTCTCTTTTTTTATTTTTGGCGCCATTCTAAAAGAAGAAAGAAGATAACAAATATTGCCTTGTGTGGTGTAAATTTATACTATAGTTTTCTTACTACCAAATTTTTATGTAAATAAATTGTTACTTTTCTTAAAGTATTTTCTCAAGAAATCTTAACAATCTTAGCTAAACAAAGACTACTACTGATTAAATTGACTTTACGCTCTTTAAAGTTATTGGGCTTTTGAAAAGTGTTTTATTTTAAACCCCATATTTTCATATAAAGTAATGAGTTCATCTTTATCATTATAATCTTTAATATCTTTTACTTTCCAACTAACTTTTTCTTTTGTGGCTTTATCAATCAAGTTAAATAAATGCATCATTGCAACTTCTTCGAAGCCCTTGTTTTTTCCATTTCTATCTTGTAAAAAAACTTCTTTACTTCTCATTTTGTCCCACATCTTCACCCATAACCCAGATTCTTTAACTGGAGGCGTGTTCATAGTATCAATATCAAAAACTTCTATTTCGTTTTCTTTAGAGTTTATTGCTACTAACACTTCTACACCTTTATTAGTTGTTTCTATTACACATTTTACTTCTTCACCTACTCGTTCATCTAATAAATACTTAACTTTTTTTAAACGGTTTCTTTCTAGCTCTATTCCTTGTTCTTTCTTTTTTAATTCTTTTAATTTTTTTCTAAATATCAGTTTAAAAATCATACATGTAAATTTAATTGAAAAACTGCTACTAACACGTTTATAATTATAATGAAGAAAGAGTTATATTAAATTTTAATTTGGTTACTACCATATTGTAATTTTATAGTAGTTCTTTTTTCTTCTTCAAAATATAAGAATGTTAGATTTATCCTTTCTTTTTTAGCAGTTAAGCAAAAGTAGTAAGTTTTTTATATTGACTGACAGTAATTACTAATAATATACTTATGTAAGAAGTAAAGAGATTAAAGTTTAGCAACTAATTACAATGGTTCACCTCAGCAAAAACTAATCTTGCAGTATTGTTACCTCAGGTTTTTTTAATATCCAGAGGTAATTTTTGTTCCATCATAATACACTTTTACAGAGTTATCATTACTTTCTTCTAAGTATGCCTTATCATTTTTACAAAAGCTATTAGAAAATAGTTTTATTTACCCTTCAAAACCTTCACAGTCACGAGTTTCTAGTTCACTCAATTCTTTTTTAGTTATAAAAAATGTATTGATTTGAAAATCTTCTATTTCTTGAAAATTTATATTTAACACATAATTATAAATCGGAACTTCTTATGTTTTAGCTATAAATAATCTTATTTTTTTATTTTATTAAAATAACCTTGGGTATCTATTTTATACTTATTTATATATGTTACTTTTTCAATTTCTTTTTCTTCTTCTATATCGTAACAAGATTGTTTATCAATGGTTGTAATTGTATAATCTTTATCAATTTCAAAGCTTCTATCCCATCCACATTCATAATTCCTTCCTCCCACAACTATAAGTTTATCAACAGTTTTGTTATTATTATCTATAGTCTGTAACTCAAAATATGGTAAATAATAATCTTGTTCTTTATTTGAATAAATAAAGAAAAGTACTTTATACTTATTTTTATCTGGAAACCTCTTATAAAAATATCCTTTTCCTTTATAAGGATAACTATCTTCCTCTTTAGCGTATAAATCCTCTTTTAATTTAAACTCAGTTTTATCCGAGAATAAAAAATTCAACTCAGATTTCTCTTTTATTTCATTTTTCTGTTTTAGGCTATCTATAAGAGCAAATAAAAAATCATTCTTATAATTATAAGAATACGTATAAGGTAACTTTTTAATAGAAATTGCATCTAAACTTTTATTCCCTTCTACCTTACATTGAATTAAAACAGTAGAAAAAACAAATAAAACAGTTAATGTTTGTTTAAAGTACATTGTTAATTTTTCAGTATCTTATTTATTTCTCTCCTGATTACATCAATTTCTTCTTGCTTGACCAACAACTCACCTTTAGATAAATGCCTATCTTTTATAAAAAGAATTTTATTTTCTTTTAAAAAAATAGTGTCTTTAATTAAAGTTACCTCAGACTCATCTTTGATATTATAATTAGTAATAGTATTAATTATTAAAAAAGCATTATCCAGAGTATCTAGATAAAAAGAATATGAATTCGACTCTCTTATATCTTTATTATCAGAACTAATTGTATACTCAATATTTTTATCTCCTGTTTCCATTTCTTCTAAAACTTCGACAAAAATAGTTTGATCTCCTTTCTCTAAATCTCCTCCTCCATTAGGCTCAAGGTTTTCAGACATCCTTATTCTCTCTGCTTTTTTTATACATTCTTCTGAAACTTTCTTTTTATCTATATTTATTATAGAGTCATTTTCAACAATAGCATTTATACTATCAGATGACTTTAAGTTTGTTCCTCTTCCTAATTTACAATTAATAAAAAAATGTAGTGTTACTATAAAAAGCGTTATAAACTTATATTTTGACATAAGTTAAACTTTGTTAATTAAAAAGACTTCTTTTTATTAACTCAAACTTCCCTTTATTAATTCTATATTCATTCCATTCATCGCTATGAATCCCTTCTTCATCTTCATTAAATTTATACACAAATACCCTATCATTTTTCACATAGAAATAAGCTCCTTTAGTTACCAAGGCTTCAATATAATTTTCATAACTATAAACAATTAAAGAATCAATATTTTCTCCATCTTTTTCTGAACATAAACTTACAAACTTGTAATCGTCTGCGTCTGATTTTTTATTAGCTAAATCTAAAGAGTATATAATCTTATTTCTTTTAAAAAATTGTTCTTTTTCCTCAACTCCTTTTAAAACACTATAATCATGTGTTATTTTGTAAAACCTACATCTACTATTAAAATCTTCTCTTTGTTCTCTATTATCTTCTAGAACTCCTTCAGTCCTAATACAACTATCTTCAATACTTTTAATAAACTTTAGGTTAGAAATTAATGAATCTCCTTCCTGAAAATCTTTGCTTATTAAAACAATACTATTTTCCTCTTTTTGATTACTTTTTTCAGGGACTATTTTTTTACACGCTAGAATAAATACTATAAATGTAATGGTTCCTATTTTTAAACTGTTCATTATCTACTTTTTAATAATTTTACTTTTATCAAAGTTTCCAGAATGTAAATGAGAATTATGGAGACTACCACCGTCTTCACTCTTCTTAAATCCTGAAAAATATTTTTTATTTCCTACTAAAATTTTAGTAAAATGAAATTTATTCATAGCATCAACTATTTTTTGATCGGTCTTTTTTACCCACTTATAAATTGTATCAACACTTTTACCATTGACATGCTCTGCGCTTGGAAAACACGAACCTTCTGAAAAACAACTTCCCGTCGTAGTAATTTTTATTTCTAAATCTGCCAGAGCTCCTATAAAACCAGCCAAACAACCTGGCCCAGTGTATCTTCTTTAGTACTAGAAAATTTATATTCTATGGAAACTCCATCCTTTTTGTATGATAATGAGTCTGGCATCCTAACTAGCTCTACATCTTTACTAGTTGCTTTATATAGTCGCCATATCTTTCCTTTAGTAGGATGTTTACCATATTCAGCTACATCTCCATTAACATATTTAATCCTTCTTTCTGTACTTCCTTCACTTACTTTTTTATTAAATTCTATTTTTGAATGAGTCGGTTTAGTTTTATAAACCACTCCATTTTTCTTTTCCTTTGTAACATTACTTTTTGCCTCACAAATTTCATGCTTTTTGTTTGAAGAATCATGATATATATACTTGTATTTATTCTGAGAATTATTTTCATCATAAATGATTTTTTCTATTTTACCATCATAATAAATATGATACTCATTAATTCTTTTACTATCTCTAAACTCAAACCAATTATCATCTCCATAATACCAAAAGTTTGAACGGTTATCAAAAAACTCTTCGTATTTTACTTCAAACCAATTTTGATTTTCAGGCTCTGCATCTACAACCATAAACAGCTTCGTTTTTTTATCTGTTGTTTTATTTAGAGCTTCTCTGTATTTTTTCTGATCTTTCTCATCCTTAGGTGATAGTGTAACTGCGTCTATCGCGAAGTTTCTAAAATCTTCGGCATTTGATATGTTCTTTTTATTTTGCTCTACAAATCTGCTTACATACGTTTCTACAACACTAGTTTTTTACCATCCTGTTGTAAAACAATAGAACTATCTTTTTCTACTAAACATTTTTTTTCGGCTTGTTTTAAACTTAACTTTATGCGTTTATTAGCCATATTTTCGGTTTCAACTACCATATACACCTCATCTCCTAAATTAGCATTAGCTAGTTTTGTAAGCTCTATTTTTGGCAGAATTAAAGGAATATCAATACAATCTCTTTTTGTATATGAGTCTTTTTTAAGTACCTCTACTATGTGAGCAACTGTTGTTTGCTGTTGCTTTTTTTGTAAACCTCCTTTAATGTTTTTATAAATAATTGTTGCTATCTTTTCCTTACGAGCTTTTGTACTTGTATTATTGCTCCCTTTGAAAGTATAACTTTCAGTTTCTCCTGTTTTCTCAGTACCTTTGATCTCTTTTTTTGCCAAATAAGCTTTTTTTACTCGTTGGGTTTTAATTTTCAGAGCATTACTTGGTTTTACAGTTAATGTTGCCATAGCTAATTAATTTTGTATTGTTTCTCTTTCTCCTTCTTGTTGAACAACTACACGTAACTTCAATTTATGTTCACTACTAGTTACCTTAAAATCTTTTATAATATCGTTTTCTATAACCTTGTCATTATATACAAAATCTTTGGTGTGGTTACTTAAATCAATATCTATTGTTTGTCCTATAGCATTTTCTGTTTTCAATACTAAGTACACTTCTTCTCCTGTATGTGGTTCTGCTTGTTTATTACCTTCAAGGTCGGTATAGTAACAAGTAAAGCGCGGTGTTGTATCTTCTTTAGCTTTGTATGGTGCAGCTTCTTTTATTGGTATAAAACTTTCTTGCCAGTGTTTTATATAGCGTGGGTACTCTGATTTATACTAATTAGAGCTGTTATTAAAATTATTTTAACCTAACAATCTTTTTAAAGCTTTCTGTTAAGTATGGAGTAAGCTCGTTTATGGGTATTATCACATTTAAATTTGTGTCATGTTTTGCACCCCAATCTTTTTTTATTAAAAAGACAACATAAACAGTATTTTCATTGTTCTTGGTAACATAAAAATTTGTCATATTTTTTATTGCCCCTTTTCTTTCAATAAGCCTTAATTTTTCTTTTCTTTCTAAGCTTTTTAACGCTTCATCTTCTTCTACATCTATCATCATTTCTTTTTTAATTTTTTGACTTAAAAAACTTAAAAATAAGTTATTATCCTTTAAAAAAACATCTTTAAAACTTAATATTTTCATTTGCTTTAAATCAATATTTATATAAGATATAGAAAAATTATAACCAGCAGAAGATATTGATGTACATGTTGTTTTTACACCTAATAATGAGTCTTCTATAAAACTTTTTTTCCAATTAATTTCTATTTCATCAGAAAAAAAATCTAATTCATTTTCACAATTCTTTTTTATTTTTTTTCGGAATAGTTTTAACTTATCTTTTATCGATATGAACTTTGTATCATCCTCTATAAAGTATAGAATACCATCCGCATCTAATTCATTTAGTATTTCATTATTAATTTTCTGTTCCTTTAACTTATTTTTATCAATTAAATAAGGTAGATTATACTTTAAAGAGAAATTAAAAGATTTATCACACTTAATAGAATCTTTTAATGTAAGTACTTCTAATTCTTTAGTTAGGACAGTTTGGCTTTTACAAGATTGAAAAACAATTAAAAAAATTGTTAAAATATATGTTCTTCTTAAAATAAGCATTATTCAACACCTACTTTCATTTTAAAATCTTCCTTTAAAAAAGGTTTAAGTTCTTCAAAAGAAAAAAACACATTAAATACTGAACTAAAATTTAGGTTAGCCCAACTGCTATCGATCAAAATATCTAATCCTTTTCCATTTTCATTTGTTAAAAAAAACGTTGTGGTAAATTAGTTAATAAGCTTTTCTTTACAATCAATTGTTTTTCGTTTTCAGTCATTTCTTCTTCAAAAAAATCATTTAACTCAGATTCTATTTTATTATTTAAATAGTTTAAAAGTTCTTTTGACTGACTCTTGAAAATATCTTTTGAAGTAATCTCTAAGCCTGAGTCCAAGAAAAAATTATAATAATATTCTTCAACTCTAAGTTAACCTGAATATATCTCAAAAAACAACTTTAAAGAAATTATATTTTTGCTAGCTTCACCTATTTCATAATAAGAAGCAACAAAAGGAGCTAAAGAGTATTCATTACATTTCTCTTCATTAGTTAAAATAAATAAGTTTAAGTTTTCTTGTAGACTCTTCTCTTTATTGAATGTATCAAACCAATCAATATTAGCTTTAACATCTATTAAAATTCTATCATTTATCTTCTTAGAAGAAATTTTATCACCTAACTTAACATAGGGTAAATTATACTTTCTTTCTATTTTATTATTACAAACAATAGAGTCTTTAATGTTTAAAATTAAATCATCTTTGATGATTTTTTTTTGACTTTTACAAGATTGAAAGACCATCAATAATATTAAAATATATGTTCTTCTTAAAATAAACATTATTCAATATCTATTTTCCTTTTAAAATCTTCTCTCAAATATGATTTTAATTCTTCAAGTGGAATAAAAATTTCATAAAATAAATTAGGACTAGAGTTAATAAAATACATTCCTTTTTTACTACCTCGTTTATCTAAAAACCAAGTTTCAGGAAAATAATCTATTTCTAATTCTTCAGAATTAACAGAGTTTACTTTTCTTTCTAAGAACTTTAAAAACTCTATATCTTTAATAAAAATAGTTTCTGATTTTAAAAAAACTAAATTTTCAATATCATAATTATAAAAATATGAAAAAACCTGATTATAGGCGGTATAAGTTTCTATCAATATACCAAAGCTCACTATTTTATTATTATAAAAATAAACTTCAGATTCAGAATTATTAAATGAATAACATTTAGTACCACAACAGTTATCAGTAGAATATTGTACAAATTTTTTTAATCCTATTTTCAATCCATTGTTTAATATGAAATTTTCATTTTCACCAGAAAAAACATATTGATTTAACATTTTTGAGATAGAATCATTAACTATATCGCTTGATTCATCATTTATAAAATTAAAAAATGGCACAGAATATTTATTAACTATTTTTCCATTACAAAAGATAGAATCCCTAATTATTTCAATTGAATTGTTTGTATTATCATAAATTTTATCTTGACTTTTGCATGATAAACATTCAAATAATAAAATACTTAAAATTAATATTCTAATTATTTTATTCATTTCTTATAGGAATTAATTTTAAATCTGATTTTATTTTGAGTTGAAGTCCTCTAGGCTTTATACTATTAACTGGTTTTACCTCTTTCAGTTTTTTTAATAATTTCTCTGCCTCTATGTCTTTTAGATTGACATATATTTTTACGTTTTTCTTTTTTTTATGATCATATTTTGTTTGTTTAATACTCGTATCTTTAGATATGTTTACTAATTGATTCTCTATTGATTCTTTTTCTTCTTTACTACCTTTTTTATGCTTCTCTTCATAATGCTTATATACTTTAAATCCTTTTTCTGCTCTGGCTTTAAAAGTTTTATCTCTTCTATTGTCTAATCCATTAGTCCCTCCATTAATTCTTCTAGAGACACTTTCTATATCATCCTTCTCAGCATATTTATAAATAGCTCCATTACCTTCTATCCAAAACCATAAAGCCGACTGAACAGCATAAATAACATTACTGGTATCTGATATTAGATCAAAGTTTCCTTTATGATTTATAGTATCTGTGACTTTGGTAAAATCAATATAACCTTTGGGGTCATCAGGAAAAGGATTCTTTTTTCTAAAATTGGAAAAAGAAATATAATTGGTTTTTCCTGTAATTTGTTTTACCCCACGTCCACAAAACATAAAACCTTCTCTAGACAACTCATTACCATTGCCATTTCTGTCTGCATAAGCTCTAGATAAAAGTTCCTTACCAAAAGCCTTATGTTTCTTTAAAATGATATTGAACTTAACAACTTCTTTTCCATCTTTATTTTTATCTTTTTTTATAAATATATTCTCTTCTTTCTTCAAACTCTTAGTACTAGCATATAGTTTGCTTATTTTTATTTTAAGTTCACTTTTATTATCATTAATTATTTTCTTTATTTCGGAATTAGTTTTAGGTAAGATTTTGTTTTTATTATCTGTAATCTTAAAAATATCATTTAATTTATTTTCAATAGAATTAAGAATAGTATCATCTATAGTTTCAGATCCAAATCTTTTTTTCGCAGTTACCGAAAGGCTCAAAATTCCTATATAATTATAATTTGGGCTTTCCTTAAAATACTTTTTCCAAAACTTCATTTCAGCTCCTAATTGAGCAATAAAATGAGCTTTTCTAAGACAGGTATCTAATTTATAATCTTTTCTATACTTGTTAAGATAAACTAGTATTTTTTCGGTAATTTCCTTTTCCGCCTCAGGAACCACATGTTTAACTTGTTCAAAAGTTATTTCCTCTTTACAGTAAGGACAAAGTTCTGTTTCTTTTACTGTTAAAGGTGTTTCTTTATGGTTTAATAATTCTCCTCTGTAGTAAACTTTGGGAATATATATTCTTGACTTTTGAGTTTTTTCTTTTTTCATAATTTATTATTTTAACATTACTTCCCCTTTTTCATTAACAATTCCTTTTAGTTCAACATTACTAGCTGAGTTATCATCTGAATCTTCTAAAATTATTTTCACCTCTTCCCCTTCGTCTATATTAATCACCTTTATATACAATACAGAATTACTATTTACTTCTGCTTCTTTGATAGACTCTCCTTCTTGATTTCTCCACTCTTTTCTTATAATTCTTGGTGTTGTATCTTCTTTAGCTTTATATGGTGTAGCTTCTTTTATTGGTATAAAACTTTCTTGCCAGTGTTTTATATAGCGTGTGGTACTTTTTTTACTCCAGCTAGAGTTGTTAAAAAATCGGTAGTCTTGCATTGCTGGAGATATGGTCAGAGTTACCTGCATACCTGACTGATTACAAAACTTTTCATGGTAATTGATGAGTGTACCATCTTGAAAGTTGTATTCAAAAATTTCTAATCCGTCATAATCATCTTGATAAAAAACAATTTTACCGTCTCTTAACTGATATAAGTCAAAAGGATATGGTATTTTTTTGTTTTCGGTTCTGTCTGCGATTATCCACTCTAAAAAACTATCATCATACATTTGCGATTCAAATGTAACCGAGATGGTTCCTCCCATTAAGGCAGAGGTAGGTTTTCCGTTCCAATCAATAAGTCGATTGTAATTTAAATTTGTATTGAAAAGTTCTCGTTCTTCTCCACATACAAATAGCTTTGCTTTAACATTCATTTTTAGGCAATTTTCGGGTTCTTCCTAACTATTAACTAGGGCAATAGTTCTAAAGGTATGAAGTACACTTCACTTCTATAACCTTCTTCTACTTTTTGCAACTTATTTTTTAAAAATAATTCTTCTAATTTATCTATTTTTTCATATTGTTGAAAATAAAACTTTTCAAAACCATTTTTTCCTACTCTTTTTCTTGGCAATTTATATATTCCTAAACAGTAATATCCTTTATGATTTAAAGGAATTCCTGATTTAAAGTAAAATAAATCTGCTATTGTTGCTTTTCTACTTAAAACATATCTATAGGCAGCTTTGTTTAATATTTTTATTTGTTTTTGGTACAATCGTTTTATTACTCTTCGCTTTTTTCTTGTAATGGGTTTTGCCATTTGAGGAAATGTGCTGCGATAATTTTCTATTAATTCTATAATTTCATCTTTATCTAAGACATAGCCTTTTTTTATTATACTATCGTTAAGTAATGATACTTTTTGGTACAATACTTCATGTAAATTGTTTCTGCTTAATTGAAAAAGACGTAAGCTGTCTGTATTTAACTCTTTATATCTTGTTTTTATCGTTGTGCTTGGTTCACTTCTTAAAACTCCTAGTTTTTTATTAAAGTAATTTAACGAGGATATAAGCTTATTATTTGTTAATGTAGATCTTTTTAAAACAGTATCTATCGCTTTTTCTAAAGATAGAGGAGTTAATGAACTTTCTATTCTTGGAAAAATAACGCCTCCATTAAAAAGGCTATTATCTGGAGCATCGTACACATAAATATTATCTTCATCAGCAGGTATCTTTTTTAGGATATTGTTTTCTACTATAATTTCATTATCCACAATAAAATTCTTGATAAATTCATTATAATATTTCCCTGTTTTATACAAAAACTCTTTGCTTCCTAATATATAATTCTGAGATCTTACACTTTGATTATTGTCTAATTGTGCAAAAATAATTTTAGGTGATTTTTTAGCTATTTTTTCAAAAAAAGTATCTTTTTGCCTTTTAATATCATTCGTGTTTTCTTTGCTTGAAGCAATGATGAAGAAATTGTTTTCAAAACGCTTATTTTCATCTGAAAAATTATCTATTACATAATTTACTGCTTTGGGAATAGACATTGTTTTTTCAACGTATTCTACAGCTAAATTGTTTTGATTACTTTCTATAAAAGATTCAACAAAGCTAATCCACTCTGAAAAAGAGCTTGTTTTTTCTAATATTGCTGTTCCTTTTCTATCGACTAAAATTGCAGAAAAACTGTATTGAGCTTCAGTAGGTTCTTGAAATAAGGTTATGTATAAACTTTGTAATGAGTTCAATATTTTTTTTAGATGTTCGCTTTCCTCATTTTTAGAAATAAAATGGAAGTTTACTACCTTCGACTCCTCTTTCATAAATTTTATTTCTTTTGTATAAAAGCTATTTCCTTTTACATTAATAAGTTTATTTTTATCATGATTCCAAACATGTACTGGAGCTATCAAGTCTTTAGTAACATCTGTTTTTAAGTTTTTATATCCTGTATATAAGTATTTAGACAATACATCTTCACCTGTAAGTTGAATTGTATCTTTATTACTAACTGCCAATAAACTATCAGTGTCATTTATAACATATACTTGACTTTGTCCAATACGTGTAATTAAGTTTGATGGTATCCAACCTACTGTTTGAGAAATAGAGTCTTTTAAAACGGGTTTATCTGACACAAATACTGCTTTCCCTTTTTCATCATACTTATAAGGGTATACAATTTGATTAGACACTAACTTTTTGTTTGACTTTGTTCTAAAAAAGGGATCTTTAAACACATTTACAGAGTCTACTTCCATATGTGGTTTCAAATCAAAAAGTCGTAACGTTTTATCTGTTCCTACCTTATATTTTATAGGTTTATTATTACATGTTTCTAAAAACGAATGATTATACTCTATTACATTACTTGCAGGAATCCATCCTAAATATTCTACTTGCTCTGAATCTTTAAAGTTAAACTTATCTCCATAGAACATAGAAAACAATCCTTTGGGCTTTCCTATTTGATCTGGGTTGGCTACTACTACTTCATACGAATTTTCTTTTTCATCAATTACATACAACGGAGTAAGTAATCCTTTTTTCTTAAACTTTTCTTGCACATATGGTCCTTTATAAAAAGAGTTTTCCTCTCTATCTGAAAAGACCATTTTTAACGAAGCATCGTGCTTCGTTTTTGCTTTTTTTAGATAGTTAAACCTATCAGTTTTTACTTCTTTTACTTTCTCATATTTCCCTATAGTTTGTGATACAATAGGGAAGGAATATAGCAACAGCAAAAAAATAAAAAGTGTTATTTTTTTTTGCATTATTATCTTAGTAAACTTTGTGTTACATTTAATCTTTTGAAACATTTAATTGTATCTATTTCAACTTTATTTATAATTATTTTGCTTCTTTTCTTATTTTCTAAATAGTGTAAACCTTGGCAGTAACTAAAAAAGTCATTATACCTTCCTCCATTAACAATTACAAGTATGTCTTCTGCTTGATTACATGTATAGTTATTTTTTATATAATTTAAGTTTTTATAAAAAGTTCCTCTATCTGTAACCTTGCTATCTGCTATTGCTTGAAGTCTTTTTCTAATATCATTTTGCACAACCCCTAAAGAGTCTACTTTTTCTAATTCCTCAACTTTTTCAAATCTTGGTAAAATCTTTATATTATGAAATATTGGGTATTTTAATGTATTTGTTTGAAGTTTTACCCTGTAGTCTCCTGGTTTACTATATCTGTAAATTACTTGTTCTTCATAAGCATCAACTGTACCTGTTTCTCCAAACTCCCAATACCAGGTATTTATTCCTTTTCCCTCGGTAAAAAACACTAATTCTTCTCCTACATAACCTTCATCTACGCCATGCAATGTTACCAAAGAGTCTCTAGGTGATAGTTTTGGTAAAGAAACTATACCTATTTGTTTTGAAACAGTAAACTTATCGTTTATTTTTATTGATACTAAATACTTACCTTCTTTACGGTATTTATAATCGATATTTCCTGGTTTTACTATAGAATCTCCATTTCCCATATGCCACACCACTTTTCTTCCTTCAACTAAACTCGTATCATTTAAAAGGAAAAACAGTTTTTCACCAACTTCAAACTGGTAGTTACTATTAGATTCAGATACGTAAAAATCTAAATTACTGAGTCTTGATTTATAAGGTGCAAATATGGCCAGTATTAATACTAATAAAGCTATAAAAATTAAAGCTGATAATTTAAATTTATTAGACATATTCTTTTATTTAAATATTAGCTTTACATTCTTCTAGATTTTCTTTCAGAACTTTATTATTCCTTTTTAAAGCATTGTATTCTTCACTCAAATCGAAAAACATTTTAAGCGTTTTTGATGATTGAACTCCGAATATATATCTATTATTCATATCGTTATCTCTATAAATTTTTTTGTATTGTTGAATTTCCTTATCTAACTCGTCTAATACCTGAATTTGAATAACATCAAAAGGTATTTCTTGAATTTTTTTATGTGTATTTTTTATTTTTTTTGTGTATTCTTCCTGAATATCAAAAATTTCTTCTGAAGCGTCAATACTATTTAGCAGCTCTTTACTTTCTACTACAGGCACTTTAAATATAAATTTAGTTAGTATTATAAACACTACTGTAGAAATTATTATAAACAAAAGAGAAAACCTTATTTTTTCCCAAAAAATCTCATGTTTATCCATAGCTTACTCTTTATTTAAATTTTTATTTAAATCTTTATATTTCTCTCTGCACTTTTCTAATTGTTCTTTATTGGCTTCTCTTGTATTAACTTCTTTGTTATAATTTTCAAGAAGTGATTGTATATTCCTTATTTCAGACAAAAACTCACCGTAAATTTTGTAATAGTTGTTTTCTTTTTTTGTACTATCTATACTTTGTCTTATTTCTACTCTGGTGTTAGTTATAATCTTCTGCATTTGCCTATACTCTCCAATATTCCTTCTTTTATTTTTTAAACTATATAGGTTTTTAAAAAGCTCTTCCATTTTAAAATTTAACATAGCTTGTTTTTTAAAAACTTCATTGTAATGAGATTGTTTACTCTCAATTAAAACAACCCCTTTTTCTGCTATAATTAAAGTGACATATAAACAAAAGAATACGACTACTGCTGTTAAAGAGAATGATGCAAAAAACTTAAGTATTTGTTTTCTCCTTTCTTTGTGATTTAAAGCTTTCATAAGAAATTTATATTAATCAATTATACTCCAAGTACTATTTTTACCTCTATTTCTATTGAATTGCGCTCCAGACTCTTCATTAATTACGATATTATCTTTTCTTTGTCCTATATACTCTAGTTCACTCATCTTTTTAAATACGCGCTCCAACATAACTACAAACCTATTTAGCACATCAAACGTTTCTGCTATCTCAATATGGTTGTACTTAACGTTTACAGCATCAACTATTGCATCAAGGAAAACAGAAGGCTTAATGTCTGTCCATTGATAATAATATTGTAGTAATTGCTCTTTCTCTTTATCATCCATAATACTCAAGCAAATAGAAAGCTTATTTGCTAACACCACTAACCTATCAACCAAATACATAGGTGATCTACTAGTAGAAATATTTTCTAAATTAAAAATATTATCACTGTAGTACTCTTGCAGTTTACTGCAAATTGAAAAGGTATTGGCTACTAATTTATTACTGCTTTTTTGCCCATTATTTTTTTTGAAAATTTTAATCGAATAGTTTTTAGACTTAATAAGCATTTGTAATAACCCTTTTCCAAATCCTTCTAACCTTTCATTAGATGTTAAATTAACAACAGGAGGCACATAACTTTCATCAATAGAAAACAATCCATTTGTCCATAACACCTTTCCTATGACCAAAAAGTGCTCTTTTAAAAAGCTAGTATTAATTTTTGAAACTGGAAGTGTATGTAGTTCTAATTTAGGTAATACATTAGGATGATGTAAAGGTATAACTTCAGGGTCTGGAATACCTACTGGTAAATACTCAAATGGAGATAGCGAAAGCATTATATAAAATTCTTCGCTTTCTGTTTTATCAAAATCAGATGTTTTTAATGTTACTGATGGTGAATTTGCCCCATACAAATCTCGGTGATACATAATCCTGTATCCTTTTTCTGTGATGGCGTTACAAGATTTCAGTTTTATTACTAAAGAGTTATCTCCATCGTTTAAAACATCTAATTGTAGGTTTTCAAAATTAGTTCCTCCATCAACTAATCCATATTCATAATTTTTAAGAGAAACCGAATTGTAGTCTTTTATGGTTTCAATTGTGTTGTTATAATTTTTAAAAAAATGTTCTGCAGATATTTTTACTCCGTCAGTCCAATTTATTGGTAAGTAATTCATTTTATTATTTTTCTTATTCATCTTCAATGGTGTTTAATGCAGTTCTTCTTATATATATAGTTTGTTTATTCCTTATTTTATTAAACTTCCCGTCTTTTTCAGCGTCTAAGACTTTTGTAAAAAGAGGAAAATTAAACCATTTGTTTGTGTAAAAAATCCAACCAATTGGCTCTCCCTCCAAATAAGTATCAATCATTCTATCAGGAAATCTAAAGTTTTGATCTTCTATAAATCGATTAAACCACATACCTACTGATACCTCCATGGGTAACTTTACTGAAAAAGAACTGTAGTTTTTATCTTCTGGATTTCTTTTAATTTTTACTGTTACTTGTATTAATTTAAAAACGTCTACATTATCCCAATACATATCACTAACTCCATTATCTGAAACATTCCAGGCTTTATAAAATGGTTTTGATATGTTTAAAAAGTATTCTAAAGACATTGTGTATAGTAATGGTAACACAAACCAAATTATTGATAACATTGCCCAAAGTGCGTAAGGTAAATTACTTATTTTTTCAAAAATTAGATAATACAGCCACCCTGAAAGAAGCATTACTATAAAAGCAAAAAATAGTGTATGGAATTTATTATCTAGGCCTATAGATTTGTAAAACTTTGTATTTTGAAAAAGCATGAAAAACACACCTATAAAAAGATAACACAAAACTGTGAGTATCAACCCTACCCAAACAAATTCATATTTTAATAAACTAATTAAAACTGGGGCTACTAGAACTATAGTTAGCAATAAAACCAAGACTATTGCCTTTTTTATATTAAACGATTTTTTTGCTTTTACTATGTTATTTAATACCATTAAAGAAACAATAGCTATTAATGGTGCTAAAAGAAATTTTAAAAAATATACTATTATTATGTTCATAACTTTTTCTTTTCTTATTTAGTTAAATATGAATCATACCCTAAAAATCTTTCTGATAAAACAAAAGATTGATCAGAGTTTGTTTTATAAGTGATATGAATTTTTCTTGAGGAAATTAAAAAGAAGTTTAACACTTCCTTTATTTGTAAAACACTTTTTTCTAAAACTTTAAAGTTTTCTACTTCTTTTTCTAATACCACAACTACTTTAACATCATCTATCTCACTATAAACCTCACCACTTAAACCTAGATCTACTCCTAAAACAGCATCTCCTAAACTTAAAAAAGGAGATTCTTTTATAGCACAAGGTATATAACTAAGCTCTACTTTTAAGCCTAAAACAATTTGTATTAGTTTTTCTAACTCGACTAAATTCTCTTTAAAAAACTCAGACTTACATAAATTAAGAAATAGTTTATACAATGACTCATCTGATATTTCTATATCAAAACCTATAATTTGTTTAAAAATATTTAATAGGTTTTGTTTTGATTTTTTGTCTGAAAAAAAGTTTAAGCTTCTATTATTAATCCTAACTCTTTCTTTAAATATTTCTGTATCAAATAGTGTAAAAAAATTAATATCTCCTTTTTCTTTTTCCCTATTTCTACGAATTGTATCAACTACTTCCTTCTTATTATCTGAATTAACCCCTAAGGAAAGAGGGTAAAATAATATTTCTGGTAACTGATGATATATACTATTTCTACTTAAATTTACTACTAAGTTCTCTTCAAACCCTGTGTCTTTAGCAATAAAATTTGAATTAATAGACAAAACATCTTTAGATTGAGCTCTAGTATTCATACCGTGATTTTTCACAATTAATACTTCTGAGACATCTTTTTTTAATAAAAACTCTAATTCTTCAATAAAAACCTCACCTATAAAGTTAGATGTCATATTACGAACAAGCTCATCTATAACGGTATCATTTTCATTTACACTAGCTCCCATACAAGATTATTGTTTTTATAATCTAATAATACATGATCTCCTTTATTTACCTGTTCAGAAACTATCATTTTAGATATTATCTTTTTCACGTATGTTCTTACAACTCCTGCAATGGGTCTGGCTCCATACTTTTGAGAAAATCCTTTTTTTGACAAGAACTCTAAAGCTTCATCAGAAATATCTAACACTATTTGTTTTTGTTGTTCTAATTGCTTTCTTAGTTTATTAAAGTGTATTACTAAAATATCTTGTGCTACTTTTTGATTTATTGGCGCAAATGGAACTACTTCTGTTAACCTCCCTAAAAATTCTGGTCTAAAGTGTTGTGCCATTACCTCTATTAACTCATTTGAGGTCGGAATTTTTCCTCCTGTTATTTGCTCAGCAATCCATTGACTACCTATGTTAGATGTAAAAATGACAATCGCATTAGAGAAATCTCCTTCTCTTCCTAATTTATCATGAATTACTCCTTCATCCATTAATTGTAGAAAAACATCATACACAGAACTGTGAGCTTTTTCAATTTCATCAAATAAAACTACTGAATATGGACGCTGTCTAATTTTTGTTACTAACATACCTCCTTCTTCATATCCTACATAACCTGGAGGTGCCCCATAAAGTAGCGCTGCTGAATGTTCCTCTTTAAATTCAGACATATCAAAACGAATCATTGCTGTTTCATCATCAAATAGTAACTCTGCTAATGATTTAGTTAATTCAGTTTTTCCTGTTCCAGTAGGTCCTAAAAAGAAGAAAGAACCAATTGGTTGTTTAGGGTTACTAAGTCCACTTCGCGATTCAATAATAGCATCAGAGAGTGTTTGAATAGCGTTTGACTGCCCTTTAACTCTTTCTTGTAACTTTTTATCAATATTTAAAAGACGTTCTTTTTCTTCTGTTTGAATTTTTCCTAAAGGAATGCCTGTAATTTCTGATACAACAGCTTCAATATTCATTTCACTTACAATACTAATAGGCGTCTTAGCTAGCTCTTTTAACATTGATAAGAATTCATCAACCTTCGATATTTCTTGTTGTAAATCTGGATTATCAGATACTAAATTAAATGACTTGGTAACTTTTGAGGTTTGAATAACACTAACTTTTCTGTAAATAGTATTGTATATTAATTGTAAATCTGAAAATTCAAACTTTTCCGAGTCCTTAACTTCATTAAACTCTTTTTCTATTTTTCTAACCTCTGCTAATACCGTAGCGTTGCTCATCTTTACAGCTGCTACAGTTTTATCTATTAAATCTATTGCACCATAAGGTAACTTCTTTTCCTTAAAATACCTTTTTGAAAGATGTATAGATTCCTCAATTGCTCTATCTGAAATTTTAATATCAAAATGTAGTTCCAACCTTTTTTTATGTCTATGTAAACATTTTAACATCTCTAGGCTACCTAATTCCTCTAGCTTCAATATTTCTAATTTACCATCTATAGGGTGTCTTTCAAGATTTTTCCTGTATGAATCTGAATTAATTGTAAAAATCATATTAATACGCCCTTCACTTAATTGAGCGTTTAAAATATTAACAATAGCATTAGTTTTTCCTGATGCGTTTTCAAGCAATACATGAAGATCATCAATAACTAATATGGAAGGAGCATCAATAGACTCTAATTTCTCAAATAGTTCTGATATTTTCTTATTTACATCATTTTCAGAGCTTGCTCCTGCTAATAATTTTGGGACATTGAGTTTAAATACTAAGTGACTTTTCAAATACTCATCTGTACTATTACTCAATTCTCTTACAAAGTAGTTTACTGTTGCTGTTTTTCCTATACCTGAATCTCCTACTAAAATAACTCCCTTGCTTTCTGATCTTTCAAAATTTTCTAAAATCAATCGAACTTCTTTTTCTCTACCTAAGATTAAGTTTCCTTTTTGTATTACCTCTTCTGTTTGAAGGTCTTCGATATAGGAACTTATTGCAGAAATATTTTCCTTAACGTTTGATTCTAAAAAAGTGGGAGTATTAGCATTGTAATGATTTAAAATATCTTGTTCTGTTATACCTAATGTTTCTATTTGTTGTCCAGAATACACAACTCCCTCTCTTACAACTGCTGTAAAAATACATAAGGCATCAATATTTTCCGTTCCTAATTTAATTTTTGAACGTTCAGACTCTTCGAAAACCTTAGCAACTTCATGGTCTGGATTTACATCTCCAGAAGCTTTTAGTGGAGTTGACTTATACATTTCTTTCATTACCTCAAACCACTCAAGAATATAGTTAGCATCTTTACCCATGCTATCAATAATCTCTTCTAAACCAGTTGGTTCATTAATTAGCGATGTTATTAAATGACTAACACCATAGGTACCTTGATTTTCTCTGTAAGCAATACTTTTAGCTCTTTTTATGCTTGATAAAGCACTTGAACTGTAATCTTTTTCTATCATTTTTTTATAAAAAATACTTTATATGTTATATTTGATATTGATCTTTTTTCTAATTCTTTTTCAAGATAATAACTGAAAAGGTTTTGTTTTTCTTCAGAAATTAACTCTCTCTTAGTTTTTATGTATATATCTGTAGTTCTAATTAATCCTTTTTTCTTTTCTTTTGATATTGCAACACCATCTTTTATAGAAAGGCTCTCAACAAAATGCCCTATTTTATTGTTTATAAAACTTTTTACATCTTCTCTAGTTACAATTCTTTCTCTAGTAAGTAACCCATAGCGCAGCCCATTTATTTTGTCGTGCTCCTCTTTTCTTATATGCCCACCTATTGTATCTGTTTTGAGTTTTATTTTACTATCAATAAACTTACCTGTTCTATACTGATTAAAAGTATAACTAGTATTAATATCATTTGCGTGGTTTGCATTAGTTAGCCAATACTGAAATTCATAATTAAAGGCATCTTTATGTGGATAGGTTAACAAAAATGTTTTGTTATTATTTGCATTAACCTCACCAAATTCTAAATGAATTTTCTTATCAATCTCATCTAGTTTTTCATGCAAATCATCTAAATATGCTTGAATAATATCATACCCTATTGCAGAAAAAGCACTACCTTCTTCTCTTACAGTTTGAGAAGTTTTACTTAACATCATCTTAGCACTTCTTGTATCAAACCTTCCTATGTCTCCAAAGTAGAGAGAATAACCTCCTTCAAGACTTTCTGTAGAGTTTTCTATAACGTTACTATAACTATTTCCTTTATCATCACTTAAACTTTCTATATTTAAAAAGTAGTTTTCACCTTCACTCAGTACTGATAAGATCCTTCCATTTTTTCTAAAGTTATGTTGTTTATACTCTAACTTTCTGTTAACTACTGGAAAAGTATTTAAACTTACCTCTATTCCTTGTAGTTTCTCTCTAGAAAAAACTTCTGGTAACTTTACTTTAAACCATAAAAGCTTTTTATCTAAATCTTCAGGCTCAATAAAAAAATCAGTTTGCTCTCCAAATAATTCATTTATTGTTTTTTGTTGTCTACAAGACTCATTTAAATTTAAAGTATAAAAACAGTCTTCATAAAAAGAAATTACATCTTCAAAGTAGTGAACTTCTTTGTTGTTATTTATTAAAACTTCCTTATCTAGAAACATTTCATTCTCATCAACATCATACACCTTCATTGTTTTTAAAAAAGGTAAAAGCGAAGTATCTTTTAGTATAAAACAAAGAGATAGATTATTAGTTTCTTCCAATAAATCATCTAAAATTTCAACACCAAACCAAAGTTCGTAATCTTTAATTTTCTTTTCTTCAGATAAATAAAGAGCATCCTCCATGTTACCAAATCGGTTTTCACAAATCAACAACTTATCATCGTACCCTAAATATTTAACAGATGCATTTATTAGCTTTTTTGTAATAATTGGAGTAAAAAAAACATCTAACTTATCTTCTCCAAATCTTCTCTTTGAGCAATAAAAATGATCTGAAACATTTAATTGTGTCGTATCGTCTTCCGGCTGAGCTTTTAATAAAGCATGTGAAGGTGATGGTAAGGACCACTTGTTACTTACCAAAATTCTGGATAACCTATCTAATAATTCTTTATCTGAAACATCTATTTGTTGGTGTAATTTTGATATTTCATAAGCAAAAGTATGTAAAAGCAAGTCTAAAATAGGATCTACACTCCTTTTATCTTTAATGCCCCATAATTCCATCGAACGTAATAGCATTCGATTTTTAATTTTCATAAAATATTCGTCTCTCATTGCTATTTTTATTTTTTTTATTGTGATAAAGGACTAATGTAAAAAAGTGTAGCAAAATTAAATGGCGCATCGGTTTCTATAATTGTACCAAATACTTTAATTTCTGCTTTTCTTCTTACATGAACATCCGTAGTCTCAGCATCATCATCTATTTCAGATAACCTTACACTAACTCTAATATCCTTGAGTCTTGGCTCATACTCAACAAAGGCATAATATAAAGAATCTTTAACTTTTTCTTCCCATTTATTAATTTTAACCAATTGGTTAAATTCTAAATCCCAAATATCGGAACCATAATTCGGTCTTCCAAAAACCTCACCTTGTTTTGAAGTAGCAATTATCATGAGGTGTTGAGCTATGGATTCTTCAAGTGTACACCCCAATCTATTATTTTCTTTATTTCTTTTTGTTATACTGGAAAAGTCTAGGGGGATCTTCAAATAATTCATTTTTCCTTAATTTTTTTCTGTAAAAATAATTTTTTTTATCAAATATTTAATAGATTCGTAGCAGAATAAAAAAAATTATTATGGCAATGTACAATTACGGAATTGGAGGCAATGAAGTTAAAGTTGATGCTAATGAATCAATCGCAAACATTTCTTCCAACAAAACTTTATTAATCCAAAAACTTACCGACGAAGCTCCTGCAACCCCCGAAGCTATCTATGGTTTAGACACAATCGAAGCTGTATTCGAGAAGTTTTCACCTTCAGTGAATCTTGAACACACCGATGAAAATGGCGCCGACGTTAAAGAATCTTTAAATTTCAACAATTTAGGTGATTTTAATGTTGAGAACATTAAGGCTAATAGCTCTTTTTTAAATAAGCTAGATATAGAAAAAGACCAGTATCTAAGAATTTCAAGACAACTATCTTCTAACAGAGCGCTAATGAAAGCACTTAGTAACCCTGAAACAAAAGATACCTTTATCAAAATTTTAGAAGAGTCAATTAAAGAAATCGAGCAAGCCGAACAATAAAACCAAAAAAAACATAATTAGCTATGTCTACAAAAGTAAAAACGCAGCAATCGGAAGTAGTTAAACAACAATCCCCTAGTCAAGAAGTAGCTAACGCTATTGATGGTATAAAAGAGTACGGTGGTTTCTCTTTTATCGAAAACATCGTTGATGGTTACTCTAACTTGAACCCAAAAAGAAAAGCTAGAAAAAGTCTATTTTTAAACGACGAGCAGTGGAAAGGAGAAAGAAAAAACTTAAAAAACAGACTTTCTGTTTGGTTAGAAATTCTTAAAAGTAGTGACAGTATCGAATCAATGTGTGATACTGCAAAAGAAAAATCTACCAGCATAGAAAGTGTTTTAAATTACAATCTTAAGAAAACCTTAGAAAAAACAAAAGAACTAGAAACCTCTTATAGATCAGTAGCTTTATTCTACAAAAACACCGAAAAAGACAAAGTAAAAAACATCACCATCTTAAATGCCGATTTAAGTCAATTAAAAGATTTAGAAAATCCTCTTTTTATAGACTATGTATCAAATGAGTTTAAACAAAACTTTGATAGATTAGATTTAAAAGACAACTACTCTATATTAGTAGTTCCTGGTTATTTAGGATCTAACGTAGTCTTAGACAAATGGTCTAAAATAGCACATGACAACAAAGCTGTTTTATTAACAGACTTCCAAGATCTTGAAACACCTGACGACATTGTTGACATGTTCTCAAATGCAAATCACTCTGGTGGCGAAATTCACAAATCAAACACTTTAATGACTTGTAACTGGCTACTAGGAAGAAAAAAAGAAGATGCCGTGGGTGAAGAAGACAACCTATACGTTCCGCCATCTTCTGCTTTGGCTGGTAAAATATATCACACATTAATGTCTCAAGTAGTAGCAGGTAAAAAATTTGGAGGTATTAATGAGGTAGAAAGTGTACGATTCGATCTTAAAAAGAGTGAAATTTCAGAAATTGAAAAAATGGGACTTGTTCCTATGGTTAACGAATATAGTAAAGTAATGGCTTTTTCAGCCAAGACTTTATTTAACGGAGACAACTTAGGTTTACAAACTTACTCTGTTGTAAGAGTATTCGATCACATAACAAAGGTTTTATTTGACTTTTTAAATAGAAGAGCTTTTGAAAACTGGAGCTCTAGAACTGAGGCTGATTTACGTCGCCAAATAGTTAAATTCTTAGACGATATTCAAGGACCTACTAAGCTAATTGAGCGTTTTAAGGTTATAAAAATAGAACAAGATCAAAATCAAAAAGACCGTGTTTTATTAGATATTCATATCACTCCTTATTTTCCTGCTAAAAGCTTTGTTATCCAACTAGATGGACACAAAGGAGATGGTCCTGAAGATGCTGTTTGGCATAGTGAATACGTTCAACAGTAATTTTATACTACAGAGAAAAATAAAAAAGCAAAGGTTTTTAACTTTTGCTTTTTTTATTGAAAATATTTTAGCTATCACATAACTTTAAACTCATTCTTTTTGAAATTGTATCGTTTTTCACAAAAAAAACACTTAAAACCTCTTGTCTAAGCTATAAAAAATAAAATTCAGTTTTTTATCACAATCCTTACAACTATTTTTGTAAGCTTTAAGCACTCTTTACGAATAAGATAAAAAATATTTTCATGAACATACAAGAACTAAAAAACAATATAGACTTAATAGTTAGTAACAATTCTTCTAAAGAAGAAAAACTACAACAAATCTGCGATTATTTAGCTTCAGAAATCTCTTACTATGACTGGGTTGGTTTTTACTTTAAAAATGGTGATAAAAATGAGTTAAAACTAGCTCAATTTAACGGTGAACCTACAGAACACACAATCATCCCTTTTGGAAAAGGTATTTGTGGACAAGTAGCAGTTAGCAATAAAAACTTTGTTGTACAAGATGTTAGTGAACAAGACAATTATATTTCATGTGGTTGGAAAGTAAAATCTGAAATTGTAATTCCCATCTTTGTAAACGGCGAAAACATCGGTCAAATAGATATTGACTCTCATACTGTTAACCCTTTTACTAAAAACGACGAAGATTTATTGGAATATATTTGCAAAAAAATAGCTAATTTTGTATAATTATTTTATAATCACTTGATTATTAAGTTTTTTTTTACTTTATTTGATGTGATTTTAAACAACCCCATTAATCCCCTTAAATATGAGCAATAGAGAACATCCTTCTTATGCAGCATTAGGCAGTGCTAATGCTCGTTCAAAATCTCAACAATCTTTAATAGAAAAATTCACAATCTGGTTTCGAAACTTCTTAGAAACAGCAGAGTAATTTATATTTATAGTTTTGTTGTATTAAAACACCACCAAAGAATATTTTTGGTGGTGTTTTCAATCTTAAAAGCTAAAAAAATATTGTGTGTCGACTACTCTTTTACTAGCTTTGCAAGCTTAACAACACAACAATAATGAACAATATAAAAACTATTAAATCAGCGTTAATTTCTGTTTTTCACAAAGACGGATTAGAGCCTATTGTTAAAAAACTTAATAATCTAGGTGTTACTATATACTCTACGGGAGGTACTGAAAAATTCATCAAAGACTTAGGTGTTAATGTAGTACCTGTAGAAGATGTTACTTCATATCCTTCTATCTTAGGAGGAAGAGTAAAAACGTTACACCCTAAAGTTTTTGGCGGCATCTTAAACAGACAAGATCACGAAGGCGATATTACTGAGATGGAAGAATATAACATTCCTCAGTTAGATTTAGTAATTGTAGATTTATACCCTTTTGAAAAAACAGTTGCTTCTGGAGCTTCAGAGCAAGATATTATTGAAAAAATTGATATCGGTGGGATTTCGTTAATCCGTGCAGCTGCAAAAAACTTTAAAGACACTGTTATTATTTCTTCAATGGAACAATATGAAGATTTCTTAACTATTATTTCAGAAAGCAACGGAGAAACTTCGTTAAACGACAGAAAAAAGTTTGCTGCTAAGGCTTTTAATATCTCCTCTCATTATGACACTGCCATTTTCAATTATTTCAATGAAGATGAAGTTGTATATAAAGCTAGTGAAACTACATCTAAAGTATTACGTTATGGAGAAAACCCTCATCAAAAAGGTTTTTTCTTTGGCGATTTAGATGCTATGTTTGATAAGCTACAAGGAAAAGAATTAAGCTATAATAACTTATTAGATGTTGATGCTGCTGTTAATTTAATAGAAGAGTTTAAAGGTGAAGATCCAACATTTGCTATTTTAAAACATAACAATGCATGTGGTTTTGCTCAACGTAAAACAATTCATCAAGCTTATATAGACGCTTTAGCTGGTGACCCTGTTTCTGCGTTTGGAGGGATTTTAATTTCTAACACGAAAATTGATAAAGCCACTGCCGAAGAAATTCACAAATTATTCTGTGAAGTAGTTATTGCTCCTGCTTATGATGCTGATGCTTTAGAAATTTTAAAAGGTAAAAAGAATCGAGTAATATTGATTCAAAAAGAAATTGAATTACCTAAACAAACAGTTAGAACTGCTTTAAACGGAGTATTAGTTCAAGATAAAGATTATATTACAGACAAATTAGATGATTTAACTTACCCTACTAACAATAAACCATCAGAAAATGAGTTAGAGGATTTGTTATTTGCATCTAAACTATGTAAAAACACTAAGTCTAATACTATTATTTTAGTAAAGGACAAGCAATTATTAGCTGGGGGAACAGGTCAAACAAGTAGAGTTGATGCTTTAAGACAAGCTATTGAAAAAGCTAATAGTTTTAACTTTGACTTAAACGGAGCTGTTATGGCTAGTGATGCTTTTTTCCCTTTTCCTGACTGTGTAGAAATAGCAGATAAAGCAGGTATAAAAAGTGTAATTCAACCAGGGGGATCTATTAAAGACCAATTAAGTATTGATTATTGTAATGATAATAATGTAGCAATGGTTTTTACTGGAACTAGACATTTTAAACATTAATTATATTGAGTGTAAAATACCCACAGATTTTTATTAGATTTGTGAGAATACATTAAAATTAAATATAAATAACGAAATCTTTATGGGTTTTTTCGATTTCATGACAGAAGATATTGCAGTAGATTTAGGTACTGCAAATACACTTATAATCCACAATGGTAAGGTAGTTATTGACAACCCCTCTATTGTTGCTAGAAATAGGCTCACTGGTAAAATTATCGCTACAGGTCACGAAGCCAGTAGAATGCAAGGAAAAACCCATGAAAACATCAAAACTATACGCCCCTTAAAAGACGGTGTAATTGCTGATTTTCAAGCTTCTGAAGAAATGATCAAGGAATTTGTAAAACAAATTCCTGCTATAAAAAAGAGATTATTTCCACCATCATTACGAATGGTAATCTGTATTCCTTCTGGAATTACTGAAGTTGAAAAACGAGCAGTTATTGATTCTGGTCGTCACATGAATGCTAAGGAAATCTATTTGATTTACGAACCAATGGCAGCAGCTATTGGTGTTGGTGTTGATATAATGGAGCCTAAAGGAAACATGATTATTGATATAGGTGGTGGTACAACTGAAATTGCTGTTATAGCACTAGCTGGTATTGTCTGTGATCAATCAGTAAAAGTTGCTGGAGATTTATTTACCAGCGATATTATGTATTACATGCGTACGCAACACAATTTATATGTTGGGGAAACTACTGCCGAAAAAATAAAACTACAAATAGGTTCAGCTACAGAAGATTTAGACACACCTCCTGAAGACATGATGGTTCAAGGACGTGATTTATTAAGTGGAAAGCCTAAACAAATACAAGTTTCTTATCGTGAAATTGCAAAAGCTCTAGATAAATCAATTTTACGTATTGAAGATGCCGTAATGGAAACACTATCTAAAACACCTCCTGAATTAGCTGCTGATATTTACAATACAGGTATTTATTTAGCTGGGGGTGGATCAATGCTTAGAGGTTTAGATAAGCGTTTATCTAGAAAAACAGATTTACCAGTATATGTTGCTGAAGACCCGTTACGTGCTGTAGTTCGAGGAACAGGTATTGCACTTAAAAATTTAGAAAAATACAAAACTGTATTAATCAAATAAATTTGAATGATTTTTTATGCAACAGCTTATTTATTTCTTACAGAAGTATAAGTATTTCTTATTTTTTCTATTCCTAGAAGTTATAGCTGTTGCATTAATCATTAACAACCATTCTTTTCATAAAAGTAAATTTATTAGCTCTACTAATTTCATTACAGGTGGGCTATATCAAAAATCATCTAACATATCGGAGTATCTTGACTTAAAAGAAACAAACTCTGTACTTGTTGAAGAAAACTTAGCGTTAAAAAATAAATTAGAAAAAATTAACACTTATCTTGATAGTGTTTCTGCTAATCAGATAATAGATACAATAAATCTCTATCAAAATTTCAACTACATTTCTGGAAAAATAATTAAGAACTCTTTTCACAAAGCTGACAACTTTTTAACAATTAACAGAGGTAAAAATTATAATGTTTTTCAAGAAATGGGAGTAATAAATAGCAAAGGGGTTATTGGTATTACTGACAATATTTCTAATAAATTTGCTAGAGTACAATCTATTTTAAATTCAAAAAGCAATATCAACGCTAAGTTTAAAAATAACAATCATTACGGTACATTAACATGGGATGGTAAGGATTACAATATTGTACAACTAACCGACATTCCACGTCAAGCAGCTTTTAAAAAAGGTGATACTGTAGTTACTGGAGGAAGATCTACCATTTTTCCAAACGGGATACCTATTGGAACAGTCGTAAAAGTACCTGAAGAATTATCTGCGGTTAATAGTATAAACATTAAACTCTTTAACGATATGTCTAACTTAAGTCATGTTTATATAATAACCAACCTAAATAAAAAAGAAATAAAAACTGTAGAAAATAACAATGAATAAAACAGTATACTTAATATTTTTATTCGTTTTCCTCTTGTTACTACAAGTGTTGGTTCTAAATAATATTTTATTTTTAGGCTATGTAAACCCTTACATTTATATCGTTTTTATTTTTTTATTCCCTATTAAGGAAAACAGGTTTTCTCTTTTATTAGTAGCTTTTTTATTAGGTTTATGTGTAGATGCTTTTTCTAACTCTGGCGGAATTCATGCTTTTTCTACTGTATTTATGGCTTATATCCGTCTATTTGTTTTTAAGGCTGTCTTCAAAAAAACATCATCAGATTATCTGCTCTTTAACCTAAGACATGAATCTTTTGATAAAGTATTTAATTATACAGCAATTTTAACATTAGTTCACCACTTCATTTTATTTAGTTTAACTAACTTTAGCTTTTATAACATTTCAAATGTGCTTATCAATACACTTTTTTCTAGTGTTTTTACGTTACTGTTGTATTTTTTAGGAAGTTTTATATTTAGGAAAAAACTCACATGAAAAGAAGTTTCTTACTTATATTTTTAATTACTCTTATTGGAATTGTTTATATCTGTCGACTATTTCAATTACAAGTAGTACACGGAGGTGAACAGAGCCTAACCAATAGTGCTACCATAAAAATTGAATACGATTATCCTGAACGTGGTTATATTTATGATCGTAATGGAAAATTGTTAGTCGCTAATCAATTATCTTACGATGTAATGATTACTCCCAAAGAAGTAGAACCTTTAGACACTTTAGAATTCTGCTCTCTTTTAAAAATCGACAAGGAAGATTTTATAAAACGTTTTAAAAAAGCTGAAAACTATGCGCGATGGCTTCCTTCGGTATTTCTAAAACAACTAGCCAAAGAAGACTATGCTTTTTTACAAGAGAAACTACCCAAGTATAAAGGATTCTATATACAAAAACGTATTATCCGAAACTATCCTATAAAATCTGCAGCCAATGTACTCGGATTTATTAGCGAGGTAAACGAATATGTAGCTAAGAATAGTGATTACTACGAACAAGGAGAATTAATTGGTAAGCTTGGTGTTGAAAAACAATATGAGAAAGAATTAAGAGGTATTAAAGGGAGAAAATACTTTAAAAGAAATAACCTAAATAAAATTACTGGTTCTTATAAAGATGGAAAATATGACACACTTGCTGTAGCTGGTAAAGATTTGACATTAACTATTGATAGTGAGTTACAACAATATGGAGAATTATTAATGTCTGGAAAAAGAGGAGGTATTGTTGCAATAGAACCTCAAACAGGCGAGATTTTAGCATTAGTAACCGCTCCTTCATATGACCCGAATTTATTAGTTGGAAGGCAACGCTCTCCTAACTCTGTAAAACTTTTTAACGACAGTATAAACATGCCAACTTTTGATAGAGGGCTGCAAGCAATGTATGCTCCTGGTTCGCCTTTCAAAATCCTAACCGGTTTAATTGGCTTACAAGAAGGTGTGATTGATGAAAACTCAGGCTTTTATTGTAATCACGGATATCGCTACGGTAAACGACCAAATGCTTTTATGGGATGCCACTGTAGAATTGTTGGACGACCTGTACGTCTAAAAACTGCTATTGCTAAATCTTGTAATACTTATTTTGCTAACACCTACAGGAAAATTATAGACAACTATGAAAACCCAACAATAGGAACTAATGCTTGGAGTGAACATGCAAAAAGCTTTGGGTTAGGTAACTATTTAGGTTACGATCTTCCTTCTGGTCAAAAAGGAAGAATACCAAATGGAAGATTTTACGACAGAAGTTATGATTTTAGATGGGGAGCTACTACAACAATTTCAAATGCCATTGGACAAGGTGAGGTAGAAACCACACCTATTCAGTTAGCAAACATGACTGCAGCTATTGCTAACAAGGGCTATTTTTACACCCCTCATATTGTTAAGAAAATTGAAGATAAACCTAATCTTGATTCAATATATACAACTCCTAGAAAAACAACAGTTTCCCCTGAACATTTCCCTATTGCTATTGAGGCAATGTATGAAACATTTACCAGAGGTACAGCTAGATATAGTCAAGTTAAGGGAATAGATATTTGTGGGAAAACAGGAACGGTTGAAAACTTTATTAGAGTAAATAAGAAAAAAGTTCAGTTAACAGATCACTCTATTTTTATAGCCTTTGCTCCAAAAGAAAACCCCAAAATAGCCATAGCTATTTTTGTAGAAAACGGAGGATATGGATCTACAATTGCGGCCCCTATTACCAGCTTACTAATTGAAAAATACTTAAACAAATCTATATCAAGAAAACATCTTGAAAACCGTATGATTAACCTAAGTCTTCAAGAAAGATATGACAATCAATTATTAATTCAAAAAAGCGATACTATTGCGACAGGAACGAAATAATATTTTTGCTGGAGTCGACTGGCTACTTGTTTTTCTCTATATACTATTAGTTGGTTTTGGATGGGTTAATATCTATGCTGCATCTTCTACAGAAGAATCGAGAGAAATTTTTGACTTTTCTACAAAATATGGCAAACAATTAATTTTTATAGGACTTAGTTTGCCAGTTATCATCTTCATCCTTTTTTTTAATTCAAAGTTTTACGAACAATTTTCCAGTGTTATGTACATTTTTTCTCTGGTTTTATTAGCTGGAGTACTTGTATTTGGTAAAAAAATTAATGGGGCTACTTCTTGGTATAATTTTGGAGGTATAGGATTGCAACCTTCTGAATTTGCAAAAGCTTTTACCGCACTAGCATTGGCTAAGCTAATGAGTGATCGTCAATACAATCTTAAACTAATAAAAAATCAGGCCAAAGCTTTTATAATTATCTTTTTACCAGCTTTTTTCATCGCATTACAACCCGACATGGGATCCGTACTAATATATTTCGCTTTCTTTTTTGTTTTAAACAGAGAAGGGCTTACGTTAGCATATATATTATTCGGAACAATTTCTATAATTCTATTCTTACTAACTATATATTTTGGAGCAAAGTGGGTTCTTATTTCATGTTTACTTGTAATAACACTTGTTGTTTTTTATGGAATCTATAGAAATAAGCGATTTTTTCGCTTCAATGTTATAAAAATAATTGGTTCTTACCTTTTTTCTATTTTTTTTATTTTGGGAATTAGTTATACTTATAATAATATATTAGGTCAACATCAAAAAGACAGGTTTGATATTTTATTAGGAAAGATACAAGACAACAAAGGTATTGGCTATAACTCTTATCAATCTGAAAAAACAATTAGTTCTGGTGGTTTTTCTGGAAAAGGCTTTTTGCAGGGAGATAGAACTCAAGGCAACTTTGTTCCTGAACAACACACAGATTATATATATAGTACCGTTGGTGAAGAATGGGGCTTTTTAGGGAGTTCTCTTGTCATAGTTTTATTTATGTTTTTGCTCTATAGGATAATCTACTTATCAGAAACACAAACTAATAAATTTGCAAGAATATATGGCTATAGTGTAGCTTCTATTTTCTTTTTTCATATTATTGTTAATATTGGTATGGTAATAGGGCTACTACCTACTGTAGGAATACCACTACCCTTTTTTAGTTATGGAGGATCATCTTTATGGGGATTCACCTTACTGCTATTCATTTTCATTCGTTTAGATGCTCATAAAAAATATGATTGGTAAATAAATTAAAACCATCTTTTTAAACATTAAAAAGAGAAATTGTAGTCTTTTTACTTACTTAAAGAATAAAAGTCAAATAATGGATCTCAAAAGTTGTTGTGGACTTGGATTTATAACATTATTTTTATTTCAAACGGTTCCAATAAAGAAGTCATAATTCAAACTTTCACTTTTCGTGTAAGCGTGTTTATTTACATATTAGGGACTAACGATAGATAGAAGAGATCATCTTAATAAATCGTGCATCAGAATTAGGATTTTGTAGTATAGGGAACTCATAGAAAAATAGAATTAGTTACTTTTTCAAAAGCACTTGTTTACCACATCAAGGATTACCACTCCATAGCAAATACGATAATCATTAATTATAATTTTATAAATAGGATTACCTAATGCTAGGACTAAATCTTTTAACACTAAAATAAAAGCGTTAAAAACATAATGTAGAGAGGTAAAAAAACAAAATTCTTCCTTTATAAATTAATAACAATCTTTGTATAAACACAATAATTGTGAGTGCTACTAAATGGCTCTTTGTATTTAATATAAAATAAAAACGCTTCGATAAAAATATCGAAGCGTTTAACTATTAACTAACCTTAAAACTCTTATAAAGCGGCAACATGCTTAGCCAATTTAGACTTTAAATTTGCTGCTTTATTCTTATGAATAATGTTGTTCTTTGCTAACTTATCTAACATAGACACAACAGTCGAAAACATTCCTTCTGCTTCCTTCTTATCTTCAGTAGCTCTTAATTTTCTAACAGCATTACGAGTTGTTTTATGCTGATACTTATTTCTTAAGCGCTTTGCTTCGTTACTTCTAATTCTCTTTAATGCTGACTTATGATTTGCCATTCTATTAATACGTTAATTGTTTATAAAAAACTTGTAGTCCGTACGGGAATCGAACCCGTGTTACCAGGATGAAAACCTGGCGTCCTAACCCCTAGACGAACGGACCAAAACAATCGTTCTGATTGCGGGTGCAAATATACAATTATTTTTGTTATCTGCAACTAAATTTATTTTTATTTTATTTATTTCAAAAAAAACAAATAAAAAGAACTTGTAGTCCGTACGGGAATCGAACCCGTGTTACCAGGATGAAAACCTGGCGTCCTAACCCCTAGACGAACGGACCAAAACAATCTTTTTGCGATTGCGGGTGCAAATATAAAAACTGTTTTTTATTACACAAAGCTTTTTTTTATTTTTTTAATATGCTTTTGCAAAAAATACTCTTTTTGTTGATGGTTTTCCTGTTAACACACATACTCCATTCTCTTCTTTTACATCATTAGGAATACATCTTATTGTAGCTTTTGTTAACTCCTTTATCTTATCTTCTGTTTCAATTGTACCATCCCAATGTGCTGATACAAACCCTCCTTTATTTTCTATCACATCTTTAAACTCTTCAAAAGAGTTTACTTCCGTAATATGATCGTTTCTGTAAATTAATGCTCTATTATATAAGTTCTTTTGAATTTCTTCTAATAAATTAGCTACAATATCTACCACCTCATCTCTAGAGACTGTTTGTTTCTCAAAAGTATCACGACGCGCTACTTCTACTGTTCCATTTTCTAAATCTCTTTTTCCCATTGCAACTCGTACGGGAACACCTTTTAATTCATACTCAGCAAACTTAGCACCTGGTCTAAAAGTGTCTCTATCGTCAAATTTTACTGATATTCCTTTAGCTCGTAATTCTTTTACAATTACATCTACTTTTTCAGAAATAGCATTTAATTGTTCCTCTCCTTTATATATAGGTACAATTACAACTTGAATTGGCGCTAGCTTTGGAGGTAGTACTAAACCAGCATCATCAGAGTGTGTCATTATCAATCCACCTATTAAACGTGTTGATACCCCCCAAGAAGTAGCCCATACATATTCTTGCTTTCCTTCTTTCGAGGTATACTTTACGTCAAATGCCTTAGCAAAATTTTGTCCTAAAAAGTGTGAAGTTCCAGCTTGTAATGCTTTACCATCTTGCATTAAAGCTTCTATTGTTAAGGTATCATCTGCCCCAGCAAAACGTTCACTCTCACTTTTAGCTCCTTTAACAACAGGCATTGCCATAAAGTTCTCAGCAAAAGTTGCATACACCTCTTGCATTTGCTTTGCTTCAGCTATTGCTTCTGCCTTTGTTGCATGTGCTGTGTGACCTTCTTGCCATAAAAACTCAGCAGTACGTAAGAATAAACGTGTACGCATTTCCCATCTTACAACATTTGCCCATTGATTTACTAGCAATGGTAAATCTCTGTGTGATTGAATCCATCCTTTATAAGTATTCCAAATAATTGCTTCAGATGTCGGTCGAACGACTAACTCTTCTTCCAATTTAGCCTCAGGATCTACACGTAGCTTTCCTTCATTATCTGGGTCATTTTGTAATCGGTAATGTGTAACTACCGCACATTCTTTTGCAAATCCTTCAGCATTCTTTTCTTCTGCTTCAAACAAACTTTTGGGCACAAAAAGAGGAAAATAAGCATTTTGATGTCCTGTTTCTTTAAACATTCTATCTAATTCTTTCTGCATGTTTTCCCAAATTGCAAATCCGTAGGGCTTAATTACCATGCAACCTCTTACTGCTGAATTCTCAGCTAAATCAGCTTTTACAATCAATTCGTTATACCATTTAGAGTAATCTTCGGCTCTTTTTGTTAAATGTTTGCTCATAATCAAAAGTTTGGCATAAATATTGTTATTTTTTATGCGTAAATTGTATCTGCAAAACTACATTAAAAAGGTAACAAGCCCAACAAAGAACTAATTTTTTGCAGCTCATAAAAAAACAATTTACTTTAACATAAAATAAAAAGTCATGAAGCTACATTACACCAAAACCAAACTCTCTTTTTATACCTTATCATTTTTGATAGCAGCTACCTTTATATCTTGTGGTTCTGCGCAAACGGTTACTGGTAGTGATGACGGTATTTATGCTGATGAAATAGAACAACCACAAAGTAAAGTAGTTGTTACTGATGATCGTGCATATGATAAATATCAAGAAAATTATTTTACCAAAGAAGTGGAACGTTTAGACGCTTTAAATGGTACTGATATTTTTACTGATATAGAAAATTATAAGTCTGAAAACGATGATTCTTATAATGATGAAGATATTATTTATGAAGAAGAACCTGAAACAAGAATTACATACAATGGTAATGAACCATGGGGTTATTCTGACAATAATGATGTAGTTATAAATATTAATACTTATCCAAGATGGGGTTATTACAACGATTGGTATTGGAATTATGGCTATGATTATTACAGACCTTGGTGGAGGCCTCATTACTATGGTGGTTGGGCATATAACTCTCACTGGCACCCTTACCACTGGAACTCTGGGTTTTATGTAGGTTTAGGAGGAGGTTTCTATAACTCTTACTGGAACTCTCCGTATTACAGGTACAACCATTACAGACCATATAGATACTATAATAATCGCTATTATAGACGTCCTTACAGAGGTGCCAACTACTATAGAAGTCACAGAACTGCAACAACTTCTAGAAGAGGTTATACTACAGGTCGTAGAGGAACTACCACTTCTAGACGCTCTTCTGATGTTTACAGAAGAAGTGATAGTAGAACTTATCGTAACAACAGAAATACTCGTTCTACAAGAAATACGAGAAGCTATAATACTAGAAGAGGAAGCAACTCTAACAATAGAAGTATAAAACGATCAACTAGAGCAAGAAGTTATAATTCTAACGGTAGTAGATCTACCCGTAGTTATAGAAGTACGCCTCGCTCAACAAGAAGTTCAAGAGGATATTCTACTAGAAATCATAGAGCTTTTAATAATGACGGTGTTCGTAAATCTTCATCAGTTAGAAACTCTAGAAGCTATACCAAGAGAAACCAATATTCTAATAGATCTGTTAGAAAGTCGTATTCTCCAAGAAACTCTAAAAGTTATTCAAAACCTTCTAGAAATTCTCGTAATTACTCTGCTCCATCAAGAAGTACAAGAAGTTCTTCTTCTACCAGAAGCTCAAGAGGAAGTAACAGAAGCTCATCAAGAAGCTCTAGAAGATAATCTTGGATCAAAATTTCAAGATAAGTTTTAACGAATTAATGAAAAAATGAAAAGAATTTTAACTTTCGCGATAATTATCGCTAGTACGTATACTGCCTACTCACAATCTTTGGGCTACAATGATTTAGGAATCTTATTTTCAAGAGACAATAATTATGGAACTGCTCGTTTTGAAGCAATGAGTGGAGCCTTTGGAGCATTAGGTGGAGACATATCTTCTTTTGGTATTAACCCAGCTGGTAGTGCCGTTGCCATTAAAAGTACTTTTGGGGTAACTTTAGGTAATAGAAACACTACATATACAACTAAGTATTACGGAAACACAACAGAAACAGAAGATGATTTTTTTAACATTACCCAAGCTGGTGGTATTTTATCTTTTGACTCTGCTCATAACTCTGACTGGAACCGTTTTGCATTAACCTTTAACTATAGATTAAAAAGTGATTTTGAAGGTTTGTTTTCTTCACAAGGTAATAGTGGTCAGGCATTATTCAATGAACATCCTGATGATATTACCAATCAGTACGACAATGGACAAGAACAACGTTTTTTTAATTCTACCTACGGAGAGAGTAGCATTTTTGAGATGGGATTCTCTGCTGTACATCTAAACAAATTATATGCAGGAGCTAGTATAAAGTTTCATAACTTTAGCTTTGGTCAAGTTACAGAACTTAGAGAAGTTAATGAAGATAATAATGGTAACACATTAAACGCTTTTAATGTTCAAGATAGTTACTTTGAAGGTAGCGGAGTATCTTTTAGTGCTGGTTTTATTTACAAAGTAAATCAAAGCTTCCGTTTCGGGTTAGCTTATGAGACTCCAACATGGTATAATGAAGTTTTTGAAGACAGCAACTTAAACGTCTTCGACCCGAATGACTCTAGATATGATGATTGGATAGGTTACACTGAAATTTCAGCAACAAACCAAAATACCGATGTTAACAGTGGCGAAGAATTTAACTCAAACATTTTCAGACTAAGAACACCAAGTAAACTTACAGCCAGTGCAGCATTTGTTTTTGGTAAACAGGGTTTAATAAGTGCTGACTATACTTATAAAGATTACAGTGGCACAAAATATAGAGAGAACGCCCCTTATTTTATAGAAACTAATCAAAACTTTGATAATGATTTCAAAGGTACTCATTCCTTAAACATTGGTACTGAGTGGCGTTTTGACAAAATGAGTGTTCGTGGTGGTTATCATTATGAAGAAAGCCCTTATAAAAATGCTCTAGACGGTGATAATATTTCTGGATTTTCATTAGGACTTGGTTATAATTTCGGAAACGTTAAGTTTGATTTATCATATACTAACTCAGAAAACAACAGTCCGTACCATATTTATAACTCAACTGCTGTAAATGTAGATCCTATTGAATTAACAACCGATACTTCTAGAATCTCTGGAACAATTACTTTTAGTTTATAATTCATAAAAAACATATATAAAAAGTCCTGCTATAGCAGGACTTTTTATATATACATATCTCAGTTTTTTACCGTAATTTTGCTTCTTATTTACAACTTATGAGTTCAATAAAAATAAACATACAAGAAACTAATAACGAAACCATTCTAAAATTTGTTAGTAACAAAATTTTAGTTAATGGTGGTAGTTATGAATACAATAATATAGACGAGGCTAAAAACTCTCCGTTAGCACAACAACTATTTTACCTTCCTTTTGTAAAAAAGGTATTAGTTACAGCTAACTTCATTGCTATTCAACGATACGATATTGTTGAATGGAGCGATGTTGAAGAAGAGGTTCGCGAGCAAATAGAAGCTTACATCCAAGATGGTAATTCTGTAGTAAAAGAAGAAACTACCAAAAAAGATGCTGTTGAAGTATATGCTGAAGTTACACCAAATCCAGCTGTAATGAAATTCGGAACCAACAAAGCTTTAACACAAACTGATGTTGAGTATACTAATATTGAAGAAGCTAGCAAATCTTCTCCTCTAGCTCAAGCCTTATTTAGTTTTCCTTTTGTAAAAGAAATTTTTATTTCTGAAAACTACATTTCAATCACCAAATACGATATGATTGATTGGAATGAAGTATACCAAGAAGTACGTACTTTTATTCGTAGTTATATACAGGAAGGCAAAAAAATTATATCTGAATTACCAAAACAGCAAACTAAGCAAAATGTTGAAGTTCCTAAAGAGAATTTAACTGATACTGAAGCTAAAATTGTTGATATTTTAGACGAGTATATAAAGCCTGCTGTAGCTTCTGATGGCGGTAATATAGCTTTTCAATCATACGATGCTGATAGCAAAAGAGTAAGTGTTATTTTACAAGGAGCTTGTAGTGGCTGTCCATCATCAACAGTAACATTAAAAAATGGTATTGAAACTATGCTTAAAGAAATGTTACCTAATCAAATTAATGAAGTAGTTGCCATTAATGGGTAATTTACCGTAAACCTAACAAAAACATATGTCTGAAAAGATTAAACCATATAAAGATTCTGAATTAGGAAAGAAAGAGCAAGTAGCTCAAATGTTTGACAATATTTCTGAAGATTACGACGGCTTAAACCGTGTAATTTCTTTAGGAATTGATGTTAGCTGGCGTAAAAAAGTGGTAAAATTAGTAGGAGAAAATAAACCCCAACAAATTTTAGATATTGCTACTGGTACAGGTGATTTAGCCTTAATGATGTCTAAATTAAACCCTGAAAGAATTGTAGGGTTAGATATTTCTGAAGGAATGCTACAAGTAGGAAGACATAAAATAGCCAAGGCTGATTTATCTAATAAAATTAAAATGATTGTTGGAGATAGTGAAAACATTCCTTTTCCTGATAATACCTTTGATGCAATTACTGTTTCTTTTGGTGTTAGAAACTTTGAAAACTTAGATAAAGGCTTAACCGAAATATTACGTGTATTAAAACCTGGAGGTAAGTTTGTTGTATTAGAAACCTCAAATCCAACCAAGTTTCCTTTCAAACAAGGATATAAATTGTATACTAATTATATTTTACCTATTATTGGTAAACTCTTTTCAAAAGATAAGGTTGCTTACTCTTATTTATCAAAAACAGCAAATTCCTTCCCTTTTGGAAAGGCTTTCAACAATATTTTACAAAAAAACGGGTTTAAGAATGCAAAGAATATACCTGTAACGTTTGGTGTTGCATCAATTTATACCGCTTTAAAATAATATGTTAAAAAAGCTTTTACTTTTCGGAATTTTAGTAACGTCGTTTTCCACACAAGCGCAAAAAGAAAAAATATTGAAACTTCCTAGTTTTGACAAACCTCTTTTTCACTATGGTTTTTACTTAGGAGCTAATAATAATGGTTATAAAATTTCTTATGCTCAAAGTGATTTTGATAATGCTGAAATCGAAGTAGAGTCCTCTATTGGTTTTAATGTAGGTTTAATTGCTGACTTAAGGTTACATAATAATATTAACCTACGTTTTGAACCTGGTTTAATGTCTAACACCAAAACATTACGTTTTAAACATATACCTGGAGCAGAAAACGAAAAAACACGTGAGGTTGGAGCCACATACTTACACTTACCACTGCTGTTAAAATTTAGCACAAACAGGCTTAATAATATGAGACCTTATGTAATTGGAGGAGTTTCATACGATCATAACTTTTCAAGTAATGAAAAAAACAGTGATGATAATTTTGCTGGAGAATTTAGAACATCAACCACTAATTTCATGTACGAAGTAGGTATTGGTGTTGATTTTTACTTAAGTTATTTTAAATTCTCACCTTCTATAAGAGGGGTTTTTGCCATAAATAATGAGGCTATATACGATAACAAATCTCCTAGTCAATGGACAGACCCAATTAATTTCTTAGGAACTAGAGGAGTGTTTTTGCACTTAGCTTTTGAATAAGATTTCTTAAACATATATTCACAATAAAAAAAGGCTTTCTAAATTAGAAAGCCTTTTTAAGTTTAAAAATAATATGAAGTCCCCCGAAATCCTATTACTCTTTATTATTTAGACACAAAAAATTTTATTTGGTCACTTATTTTATAAATTATTAAATAATTTATTCAAAAACACAATAGGTATAAATGATTTATTTAAATTTTAAAATAAAAAAAGCCGCAAAAAGCGGCTTTTCATAAAGATTTCTCTTTATCAATCGGATAGAAGTCCCCCGAAATCTATCGTACTGTTAAAAACATTGTTTTTAGCGTTTTCAAAGATATAAAAAAATGTTAATTTTTATTATTTTTTATAACTATTTTATTGTCAACTACATTTTTAATTGGTAATATAACCTTTCCTGTATCTGTATTAATCGTAATGCAAATATTATCTATTGCCACAACAACACCTTCTACTTCATCTATTATAACTTTTTCTCCTATTGATATATTCTTTCTTGAATAATAGCCAAAAAGTAATCTAGCAACAGCATCTCTAGCTCCAAAACCAAAAGCTAAAGTAAACGCTAGTAGTACAGAACCTATTAGTAATGTTAAATTACTTTTTATTACTGATGTGTCTACACCTGCTTGATCAAGAGCTGTTATAGATAAAAATATTACAATTAAATAAAAAGCAATATTTCCTACTAAATTTCCACCTGAAATTTCAAGAGACTTAAACATGGTTTGAATGGCTTTTTTTACCATTGTTCCTAAATATGCACCTGCCACAAAAATACCTACTGCTGTTAGTAGTTTTGGCAAATAAGCAAAAAAGCTTTTTATCCCATCAGAAACGACATTCATACCAAATACCTCTGCCCCAACCATTACAAAAATGAAAATTAAAAACCACTTTAAAACAGCTAAAATCACATTAGTTAAAACAATATTAATGGTACTGTTCCCAAAAATCTCTGTTTTGTTGAGTTTTTTAGACCATTCATCTATTTTAGTTTTTGATAAAGCCTTTCTAACGATATATAGAAATACTTTTATTGCCAGCCAAGAAACAATTACAAAAAGAATAAACATCGCTACAGTTGGTAATGTTTTAGCTATGTCTTGAAAAAGATTTAAAAAGGGGGCTAAAATATCTATTTGTAGAGTAATCATAATTTTTTGTAGTTAGAGTAGTTAAAATTTAGTTTTTAATCTTTTTTAGATTCGTTTTTGTTATGCGAACTGCTACTAAGCAAATCTACAATAGTACTCGGATATTTCACAACAAATAAATCTGCTATATCAATTGATAGCTTTATCATTGCTACATCATTAAGCACTTTATCTTTTAGCACTTCCGGTAACTCCTCGTTATGTAATATTTGTTTAAATGGATTATCCATAATTTATTACAGTTCGTTATACGCTTTCACTACTTTATCTTTAGCCCTTTTCAATCGCATCTTAACTGCACTTTCTCCTAAATCTAAACCTATAGAAATATCTTTAATACTCATATCATCCTGATACTTCATTAACAAGATCATTTTCTCTGAAGGAGAAATTATTTCAAGTGCTTTAGCTAGTTTATCTGATTTTAATTCAAATAGTGTAGCGTCTTCAATATCATCAATATTGCTTTCTTCTCTTATTTCATCAGTTACTAAGGTAACTTTTTCTTTTTTTTTCTCTTTGTTTCTTTGCACGTAATTAACACAAAAATTATACGTAAAAGAATACAACCAAGTAGAGAATTTAGATTTCCCTTTAAAAGTTCTCAATTTAACAAATAATCGTATAAAAACATCGTGTGTTAAATCTTGTGCCTCTTCTTTACTTTTAGAAAAACTATAACACTTATTATACACCACACCTGCGTAACGGTCGTATAAAATAGCAAACAAATGAGTATCATTTTTTTCTACTATTTTACGAACCAAATCTTCGTCGTTTATTTTCTTTACATCAATACTCTCCAAGGGGCAGTATAGTTAGTTTTTCCTTCTTAGTTACGAATAAATTTAGACACTACTTTAATAGTATGGTCACTTTAAAAAACATTAATACAATTTGTTTTAACATTTATTTAACAAATAGACGATTTTTTTTAAGAAACACAAAAATTTTGTAACATTATTGCAACCTCTTACGTATAAGTTAATGCAGAGTGATTGATAAATTAAAAATATATTTGAAGTAGATGAGACAACTTAAAATTACAAAACAGGTTACCAACAGAGAAACAGCCTCTTTAGACAAATACTTACAAGAAATTGGAAAAGTAGATTTAATTACTGCTGATGAAGAAGTAGAATTAGCGCAAAGAATTAAAGCTGGTGACCAAAGAGCTCTTGAAAAACTAACCAAGGCTAACTTACGTTTTGTGGTATCGGTTGCAAAACAATACCAAAATCAAGGATTAACACTTCCTGATTTAATTAATGAAGGAAATTTAGGTTTAATTAAAGCCGCTAAACGTTTTGATGAAACTCGTGGTTTTAAATTCATCTCTTATGCAGTATGGTGGATTCGTCAATCTATTTTACAAGCATTAGCTGAACAATCTCGTATTGTTCGCCTACCTTTAAACAAAATTGGTTCTATTAATAAAATTAATAAAATGTATGCTTTCTTAGAGCAAGAAAATGAGCGCCCACCAAGTGCTGAGGAAATTGCTAAGAAACTAGACATGACTGTTAATGATGTTAAAGAGTCTATGAAAAACTCTGGACGTCATGTATCAATGGATGCTCCTTTGATTGAAGGTGAAGATTCTAATTTATATGATGTATTAAACTCAGGTGAATCACCAAACCCTGACAAAACATTATTACATGAATCTTTACGTATTGAAATTAACCGCGCACTAGAAACATTAACTCCACGTGAGGCTGATGTTGTAAAATTATACTTTGGTTTAGGAGAGCATCAACCAATGACTTTAGAAGAAATAGGTGAAACATTTGATTTAACACGTGAACGTGTACGTCAAATCAAAGAAAAAGCCATCAGAAGATTAAAACACACATCTCGTAGTAAGATTTTAATGACTTACTTAGGTTAATAACATAAACAACAACAAATAGTTATCGTAACTATTCGTTTTTTGATTAATGAATGAAAGCTCTCTAATTTGAGAGCTTTCTTTTTCATTTTAATGCCCTTAGTTTTAACTATATTTGCACATAATAACAACACAACAACTTATATATTAATGGAAAAACTTGTAGCCCCATCAATTTTAGCGGCTGATTTTGGAAATCTTCAACGTGATGTTGAAATGGTAAATGATAGTAAAGCAGATTGGTTTCATATTGACATTATGGACGGTGTTTTTGTACCAAATATTTCTTTTGGAATGCCTGTTTTAAAATCAATTACAAAACACGCTAATAAAACTATTGATGTGCACTTAATGATTGTAGATCCTGATCGTTACATTCAAACTTTTGCTGATTTAGGCGCCGACATTTTAACAGTACATTACGAGGCTTGTACACATTTACACAGAACAGTTCAAGCAATAAAAGCAGCTGGTATGAAAGCAGGAGTAGCTTTAAATCCGCATACACCAATTGCAGTTTTAGAAGATATTATAAAGGACTTAGATGTGGTTTGTATTATGAGTGTTAACCCTGGGTTTGGAGGGCAATCATTCATTGAAAATACGTACAAAAAAATTCAACAGTTAAAGAACTTGATTGAATTTAGTGAAGCTTCTACTCTAATTGAAATTGATGGTGGTGTAACTGATCAAAACGCTAATAAACTTGTAGAGGTAGGTGCTAATGTATTAGTTGCTGGCAGTTTTGTTTTCAAAAGTGACAACCCAACCGAAACAATTGAAAATTTAAAAACTATTATAAATTAAAAGTCAAAGCGTATTTAGAAACGAATCTAAGTACGCTTTTGATTTAACAGCCCTTTAATCCCTTAAAAGGTACTATAAATATAATATAGACAATATTAATGTAATCTTTTTGAGGTTAACTTATTCTCCCCCACAAATAACATCATTCATACAAACATAGCCTCGAGGAAGTGGTTCACAGCTATGACACAAAACGTAAATCCATCCTCCATTAATTGATTTTTGTTCTGCTTTATTTAAAGCAATACCTAGGTTTGAAATGTTTTTAAACATAATAAAGTGTTTTAAGTTTCTCAAAAATAAATTCTAGAAAACAATTTAACTCACAAAAAACCATAATAAAAGTATGGTTTTATCGTAAAATTAAACTTTTCACACGGCTTATATTGAAGAAAAAGCTAAAACTGCTCTAATAAGTAATAAATTAAATCCGTGGTAGTTACAATCCCGACTAATTCATTATCATCAACAACTGGCAAAGCATGAAACTCTTTTTTAGCTAGAATTTCTGCTACCTCTTTAATTGTAGTACTAGAATTTACAGTTTCTAAGTTTTTTGCCATTACTTGATCTATTGTAAACATATTGTACACCACAGTATCAACGTCAGTTTCATTTTCATCAATTGCATCTGCAAAACTTATTCGTAAAAGGTCTGTATAACTTAACATTCCTTTTATTTCATTTCCGCTAACTACCGGAATATGTCTTATATGTTCTTTTTTAAATATTTTTTCTGCTGTCATTAAATCATCAGTACTACTTAATGTAATTACATCTTTAGTCATTATTACTGAAACTGGTGTTCTTTTTTTCATTTTAGTAAAGTTTTGTGTTATTATCTACTTCAAATTTCAGTAATAAAAACAAGTATAAACCTGATTAAAATCATAGATTATCATCTATTTTATTTCTATCTAAAATGTAATTATTTAACTATTTTTACAAAAACATTTTATCTTGATAGAAGATTTACAGAAATACTACGGTTATTTATTTGAAGAAGCATTATTAAAAGAAATAACTGATGTTGCAATAGCTAAAGAATTTAAAGCCAATGAAGTTATTATTGATATTGGAAGCTACATTACTTCTATTCCTTTGTTATTAAGTGGTGCTATAAAAATTTTGCGTGAAGATAAAGAGGGAGACGACTTAGTCTTATATTATATTGAAAAAGGTGATACTTGCGCTATGACACTTTCGTGTTGTATGGGACAGACTAAAAGTAAAATTAAAGCCGTGGCTGAAACTGATGTAAAGCTATTAATGATTCCTAAACAAAAAATGAGTGAATGGCTTAGTAAATATAAAAGCTGGCAAGAATTCATCTTACATAGTTATCACAGCAGATTACAAGAGTTTATTGATGCTATTGATACTATTGCTTTTCTAAACATGGATGAACGTTTATTAAAATACCTAAAAGACAAAGCCTTAGTAAATCAAAATGAAACAATTAGCGTAACACACCAACAAATAGCTAATGACTTACATACTTCAAGAGTAGTTATTTCAAGACTTTTAAAAGCTTTAGAAAAAAAAGATAAAATAGAACTAAATAGAAATCAAGTTAAAGTGTTAGAACTTTAACCCTGTAACTTAAGTTACATTTATTACAAGAGAATCGTTTTACCTTTATAGTAAAAAACGATGGGTAAATTTTCTGAAATAATTAAAGGTAAAAAACCTGTTTTGATTGATTTCTTTGCCGAATGGTGCGGTCCATGTAAAATGATGGCTCCTATATTAAAAGAAGTAAAAGAAGATTTAGGAGAAAATGTTATTATTTTAAAAATAGACGTTGATAAAAATCAACAAATAGCCAATACCTACCAAATTAGGGGTGTTCCTACCTTTATGCTTTTTAAAGAAGAGACGCTGTTATGGAGACAATCTGGGATGTTACACAAGGATGATTTGATTCAAATTATTAATAGTCATGTAAAATAATATCATTATTTTTATTCCACCTTATTGCTACTAAAAAAACGTTCTTATTTAATAACCTCATAAACAATCTTCGGTATGGAAGACATGCTCTTTTATGATAGAATGCAGTTTGCTTTCACAATAACTTTTCACTACTTATTTCCACAACTAACCATGGGACTATCGTTGATGATAGTTTTCTTCAAATGGAAATTTTTAAGGACTAAAATTGAAAAATACAACGATGCTGCTAAGTTTTGGATGAAAATTTTTGCTTTAAATTTTGCTATGGGAGTTGTTACTGGAATCCCTATGGAATTTCAATTCGGAACTAACTGGGCTAAGTTCTCCGAGCTTACTGGTGGTATTATAGGTCAAACATTAGCTATGGAAGGAATGTTTTCTTTCTTTTTAGAATCTTCCTTTTTAGGGCTGTTTTTATTTGGAGAGAAAAAACTAGGACATAAGCTTCATTTTTTAACTGGATTCCTTGTCTTTTTAGGCTCTTGGGCGAGTGGTTTTCTAATTATAGCTACACATTCTTGGATGCAAAATCCTGTTGGATATGAAATACTAGCCAATGGTAAGTTTGTATTAAATAATTTTTCAGCCTTATTCTCAAACCCATGGTTATGGCCTTCATATTTGCACAATCAGGCTGCTTCCTTGGTTACTAGCTCTTTTGTAGTCGCTGGTATTGGAGCTCTTTATCTTTTAAATAAAAAACACGTAGAATTTGGAAAATTATTTTTAAAAACTGGAGTTATTTTTGGAGTTATAGCATCTATTCTGGTTGCTTTTCCTACAGGCGATTTAGCCGCTAAAAACGTTGTCAAATATCAACCTATAACCTTTGCTGCTATGGAGGGTATATTTGAAACAGAAAAAGGAGGCTCAGAAATAGTGTTAATTGGACAACCAAATATGCTGGAGAAAAAATTAGATAATAAAATAGCTGTCCCTAACATCTTAAGTTTTTTAACCTACCAAGAATGGAATGCTGAGATTAAAGGGCTCAATGAATTTGATGAAAAAAACTACCCAACAAATATACCTGGACTATATTATGCATATCATATAATGGTAGGTTTAGGAACAATTTTTATTGCATTAATGTTAGCTAGCATTGTTCAATTATTTAGAAAAAAGTTATATGATACAAAGTGGATTTTATGGTCATTACTCTTCATTATTCCATTTCCATATATTGCCAACACTACCGGCTGGTATACCGCTGAATTAGGACGCCAACCTTGGTTAGTTTATAATTTACTACGAACGTCTGCTGGAGCATCTCCTACAGTATCCTCAGGAAACACTTTATTTACTCTTTTAGGGTTTATAGGTTTATACTTACTATTAGGAATGTTATTTCTAATTTTAGTAGGAAAAATCATTAACAAAGGACCTCAAACAACACATTAAATTATGGAACTTTTTTGGTATATAGTATTAGTTACGATGTTAGCCATTTATGTTATTTTAGATGGTTATGATTTTGGAGCAGGAATTATTCACTTATTCTTTGCTAAAAAAGAAGAAGATAAAAAGAAAGTCGTAAAAGCAATAGGTCCTTTTTGGGATGCGAACGAAGTATGGTTAATCGCTGCAGGCGGTGTCTTATTTTTTGCTTTCCCCACTTTATATGCTTCTTCATTTAGTGGTTTTTATCTTCCTTTAATGATGGTTTTATGGTTACTAATTTTTAGAGCTATTGGATTAGAACTTCGCGGACAAATACATAATAGGATATGGGAAAGTATTTGGGACAAAGCTTTTGGGATTGCAAGTTTGCTTCTCGCCTTATTTTTTGGAGTTGCATTAGGAAATGTGGTACGTGGTGTTAATCTAGGAAATGTAGTAGATGGTGTTTCTACTCATGAAGCACATTACTTTTTCCTCCCTTTATGGAATTCGGAATTCTCTCCTCACTCTGAAACACTTGGAGTTATTGACTGGTTTACTTTACTTCTGGGAATTATTGCAGTGGTATCACTAACTATCCATGGTGCCAATTGGGTTATTTTCAAAACCAATGCTAGTATTAACAACCAACTAAAAAAAGTTGTTTTTACTCTTTCTTTTGTTTTATTAGGTTTAGTAATTATTTCATTAATCGCTTGGCATGTTATAGAGCCTAAACCATTTCATAATTTCATAGAGCATCCTTTTTTATGGATTTTCCCTCTGCTAACTTTTGTAGGGTTATTTGGTTTATTCAACGTAAAAAAGCACAAAAAACACATCACTGGTTTTTTATATTCTTCTTTGTTTTTATTAGGAGGTTTGGCAACTACAGTCGCTTCAATTTTCCCTAAAGTTTTACCTTCAACCAATAACATAAATCCCGATTTAACAATTTATAATGTAGCTGCTAACGAGTATGGTTTGTCCGTAGGTTTAAATTGGTTTTTTATAGCTGCAATCCTAGTAGTTGTTTATTTTGTTATTCAGTATAAAGTTTTTAAAGGAAAAATGGATGATGTAGACTATGGTGAACATTAGCATATTCTCTTTTGTATATTCTACATATCCTCTTTACTAAAAAACATACCCTGTGTAACTAAAGTTACTGACTACCGTATATGTTGCCACTAAATTTGCTGTTATAAAACAGTAAAAATGAAAACATCATATATTCGTTTATTTACGCTAGCACTTTTTATAACTGCTACTACCCTAGCTCAAACTAAAATTTCAATTTCCAAAAGTGAGGTTTTGAAAAGAGTTCAGGAAAATAATACCTCTTTAAAAATAGCTGAACAAAACTATCAGCAAGCACGTGCCGATTACAAGCAAACCAACGTGTTCTTGCCAAATATTACTGCTTCTCATACAGGAATTGTAACTACGAATCCACTAATGGCATTTGGTAGCAAATTGAATCAAGAAATTTTAACGCAAGCGGATTTCAATCCAGATTTATTAAACAATCCAAAACGAACACAAAACTTTGCTACTAAAATCGAAGTTCAGCAACCTTTGGTGAATTTAGACGGTATTTACCAACGTAAAGCCGCTAAAACTAAAATGGAAGCAACCAACTTGCAGACGCAACGTACTCAAGAATATTTATTACTTGAAGTAGAAAAAGCATACATGCAATTGCAATTAGCTCACAAGGGAGTTTCGGTATTAGAAAAAGCCTTACAAGCCGCAGAAGCAAATCAACAAATGGCAGAAAACAGCTTTAAGCAGGGATATTTACAACGTGCAAATGTACTAGCCGTTGAAGTTCGAGTTACCGAAGTAAAAAATCAATTACAAACAGCAAAAAGCAATGTACTAAATGCCTCTAACTACTTGTCTTTTTTAATGAATGAAACACAGAACAACGTTTATGAACCTTCAGATAGTTTGCAAGTACACTTAACGAATCAACTTGCTGACATGACTATTTCTGAAAACCGTTCAGATATTAAAGCAATGGAATTAGCTTCTGAAGCCTATCAAAAAATGCACAAAGCTGATAAAATGGATTTTCTTCCTCGTTTAAATGCCTTTGGTAGTTACGAGTTGTATGATGATAAAATTTTCAATGTTGATGCTAGTGGTTATGTAGTAGGAGCTCAATTAACTTGGGACATTTTTAAAGGTTCTAAACGCTACGGAAAAGCACAGAAAAGCAAAGCTCAGTATGAAAAATCAAGATTAGAATACGAGCAGTACAAATCTAAAAGTCAATTAGAGTTAAACAACACTAAACGATTATTAAACGATGCTGAGGAACAATTAAAGTTAACCGAATTAGCCTTACAACAATCGGAAGAAGCCTTACGAATCAGAAAAAACAGATTTAAAGAAGGACTAGAAAAAACATCCGATTTATTAATCGCTGAAACACAATACGCTCAAAAACAATTAGAATATTATCAAATTGTATATCAATATAACTATACCAAAGCTTATTTAGATTTTTTAACTCACTAAGTGAGATTTAAAATGCTCCGACACTTGTGTCGATTTTTTAAAATCAATTTCCTTTGGATACCTCGTAGGTTTGCTTTGAGGTAGTAAACTAAAAAATAATCAATAGTAAAAACGAACAAATGAAAGCTATATATACAATCGCCCTTGCCATATCACTTTTAGTAGTAAGCTGTGATAAAAAAGAAACAACAAACAATAACAACAAACCAACAGTAGCTGTAAAAGTTGCTAAAGTAACGGCTAATGATAACAATCCGTTTATAACAGCAAGCGGAAAAGTAGCAGCTACCAACAGTGCTGAATTAAGTACTCGTATGATGGGTTATGTAACCAACATACATGTAAAAGTTGGTGATAAGGTAAATAAAGGTCAATTATTAGTATCAATCAATAACAGCGATTTACAAGCTAAAAAAGCACAAGTAGAAGCTAATGTAATTAAAGCACAAGCAGGATTTTCAAGCGCTGAAAAAGATTACAATCGCTTTAAAAACTTATTTGAACAAAATAGCGCTTCTCAAAAAGAGTTTGATGATATCACTGTTCATTACAATGTTGCCAAAGCGAATTTAGAAGCTGCTAAACAGCTAAGAAACGAAATCAATTCTCAGTTTGCTTACACGAATATCAGAGCCCCATTTTCAGGAGTGGTAACTAACAAATTTATCGATAAAGGTGCAATGGCGAATCCTGGAATGCCTTTAATTTCTGTAGAAGGTAAAGGCGGATTTGAAGTAACTGCGTTAGTACCTGAAAGTGAAATTTCTCAAATTAAAAAAGATGCAAGGGTCAATGTTACTGTTAAATCAATCAACAAAACAGTTACAGGTAACGTATCAGAAGTAAGTACCTCAGCAAAAAATACGGGTGGACAATACTTAGTTAAAATCAACTTAGATAAAACGGGTTTCAACTTGTTATCAGGAATGTTTGCAACAGTTCAGTTTCCTGTTGAAAGAACACAAAAAAGTACTGACATGGTTTTAATTCCGTCAGAAGCTTTGGTACACAAAGGACAACTATCAGGAATTTATACGGTAAGTCAAAGTAATACTGCTGTGTTACGTTGGTTACGCTTAGGAAGAACCTTTGAAAATCAAGTAGAAGTATTATCAGGTTTATCAGCCGATGAAAGCTATATCGTTTCTTCTGAAGGTAAACTTTACAACGGAGCAAACATTACAATTCAATAAAATCAATTTGAAAATGAACCAATCACCCCATTTTCAAATCAACAAATTTTCAAATTATATAAAATGAAAGAAGGTTTAGCAGGAAAAATAGCCAAAGGGTTTATAGGCTCTAAACTTACCATATTATTAATGGTAGTGTTTATGGTAATTGGTGTGTACAGCTCTTTTTTAATTCCGAGAGAAGAAGAACCACAGATTGATGTGCCTATGGCTGACATCTTTGTAGGATATCCAGGTGCGAGCCCTACAGAAGTAGAATCGAGAGTTATCAAACCCTTAGAAAAAATACTTTCGAACATCAAAGGAATAGAGTACGTATACTCTACTTCGATGAAAGAACAAGGAATGGTCATTGTTCAGTTTTATGTGGGCGAAGACATTGAACGTTCGTTCGTAAAACTATACAATGAGATTAACAAGCATATGGATCAAATGCCGAAAGGGGTTACCATGCCTTTGGTAAAAACACGCGCGATTGATGATGTACCTATGTTAGGGTTGACATTATGGAGTGAAAACTACGACGATTATCAATTAAAACAAATAGCACAAGAACTTACCAATGAAATTGAAAAGGTAAATGATGTAGCGATCACTCAAAAAATTGGAGGTAGAAATCGTGAGGTTCGTGTGGTAGTAGACAAAGATAAATTAGCTGCAAGTGGATTAGACTTTCTATCGGTTACTGAAATGTTAAAAGCCAGCAATCAGCAGCTAAGTGCAGGAAGTTATGATAAAAACGACACAGAATTTTTAGTGACTACAGGAAAGTTTTTACAGTCTGCTGAAGATGTAAAAAACTTAGTGGTTGGCGTACAACAAAATCAACCGATTTATTTAAAACAAGTTGCGAATGTACTAGACGGACCAGAAATCCCTAAAAACTATGTAAGTTTTGGTTATGGACAAGCAAGTAGTAATGCTTCAACGTATCAGTCAGAATACCCAGCAGTAACCATTTCGGTAGCAAAACGAAAAGGAGCGGATGCTATGAAAATTGCCGATGTTATTTTAGCGAAGGTTGATCATTTACGTACCAACTTAATTCCTAATGATGTACATGTTGAAATTACCCGTAACTATGGTGAAACAGCATCACAAAAAGTATCAGAATTATTATTACACTTAATTGGTGCAATTATCGCAGTAACCTTGGTAGTAATGTTAGCCATGGGTTGGCGTGGTGGACTAGTGGTATTCTTATCGGTTCCAATCACTTTTGCACTTACCTTATTAAGTTACTATATGTTAGATTATACCTTAAACAGAATTACCTTGTTCGCCTTGGTATTCGTAACGGGTATTGTGGTAGATGATTCCATTATTATTGCCGAAAATATGCATAGGCATTTTAAAATGAAGCGACTACCGTTTAAACAAGCTGCCTTGTACGCTATTAACGAAGTTGGAAATCCAACCATATTGGCAACCTTTACTGTAATTGCTTCGGTATTACCAATGGCATTTGTTTCTGGATTAATGGGGCCTTATATGAGTCCGATGCCTATTGGAGCTTCTATCGCTATGATTTTATCATTATTTGTTGCATTAACGATTACTCCCTATTTAGGATACATCTTCTTACGTGAAAAAGACAAGCACGATACTGAAGAAACCTTTGAAGGAGACGAAACCAAAGCAATGCAAAGCACGCTTATTTACAAGTTATATGAGCGTTTCGAGCGTCCGCTTATTGAAAATAAAACCAAACGTTGGGCATTCTTAGGAATCACTATTGCTCTACTGCTAGGTTCTATGTCGTTATTCTTTACCAAATCAGTCGCCGTAAAAATGTTGCCTTTTGATAACAAGAACGAATTCCAAGTAGTGATTGATATGCCTGAAGGCACCACGTTAGAGCGTACCGATGCCGTAACCAAAGAAATTGCACAATACCTAGCTACACGATCAGAAGTGGTAAACTACCAAAGTTATGTAGGTACCTCTGCTCCAATTACCTTTAACGGATTGGTTCGTCATTACGATTTACGTGGCGGTAGCAATATGGCGGATATTCAAGTAAACTTAGTTGATAAGAAAGATAGAAATATGCAAAGTCATGGTATTGCAAAATCGATGCGTACTGACATTCAAAACATCGCTAAAAAGTTCAAAGCAAATGTAAAATTAGTGGAAGTTCCACCAGGACCACCTGTATTATCAACTATTGTTGCAGAAGTGTACGGTCCAGATTATGAAAAGCAAATTGAAATTGCCAACGAAGTTCAAAATATCTTGCACAATACAACCGATGTAGTAGATATCGATTGGATGGTAGAAGACAATCAAACTGAATATGAGTTTGTAATTGACAAAGAAAAAGCAATGTTATATGGCGTAGCTCCTCAACAAATTGCTTACACTTTAAACATGGCACTATCTAACAGAGCGGTTTCAACTTTATATGATGAAGATGCTTCTAATCAAGTAGGAATTGTATTTGCTCTGGATGAAAAAGAAAAATCTTCTGTGCAAGACATTGCTCAATTGCAAATTAAATCGAAACACGGCAACCTAGTTTCTATAAGTGATTTAGTTTCTGTGGAAGAAAAAAACAGTGCAAAAAGTATTTACAGAAAGAATCAAAAACGTGTAGTATATGTTATGGCTGATATGGCTGGTGAGCTAGAAAGTCCTGCCTATGCTATTTTAGGAATGGAAGAAAAGTTGAAAGAAATTCCACTTCCGAAGGGATATGAATTAAACGAATTATACATTAAACAACCCGATTTTGAAGATGATTATACCGTAAAATGGGATGGTGAATGGCAAATTACCTTAGAAGTGTTTAGAGATTTAGGTATTGCCTTTTTAGGAGTTATCATCATTATTTATATGTTAATTGTAGGATGGTTTCAAAACTTTAAAGCTCCAATTGTAATGATGGTTGCCATTCCCTTATCAATGGTAGGAATTATTTTAGGACACTGGATGATGGGTGCTTACTTTACTGCAACTTCATTTATTGGAATGATTGCCCTCGCAGGAATTATGGTACGAAACTCCGTCTTACTTATTGACTTTGTCAACTTACGTTTGGCAGAAGGAGTTCCGCTAAAGCAAGCTGTGATTGAAGCTGGTGCAGTACGTACCACTCCTATCCTATTAACAGCAGGTACGGTAGTTATTGGCGCATTTGTAATCTTATTCGACCCTATTTTTCAAGGGTTAGCTATCTCTTTAATGGGAGGAACCATTACAGCTACAGTACTTACCTTGTTGGTAGTGCCTTTGGTATATTATTTAATTGAACGTAAAAATTATAAATAACATGAAAAATAGAATTGTACGTGGTATTGCTGGAACTTTTATACTTAGTAGTTTAATCCTAGCAATTAAAGTAAATAGTAATTGGTTATGGTTCACTGCGTTTGTAGGAGCCAACTTATTACAATCATCATTAACCAAATGGTGTTTACTAGATGATATTTTAACCAAGGTTTTTAAAGTAAAAGATTAATTTATTCTATAGAATAATTCAACATAAGTTGATTTTCTTATACAATTTTGGGAATTGTTGCTGTAAATCTGCTGGAGCTTCAAAAAAATGCTCCATAATTACAGCAACACATTTCTATTTATAGTTTAGTAACAAACCTTCTTCCTACTATTTAATTCTTTCTCATAAACCCATTTTTTCTTTCGTAAAATACTGATAATTATATAACGTACTATCCCTATATTTGTTTTTATGGATGAAATTAGAGCAATCCTTATTGATGATGAACAAAGTGCTAGAAATGTTTTATCTAACTTACTAGAGAGAGCATCTATCAATATTACTGTTCTCGATTCTTGTAATAACTTAGAGTCTGGTGTTCAAAAAATAAAAGAACTACAACCCAATGTGGTGTTTTTAGATGTACAGATGCCTAATTATGCGGGCTATGAAATCGCAAGGTTTTTTGATGTTATATCATTTGAAATTATCTTTGTTACTGCATATGATCACTATGCTATTAAAGCTTTTGAGTTAAATGCTATTGATTATTTAGTAAAACCTATTGACAGAAATAAACTAGATATAGCTCTTAAAAAACTAGAACATAAACTACATCAAGAAGCTTCGCTAGTTGACTATCAAGCACTTCTTGAAACTATAAAAGATAAAAACTATAAAAAAATTGTTATCCCTGAATTAGGGAATAGACATATTCTTAATTTAACAGACATTGTTGCTATTGAAGCTGACGGAGCTTATAGTAAAATACACGTTGTGAATAAAACAACTATTATCGCTAGTAAAAATTTAAAATTTTTCGAAAACACACTGTCTGAAGAGCCTTCTTTCTTCCGTTCTCATAGAGCGTGGATTGTTAATTTAACTTACATTGAGTTTTTAAACAAAACAACTTTAAACCTCACTCTAGATAATGGAGCTATTACTGCTAAAATTTCTAGATCAAGAATAAGTAGCTTTGAAAGTAGTATTTAGTCATAAACCATCATTTCTTTTAATAAAGTATTTTCTTTTATTACTTATTCTTTGTACTTCAATAGCAACAAAAGCACAAGATCCTGTATTTATACAATTATCTGAAAAAAATAAACTTCCCGATAATGAATTCTATAACATTCATGAAGATCGTAAAGGTTTTATATGGCTATGTGCAAACAAAGGATTGTATAGATACGATGGTAAAACCTTTAAAAACTATAGTAATCCTTTACAACGAGGAGCTTCTGTATTTAATACTCAAGAAGATAACTTAGGACGAATTTGGTGCAATAATATTTCTGGTCAGTTTTTCTATATCCAAAACGATGAGCTACATTTATTTAAAGACTTAAGTGATTATTTAAATGGTGAACTGGGTGATTTTGTAATACAAAATGATTTTTTATGGGTTTTTACTGTAAAAACGATCTACAAAATAGATTTAAAAACTAAACAAATAATACAACAACACACTACTAAAAAAGGTTTTGGAACTCCGTTTTCTTTTAACAATACGATTTATTCAGGAGCCATCGATTCTATTATTTCAATAAACAAAGACAACAGTATAACTTCACTAATAGAAACCAATCTTCCTTATAAAGGAAAAAAAGGTAACGCTATAAGTTTGGGAAAGTCTATTATCTTTAAAACGAGCTCAACTTACATATACTCCCAAATAAGAAACAAAAAAAACAGCTTTTATAAATTAAACTTCTCTCAAAAAAAATTAGAATCTGTAAAAGGGCTAAAATCTCTTGAAAAAATAAAGCTCTATACTATTTTTGAGCATAACGATGAAACTTGGATAGCAACAAATCAAGGAGTATGGGTTTTTGCTTTCAAAAACGCTGCTTTTCAACTAAAAAAAAGATTTTTAACAGACAAACACATTACCAAAATCATTAGAGATAAAGACAATAATTATTGGCTTACTAGTTTAAATAATGGTGTTTATATTATTCCAAATATTCATATAGAAACCTGTAATATTCCTCTAAAAGAGGAAAATATAAAAACATTAGACAAAATAAACGATAGTACCTTGGTTATGGGGAGTAACCGTGGAAATGTTATTTTTTATAATACCAACTCCCATACTTCTAAAACTATTAATTTACCTGTTAACGAAGGAAAATTATCTAAACTAAAATACAACCCTAATCAGCAAAAAATTTACCTTAGTAAGGGGTTTAGAAGTTATATTTTAGATTATAAAAATTTAACCCTTGAAAAAACTAGATTTTTTGATGCTGCAAAAAGTTTTTCATTCTTAGCTCACAACGATTTACTATATACCAACCATAACAAAGTTGTTTTATTAAAAAATGCTAATTACAACGGTAAAGAAAAATTTATTTCAACAAATAAAAGAACTTACGATTCTTTTTATGACGAAATAAAACACCAAGTTTATGTTGCCTTTGTTGACGAATTAGCTGTATATGATGGCCTTTGGAACAAACAAATAATTATAAACAATAAAAAACCCATCTATAGTAAATCGATAACCCAAACCGCTAATGGTATTATTTGGGTTGCCACATTTAAAAATGGCCTTTTGGGAATTAAAAATGGCAAAGTAATTCGACATTATACCACACGAAATGGCTTAACCTCAAATATTATTGAAAAAATTAAAGCTGACCAAAATAACCTATGGATTGTAGGTGTAAACAGTATTCAAAAACTCGATATCCTCACCCACAAATTCAAAACACTTACCAAGCGAGACGGTATTAAATCATACAATATTTCTGGTATTGAAATAATTGGTAACAAAATCTATTTCTCATCTGACAAAGGGTTATTTTCCGTTGATAAAAACAATGCTTTTAAAACATTACATCCTAAAGTATATTTTAGTGCTGTAGAAATTAATGAAAAAGACACCCTAATTACTTCAAATTATACCTTAAGGTATAATCAAAACGCAATAAGAATAAATTTTAATGTTAATGGTTTTTTGTTTAACCAAAAAGGAACGTATAAATATCGTTTAAAAGGATATAACGATGCTTGGTTAACTACAGCTATTGGTGAAAACTCAATAAAATACAATAGTTTACCCGCGGGTGAATACACCTTTCAAGTACACCCATTTTTAAATAGTACAAGTACTAACTATGAAATAAAAGAGCTACACTTTTTTATTAAAAAACCATTTTGGAGAACCTTGTGGTTTATCTTATTTATTGTTTCTATTATTTTAGGAGCTACTATTTTATACTTTAAACAAGCAATGCTAAAAAAGGAAAAAGAGCGCATTGCCCAACTTGAAAAAATATCTTTAGAAAAAGAACTGATCGCTATTAATTTAACTGCTTTGCGTTCACAAATGAATCCGCATTTTATTTTTAATGCGTTAAACTCTATTCAAGATTTAGTTTTACAACAAGACACTGATGCTTCCTACGACTGTATTGTATTATTTGCTAAACTTATACGAAGCACCTTAAACTATACAAATCAAGATTTTATTCCTATAGAAAAAGAGTTAGAATTTTTAAATGTATATCTCCAACTAGAAAAACTTCGTTTTGGTGATGACTTTAACTACACCATTACCTACGATTCTCATGAAGAATTAGAAGTTCCTTCTTTATTAATTCAACCTTTTATTGAAAATGCTTTAGTACATGGTTTACTACATAAAGAAGGAGAAAAAAAACTAGACATCACCTTCAATCTATCAGAAAATACCTTACAATGTATTATTACTGATAACGGTATTGGAAGAAAGAAAAGTAAAGAAATTAATCTCCGCCAAGGAAATCGTCATGAATCTTTTGCGTTGAACTCCATAAAAAAACGTTTAGAAATTTTTCAAAAACAATATGTTACTAAAATAGGTTTTGTTATTGAAGATATTTATAAAAACAACAATCCTAATGGCACAAGAGTAATTGTAACCATGCCTTTTAAGTATCTATTCTAAATTAACATCGCTTTTTACCTGCTTGTAAAAAACTATTCATAAACTCTTTTTGCTGTTCACAAAACATTTTCTTACAAAATAATCCTTTACAACTACTATTGCATATCTAATACTAAAAAATAGTAAAAATGAAAAGTTTAAAAGAAAGATTATTTATTTTAATGATTGGACTACAATTAATATCATGTGGAAATAATGATGACAATGTAGTTGATACTCCTAAAAACAAAAGTATCACAAAAGCCTATTTCACAAAAACGTTTGCTAACTTCAAAGACACCTATTTCATTTATGATTTAGGAGATGTAATTAATAATTTTTGGGTTCCAGAAGTTTCGGTTGAAGGATATAATAGTGATTACAATTATGAAATAAAAATTAAAGGAGATGTATTAAAACAAGAATATACATTACCTCTTGAGTTTTCAAAAGTTGATGATGCTAATGCAAATATTAGTATCTTAAATTTTATAAAAGAACATTTTAAAGCTAAAACAGACATTTACAAAGCTTTTATTGTAGAAAAAGAAAGTAACACAGAATTAGAAATAAGCATACCTCCTACTTCACCTAACGGACCTTATATTATGGTTGATGGAGATGAAGATGATTTTTTATATCACTTCTTTTTCCTAAGCAATAGAACTTCAACCTCAACAGTATTAACCGAATTAGGTTTAAGTACCCGTCAGCAATTCGATTTTCACTTTGGATCATCTGCAGCTTCTGCTATTGCTAACAACTTAACCATAAGTATGGAAATATATGATTTAAGTTTAAATAAATTAGGAGAAGTTGCTACTACTCGTTTCTTATCAGGAAACACCTGGGCATACTCTTTTATTACTTCAAATTTTTCAACCTATATTCCAAGTACAGGGAATTACTTTTTAAGATTAAAAGGTTTTACAACAGGTGAATTAAGATACAGTCCTTATCAGAAAATCAATATAATAAAATAATAGATGAAAAAAAAATTCTTACTAAGTGTATTAACTTTGTTAACAATAACAATACAAGCACAACAAACTCTTTTTGAAGCACTAGAAAACAATGGAGATGGAGCTACCTACCAAGGTTTTGGTGGTTTAGTAGCTAAAGGCGATGGTACTTATAATTTTAATACAGACTATCTGCCTGTTAAAATTGAATTAGAGCGCACCCCATCGGGCATTCCTGTTGGTTTTGAAGCTAGATTTATTAGTGAAAACAAACGAGCTTTTCGTGAAACCGAACTAAGTGATTATGGTACCATAGACAATTATGTGTATCCTATGAGTATAAAACACGGTTATACAAAAAAAGGTTATATGGTAATTGATGATTTACTATTTGAATTAAGAAAAATATACGACGGAAGTGCCCCTAGTATGGAAAATGTAACTTCGGTTTATGTGCTTGTAAAAGACAGAAAAGCTACAGCTAAAACTCCTAAAAAGAAAAAGGGAGGGTTCCTTTCTAGAATGAAAGCTAAAATTAAATCAGCCAGAAACTCATCAGTACCTTCTTCACCTACTTACAAATATCTTACATCTTTAAACCTCGATAAAAAGTTTAACGACTATGTAGTTGCTATGAAAAAAAAGCAAGCAATACCTTTAACAGCAAAAGACAAAGCTAAAATAGGCGCTATTAAAAAAGCAAAAAAAATGGATGCTGATGAAATAAAACGTTACAATGACTCTATCAGAGCCACTCCTGAATACAAAAAATTGAAAGAGCATCAAGCTCGTATGAAAGCTATGGATGAGGGAAATGCTTTAACAACCGTAACTTTTATAAACCGAACTGGTAAAGATATTTATGTTTTTAAAGCGGGTAGTAAAAACTCAACCACTATAAGAGCCAATAGCTCTTCTAAATTTAATTGTTCTTACAGTTATTCTTATAAATTTAATCCAAATAGTGGTGGTTCGGGTTTACAATTGTACAATGCTAATTCTGGCTGCGAAAGGTCAGTAATCGTAAAATAACATGAAATTTTTCAACTATATTCTCGTATTTATATTCCCTATTACAGTCTATACTCAAAATGAAGTACCTACTAAAAATATTAATGGTCTTTATCATTTACTTGAAGGAGAAAGAACTGTTGGAAATAAGCAAACCAAAACTAAGTTTTTTCAATATAGCTTATTAGGTACTACAAAAACAGTAGCCGTAGCTGCTTGTAAAAAATGTATCCCTGCAATTTACAAATATCAAGAAGCAGAAAGTAAAGAGCTGAACAGGCCAGTTTTTTATAATAATATTGGTCTTTTTTTAATTTCATATGATAAAGAAAGTTTTGTTATGGTAATGGCAGCCAATAAGCAAGATGCAGATTGGACTAACTTTGCATACAGTAATTTTTATAGTAAAAATTACACAAAAGTAAAAGCAATGTCTCAAAAAAAAATTAAAGAATTTATTGTACGAATATCAAATTAGTAATCGTCTTTCATAAAACATGCCCCCTAAAAATCAATTGATTTTTAGGGGGTTCATGGTTTATCTTGAATTTACATTTTCAATTTACAAACTCAATTTACTCTTCGTAAACTGTTTTTTTAAAATATCTACATATAAAAGTACTCTTGTACTATTAATTAAAAAAAGATCAAAATGAAATTATTTAAAAAAGGGATATTACTAAGCTTTATTGCTATTCAGCTTATTTCTTGTAGTAAAGACGATGAACCACAAAATACACCTCCTGTAATTAAAGCACAAAGCTTCGCCGTAGCTGAAGATAAATCAGCTAACACCAAAATAGGTATTATTGCTGCTACCGATGTTAATAAAGACGACTTAACATTTAAAATTACTAAAAATGACAACAACTTATTTGCTGTTAATGTTTCTGGAGAACTAAGCATTGCTGCTAACAAAAGTTTAGACTATGAAACCCAAACCAAACACGAAATTACGGTTGAAGTAAGTGATGGTAAAGACAAAGCTTCTGCCACTATGACCATCAATGTCACCGATGTAGTTGAAAATGAAGCCCCAAAAATTAACGATCAAAGTTTTGAGGTTTCAGAAGATGCGACTACAGGGGCTACCTTAGCAACTGTAATTGCCTCAGACCCTAATAATGACACAATCACTTTTACTCTTGATGACAATAGTCTTTTTACATTCACCTCTACAAATGAAGGAAAGCTACAGTTGGCTACGGGAAAGTCTCTTGATTTTGAATCTAAGAACAAACATGAACTAAAGATAACTGTTAGTGATGGAGTTTATACCAGTACAGCAACAATCACTATAAATATTACAGATGTAAATGAGGCTCCAGCTATTACCGACAGCTCCTTTGTTAATGACGTGGCAGAAAATATAAATGATGATGATATTATTGCTGAAATAGTTGCTGTTGATCCTGAAAATGATGTTATTAATTACAGTATTACCTCAGACCCTGATCAACTTTTTGAAATTGACAATCAGGGAAAAATCACATTAAAAACAGGTAAATCATTAGATTACGAAACAAATACTTCTCATACCATTACCGTAAGAGTTACAGATGATAAAGCCTTATTTACCGAAGAAACATTTACAATAAAAGTAACCGATGTAGATGAAAACGGAAGCAGTGCCACTGTAAGTACTTTCTCAGGATCTACCAGTGGTAGCTCTGGCGATAGGGACGGTATTAATGCCCTTTTTAATTCACCAGGAGGTATTGCAGAACATGGAGGGTTGTATTATGTGGCAGATGAAATGAACCATAGGATTAGAAGAATAAACAGAAATACGCTAGAAGTAACAACCTTTGCTGGTTCTACCCAAGGCTTTGCAGACGGCAATGGTTCGGCTGCTATGTTCAATGCCCCCAGAGATATTATTGTTGATAGCCATGGAACGGTTTATGTAGCGGACACAGGGAACAATGTCATTAGAAAAATTACCCCAGCAGGAGAGGTAACTACATTTGCAGGATCTGGCAATTTTGGCAATGTGGATGCCACAGGTACGGCTGCCTCTTTTTCCAATCCAAGTGGGCTGTGCTTTTCGGGCAGTGATATCTATGTGGCCGATTCTGGCAACCATACCATTAGAAGAATTACACCAAGCGCGGTCGTCACCACTTATGCAGGCAGCCCTGGCAATGCTGGTTATGTAAATGGCGACCGAATAGCCGAGGCACGATTTAATAATCCTGTAGATATTACAGTAGATACTAGAGGAACATTCTATGTTAGTGATAATGGTAATCATGTAATCCGAACAATTAATGGAGGTGTAACGGTACGTTTACATGCTGGTGATCCAAATAGCTTTGGGTTTCAAGACGGAGCTGTCAATACAGGAAAATTAAATAGCCCCCAGCAAATAACGATAGGTGGTTCTGGCATAACGGATTTGTATATTGCTGACAGAGGCAACCATGCTATCCGAAAAGTGACATCCGTCGTTACCAGCGGTGGTGGCGGGTTTGGAACCTCACGGTTAGAACTGGTTACCGTTGCCGGTGGTAATGGTCGTGGAAATACGGATGGAAGTGGGAATACTGCACAATTAAACTTTCCGTACGGAATTATAAGTGATTCAGATGCTCCCGCTACTTCTGTTATTATAACCAACTGGCATTCGCTGCGTAGGATAGAGGAGTAAAGATATATTTTGTAAAAGTTGTGTTCATTAAAACCGGGGTTATACAACCTTGGTTTTTCTAAAACATCTAAAATAGCGACCAGTTTTTAAAAGGGCTGTTAGAACAAAATTATCAATATAAACCAAATAAGAAAACATGCCCATATACTGATGGGCATGTTATGTGTATTATAGTCTAGTTTTGGCCAGTTCTAAGCATTTTCATAAAAAAGTATTGCCGAGGGTAGTATCCCTCAAAAGCAAAACAATAACTCATTAAGATTAGATATTGAAACAAAAAATGAAACAAATAATAGGAATATTCTTGATTTTAATCACTTTAAGTGCTTGTTCTCAAGAGAAAAAAAAAGTAAGCGAACAAAAAGAAACAATACTAAAAGAACCAAAAGTAGATAAACGTATAGAGTTATTAAGCATTGTTTTTAGGCTTGCAGACAGCCATGAATATAGTCAAAATCTTTTTCCTAAGTATGTTGAAAGCATTCAAAATCATTTTGAGAAATTTAAAAGTCACGATTTAATTAAGTATGTAAAAAGTGAATTACACGAAAAAGGAATTGGTTTTAGTTCAGTTATGAGTATGGCTATACATATAACTGAACCTCAAAATATAAAAGCTATGATAGTGCCTTTTTCAAATAAATCACTAGAAAGACCATGGAGTAAAGAAAGCTCTACACAGTTTTTAAAACTGTTAAATGAATTTTATATTGATGCCGACTGTGAAACTTTTTTTAATAACAATAAAGAACTCTACAAAGCTGCATCAAATAGATTTAAAAAAGTTTATCAAAATTTAGACCTAGAATGGTATCAAAAATTTTATGGAGAAGACCCAAAAGGAGAATTTAAAATTATAAATGCCTTGGGAAATGGAGGAGCGAGCTATGGTCCAAAAATAATTTATCCGAATGGAAATGAGGTGATCTATGCTATAATGGGAACGTGGAGTGTTGATAACTTAGGTATGCCTAAATATGAAGTGAACGATTATTTTCCAACTATTTTACATGAATTCAATCACTCATTTGTAAATCATATTATAGAAAAGCACCGCTCTGAACTACAAGAAAGCGGGACAATCATCTTTGATAAAGTAAAAGATAAAATGAATAAACAAGCATATGGTAATTGGAAAACTATGTATGATGAAGCGTTGGTTAGAGCGACTGTTATTAAATATATGAAGGACCATAATTATGATAAAAAAACAATCGAAAACGAATTGAATGAGCAATTAAATAGCGGTTTTTTATGGACTCATGAGCTGGTCAAAGAACTAGAAAGATATGATAATAATAGAGATAGATATCCAACATTAGAGAGTTTTATGACAGAGTTAATATTTTTTTTCAATAAAACAGCTTCTGAAATAAGCAAACAAAAAATATAAACCCTAAAAATAAAAAACAGTTAAAATTATTCAACAAAGAAATACTTATTACTCTCCATAACGCTACAACTAATTTATTATATCATAATAATTATTATACAATTAAAAATTCAGTAGAAATTAAGGAAAATATTTTAAGAGAACATTTAACTAGTATTGATTCCTTATACTAAATTAATAAACCTACCTACATTCTTATTAACTTCTATAATTAGAATAAATCAAAATAGTAACCTCTATACTATTTATTAAATAAAACAAGATTAAAAAACTCCAAAACAGTAATAGATTCTGAAAAACAACATCTTAAGGTAAAAAACAATTAAAAAGAACAAAACTTAAACTATTATAACTAATAACAATACTATATTAACAAAACAATAATAATAACAATTTGTTTTTTATTTATTTACAAAATAAACTTAATTTTTTTAAAAATATGAAAACAAAATTATTACTACTGTTCTTTCTTGTTACATCAATTGTAATTGCTCAAGAAAAAACAGTATCTGGGGTAGTTTCAGATGAATCCGGGGGGCTTCCAGGGGTAAGTATACTCATTAAGGGTACCACAAAAGGTACAGAAACAGACTTTGATGGTAACTACTCTATCAAGGCTAAAGAAAATGATATCTTAATATTTAGTTTTGTAGGAATGACAACTATTGAAAAAACAGTTGGATCCTCTAACGTGATAAGTTTAACTATGTCTACAAACGAAAATGTTTTAGATGAAGTAGTTGTTACAGCTTTAGGTATAAAAAGAGAAAAAAAATCTTTAGGATACGCTACACAGGAAATCAAAGGAAACGACCTAACTAAGGTAAATTCAGGAAACATAGCTAATTCTATTTCTGGTAAAATATCTGGAGTACAAATTAGACGAAATGGTAATATTGGAGGATCCACCAATGTAATTATAAGAGGAACAACATCTTTAACTGGTAACAACCAAGCTCTTTGGGTAGTTGACGGAGTCCCGTTAAATAATGATAACACAAATACTGCTGATCAAAAAAGCGGAGGTAACACAGGAGGATATGACTTTGGTAATGCTGTGGCTGACATCAATCCTGATGATATTGAAACTATGAATGTATTAAAAGGAGCTGCTGCTTCTGCTTTATATGGTTCAAGAGCTACAAACGGTGTTATTATAATTACCACTAAAAAAGGAGGAAAAAGTAAGGGTTTAGGTATTACAATTAATAGTGGCGTAACAATTGGAGCTGTAGATTTTAAAACCTTACCTAAATATCAAAAAGAATATGGTAGTGGTTGGTGGAATTCTTTTTCAGACCCTTCAAGAAATATCGATTTAGGCAGTGGTTCTCACCCTTATGAGCCTACAGATGATGCTTCATGGGGGCCTGCTTACGACCCTAATTTATTAGTATACAGGTGGAACTCTTTTTTTCCTGAACTTTCTACCTACGGTAAAGCAACACCATGGACGGCTCCTAAAAATGATGCCAATAGCTTTTACACAAAAAGTATTACTTTTAACAATAATATTTCTATTTCTGGTAATAATGAAGTTGGAAGTTTTCGTTTTAGTTATTCTAAATATGATTTAAATCAAGGAATATTACCAAACAGTAGTTACAAAAGAGATAATTTTAACTTATCAGGAAGCTATAAGCTAAGTAATAAAACTACTGTTACTGCATCTGCTAACTACAATAAAACCCATGGTAGAGGTCTTAATGAAACTGGATATGGTGCTGGTGGTAACAATTACCTCAGTAGTGTAAGACAATGGTACTCTTCTAGTGTTGACTTTGCTGATTTAAAAACAGCTTATAAAGAAACACAACTAAACACAACTTGGAGTGTATATGGACCTTACGATTTAAATGTTGCATTTCATGACAATCCTTATTTTCAAAGAAAGAACAATATAGGAAGTATAAGAAGAAACCGCTTTTTCGGTAATTTTAGTTTAACAACTGAAATAAAAGACTGGTTAAGTGTTACCGGAAGAGGTGGTATTGATTCTTATAATCAAACTCAAGAAGAAACAATAGCTGTTGGCTCTAAAAGACAACCTGAACTTAAAGGGCAATACTCTAGATTTGATAAAAACTTTAGGGAGTTCAACTTAGATTTAATTTTTAATGCTCAAGGAAAAATTACCAACAATATAAGTTTCACTGCATTATTAGGAGGAAACGTAAGAAGAACAAAAAGCAATTATACTTACGCTATTACAAAAGGCGGCTTAGTTATACCTAACATCTACGCTATAAACAATTCTGTTCAAAATCCAGACCCTTTATCTGAGTCTATATCATCAATTGGTACTAATAGTATTTATACAAACGCTTCTTTGAGCTTTTATGATACTTATTTTTTAGAAGCTACCTACAGAGTTGATCAGTCTTCTACTTTACCTAAAGAAAATAATGTTTATAATTATCCTTCTCTAACTGCTACATATATCTTTAGCAAACACTTGAAAGCTAACTGGCTTTCATTTGGAAAACTGCGCCTTAATTATGCTGAAACAGGTAACGATGCTCCTTTTGCTGTACTTAACTCTCAGTATATTAAATATTCAAACTTTGGAGATGCTATACAATTTTCCACAGAAAACAGCAGAAAAAACCCAAACTTAAGAAGCGAAAAAACTAAAGGTTATGAAATTGGTCTAGAAACAAAAATGTTTAATAATAAATTGGGGTTAGATTTTTCATTATACAAAACCAACACTACAGATCAAATAATGTCTGTTGGTGTAACGGGAGCTACAGGAAGTACATCTGCATGGGTTAACGCTGGTAATGTCGAAAATAAGGGTATTGAAGTCAGCTTAAATGCTACCCCTATAAAAACAGATAATTTCACATGGGAATCTCAAATTAATTGGTCTACCAACAAAAATAAAGTTATTAGCCTTAATGAAAATGATAGTCGTTTTGAAATTGGAAGATTTCAAGGAGTGTCTCTAGTTGCAGAAGTAGGTAAACCTGTTGGACAAATGGTTAGCTCAGGATTCAAATACATTAACAATCAAAAAGTTATAAAAGAAAACGGCTACTACGATATTGAAAACAGTAAAATCATAGGCGACATAAATCCTGATTGGATTGGTGGTATAAACAATAAGTTCAAATACAAAGATTTTTCTTTTAGTTTTTTAATAGACGTTAAAAAAGGAGGAGATGTATGGTCTTTAGATCAAAAATACGGAGCACAAACTGGTATTTACCAAAGTAGTGTTGGAAATAATCACTTAGGAAACCCTAAAAGAAACTCTGTTACAAACGATGAAAATAGTGGAGGAATTATATTAGATGGAGTGCTTTCAGATGGCACTAGAAATACCAAAATTGTTCCTGTTGATTATGATTTAGGTGCAAATACCCCAGATGAGGGGTATGTATATGATGCTTCTTTTGTTAAATTAAGAGAAGTTTCTTTTAGTTACAATCTTCCTAAGAAATTTTTAAAAAACACTTTTCTCAATAGCCTTTCTTTTACAGCAAGTGGTAGCAACTTATGGATAATACATAAAAATTTACCATATGCAGACCCTGAAGCTGGTGCTTCTTCTGGTAACCTACAAGGTTTCCAAACAGGTGTATTACCTACTACTAAAGAATATAGTTTTAACATAAAAGCTCAATTTTAATAGATATGAAAATAGTCGATAAAATAAAAAGAACTGTAATATTAGGATTAGGAATAACTTTATTATTTTCTTCTTGTAATGATATTGAAAACCTAAATACTGACACTAAAGGGTATGAAACTGTATTACCTGAAGCTCTTATGACGCAATCTCAAGTGAGCTACATGTATTTCTTAACAAATACAAACCCTAACTCTAATAATTTCAGAAAATATGTTCAGTATTGGACTAATACCGAATTTGTTGATGAAGACAGATATAATCAAACAAAAAGAAATATTGGTACAGGTTTCTGGAATCTACTTTATAGAGATGTTTTAACTGATTTTAAAAACGCAAAAGAGATAATAATATCACAAAATGTAACATCTAACAAAGAAGCTGAAAAGCAAAACAAAATTGCTATTGTAGAAATACAAATGATTGCCGTTTTTCAAACACTTGTTGATTTATATGGTGATGTACCATATACTGAAGCTTTAGATTTTGTAAAATATCCAAAACCTAAATACGATGATGCTCAAGAAATTTATTTAAGCTTAGCAGATCGTCTTAATAAAGCCATTAATCAGCTAAACACGAATGAATCTAGTTTTTCTTCTGGAGATTTAATTTATGGAGGAAATGTTAATCTATGGAAAAAACTAGCTAACAGTATTAAGCTAAAGTTAGGACTTCATTTAGCAGATATACCTGAACTTAACTCTGATGCTAAAGATTTAATTGAAAGCGCCTTTAAATCTGGAGTAATATCTAATAATTCTGAAAATGCACTATTACAATATTATTCTGTCTCTGGTCAAAGGAATCCTATTTTTCTAGCTCTTACAACTGAAAATCATTATGTTCCAACAAAGTTTTTAGTAGATGAGTTAAATTCAAAAAAAGACCCTAGAAGAGATATTTTTTTTAATTCTAATTCAAAAATAAATGGAGAATATGTTGGTTATCCATACGCAATAGGTCCCAGTGGAGGTGGGTATCAAAATACATCTAATACAAATATTGAAATATTTAGAGATCCTTCTTTGCCTGGTGTTTTGTTTGATTTTGCTGAAACATCATTTTTATTAGCTGATGCTGCTAATAGAGGTTTTGATGTTGGAGGAACAAGTGCCACCTATTATATGCAAGGAATTGAAGCTAGCATGGACTATTGGAATGTAAGTTCTTTAGATAAGCAAAACTACTTAAATAGACCTGATGTTTCTTTTAATACTGCGTCTGGTACCACAAAAGAAAAAATCGCGTATCAATTATGGATATCTTATTACAATAGAGGCTTTGAAGCTTGGACTGAATATCGTAGACTGGACTTTCCAAACATAAAAGCTCCTGATAATGCTGTATCTGAAGCAGATGGCAAAGTACCTGTTAGGAATATCTATTCTCATTTAGAAGCAACACTTAACAAAACGAATTATGAGACTGCTTCAGCAAAAATAGGAGGAGATTTAATGACTACTAAAATATTTTGGGATAAGTATTAAAACATAGTAGGTAAAAACTAAACTTTGTTCTCATAAAAAGATTGTTTTTATCAAAAAGAGATTGTTACTATAACAATCTCTTTTCTATTTTTAGTGACCCAGAGAGGACTCGAACCCCCAACCCTCAGAGCCGAAATCTGATGTTCTATCCAGTTGAACTACTGAGTCTATAAAATAATTGTTATGCCAATTTAGCTTTTACAATTGCTGAAATTGTTTTCCCATCTGCTTGTCCTGCTAATTGCTTCGATACAATTCCCATTACTTTTCCCATATCTTTCATTCCTTCAGCACCAACATCTGCAATAGTTTTCTCTACAATATTTCCAATTTCTTCTTCACTTAAAGCTTCAGGTAAAAATTGTTCTAAAATAGCCGCTTCAGCTAATTCAGGTTCAGCCAAGTCATTACGTCCTTGTTCTGTAAACACAGTAGCACTATCTTTACGTTGTTTTACCTGCTTTTGAATAATTTTTAATTCTTCTGCTTCTGTAAGCTCTCCTGCTCCCGCTTCGGTATTTGCTAGCATAAAAGCTGACTTTAATGCTCTTAAAGCCGTTAAAGCTACCGTGTCTTTAGACTTCATAGCTTCTTTCATTTTATCCATTACCTGCTTTTGCAAACTCATATTTTTATGTTTTAAAGTATTAAAAAATCCCGATAAATCGGGATTTTAAAAATAAGTGTTATTCTTTTATTAATCTACATTATCGTGTAAAAACGAATTATTAGAACGTAATAAATCGTTATTATCTGTATTCAATGCTGTATCTGATTTACTAATATCTGATCCTGCTTCAATATCAACTCCTAATCTTTTATATGCTGGTTGACGTTCTATTTCATCTATATTTTTACTAACCTGATCATTAAATTTATAATTAAAACCCTTCATTTTCTCTCTTCTTTCCTTAGCTCTTTTCTGCAATTCAGAAATTGTTAAATCTAATGGAGAAACTTCTTCACTTGTAGTGTTTATATTATTAATTTTTTCTTGTGTTTGAGATTTTACCTCAAATTGTAACTCCTCTTCTACTTGGTCTTTAATTATCGGAGTAGAGCTTTTACCAATTGTTGGTTGTGCACTGAAGTCATCTAATACATAGCGCTTTTCAACCTTATGATACTTTACTTCTTCAGCTTCTACTTCGATATTTTTAATCTCGTTAGACGTTTCAACTAGATGAGATGCTGGTTTTATTTCTTCATAAGAATTTAATGGTAAATCAAACAACAAGTCTTGTTGTGTTGATTGCTCTTTTACTTCTCTTTCTTCTACTTTAGGTTCGGCTATATTAGTAATAATGAAATCGTCTTCAGAAACTGTTTCTATTTCAATTTCATCGTATGTAACATCTATATTTTTTATTGCTTGTGTTGTTGGAATAATTTCAGCTCTTGGTTCAACTTTTTCTTCCTCTAAAACATGAATAACTTTATTTGATGGCTTGTTTTTTATAGGCTCATTAATTGGTGTAGAAGTTTGTACTTGTTGATCTCCAAAATTATAAGTTGCCTTTTGTTCATCTTCTAAAGTATGAACTATTTTTTTCACCTCAGTATTGGTTATATTCCCTTGCTGATCAGCAGCAAAACCCGTAGCTACAACGGTTACAGCTATTCCGTCTTCTAATGATTCATCTTCTCCAATACCCATAATAATATTGGCGTCATAACCTGCTTCATCCTGAATATAATCATTAATTTCTCCTATTTCATCTAGCGTAACTTCATTTCCTCCCGAAACGATTAATAGTAATACATTTTTAGCTCCTGTAATTTTATTATCGTTCAACAAAGGAGAGTCTAATGCTTTTACAATAGCATTTTTAGCTCTGTTTGCTCCTGTTTCTTTTGCAGATCCCATAATTGCTGTACCACTGTTTGATAGTACTGTTTTAGCATCGTGTAAATCGATGTTTTGCTTATAATGATGGGTAATTACCTCTGCTATACCCTTGGCTGCTGTTGCTAATACTTCATCTGCCTTAGAAAAACCTGCTTTAAAACCTAAGTTACCATAAACTTCGCGCAGTTTATTATTATTGATAACAATTAATGAATCTACATTATCACGTAAATCATCAATTCCTTTTTGAGCTTGTTTTGAGCGCATTCGTCCTTCAAATTGAAATGGCATCGTAACGATTCCTACCGTTAAAATATCCATATCTTTAGCTATTTTTGCTATAATAGGAGCTGCTCCTGTACCCGTACCTCCTCCCATACCTGCGGTGATAAACACCATTTTGGTATGTGTACTCAACATTTGTTGAATTTCCTGTATACTTTCAGCCGCTGCTTGTGCTCCAATTTCTGGATTAGCACCTGCACCTAAACCAGAAGTTAAGTGTGCTCCTAATTGAACCTTATTAGGTATAGGACTGTTTTCTAATGCTTGTGCATCTGTATTACAAATTACAAAATCTACTCCGTGAATTTGTTTACTATACATGTGGTTTACAGCATTGCTTCCTCCCCCACCAACACCAATTACTTTAATGGCATTCGATTGTGTTTTTGGCATGTCGAATGAAATGTTATCAAATTCTGCGCTCATAATAACTTTTCTTTTTTATTAATTCTTATTCAATTTTACACTCCTTTTTAGGGGATTAATTAGGAGTATTCTTATATATACTAATTACTCTGCGTTATCTAAAAATTCTTTGAATCGTTCTGTGAACTTATCAAAAAAAGATTTAGGTTTTTTCGCTTTATGTTCCTTCTCTTCTTGAACTTCTTCTATAATTTCTTTTTCTTCCTCAATAGTTTCTTCTACTAACACCTCTGGTGTTTCTTCAATAACTACTTTTTCTTCTGCTTCTTTTTGTAAACCTTCCATTAACAATCCTACAGCTGTTGCAAATGCTGGACTCGATAATACTTCATCAGAATCTCCAGCTAAATGTTCATTAGGATATCCAATACGAACGTCCATTCCAGTAATATATTCTACCAACTGACGTAAATGTTTTAATTGAGCTCCACCTCCTGTTAATACAATACCTGCAATTAATTTTCCTTTTTGAGTTTCGTGTCCGTAGTTCTTAATTTCTAGATATACGTGTTCAATTATTTCTTGAACTCTTGCGTGAATTATTTTTGATAAATTTTTAAGTGTAATTTCTTTAGGTTCTCTTCCTCTTAACCCTGGAATCGAAACAATTTCTGTTTCTTTGTTTTCTCCGGGCCATGCTGAACCAAACTTTATTTTTAATAATTCTGCCTGTTTTTCAATTATTGAACAACCTTCTTTAATATCTTCTGTAATAACATTACCTCCAAAGGGAATAACTGCTGTATGACGAATAATTCCATCTTTAAATATTGCTAAATCTGTAGTTCCGCCACCTATATCAATTAGTGCTACTCCAGCTTCTTTTTCTTCTTGACTAAGCACTGCCGAAGCTGAGGCTAGTGGTTCAAGTGTAATATCTGAGAGAGTTAAACCTGCACTTTTAATACACCTTCCTACATTTCGAATGGAAGATACTTGACCTACTACAACATGGAAATTAGCTTCTAACCTTCCTCCATACATTCCTATAGGTTCTTTGATATCTGGCTGACTATCTACCTTGAATTCTTGTGGTAATACATGAATAATTTCTTCACCAGGTAACATAACCAATTTGTGTACCTGACTCACTAAATTTTCTATATCAGTTCTGTCAATTACCTCTTCTGATTTTTCTCTAGTTATATAGTCGCTATGATGTAAACTACGTATATGTTGTCCAGCAATACCTACAACAACATTTTCTATTTTATATCCCGAAATACTTTCTGCCTCTTCAGCTGCTTGCTGAATAGATTGAATTGTTTGCGTAATATTATTGACTACACCTCTTTTTACACCTAAACTTTTCGCTTTACCAATACCTAAAACTTCAAGCTTACCGTATTCGTTTTTACGACCAATCATGGCAACAATCTTGGTTGTACCAATATCTAAACCAACTGCTATTTTATTGTTCTCCATCTTGATTTTGTTTTGTGCACACAACTTGGTTGTGGTATTTTACATTTATAGCTTTGTAATTATTAATGGTTTTGTCTGTAAATGCTTTGTTATAAAATGCTGTTAGCTTTTTAAACTTTATTGAGGCATCTATTAACTCTCCAAAAATTATCTTATAGTCACCACTACGAACTGTAAATGTATATTCGCTTTGGGCGTCTCTTTCTATAGCAATAATTTCTTTAGCAAAAAAACTACTACTATTTATGGTTTTTATTAACGTTGTTAATTCTTTGATTTCTTCTGGCTCCCTCACTCCTAAAACTAATGGTACTCTTGCTGAAAAATTTGTAGATAACGGAATTTTAACCCCATACTTATCAACATAAAAAGATTTGTATTTATCAACAATTCTAGCTATCGGTGTTCGTTGTTTTATGGTAGTTTTTAACACCCCATCTATGGTTAAAAACACAGCTATTTTTTCAACATACGGGTTCGCCGAAACATTAGTTTCTAGAAAATGTAAATCTACCAATCTTTTTGGTTGGTTTTTAACAAATTCATCATTTTGTATTAACATTTTATCAACCATACTGTGTGTCAAAAAGTTATTATCTCCAGCAGCAAACTCTACTACCGTGCTTTTTACTTTTTTTGATCCATTTCTATTAGTTGTAAAACCATACAAAAACATCAAAAACATCAGCAGCAAGAAAAAAGATAAAAATGTTGCTAATTTTTTCATTCTATTTTTTATATTTTTCTTCTAATTTGTTTTTTACCTTATTAACTAATAAACCAATATCCCCTGCTCCCAACATTACTATAATTTTTGACTCTGACTTTATAATTTCGTCACTTAATTTTTCTTTAGAGATTAGTTTTTTAGCTTCAATGGTTATTTTCTCTAATAACCAACTTGAGGTAACTCCTTTTATCGGTAATTCTCTTGCTGGATAAATATCTAATAACAACACTTCATCAAACAACGATAATGCTTTAGCAAAATCATCTGCAAAATCCCTTGTTCTACTAAACAAGTGTGGTTGAAATACAGCTAATACCTTTTCTTTGGGATACATTTCTCTAACAGATTGCGCTACTGCTTTTATTTCAGTAGGATGATGCGCATAATCGTCAATTAGCACAACATCTTCTGTTTTTATCTTATACGAAAACCTACGTTGTACTCCTTTAAAACTTCCTAATTGCTTTTTAACTTTCTCTAAAGACACTCCATACACATCTGCAATAGCTAATGCTGCTAAAGCATTCATCATGTTATGATTTCCTGGTAAATGAAATGCTACATTTTTAATTTCCGATGTTGGTGTTTTTACATCAAAAACATATTTACCTTCTTCTATTTTTACATTATAAGCTTTGTAATCTGCTTCTTCATTAACAGCATATGTTAAACCTTTTAAAGGCAACCCTTTTGCGACAATTAAAGTATCAGAAACTTTGCTTGCAAAATCTCTAAATGATTGTTGTAAGAATTCGTTTTCTCCATAGATATCTAAATGATCAGCATCCATAGAGGTTACACAAGCAATATTGGGTGATAATTTTAAAAACGAACGGTCAAATTCATCGGCTTCAACAACAGAGATCCTATCTTCTCCTAAAATTAAATTAGAATCATAGTTTTCTGCAATACCTCCTAAAAACGAAGTTGCTTTCTCTGGTTGCATAATGTGTCCTAAAATTGAAGAAGTTGTTGTTTTTCCATGCGTTCCTGCTACAGCCAAACAAAAAGTATTCTTTGTAATTTCTCCCAACACTTCTGCTCTTTTCAAGACGGTATATCCGTTGTCTTTAAAATAATTTAATTGTAAGTGATTTTTAGGAACTGCTGGTGTATATACCACCAATGTTTTTTCTTTATATAAAAATGAAATTGGAATATTCTTTACTTCATCTTCAAAACTTACTTCAATTTCTATTTCTTCTAAACCTTTAGTGATAGGTGTTGGTGTTTTATCGTAGCCTGCAACTAATTTTCCATTGACAGAGAAATAGCGAGCTAAGGCACTCATTCCTATTCCGCCAATACCAATAAAATAAACGTTATGTATCGTTTTTAAATTCACTAACTAATTAATTTTTCTATTTCGTTAACGATATTACTTGTTGCATTTGGCAACGCTAACTCGTTAATGTTTTCACTTAAACTTTCTTGTTTCCCTTTGTCTTTTAATAAAGTTTCTAATACGACAGGAAAAGTATCTAATTCACTCTCTTTAACTACTAGAGCCCCATGTTTGTCGGCAATAGATTTTGCATTTTTTGTTTGATGATCTTCTGCCACATTTGGTGATGGAATAAAAATAGTTGGCTTCCCTACTATACATAATTCCGATACTGAACTTGCTCCTGCTCTCGACACGATGAAATCTGCAGCTGCATAGGCTAAATCCATTCTATTCAAAAACTGATGCACTTGAACATTTTCTAATTCATCATACTTTTTATATTCTTCATAATACAGCTTACCACATTGCCATATCAATTGAACTCCTTGTTTTTTGAAGAAGTCTAAATTTTCTTCTACCAACTGATTTATTTTACGAGCACCAAGACTTCCTCCTAATATTAAAATTGTCTTTTTTGATGTATCTAATTCAAAAAACTCTTTTCCTTCTTCTATTTTCGTATGAATAAATAGTAAATCTTGACGAACTGGATTTCCCGTTTTTATTATTTTATCTTCAGAGAAAAAGCGTTCTAAATTATCATATGCAACACATATTTTCTGCGCTTTTTTTCCTAACAATCTATTTGTTATTCCTGGGTACGAGTTTTGTTCTTGAATTAAGGTCGGTATCCCTCTTCTATTAGCAATCATTAACGTTGGTCCACTTGCAAAGCCTCCAGTACCCACAGCAACATCTGGTTTAAATTTTCGTATAATTCTATATGCTTTCCATAAACTACTTAAGAGTTTAAAAGGAAACACTAAGTTCTTTAAAGTTAGTTTTCTTTGGATTCCTGAAATCCACAATCCTTTGATTTCATATCCTGCTTGTGGAACTTTTTCCATTTCCATTTTATCTTTTGCTCCTACGAACAAAATGTTAGCTTCTGGATAACGAACTTTTACTTCGTTAGCAATTGCTATTGCAGGATAAATATGACCTCCTGTACCTCCACCACTTATTATGATATTAATCGATTGTTTCATACAGTCTTTTTTATGTTAACAGTGTTGTATGTAACGCTCATAATAGTTCCTACCCATACATCTGTATTTTTAGTCCAGCGTTTCATGTAAAATATCTAAAGGGTTATCATCTAAAATTGTTTCTTCAGTTTCGTTTTTAGAAGCACTTACGCTTAAAATCATTCCTAATGCGAAACATGTCATCCAAATTGAGGTACCTCCACTACTAATTAGCGGGAGTGTTTGTCCTGTTACTGGTAAAATATTCACTGCTACCGCCATGTTAATCATTGCTTGAAAAACAATGGGAATTCCCACACCTACAACTAATAAAGTCGCAAATATGGTTGTAGCCTTTTTGGCAGTTATTAAGATTCTGAAAAGCAACAAGAAATAAATAAATATTACCACTATCGCTCCAGCAAAACCGTATTCTTCAACTATAATTGCATAGATAAAATCGGATGAGGATTGTGGTAAAAAGTTTTTCTGTACGCTTTTCCCTGGCCCTTTTCCTATTACTCCTCCTGTTGCAATTGCTATTTTGGCTTTTTCTACTTGGTAATCTTCTTCACCATCAGACTGAGAAAAGCTTTCAATTCTACTTTTCCATGTGTTTACACGATTGGGCATTGCATCTGGAAATGCTTTAGCTACTAAGATAAAAAACAGAAAAGCAAAAAGTCCTATTCCTAATATATATCCTATATATTTTAGTGGATACCCTCCAATAAACGAGACCATTAAAATCATAAAGAACACCATGGCTGTAGTTGAAAAATTAGCTGGTAATATTAACACCAATACTAAACCTACTGGAAGCCATAACTGCAACAAACTTTCCTTAAAAGAAATTATTTTTTCTTTATTTTTTGCCAAGTATCGAGCAACATATACCATCAATACCAAACCTGCCAATGTAGAGGTTTGAAATCCAATACCTACAAACGGAATACGAATCCACCTACTTGCATTTGCTCCTCCAATGGTAGTTCCTTGTGCTAAGGTAAAAACCAGCAGTAAAACAACTACAGGAAGCATTAATACAGAACCTCCACTAAAATATCTATATGGTATTTTATGTACTCCATAAATGACTGCAAACCCTGTAATTAATAATACAATATGTTTTACTAAATGCCCTAAGGTAGATCCATTTCCTACTACGTATACCAAATTGGTACTTGCACTGTATATTGGCATAAATGAAAATATTGCCAACATCGCAACTATAGCCCAAATGGCTCGGTCTCCTTTAATATGTCGAAAGATGTTTTTCATCAATCTTTAGTGTACTTTATATATTTCTTACAGCTTCTTTAAATTTTCTTCCTCTATCTTCATAACTATCAAATAAATCAAAACTTGCACATGCTGGTGACAACAATACTGTATCTCCTTTTTGCGCTATTTTATAAGCTACTTTTACTGCTTCTTCTGCTCCAGCAGTTTCTACCATAACATCTACTACATTCGCAAAAGTGTCTATGATTTTTTGGTTATCTAACCCTAAACAAACTATTGCTTTTACTTTTTCTCTTACTAAAGGTAGTAAATCTGTATAATCATTTCCTTTATCAACCCCTCCTACAATCCAAACTGTTGGATTGTCCATACACTCCAACGCATAAAAGACCGCATTTATATTTGTAGCTTTACTATCGTTAATGAATTCAATTCCATTTACTTTTTGCACTTTTTCTAAACGATGTTCTACTCCTTCAAAATCAGACAAACTTTCTGCAATTGTTTCTTTTCTTACTTTCAATAACCTTGCTGCCATTGATGTAGCCATTGCATTTTTTGTGTTATGCTTTCCTTGTAATGTTAGCTCAGAAACCTTCATTAATTTTTCTTCTGTATTAAATTTCATTATTATCGTGTCTTGTCTTAAAAAAGCCCCGTACTCTAATTCTTTTTCCATTGAAAATGGCACTAGCGTTGCCTCTGTTTTGTTATTTTTTAACCAATTTTGAATTACTTCGTCATCGGCATCATATATTAAAAAATCATCTTTCGTTTGATTTTTTGTAATTCTGAATTTTGAGTTTATATAGTTATCAAATTCATATTCATATCGATCTAAATGATCTGGTGTTATATTGGTGATTATTGCAATATGTGGTTTAAATTTTTCAATTCCATCTAACTGAAAACTGCTTAATTCCAATACATATTCGTCATACTTATCTTCAACCACTTGTTCAGCGAAACTATCACCTATATTCCCTCCAACTCCCACATTTAAACCTGCTTTTTTTAACACATAATGTACCAGCATGGTTGTGGTTGTTTTTCCATTTGAGCCTGTAATCCCCACAATAGTTGCTTCTGTAAACTGAGCAGCGAATTCTATTTCTGAAATCACTTTAATTCCTTTTGAAACTAACTTTTGCACAAGTACAACTTTTTCTGGAATCCCAGGGCTTTTCATTACCACATCAGCATTTAGAATTTTATCTTCTGTATGTTGATTTTCTTCAAAATCGATTGAGTTGTGTAAAAGAACTTTTTTATACCGCTCTGCTATACCTCCTTTATCTGAAACAAAAACCTCATATCCTTTTTGCTTCCCTAAAAGCGCTGTTCCTACACCACTTTCTCCTCCACCAAGCACAACTAATCTTTTCATTTTTAATTAATGATTTTAGATTTATTGATTGATGATTTACTTTTAACTGTTTTTATAGAAGCTACAATAATTGAAGTCAACTCGTTTGCCTCATTATGCAACCTTTTCAATTCTTCTTGATTATTTTCATGGATTGACATAAAAACCTCTAAAAAAAACATACTTTCATCTACTTCTTCTTCAACAATTTTTAATTTATGAATAAAGTCAGCTGAAGATTTTGCCCTACAAGCAGCCCTATAATTAGCTCCAACCGAACTAGAACATCTTATCAATTGTCTACAATATGCATCAAATTCTCTTGTTTTAGGATACTCTTTACATAACCTCCAACAATCAATAGCAAATTGTTTAGTTCTATTTTTAATCTGTTCTTTCATTCAGTCTTATATCTTAAATCACAACTCCAAAATCTCCTTTATCTTAACTTCAATGTTACTATGGTAAATACCGCTAATAAAATTCCTACAATCCAAAATCGTACTACAATTTTACTTTCATGATAGTTTAGTTTTTGATAATGATGATGTAGAGGAGACATTTTAAATATTCGTCTTCCTTCTCCAAACTTCTTCTTTGTGTACTTAAACCATGATACTTGTAGTATTACCGATAAATTCTCAACCACAAATATTCCTGCTAAAACTGGCAGTAACAATTCTTTTCTTATGGCAATTGCTATTACCGCTATGATACCTCCAATAGTTAAACTTCCAGTATCGCCCATAAACACTTGTGCTGGATAAGTATTATACCATAGAAAACCGATTAAAGCTCCTGCAAACGCTAAAATAAACACAGTCATTTCTCCAGATTTTGGGATGTACATTACGTCTAAATAGTCTGCAAAAATGATATTACCAGATACCCAAGCAAAAATTGCCAGCGTTATTACCATAATTGCTGATGAACCTGCTGCTAATCCATCAATACCATCTGTTAAATTTGCGCCGTTTGAAACTCCTGTAACGATAAAAACGGTAACAAAAATGAAGATTATCCATCCATATTTTTCATATCCATCTCCTAAGAAGCTTAATGCTTTTGCATAATCTAACTCGTTATTCTTTAAAAAAGGAACTGTTGTTTTTGTCGATTTATGCGCTTCTCCAAACACCTTCTTTTTACCATCTACTTGCACAACTTGTTCTGAAGTTGGCAGTTGTTCTTTGATGGTTACATCTTGGTGAAAATACAGCATAGAACCTACGATTATACCTAACCCTACTTGTCCTAAAACCTTAAATTTTCCTTTTAAACCAGCCTTATCTTTTTTAAATACTTTGATGTAATCATCCGCAAAACCAATAAGCCCCATCCAAACAGTGGTAATCAATAAAATGATGATGTATATATTTTCTAGCTTTGCTAAGAATAACACAGGAATTAATGTTGCAAGGATTATAATTACACCTCCCATAGTTGGTGTTCCTGCTTTTTGTACTTGACCATCTAAACCTAAATCCCTTACAGTTTCACCTACTTGTTGTCTTCTTAAGTAATTAATTATTTTTTTACCAAAAATGGTTGAAATCAATAAAGACAATATGAATGCCATTGCAGATCGAAATGTGATGAATTGAAACACACTTGCTCCTGTTAAGCTAAATTCACTTTCTAAATATTGAAATAAATAATACAGCATTCGTTAGTGTTTTTTTAGTTGATTAAAATAGCTGGTTACTTCTTCTAAATCATCAAAATGATGCCTAACACCATTTATTTCCTGGTAGGTTTCATGACCTTTTCCTGCAATAAGTACAATATCTCCTGAAGTTGCTAGTTTACAAGCTGTTTTTATAGCCTGTCTTCGGTCTACAATTGATAGTGTTTTTTTATAATTTTCTGCCGCAACTCCAGTTTCCATTTCATCAATTATCGATTGAGGGTCTTCTGTTCTAGGGTTATCTGAAGTAAAAACAACTTGATCACTTAATTGAGAAGCAATTAATGCCATTTTTGGACGCTTTGTTATATCTCTATCTCCACCACAACCTACAACTGTAATCACAGTTTCATTTCCTGTTCGGATATCATTAATAGTTTGTAATACATTTTTTAGTGCGTCTGGTGTATGTGCATAATCTACTATTGCTGTAACTCCCTCATCAGAAACTGTATATTGAAATCTTCCACTCACACTTTCCAACTCACTTACAATACGTAAAATTTCTATTTTCTCTAGTCCCAACAACTCTGCTACTCCATAAATAGCTAACAAGTTGTACGCATTAAATTCCCCTATTAACTTCGTCCAAACTTCTACTCCATTGATTGTTAACAAAGTTCCTGAAAGACGTTTTTCTAACACTTTTGCTTTAAAATCTCCGATTGTTTTAAGCGCATAAGTTTGTTTATTCGCCTTTGTGTTTTGCAACATTATTTGTCCGTTTTTATCATCTAAATTCACCAAAGCAAATGCTGTTTTTGGTAACGAATCAAAAAACAATTTTTTTACATCACGATACTCTGCAAATGTTTCATGATAATCTAAATGATCATGCGATAAGTTTGTAAACACTCCTCCTGCAAACTCTAAGCCTTCAGTACGTTTTTGATGTATTCCATGAGAACTTACCTCCATAAAACAATAATCAACTCCAGCTTCTACCATTTTTGATAAATACTGATTTATTGCTACTGAATTTGGTGTTGTATGTGTTGCTTTATATTCTTCTTCATCAATCATTACTCGCACAGTTGATAACAACCCCACTTTATATCCTGCTTTTTTAAACAGTTGGTACAATAAGCTTGCAATTGTAGTTTTACCATTTGTTCCTGTTACTCCTACTAACTGCAAGCTTTTTGACGGGTTGTTATAATAATTTGCTGCTATTATTGCTAATGCCGTATTAGAATCTTCTACTTTTACATAAGTAACCTCTTCATTTTTAATGTCTGGTAAAGACTCACAGATAACAGTCTTAGCACCCAACGATACTGCTTTCGCTATAAACTGATGCCCGTCTACTGTCACTCCTTTTTGAGCTACAAAAACATCTTCTTCCTGCACTTGTCTACTATCAAACTGAATATTGTTTATATCAACATCAGTGCTTCCGTAAACTTCTTTTACCGCTACCTTATATAATATGTCTTTTAATTTCTTCAACTATGATAATTTTAAATATATCGTTGCACCTTTTGAGACTTTTTGCCCCCTATCTATGGACTGTTCTGTTACTTTTCCTACTCCTGAAAATTTAACTTTTAACCCCATATTCTCTAATAATGCAATTGCATCCATTCCACTCATACCTAAAACTTTAGGCATAATTGTTTTATACTTCCTTAGTTTTTGATAGTATTCTTGATACTCCCTTTCAAGAACCTCTTCTGAAATATCATCAGAAACAAGCTGATTATTAATTGCTGTTGACGTATAAATTTTTTGAGCTATTTCTTTAAATATAGGAGCAGCAACCGTAGCCCCGTAATATCCTTTTTCTTTTTTAGGACTATGAACTACTACAATGCAAGAGTATTTTGGTTCATCTGCGGGAAAGAAACCTGCAAAAGAAGCCACATACTTTTGATTTGAATAATACCCTCCTTCATATTCTCCCTTAGCATTTTTAGTTCTAGGAATGTATTTTTTTGCCGTTCCTGTTTTTCCTGCCATAGAAAAGTTTGGTGAATAAATTCCTTTACCTGTTCCGTATTTTATAGTATTTTCCATCACTTTTCGTACCTTATCTAAGGTTTCTTGTGATGCTATTTTTTCTTTTACTACTTCTGTTCCAAAGCTTTCTTCAACTTTACCTCCTACTCTTAGCTCTTTTACAAAATATGGCTTTACCAACTTTCCGTCATTTGCGACTGCATTGTAAAACGCTAGTGTTTGTAACGGCGTAAGAGAAACCCCATAACCCCAAGCCATCCACTCTAATGAAATAGGGCTCCAACTTTTCTCTGTTGGTTCTGGTATATAAGGCTTTCCTTCTCCTTTGATTTTAACACCTGTTAATTGATCCAACCCAAAAGACTTAATTCTATCCGTGAATTTTTTAGGATTTTTATCGTAGTACTTTTGTATTGTTTTCACAATTCCAACATTTGAAGAAACCTCAAATACCCTTCCTAATGATATTTTTCCGTACCCTCCTCTTTTACTATCTTCTACTTTACGATTATTAATATAAATTCTTCCTTTTTCACAATCTACCACAGTTGAAGTATCTACAACTTTATCTTCTAAAGCCACCATTAAGCTAGCTAACTTAAAAGTTGACCCAGGCTCGTGACTCTCCCAAACAGCATAGTTTCTTTTTTCGTAATACCTCCCTTTAGAAGTCCTCCCTAAATTAGAAATCGCTTTAATCTCTCCTGTTTCCACTTCCATCACTACAGCACAACCATGATCTGCTTCAAAATACTCCATCTGTCTTAACAGAGCATGATGCGTTATATCTTGAACATTTACATCTATTGTAGTAATTACATCACTTCCATCTACAGGCTCCTTCTCATTTACATCATTAATAGGCTTCCATTGCCCTTTAGCTATCTTTTGTTTTAAACGCCAACCGTTTTCACCTTGCATATAATCCGCAAAAGCACCTTCAATTCCTGCCCCACCTCTGTAATCATCGTAACCAATTGTACGTTCAGCTATTTTTCCTATTGGGTGAACTCTCACTGTTTTTTGTTCCGCGATAAAGCCTCCTCGATACACCCCTCTATTAAAAATGGGAAAGCTTTTCATTTTCACATAATCATTATATCCTACATTACGGGCTATTAACAAATATCGGTTTCTACGTTTTTTTGCATTACGCAACTTCTTTTGATAGTAACTAGCTGATTTCCCTAACAATCCAGAAAGCGACTCAGAAAGTGCTCGGATATTTTTTTCAAAAATCTCAGAATCTACCGCCACCACATCCATTCGAATGGTAAATTTTGACATAGAGGTTGCCAACAAATTTCCATCTGCCGCATACACATTTCCCCTATTTGCAAAAATAGTATCGTTTTTAACTGTTTCTTCTTCAGAAAGATTCCTATACTTATCTCCTTCTACATATTGAAGTTTAAAAAGTCTAAAAATGATAACTACAAAGAAAAGCGTCATTAAAACAACAATCACGTAGAGTTTGTTTAATATGCCTTTTTTTACTACCATTTTATATTACTCTTTATTATATGTTACTTTTATTTTTTGGGGCGGTTTTTTTGCAGGGTACAACCCTTTGTTTTTTACTTTATCTCGAATACTACTCTCTAACTTCATTCGCATTAATTGAGTACTCGTGTCCACATCTTCAGCCCGCAACTCTCTTTTCTTCTTATTAAGCACTGCTATTTGCACCACTTTTGCATCGGCACTATGCGAACTATAGATCATCACTAATAGTAAAACAACTGTAAAAATCAAAATTCGCCAATTCTTAAACGAGCTTTCATCCGTAAGAAAACTACCTCTTAAAAGATCGTATATACCCTTTCTTACTATTGACATTACTTTAATGTTGCTATTCTTAGTTTCGCACTACGTGCTCTATTATTTTCTTTTATCTCCTCTTTTGTTGGCACAATCATTTTACCAACTTTTTTAAGTGGTTCACTGGTATTACCATAAAAATCTTTTTCTGGTTCACCACTAAACAATCCGGTCCTTATAAATCGTTTCACCAACCTATCTTCTAAAGAATGATATGAGATCACACTCAATCTACCTTCTTCATTTAACAAGTCTGGGATTTGCTGCAAAAATTCTTTCAACACCTCCAACTCCTGATTCACTTCTATTCGTATTGCTTGAAAAATTTGCGCTAGTATTTTATGTTCTTTTGCTTTCGGAAGAAATTTTCGCAACACTTCTTTTAACTCAAAGCTCGTTTTAATTTCTCTATCAACTCTTGCCTCAACAATAGTTTTCGCCAAGGTTCGCGCATTCCGCAATTCTCCATACAAAAACAACACATCCGCCAAATCTTCCTCACTATAGGTATTGATTATTTTTTTTCCTGATAATTCAGATTTCTGATCCATTCGCATGTCCAAATCTGCATCAAAACGAGTAGAAAAACCTCTTTCTGCTTCATCAAACTGATGTGAAGACACTCCTAAATCAGCCAGCACCCCATCTACTTTCCTAACACCATAAAAGCGCAAAAACCTCGATATGAATCGAAAATTCTCTCCAATCAACACAAAACGCGGATCGTCAATTTTATTTTGTTGCGCATCAGGATCTTGATCAAAGGCAAACAATCTTCCTTTTTCACCTAATCGACTTAATATTTCTCTAGAATGCCCCCCTCCTCCAAAGGTAACATCCACATAAACTCCATCTTCCTTTATACTAAGTGCATCAACACTTTCTTTCAATAAAACTGGATTATGATAACTCATCTACTTCCGTATTACCCATTACTTCTTCTGCTAACTCAGCAAAATCAACAACAGCATCATCAATTACTTTTTCGTACTTATCCTTATCCCAAATTTCAATAATATTCACTGCAGAAGAGAGCACCACTTGCTTTTCAATACCCGCAAACTGACATAAATCTTTCGGAATCAAGACTCTCCCTGAAGCATCTACATCCACCATTTTCACACCGGCAGTAAACCTTCTGATAAAATCATTATTTTTCTTTACAAATCGATTTAGTTTATTGATTTTTGCCATTACCAGATTCCATTCTTGCATTGGATACAACTCCAGACAAGACTGAAAAACAGAACGTTTAATCACAAACCCTTCTTGCAACACAGAAGACAATTGCTTCTTGAACGCTGACGACATCATCAACCTCCCTTTAGCATCTACCTTGCACTCATATGTTCCAATTAAACTTACCACGTAAAGAATCTATAGTTTGCATCAAAAATAAAAAATATTTACCACTTTTTACCACTTTTTACCACTTTGTTGATAAGTTTTACTTCTGGAGATAAAAAACTCAAAATAAACCACTTAAAAGACTCGCCTACACAGTAAATAATAAAAATGAAAAAGTGATAAAAAAGAACTACATTTGTGGTTAAGTCAAATCAAAAACATATATGACTGAATTTTTAAAGAAAGAAGACAAATTTACATATGCTGAAGCAGGAGAAGGAAGCCCAATTATCATTCTTCACGGGTTAATGGGAGCTCTTAGTAATTTTGGTTCCACTTTTAATCATCTTTCAAAAAAAGGATATCAAGTTTTTATACCAGAGTTACCCTTATACACATTACCCCTCCTTAAAACTAATGTAAAAAATTTAGCCAAGTTTTTACATGATTTCATAGAGTATAAAGGGCTTAAAAATGTTACTCTATTAGGAAATTCTCTAGGCGGACATATAGCTTTATACTATACAAAACACTATTCTGAAGATGTTAAAGCATTAGTTTTAACTGGTAGCTCAGGTTTGTACGAAAACTCAATGGGTGATAGCTACCCTAAGAGAGGAGACAAAGAGTTTGTTAGAAAAAAAGCGCAAGATGTTTTTTACGATAAAGCTATTGCTACAGACGAACTTGTTGATCAAGTGTACGATGTTATAAATGATAGAAATACATTGATTAGAACACTAGCCATTGCTAAAAGTGCCATTCGTCATAACATGGCTAAAGATTTACCCAACATGAAACAACCTACCTGTTTAATTTGGGGAAAACAAGACAGTGTTACTCCACCTGAAGTTGCTGAAGACTTCAAAAAACTTTTACCTGATGCCGATTTATTCTGGATTGACAAATGCGGACATGCAGCTATGATGGAAACACCAGAAGAATTTAATAAAATTTTAGAAGGGTGGCTTTCTAAACGCGAAATATAACAGCTAAACTAGCTTAATTATAGTATGAAAATAAAATCTGCTGAATTTGTAATGAGTAACAGCAATGTTACCAAGGCTCCTAAAGACAGAATACCTGAGTACGCTTTTATAGGTCGATCAAATGTCGGAAAATCTTCATTAATCAATATGTTGATGGAGCGTAAAGATTTGGCAAAAACCTCTGGTAAACCAGGGAAGACACAACTTATTAACCATTTTAAAATTAATAACGAATGGTTTTTAGTAGATCTTCCTGGATATGGTTATGCACAGGTTTCTAAAAAAAAGCGTCAAATTTTTCAATTTTTTATTGAAAACTATTTTAAAGAACGTGAACAGCTGGTTTGTACTTTTGTTTTAATCGATTCTCGCCACGATCCACAAAAAATAGATTTGGAATTCATGCAGTTTTTAGGTGAAAACCGCATTCCGTTTTGTATTGTTTTTACCAAAGCTGATAAACTAGGGAGCTCTAAACTCAACAAACAAATTACCACTTACAAAAAGAAATTATTAAATTACTGGGAGGAATTACCAATTTCTTTTGTTACCTCATCTTCTACAGGAATGGGGCGAGATGAGTTTTTAAACTTTATTGATCAAGTTAACGAAGATGTAGCGGAGAATTTTAAATAATTTTCACCATACCTTAAGGGAAGTATTAATAATGCACTCTACAAAAGAAAACTTACAAGTTTTACATGAAGACAATCACATTATAGTGATTAATAAGCGGGCTGGTGATATAGTGCAAGGTGACAAAACAGGCGACAAACCACTTTTAGATGTTGTTAAAGAATATATTAAAGATAAATACAACAAACCTGGAAACGTATTTTTAGGAACCGTTCACAGGCTAGATCGCCCTACTACAGGTATCGTTATCTACGCACGTACTTCAAAAGCCTTAGAACGACTAAATAAAATGTTACGTGACAAAACCATTAAAAAAACATACTGGGCAGTGGTTCAACAGCAACCTAAAAAAGCAACCGATACCTTAACAAATTACTTAAAAAAGAATCCAAAAAATAACAAATCGACCGCTTACACTAAAGAGGTTAACGGAAGTAAAAAAGCTATACTTCACTACAAAACGCTTAAAAAACTAGATAATTATTCATTATTAGAGGTCGACTTGGAAACTGGACGTCACCATCAAATTCGCGTACAACTTTCTAACATTGGCTCTACTATAAAAGGAGATTTAAAATACGGTGCTAAAAGAAGCAACAAAGACGGAAGTATTCATTTACATGCTCGAAAAATTCAATTTACACACCCTGTTAGCAAAGAACCTATTAAGGTTACCGCTCCAACTCCTTCTGACCCCGTTTGGGATGCTTGTTTGTAATTTGTATATTTAGACAAATTTCACCCAAGATGAAAGCTCTTAAATTTTTAACGATTTTAACACTCCCTATCACTGTTTACATTTCGTTTACAAATATGGGATGGTTAACACTTTTACCTTTACTTGTTTTCTTCGGCTTAGTTCCTCTTCTCGAATTACTTTTTAAACCTGATAAAAATAATTTCAATAAAGAACAAGAAGCGCAAGAAAAAGAAAATAGACTCTACACCTATATTCTATACGCAATGGTACCTATTCAATTAGTTTTCCTAGTGTGGTTTTTATGGATAATGAAAGACACACAATTAACTATCTTAGAATATATAGGAAAAATCTCAGCTATGGGCTTGCTATGTGGCGTTATTGGTATTAATGTTGGGCATGAGTTAGGACATAGAAACAACCGTTTTGATGAGCTTTTAGGAGAAATTTTACTACTAACTTCATTAAACACCCACTTTCTACCCTACCATAATGCAGGACATCATTTTAATGTAGCCACTCCAAAAGACGCCGCAACTGCAAGAAGAAATGAAATTGTTTACCTGTTTTGGATTCGTTCTCATTTTCAAAGCTATTATCAAGCTTGGGAAGTGGAAAATACACGTTTAAAAAAATCAGAAAGAAGCTGGTTTCACTTACAAAATAGAATGCTCATTTACACACTCTGTAACATTCTTTTATTAGCTGGTATTTTCTTTTTATTCGGATTAAAAGCATTACTAGCTTTTATCACCGCTGCTGTTTTTGGAATTTTATTACTTGAAACTGTAAACTATATAGAACATTATGGACTACTACGTAAACAGAATGAAAAAGGTCGTTATGAGCGTGTAAAAAGAACGCATTCATGGAATTCTGATCACAGAATTGGTATGTTAATGTTGTTTAATTTATCCCGTCACTCTGACCATCACTATAACGGAAGCAAACATTATCAGCTCTTAAAATCATTACCAGAGAGTCCACAAATGCCAACAGGATACCCGGGTATGATGCTGGTAGCCTTGGTTCCTCCATTATGGTTTTCAATAATGAATAAAAAAATACAAGACTTATAGCTTATGAATATTCCCGAATTGGTTCAGTCGCAAAAAAACTATTTTGCTACTCAACAAACCAAAGATATTTCTTTTAGAAAAAGCGCCTTAAAAAAATTACAAAAAGAGCTTATTACAAGAGAAAAAGACATCATAAAAGCATTACATGATGACTTTAAAAAACCAGAATACGAAGCAGTCATGACTGAGACTTCTATCGTTTTAGCCGAATTAAAAATGGCAATAAAGAACATTCATTCCTGGAGCAAACCTAAACGTGTATTACCTTCATTATTAAATTTTCCTTCCTCTGCAAAAATTTATAAAGAACCTTACGGAACTGTAATTATCATCGCCCCATGGAATTATCCTTATCAACTCGCATTTGCCCCTCTACTAGGTGCTATTGCAGCAGGAAATACAGTTGTTTTAAAACCTTCAGAGTTGACACCTCATACGAGTAAGATTACCAAAGAAATTATTGAAGCTGTTTTTGATAAAAATCACGTTGCCGTCGTAGAAGGTGGAGTACCTATTTCTACAGAGTTATTAGCACAACGCTGGGATTATATTTTCTTTACTGGGAGTGTTCCCGTGGGTAAAATTGTAGCCAAAGCTGCTGCCAATTATTTAACACCTGTCACTTTAGAATTGGGCGGAAAAAGTCCATGTATTGTTGACGAAACTGCCAATATTAAATTGACTGCAAAACGTTTGGTTTGGGGAAAATTCATTAACGGTGGGCAAACTTGTATTGCTCCTGATTATTTATTGATACACAAATCAGTAAAAGAGCAATTTATACAACAATTTAAAGATGAAATTTTTAGAACTTACGGAAAAAACCCTCAAAACTCTCCAGATTTCTCACGCATAGTAAACACTAAAAACTTTGATAGGCTAGCTTTGATGCTAGAAAATGAAAAGTGTGTGATTGGCGGACAAACTGATAGAGACGATCGCTACATTGCCCCAACATTAATTAACGAACCTAGTTTGGATAGTGAAGTAATGAAAGGAGAGATTTTCGGTCCTATTTTCCCACTAATTTCTTACGAAAATGAAGCTGACATTGAAAAAATTACCGCTAAATATGATAAGCCTTTAGCTTTATATGTTTTCACCAATAGAAATTCATTTGCTAAAAAGATGATTCAACGTTATTCATTTGGAGGCGGAACCATAAACGATACCACTGTGCATTTTGCTAATCATAGGTTGCCTTTTGGTGGCGTGGGTGAAAGCGGTATAGGCAGTTATCATGGAAAAAAAACTTTTGATACGTTTTCTCATCATAAAGGAGTGGTTTCTCGCGGAACTTGGTTAGATGTTCCTACTCGATATGCTCCATACAAAGGAAAATTACAGCAATTAAAAACCTTAATGAAACTAGGATAAATTAGATAAAAGACAAATAGACACAAGAATCAAGACACCTATATAAATGAGTGAAAAAACCGTATCAGAAGCAGTTAACTATCGTCGTTCAGTAAGAGTATACGATCCTGAAAAAACGATAGACACTGCTGTTGTAAAAAAATGTTTAGAACAAGCTAGTTTAGCTCCTACCAGTAGTAACATGCAACTATGGGAGTTTTATCATATTACCACAAAAGAAACTATTGAAAAAATAGCTCCTTTATGTTTTAATCAAAATGCAGCTAAAACTGCACAACAACTAGTAGTTTTTGTGGTTCGTAAAGATTTATGGCGCAAACGTGCTAAAGCTAACTTAGCTTTTATGGATAGAGTTTTTGGAAAAAACAATCCGAAATCGGAACAGCGAAGTAGAGAAAAAGTAGCGCGTAACTATTACGGAAAATTGATTCCGTTTACCTACTTTGACATCTTCGGAATTTTTGGTTATCTTAAATACTTAATGATTCTTATTGTCGGTCTTTTCCGTCCTATATACCGTGAAGTTCGCAATAGTGATATGCGCGTAGTTGTACATAAAACCTGTGGATTAGCAGCACAAACATTCATGCTCTCAATGACTGCTGAAGGATACGATACCTGCCCTATGGAAGGTTCTGATACTTGGCGTGTAAAACGTTTGCTAGGGTTACCTTTTAGTGCAGAAATTAATATGATTGTTTCTTGTGGTATTCGTAAACCAGAAGGTGTATATGGAGAACGTTTTAGAATTCCTTTTGAGGAGGTTTATAAAGAAGTTTAATTAATATCTTTTAGCTATTTTAAATCTTAGACAAATTAAAAAACAGTGTAAATAATCAAATTCCTGAATCTATATTGAATGACTATGCAATGTTGAAAGGTCTACAAGCAAAAAAATCTAACAAATACATTGCCTTGGCTGAATTATCAATACATTCAAAAATTGTACAAAGCGATTTATCCATTTTGATATTAAATTATAAAAAAGCTACATCTGAAATGGAAAAGAAATTTTACTCAAGAATCTCATCTACAATAGTATTTGAGTACTTATCAGACGTAAACTTTTTACTTGGCAACAAGTTAACAAAAGAACTAACAAAAAACAGCTTTCATAAATTAGCTGAAGACGCCAAAGCCTTGAATAAAGAAATTAGTCAATTTAAAAAAGAAAATATTTCTACATTCAAATTTATCAGAAATGAGTTAGGGGCTCACAAGTCAAAAAAAACTGAGTTTTTAGTCACTAGTTTATTTAAAGTTGATGATATAAAAATCATGGATTTAACTGCTGATTTAGTTTTACTCAACAACAAACTATTTAGACTACTAACTAATACCTACAAATGTACCTCTGAGTTTCACAAAAAAAATGGACCCCTATAAAGAGGTACTTTTATTTCTTCGGTAAAAACACCAATTTATTTTCACTCTTCTTTGCGTCTGCTTCATTAAGATTCATTTTTACAAACTCACCATCTACATATTTTTGAGCTTGGTCTTTGTAATATGGGCTAAACACATTACCTGACTGCCCTGTTGGTAAAATCGCAATGCTATTCTCTACATCAGAAAAATCAATGACTCTACGTGTTGATGGTCCACCATGAATTTTATACACACCTGTGCTATCTAATTTAAAAATCTGATTGTTTATCACTTCATTTCCTCCAATGGTTTCAAACGGACCTACATTAAAGAATTTACGTAATACCCCACCTGCTTTACCAATAGCGTGTTCGTATTCCACTGAAATCACGCGATTCCACATCCAATTATCTACATTCTCTCCTAATTGATTTTGTAAAAATGTGATGGATTTTTGAAAAGCTGTGGTAATTATTTCATTTCTAGTTTCAACTTTATCTGTTGTTGAGATATCATCCCACCAAACCGATTGCTCTCTTTTAGCTTGTTGTGCTAATACTTGATCTTGTAATTGCGTATCAATAAACAACTGAAAGCTATCTCCTAACTCATCTTTATAAGTAGCAGTTAAGAATTCATACAAAAATCGATTATAAATAGTCGGAGCTACGTTGGTTTTTAAATATTCTCCATTCCACTTTTCTAACACCGAATATGCTTTTTTAGCCGAAGGAGATAATGACGACTTATCTACACTTGCTAACAACTCTCTTCCTATTTCCGGCACAACAGGTGAAGTAACATCATAAATCATTTCAGCTACATCCTCTTTCGTAAAATCGTTTTTAGGATCTAATAACTGAACAATTCGTTTTGCTCTATCTTCTGGTTGATAATATCCAGGATACAACTTCCCTCTCACGGAATCAGGTTGATTATTGGCAGAATACACATAATTCCAACTAGGGTTTTCCGCTTGCGGATTTTCTTTAAAGTCTAAATATTCTACAATTTCATCCTTACCAGAAGCTCCGTTTAAATACACTTTAGAAGATAGGCTATCTCTTAACTTATATAGTTTAGCTGATGCAAACCAACCTACATTTCCTTTCGCATCTCCATACATTACATTTAATCCTGGTGCATGAATTTTTGCTGTTCCTGTTTTAAAGTCTTCTAATGAATTTGCATGTGACATTTTGTGTGACGCTTCTAACAATTGATTAGGCAACTGCGTATAAATCCAATTCATTGCAATTGGTCTTTCATCTATTACATGCTCTATTAATCCGTTCATAATCGGACCATGTTTACTAACTTTAACTTGATATGTAGTATCTTTTCCTCCTTTAACCTTTATACGCTTGTTCCATAACTCATATTTCTGGTATCCATTAGGTGTTTTGTACTCCATTGAATTTTCTGGATTGTTTTCTTCTATATAAAAGTTCAAATCGTCATTTGCTAACATTGTTAATCCGTAAGCATACTCTTTATTGTGTCCTAACAACGGAAATGGCATCAAAGCCAGATTAAATCCGTAGATTTCAAAGTCTGGAGTTTTTATATGATTTTGATACCAAACAGATGGTTGAGAAAATGCGATATGTGGATCGTTCGCAAAAATTACCTTACCGTTTTTGGCTTTAGGTGGTGCAATTACCCAAGAGTTACTTCCTATAAAAGGTGCAACTGGCAACTGATCTACAATCTTGCTTACCGCTATAGACATCTCTGCTTTAATTGTACCTTTATTAGTTGTCTTATTCAGTGTTAAATTTTTATCGAAAGAATTCAACAACTCATTTACATAAGACTCACCTAACTTTTCTTTTACTTCAGTTAACAACGGATCAGTTTTATGGGCAATTGCAAAACTAAATGCCATATAACCAAAAACATTATACACATCTTTAATTGTATAATTTTCTTTATCCAATCCTACTAAATAAAATTCTAAGGGCGTTGCTCCTTCTTCTATGAACTGATTAACCCCATTTAAATATGCTTCCGTTAATTTATACGTTTCTGAATTTTTATCTAATTCTTGAATTGTTTTTTCAGCAGCTTCTTCAATTCCTAATCCAGAGAAAAACTTATCTACTCTTACCAAATCTTTTCCAAAAACTTCTGCTAATCTTCCAGCTGAAATTCTTCTGATAAGCTCCATTTGCCACAATCTATCTTGTGCATGTACATATCCTAAAGCAGTATAAGCATCTAGTTGATTTTGTGCGTTGATATGCGGCACTCCAACCTCATCATAATACACTGTAACTTTATCTGAAATTGAGTTAAGTTCTAACTCTCCTTTATAAGTTGGATGCAGAGTTTTTGTAAATAGCCAAATTCCAACACTTAATACCACTAAAAGTAGCAGAACAATTTTTAAAGACTTTTTTAATAACTTCATTAGGGATGATTTTCTTCAAAGATAACAGATTTATTTATTGCTCCTCTTTTTGGGTAAATAGTGTAATTTTTACACACTTCTACTCTTTACTTATACACTTTTTACACATAAAGCTATTATCTGCCCAAACCTAAAAAAACAATATACTATTAAAAATCAATACGTTAAAGTTTTTAAAGATTTAATTAAAGTCGATGGCATATTTATTTCTATACAATAAACAAATATGTAAATAACTTAAAAACTTAATATCATGAAAAATTTAATTTTAGCAGTAGCGATTTTAGCAGGAGCTTCAACTTATGCAACAGTAAATAACACTCTTACACCTATTACTCCAACTCATACAGTTGTAAAGAACGGATTTCAAGAAATATCTTTAGATAAGTTACCTTCAGCTGTAGTGAATGCTGTAAAAGAGAGTTTTCCTAAAGGTACACTAGGAAAAGCTTTTGTAAACAGTAAAGAACAATACAAGTTAGAAATTTCTTTAGAAAATGGCAACAAAACCGTTTTCGCCGACAAAGACGGAAACTGGTTAGACGCTAAAGAAGTAAAGTAAACACATAAATTTCCCTTGTAGTATTACAACAATAAATAATTATAACTTAAAAACTTAATATCATGAAAAAATTAATCTTAGCAGTAGCAATTTTAACAGGTGTTTCAACTTATGCAACAGTAAATAACACTCTTACACCTATTACTCCAATTCATACAGTTGTAGAGAACGGATTTCAAGAAATATCTTTAGATAAATTACCTTCAGCTGTAGTGAATGCTGTAAAAGAGAGTTTTCCTAAAGGTACACTAGGAAAAGCTTTTGTAAACAGTAAAGAACAATACAAGTTAGAAATTTCTTTAGAAAATGGCAACAAAACCGTTTTCGCCGACAAAGACGGAAACTGGTTAGACGCTAAAGAGGTAAAGTAAACACATAAATTTCCCTTGTAGTATTACAACAATAAATAATTATAACTTAAAAACTTAATATCATGAAAAAATTAATCTTAGCAGTAGCAATTTTAACAGGTGTTTCAACTTACGCAACAGTAAACAACACTCTTAAACCTATTACTCCAATTCACACAGTTGTAGCTGATGGATTCCAAGAAATATCTTTAGATAAATTACCAGCAGCGTTGGTTAACTCTATTAAAGAAAGTTTCCCTAAGGCTACCTTAAGTAAAGCTTTTATTAATGAAAAAGAGCAGTACAAACTAGAGGTTAGTGAAGGAAGCACCAAGAAGACTATTTACATTGATAAAGAAGGTAATTTGTTAAATGAAAAAGAAGTAAACAATACTAAAAAGTAATTTTTTTATTTCCCTCCTCAATTTTATTAGCAAAAGAGCGTTTTCATATAAAACGCTCTTTTTATTTTTACAGAGAATTTTTATCTAAACAATTTAGAGCAACCTTTTTTATGAAAAATATCTTATTGGTAGAAGACGATGTTACATTTTCTAACATGTTAAAACATTTTTTAGAACGACACAAATATGTTGTCGAGGTTAGTTATACAATTAAAAATGCCTCTACTCTATTGAAAGAAAATTCATATAATTTGATTTTTACTGATTTACGCCTTCCTGACGGTAATGGTATTGATTTATTAAAGCAAAGTAAAAACACTGATAGCGACATCCCTGTTGTTTTAATGACGAGTTATGCTGAAGTATCAACAGCCGTTCAAGCTATGAAACAAGGTGCTTTTGATTATATTTCTAAACCTTTTAATCCTGATGAAGTTTTAGAAGTAATTAATAATGCTCTGGAAGTTAAAACCGAACAAATTACTGAACCTAAAAAAGAAGATAAAAAAGTTTCTAATTCTCATATCGTTACCGGTATAAGCGCAGCTTCTAAAAGCCTTTATGAACACATCCATTTAGTAGCTCCAACTGACATGTCTGTTCTTATTACAGGTGAAAGTGGCACAGGTAAAGAAGTTGTAGCTAGTACAATTCATACTCAAAGCTTACGTAAAGATAAGCCTTTTATTGCCGTGGATTGCGGAGCTATACCTAAAGAGATTGCCTCAAGTGAATTTTTTGGACATCAAAAAGGATCATTTACAGGAGCTATAAATGATAAAATAGGACATTTTGAAGCAGCGAATGGAGGTACTCTTTTTTTAGATGAAGTTGGAAATTTAAATTACGAAAGTCAGGTACAACTTTTACGTGCTTTACAAGAAAGAAAGATTAAACCTGTGGGAAGCAGTAAGGAAATTATGGTAGATATTCGTTTAATTACTGCCACTAATGAAGATTTATTATCAGCTGTTGAAAAAGGTAATTTTAGAGAAGATTTATACCATCGTTTAAATGAGTTTTCTATTAAAGTCCCTAATCTAAATGATAGAAAAGACGATTTAATTCTTTATGCCGATTTCTTTTTAGAAAAAGCCAACAAACAACTCAATAAATCAATCGTTGGCTTTTCTCATGAAGTACTAACTTTATTTCAACAATATAACTGGCCAGGGAACTTACGAGAGTTATCTAATGTTATCAAAAGAGCTACACTTTTATCTCAGACAGAAATTATAGAAAAAGAAGTGTTGCCTGAAGAATTAAAAAACACTGAAGATCAATACAGCATCCCTAATGAATTTTCTACCAAGGAAAATGAAAAAAAACTTATTATTAGGGCTTTACATGAGGCTAAAAACAACAAAACTAAAGCTGCAAAGCTTTTAAATATTACTAGAAAGACTTTGTATAATAAACTGAAAGAGCATAATATTAGTTGAGATACTTTTTTATTTCTACTAAAAAGATTTCTAATTCTTTTTCAAAATCTTTCCAAGAGGTTTTGTTTATCTCTTTACTAACCTCAAATTCTTCTAAAAAAGTTATTACCCTAGTAGCTTTTAATTGCCTAAACATTCCCAACATTTTATGACTAACGTCATTAAACCCCTGTACATCATTATTATTCACTAACTCTTTTAATAGCAATAAATTCTCTCCGGTATCTTTTAAAAAAGATTTTAATATTTTCTTTATCTCTACTTCGTCATTATTCAAAAATGTTTTCAAGGAAGTAATATCAAAGCTATTTGTTGTTATTTCGTTGTCAATCTTACTAATAACCACATCTTTTTCCTGGGCTTTTAAATCAAAAAATCGCTGTAAAATTTCTTCCAATTTTTTAGCGTGAAATGGTTTTATTATGGCATCTGAAAAACCATTTTTAACATATTCATTCTCCGATAAATTTGCTCTCCCTGTCATTGCTATAATGGGCTGACCTGTGTAAGATTTGTGTTTTTTTAAGGTTTCCATAAAATGAATACCATTCATTTTAGGAAGTTGTATATCTGTAAGCACTAAATCATAGATAATATTATCTATTCTACTTAGTGCCTCTTGCGCATTACTAAAAGAAGTTACCGCTATTCCTAATTCTTCTAAAACATTTTTCAAAAGTATTCTCAAAGAAGCATCATCCTCAACTATTATAGCACTAATATTAAGGCTTTTATTTTGTGAACTTATCTCTTTTATATTTGATTTTTCTTCAGCAAAAGTAATAGGCACGAACAACGAAAATATACTGCCTTTTCCTAAACTACTTTGTAAAGTTAAAGATCCTCCCAAAAGTTCTGCTAGTCTTCTAGAAATGGTCAAACCTAACCCAAATCCATTTTGCCTATTCTCTTTTTCATGTGCTTGCGTAAATTCTTTAAAAACTTTTTCTTGTTCATCTTTTCCAATTCCAACTCCAGTATCAATCACTCTAATCTCTATATATTTTTTTTCTTTTACGCTTCTTAACTTACTTTTTATTGTTATTGAACCTTCTTTTGTAAACTTACATGCGTTAGTTACTAAATTATATAGTATTTGTTTTATTCTAAAAGGATCACTAACAATTAATGAATTTATATTTTCATCATGATTTACATTTATTGAAATTGGTTTATTTTGAACAAGGCTTTTAGCGCTATTAGCTACTTCCTCTATATTTCTTTTTAAATCGAAAGGAATAGTTTCAATAGTTATTTTACTATTCTCTAATTTAGAAAATTCTAAAAGATCGCCGACAAGCTGTCCCATGTAAACCGATGCATTTTGTATATGCACCACATAATTTTTCTCTTTAGTACTAGTAATTGATTTTTGTAATAACTCGCTAAAACCGGTAATTGTGCTTAAAGGAGTTCTTAAATCATGACTTACCATGGATATTAGTTGCTCCCTACTTTTTAAAAGTGAAGAAGTAACTGCATTTGCACTTTCTAATTCTTGCCTATAATGTTGACTCCTCCAAAAATCATTTAATATTATTATTGAAAAAAGTATAATTATTACAAAACCTACTCCAGCTGCTAATAGAATTATGTTTCTACTACGTTCTAACGTTTCTTCATGTTTTTTATGAGCTATGTTAGCATTAACAATAACATCTTTTTCTAGTACATTTAAAACCTCTCGTAATTTTCTTGAAATTATAATATCATTTTCTATTAATTCTCTCTCTTTTATTCTCAAAAATCTACGTTTAATAACTGTTTCTCTCTGCGCTTTTTGAAGTATTTCTTTAGATGCAGAAACTAATGAGTCAATTTTCTTTTGTTCTTCAACATTAACAGGCTTTTCTTCTCCTTCTTCTTCTTCATTATCAAACAGGCGTAAATACTTTTCTAAACTTAATCCTGTTTTCTTATTAAAAACATCTGGATTATCTACAAGATCTTTTACTGAACCTTTGCCTAATAAAGAATCTATAGACCCTAGCTTGTCTATAGCCTCATCTATTGATTTTTCTGAAGCATTCCTTTGGTTTAACCTTCTTAAACTTGTTATGTTTTTTCGTTTTTTATTTAAAACCAGCTTAACACTGTCTAAAATAAATGTTTTAGATACGTCTTTTGCTATGAAGTTAAGTGAGTCAATTTTTTTCAACAATAATTTATTCTCGGTAACATATTCATTATATCGTTTATAAGAATTTAACTGAATGGCGGCTCTCCCTAAATTTTCATTTTCATATATATCAGCAATTAACCCTCCTGTTTGTATAATATTATTCCTATCAGAAACTCCTTGTTTTTGTATCTCTATGTATGTTTTTATTTCAGAAAACAACAAGATTCCTGAAATAACCGCTAAAATCGCTAGGGTAGCATAACCCACTAAAACCTTAAAAGCTATTTTACGTTTAGATTCTTTCATTAATTAATAATCTTTGGTAAAAATAACGATACTTCGTCTTTCTTGTTTTAAATATATCTGTTAAATTTTGAATTATTAATAGATATTATTTTGCCTAAAGACCTCGTAACAATCAAAGATAGTTTGTATTTTTGATGTTTATAAAATCATGTCAAAATGAGAAAAATTCAAATGGTTGACTTACAAAGTCAATATCAAAAAATAAAAGAGACAGTTGATACTTCTATTCAAGAAGTTTTAAATTCTTCAGCATATATTAACGGACCATATGTTCATGGATTCCAAGCAGATTTAGAGAATTATTTAGGTGTTAAACATGTGATTCCGTGTGCTAACGGTACTGACGCGTTACAAATAGCTATGATGGGCTTAGGTTTAAAGCCAGGTGACGAGGTGATTACAGCTGATTTTACATTTGCTGCAACTGTTGAGGTTATCGGTTTATTAAAATTAACTCCTGTTTTAGTTGATGTTGAACCTGACACTTTTAATATTGACATTGAAGCTCTAAAAAAGTCAATTACCCCTAAAACAAAAGCTATTGTTCCTGTTCATTTATTCGGACAATGTGCTAATATGGAAGCTATTTTAGAAATTGCTAAAGAACATAACTTATTAGTAATAGAAGATAATGCTCAAGCTATTGGAGCAGATTATACTTTTTCTAACGGAACGAAGAAGAAAGCAGGAACTATTGGTGATGTTGGTACTACCTCTTTCTTCCCTTCTAAAAACTTAGGTTGCTATGGTGATGGTGGAGCTATTTTTACCAATGATGATGAATTAGCACATACACTTCGCGGAATGGTTAATCACGGAATGTACAAACGCTACTACCATGATGTAGTTGGAGTAAACTCTCGTTTAGATTCTATTCAAGCGGCTGTATTAAAAGCTAAGTTACCTTTATTAGATAGCTATTGTGATGCCCGTAGAAAAGCTGCTGAATATTATTCAAACTCATTTGCTAACAACCCAAATATTATCACACCAACTATTAGCGATTTTACAACGCATGTTTTCCATCAGTATACATTGAGAATTACTAACGGAAAACGTAATGAGTTACACCAACATTTACTAGATAACGGAATTCCAAATGCTATTTATTATCCTGTTCCGTTACATGCTCAAAAAGCATATCAAGATGATAGATATAATGAAGATGACTTCACTGTTACCAATCAATTAATAGATGAAGTTATTTCATTGCCAATGCATACAGAATTAGATGAAGAGCAGCTAGCATTTATCTCTAAAACTGTAAATGATTTTATTCAATAACTTGGATTGAAATCTTATGAATCAAAAAATTAAAACTTTAAAAATTATTCACCTTGCCTTAATTGCTGGAATTACTCTTGCTTTTACATTTTTAGGTAATTTCAAGACCATGTTTGACATGGTGATTGATGACTCATCTTTGTTCTATGCATTTATTCCTGCAATAGCTTATGTTGCTAGTAACTTCATCTTTAAAAACATGTTGAGAAACATTCAAAAGGATGCTAGTAATGAAGAGAAACTTGCTATTTATCAGTCTGCTTCTATAGCTAGATGGGCTATTATTGAAGGTGCTTGTTTTTTGATTTTAATTTTAAAACCTGATTTTTTATTGTTAGGAGTAATCTTATTAATTTATTTAATTCTTTTAGCTCCAAAAAAAGCACAAATATCCCAAACCTTAGATATCAGAAGCTAAGATTTCTTATATAAAAAGACAAAAAATCACTCATTTTTGGTTGTTTTTAATCATTTTTGAGTGATTTTTTATTCATTTTAGCAAAAAAAAGCTTTTTTACACCTCTAATTTGTGAATTGTTTCTACTTCCTATTATCATATTCTTAAAATAATACACTCTAAATTTAACAACACATATTTATTAGTTGATTTTTAATGTTTTAACGATTATTAATTGACATCACGCTTTAAGCTTATTAGCTTTGTACTCTAATTAAATGATACTAGAATAATGAAATTGATTAAAATTAAAAGAGAAACACGTTTGGAAAAACGATTTTCAAGAAAAATGGGTAAACTTCATACTAATGTTACCTACATTAAAAAAATGTTTTTAAATATTATACCTCTGGAAACAGTACACAAATACAGAGAAACCTATTATGGTGAAGTTAAAGATTGTGAAGATTGTGTTTTAGCTAGATAACAATTTTCTTTTTCACAAAACAAAAATCCCGTTCCAAAAGAACGGGATTTTCTATACTATCTGTTTTTACTATTTATGCTAAAGAAGCACCACTAGCAGCTACACTTCTATCAATTTTACGCATTAATCCTTGTAACACTTTACCAGGACCTACTTCAACAAACTCAGCACCACCATCAGCTATCATTGCTTGCACACATTGTGTCCATCTTACTGGCGCTGTTAATTGCGCTATTAAGTTTTCTTTAATTTCAGCAGGGTTTGTTACTGCTTTCGCTACCACATTTTGGTATACTGGACACATAGGTTCGTTAAATGTAGTTTCTTCAATAGCTGCAGCTAACTCCTCACGAGCTGGTTCCATCATTGGTGAATGAAATGCTCCTCCTACAGGTAAAAGTAATGCCCTTTTAGCGCCTTTTTCTTTTAATACTTCACAAGCTTTTTCAACAGCTTCAATTTCTCCAGAGATTACTAATTGTCCTGGACAATTATAGTTTGCTGCTACCACAACTCCATCAATCGAAGCACAAACTTCTTCAACTACAGCATCTTCTAATCCTAATACAGCAGCCATAGTAGACGGTTGAATTTCACATGCTTTTTGCATTGCTAAAGCACGTTTAGAAACTAGTTTTAATCCGTCTTCAAAAGACAATACACCATTAGCTACTAACGCTGATAATTCTCCTAAAGAGTGACCAGCAACCATTTCTGGTTTAAAATCGTCTCCTAAAACCTTAGCTAAAATTACTGAGTGTAAAAAAATAGCTGGTTGTGTTACTTTGGTTTGTTTTAATTCTTCAGCACTACCTTCAAACATTACGTCAGTAATACTAAAACCTAATATATTATTTGCTTTTTCAAAAAGTTCTTGAGCTAATGGAGAGTTTTCATATAAGTCTAACCCCATTCCTGTAAATTGTGCTCCTTGACCTGGAAAAATATACGCTTTCATTTGTTTGTTTTGTTGTTTATTTAACCTTGCAAACATACAACTTTTAAAATTACTATCTTCGTTTTATGACTGTACAACAAAAATCTCAAGCACAACTTATTTACCTAGTTTTAGCTTCGTTATTTATAGCCTCTCTTGTAACTTCAAACCTTATTTTTCAGAAGTTTTTTTATTGGGAACCCTTTAATTTATTTCGTTTTGAAGTATCTGTTGGAATACTTCCATATCCTATTACTTTTTTAATTACAGATATTCTTTCTGAAATTTATGGTAAGAAAAAGGCCAACAGAGTTGTTGTAGCAGGAATTTTTGCTTCCTTTTTTTCTATGTTAATTATTTTAGTAGCTGATTATGCTCCTGCAATTAATAACTCTCCCATTGGCGACGAAACTTTTACCAAAGTTTTTGGGCTTTCTCCTTTTGCTGTACTAGCTTCTATGCTAGCTTACTTAGCTGCTCAGTTTATAGACATTCGAATTTTTCATTTTTGGAAAAAATTAACTAAAGGAAAACATTTATGGCTTCGCAATAATTTTTCTACCTTTTTGTCACAATTTATAGATACTTTTACCGTATTATTTTTATTGAGTTCTTTTAAAATACTTCCTTGGAGTATTTTTGGTAGCCTTTTACTTAGCGGTTTTTTATTTAAAGTCATTATAGCAGCTCTTGACACTCCTGTTTTGTATGTTGTTATATATTGGTTTAGAAAAAAATTTGACTTACAAATAGGTGAAGAAATCAGCAAATTTTAAACGAATATTACTTTATGTTAAACAAGTTTTTTTATAAAATTTTTAAAGAACAGCTTTCACTTTCAGAAACATTAGCTACATACCTAAATTTATTTGCAAATCTTATTGTGTTTGGAATTTTAGGTTATATCTTATTCAAAGTTTTTAGATACGTTGGAAAAAGAACAGTTAATAAAATGGCAGCTAAAACATCAACTAGTTTTGATGATATGCTTATTAAAAACAAAACCTTTTTAAACCTTTCAAGAATTGTTATTCTTACTATTGTTTTTAATTTTTTAAAAGATATTTTAGTCGATTTCCCTAATCTGTTTACCTACGCTGAACGTATTGCTACTATTGCCATTATTTTTGCTATTATTTGGTTTATACGTAGTATTCTACTAAGTGTTAAAGATTTTCTTCGTACCACAAATGCTTTCAAAGACAAACCCTTAGAGAGCTATGTGCAAATTTTCATGGTAATCATGTGGCTTATTGCTGCTATATCATCTTTTTCTGTATTAACTGGAAAACCTTTAATTAGATTCTTAACTGCATTAGGTGCTTTTTCAGCAGTATTATTATTAATTTTTAAGGATACCATTCTTGGTTTTGTATCAAGCATTCAAGTAGCAGTAAATGATACTGTTAGAATTGGAGATTGGATTACCATGGAAAAATATGGCGCTGATGGTGATGTAGTTGAAATTAACCTTACCTCTGTAATTATTAGAAATTTTGATAATACAATATCTAGCATTCCTACGTATTATTTAACATCCGATTCTTTTAAGAACTGGAGAACAATGAATACTTCAGGTGGTAGACGTATAAAACGATCAATTTTAATTAAAATAAATAGCATTCACTTTCTTACCGATGAAGATATTGAGCGCTTTAAAAAGATTGAGTTAATTTCTGACTATATTGAAAAAAGTAGCAAGGAAGTAAAAAAATACAACGAAGAAAACAATATTGACAAATCTGTAATATTAAACGGTAGAAACTTAACCAATTTTGGGTCTTTTAGAATTTACTTGGATAAATACATTGAAAATCATCCAAAAATAAATCAAGATATGTTGTTAATGTCTCGTCAGTTAGAGCCAACTCCTAACGGAATTCCACTAGAAATTTATGCCTTTAGTAGAGAAAAAAATTGGGTAGATTACGAACGTGTTATGGCAAACATTTTTGATCATATTTTAGCTTCTGTAAAATATTTTGATTTGGAAGTTTTTCAAAATCCATCAAGTATTGACATCAATAACTTGAAAGAAATACAAAAGAGTGAATAATAATACAGGTACATCTTTATGGCAAATAGCTATCCAAAAATTTAAACATAGTAAAACAGGTATGTTTAGTTTTGGATATATTATTTTATGCGGGTTTATTGCTGTTTTTTGTTATGTTTTAGCTCCAGACAACAGTAACTCTGCCAATCAAATGCATTTAGAAATTCACTCGAAACCTCCTGGTTTTTCTGTGCAACTATTAAGCATTCCTTCAGAAGTAAAAAACCAACAATCGTGGTTTTCTATTTTTATGGAAGGAAAGCAAAATTCATTAACAGAAATACCTATAAAGTCATTTTCTGTTAAAAACAATCAGTTAGAAGCTATTAAATACTCCGATGGTTTACCAAAAGAGTTTCCTGTTTCCTTTGAACAATACATTCAACAAAAAACATTTTATTTAGGAACTGATAAATATGGTCGTGATTTATTAAGCAGGTTGTTGATTGGTGCTAGAATTTCATTTTTTATTGGATTTATAGCTGTGTTTATTTCGCTTTTAATAGGAATTCCTATTGGCGCTATTGCTGGTTATTTTGGTGGAAAAATTGATGATTTTATTATGTGGGTTATCAATATCACTTGGTCCATTCCAACACTTTTATTAGTAATCGCTATTACTTTGGCTTTGGGTAAAGGTTTTTGGCAAGTTTTTATTGCAGTGGGATTAACTATGTGGGTAGAGGTTGCTCGTGTAGTTCGGGGTCAAGTAATCACTACTAAACAGCAGCAATATGTGGAAGCTGCCAAAGCTTTAGGTTTTTCTGATTTTAGAATTATTTTCAAACATATTTTACCTAATATTTTAGCTCCTATAATTGTAATTTCCGCCGCAAATTTTGCAGCTGCTATTTTAATTGAAAGCGGACTGAGTTTTTTAGGTATTGGAGCCCAACCTCCTACTCCCTCTTGGGGTGCTATGATTAAAAATCATTATAATTATATCATTTTGGGCAAACCATTTTTAGCATTGATTCCAGGATTAGCAATTATGAGTTTAGTAATGGCATTTATGTTAATTGGAAATACACTTCGTGATGCTTTAGATGTGAAAGCTTAAAATTTGTAAATTCGCTTTCTTAAATTTTTTTGATATGAGTTTTAGTGTTGAGTTTAAAACAAGATGGGCAGATTTTGATGCCAACATACACATGCGTCATACCGCATACAATGATTACGCTGCTGAATTACGTTTACGTTTTTTTAAAGAGCATAATGTAACTGTTCAAGATTTTACTAAGGAAAAAGTTGGTCCTATTTTATTTGAAGAAAACACCAAGTTTTTACGTGAAATACACATGGGAGAAGACATAACTGTAAACTTAAAAGTTACTGGTTTATCCGGAAAAGGTGAACGTTGGAAAATTCAACATGAAGTTTTTAATCAAGCAGGTAAACTTTCTGCAATTATCACTGTTTATGGTGCTTGGTTAGATTTGGTTAAGCGTAAATTAACAGTACCTCCTGTTAAATTTCAAGAGATTTTTAACGAAGTTGAAAAAACTGAAGATTTTAAAGAAATCGTTTTAAGTAATTAAATGAGTACTTCAAGGAAAATAAAGGTTGTTATTACCATTGTTGCTTTACTTGTAGGTTATTGGTTACAACAAAAAGAAAAAGCTAAGAACTCTTCTGAACCTACAACAGAAACAGCCAGTAATAAAACTAATAACTTCAATTACTTTCCTACCTCAACAACTGGAGTCATTATAAAACATAATGGCTACCAGTTATCGTATAGTGAAAAGCATGAGCAAGCTGAATGGGTTGCTTATCCTTTAGATAAAAGTGATATTGTTTATACCAACCGTAAACGTCCATTTTTTATTGTAGACCCCAAAGTGAATACAAAATCTGCAGATTGGAGAAATTATAAAAGATCTGGTTATGACAAAGGGCACTTATGTCCTGCTGGTGATAGACGTGCCTCTAAAAGTGCTCATGATGAAACTTTTTACACTTCAAACATTTCTCCTCAAAACCATGAGTTTAATGCTGGTATTTGGAATAAACTAGAGCAAAAAACTCGTTATTGGGCTAAAAAATATAATCACTTGTATGTTGTTACTGGTGGTGTTTTAGAACCTAACTTGAAAACTATAGGAAAGGAAAAAGTAAGTGTTCCTAATTATTTTTATAAGGTTTTACTAGATTATACTCAGCCTGAAATTAAAGCCATTGCCTTTTTACTTCCACATAAAGAAAGTAACAAACCGCTATCTGATTTTGTAGTTTCTATTGATGAATTAGAACAAAAAACAGGTATTGATTTCTTCCCTGAATTACCTGATACTATTGAAAACCAACTAGAGGCTTCTGCTAATTATAAAAATTGGAGCTTTAGGTAATTCCAACATTCCTTTTTAATACCTGCGCTTTTTCTCAAAAACATACGAAAGAATAACTCCATGGCTATTTCCTAACACAGAATCACTAAATGCTGCATTGTAGAAGTACACAAATTTTAAGTTTTTTAGAGCATAAATACCTGCTAAAAAATTAATTGAGGAGCTACTTCTATAGCCCGTACCGATTTCAAATTTGTTTTTATAGTTAACAGCAACATTTGCGTCAATCTGCATAGGTGCTCCACCTTCATACTTTAAGAAAACACTAGGTTTAATCATTACTTCCTCAAATCGATTGGTAAAAAAACGATACCCGAAATAACCGTAAATAGGGTTTGATATATTTAAATCATCTCTAGACGCTAATTTATCGCCTAAAAGATTTGGCAACGAAATTCCTGCATAAAAATCTGCATGATTGTATAAAAATCCAATACCTACGGTTGGTACTGTTACATTCATGTTTTCAGAAAATTCTATATCGTCTGTAATACCTAACTCTAACAGATTCTCATGAAACTGTTGTACTCCTGCTGTTAGTCCAAACGATATTACATGTTCGTTATAATGTTGCCAATAAGGTCTATCAATCTCCGTATCAAAAAATATTTTATATGAATATGAAGCATACGCATTTGTATAAGTACTTACTCCTATTTTATCTCGTATAATAGCCCCACCTATCCCCATTTTTTTTCTTGCAATCGGAGTATGAAAGCTTAATGACAATGTTCTGGGACTTCCTTCAATACTATTTATATAGCCATAATTACTAAGTGTAATTTCTGCTCCATCAGACATTCCCGTATAGGCAGAGTTTATAATAAACGGATTATAATTATACTCTGGATACAAAGCTGTTTGTTGTCCCCAATTATTTTGAAGTACCATCATAAAAATAAACAGTAAAATATAGTTCCTTATCTCTTTCATCTTATCTTTTTAAAACTAAAAACCCTTTTGTTTCTTTTAATTTCCCTTCTGTTGAAATTTTTATACTGAAAAAGTATGTCCCTGCTGGTAACTTATCACCTCCCATACCCGTTAGCTTATTGGCTACGCCTCTAAAAACATTAAATTGATTATCATATTCTTTCATCTGAAAAACCATATCTCCCCACCTATTAAAAACAGCTACTATATTATTAGGATGTTCTTCAATTCCCTTTATTTCCCAAAAGTCATTTACTCCATCACCATTTGGAGAAAAACCGTATTTGGTTTCCCCTACTAAGCTTGCTTCAGTTCTAAAACTAATTTCAGAACACCCATTAGCACTTCCTAGCGAGTTGTATGGAGTTACTAATACATAAACTATGGTGTTCTCTGGTAAATCACTAGTTAAAGTATAATTCGTTCCTGTTACTGACTCGTTGTTTACAATATCGGTTCCACCTGAAGTTGTTCCAATTGACAGGTAATACCCATCGGCATCTGAAACAGTGTCCCAAGTAATTCCAGTACTAACACTAACATTTGTTGCTTTATTAGTTGGAACTGTGATTGTGGTGCAGTTTGGTATAATTGCAACGGTTTCTGTGGTAAAACGAACTTCACCACAGCCCGTTGCTAAGCCCCCCGACTTATATGGTAATACTGATACATAAATTGTTGTATTCTCTGGTAAATCGCTCGTAGGATTGTATGTTGTTCCTATCACTAGCTCATTGTTTACAATATCGGTTCCACCTGAAGTTGTTCCAATTGACAGGTAATACCCATCTGTATCAGCTACTGCGTCCCAAGTAATATTTGTATCGACTGCTACATTAGTTCCTCCATCACTTGGAACTGTAATTGTGGTACAACTCGGTGTGGTTGGTACTATTTCCGTAGTAAAACTAATTTCAGAACATCCTGTAGCACTTCCTACCGAATTGTATGGAATTACCGATACATAAATTGTTGTATTCTCTGGTAAATTACTAGCTAAAGTATAGCTCGTTCCTACTACTGATTCGTTGTTTACAATATCGGTTCCACCAGAGGTTGTTCCGATTGATACATAATATCCATCGGCATCTACTACTGCATCCCAACTAATTCCTGTACTAACACTAACATTCGTTGCTCCATTACTTGGAACTGTTATTGTTGTACAATTTGGTGAGGTTGGTACTATTTCTGTAGTAAAGCTAATTTCAGAACATCCTGTAGCACTTCCTACCGAATTGTATGGAATTACCGATACATAAATTGTCGTGTTCTCTGGTAAATTACTAGCTAAAGTATAGCTCGTTCCTACTACTGATTCGTTGTTCACAATATCAGTTCCGCCTGAGGTTGTTCCGATTGATATATAAAACCCATCTGTATCAGCTACTGCGTTCCAAGTAATATTTGTATCGACTGCTACATTAGTTCCTCCATCACTTGGAACTGTAATTGTGGTACAACTCGGTGTGGTTGGTACTATTTCCGTAGTAAAGCTAATTTCAGAACATCCTGTAGCACTTCCTACCGAATTGTATGAAATTACCGATACATAAATTGTTGTATTCTCTGGTAAATTACTAGCTAAAGTATAGCTCGTTCCTACTACTGATTCGTTGTTTACAATATCAGTTCCGCCTGAAGTTGTTCCAATTGATAGGTAATATCCGTCAGCATCTGCTACTGCATCCCAACTAATTCCTGTACTAACACTAACATTTGTTGTTCCATTGGTTGGAACTGTGACTGTGGTACAATTCGGTGCGGTTGGTACTATTTCAGTAGTAAAGCTAATTTCTGAACACCCTGTAGCACTTCCTACCGAATTGTATGGAATTACTGATACATAAATTGTCGTGTTCTCTGGTAAATCACTAGCTAAAGTATAGCTCGTTCCTACTACTGATTCGTTGTTCACAATATCAGTTCCGCCTGAGGTTGTTCCGATTGATATATAATACCCATCTGTATCAGCTACTGCGTTCCAAGTAATTCCTGTACTAACACTAACATTCGTTGCTCCGTTACTTGGAACTGTTATTGTGGTACAGTTTGGTACACTTACCACTGCATCTCCAGTAGTAAAACTTTCTTCTACACAACCTGTAGCGTCTCCTACATCATTGTATGGAATTATACGAACATAATGTATTCTATTTGCTTGTAAGTCTTGAGTAAAACTATAAGTTGTTATGTTTCCTACATCAATACTATTCATAACCTCTATCCCTCCTTGAGTAGTTCCTACACTTACTAAATACCCGGTTGCTTCTGTAATTTCATTCCAAGAAATATCAGTATTCAACGGAACATTCGTTGATCCATTTATAGGATTCACTAAACTTGTACAACTAGGTACTACTGGAATAAACTCTGTTTTAAAAGACTCTTCTCCACAACTTGTTGCATCTCCTTTATCGTTATAAGGAGTTATAGTTACAAAAATATCGGTGTCTTCTGGTAAATCTACAGGTAAATCGTATGTTGTACTATTACCTACATCAATACTATTAAGAATATCTATTCCACCTGAAGTAGTTCCTACTGTAAGCCTGTATCCATCTGCATTACTTATAACATTCCATTCTAAGTTTGTACTTACAGATATATCTGTACCACCAGCAAGTGGTAAGGTTAAGCTGGTACAATCTGGTACTGTTGATGGAGTTGTAGACACCGTAAAGCTTTCTTCTGCACAAGGTCCTACTGCATCTCCATTTTCGTTTGAAGGTACAATAGTAACATAAACTATTTCTCCTCCTGAAAAATCTGTAGCAAATTCATAAGTGGTAGCATTTACAACAGTTTCGTTTATTATCATTCCTGAAGGTTCAATTCTAATTGTTAAAGCATATTCACGTGCATACAAAACAGGTTCCCAAGTTAAATTGGTATTTACAGGAACATCTGTTGCTCCATTTAAAGGCGCTATTAACTGTGTACATTCTGGAATAGGACAATCTAAAACATCACCCGTAAAAGACCATCCAAAACTATCAATCATTGATTGTCTTTCTTCTACAGCATCACAATAGGGAAGAGTGTTAGCTCCTAGATTTATTCCAGGTGTTAGTGTTTGTTCAGACCATGCAATAAGCGTATTGTCGTAATTCACTCTAGTAAGAGCTGTATTATCTAACATATTTTGCATGTTGGTTACGCCACTAATATTCCAATCACCTAAATCTTGATTAAAAACTGTAGCGTTATTAAACATAGCGTTCATCGATATCGTATTTAATAACCATTGGTTTAAAGGTTGATTAAACAAACTTGCACCTTGAAACATTCTATCCATGTTCGTTACTGCTGTTGGCCTCCAATTATTCATTGGTTGATTAAAGTTTGTTGCACCATTAAACATGTCTTGCATGGTGGTTACTCTCCTAATATTCCAACTTCCAATAGCACCATCAAAAGCTATTGCTGTTTGAAACATGCCTTGCATATTAGTTACCGATGCTACATTCCAAGAATCTAATGGTCTATTAAAAGACGTTGCTCCTCGAAACATTTCTTGCATAGTGGTTACAAAAGATACATTCCAATTATTAATATCTTGATTAAATTTAGACGCCCCATGAAACATTTCAGCCATTGTTTGTGCTTCGCCTGTATTCCAATTCCCTAAGGGTTGGTTAAATATTTCTGCTTTTTTAAACATTGCTTCAAAGTTTGTTACTACAGAAACATTCCAGTTTTCCAACGGACTATTAAAAGCAATAGCTTCTTCAAACATCGAAGGCATTAAGGTTACTGAACTTACATTCCAAGAATTTAATGGTTGGTTGAAAACTGTGGCTTCTTGAAACATTTGACTCATGTTAGCAACAGCACTTACATCCCAAGAGTTTAATGGCTGATTAAATGCTTCTGCTCTTCGGAACATACCTGACATATTAACTACTGAGTTTACATCCCAAGAATTTAACGGTTGGTTATACATTTGAGCATTGTAAAACATTAAACTCATGTTGGTTACATTGGTTACATTCCAGCTATTTATGTTCTGATCAAATGCGCTAGCACTCTGAAACATGCTCTCCATGTTGGTTACTGAAGAAACATTCCAATTACTTAGGGCTTGATTAAAAGAAGAAGCGCCTTCAAACATCGAAGTCATGTTTGTAACAGCACCTACATTCCAAGAGTTTAAAGGTTCGTTAAAATCAACACATCTCTGGAACATTTCAGACATATCTGTAACATTACTTACATTCCAATTATCAATATTTTGGTTAAAAGCCATGTTTGAAATAAAACCATTAAACATTTCAGACATATTGGTAACATTACTGACATCCCAATTATTAAGTGGTTGGTTAAATGCTTCTGCTCTTTCAAACATGCTACTCATATCTGTAACACTACTCACATTCCAATTATTAATATTCTGATCAAATACTTCTGCATTTTGGAACATCCCTCCCATATCTGCAACATTTCTTGTATTCCAATTTCCTATGTCTTGATTAAACTCTATGGCACTACCAAACATGTAGTTCATATTAGTAACATTACTTACATCCCAATTATTAAGTGGTTGGTTATAAATTGAAGTTCCACTAAACATACCACGCATGTTAGTTACACTACCTACATTCCAATTATTTATGTTTCCATTAAATTTTCTACATGAGCTAAACATTCTTTCCATATCTATTACATTGCTAAGATTAGGAATATCTGTAGCATTGTACTCCATATTTCCACAACCATAAAAAGCTTCGTTCATACTTTCCCAAACTTGATTACCCCACTGGTCTATAGATAATAATTTATGAGAATCACCTACATACTCATGCTTAGGAGAAGGAAAAACGCCTATAATACTTACGGTATAAATACCTGGGGTAAGATATGTGTGTGTAATATTCCCTGTTACATTATGATCGTACTGTCCATCTCCCCAATCTATAGAATAGTTATAAGTAAGATAGTTCGGGTAGCCTGAATTTGTTTCTATTTCTAATTGATTCGTAGGGCTAGTATAACTTAATACTTGTATGCTTGTGTCATAAGTAAGCTTGAATGCATCTGGGCTATTTACCCAACTTTCTATTACTGTAAAACTAATTTCTTGGCAACCTGTAGCTGGTCCTTCTGCGTTATACGGGACAACTGTTACATATACAGTATCTCCTGCTATAAATTCGTTGGTAAAATCTACTCCTACAACATTTCCTACATCTTCATTATTATATATAACCTGTGAAGTCGCTCCGTTTTCTCTTCTTACACTAATTCTATATCCTGTAGCATTAGGAGCTGGATTCCAACGAATATCACTGTTTGCAGGCACTTGTGTATCTCCATCTTGCGGCATGGTTATTTGAGTACATAATACATAAGAACAGTTTACAATATCTCCTGATATAGTCCACCCGTTATTATCAATTAAACTTTGTCTTTGGTTTAATGCATCACAATAATTTAGATTCGTCGCCCCTAAATCAACATTATTTTGAACTGTTTGAGCATTCCAGGCTATAAGAATATTATCATAGTTTTCTTGAGAAATACCGCTATTCGATAACATGTTTGTCATGTTTGTAACACTAGATATATCCCAGACTCCTATGTCTTGGTTAAATGAAGTAGCTTGATTAAACATATAAGACATGTTTCTAGCATTTCCTGTTTGCCAACTGCTTATATCTTGGTTAAAGGACGTAGCTCTATCAAACATATATTGAAAATCAGTGATATTACTTACATCCCAAGTATTTAAAGGTTGGTTAAAAGCTTCTGCTCGTTGAAATATGTTGCGTATATTAGTAATATTGCTCACATCCCAAGTATTCAATGGTTGATTGAAAGCTTCTGTTCTTTCAAACATACTTTCTACATTGGTAACCTTGCTAACATTCCACAAACTAATATCTCGATTAAAAACAGTGGCGCCTTCAAACATTCCTCTCATGGTAACAACATTACTTACATTCCAAGTTCCTATACCTTGATTAAAGCCTGAGTTATCTCGGAACATGTAACTCATATCAGTAACATTACTAACATCCCAGTTACCTATGGGTTGATTAAAAACTGCTCCCCAAGCCCATCCATCAAACATACCCGACATGTTTGTTACATTACTAACATCCCAGTTATTTAAAGGTTGATTAAAGGTTCTGTTTCTAAAAAATAGCCTAGACATATTTGTAACATTACTAACATTCCATGTATTTATAGGTTGGTTGAATTTAGCTTGACTAAACATTCCCTCCATTGTTGTAACATTACTTACATTCCAGTTGTCTATTGGGCTATTAAAATTAGAGCCTTTAAATGTGTTATTCATATTGGTAACATTACCAACATTCCAATTATTCATTGGCTGATTATATGCACTTGTATCGTAAAAGGCTGCTTCCATATTAACAACATTAGCTACATTCCAGTTATTAATATTTTGATTGAACTTACGGGCTCTATATAAAAAGTTTTCTAAAGTAGTTACTGCTGATGTGTTCCAGTTATCTAATGGTTCGTTGAATTCCCTTGCATTATAAAAAGTGTAAGACATGTCTATTATACTAGATGTGTCCCATTGATCTAAAGGTCTATTAAAAATTTCGCAATTCATAAATAACCCTGAAATATTAGTTATGGTGCTTACATCCCAATTATTCATAATACCATTAAACAATGAGCAATCTCTAAAAGCATTTTGTAGGCTAGTAGCTTGACTTAAATCTGGTGGAGTAATAGCATCAAAATTTAGATTTGAACATCCATAAAATGCGCTTTCCATACTTTGCCATTGAATAGTACCCCAAGACAAGATCTCGATAATTTTGTCAACGTCTCCAGCATTGTTAAAATAGATTGCTGGAAACGTACCATCTATCTTAACTGTATAAGTTCCTTGTGCGGCATAGGTATGGGTAATGTCTCCTGTTACGTTTGAATCAATATTTCCATCACCCCAATCAACGGTGTATGAATACGTGTAAGCTGAATTCGTTGGGATGCTTATTTCATTAACTCCAGAAGAGCCAGTACTAATATTTGCCGTGTTCCATAAAGAAGTGAACGACTGCGAAAACAATTGACTACTTAAAATTAAAAAAAGTACTACTAAACCACTTCTTAAAAATTTACCTATTAATGCCTTCATTCTTTTTAATATAATTTTTAACACTTCTATTTTAATCAAGCTTTTTTACATACTACATAAAGTAAGAACTACCCAGCCATTAAATATTGGTTTGATAGGTGTTGTTTGTTTGGTGATATTACCAACTCAAACTGAATCTTCATATATAAAATAAAAGCTAAGTATTACTTAATAATATCGTTTATATTAAGTAATGAGGCGCAAGATATAACCGTTGATTGTTATAGAAGTATCATTCTATAGAGTGGAACCTAATTTATTAGTTTTTTTCGATACTCTGATGGGGTATAACCTGTTTGTTCTTTAAACACGCGGTTGAAAGTAGTTTTACTTTTGAAACCAGAATCGTAAGCAACAGCGAGTATTTTGTGGTCTTTGCTTGTAGATAATTGTAACATTTTCTTGGCTTCTTTAATTCGATATGAATTGATGAGTTGATAAAAATTCTTGTCAAATTCAAACGAAAACACTTCAGACAAATGATGACTGCTTAGTGATAATTTTTTAGCAAAACTTGCTTGAGTTAAGTTATGGTTTAAGTATATTTTTTCTTCTTCAATTTCCTTTAATATTTTTTGTTTGTAAGAGCTTCTATCTTCTTTTGATAATGAAGAATTTTTATATTTTTCTTGGATTACTTTTACTTCTTTTGTTTGCTCTTTTATTTCTTCAATAGCACTTTCTTCTTCATTCTTTTTTATATAAATCCAAAATAACCCACCTAAACCAATCATACATAACACACTAAACCACAAGGTTGTTTTTTGTTGGTCTGAGAGTAAAGCTTCTGTATTTTCTTGTGCTGAAATAGTTTCTTCTTTTGCTTTAATTTCTGCCTTTAGCTCTTCTGTTATCGCTTTTTTTTGATTCTTAAGAAAATTTATTCGACTCTCATTATATTTCTTTTCTGTATTTAAGTAAGCTGTCGTTTTGTTTAATTTTTGATATATCATAGTCAAGTTTTCATAACATATCATTTCAATTTCTTCTATGCTTTTTTCAGAAGCTATGCTTAACGCTTGTTTTAAGTATTTTTCTGCTTCACTATAAAACTCTAGTTTTAAATTTGCGACTCCTAAATTAACTAAAAGCCATGCTTTTACCCTAGTATTTTTCTCAAAAGACTTGTATTTTGTTGCTTTGTTTGCTGTTTCAATAGATTTTTGATACGCTCCTAATTTATAATAGGAACTACTAATATGGTTTAAGGATGTTAAAATGATATTTTCATTACCTGTTTCTTCTCCTATTTCTTTTACTTGTTCTGCATATAGTAATGATTTTTCTTCTTTATTTAAAGCTGAATAACTTATCGATAATCCGTTCAACGCAGCCATTTTTATTAACTTTGGTTTTTCAGTATAGGCTGCTTGCTTTAGCACCATCTTCATGGTTTCTATACTCTTTTCATAAAGTTCTACATTATTATATATATTTCCTAAGTTAACTAACACAACAGTTTCAGCTTGTTTGCTTTCTGGTATCGTTTTAGCAATAGCTAATGCCTCTTTATACAGTGCTATACCTTCTACATATTTTGTTTGCATGTTTAAGCTTATTGCCTGGTTAACCATTGCTTTTACTTGTAATGCTTTCAGGTTATTCTTTTTAGATATATTGTATAAAGAGTCACTATAAACTTTATGAAGCTTATAATTTCCTTCTGTATAATTTTCTTGTAGTTTTTCTAAATAATTCTCTGCTTTTTTTTGAATATTTAAGAACTGCAATCCTGTTTTATCCTGGCTATAAAACAAAGTTGTAATACTAAGTAATAAATATGTAGTTATTTTTTTTAACAATTTCTGTTACTTTATTACAAAAATACGTCAAAAATACTTTTTCTTTTTCCATCTATAAATCATTTTTTCAATACAAAAAAGTGTCTTGTAGATATGATAACATACTACACGACACTTTTCATCAAAAACCACAAAAATTTATGTTCTTATTTGCTAGGCTTTAAAGAGTTTAAATTATTTATAATCATATATTCAAGTAAGACTTCTCTTGGGTAATTTTTAAATAAGTTGTCAGCATTAAACAACCTCCCTTCTAAATTACTTAGATACAATTTACTAAATAGCTCAAGATCTACATCTTTCCTTATTTCTCCGTTTACTTTAGCCTCTTCTAGTAAATTTATCACATCTTTAGATACAACATTCTTCGTTACTTCTATATAGGCATCATAGGCATTGGGATAGTATTTTTTTAATCCAAAAATAAAAGAAGGTTTAAACTTTATTACGTATTTAAAAATTACCTCATATATTTCTATTATTTTATTTAATGCTGATTTATCAGATTTTAAAATAGGTTCTATATCAATTTTAAATTCATTTATTAATTCTTTGATACTTTCAATTATCAATTCTTCTTTTGAAGAAAAGCATGCATAAATAGTTTTTTTTGAAATTCCAAGTAACTCAGCTATTTCATCCATTGTAGTATGCTTACTACCAAATGCTATAAATTTTTCTTTTGCAACATTGATAAGTTTTTCCCTATTATTCATAATCAACCCTACTTTATTTCCATCCTCCTCCTAAAGCTTTATATATATTTACTGTACTTAATAATTGATTTAATTTGTTATTTATAACGTTTATTTCTGCGTTCAAAAATCTTTCTCTTGCTGTTAATAAATCAAGATAATTTGCATACCCATTTTTTAACAATTCCTCAGAGTTAGTTTCTGCTCTTCGTAAAGCTTCAACCTCATTTTGTCTGTATTCAAATTTCTCGGTTTCAGCATTATAATCGAAAAGTGCATTTGAAACCTCATTCCCTGCTGTTAACAAAGTCTTTTTGAAACTTAACAATGCTTGTTCTTGTTGTACCTTAGCTACATCGTGCTGCGTTTTTATTTTTCTTTGATTAAAGATAGGCTGTGTTAAGCCTCCTATAATATTAGCAAATAAGGAATTGGCACTTAGTAATTCATCTAAATCTAAACTCTGAAAACCACCTGTTGCAGTTAATGTTAACGATGGATAGAAATTACTTTTAGCAACATTTGTCATTTCAAAAGCATTAATTAATCCATATTCAGCAGCCATTACATCTGGCCTGTTTCTTAACAAAATAGTAGGAACACCTAGTTTTATAGTAACATCTAACTCTTGTTGTGAAAGTTTACTTCTTTTAACAACTACTGATGTTCTTCCTAATAGCAAGTTTAAGGCATTTTCTGTTTTAAAAATAGAAGCTTCTAAATCTACCTTTAACGCTTTTGCATTGTTATATTGTGCTATATTTTGGTCTACAGCTACTTGATTAACCTGACCTGCTTCTTTTAAAGCTTTAATAGTATTTACACTACTCTCTCTGGTTTCAATAGTTTGTTCAGTAATTTCTAATTGAGCATCTAAAGCTACTAACTGATAATAGGTAGTTGCTATTGCTGAAACTAATTGAGTTTTTACTGCTTGGTGAGCAGCTACACTTTGTAAATACGCTGCTTTTCCTGCTCGTTTATTACTTCGTATTTTACCCCATATATCAGCTTCCCAAGAAAGGTTTCCTGTAATTTCATATTGATCTATACTACCATTAAAAAAAGATCCAAACTGACTGTTTTTTGCTAATTCTTGATGTGTAGCTTTTGCTCCTACACTTAAAGTAGGTAAATACCCTGCTTTACCTTGTTTCATGTAAGCTTCAGCAGCAGCCATTTGTTGTATGGCTACACGGATATCTAAGTTATTCTGAAGTCCTTCATCAATGTATTCTTTCAAATGAGCATCAGTAAACATATCTTTCCAAGACACATCTGCCATTGAGATACTGTCTTTTGGTAAATTATCTGTTCTATACAAATGTTCTGTTTCTTTTAACTCAGGTCGCACATAATCCTTCGCTACGAAACAACTTTGTAGGGTTGTAGCCATAATGACTACAACCAAAGTTTTATTTAAAATAAATTTCATAATTAATCTTCTTTAATTTCAACAACAGCTGGTTTACTTGATACTTTTTCTTGTAACCATTGGAATATTACAAATAATACAGGAATAACAAATACCCCTATTAAAGTACCAATTAATAATCCTCCTGCAGCACCGGTACCGATAGAATTATTCCCTTCTGCTCCTACTCCTTTTGCTAACACTAATGGTAATAACCCTAGAATAAAGGCAAAAGAAGTCATTAAAATAGGTCTTAAACGTACTTTTGCTCCCTCAATAGCAGCATCGTATAAGCTATTTCCTTGCTTACGACGCTGTATTGCGAACTCTACAATAAGAATCGCATTCTTAGCCAACAATCCTAGTAACATAATTAAAGCTATTTGGAAATAGATGTTATTTTCTAACCCTGCTAAATATGTTGTATAATATGCTCCTGCTACCCCAATTGGTAATGATAAAATTACTGATAGTGGTAATAGGTAACTCTCGTATTGTGCTGCTAATAAGAAATACACAAACAGAATACTAATCATAAAAATAATGGTAGATTGTCCTGATGATGCTATCTCTTCTCTAGTGATTCCAGAATAAGCAACACTATATCCTTCTGGTAAATTATTTTCTGCTAAACTATTTATTTTAGTAATTGCGTCTCCTGTACTGAATCCTGGTGTGATTCCTCCATTTACTGTTACTGAATTGAACAGGTTGAAACGATTAACTGTTTGTGGTCCATATACACGTTCTAAACTAACAAATTGAGAGATTGGTGTCATTTCTCCACTTGGTGTTTTTATAAACATGCTATTTAAACTTTCTTCATTTATTCTGTCTTCAGGCAACGATTGTACGAAAACTCTAAATTGTTTTCCAAACCTACTAAAGTCAGCTGCATAATTTCCTCCAATATATCCTTGTAAAGCTGAAAGGATAGCACTTGTTGATACTCCTGCTTCTTTAGCTCTTTCTACATTTATATCTAGTTCTAACTGAGGGAATCCAGTGTCAAAAGAGTTAGAAGCAAACGCTATTTCTGGTTGTTGATTTAACAAACCAACAAATTGTTTGGCTGTTGCATCCATTTCTGTTAATGGTTTGGCTGCACGATCTAGTAATCTCATTTCAAAACCGTCTGCACTACCAAAACCTGGTACACTTGGTGGGGTAAAGAAAATAATGTTTGCATCTGGTATCATAGCTGCTTTACCAAAAAGTTGACCTACTATACTTTTAACTGATTCAGCATCACTTTCTCTTTCACTCCAATCTTCCAGAATAATAAAGCCCATTGCGTACGAACTTCCTTCTCCTGAGAAAAAGTTTCTTCCACTAATAAACGATGCCCCTTTGATTCCTTCTATTTCTTTAATACTTTCATATAACTTTTCTGTTACTTTATACGATCTGTCTAAGGAAGAACCTGCAGGTAATTCAGCATTCATAAAGACTACACCTCTATCTTCCGAAGGTACAAATCCTGTAGGTATCGTATTACTTGCCCATACAATAGCCAAAACACTTAACCCTAAAATACCTGCTGTTACCCATTTGTGCTTTACTAAAAACCCTAAAGATTTAGTATATTTATTAGTTACCGCATTAAATCCTGCATTAAATGCATCATAAAATCGCTGTAATAGTCCTTTTTTCTTGTGAGTATCGTTATGTGGTTTTAATAGTAATGCGCTTAAAGCTGGTGTTAGTGTTAGTGCGTTTACTGCTGAAATTAAAATAGCAACCATTAGTGTCACCCCAAATTGCTCATAGAATACTCCTGATGGACCTTGTATAAACGTAATTGGTACAAAAACCGCCACCATTACTAACGTAATAGACACAATAGCACCACTGATTTCACTCATCGCTGAAATTGATGCTTTTTTTGCACTTTCTGCTCCATCTTCCAGTTTAGCATGCACCGCCTCTACTACTACAATAGCATCATCTACCACAATTCCAATTGCTAAAATTAAAGCGAATAGGGTTAATAAGTTAATAGAATACCCAAATAGATTTAAGAAAAAGAAGGTACCAATAATTGATACTGGAACCGCTATTGCGGGTATTAAGGTAGACTTAAAATCTTGTAAGAAGATAAATACTACTACAAACACTAATAAAAAGGCTTCTATTAAAGTACTTTTTACTTTGTTTACAGATGCTGTTAAGAATTTATTGGTATCATAATTAATAATGTAATCTAATCCTTCAGGAAAATCTTTCTTTAAATCTTCTAGTTTTACATAGATGTTTTCAATAATTTCTTGTGCATTAGATCCAGGTGTTTGAAAAACACCAAAGTTAAGTGCTGGATTCCCGTTTGTACGTGATAATGACGAATATGAAAATGCATCTAGCTCTACTTTTGCTACATCTTTAACACGTAAAAACTGCCCATTCCCTAGAGCTTTTACAACAACGTTTTCGTATTCTTTTGCAGTTTTGTATCGTCCTTTATATTTAATTACATATTCAAAAGACTCTCCTGAGTTTTGTCCTAAAGACCCAGCTGCTGCCTCTAAACTTTGTTCATTAATCGCTGCAATTACTTCTCTAGGTTCTAACTTATAAGATGCCATTTTTGCTGGGTCTAACCACACTCGCATCGAATAGTCTTTTGCCCCAAACACGTTTACTGCTCCTACCCCTGATACACGTTGTAATTCTGGTTTTACGTTTATATTTAAGTAATTTTGAATAAAAACATCATCATACTCAGGATTTGTAGAGTAAACTGCAGCATATAATAATGCTGAGTTTTGTTGTTTTGCTGTAATAACTCCTGCTCTTGTTACCTCAGAAGGTAATAACGCATTGGCTCTAGCGACTCTGTTTTGTACGTTTACAGCTGCAATATCTGGATCATATCCCTGTTCAAAGAAAACTTGAATACTTGCTGTACCTGTATTACTTGCAGTAGAAGTCATGTAGGTCATTCCTTCTACTCCGTTTATTTGTTCTTCTATAGGAACAATAACACTTTCTAAAATTGTTTCGGCACTAGCTCCTGGATAAGAAGCAGTAACCTGCACCGTTGGTGGTGCAATATCTGGATATTGCGTTACCGGTAATTGTGTTAATGACAGTACTCCTAATATTACTATAATAATAGAAATTACTGTAGAGAGTACCGGACGCTCTATAAATTTTTGTAACATAACTGGTTTTATTAATTATTTAAATACCGTATCGAATGAATTTACTATGCTATCTAAAGGCGTAGGAATAGGTTTTATTTTTGCTCCAGATCGAACTTTATTTAAGCCTTTAGCTAAGATTGTTTGTTCTGTTGTTAACCCTGATTTTACTACATAAAGCTTTCCTATTTGGGCTTCAACTTCAATAGTTTTTTCTGCCAAAGAATCATTATTTACGATATAAACATATACCTTACCTTGACGCTCAAATGTAGATTCTGATGGTATAACCAACGCATCATTATGCTCTTGAGGTATTAAAATTGTACCACTACTTCCATTACGTAGCAAACCTGCTTTATTATCAAATTTTGCTCTAAAACTGATAGTTCCTGTTTGCTGATTTATATCACCAGCAATGGTTTCAATGGCTCCTGTTTGCTCATACTCTTTACCATTAGCTAATAATAATTTTACTGGTGGTAACTTTTTTATTTTCTCATCCATTGTCTCTCCTTCAGCGGAAGAGATAAAGTTTAAAAACTCTTTTTCATTCATAGAAAAATATGCATATACATTTTTTATAGAAGCTACTTTTGTAAGTGGCATTGCACTTTGTGCACTTACCAAAGCACCTTTTCTATAATTAATTGAACCTACAAACCCGTTTACAGGACTTTTTATATTTGCGTAGTTAATATTAGCTATAACACTATTATATGTACTTTTAGCCTGTGCCAAATTAGCTTTTGCCGTTTCTAATTGTACTGGACTAATAATATTTTTTTCTACTAATGGTTTTAGCTTATTAACTTCTACTTGTGCTGTGTTTACAACTGCTTTTGCCGCTTCAGCATCTTGACTTAATGATTGCGTTTCTAACTTAAACAACAATTGTCCTTGTTTAACCTTTTGACCTTCTTTTACCAAAACGTTTTTTACATATCCAGAAACTTTAGGTCTTATTTCACTATTTACTTCTCCTTCAATAGTTACAGGATATTGTTGGTAATTTGTTATTGATTTTTTTGCAACCTTTACTACTGGAAAAGGTAGCGTTGGCATTTGTTGTTGTTTTTGTTGTTGTTTTTCACAACTTGTAAAAAATAATGCAACAATGCTAAGAATAGCAATACCGTATATGTGTTGATATTTCATTTTATGTATATATAGTTATTGTTTGTGGTTTATAATTTTTTCTTTTAATTTAGTTACAGACGCAATTGCTCCATCTAAAAACTCAATAAAACTATCGTGGAAATCAAGATCAAATCTATCTTCTTCTTTTAGAGTTTTGTTAATGTCTTCTTTGTATTCTTTAACTTCTATGTGTAGTTCTTTTTCTCCTTCCCACTCTTCTATCATATTACTTATTCCTTTTAGCATTGTATCGCTATTTAGAATAAAGTATTTTTTTCTATCACCTGTTTTTGTAAAGTAACTCACTTGTTTTAAACCTTGTAAATGATTAAGATGTGTTGAAATTGTGCTTTTACTAGCACAAAGACCAGATACTAAATCTTCAAAGGTTGCTCCTTGTTTTCCTGTTAAAATAATATGTGAAAGTATTCTTGCTGCAACTGGGGCTAACTGTTCTTTTTTTTCTAAAAAAATTCCCAATTTCTCTACCAATTCACATTTTTTCTTTTCTACTTGATTCATCTCCATAAAAAATTTGCCATGCAAAAATAACCTCAGTTCGGAACAAACCGAACTAATCGAAGTTAAAAAAATGTTAATACATTCTTAATACACTTTCCTTTATTCTATCATCTCTATTTTCAAAGCTTACAAAAGCTACTAACAAGCTCTTTTTCTTTTGTTTATAATATTTTTTTCACTATCTTCACAAAAGATCTAAAAGAAATTTATTATAATGTAATTAAAAGTTATAATTTTTTCTCCCCTTAAAGTTAAAATACTGTTGACTGTTAATAATGCATTATTAACTGTTGTAAACTAGGTAAGCTTTTTTAAGTTTTACTGAGAATATGTTTAAGCTATTTTTAATTTAAGTCTCTCGTGTTATGATTATTTATTTTTTTTCTTATTCAAAAGGTTAGCTATAATTAAACTATTAGTTTTTCCTTAATCCGTATTCCACATACTGCTATACTAATAATTAACTATACAGTTACTTTTAAGATTTTCATTAACCTGAAATTCATAAGTAATTATTATTTAGAATTATTAATAGCTCTGTAAAAAGAAACCTGAATTACTATTTGTTGTATTAGTAAATAAAAACTAAACATGTTTACTAAACTACAAATCGCATAATACTATCCTTGCTTACCAACCACTAATTAAAGCTTGATAGTTATTTATAACACCTAACTAATCAACTATTATGAAAAGAATTACTCTAACGTATTTACTCTTACTAAAAAATTATAAAAGATTCAAATTTGTTGAATTAATATTATTGCTCTTAGTATTATCCTCTTTTGTCAAAAAAGAAAATTCGAGTAATAATAATATTAATTATTCTCCTCCTATTACTGTTCCCTGTAATACCGATGCTCCTGTTGCTATCTCTTCATCTAGTTTCACTGATTTAACTGTAACTGAAAATACTAGTGGACTTTGTTTATTGAGTTGCGGTATTTCAAACCTCAACAATTTGACAGACACAAATCTTTCAAACTACACTACTATTTCTACACTTTTAGGTTTAGGTGTAACTCATACAATAACAGTAACAGATAATACCACGGATGAATTTTTTGAAGGAGGAAGCTATGCCGGTTTTTTAATAGAAAATGGCTCTGTTGCTCAAATAGATTTACTAGGAGCTATTACCATAAGAACCTACCTAAACGGTGTTCCTCAAGAAACTAATTCAGGAGCTTCGTTAGTAACACTTGGTAGTTCTCTATTAAATAATGATCAATTCTACGCGGGGTTTTACACTACTTTAGACTACGATAGCATTGAAGTTTCAATAGCTAGTTTAGCAGGTATTGCTTCTAGTACTAATATTTATTATCCGGTTACTAATAGTTTTTGTGTTGGCCCTAATTTAGAACCCAATACTCCTACTTTGATTAATAAACCTGATTTTCCTGCTCGTGTAGTTGACGAACATACTGGAATGGGAGGTGTTTTAAATGTTGGTAGCGTAACCAATACTAATGCTGCGGTAGACTCTAATAGCAACTCATACGCTAGTATTGATTTTACTTTAGGTGTTATAGCTACTGGAAGTATTTCTATAAAAGATGAGCTGACAAATTATCCTGCACAAACGTATGTAGGCTTTGACATTGAAAATGCTTCTGTTTTAAATCTTGAACTACTTGATGAAATTACCATAACAACTTATTTAGATGGTGTTCAACAGGAAGTAAAAACAGGTAGCTCTGAATTATTATCGGTAGACAGTGGTTTATTATTTACTGGTACTGAACGCTCTCAAGTAGGTTTTGTTACTTCATTACCTTTTGATGAAGCTCAATTATCCATTCAACAAACTCTTACTTTAGACTTAGGGAGTACTCGAGTTTATGGTCTTATATTAGAAACTTTTAGCGAAGGGAATTTAAACTGTGATACTGCTACTTTATTAAACAATCCTTCTCAACCTGTAATAATTAATAACACAAACACTGGTGTAAACGGAGTAGCTTGTGTAGCTTGTGAAGTAGATAACGCAACAAATGTTATTAGCGAAAGTGAATCTGACTTTGCTATGATAAATATAACTGCTGGTGTTGCAAGTACAGCTTCTATTTCAGTTGAAAATGTTCTAAGTAACTTTCCTTCTGGAAGCGCTGCTGGTTTTGTTATTAGGGATACAAATGACCTTTTACAATTAGATTTATTAAATTCTATAACCATAACAACTTATTTAGATGGTTCAGTACAAGAAACACAATCTGGAAACAATTTATTAGCTCTCGAAGCATTAGGTTTAATAAATATAACTCCTTCTACAACTAATGGTTTTTATTTGGTTGGCTTTTCTACTTCACTTGAATATGATGAAATTCAACTTACAGTTAGTTCACTCGCTGCTACTATTAATAGCATTGAGGTTTATGGTAGTTATGTAGACAATTCCATAAAAATATCAGGTAACACAATAAAAGAAACTTCTATCGGAGCTTCAGATGGGAATATTTCTTTATCCGTATCTGGAGGAACTCCTCCTTACTCTTATTTGTGGAACCCCGGAGGCCAAACATCTTCTTCTATTTCTGGATTAACTCAAGGAAGTTACAATGTAACAGTAACAGATGCTAACGGATGTCAATCTACAACAGAGTATATCATTTATACAGATGGCGTACAATACCCTGTTCCCTGTAATACAGAAAATCCTGTAGCAATAACAAATGATAATTTTACAGATTTAACAGTAGATGAAAACACTTCTGGACTCTGTGTAATAGGTTGTGGTATTTCAGATGCTAGCAATATTATAGACACAGATTTTTCTAACTTTGCTTCTGTATCAACACTTATTGGTCTTGGAGTAACACATACATTAACTGTAACTGACAATACAGCTAGCGAGTTTATCGAATCGGGTGGCTATGCAGGTTTCTTAATAGAAAACACTTCCATTCTTCAAGCCGATCTTTTAAATGCTATTACAATAACAACCTATCTTGATGGTGTACAACAAGAAACTAACACAAGTACTTCTTTACTTGCTTTAGACAGTCCTATTTTAGGTCAAGATCAATTTTATGTCGGCTTTTACACCTCTATGAATTATGATGCTGTTGAAATCTCTATTTCAAGTTTAGCAGGAGTTGCTTCAACAACTAATGTTTATGCTGCTGTAACAAATAGATTTTGTGAAGGTCCTGAATTAGCCTGTAACACCGCTACACAACTAACTAAGCCAAACTTTCCTGTAAGAGCTGTAGAGGAACACACAGGAACTGGAGGACTTTTAACACTAGGAAGTGTTAACAACGTTAATAATGCTATTGATTCTGATACTTCAAACTATGCTTCTATAGATTTATTAGCAGGTGTTGCAGGTACAGCTACTATAGCCTATAAAAATGAAATTACCGATTACACCGCAAATACTTTTGCTGGTTTTGATATTGAAAATACTACACTTTTAAACACTCAATTGTTTGATGCTATAACCATTTCAACTTATTTAAACGGAACACTTGTTGAATCTAAAACAAGCACAACTGAATTACTTCCTGTATATTCTGGATTATTATTAACAGGAAGTGAATCTGTAAGATTAGGGTTTATTACTACCGCTCCTTTTGATGAAGTACAACTTTCTATGACACAAACTCTTTCATTAGATTTAGGTAGTACCAGAATTTACGGAATGGTACTTCAATCTTTCTGTCCAGGAATAATTAATTGTGATGAACCTTACGTAATATCAAATCCTAGTAGTTCGGTTATTATTAACAACGAAAATACAGGAACCGACGGTGTTGCTTGTATCGCTTGTGAAGTTGATAATGCTGTAAATGTTATATCTGAAGACAATTCTGATTATGCGCTTATAAACATTGTGGCTGGTGTAGCAGGAAATGCTTCTATTTCAGTTCAAGATGTACTTGTTGATTACCCTGCTGGCACACAAGCTGGATTTGTAATTAGAGATACAAACGACTTACTTCAAGCAGACTTATTAAACACACTCACCATCATAACTTATCTTGACGGTGTTCAACAAGAACAACAAACAGCAAATAATTTGTTAGCTCTTGAAGCACTAGGGCTAGTTAATATTACTCCTACTAGTACAGATAGTTTTTACGTTGTAGCTTTTGATACTAGTACAGGTTTTGACGAAATCCAATTAACAGTAAACTCATTAGTTGCCGCTGTAAATTCAATTGAAGTTTACGGTGGATATATAGATGCTACTAACTCAACCTTTTGCCAACAAGCAGGCATTGCTTTATTAAAACAAGGTATTTTTAATGATACAGACAGTGACGGATGCGCAAATCCAGGTGAAACAATTACATATACGTATACCGTAACCAATACTGGTAATGTAAGTATTACAAACGTTGAATTAACCGACCCTATTTCTCCATCTCCTTTAACATTAGAGTCTGGTGATACTGATGGCGATAACGAACTAGATGTTGATGAAACATGGATATACTCATTAGACTATATTATCACTCAAGACGATATTGACAATGGCTCTGTTACTGGTCAAGCCACTGTAACAGGAGTAAGTACAGGAGGAACTAACGTAAGCGACTTGTCTGATGACAACAGTACTCTAGAAGACGACCCTACAGTAACCAATTTATGTCAAAATGAAGGTATTGCACTTATTAAGCAAGGAACCATTAATGATGAAAATGGTGATGGTTGTAGCGATAACGGAGAAACAATAACTTTTACCCTTTCTGTTATAAATACAGGAAACACAACACTAAACTCAATAGTTGTAACCGACCCTTTACTTACAGTTTCTTACAGCTCAGGAGATACTGACTCTGACAATGAGTTAGATGTTGATGAAATTTGGATATATACAGGTTCTTATATTGTTACTCCGCTAGATATTACAAACACTTTTGTTCAAAATCAAGCTACAGCCCAAGCTAGTACTGTTTCTGGAGGTACAGTTAGTGATCAATCTGATGACAATAGTATCCTGGAAGATGATATCACTACGATTGATTTATGTCAAGCACCAGACATTGCTATTGTTAAAACAGCCACTTTTAATGATGAAAACTCAGATGGTTGTAGCAATGTCGGAGAAACAATAACCTACACAATGACGGTTACAAATCAAGGTAATACTGGTTTAATTAATGTAACTGTAAATGATCCTTTATTAGGCGGACCTGTTACATTAGATTCAGGAGACCTGAACACAAACAACACACTTGATGTAGGTGAAATATGGATTTATACAGCTGATTATGCCATAACTCAAACCAATATTGATAACGGGTCAATTACGAATCAAGCTACCGCAAGCGGAGAGTCATCGCAAGCTGTCGTTGTTACAGACTTATCTGATAATGATAGTGTGCTTGAAGACGACCCAACACAAAATACAGTGTGTCAATCCGATAGTATTGCACTTATAAAAACGGCTATTTTTAATGATGAAGACAGTGATGGTTGTAGCGATGTAGGAGAAACGATAACCTACAACTTCACACTTACAAACACAGGAAACACTACTATTACCAACGTAGTTCTTACTGATCCAATGCTTGGTGGTACAATTACCCTTGCCTCAGGCGATACCGATAGTGACAACCAACTTGACATTAATGAAACTTGGAGTTATACTGCCAATTACACAATTACTCAAGCAAATATTGATAATGGTTCAGTGACCAATCAAGCAACAGTTACGGGTACAAGTATTAGTGGCAACAATGTAAGCGACTTATCTGATAATGATAGTATACTTGAAGATGGCCAAACACAAACTACACTGTGTCAATCAGATAGTATTGCTCTTATTAAAACGGCTACTTTCAATGATGAAAACACAGATGGATGTAGCGATGTCGGAGAAACCATTACCTATAGTTTTACCCTTACAAACACAGGAAACACTACCATTACCAACGTAGTTCTTACTGATCCAATGCTTGGTGGTACAATTACTCTTGCCTCAGGTGATACCGATAGTGACAACCAACTTGACATTAATGAAACTTGGAGTTATTCTGCTAATTACACAATTACTCAAGCAAATATTGATAACGGATCTGTTAGTAATCAAGCAACAGTTACAGGTACGAGTATTAGTGGTAACAATGTAAGTGATTTATCTGATGACAATAGTACTCTTGAAGATGACCAAACACAAACCAATCTATGTCAGTCTGATGGAATTGCCTTAATTAAAACTGCTACTTTCAATGATGAAGACACTGATGGTTGTAGCGATGTAGGAGAAACAATAACTTATAATTTCACTCTTACAAACACAGGAAACACTACTATTACAAATGTGATCCTAACTGACCCAATGTTAGGCGGGGCAATTACCCTTGCCTCAGGTGATATCAATAGCAACAACCAACTTGATATAAATGAAACATGGAGTTATTCTGCTAGTTACACTATTACACAATCTGATATTGATAATGGTTCAGTTAGTAATCAAGCAACTGTTACAGGTACAAGTATTAGTGGTAACAATGTAAGTGATTTATCTGATGACAATAGTATTCTTGAAGACGATCAAACCCAAACTACACTGTGTCAACCTAATAACAGTATTTCTCTTGAAAAAGTAAGCACCTTTAATGATGCTAATGGAAATGGATATGCTAATGTTGGAGAAACCATAACATATAGTTTTATCATATACAATACTGGAGATTCAGTTTTATATAATATTACTTTACAAGATAACTTACCTGGAATTACAATTAACGGTAGCACCATTCCTCAACTATTACCTGGCGAAGTTGATAGTACAACCTTTACTGCTATTTATGTTATAACTGAACAAGACTTAACAAACGAGTCTGTTACCAATCAAGCATTGGTTACAGCTGAAGACTCTTCAGGAGGTTCTGTAACTGATACTTCTGACGACCCAAATAATTTAGATGATATTGATATTGACAATGATGGTGATCCAGATGATCCTACAATAACAGACCTACCCGTCGAAGAAATTCCTTTTGAAATTTTTAATGCTGTTTCTCCAGATGAAGATGGGGCTAATGATTTCTTCCGCATTAATGGTATTGAAAATTATCCTAACAATAATTTAAAAGTTTTTAATAGATGGGGTGTTTTAGTTTATCAAACTGATGCTTATGGAATTAACGGAAATTTATTTAGAGGAATCTCTGAAGGACGTACAACAGTTAGTAAAGATCAAAAACTACCCACAGGTACCTATTTCTATATACTAACACGATGGAACTCCGATCAAGAAGCCATGACTGATAAAGGATATTTATATCTAAAAAGAAACTAAAAACCACTAAACCTAATGAAACATTATTCTATATTACTATTAATAATTATTAGTGTAAATGTGTGTTTTTCTCAACAAGACCCACAGTATACACAATACATGTATAACACCCAAGTTGTAAACCCGGGTTATATTGGTTCAAAAAATGCTCTTGGTTTAGGGTTACTATACAGAACACAATGGGCTGGATTTGATGGAGCTCCAAATACCGGAACTTTTACTTTTAATATGCCTTTGGGTACCTTAAAACGAAACGCAATAGGACTTTCTATTATTAATGATAAAATAGGTCCTTCTAACGAAACAGGTATTACAATAGATTATGCATACTCATTACTTTTATCAGGTCGTTCAAGAATATCGTTTGGTATTAAAGGAGGACTGAGTATACTAGACGTAGATTACTCAAAACTAAACATATATGATGAAAACGATTGGCAATTTGCAGAAAACATTGACAAAAAAGTACAACCTCAAATAGGTGCAGGTATTTACTATAATAACGACAGACTCTATCTTGGATTATCAGTACCTAATTTTTTCAATTCAAAACATTATAATTCAGATAGCGTCAATAACAACAATGAAGATGCCATAGCCATAGAACGTTTACATTACTTCTTTATAGCGGGTTATGTTTTTGATATTAGTGAAAACCTAAAACTCAAGCCTGCAACTATGTTTAAGTGGGTTAATGGATCTCCTCTGCAAGCCGATTTATCTGCAAATTTTCTTTTCAACAATAAATTTACCCTTGGAGCCTCTTATCGATGGGATGCTGCAATTAGCGCCATGGCAGGATTTCAAATAACTAATCAGTTATTCTTAGGAATGGGATATGATTTTCAAACTACAGATATCGAAGACCATAGTAATGGTTCTTATGAATTCTTTTTAAGATTTGACATCTTTAATAACCCTGAACGTATACTAACACCAAGATTCTTTTAAACTCTTAATATCATGAAAAAGCATTATTTAATATTCTATTTTTTAACTGCCTTAACAAATACAAACGCTTTTACTCAAATTGCACTAGTTGAAAAGGCAAACATCAAATACAATACGTATGATTTTATAGATGCACAAAAAATCTATTTAAAAGTCGTTGAAGAAGACTATGGATCAGCTGAAATTTATAGAAAACTGGGAAATACGTACTATTTTAATAGTAATTATTCAAGTGCTGCAAAATGGTATTACAATTTAATAGACCGATTTCCAAATGAAGCCCTTACAGTTGATTATTTTAGAGCAGCTCAATGCTTAAAAAGCATTAATCAACCTGAAGAGGCTGAAAAGCTCATGGAAATTTATAGATTAAAAGGAGGTAAAGCCATCCCTTTAGAATCCTATAGAAATGTTGCTGACACTTTATTTAAAAAAGGTGTTCAGGATAAACTTTTTGAAATAGAGAAAATTCCTGTTAATACAGAGTATTCAGATTTTGGTCCAGCCTTTTATGGCAATAATATTGTTTTTGCTTCAAGCAGAAAAGATCCAACTTTATCAAAAGAACATCCTACCGAGCTTGCTGGATGGGATAAACAACCTTTTCTTAACTTATATCAAGTTCCTTTAGATAAGGATATGAACTTTGGTAAAGTAAAAGCTTTTAACAGAAGTATTAACTCACCTTACCATGAATCTACCGCTATTTTTACAAAAGATGGAAACACTATGTATTTTACTAGGAATAATTATTTAAATGGTAAAAAGAAAAAAGATAAAAATCATGTTGTTAGACTCAAAATATATAAAGCCACTAAAAAAGGTAATACTTGGGGAAATATACAAGAACTTCCTTTTAACAACGATAATTACTCTGTTGGACATCCAGCCCTTAACCCTGAAGAAGACAAACTCTACTTTTCATCAGATATGCCTGGTAGCTTAGGAATGTCCGATATTTGGTATGTCAAAATTTTAGGAGAAGACATTTATACAAATCCTATAAACCTTGGTAACAAGATTAACACTGTTGAAAGGGAAACTTTCCCTTTTGTAAGTGACGATAACGATTTGTATTTTTCTAGTGATGGGCATTCATCAGGTATGGGAGGCTTAGATATTTTTGTAACAAAACTAACAAAAGATTCTCATGGTGAAATATCTACTTTTGGAGAACCTATAAATAGCTCAAAAGACGATTTTGGCTTCATTATAAAAGAAGATAGAATAGGGTATTTTACATCTAATCGTGATGGTAAAGAAGGTAGTAAAAGTGACGATATTTATCAAATTTGGGAACGTTGTGAAATTACAATTCAAGGACCTGTAATGGATAAAAATACTGGTGAATTAATTCCAAATGCAGAAGTTACTTTGATTGATAGTAACAATAAAGAAGTAAAAACAGTTACTGTTGGTAACGATGCTACCTTTACTTTTCTATTAAACTGTCAAGAACAGTATACTTTGAGGGCTAAGAAAGAAAAATACCACCCGAAAGAAAAAGTTATAGAAACCCCAAATAACCCGAAAACTATAAAAATGCCTATTAAGCTAAACATGCCTTTAGCTTTAGAGCTCTCTGACCCTTGTCCTCCAAATGATTTAGGGTGTAGATTAACATTACAGCCTATCTATTTCGATTATGATAAATCTAATATTCGTCCAGATGCTGAAATTGAATTAGCTAAAATTCTGACCGCATTAAAAGAATATCCTACTTTAAAAATCCATATTGAATCTCATACCGATTCTAGAGGTAATGATTTATACAATTCGAAATTATCTGAAAACAGAGCACAAGCTACATTAGATTGGTTTCTAAAAAAAGGAATTGGTATAACAAGGTTAACTGCAAAAGGATATGGAGAATCGGAACTTATTAACAAATGTAATAACCAAACTACGTGTAGTGAAGACGAACATCAACTCAACCGTAGATCCATGTTTATAATTAAAGAATAAAATAATTTAAGAAAGCTCTTTTTGTTGGATATACAGCAGTAAAACTTCTTATCCTTGAGAAGTTTTACTGCTGTTTTTATTAAATTTCACTACAAAATAGGAGCTAACAATCTAGCTAATCTCTCTGTAAAACGTATTAAAACAGGTCTATTATTCCATTGATGTAAGTCTATTTTCTCACTGTTTTTTAAATCTTCCATAAAAGCATTTTTCAACTGACTTGCAAAATGTTTATCATAAACTAATGCGTTAATTTCAAAATTTAAATCAAAACTACGTTCATCTAAATTTGCTGTTCCTACAGAACAAACCAACTCGTCAAACACCATCGTCTTTGCATGTACAAACCCTTTCTTATATCTATACACCTCTACTCCTATTTCTAATACTTCTTTATAAAAAGAATTCGACACTCCGTTTACTAATTTCGAATCTGAAACACTTGGCACCAATAATTTTATCGTAACTCCACTTAAACTAGCTATTTTAAGAGCATCTAAAAAAGAAGCTCTGGGCACAAAGTATGGAGTAGTAATTAATATTTCTTTTTTTGATAACAGTATTGCTTGAATAAGTGCATACATAATGTCTGGATGATCAGAATCTGGTCCACTAGAAATTACTTGAACTAATTGCTTATGTTCATTTGTTTTTACTTGATCTCCCGCTGGAAAAAGCTCTTCCTCTATAATAACATTTTGATTAGCACAAAAATTCCAATCCGCTAAAAAAACTCGTTGTAAGTTTAAAACAGCGAGTCCTTCTATTTTAATATGTGTATCTCTCCAATAACAATTAAATTTATTAGGATTAACATACCTTTCAGAAACATTAACACCTCCTACAAAACCAACTTTTCCATCAACTACAATTATTTTTCTATGATTTCTATAATTAATTCTATTAGCTAACAATAACCATTTAATTTTATAAAAAGGGTACGCCTCCACCCCACTATCAATTAAAGACTTCACAAACGATTTACGAATATCTTTACTTCCAAAATCATCATAAATAAAACGTACTTTAACTCCTTCTTTAGCCTTTTCTTTTAAAACATCTCCTATTTGCTTACCAATAGTATCATTTTGAAAAATATAATATTCTATATGTATATGATTTTTTGCAGCTTTTAATACTTTTATAACTTCTGGAAACTTACGTTCCCCGTTTATTAGTAAATTAACTTTGTTATTACTAGTTAAAATATTTTCTTTATGTATAAACTTCGTCAGATTATAAAAATGTCCTAAATGGCTTTTAGACGTTGATAGTATTTTTTCATTATACTTTTTTAGCTTCTCTTTAAGGTCGAAGAAAATGTTTTTGTCTACTTCTAACTTTTTATTATATAACTTATACGTTCTATGGTTTATTCCAACCATTAAATAAATAATAATACCTCCTACAGGAAACAGAATCAGCAAAAATAGATAAGCTATTGCTTTTGGTGGTGTTGAAGTATTAATAATAATAACAGCAACTGTAGCAATAATAGCTACATATAAAATTATAAGTAGTGTAGTTATCAAAATAAAAGTATCTTTTTCTGCTAAAGGTATTTAAAATATTAACACCTAAGAGACTCAGTTATAAAAAAATTCAACTAACACAACTGCATAACTAAAGGTTATTAATAAAACCGAAATAGTTAGTTTTTACAGTATTAAAAACAAAAAACCTTAATTCTAAACGAATTAAGGTTTTATCTTTAAATTAGTACGGGCGGAGAGACTCGAACTCTCACACCTCACGGCACCAGATCCTAAGTCTGGTATATATTGCACCAATAAAACACAAAATAACTCATTTTCAATGATTTATGTTTTTAATCATTTTATTTAAAGTCAATTAATATCAGTTAATACCAACATTTGTTGTACCTATGTTGTACCTAAAAAGCCCAATAATTTCGTACCTTTATCAAAGGTATAAATCAAAAGCTAAGCAAAAATCACAATGTTGTACCTATGTTGTACCTGATTTGACTTTCGTACTCAAAATAGGTCAATTATGTCATCAAACGCCAAGATAGTTCTTCGCAAAAAACCGAACAGTAAAGGACTCTATCCATTAGCTATTCGAATCACAAAAAATCGTCGTTCAACATATCAATACGTTGGTCATTATATCGATTTAGAAGATTGGGACGAAAAAAATATTCGAGTAAGAAAATCTAATCCAAATGCTGATAGTTTAAATAAACTGCTATCAAAAGAACTCTCAAATGCAAACAAAGCACTGATTGACTTGCAATCCGAATATAAAGATGCGTCTGCCAATCAAATCAAAAAAGAGATTTATGCGTCGGGAAATTCTTCTACCTTTTTTGAACTAGCTCAAGAGCATCTTGACGAATTGGAAATTGGCAAAAAATTGAATCGTCTATCAACTGATAGTGCTTTGATTAGCTATATCATAAAATTCAATAAATCAAAACAGCTCGCATTTCAGGAAATAGATGAACGCTTTCTTAAAAAGCTGATGCTATATTTGAAGTCTAATCACGGACTCTCAGAAACATCAATAATGAATGTCTTAGTTCTCATTCGCTTATTATTTAATAGAGCCATAAAGCTAAAGATAGTTAGTAGGGAATTATATCCTTTTGGCGGCGACAAGATTAAAATTAAGTTTCCAGAAACGAGTAAGGTTGGTCTGAATATTATTGAAGTAAGAGCTATAGAAGCTCTTGAAAATTTGACATTAAGCGAGGTGCATACGCGAAATGTTTGGCTCTTCAGTTTTAATTTTGCCGGAATGAGAGTTACCGATGTATTGTTAACAAAGTGGTCTGACATTTATGATAAAAGGTTGCATTATAGAATGAATAAGAATTCAAAATTATTGTCATTAAAAATACCTGATAAGGTTTTCAAAATTTTAGACTACTACAGAAAAGATAAAAGATATGCAACAGATTTTGTTTTTCCTGAACTGAAAAAAGCAAATCTCGATAATGCCAAAGATGTTTATAACAAAAGAAAGACAGCTAACAAGAAATTTAATGATAATCTAAAGTCTATTGCTAAAAAGGCAAAAATAGACAAGAAAATCACAATGCATATTGCGAGACATACCTTCGGAAATATAGCTGGTGATACCATTCATCCTTTAATGTTGCAAAAACTGTATCGCCATAGCGATTTAAAAACCACATTGAACTATCAAGCTAATTTTATTCATAAAGAAGCAGATGATGCTTTGAGTAGTGTAGTTAATTTTTAATATCAGATTTTCGCAAACCAACTCAAAAGGTAAAACGAAACTTAAATAGAATTGTTATTATTTTAATTCTAAACATGTTAACTTATAAATCAAAAAAGAAAAATAAGCATATAAAATTAATAACATTAAACTTTAAGCCTTCTCGGGTACAATTCTTTTTTATCTTAATAAAATTATGGCACTATACTTGATACAGTAAACGAAATCTCAATTTAAAATGAAAAAACTAGTACTCGCCCTACCTTTACTTTTATCTTCAGTTCTATTTTCTCAAGAAAAAATAAAAACAGAAATATTATTAGAAGACTACAATATTATTAAGACAATCATTAGAGAGCTATCTCCCAGATTCAATGAAACCGATAAGAATGAATTTGATAGTGTTTTTAATGAACAATCAAAGAAGTTAGTAGATAAATCGTTGACCTTATTTGAGTTTATGAAGTTTTTATCTAAATCTGAAGCAGATACAAAATCGGATGAACACGGCATGTATTCACTTCCTGAAGAAGCTATAATGTCTTTAATAAAAGATAAAAAAGTGCTTTTCCCATTACCTGTTAATATTATAGGGAATCGATTAATTGTAAATGCTAAAAACTTAAGTATTCCTTTTGGATCTATTATTTCCAGTATCAATGGGGTAAACACAAATGATATATTATCTATAATGTTACCTGAAAATGATGCTGTTTCAAAACGATCAATAGAAATGCAATTCGACATTCATTACTTTATAGAATTTGGAAAAGTAGATAATTTTGAGATAGTTTATCAAAGTCCAGAAAGTAAAACCATACAAAAAACAGTATTATCGCCATTAACTGTAGAAGAAAGAGTTAAATTATTTAATGATAGTATGGTTTTTCCACTACAAAGAAATGGGTTAGATAATGTTGCTAATACTCAATATTTTGAAGACGGGTCTGCATATTATCTTCAATTAAACTCTTTCAAAGGTGAGTATGACGATTTTAACGAATATTTTAAAACTATTTTTGACGAAATAAAAAATAAAAATGCTAAGAACCTTGTAATCGATTTGAGATATAATACTGGAGGAAATCTTTTAATTCCTGCATTGCTTTTTTCATATATAGCGCAAAAACCTTTTCTAGAAACAGTTTCTGCAAGAGTTCCTGATTTTAATATTCCTTATAAAGAATACATTCAATCCATAGCTGAAAATACATTTCAAAATACAGCTTCCATAGATAAATATATAAATTCTATTAAAAATGACTTCACTAAAAAGGGTGATTACTATGAATTATTTTTTGCTAAAAACAATAAAATAACTCCTCAAGAAAATGTTTTTAAAGGACCAGTATACCTCTTAATAGGAGGTAGAACAGTTTCTGCAGCATCTTATTTTACAGCATTATTTAAGAGTGAGTCACGAGGTAAAATTATTGGAGAAGAAATTGGCGGATCACACCATAATATCACCGCAGGTCAATTGATTACATATAAATTACCTGGCACAGGAATACTGCTTGATGTTCCTTTAATGGAAATTAGTTTCAGCTCTCAAATAGAAAATAATGTTCCAGAACTAAAAATAATGCCTGATATAAATATTTCTAACGAGAAAAAGTATAAATATTTTCTAAATGAGCAAGATGCAGGATTATTAGAAATTTATTACATGATTAAAAAATAACTGATCAACCTTACTTAATTTTACGTTATATACATTAAGAAATTGAGTAAGTTCATACTTCAAAAAAGCTATCAGTATGCATATTTGATAAATGTACTTAATAAGTAATATATAAAGAAGATATAACATATGTTATTTGTTATTAAAATAGCATCGTAACTATATTTGCACAAGTTGTGCATTGTTAATTTTGTATCTTTGTATTGTGAAAATAACAGCACTCATATTAATCTTTTATCTTCTAGCTCTTAATGGGCTACCCTGTAGTGATGTGAATTTTTCTACGAATGACAATCAAATGGAAACTGTGATGAATGATCACACAGACCATTCCGAAAATGGTACTTCTGACTTATGCAGTCCATTTTGCACCTGTCACTGCTGCCATGTACATACCATAAATTTTGGACTCCCAGATTTTGAGCCAATCGTTATGGACTTCCCTTTCGAACCCATTATCCATTTCGATAACATAGGTAAAGAATATACCCACTCCCTACTACAACCACCCCAGGTTTAATTCAGTTTTTAGGACAACTACATCCTTTTTAGACCCTTCTGCTCGATAGGTCTGAACTTTCATTGCGTTGATTTTGCCTCATGCAAACTTTAGCGAAAAGTTTAACTGAATTAATTTTTTTCATAATGATCAATAAAATCATTTTATTCTCCATCAATAATAAATTTATTGTTGGACTACTGACATTGGCGCTTATCATAACCGGTATTTGGTCCATGTCTACCGTAAATCTGGGGTCGGTGCCAGATATCACAAACAACCAGGTACAGGTCATCACCGTATCTGAAAACCTCGCTACCGAAGATATTGAACAATTCGTGACCTATCCCGTGGAACTGGCCATGGGCAACTTGCCCAATGTAACCGAAATCCGTTCTATTTCCCGTTTTGGGCTTTCCGTAGTAACCATCGTATTCGATGATGACATGGGCATTTACAAACCTAGACAATTGGTACAAGAGAAACTGAACGAGGTTAGGGAAAGCATCCCAGAAAAATTTGGGAGCCCTTCCATGGGACCGATTACCACCGGTTTAGGGGAAATATACCAATATACCATAAAACCAAAAAAGAGCTTTGAAAGCAAATACTCCCCTACCGATCTCCGTACCATACAGGATTGGATCGTAAAACGCCAAATGACTCTCTTGGATGGTGTTGTGGAAGTCAACTCTTTTGGTGGCAACATAAAACAATACGAAATAGCCATAAACCCCGAAAAGCTAAATGCCATAGGTGTTTCCATATCCGAGGTATTTGCCGCTTTGGAAAGGAACAATGTCAATACAGGAGGTGCCTATATTGAAAAAAGTAAAATGGCAAACTTCATCCGGGGGGAAGGACTCATAAGGTCTTTGGACGATATCAAGGCCATCGCCATAAAAAATGAAAATGGACTCCCGATTACCATAGGAGATGCTGCCGAAAAAGTACAATTTGGAAACCAAGTACGTTACGGAGCCTTTACACAAGATGGTCGCGAAGCCGTTGGTGGAATGGTGTTGATGATGAAAGGAGCCAATCCCAATAAAGTGATTGCCAATGTTCAGGAAAGAATGCAAAACGTTGAAAAGTCTTTACCTGAAGGGTTGGAAATCAAACCCTTTTTGGATAGAAGCAATCTCATAGAACGAACCACCAGTACCGTAACACAAAACCTTTTGGAAGGTGCACTTATCGTCATTTTTGCCCTGGTCTTTTTATTGGGAAGTTTAAGGGGCGGATTGATAACTGCCACAACCATACCCCTATCGTTGCTCTTTGCTTTTATCTTGATGAAACAATTTGGAGTTTGGGCTAACTTAATGAGCTTGGGAGCTATCGATTTTGGAATCATTATAGATGGGGCGGTAATTATCATAGAAGGGACGGTCTATGAAATCCAAAAACGAATACGTTCCGGAAAGCTCAAATTCAATCAAGGTATTATGGATGAAGTTGCCTATGAAGCGGGAAGCACCATGATGGGCTCTGCTTTTTTTGGGCAAATCATCATTCTAATCGTATTTGCGCCTATTCTTTTTTTAACAGGAGTTGAAGGCAAGATGTTCCGTCCTATGGCGTTTACCTTTGGGTTTGCCATGCTTGGGGCTATTTTCCTCTGCTTGACCTATGTTCCGATGATGTCTGCTCTATTTATGAAACCCGTTAAAAACAAAAACAATTGGTTCGGGAAATTTGAAAGTTGGTTGGAGAAAATCAGTGATAATATTATAGGTAGTATCCAAAAAGCCTATCTACCACTTTTAAAAGGGGCATTAAAAGCAAAATCCTTAGTTATAGGAGCAGCTGTAGTTTTACTTCTTGTTTCAGGGTTTGTATTCTCAAGAATGGGAGGCGAATTTGTACCTCAATTGGACGAAGGAGACCTTGCCATGCAAGCGCTGTTAAGACCGGGAACAGGATTAACAGAAGCTATCGATGTATCAAACAAAATAGAGAGTGTACTTATCAAGAACTTTCCAGAAGTAAAGACAGCAGTTGCCAGAATTGGTGTTGCCGATATCCCTACCGACCCAATGCCGATGGATATTGCCGATATGTTCATCATCTTGGAAAAAGATATGGACAAATGGACTTCGGCAAAATCAAAAGAAGAACTCATCGATAAAATCAAGGATAAACTGGATAGTGAACTTACAGGGGTAAACCTAGTATTTAGCCAACCTGTGGAACTGCGTTTTAACGAACTGCTAACAGGAGTTCGGGAAGACGTTGCCGTAAAATTGTATGGCGAAGATTTAGAGGTCCTTTCCAAAAAGGCAGAAGAAATGGCTGCCATTATCCAAACCGTTCCGGGCGTGGGCGATGTCAATCCAGAGCGGACATCAGGCTTGCCACAGATGACCGTAAGGTACAATCGAAAAAAGATGGCACAGTACGGACTGGATATCGAGAAGGTAAACAGTTACATAAGTGCCGCATTCGCCGGTGGTAATGCAGGTGTCATTTTTGAAGGGGAAAAACGCTTTGATATGGTTATCCGATTTGATGAGGAGCACCGCAAAAGCATCGAAAATTTACGCGCTTTATATGTCGATTTGCCCGATGGCACCCAAGTTCCCATCAAAGAAGTGGCGGACATAAGCTATGTGCCAGGGCCCATGCAGATATCCCGCGACAATACTTTTCGTAGAACCTATGTAGGTATAAATACAAGAGGACGTGATGTGGAATCCGTGGTAACCGATATTCAACAGAAATTGGATGCCGAGCTAGAACTGCCACCGGGGTATTATATTACCTATGGCGGTGAGTTTGAAAATCTGGTACGTGCCAAAGAACGGTTGACCATCGTAGTGCCCATAGCACTGTTCTTGATCTTTGTGCTCCTGTACTTTGCTCTAAAATCGTTTTCACAATCCATAATGATATACATCGCCATCCCATTGGCGGCCATCGGCGGCATATTTGCCCTATGGTTACGGGATATGCCATTCAGTATTTCTGCGGGTGTTGGGTTTATAGTATTGTTTGGGGTTGCCGTTCTGAACGGATTGGTGCTTATAAACCGATTTAACTCCTTAAAGGAAGAAGGTGTAACAAGCATACGGGAAAGAATAGTAACAGGAACAAAAGAAAGAATACGCCCCATTATGTTAACAGCAACTACAGATATTTTAGGCTTTATGCCTATGGCATTTTCATCATCGGCTGGTGCCGAAGTACAACGACCATTGGCAACCGTGGTCATAGGAGGTATGCTAACGGCAACTTTACTAACATTAATTGTACTTCCAATTTTATATACATTCATTGAAAAGCGGGGAGAAAACAAAGGTAAAAAGAAGCTTTCTTCATTGAAGCCAAGTGCTATAACTACCGTTTTAATCGTAGGCTGTGTATTGGGTTTTGCCATTCCAGCTTCTGCTCAAGAAAGTATATTGGAAAACAAAATAACCCTACAGGATAGTTTGCCAACGATAAGCCTGGAAAAAGCCAAGAAAATGGCAATTGCCAATTACCCGAGTTTAAAAGCTGCAAAACTTGGAATTGAAGGCGAGAAAGCGATGCGAAAAACTGCCTTTGATTTTGGAAATACCCAAATATTTACTGGAAAGGAAGAAGTAGGCAATGGAGAAAACGGTGTATCCAATACCATCGGGGTGCAACAGCAGGACATCAATGTGTTTGGGATTGTTCCCAAATTAAAGTTGCAAAAGGAACGTATCCATTTGGCGGAAAACCTTGTCAACCTAACTGCCCTGGAAGTGGAACGAGAGGTAAGCAGGGCTTGGGCAAATGTGTACACAAAACGAAAAACATATTTGGTATATAAACACATGGATTCCGTTTTTCAGGATATTGAGAGAGCGGCCAGAATAAGGTATGAGACCGAAGCTTCCTCTAATTTGGAATATTTGGCAACTTCCAATCAAGCCAATGAGGTCAAAATCCAAAAAGAACAGGCTTTTAGGGAATACAACAAAGCATTGCAACAGTTAAACCAATGGTTTGCCAGCGATACGTTGTACAGTGTGCCAAATGCTTCATTGGAATCTTTAGAAGCTCCGTTTGATTATAGGACAACATCCTTGGAAAACCATCCATTACTTCAAGCCTCAAAGCAACAAATACAGGTAGCTAAGGCAGTTACCAGGGTACAAAAATCTGAATTTTTGCCAAAGTTCCAGGCACAATACGGCAGGCAACAAATCAACGGGCAATCAGGATTTTATCAATATCAAGTGGGAGTACAAATTCCATTGTTTTTCGGTGCCAATTTAGGAAGAACACAAAAGTCAAAAATTGACAAAAAAATAGCAGAAGAGAATTTTTATACCGAAAAGCTAAAGTTAAAAACAGCCTATGAAAATATGCGTGAAGATTTTATAAAATGGCAAAACTCGTGGGATTATTATAAAAATAAAGCACTTCCATTGGCCAAAGAACAGCAAAGAGGTACCATATTGGCCTTTAAGGAAGGTGCTATCGACTATGTGGCTTTCTTGCAAAATATTAGAGATGTTATCCGCATAGAAATAAGTGCTTGGGAAGCTTTTAATAGTTACTTGGACAGTCGTTACCAACTGGAGTATTACCTAAAAAATTCTAAATAAAATTTAAGATAAATAATAAGATGAAAACGCAAATAATAAAGATTTTAATGTTGCCCCTTGTGCTTGCCATTTTTATGGGTTGCAAGGAAGAAGTAAAGCAAAATGGAGAAAAAAAGCTTTCTAATACAGAAGAAACTCATGACCATAAAGAAGGAGAGGAACATGAAGAAGACGAAGAAGGTTCTGAAGAAGGAGATGCAGTGCATCTATCCGAGTTGAAATTCAATAGCTTGGGGATTAAAGTGGGAGTCTTACCAACAAGGCCGCTATCGGGTGTGGTTAAAGCTAATGGACAATTGGAGGTGCCACCACAATACGAAGCTACGGTAACTGCTATTTTGGGTGGTAATGTAAGTAGCATCAAAGTCATAGAAGGAGATAAAGTGCGTAAAGGACAGACCTTGGCATATCTTTCCCACCCCGACCTGTCCCAAATCCAGACCAACTATATAAAAACCTATAACAGGATGCAGTTTTTGGAAAAAGAATACGAGCGCCAAAAACGGTTATATGAAGAAAAGGTAGGTTCGGGAAAAACGTTTCAACAAACGGAGTCTGAATACCAATCGATTAAAGCAGAGGTAAAAGGCTATGAATCGCAGTTACGACAATTGAACATAAGTGCCTCAAAAATAAGGAGTGGTGAAATTTACGAATATGTTCCGGTAACAAGCCCTATTGCTGGTTATATAGAGAAAGTAAAAGTTCAAATGGGACAGTATGTAGCATCGCAAACGCCTATGTTTGAAATTGTGGATAATGAGCATATTCATGCGGATCTAATGGTTTTTGAAAAGGACATCCATAAGGTTAAAAAGGGACAAAAAATTTCTTTTACGTTAGAGTCGGTTCCCGGGAGTAATCTTACCGGTGAAATTTATTCCGTAGGAAAGCAATTTGAACAGAACCCTAAGGCCGTACACATACACGCAGAAATCGATAAAAAAGAAGATTTCCTTATCCCTGGAATGTATATCAATGGAAAAATAAGGACTGGTGAGGCACCGGTGACGGCCTTACCTGAAGATGCCATTATAGAAGAAGGTGGAAAGCCGTTCATTTTTATAGCACAAAAACATTTGGAAGATGGTAAGGTTGAATGGGAGTTAAAACCTCTTGAAGTCCGAACAGGAATAACCGAAGATGGTTGGGTGGAAATAAAACTATTGGAACCGCTTTCTAAGGATGTCCAAGTGGTATTCAACAATGCATACTACTTAATATCTGAAATGCAAAAAAGCGAAACGTCGCATAGTCATTAGTAAAATATAAAAATCGATTTTGATTGATTGGTTGATAAGGGTCTGTTCGATGTCATTCCAAAAACGGGATAAAACGGCAGGCCCAATCAAAAAGCAATTCATGAAATAGGGAAAATGATAAAAATGAATTCACTAGCAAAATGAAATAAAATGCTAAGTATTATCAATCATTACTGGTAACACTTAATAAAATGGAACAAATTGTAAAAATACTAGAAGATAAAGGGGTTCGCCCTACTGCAATGCGATTATTGGTATATAAATTATTGGTGAATAGAGAAAATGCCATAAGCTTAGGCGAACTGGAAAAAGACTTTAAAACCTCTGAGCGAAGTACGCTCTATCGGACTATAAAAACATTTGAAGAAATTGGATTGGTACATTCGATAGAAGATGGCACTGGTATCATAAAATATGCTATTTGTGAAAATCATTCTACTTCTAAGGAAAATAATGACCTGCACCTACATTTTAGATGCAACACATGCCAAGAAACGGTATGCTTGACAGATTATAAAATCCCACAAATCAACCTTCCCAAAGGTTATATATCAGAAGATATGAACCTTACGGTAAAAGGCATTTGTGAAAAATGTAATATGGATTAAAACATTGAGATATGATGAATAAAAGCGAAAAACATCACAAAGAAGGAGGGCATCATCATGACCATGGTGGTGTTTTTGGAAAAAACACGGAGCTCTATTTTGCAATTTTAAGTGGTATTTGTTTAATCACAGGATATTTACTGGAAAAATATGGAAGTATTTCAAGTAATATTCCTTTTGGATTATATATTTCAGCTTACTTTTTCGGAGGGTATTTTACCCTAAAAGAAGCCATTACAAAAATCTCAAAAGGTGAGTTTGAAATTGATTTTTTAATGCTCGTAGCAGCGGCAGGAGCAGCTTATTTAGGAGAATGGGCAGAAGGTGCTTTATTGTTGTTCCTTTTTAGTTTGGGACATGCCTTGGAAAATTACGCTATGGGAAAAGCAAAAAAATCCATTGCGGCCCTTACCGATTTAGCCCCTAAAACTGCATTGTTGAAAAAAGGAAAGAAAACTGAAGAAGTAGCCATCGAGACCTTAAAAATTGGGGATGTCATTGTTATTCGTCCTAACAGTAAAATTTCAGCAGATGGTATTATTGTTAGTGGATCAAGTAGCATAAATCAGGCACCTATTACGGGAGAGAGCGTTCCTGTAGATAAAAAGGCTATAGAAAACCTTGACACAAATTATGAGAACTATAACAATATCCCCGAAGAAAGCCGGGTGTTTTCAGGAACTATAAATGGAAACAATGTTTTAGAAGTAAAAGTCATTAAAGAAGCACAGGACTCTACCTTAAGCAGATTGGTAACCATGGTTCAAAATGCACAAGAGCAAAAGTCGCCTACGCAATTGTTGACCGACAAATTCGAAAAAATCTTCGTGCCTTCGGTAATCCTGCTGGTCATCCTACTTAATTTTGCCTTTCTGGTACTTGATGAAACTTGGAACGAAAGCTTATATCGTTCCTTAGCAGTTTTAGTCGCTGCAAGCCCCTGTGCATTGGCCATTTCAACACCATCGGCAGTACTAAGTGGTGTAGCTAGGGCAGCCCGTGGAGGGGTTCTGATAAAAGGGGGGAGACCGTTGGAAGATTTAGGTTCTTTAACTGCCTTGGCATTTGATAAAACGGGGACTCTCACCGAAGGGAAACCAAAACTGACCGATGCCATTGGTTTTGACGGTATCAAAAAAGAAGACTTACTAAAAGTAGCTATTGCCGTTGAGAAGTTGAGCGACCATCCATTAGCCAAAGCAGTAGTTAGAGATGGGAAAACGATATTATCCCCAGATGTGAATATCCCCAATGCGAGTAATACAGAATCTATACAAGGTAAAGGCATCAAAGCAGAATATCAAGGCAAACCCGTTTACATTGGTAATCTAGAGCTGTTTGATGGTATAGACAATGGTGTTCCGAAAGAAGTGGCTGAAAAAGTACATTCATTGGAAGCAGAAGGAAAGACAACAATGTTGATAAAACTTGGAAATGAATTCATAGGCATATTGGGGCTAATGGATACGCCTAGAGAAAAAGCAAAAGAAACCTTAGTACAACTAAAGAAAATAGGCATCAAAAAAATGATAATGCTTACAGGTGACAACCAAAAAGTAGCGGATGCCGTGGCCCAGGAAATTGGGCTAACCGAAGCCAAGGGAAGTTTACTCCCAGAAGAAAAGGTTGAGGCTATAAAGCAACTGGCTTTGCAAGAAAAGAGGTTAGCGATGATTGGTGACGGAGTAAACGACGCTCCAGCCATGGCGAACAGTACAGTAGGCATTGCCATGGGAGCTGCCGGTAGTGATGTGGCATTGGAAACTGCTGATATCGCATTAATGGCAGATAAATTGGAGGTTCTACCTTTTGCCATTGGCTTAAGTAGAAGCGCCAAATCCATAATAAGGCAAAATTTATGGATAAGTCTTGGAATTGTAGCCCTACTTATACCATCTACGATTATGGGATGGGCAAGTATAGGAATTGCCGTAGCTATCCACGAAGGTTCAACCTTAATTGTAGTTATTAATGCATTACGATTGTTAGCGTATAAAAAGAATAAAGAAAATCGTTGAAAATATTTACACTAAAATGGATGAGAACAGCGAAATATTAATAGATAAGGGTATTAAACCTACTAAAATGAGAATTGGCATTCTTCAATTCTTAATGTTACAAGATACCGCCGTTGGTTTACAAAATATAAGAGCAGCTTTCTTAAAAAACAGATTTCCAAAAAAATTAGCAAATAGGACAACCTTTTATAGAGTTGTAAAAAAATTTGAGGAAAAAGGCATAGTTCATCGAATAGATGATGGTACAGGAACAATAAAGTTCGCCATTTCCAAAAAAGAAAACGATGTACATATGCATTTGCACTGTATTAATTGTAATACCACTAAATGTTTAGAAAACCAAATATCAAAAGAAAGTTTACCAAGAGGGTACGAAATAGCCGAAATCAATATGGTTATTAAAGGTTTTTGTAAAAAATGCCAAAAAAAAGAACAATTAGAAATAGTTTTAAAAAGCTCTAGTTTTTAGGATAACTTATAACAGAATTTTACACAAAAAACACCTACAAACATGAATCAAATAGGAAGTACACAAAGATTTTCTATTTGATTCACCTAACGATTAACTTCGTTTACTCATTTTTAGTTACAATACCTTTTTCTATCCAATTAACCATCTTCTTCATTACTGCAGCAGAAAAAGACTCATCAATTTCTTCATATTCTTCAGGAAGTCCAGTTACACAAGTTTGGAATAAATGATTCAAGTTTTTAATTTCTATTGTTGTTATGTTTTTGTTTCCAGACGTTTCTAAAATCCTTTTCCATTCGGATAAATTTTGACTTGATAGTACTTGCAAATCTTTAGAACCGTTCAATGCAAGAACAGGACATTTTACTTTTTCAATGTATTCATGAGGATTATATTTTAGAAAGTTTACCATCCAAGGTCTTAAAATTCCATTAACTTGAACATCTACATATTCTTCGTATGTCATACTTTTCGGCTTATCTGGATCATTCAAAGAGATCTCCTCTATATATTCAGTCATTTTTTCCTTTAAAACAATTTCGTCTTTATATAATCTAACTATTTCAAAAGCTTTGCGATTTAGTGCTTGTGATTTTTCTATTTCTGATTTATTTAATCCTTTTGCTAAGGCAATAGCCTTTTGTTGTGATAAAAGAATTTTATCTCCTGATAAACTTGGACCTGCCAAAGAAATTATAAACGCTACATTAGATGCTTGAGAAGCTACAATTGGTGCAATTAACCCTCCTTCACTGTGACCAATCAATCCAATTTGATTCTTCTTGATTTCTTTTCGTGTTAATAAATATTTTATTGCTGAGTTAACATCTTCTGCAAAATCAAAAGAATCAGCAGAATCGTAATTGCCGGTTGACTGTCCAATCCCTCTTTTATCATATCTTAAAACAGCTATTCCTTTTTTTGTTAAATAGTTAGAAATATCTAGAAAAGGTTTATGCTTTCCGAATGCCGCATCTCTTGTATGCTTACCATTTCCACTTATTAGAATGGCTACGGGAAAACTTCCTTCTTTGTTTGGTAGTGATAAAGTTCCATATAATTGTACGTTATCTTTAGTATTTATAAATATTACGTTTTCAGAAACTGGATTTAAATATTTTTTTTCTTGTTTACACCCTAAAAGAGGAATCAAAAAAATTAGAAAGATTGATAAGTACAATTTTTTAATATCCATATAATTGTTTTTAAACAAGACGAATACGGTTGAATTTTGTTACTATCCTTTAAAGTCAACCATAACTAATGACTTCAATATATGTTGTTTTCAATGGCTTTATAGAAATACATAAAATACACTTTCTATTTTTTGGATAATTCCAGTAAGCCTAATTTGGATTTTAAAATCTTTTCTTCTTGATTCATATTAACTATTAGACTTTTGTCATTTCACTTTTACTTTCTTTAATTAATTTTTGGTTAAAACATAAAGTAAGCATTTTATAAAGTTTAGGATGCTTCTTTTTTAGTAAATCAGGACGCTCAAAAAAATATTCTGAAGCTACAGCAAAAAACTCAGCTTGATTAGTCCCTCCATATTTTCGAATATCGGAATGATTGCTATTTATCGCTTCCATTTCTTTATGAATTAAATTTAACCAAGGTATTGCGTATTGATGTTCTAATAATCGTTCTGGTATACCATCTGTTCTATCGTCTAACTTATCAATTAAATGAATAAATTCATGTATACCAGTATTGCTCTTATCGGTTGTATTTTTAAAACCATGATACAATGCTTTTTTAGACAGAATCATTTGCTTCTCAAACCGTCCATTCCCGACTACTCCGCCAATATTTCGTGTTTTATACTTAGCTCCAAATTGCATATCCTCATTAAAATTATCTGGATATAATAGTATTCCACTTAAATTGGCGTAATGCCATTCTTTAAAGCCAAAAACAGGTATTACTGCACTCGCAGCAATTAAAACTTTGTCTAATTCTTGCAATTCAAATTGTACACCATCTATATATACTTCGCTTAAAAATTGCATCATTCTCTTCTGAAAAGTTACTTGTCTTTCAATTGAAAGATTACGGTAGTAGAGCACATTATCCAACAACAATTCGTGCCAATGCTTTGGGAAAGGTTGCACCTTTTGTCTCTGTGCTTTTCTGTAAAAGTGTACAACCAAAAGAAGAATGATTCCTAAGAAGATAATGTAACCCATATCAAATTAAGGATGTTACTCTACAGATTCTGCCTTAAATCCTACTTTTTGCAAAGTAGCTTTTACATCTTCTTCGATAGCGCTATCGCTTTCAATGGTTAAAATTTTATCTGGATTATCCGTATCTACTTCCCAACTTTCTACACCTTCCTGCTTATTCAATAAAGGAGTCACCTTTGATACACAACCACCACAATTGATATTTGTTTTAAATTTTAAAGTTTTCATAATTTTTGAATTTGTATTTATTATTAAAGTTTTACGCGTTTAAGCCTTAAGCTATTTAGAACAACAGATACACTACTTAAAGCCATTGCCATTCCTGCTATCATTGGGTCCAATAAAAATCCATTTACGGGATACAAAACGCCTGCTGCAATTGGAATACCAATGAGATTGTAAATAAATGCCCAAAATAGATTCTGGCGTATGCCCAAAACGGTTCTCTTTGACAGTTCCAACGCTTTGGGAATGGATTGCAAATTGGAAGTTATCAAGGTCATTTTTGCAACGTCCATTGCAATATCAGATCCTTTTCCCATTGCTATACTTACATTGGCCTGTGCTAAAGCGTGGGAATCGTTGATACCGTCACCTACCATAGCTACTATTTTTCCATCTGCTTGTAATTTCTCAACAAAAGCGGCTTTTTCAGAAGGCATTACACCACCTTGGTAATTGGTAATTCCTACTTGTTTCGCAACAGCAAATGCCGTTTTTTTGTTATCACCTGTAAGCATATAAACCTCAACACCGTTTTCTTTAAGTGTTTCTATAGCCCTTTTTGAAGTTTCCTTTATTTTATCTGCAATGGCGAGTATCGCTAAAACTTGTTCTTCATTACCAAAGAAAATAACCGTTTTTGCCTGTTCTTCTAGACCTTCTGCTGTTTGCTTTAAAAAACTGTCGATTTGAATATTCTTATCATGCATTAGCTTAACGTTTCCTACATGATATTTTGAACCGTTTTCTGTTTCAGCTTTTACTCCTTTTCCTGTAATACTTTCAAAAGACACAACTTCAACTTTTTCAATATTTTCATTTTTTAAATGTTTAACTACTGCTTCTGCCAAAGGATGTTCGGATTGTGCTTCTATTGCTAAAAGTACTTGCTTGTATTTGTCGTTATTTTTGAGTTTATCGTTCCAAAATATATCCGTCACTAAAGGTTTTCCTTCTGTAATTGTCCCAGTTTTATCTAAAATGACTGTATTTACTTTATAACCGAGTTCTAAACTTTCAGCATCTTTTATAAGAATATTGTTTTCGGCACCTTTACCAATTCCTACCATAATGGCAGTAGGTGTCGCCAAACCTAAAGCACAGGGACAGGCAATAACCAACACTGCCACGGAGGTTAATAAGGCTTGAGAAAATGCATTTTCGCCACCAACAAACATCCAAACAATAAACGTAATAATAGATATACCCAATACAATAGGAACAAAAACACTAGCAATTTTATCGACCAGTTTCTGAACAGGTGCTTTACTTCCTTGAGCCTCTTGAACCATTTTAATGATTTGAGATAGTAAGGTTTCTCCACCTACTTTTTTAGCAATAAATTGAAAACTTCCTTTTTGATTTACTGTGCCTGCATATACTTTATCACCCTTTATTTTTTCTACAGGTATGGGTTCTCCTGTAATCATACTTTCATTTACATAAGAACTCCCTTTAAATACTTGACCGTCTACAGGGATCTTATCTCCAGGACGAACTAAAATTATTTGACCTACTTGAACTGAGGAAATAGGAATTTCTTTTTCCTCTTCATTTTCAATAATTATCAATGTTTTTGGCTGCAATCCCATCAACTTTTTTATAGCAGAGGATGTATTTGATTTTGCCTTTTCTTCCAACAGTTTACCTAAAGAAATAAAGGTTATAATTACCGAAGCTGCTTCATAATATACATGAGGTTCAACACCACGTTTTAACCAGTACTCAGAAAAAAAAGTATTAAATACACTAAAAATGAAAGCAATTCCCGTACTCAAGGCGACTAAAGTATCCATATTTGCGTTACCATATTTAGCCTGTTTGAATGCATTAATAAAAAAACTACGTCCAAACCAAAAAAGAACGGGAATAGTCATTACCAAAGAGATCCACTTACTAGGTTCCCAACTCATAAAGAACATTCCTAATATAAAGATGGGAAGTGTAAAAATGACAGACCAAATAGTGCGATTCTTTATATCTTGATACTGTTTTTGTTGAAGTTCCTCTTGTATTTCAGAAGGGTTATCGACATCAATAATCATATCATACCCCACTTCGCGAAGTACTTTTTGAAATTGATTAGGGTTTAACTCCTTTTCATATTCCACAAGAACAGAACTATTTGCAAAGTTTACATTAGCATCCAATACACCTTCTGTATGTTTCAGTACAGATTCAACGCTAGCTGCACACGATGCGCATGTCATTCCTATAACTGGGAATGAATTTTTCACATTTTGTTTAAAGCTTTTTTCTTTAGCTTTAAAAACGTTAGAAATCTCCATAATCTATTTTTAATTTGTGCATTACAAATATCCAGATTAAAGGATTTTAATACGTTGTGTTATTTGCTGAATGATTTGTAAAATTTACTTGTTTTTATTTTTACAACTAAATGTCATCTAACGATTTTCTGTTTTGTATAGTACTCTTTTTAAATTGCGTAGGTGTCATTCCTGTTACTTTTTTAAACTGATTGCTTAAATAGGCAACACTACTGTAATGCAATTTAAAAGCTATTTCGCTTAGGGTTAACTCATCATAGACTATGAGTTCTTTAACTCGTTCAATCTTTTGGTGGATAATATACTGCTCAAACGTGATACTTTCTACCGATGAGAATAAGGAACTTAAATATTTATAATCTAATTTTAGTTTATCGCTAACCAAATTTACCCAAACAATATCACTTTCATCATTAGAATAGTGAATAGTATTAACTACAAGGTTTTTCATGCTTTCGATTAGCTGACTCTTTCTGTTATTTATCAAACTAAATCCTTCTTTTTTAAGTTCAATAGACAATGTATCTATTTTCTCTTCTCTAAGTGGTAAACTCAATTCTACTTCGCCTAACTTTATATTTTTGTATGGTAGATTCAATCCATGTAAAATCTGTGATATAGAGGATATACATCTTGGACATACCATATTTTTTATATGAATAATATAACTCATTTTTTGTTTAAAATAGCTTCAGCCCAGCTTTTGAAAGGGAATAGTAATATGCGGCTATAGCAGCAATAATAAATATCGCAACGATGGCTAGTATACCAATAATTTTATCTTTTCTGGTAATATTATTTTTATATAAATCCTTATTCCTTTGAGCTTTTCTTCTATTTTTTCTATTTTCTCTTATCCTATTTCTTCTTGCCTTTACATACATTGTTCTTGAGACTATATAATTATACAAGCTTACTCGGTAAGGCTAATTATTCTATAATCTCCCTTACTTCACCGCATTTTAGCATTACTTGTCCGTAATACGGATTCCTAATGTCTTCTTCTAGACTTAACCAATAGGCTCCTTTATTGTTATCTGCCATAGGGCAAAACTCATTATATACTTTTTGGTTAATACCAAAGAGTTTTATACTACTTGTTATATGAGCAGAAAGATGTTTAAAATGCCCTCTTTGTACTGCTATATCCGAATCTTTTTCAATTGCGCTTGCAGAACTTTTCAATTCTTTTTGAATCGTCATCCAATGGTTGTGGGCTTTTTCATTAGATAATAGTTTCATGTCTACCTTTGCTAAACTTTGATTTACTTTTTTCGCAATAGTTTGTGCTTCTATAGCATTGTCATTGACAAGAGCCTCTTTCAATTGAATATAGACATTAAAAACCTCTCTTAATTGATTTTGAAAGTTATTGGAAACTTCAATTCTCTGGTTCATCTCTGAATGATTTACATTATCATCCGAGCTCTCTTTTTGCATCCCAAGATGTCCTTCATGCCCTGTCATTGTTTTACCTCCTTTAGTGTTCATCATGGATTTTTTTCCTTTCAACTGAGCGGCAGCATCAACCGTAAATGTTCCATTTGTAACTATTTCATCTCCACTCTCAAGCCCTTCTAATATAAAGTAGGTTTCACCTGTTGCAGTTCCAAGTTTTACTTCTCTCATTTCGAAAACAGGCTCATCGGGTTTTGTCTTTAGATAAACTACTGAACGTTCTCCAGTCCACATAACAGCACTAGCAGGCACGCTAATGATTTCATCAATATCTGACTGAATTCCACCAACCTTTCCTTCTACAAACATTCCTGGTTTAAATTTGTCTTTTTTATTATTGAGCACTGCACGTATAACTATTGTTCTTGTAGTTGAATTAAGAAGTGGGTCTATAAAAGAAATTTTAGCATCAAACTCTTGATTAGGGTAAGCATTGGTCGTAATCTTAATCTCCTGCCCCTCTTTTAATGAAGCTATTTGGTGTTCGTAAGCATCAAACTCCGCCCAAACCGTATTTAAGTTTGCTATTTTATACAAAGGTTGACCAAGTTTTACATAATCGCCTTCTTCTACCATTTTATGGGTAACCGTTCCTGAAACCGTAGCATATACTGGAAAGTATTCCTGCACCTTTCCTGCTTCTTCAATAGAATTAATTTGTTTTTCTGAAAGTTTCCATAATTTAAGTTTGTTACGAACCGCTAAATACAATTCTGGCTGAGATTTTTTGAGTGAAGCAGCGGTTAAAAGTTCTTGCTGAGCGGATACAAGTTCTGGGGAATATATGGTAGCTAAAGGCCTCCCTTTACCTACTCTCTCACCTGTAGAATTTACATAAAGTTTTTCAATCCTTCCAGAAAAATAAGTTACTTGAACTGCATTTGACTCTTCATTTTCTCTAATTTTCCCAGATAGTTTAAGAGTTGCTTTTTCACTAGTTCCCGATCCCACTATACTTGTTTGTATATTAGCAAGTGCTAATGCGTTTTCGGTCATTTTAAACTGATCAGCTGATAATCCATCTGCTCCGGCCTCAGCAGGTATTAAATCCATTCCGCATATAGGACAATCACCTGGTTCAGCCTGCATTATTTGTGGATGCATCGAACAGGTCCACATTTGATTAGATGCAATTTCCTTTGAATGATCGTGATTATCTTTAGTTGTGCTTGTTACAGTATCAGCAGAACTTCCACCGAATATTATATAGCCGCCTAGCAGACCAACAATCACTGCAATACTTATGTAAATAATGTTTTTATTCATAATATTATTTTTTTGTTTTCTTATTTATTTTTCTAATAGTAGGCGAACTTATGTACCACAGTAAAAATCCGCTGAGTACTGTTATTAATCCTAAAAGTGAAAAAGCTCTTAAAACTATTGTATTAAAATTATCTCGTCCTTGATAATCCATCGTGTGCGTCATCCATAAAAAATCGAACCAGCGCCAACTACGATGCCTAACTGTTTGAAAATCTCCATTTTCGACAGCTACATAAGCCTTAAGATTTTCATCGGTCTTGTATGAAATCTCATAGGCTGGCAAAGGCCTTCCTCTGTATTCGTGGTGATCGCTTACAGTTTCAATTCTCTGTATTTTGTCTAATTTTAAATCCGATAACATATAGCGTTCCGCCACTTTAATTGCTTCTTGCTCTGTTAGCCCCTCTTTTTTTATTCCCGTAAGGGCATTGTAAAGTGTTGTTTCATTTATCCAATAGTAAGGTGTATTTGCTATTTCAAGAAGTTCTAGAGACTTAATAGGGTCTTTAACGGCTAATTGAGAACTCCCCAATAAATCCATAAATGCAGTTTTCTCGGGATTTTCTTTTTTGAATTGATCGCCGTGAATCTCATCAATATCCGTCCAACTAAAATACATCCCACTAATAGTCCACATTAAAAATTGAATACCTAAAAAAACACCCAAATAACGATGCGCCTTTCTTATTTTTAATGCTGTATGTCTATTTACCATCTTATTGATTTAATTTAAAAGGAATGTTAATTATTACCTTTTCCCAAGCAAGAGAAATAGTCCCTTCTGTTTCACTTAACTTATTTATTTTATATTCTAAATGCTCCATAATTTTATCTGAAATAATTGGTGTTACTTTAAACCTTATTACATCATCTTTTTCATTGTAATCATCTTTTCCATGCTGATTCCAATTTTTATTAATCATTATAGTCCAATCTTCTTTTGAAGGAATTGTAAAAAATCCATATTTACCTGCAGGAAGTTCTTTTCCATCAATGGTTAAATCTTTACTAGTTTGTAGCCAAGTAGCCATATGTGCACCTGCTTGCCAAACATTATCGTAACCAACTAATCCACCAAAAATGATTCGTCCCCTAACTCCAGGCGATGAATAATCTATATGAATATGTGCATCACCGACCATGGTCATAGTTGAAGTATGCGGACTTAATACTTTTTTTAATGACTTCGATGAAGTTTCAGTTTTTGGTTGCTTTAGAATTGTTTCGGTTTCTTTTGTTTCTTGCTTACAAGACACAAAAAGAAACGTGCAGAATAATAGGATAAAAAGAATACATGGTCTCATCTGGTTTTATTTTTTATTTCTTGAAGAAGAATGTGTTTTAATTATTTTCCATTCATCATCCATTTTCTTTAAAATGGAAGTTGCTACCCCTTTTTTCTTAATAGTTCGAGAAATACCCTTATCATCTGGATTTAAGACAATAGTATAGATATAAGTTTCTGTAGTAAATGCATAGGGTACATCTACTTTCACATCAATCTCATAATCTGAAAATGTAAAACTTTTAAAGTGGCCTAATTCTGGCCCTAAATGATGTTCGATGTAGTGACTGTAAGTTCCTTCTACTCCTCCAGATTCATAAATTTTAGAATCTTTTGTAAACAATTCGAATGTTCCTTCGGTGGTAAGGTTTTGTAGTGCATCTTTATAAACTTTCATTACCGAAATAACGGCATCTACATCGGTTTGATTTTTTACTTCTTGCCCATTCATGACGCTTACAACTGTAAAACATAATATCATGGTAGTCATTAATTTAAGTGCTTTCATAATTATAATTATTAAATGAGTTATTTATATATGTGTATTCTATTAATATTGGCAATACCAAAAACCAAAACAAAAAAGCTCAATAGGATTTCTAGTATTACAATTATTTTTCCTGAAACAGAAACAGGTACGATATCACCAAAACCAACTGATGAAAATGTGATCAAACTGAAATACATAAACTCAAAAAATTGCATAAAAAAGGAGTCATTAAACGATGTGGCAGATTTAAAGCTTTCAGAATTTAGCACGTACAAGGCTTGATAATCAGCTGAAAAAGAAAAAATAATCAAAACAATTAATACAGTAAATAATGTTAAAATATGTGTAAGTTGATGACTTTCTCCTATTATCATACTTAACTGTAGAAAAGTGAGTCTAATAATAACAATGGTTTTGAGTAAAGCCAATCCAACAATTAAAAGTTGTAGAAACAAGCTATCAGGATTTTCATTGACCCATAGTCCATAACTTAATGACAATACAGTGACTATGCTTGTGGTGAACAATACTTTTTTAAAGAGCTGCTCATAAAAACTAGTACTTTCAGGTGTTTTTGCCATATCTTCCTTATTCACTTTTATTAATCTTTTAATCAAATAATTGAAGTACTAATGCACCACCAATTATTATTAACAGTATTACATAGATTAAATAGTTGAACCATTTTTTAACAATAGATTTTTCTGCTTTTTGATGGCATCCGTCTTTGCAACAATCTTTCATAGTTCTACTTTATTTAAATCAAATAGTTGTTTTACGAATTATTATTTTACTTTTAAATCGTACTTGAAAATGAGAGTCGGAATTTATCTATCAATCAAAAACAAATTCTTCTCTCAAAATCAAGTACTTTTCAAAAAATTCCTCCTTTTCAAAAGTTTGTATTTCACCCAACAAAGAAGACAAGTATTACTCTACTTTCTTATACAGGCTTCTATTAGTCAAATCAACTTTATTTTCAATTACTTTGTGCCCGTACGGGAAGGAACTAACTCTAACTATACATTGTATTCCTTCCCGAGACAGGACTTTTGCTATTCCGAAGTCTAATACCTTCCTATCTACTGTTAACTAACAAACCAGTATGATAGAATGGCTCCTATAGAGTTTCTATTGAATAGTCTTTTGTACTTTACCACATTTTAGCATTCGACTTCCGTAATACGGATTTCTCACCTCTTGTTTTGTACTTAACCAAGCGCTGCCCTTATCATACATTGGGCAAAACTGCTGGTAAAGCGTATTCTTGGTACCAGCTATAGCAACCATATCTGTTATGTCTTTACTTAATGTCTTAAAATGTTCTCTTTGATGACCTATTTCACTTTTTGAAATATGCTCCGCGTGTTCTATAGCATCTTCAATGATATCTGTCAACTCTTTTTGTTCAGCTGAAGTATAATTTGACTTATTAAATGCTTTTAATGATAATGCTAATTTAGAGCCTACTGTAGCTGCTTTTTTAGAATCATCAGCTACCAATGCATCCTTTAAGTTGAAATAATCACTTAAAATCGCTTCAAATTTTATATCACTTTTCTTATTCATCATTTTACTGTGCTTCATTCCATCATTGTGCTCACTCTTTTTTTCCTTCTTACCATGGTCATGATTATGTTGTGCATTGGTTAAAGAAACTGTCATCAATAGCATTATTGCTATACTCATTTTTAAATTTTTCATCTTTTTAATTTTTAAATTATTTATAAACTATCTTTTAATTGTGTTATCCAACTGATTATCTCTTCTTTCTCGGCTTCTGAAAACTTTGCATCTTTATGAATCAAAGTGTAAGAATCTAAAGGCATTTCACCACTTTCAATCTGTTTAATAATAGACCTTAGTTTACTTACTTTTCTTCGATTTGAAAGAGAATCCCACTCATTAAAGTTTAACTCTGCTTTTCCCTCTTCAATATGGTCTTCTAGAAACCAAGCTATTGGCTGAATTTTATTGTACCAAGGATATTTTGTGTTGTTACTGTGACAATCATAGCACGAGACTTGTAACTTATCCTTAATACCATTAGGGACGTCATTAACCAACATAAAGTCAGTTCTCGGAATACTATTACTTTGATTAAGGCCTACAGGTATAAACTGTATGCCCACAAAGACCACTAACAAGATTATTGCTATGATTTTTACTAGTTTCATTTAATTAATTTCTTTTTGAACTTTACCGCATTTTAACATTTTACTACCGTAATATGGGTTTTTAACATCCTTACTCATACTCAACCAAGCACTACCACCATCATACATCGGACAAAACTGCTGGTACAATGTGTTTTTTGTCCCGGTAATGGCAACAATATCGGTGACATCTTTACTTAACACCTTAAAATGCTCTCTCTGGTGTGCTATATCACTTTCTGAAATATGCTCTGCGTGCTCTACTGCATCCTCTATGATATCTTTTAAGTCTGTCTTTTGTTTATCTGAATAGTTTGATAATATTTCAAGACTCGCTAAAGATTTTGCTAAGGTTGCACCAAGCTCTTTAGCTTTTGAATTATCATCTGCTACTAAAGCATCTTTAAGATTGAAATAATCATTTAAAACAGTTTCTGAACTACCATTCCCATTCATTGTCATTTCTTTTTTATCCGCATCATGGTGTCCATCACTATTATCGTGATTCATTTTTGAATGGTCTTCATCTGCATTCATTTCTGAATGGTGACCGGTAGAATTGTTTTTATCTGTTTTTGCATCTTTACAAGACACTACTGTTAAGGTTACAAATGCTATTGTAACTATTCCTAATACTAATTTTAATTTGCTCATTTTGTTTTTGATTTAATTATTATGATATACTTTAATTTTATTAAAATCTTGCTAAAAGACCACCACCCCAACCGTATCGGTTATTGTAGTTACCTTGAATTGAAAAATTACGTGAGAGGATGTATGAAAGACCTACCAACCATTGGGTTTCACTTTCAAAGGATTTATTATCCTCTAAATCATTGACCCATCCAAAGTCTGCTCTATATTCGTATTCGCCTTCCAGAAAAATTCTTGGAAAAATCAATAACTCCCTATCCAGACGTATTCTTGGGCGTAGCTGATTATCCATACTCACATCTACATTGAACCTGTAAGGTGTAAAGTACTTTACACCAATAAGACCAACTGTGTTGAACTTATTATAGGAGTCAGGCACTTCGGTTTCGAGATTAACACCTACATAGAGACGTACCCAATCATTGAGATATCTATTGTAATTTACTTCGGCTTCGAGATTTTGATTGTAATCGAACTCTGTTCTTAATCCAAATTCGTTACGGATATTACTAGAGGTTAAAAAAAGCTCATTGAAGTTTGACCCAGCACGAGCCAATCCCCACGAATAATAAAGATCTGTTTCATCTACTAGTTTTTGCGCAGGAAATTCTTTCATCCTATCGTCTCTTGGCGTATCATAACTAAATACCCTAGCCATACCTCCCATCATATGATATAGCACATGACAATGAAAAATCCAGTCACCAACTTCTTCATTATAAAATTCTATAACCACTTTTTGCATCGGTGGTACATTAACAGTATGTTTTAATGGCGAACGTTCTCCATTTTTATTTATCACTCTAAAGTAATGTCCGTGAAGGTGCATTGGGTGATGCATCATTGTTAGATTGTTCAATGTTATTCTAGTAACCTCACCGCCTTTAATTTTAATATTATCTATTTCTGACAATGGTACTCCATTCATACTCCAAACATAGCGTTGCATATTTCCAGTCAGGTTCAACAAAATGTCGTTTACGGGTAAGTTAGCTTTGAATGTGGTATTTTCCTTTGCCCTCAAAAAATCATAATTGAAATAGGCTTTACGTGTGCTGTAATCAAAAGACGCGGTATCTTTCTGCATCGTTGACATATCGTGACCCATATGGTCATTTGTCTTCGTTTCCATTGGATTGCCCATTTTACTATCTTTCATATTCATTTGTCCGTCCTTCATATCCATCTTCATTCCATACTTTTGCATTAATAACTCTGGTGTTTTCTTCTTTTGATTTCCTATTATCGCAGGCGCTCCCATCTTCATGTCCATTTTTGCCATTTGCTTCATCATTTCGACTTTGTTGGGTCTATCGATTACCGTCGCAGAAAAAAGTTCTCCATTTCCTAAGCGAATTGAAGTATTACCAGAACCATCCTGAGCTGTAGCAACAATTTCTATAGCTCCTTTTGGGATAGTGATTATTACATCATACGTTTCGGCTATGCCAAATAGAAATCGGCTTTTGGATACCGGTTGTACGTCAATACCATCACTAGATACCACCATCGGGTTTCCGCCACCAAAATCCAACCAATAATAGGTAGAGGCCGATGCGTTGATGAAGCGAAGACGTACTTTTTCACCTGGCTTGAATTCTGGATACTCCGCCATTTTTTTACCGTTGGACAAAAATGTGGGATAATAAATATCTGAAATATCTGCTCCTTCCATACGATCTCTCCAAAACTTGAATTGTGCTCCTAATGCCCCTTCTTTAATTACTCTACTTAATGGTACTGATGTTCCTTTCTTTACCTGATACCAGTCATTACCTCTTTTTAGATTCCTTAAAACATTCAATGGTTTTTCATCGGTCCAATCTGATAACATCACGACCAAATCTTTATCATATTCCAAGGTTTTTTCTTTTGGGTGAATGATAATAGACCCATAAACCCCCTTTTGCTCTTGTAACATCGTATGGGAATGATACCAATATGTACCCGATTGGTTGATTGGAATTCTATATTGAAAAGTGGTTCCTGGTTCAATTGGTGGCGTATTTAGATATGGAACGCCATCGTAAAAATTTGGAAGGATTAAGCCATGCCAATGTACTGATGTTTCTTCATCCATTTTATTGGTTACATTAATGATTGCAAGATCACCTTCCTCAAATTCCAAAACGGGCCCAGGAATACTTCCGTTTATCGTCATGGCTTTTGCAGTAACATCCCCAAGTGTCATTTTATTTTCTTCAATGGTAAGGTTGTACTCCTTAACAGGTCTACCTTCTTCTTTTCTATCTTTTCCGTTTGTGCCTACTTGAGCAAAAGTGACAGGAGTAAATAGTAATAATATGATTATATTTATTGTCTTCATTTCTATTGTGTTAAGTAATTAATCAAAGCATATTGCACATAATACCCTTTAATAGATTCAATAAGATTTATTTGAAATTTTAACTGTAACTCTTGAACATCTAATACGTCATTGAAATCTATAGTTCCTGTTTCATAGTTTTTAATCAGGATTTCTTCAGCATCATTCGCTTGCTTTAAATTGTCTGATTGAATATTGAATTTTATTCTCGCATTCGTTCGATTGTATTTTGCATCTGCTAATAATGTTTCTAGTTTATTTAGCCTATCTTCTTTTTGGGACTGTATTTGTAACTGCTTCAATCGATTCTGTTTTGTTATAGACTTATACTTATTGTTGAAAATTGGAATAGAAATGGAAACCATAGGCATTACAATATCCTTTCCGTTGTCAATAAAACTCATATCTGGTCGCTCTGAAACTGGTACGTAATCTAACCCAAAACCAATATTAGGAGCACTTTCTTTCTGGTTTAACAATTCTGATTGCTCAATCGATTCGTACAACTTGTCATACTTTAACAATTCAGGATTTAATTGAAGAGTTTCGACTGATATTAATGCATCCTCATCTGGAAGAAACATGTCGTCAACAACAATTACCGCAATAGTTTCATCACGATTTAAGAGATTGTTGAAGGCCACTTGTTCAGCAAGATAATCTTGCTCCAACACATCTTTTTTCTGTAAAAGCTCATTTTGTCTTATTTGAAGACGCAATACATCTACTGCCGATGCCTTACCAACTTCTACCGAAGTTAATGCCAAACGCTCATAAGTTTCTAAAAGCTTAATATTCTTATCTAAAACATGTTGTTTTGCTCTAATGGCGTATAGCTTGTAATAAGATTGAGATACAGCTAGAGTAAGTTTTCTTTTTGCTATCTCTATATCTACAAACTGAGCTTCTGCCATTGAACTGGCATAATTTTCTCTAGCTGTAATGGTTCCAAACCAAGGTAACATCTGCTTAACTGAAAAACGTGCACGTTGCGCTCCTGTGCGAGTTTCAGGCTCACTTACAAAATAGCCAGCACTTATTTGAGTATCTGGTAAAGTATTGACTTCATTAACTTTTTCTTCTGCTATGTTATAGCGCAACTCGAAAGTTTGAATTTCGGGGTTATTTTCTTGAGCCTCCTTAATATAGGTTGCTAAGTCTTGTGCATTTCCTTCCGCTAAAGCGAAAAAAGCGATTCCTATTAATATTATATATCTCATTTTGTAGCTCGTTTTAATTGAAGTTCATGTTTTAAACTAAATAATACCGGCACAACAAATAAGGTTACCAAAGCAATGAGCATTCCTCCAAAAGATGGGATTGCCATTGGTATCATTATATCACTACCTCGACCCGTTGAAGTGAGCACAGGCAATAAAGCAAGAATGGTTGTCGCCGTTGTCATTAAACAAGGGCGGATACGTTTTTCTCCAGCCTCAATTACCGACGCTCTAATTCCTTTCCTGTCTTTAGGTTTATTTTTATCAAAAGTCTGCGTTAAGTAAGTTGCCATTACAACCCCGTCATCTGTAGCAATACCAAACAATGCAATGAATCCAACCCAAACGGCCACACTCAAGTTTATGGTATGCATTTGGAATAAATCACGTAAGTTTTCTCCAAAGAAGTTAAAGTTTAAAAACCAATCTTGACCGTAAAACCAAATCATTAAAAAACCACCGGCAAACGCTACGGCAATTCCTGTAAATACCATAAGTGATGTTGCTATGGAACGAAACTGAAAATAAAGAATGAGAAATATAATGAGTAATGCTAGTGGCACAACTACACTAAGTGTTTTTTCTGCCCTTAATTGATTTTCATAAGTTCCTGTAAATTGATAGTTTATACCTTTAGGAACAATAAGTTCTCCATTATCAATTTTAGACTGAATAAGAGCTTGTGCATTCTCTACTACATCTACTTCTGCAAATCCATCCAGTTTATCAAAAAGTACATAACCCACTAAAAAAGTATCTTCACTCTTTATTACTTGTGGTCCTTGTTCGTATCTAATCGTTACTAATTCGCTTAATGGTACAGGAGTTCCTTTTTCTACAGGAACATAGATGTCTTTTAAATCATTCGGGTTGGCTCGTAGTTCTCTTGGATAACGTACACGAATGCCATATCGCTCTCTACCTTCAACAGTTTGTGTAAGTACCATACCTCCTATGGACACTTGTATGACCTGTTGCACTTGCTGTATAGAAATCCCATAACGGGCGAGTCTGTCTCGTTCAATATCTAATAAAAGGTATGGTTTGCCTACAATTCGATCTGCAAAAACGGCTTCTTCCTTTACTCCTTCAGCCTGTTTTAAAATGTCTTCTAGTTGAACACCAAAAGCTTCAATCTCATTTAAATCTTGACCTTTCACCTTAATACCCATAGGCGCACGCATTCCTGTTTGAAGCATAACCAAACGCGTTTCAATAGGTTGTAATTTTGGTGCTGAAGTAACTCCCGGCAGTTTTGTTACCTTTACAATTTCTTTCCAAATATCGTCTGGGGATTCAATTTCTGGTCGCCAGTTTCTAAAATATTCTCCATCATTATCTGGTATTAGTATTTTGGAGTCGACCTGATAAAATTCCTTTTTTATTTGACCTTTATCTTTAGACTGATCATCAATATCATTATTTGGATTAATAACCAGAGAACCATCCTTAAGAACAAATAAGCCATCTTCATTTACCTTGAATTTTTGTCGCTCTCTAGCTTCATCCAAAATATATTCCGGCTTGTAAAGAATTACATTCTCATACATTGAAAGTGGAGCAGGATCCAATGCAGACTCAGTTCGTCCAGATTTACCAACCACGGTTTCAATTTCAGGAATACTGGCAACTGCCATATCCAATTGTTGTAAAACACGTTTATTTTCTTCAACCCCTGCATGAGGCATAGATGTTGGCATTAAGAGAAAAGACCCTTCATTGAGTGAAGGCATAAATTCCTTACCTGTGCTACGCATAATCATAACACCAAAAATGACAATGGCTGTAGGTATAGATAGAAATAAGAGTTTATTACGTAGTGCCCAATTTAAAATGCGCACATAATAATGTCTAAATAGTGTAAAAACACCTAGCAAACCAAAACATATCAAGCCTACAAATATTAAGTTCCAGAAAATACTTCTATCCACGCCCAATGGTCTCCAATATTCGGCTAACAAGAATACAATGGCAAAGGCTGAAACAAAAATGTTGATTATATTGGCTCTCTCCACCGAAATTTTCTCTTTAACAGATAATAAACCAACAATACCGAATGCAATCAATATGAACCCTAGATTGAAACCAAAAATAACTGCTGACAGACCAATTATTACCAAGACACCATTAAGAATGTACCTAAAAGAAATTTTCACATTTCGCTTTTTAAAAAAATAGGCTGCAAATGGTGGTATAAGAAATAGTGCTACTATAAGCGATGCCGTGAGTGCTGCAGTTTTTGTAAAAGCCAAAGGCCTAAACAGCTTACCTTCAGCTCCTATCATTGTAAACACTGGGATAAAACTTATTATTGTAGTCATAACCGCAGTAAGAATAGCACCAGACACTTCGGCTGTGGCATTATATACTACTGTATTCATTGGTAAGTTCTGGTCATTTTCATCTATATGGCGTAGCACATTTTCGGAAAGAATAACACCTACATCTACCATTGTACCAATAGCTATGGCGATACCAGATAAAGCTACAATATTGGCATCTACATTAAATAATTTCATTGATATAAAAACCATCAATACAGCCACAGGCAGTAGTCCTGAGATTAATACTGACGCCCTTAAGTTGAAAACCATAATGATAATAACAAAAATGGTTATCAAAATTTCTAGAGTCAATGCTTCATCAAGAGTCCCTAATGTTTCCTGAATGAGTTCAGTTCTATCATAAAAAGGAACAATAGTCAATTGTGATGTCCTTCCGTCACTCAAGGTTTTTGATGGTAAACCAGAACTTAGTTCTTTAATTTTTTCTTTAACATTATTAATAACTGCCATAGGGTTGGCTCCATAGCGAGCAACCACAACACCACCTACAACCTCTGCGCCTTCTTTATCTAAGAGACCTCTTCTTGTTGCAGGACCGTGAGAAACTTTAGCTATATCTTTCAGGCGTATAGAAGTAAAATCTTCTGAGGTGACTACTGCATTTTCTAAGTCGGAAATAGATTTGACATATCCCAAACCTCGAATTAGATATTCTGCCTGATTAATTTCTAATGTTTGCGCACCAACGTCTTGATTACTTTGTTTTACAGCTTTAACAACCTCGTTCAATCCAACTTTATACTGTTTCATCAATTCAGGATTGACATCCACTTGATATTCTAAAACGTAACCACCTATTGATGCTACTTCTGAAACACCACTTGCTGAGGATAGAGCATATTTCACGTAGAAGTCCTGAATACTTCTTAATTCTTGTAAGTCCCAACCACCGGTAACATTTCCGTTTTCATCACGACCCTCTAATGTATACCAGTAAATCTGTCCGAGACCTGTAGCATCAGGACCTAGCGCGGGGTTTACTCCTTCTGGTAATAATCCCGCTGGTAGTGAATTTAATTTTTCTAGTATACGACTTCGACTCCAATAAAATTCTATATCCTCTTCAAAAATGATATAGATGCTCGAAAAACCAAACATTGAGGAACTACGTATGGTTTTTACCCCAGGAATTCCTAACAAGGAAGTAGTAAGTGGATAAGTGATTTGGTCTTCAATATCCTGAGGAGAACGTCCATCCCATTTGGTAAATACGATCTGTTGATTTTCACCAATATCAGGTATGGCGTCTACAGCCACAGGATTACGTGGCATAGAACCAGTATTCCATTCGAAAGGCGCATTTACAACACCCCACGCCACAAATAAGGCTAGTAACAAAACTGCTACTAATTTATTTTCTATTAAAAATTTGATGCTTTTATTTAGCATATAAATGAATTTTAAGTAATTAAAAATTTGGTCTTAAAACAAAAGACAAGCAGTTTAGTCCAAACAAGTTAATGTTGGACTACAGTATTAATTACTTAAAAATCAAATAAGAAAAGTTTGGTCTAAAATTTGAACGTCCCTGACCAAAGGAGGAGGAGAATAATTTTTAAAAGCAATATTTTCCGTTTGTTGTTCTGCAAACAGATTTATGTATGAATAGATGAAAGCAGCAACTAATAGCTGTTGCTCCTTATCTAATTTGTCTAAAGAAATTTTCAAATCATCTTGACCATCAACAACCAACTGCTCATCACTACAACAGTCTTTCTTACTGATATCACACTCTTTTGAAGATGTTTTTTGTTGAGTTTCCATACCACAAGACTCAACTTTACCAAGCACCGAAGTATCTATTAAAACATCACCACAATAGTGACTTTCTATAGTAAAAGACATTGTAGACAGGAACACTAAAAGCCCCATACAAAAGGATACTATTTTATAAAAATAATGCTTCATTGGTAATGCAAAGCTACAAAAAAATCATCATATTAATTTTGTTTAACAAAATTTTCAGAAATGATTTTGGATTTAAATCTTGAATATTGAATAATTAACTTTTGAAATATTGCATACCTGCTGCAATAATTGAATAGTAAATTTGGTTAAAAAAATTATTAAGAATAATTCTAAATAAAGTTGGTGTTTTAAAATTAGGAAATTACATTTGTCGCTATTTAAATTAATTCTAAATAATACATTAAATGAAAATCACAACACATTTACTTATTCTGATATTTACAACTACAATAGCTGTAGCTCAGACAAACCCACAAGAAAAAGACTCCATCCAACTAAAAACTGAATTCCTTGAAGAAGTTGTTATCTCAGGTAATGCACTACTTGGAAGCAAGTTTGAAGCTCGAAACAAAACAGGATCCGCAAGCTATATCTCACAAAAAGATTTAAAAAAATTCTCCTACACCAATATTAATAGGATTCTGCAGACCATTCCCGGGATAAATATTTATGAAGAAGATGGATTTGGACTGCGTCCAAATATTAGTTTGCGTGGCACCTCCCCAGAGCGTAGTTCCAAAATCAACTTGATGGAAGATGGAATTCTCATAGCACCTGCTCCCTATAGTGCTCCAGCAGCATATTACTTCCCAACTATAGGTAGAATGGAGTCTGTAGAGGTATTAAAAGGTAGTAGTCAAATACAATACGGCCCCAATACTACAGGTGGTGCTATAAACATGATTTCAACCCAGATTCCTAATAAATTCACAGGAAAAGCTTCAATTTCTGCAGGAAATTTTAATTCAAGAAACACTCAAGTCGTTATCGGTAACAGTTTTAACAATTTTGGATTTGTTAGTGATTATTTTAACTATAATTCGGATGGCTTCAAAGGTTTAGACGGCGGTGGCAATACTGGGTTTGACAAATCTGATTATTCTGCTAAATTTAGACTTAACACTAATTTAGACGCCAAGACCTATCAAGCATTAACACTTAAAATCCAGTATTCCGAAGAAAAGGCAAATGAAACATACCTAGGTCTAACAGATGAAGATTTTAAAAACAACCCATTTAGAAGGTATAGAGCTTCTAGCAAAGACGTAATGAATGGAAAACACCAACAGTATCAACTTACCCATTTTATACGTGTTTCACCATTCATCAACATAAGAACTACGGGATATATTAATAAATTCAAGAGAAATTGGTATAAACTAGATGATGTCAATTTAGGTGAACGCATAAGCATTGGCAAAGTTTTATCTGCACCAGAAAATTTTCCTTCCGAATATCAAACCCTCCTAGGTAATGCAGATACTCAGCCCGATGTTTTAGGTATCAAAGCCAACAATAGAGTCTATACTTCTACCGGGATTCAATCCGTAGCAACAATAAAATGGGGGACAGAATGGTTGCAAAACATGGAGATAGGAATACGATATCATGAAGATGAAGAAGATCGATTTCAATGGGTAGACAGATATGCTTTTCAAAACAATGAATTAATCCGTACCACCGTAGCCAATAAAGGATCCAATTCGAATCGCATTAGTGATGCAAAAGCCCTAGCTGCTCATTTGTTATATACTGCCAAAATCGAAAAATTAACCCTCACACCAGGCTTACGTTATGAAAATATAGTACTTACCAGAACCGACTACGGTACTAGTGACCCATTAAGAATAGGGCAAGATTTATCGATTCGACAAAACTCAATAGATATATGGATTCCAGGAATAGGAGCCAATTACAAATTCAACAACTACCTATCAATATTTGGGGGTGTACATAAAGGCTTTTCACCGCCAAGTAACACACCTGAACAAAAGGCTGAACAGAGCATAAATTATGAACTTGGTACCCGCTTTAATTTCAAAGGAATTAAAGGGGAGTTCGTTGGTTTTTACAATGATTACAAAAATTTGCTTGGAAGTGACCTAGCTGCTTCAGGTGGAACAGGGAGTTTAGACCAATTTAATGCTGGTGAAGTTAGGGTGAGTGGTATCGAATTTCTGGTTAACTATAATCTATTACGTAATACAACTAAAAAATTCACATTACCCATCTCATTCTCGTATACGCTGACGGATACCAAGTTTTTGACAAGTTTTGATAGCAGTGAAGATATTTATGGTATAGTTACAGCTGGAGATGAAATACCATACATTGCCAAACATCAATTAAACGCAACCATAGGAATGCAGCATAAAAAATTTGATCTTAATTTTAATTCGAGATATACCAGCGCATTTAGAACTACAGCAGGCTCTGGATCAATTCCGAAAGAATTTAAAGTAAGTTCAAATTTGGTAGTAGATGTATCTGCTCGTTATTTTCTTGATAGCAAATTTACATTATCAGCTAATATTATCAATTTATTTAATACTACTTACGCTGTATCACGAGTGCCAGCAGGCTTACGACCAGGACATCCATTTGGTATTAACTTTGGTTTAACCTATGAGTTTTAGAATAGAAAACAAGAACTGATAAAAGTCATTTTTCAATACACACTTTAAATTTATCTTTGTACATGTGTTGATTGACTTAAAACTAATGAAGCACTTATAACAAACACCTTAAGAGAGCAATTACACTTTATCTTAGATGTTAAAAAAATTATTACCTTTACAGTGTGAAAACATTTTTTACTAAAATATTGTCTTTCTTTTTAGCAGCATTTATACTGCTATCAACCACATCTTTCGCAGTAAATATGCATTTTTGCTGTGATGATTTAGTAGATATGGCTTTTTTTAGTAAAGCACAAACCTGTAAGGAAAAAGTTCAAAAAGAAGATCGTTCTTTAAAAAAATGCACCTCTTTACAGGAAAAAGAGTGTTGTGACAATCAGACTGTTCTTATAGAAGCAGCTAGTGATAGCTTCAAAAAATCAACTACAGTTCTAGAAGTTGATAATTTAGTTTTCTTAAAAACATTTATTTATTCCTACATCAACCTTTTTGAAGGACTAGATAAAAACATGGTTCCTTTTAAGGACTATGTCCCTCCCTTGTTTTCCAAGGATATATATATTCTACACGAGACTTACTTAATTTGATTTTCTACATCGCAGTAAAAACCCTTTTACTGCACAATTAATTATAGTCAAAGCATAGCTTAGGCTATAAACTGTTGTACCCAATTTCCAACAACATTATTTACGCATTATGCAGTAAGCATGCATTTACAGAATTAGTTATTGAGTGACATCTTAATAACAATACCTTTTTAATTATGATACAGCCAAAAGAATTTTGGATTAAAAACATGGTATGTAGTCGTTGCTTAAAAGTAATAAAGCAAGAGCTACAAGAATTAGGAATAACTGTCCTTTCTTTAGAACTAGGGAGACTTTTAGTAGAAGCACCTGGAATAAGCGATACACAAATTAACCAAGATGTCGCTAAAGTACTTCATGCAAATAACTTTGAGATTGTTAAAAGTGAAGAAGATATGCTGGTTGAAAGAATAAAAATTATTCTTATTGAACAACTTGTTGAACTTCCATTAACCTTAAAGGTTAAGACTTCGGAACATTTATCATCAACCCTTCATCGAGACTATAAAACATTGAGCAAACTGTTCTCATCTAAGGAAAAGACCACTATTGAAAAGTACTTTATACGATTAAAAATCGAAAAAGTTAAAGAACTCATTCAACTTAAACAACATTCCTTTTCTGACATAGGTTACTTATTAGATTACAGTAGTGTAAATCACTTATCTAGGCAGTTTAAAGATGTGGTTGGAATGAGTATGACAGATTATAAAAACACAGAAAATTGGAAGCGAAATAATTACGATGAAATTATATAGATAAAAAAGAAAGTTATGCAGATAAAAACCTGCAACAACCTCTAGTTTCATCAAATTAAAAACTATTCAAAATGAGAACAATCCTCCTCACATTATTAATTATCCCAATGTTAGGATTTGGGCAAACCCTAGAGCATATTGACTTTATCTCCCCTTTTCACGACGGTCTAGCAGCTGTAAAAAAAGGGAATGAATGGGCATTTATTGATCAAAACGGTTCTATAATTATTGACTTTAGAAGTGATTTGATACAGACCAAAACAGACAAGGGTAACTATCCTGTGTTCAGTAATGGTAAATGTATTATAACACATCAAAAGGATGGTATACTCTATTATGGCTTTATTGATAAAAAAGGAAAAACAAGTATCAAACCACAGTTCCTAAATGTCTCGAATTTTCAAGGTAACAAGGCCTTAGCATTAATAGTTCATAAAGAGACCATAGGTTATAATGATATCTTTAAAAAAGATGTGGTCAACTACCATTATTATGAAGTGATCATTGATGAAAACGGAAATGTTATAGACCATCTAACTCAGTTAGCTATACATATTCCTCCAAAATATACTAAAAGTAAAACTCCACCAATCATCACTTCTAAATTTATTTCAGACAGTCTAATTGTGGTAAAGAGCAATAACAACAAATGGAACTTAAAAAAGATATCACGTTGAATCCTATTCTAGTCGAATCTTAAGATATTTTAAAAAACAGTAACACACTAAATCATAATCAAATGAGAACAAAAAAGCTTTTTTTCAGCATAACTCTACTGGGATTAATTTACCTCTTGACAGTAGGGTTTATTAATTCTCCTAAAAGAGAATATACTTCAATAGAGCAAGACAAGTGGGTGGCTCCAGCAAGTGCTGATAAAATAAAAAACCCATTGAAAGGCGATGCAAAAGCTACTGCATCAGGTAAAAAGATATATAAAATGCTATGCTTTGTTTGCCATGGACCTAAAGGAAAAGGTGATGGTATGGCAGGCACAGGACTTACACCAAAGCCAGCAGACTTAACCAGCGACACTTTTCAATCACAATCAGATGGAGCAATCTTCTGGAAGATAGAACAAGGACGTTCACCAATGCCCTCATATAAAACTTCAATCCCAGAAAAAAAACGCTGGGAACTTATTAACTATTTAAGAACCCTGAAATAATGAAAAAGACACTAGTATTTATTGCAATTGTTATTTTAAACTACTCCACTTATAGTCAGACATATAACAATTTTAAAACAGACAGCACTAAAACCTCCGAGTCATTTAAACCAAGTAAAACTCAGTTTATGATTAGAGGGTATGGACATACAGGTTTAAATACTTTAAGCAATAGTGAAGAAACAGAATCATCATATGTTGGTTCTGCCTTTGCTCCCATTTTTTTATTCAAACATTCAGATAGATTTATGTTTGAGGCTGAGTTAGAGTTTGAGTTAGAAGGTAATGAATTAGAAGTTGGTTTAGAATATGCTAATGTAATGTATGTTCTCAACAAAAACATGACAATTCGAGCTGGAAAGTTTTTATTGCCTTTTGGGACATTTATGGAACGCTTACATCCTGCTTGGATAAACAGGCTTCCTACAAGACCTTTAGGTTTTGGTCACGATGGTATTGCCCCTTCTTCCGGCATAGGGGTAGAACTTCGCGGAGCTTTTGATTTAGGAGGACCAAAATTAAATTATTCTGTGTATTCTACTAATGGTCCAAGATTAAAAGATGGTAGTGATGAACCAGAAGAAGCAGGAATGCTTCTATTCCAAAATTTTGAAGATAATAATAACAGTAAAGCCTTTGGAGGTCGTATTGGTTTATTGCCTTTTGCAGATTCTTCAGCAGAGATTGGCTTTTCTGCATATTCAGCAAATAAAGTTGGCGCTAGTGATTCCGAATACAAGAATGTTGGAGCATTCTTATACGCCATTGATTTTTCCTATATAAAACAAATCCCTGCCCTTAAAGGCTTTATAGATATTAAAGGGCAATACAATAATTCCAATATTGATAACGCCACTTATATTGAGATAGAGGATGATATAGAGGAAGAATATACCTTCAACAATAAAAGCAACTCATTTTATACTCAGCTTAGCTATCGTCCAACAATGGCTAGTAGTGACTTTCTAAAAAAACTAGAAGTGGTAGGAAGGTATTCAAACTTTAATACTCCTGAAGGTGCCGAATGGGAAGAACAGTCTGATCAATATGCTTTCGGCCTAAACTATTGGTTAAGCTGGAGGTCTGTGATAAAAGTTGCCTATCAGACAACTGATAGTACTGGTGGTCACGATGGAGGTGGCAAAACTACCGGCTTCTTTGTACACTGGGCTATCGGATTCTAATAAACTTATAAAACAACAATTATGAAAACAATATATAAAATAGCTTCAATAGGTTTAATGTTGCTTATAACAGGAGCAGTAATTGTAAGCTGTTCCTCTACAAAAGATAAATACACAGCTGTAACGGCTGTTGAAGACGAATTTAAAATTGAAAAGTCTGGCGCACAATTATGGGGAGAGACTTGCAACAGGTGTCATTTAGCACCTTCACCAGCAGATTATAATGATACTGATTGGGAGACTATAAGTTTACACATGAGAGTTCGGGCAAACTTAACAGAAAAGGAAATCACAAAAATTGAGGCCTTTCTAAAATCTTCTAATTAACAACTAAAATATATTTCTTTCCATTTTTTATTTACATGTAAAGGAATGTATCTAAAATAAAAAACAATGAAAAACAATCACTGGATATGGATGGTCATCGGATGCGGACTGCCGTTACTTTTTATCTTTTTAGCACCTTCTTTCGGTATAGGTGGAGGCTCGTCCCTTTTCATCTTTATACTATTCATGTTTGCTATCCACCTATTTATGCCCCATGGTTCACACGGACATGGAAGACATAAACATAACAATCAGAATGACCAGGATAATAAACACAACCATTCAGAAGAAAAACACAAAAAGCATCAACATCATTAAAAAACATCTATGATAAAACAAAAATTTCAAATAAGCGGTATCAGTTGTGGCGGTTGTATTTCAAGGGTCAAGAAGACATTGGAAGAACATCCTAATATTGAAAAAGTAGAGATTTTTTTAGCACCAAAAGGTGCCACGATTATTTCTATGAACGAAACGCTCTCTGTTCAAGACATACAAAAGCAACTAGATAAATTAGGGGAATATACAATTACAAAAATAAATCAATAACAATTTTAAAATTAAAAATTATGCATTTATACGACGGACACTTTGGTGGAATGCACCTTATATGGTGGATTATATGGATTATACTTCTTGCTTGGATATTCTTTATTCCTGCAGATATTCCATATCAAAAAAACAAAGAAGAAAACCCTCTGGATATTTTAAAAAAACGCTTTGCAAAAGGTGAAATATCTAAGGAAGAATTTGAAGAATCGAAAAAGATTTTAAAATCAGACAGCTAATTAAAAAACTATAAAATTATGTACCGATTAAACGTAAAAAAACTGGGATTTGCCTTTGGTCTTACTGGAGCACTAATTTACCTAGGCTGTATGATCGTAATGTCGACTGCAGGAAAGGAAGGAACAATCAACTTTTTTAACAGCCTCTTGCACGGCTTAGACACTACAAATATAATCAGAATGGATGTTCCTCTATGGGAAGCTGGTTTAGGAATCATACAAACCTTTATACTCGGTTGGCTTGTTGGCGCCTGTATTGCGGCATTTTACAATGCACAAATTAAAATAAAAAGATAGAAAGCTTGTAAGATCTTATGCAGTACGTTTGGTTTATATGGTCATTAATTATTCTGGCACTTTGGGCAGTAATTTATCTCATAAAGAAAGATTCGAGAAAAGAAATGCTCAAGATGAGCCTAATTACGATGCCTTTTGGGTTTACAGAACCTTTGTTCGTACCTGAATATTGGATGCCTCCTTCGCTTTTTGACTTGGCTAAAAAAACAGGTTTTGATATAGAAAGCTTCATTTTTTCTTTTGCTATCGGCGGTATAGGTGTGGTGCTCTACAATCTTATTTTTAAACAAACCTTGGTAGAAATAACACATACAGAGCGGAATCACAGAAGACATCACTTGCATAAATACATCTTATTTGTACCAGCTATTATATTTTTAATATTAGCACTATTCACATCATTAAACCATATTTATTGCGGTACTATAGCAATGTTCCTAGGTGGTTTGGCAACATTATATTGCCGGTCAGATTTAAAAAGAAAGATATGGGTTGGAGGCATCCTGTTTACCATATTGTACTTCATATACTTTGGAAGTATTCTTCCATTTTATCCCCAATATGTGAAGTTGTATTGGAATCTCGATAACTTGACCCATATTCTTATTCTAGGAATTCCTATCGAGGAACTGCTGTTCGCTTTCACATTTGGGATGTATTGGTCTAGTTTATATGAACACTTGTATTGGCATAAACCGGTAAGCTTAAATAAAACAATTCACAATTAACAAAAAGTAAAATGAAACAAAGACAATTTAAACAACAGAACGTTGCATCTGTAATAACAACAGTAGAAAAACCAATCATTAAAGTATCAGAACTATCCATAACTATTCTAGTCACGCTTATAGTCTCGCTTATGTTTCTCTCGTGTTCTAATCAGAAAAAAGAGAAGACAGCAGCACTTTCGGTCTCAGAAACAAAACCCATTCAAATGAATTCAGTTGTTGTTTCTCAAACAACTTATGAAATTGTACCAAACGATAAAGTGTGTATGGTAAACGATAGGTATATGGGAGTTGAGCAAATACCGATTGATGTAGAGGGTATAACTTACTATGGGTGCTGCCAAGGTTGTGTTGAAAAACTTCAGAAGAACATAGATAATGTCCGCTTTGGTAGCAATCCGATCGATGACACAAAAATAGACAAGGCTAATGCCGTAATCGTTCAGGATAAAAGTAAAGGGAATGTCTTTTATTTCGCTTCAAAAGAAGATGCTCAAAACTTTATAAATAAAAATAGAGCCTAAAATATTTATTAATAAACCATAAAATCATGAAAATAGTATTGGCAATAGATGGCTCAGATTTCAGTAAAGCAGCTGTTGAGCAACTTAACAGAATGACCTTGCCTTCAAATACCGAGATTCACCTTATAAACGTTTACGAATTCCCCACAGCACTAGGCCCAGAATTAATGGCTATCGGCGGTAGCTTAAACCATTATTTTGAAGAATTCATAAACGGTGCTCAAAAACTAGGGAACGAGATTGTTACGGAAGCTAGCGATAACCTTAAGAGTATAAATAAGACACTTACCATAACTACCAGCGTTGTAAGTGGGTTACCTAAAATTGCCATTCTAGAAAAGGCTGAAGAATGGGATGCTGATTTAATAGTAGTTGGCTCTCAAGGTCAAGGTGCTCTCTCACGTCTATTATTGGGTTCTGTATCACAATATTTAGCCACCCACGCTAAATGTTCGGTAATGATTGCAAGAGATAAAAATAACAGTTAGAGTATCCAGAATAAATATGGAAGACAACCACATACATAATATACAATCAAAATCGGCTTGCAAAATAGCGGACAATATATGCCTACCAGATACCAATTGGCCACGCGTGGTTATTGTAGGGGGTGGTTTTGCAGGTTTGGCCTTGGTAGAAAAGCTAAAGAACAAAAAAGTGCAAGTGGTTTTGTTTGACAAAAACAATTTTAATCAATTTCAGCCATTACTTTACCAAGTAGCTACTAGTGCACTAGAGCCTGACAGTATTGTGTTTCCCTTTAGAAAACAGTTTAATGGTTATAAAAATGTGGTTTTCCGATTAGCAGAAGTAGAAGAAATTCAGTCTTCTTTAAATGTTGTTAAAACCAATAAAGGAAGTATTCATTATGATTACCTCGTATTAGCCACAGGAACTACTACTAATTTTTTCGGTATGGATTCCGTTGAAGAAAATAGCTTAGGAATGAAGGATATTAGAGATTCCCTAAACATTCGTCATATGATGTTGCAAAATCTCGAACAGGCCGCCATCACTTGTGATGATGAAGAACGTGATGCGCTGACCAATTTTGTGATTGTTGGAGGTGGACCTACAGGTGTAGAAATGGCAGGGGCATTGGCAGAATTCTGTAAATATATTCTTCCCAAAGATTATCCAGAGTATTCATCCTCAATAATGAATATTTATTTGATCGAAGCAGGAGAAAAGCTGTTAGGCACAATGTCGGATAAAGCATCGTCAAAAACCCTAAAATACTTAATGGATCTTAATGTAAAGGTGCTTCTTAATGAAGCCGTTACTAATTACGATGGCAATAATGTTTCTACAAAAAACGGAAAGAGTATTCTAGCCAAAAATCTCATTTGGACAGCTGGGGTTAAAGGTCAGTTTCCCAAGGGCATTGACTCAAAGCATGTAGTTAGGGGCAACCGCTTAAAAACAGATTCGTTTTTAAAGGTAGAAGGTTACGAAAATATTTTTGCTATTGGCGATATAGCAGCTGTTACTACCAATAAAGCACCAAAAGGGCATCCACAGGTTGCGCAAACGGCAATACAGCAAGGTAAATACTTGGGTACTGCATTATTAAAAATAATTAAGGGTGAAAGTGTAAAACCTTTTGAGTATAAAGATAAGGGCTCAATGGCAACCGTAGGTAAGCGCAAAGCAGTAGCCGATTTAGGCAAATTCAAATTTGGTGGTTATTTCGCTTGGCTACTCTGGTCTATCGTTCACCTTATGTCCATTAGCGGCTTTAGAAATAGATTGATGGTTGGTTTTAATTGGGCGGTAAGCTATTTCACTTACGAAAAGAGCAACCGCCTGATTATTAGAAATTTCAACAAACCATCAGAATCAAAATCCACAATCAATTCGCAACCCGCAGTAAAAAAAATAACAATCAATGATTAAAAGTACTGCATATAATAGCGTCTGGATCATTACGAATAAAGTGTTTAGTAACACAGGAATTGTACTTTTAATAGCAGTAACAATAGCTATGCTTTGGGCAAATTCACCTTGGCAAAGCACCTACCAAAATATTCTAAATACTACTATTTCATTTAGCATCGGTAATTTTCAATTGACCGAACCATTACTGCTCTGGATTAATGATGGATTAATGGCTCTGTTCTTTCTTCAGGTTGGCTTAGAATTAAAAAGAGAAATATTAGGTGGAAAACTATCAACACCTCAAAATGCAGTATTGCCTATTGGTGCCGCTATTGGGGGAATGGTTTTTCCAGCCCTTATATATTTTAGCCTTAATACTAGTGGCGAAGCATCACAGGGTTGGGGAATACCTATGGCCACCGACATTGCTTTTTCTATGGGTGTACTGGCTCTTTTCGGAAAACGCTTACCCATTGCATTACGTGTCTTCTTAGTAACACTCGCCGTCGTTGATGATTTAGGCGGTGTAATGGTGATTGCACTTTTTTATACTTCTGGTATATCCACTATGGATTTATTTCACGCCTTTCTTTTCTTTGGATTACTAATTATTGGCAATTATGCTGGAGTACGAAAAACTTGGTTCTATGCCATTATAGGAATAGGTGGTGTTTGGCTAGCTTTCTTCTTCTCAGGAGTACACCCTACCATTGCTGGCATACTAACAGCCCTAGCTATACCAGGTCGTGTAAAAATTAACGAAGCTACATTTTCGCAACGCCTTGCTGCATTACACAAAAAGTTCAAACAAGAAAAGCCCGTAAAAGGTTCGCTGATTTCTCATTCCCAATTAGAAATACTCGAAGAAATTAAAGTTACAAGTTCAGAAGCTCAAACACCACTTCAAAAACTTGAAAATGCCCTAAATCCATTTGTGAATTTTATCGTACTACCACTATTCGCTTTTGCTAATGCTGGTATTCACCTACATGGCAAAGTGCTGGAAGTACTTACCCACCCAATAAGTCTAGGAATAGGGTTTGGCCTCATACTCGGGAAATTTATTGGTATCGTCTTATTTTCAAAAATTTTGGTCTTTCTAAAATTAGCGAAACTTCCTAAGAACATTACTTGGTATCACATCTACGGCATTGCCTTTTTAGCTGGTATCGGGTTTACAATGTCCCTTTTTATAAACGAATTGGCATTTGCCGATGAGGAATTTATCTATACCGCTAAAGTCGGCATTTTATTTTCATCACTAATCGCAGGCATTATCGGTTCCATCATTTTAATAAAAAATCAAACACTTAAAACAATATAATATGAAAAAAATAGCAGTAATAGGATACGGAGTAATAGGAAAAAGAGTGGCCGATGCAATCAACATACAGGATGATATGAAGCTTTCTGGAGTATGCGATATCATAAGCGATTGGCGCATTCAAAATGCGGTAAGAAAAGAGTACGATATCTATTCAGCAACTGATGAAGCTGAAGACAAAATGAAATCTGAAGGCATTACAGTAAAAGGAAATATGCAAGAACTTTTAAATAAGTCAGACCTTGTTGTGGACTGCACGCCTAAAAAGATTGCGGCTCTAAATGTGACAATCTATAAGGAACAGAACATCAAATTCATATTACACGGTGGCGAAAAACACGAAACCACGGGGCATTCCTTTAGTGCCGAAAATAATTATGAATCGGCATTAAATAGAGATGCGACCAGAGTAGTCTCTTGCAATACAACCTCTATATTAAGAACGTTAACCGCGTTAAAAAGAGCTGATTTATTGGATTATGCCAGAGGGACGCTTTTAAGAAGAGCTACAGACCCTTGGGAAAGTCATTTGGGTGGTATAATGAATACAATGGTTCCCGAAAGAGATATCCCGAGCCATCAAGGTCCGGATGCTAAAAGCGTTGACCCAGAATTAGATGTGATTACTTCTGCGGTAAAAGTTCCAGAAACTTTAAGCCATATGCACTACTGGAATGTGAAGTTAAAAAAGCAAGCCTCGAAAGAAGAAGTTTTAAATGCTTTTAAAACGTCTAGTCGTATAAAGTTTATTCAATATGACCAAGGCCTAGTCTCAAACAATACCATTAAAGAAATGTTTTTGGATATGGGAAGACCTTGGGGCGATATGTACGAAGTTGCACTTTGGGAAGATATGCTAAAGGTAGTGGGAGATGAACTCTTTTATGCCTATATCGTGGATAACCAAGCTATAGTAATACCAGAAACTATAGATGCTATAAGAGCACTTACAGGAATTGAAACCGACGGAACAAAATCCATATCTAAAACCAATAAAAGTTTAGGAATTTAATTCTAATTAAAATGAAAACAAACAAGAACATTGTAGAATTGTTGGGCGAAAAAGCCTCCTACTATTTAAATCACGTTTGTGAAAAAATCACGAAAGACGAATTACAAACACCAAGTAATAAAGGTCTTGATAACGTTTTTATTAATAGCAATAGAAATCCACAGGTTCTACGCAGTCTTTCACAGTTGTACGGTCACGGAAATCTGTCAGGAACTGGGTATTTAAGCATCCTGCCTGTTGACCAAGGCATTGAGCACAGCGCTGCTTTCTCATTCTATAAAAACCCAGATTATTTTGACCCAGAGAACATTATTAAGCTCGCTATTGAGGCGGGCTGTAATGGAGTAGCATCAACGTTTGGGGTTTTGGGATTAAATGCCAGAAAATATGCCCATAAAATACCTTTTATTGTAAAGATTAACCACAATGAATTGCTAACCTACCCAAATAAATACGATCAGACTCTATTTGGGAAGGTAAAGGACGCTTGGAATATGGGTGCAATTGCCATTGGTGCAACTATCTATTTTGGCTCAAAAGAAAGTAACCGTCAACTTAAAGAAATTTCAGAGGCTTTTGAAGAGGCTCATAGTTTGGGTATGGCAACCATTTTATGGTGCTACACCCGAAACGAAGCATTTAAAACAGAAAAAGAAGATTACCATGCTGCTGCCGACATAACTGGTCAGGCAAATCATTTAGGCGTTACCATACAGGCCGATATCATCAAACAAAAATTACCAACCAACAATTTTGGTTTTAAACATATCGATTTCGGCAAATACAATGATGAAATGTCTGAAACGCTCACTACAGAACACCCTATTGATTTATGCAGGTTGCAAGTAGCAAATTGTTATATGGGAAAAATAGGATTGATTAATTCTGGAGGAAGCTCTAATGGCGAATCAGATTTAATCGAAGCTATTACAACAGCAATTATTAATAAGCGTGCAGGAGGTTCGGGCTTAATATTAGGAAGAAAGGCTTTTCAGAGACCTTTTAGTGAAGGAGTAGAACTATTAAGATTAGTTCAAAGTATTTATTTGAATACAGAAATCAATATTGCTTAACAAAACAGAAAATGTTTGAAACAGAGATAAAATCACTAAAATCATTTAACGCTTATTTGGTAAAACTGACAGAAAGCCGCCTATGGTTAAAAGTTATCATTGCCTTGTTCCTCGGTGTTGGATTAGGTTTGTTCTTGAGTCCCCAAAATGGCTGGATCTCTAAAGAAACGGCTGATGTGATAGGCAATTGGCTCGCACTTCCCGGCGTACTTTTTCTAAAGTTGGTTCAAATGATTATGATTCCATTGATTGTGGCATCTATCATTACTGGTATCGCTAGTAATGATAAGGATAATCTTAAAAAACTAGGTGGTGGCGTGTTACTTTACTTTTTGGGTACTACCGTAGTTTCGGTAACTCTAGGTACTGTACTATCACAAATCTTCAAACCAGGTCGTTTTTTACACCAACAAGCATCATTAGAACACAACAAAATAACTAACACTGCAACAGAAGATGCTGAACTTTCTTTTGGACTCGACACCATTCCTGATGCTATATCAAACCTACTTCCTGACAACCCTTTGGCATCAATGGTAAGTGGGGAAATGTTAAGTATCGTGATTTTTACAATCATTATAGGAATAGCCGTACTATCGCTTGAAAACTCTTTACTACGCCCAGTAAAGCTTGTTTTAAGTGCTATACAAGAAGTCTGTATGACAGTAGTAAAATGGTCAATGCTTCTAGTACCTGTTGCCGTTTTTGGTCTTATGGCTCAACTAACCTCTAGTGTCGGATTAAGTTCCTTATCTGGTTTAACATACTATGTGGGAGTCGTAATTCTTGGTCTTTTACTATTGGTAATTTTCTATTTAGGACTTGTTACACTATTGGGAAAAACAAACCCGTTTCAATTCCTAAAAAAAATTCGAGATGTTCAACTATTAGCTTTTTCAACAACAAGCTCAGCAGCTGTAATGCCCTTGTCGTTAAAAACCGCCGAAGAAGAATTGAAAGTAGATAAGACTATTAGCAATTTTATTATACCTATCGGTGCAACCGTCAATATGGATGGAACTGCACTCTATCAAACTATAACTACTCTTTTTATAGCTCAAGCCTACGGCTTGGAAATGAGTTTACTTAACATTATTGTAATCATCGTTACCATTGTTGCCGCATCAATTGGTACACCAGCTATTCCTGGAGGTGGTGTAGTGATACTCGCCTCGGTTTTGGGAAGTGTTGGCATTCCATCAGAAGGTATTATCATAATTATTGGTGTAGAAAGACTATTAGGTATGTTCAGGACTGCCGTGAATGTTACAGGAGATTTAACAGCTTGTATAGTGTTCAATACTCTATATGGTAAAAACCGGCTATTAGTTGGTATTGAAAGTAAATATAAATCAAGTTTTAAACTATAAATCAATGAATCCTAACAAAATAAAACATATAAGCATATTTACATCTGGAGGCGATAGCCCTGGAATGAATGCTGCTCTCTACGCCATTGTAAAATCTGCTGAAGCAAAGGGTATAAAAGTAAGTGGTTTTAGAAAAGGATATGAGGGATTGATAGATGATGATTTAATTCCATTAAAATCACACGACTTACAAAAGTCAATGCATAAAGGAGGGACAATTTTAAAAACGGCACGAAGTAAACGGTTTATGACTCTTGAAGGTCGTAAAAAAGCATTACTGACCTTAACAAAAAACAAAATTGACGCTCTAATTGCCATAGGCGGTGACGGCACATTTAAAGGTCTATTGGCTTTTTCAGAAATATGTGATATCCCTTTTATTGGTATTCCAGGAACCATTGATAATGATCTCACTGGAACGGATTACACCTTAGGCTTTGATTCTGCTGTAAATACCGCTATTGAAAATATTGATAAAATACGGGATACCGCCGAATCCCATAATCGTGTATTTATTATTGAAGTAATGGGAAGAGATTCAGGATATATAGCAATTCATTCAGGATTGATGATAGGTGCCGATGCCATACTAATTCCCGAAAGCGCAAAAGACTTTATATATCTACTGGACAAGGTTGAAAAATATGATAGTGAAGATGCTTTCCTTATCGTCGTTTCTGAAGGTGATGAAATAGGTGCCGAACTTGTTTCCTCAAAAATAAAAGAAATCAATCCCAATGTCGATGTACGGATTACAAAACTTGGCCACGTACAGCGAGGTGGAAATCCTTCTGCTTTAGATAGAATCCTGGGTATAAGGCTTGGAGTGGCAAGTGTAAATACTCTTTTACAAAGTGAAAAAAATGTCATGGTCGGTTTTTTAAACAATCAATTGCACCTAACCTCATTTAAAGAGGTGGTGAAGCAACATCAAGTAAATACTGAATTATACGAACTTTTAGAACTATTTGGAAAGTAGAAATGATAGAAGCTTTAAAAAATATCAATCCATTTATCCTCGGGCTACTCATAAGCCTAGGCATTGGTCTTATTCTGGGGTTAGAACGCGAGTATGATAAATTGAAGGAAGAACAAGGTTTTGCAGGTATAAGAACCTTCCCTATTGTTGCCATTATTGGTTTTATCTTGGGAAGTCTATCCATAACCTATACACCTTGGTTGGTTATCATTATTGCATCGGCATTCCTATTATTTCTATCGTTAAGCCATCTTTCTATAGTTCAAAAACATGCTATGACGGGTATTACTACCAATTTAGCACTATTTGCTACATTGATTCTGGGAGTTATGGTTGCTAATCATTTGCACAAAGAAGCTGTTGCCACTGCAGTAGTAATTGTTACTCTGTTATCACTGAAAACAACTTTTAATACTTTCATAAAAAACATTACTTCAGAAGAGCTTTTTGCCTTTATTAAATTTTCAATTATTGCACTTCTTATTTTACCTTTTTTACCAAATCAAGATTATGGTTCAGAAGGCTTACTAAACCCTTTTGAGATTGGGGCAATAATAGTGATTGTCTCTTTTCTGAATTTCATCGGCTACTTCCTTGTAAAATATGTAGGATCCCAGCGAGGAATCTTGCTTACTGCCATTTTGGGCGGTCTAATTTCAAGCACGGCTGTATCCTGGATCTATGCATCACGAAGCAAAGAATCCCCAGAACTGTCAAAACAATACGCCGCAGGTATTATTATAGCTTCTGCCATTATGTTTCCAAGACTTGCTGTATTAGCCTATATCTTCAACAATGCCCTAATTGCATTTTTAGTCGTTCCTTTCTCCATCCTAACATTTATTTGTTTGGTTAGTGCCCTCTTTTTTATGAAAAAAGACAATGAGGTTACCGAAACAGGAATTAATCTTGGTAATCCACTTAATATCTGGAATGCACTTGGTTTTGGAGCAATATATATAGGAATAGCATTTGCTGTTTTTTACGGCAATCAGTTTTTTGGTGAAAAAGGACTGTACTATTCTGCACTCATTGCTGGTCTCGGCGATACAGATGCCATAACTATTAGTATGTCAAAATTTGGGGTTTTAGAAGAAAAATTTGCTCTCGTAACAAATGTTATTCTTACCGCGACCATAAGCAATATGATAGTAAAACTAGGCATTACCTATTTTAAAGGTTCCAAAAAAACAAGAAAACTAGTAATGCTAATTTTTGGAAGTGTCATTATAGTTGGCATAACATATATATTAATACAATTAAGAAATTAAAATGAGAACAACAATATTCAGTACACATAAATTTGATAAGCCTTTCCTTGAACAGGCAAACAATGGAAAACATGAATTAAACTTTCTAGAATTTAGACTTACAAAAGAAACAGCAAGATTAGCGAAAGGATCCAAAGCTATTGCCCTATTCTCAAACGATGATGCCTCTTCCGATGTCTTAGATATATTGAATCAACAAGGAATTAAGTATATCGCATTACGCTCAGCTGGTTTTAATCACGTTGACCTTGAAAAAGCAAATAAATTAGGCATAAAAGTTGCTAGGGTTCCTGCTTACTCTCCATATGCCATTGCAGAGCATACTTTAGCTCTCATCTTAGCCCTTAACCGAAAAATAATAAGAGCACACAACAGAGTTCGAGATCAAAATTTTTCACTAAATGGACTTACTGGGTTTGATCTAAACGGCAAAACTGTGGGGGTTATTGGAACAGGAAAAATAGGAGCAGCACTCATAAAAATACTACATGGTTTAGGATGCAAAATATTGGCTCACGATATCGTTGAAGACAAAAACCTCATAGACTCATATAATGTAACCTATACCAACTGTACTAAAATCTGCAAACAGGCAGATATTATAAGCTTGCACATTCCATTGATGCCATCAACGCAACACCTAATTGATACAGAACACATAAGCTTGATGAAAAAAGGCGTTATGCTCATTAACACAAGCCGAGGTGGTTTGGTTGACACAAAAGCCGTAATTGAAGGATTAAAATCTGGTAAAATTGGATATTTCGGGATGGATGTTTATGAAGAGGAAGAAGGTCTATTCTTTGAAGACCACTCTGATACCATTTTACAAGATGATGTAATTGCCAGATTGATGACCTTTAATAATGTTCTTATCACTAGCCATCAAGCTTTTTTAACCGAAACTGCATTAAAAAATATCGCAGATACCACGATATACAATTTAGACTGTTTTGAAGAAAAAGTCCCTTCTAGAAATGAAGTTACCCTAAACTAAAAATATATGAACCTATAAATCATCAAAAAATGAAAAACATATTAATACCAACCAATTTTTCAAAAAACTGCCACAAAGCAGCACAACTAGGCATTGAAATGGCCAAGTTGTACGGTTCTGAAATTCACTTTTTACATCTTATGAAAACCCCAGTAGATTGGGTAAAACTAGATAAAGAAAAGGAAAAACAATATCCCGAAACATTAAAGCAAATAGGTAAAGCAAAATCAGCATTACGTGAACTGGAAAAAACGGCAGAGCGTAATGACCTAAAATGTCGAACGTTTTTACAATTTGATGCTGACCAAGGTGATATTATAGACCATTCAGGTCATTTTCATCACGATTTTATCATTACAGGAAGTAGTGGTACTAAAGGTGTTATAAGAGAAATTACAGGCAGCAATGTTGAACAAATTGTACGAAAAGCCAATGCTCCCGTAATTGTTGTAAAAGATGAAGAAGTCAACTTTCCTTTTAAGAATATTGTATTTGTTTCAAATTTCGAAGAGGATATAACTGATGCTTTTAAACAGGTAATATCCATTGCTAATAAATGCGATGCTCGCATCCATTTATTGCGTATTAATACCGAGACAGATTTCAATAATATTAGACTTGGCCTAGAGCCTATTGAAAAAATGTTACAAAACTTCCCGAAGTTAAAAAACTATTCAATGGCTGTCTATAATGAACCCTCAGTTGAAACAGGAATCAATACATTTCTAGAACAACATCCTACAGATTTAATAGCCATGGTCACACACGGTAAAACAGGGTTTTTAAGCCTATTTTCAAAGAGTATTGCCGAAGGTGTCACTAATCATTCCACTTTACCTGTAATGACCATACATATTTAAACAATGGGCAACTCAATAAACATAATAAAACACTCTGGAGATGTTGTTCCTTTTAATGTTGACAAGCTTAAAGATTCATTACGACGCGCTCAAACAAGTGAGGAGATAATTCAAGAAATAATAACTCAAATTGAATCTACAATTTACGAGGGGATTACTACGAAAAAAATCTATCAAATGGCTTTTAAAATGCTTAAAGATAAATCACGAGTAAGTGCCTCAAAATACAAACTCAAAAAAGCCTTGATGGAATTGGGACCTTCGGGATTTCCGTTTGAAAAGTTAGTAGGCAAACTACTGGCACATGAAGGATTTGAAACAAAAGTTGGAGTTATTGTACAAGGAAATTGTGTACAGCACGAAGTAGATGTAATAGCCCAAAAGGACAATTCTCATTATATGATTGAATGTAAATACCATAGTGACCAAGGGAGGTTTTGCAACGTAAAAATACCCTTATATATCCATTCAAGATTTTTAGACATAGAAAAGAAATGGAAGCATCAAAAAGGTCACGAAGCAAAATTTCATCAAGGTGGAGTGTACACCAATACCCGCTTTACCACGGATGCTATACAATATGGTAAATGTGTTGGGTTGCTAATGACCAGTTGGGATTATCCATTGGGAAATGGTCTTAAGAACAGAATAGACCAATCTGGTTTACATCCACTCACAGCATTAACAACAATCACAAAACAAGAGAAAACTATGTTACTCGAAACTGGGATTGTACTTTGTAAAGAGCTTCACGAAACACCTAGTTTATTGAATAAAATTGGAATTGAAAAATCGAGACATAAAAAGATTTTAGAAGATTCTGAAGAACTATGTAAAACAAAATCAAATAACAGAAAAAAATGAACAACACTAAAATAAACATTCACTTTTTGGGAGCGGCAGGCACCGTAACCGGTTCTAAATATTTAGTGGATACGGGAGAAAAAAAGATACTTATAGACTGCGGGCTTTTTCAAGGACTAAAAGAATTGCGTCTAAAAAATTGGGAATATCCACCAGTTGAAGTTTCAGAAATTGATGTGGTTTTGCTCACACACGGCCATATGGACCACACAGGATATCTGCCTCGATTAGTAAAACAAGGGTTTAATGGTTCCATTTATGGTACTAATCCTACTTTGGACATCGCAAAAATAATCTTGAACGATAGTGCTAGAATACAAGAACAAGAAGCAGAACGTGCTAATAAAGAGGGGTATTCTAAACACAGTCCTGCAGAGCCTTTGTACAATTTAAAAGATGTAGAAAAAACCATCCCACATTTTAAAGGAATCCCTCAAGCACAATGGATTCCATTATTTGATGGTATCAGAGCCCGATTCCAATATAATGGTCACATTCTTGGAGCAACCTACATCGAATTGGATATACGTGGTAAACGTTTTGTGTTTTCAGGAGATATAGGCAGAACCAATGACTTACTTTTATATCCACCATTAAAACCAAAAAAAGCAGATGTACTCTTTATGGAATCCACCTACGGTGGTAGATTTCATCCAGATGAAGTAGAAGCCCTTCCGCAGATTGAAAAATTGGTTAATGATACCATAAACAGAGAGGGAAGCTTATTTGTTCCAAGCTTTTCAGTAGAACGAGCCCAATTGATGATGCTCATCTTTTGGAAGTTACTAAAGGAGAATAAAATACCCAAAGTACAAATGATAATGGATAGCCCTATGGGAGCAAATGTACTCGAACTGTTCCACCGCACCAGAGATTGGCATAGATTAGAAACTAATGAATGTAATGAAATGTGCTCACACTTTACTGTAGTTAGTAGTTATCGTGAAACAATGGAGCTAAGAACCGATAACAAACCAAAAATTGTCATTGCCGGAAGTGGAATGCTTACTGGCGGAAGAATGCTCAACTATCTTGAAACCCAAGCACAAAACCCAAACAATACATTGTTATTTGTGGGCTATCAAGCTGAAGGTACTCGTGGTAGAAAATTATTAGAAGGGGATAAAGAGTTGAAAGTGTACGGAAAATGGGTGCCATTTCATATGGAAGTTGCAGAAATTGAAGGACTCTCGGCACATGCAGACCACGCCGAACTTATAAATTGGATGAGTAAAATAAAAAATAAGCCAGAGCGGATTTTCATCGTACACGGCGAAAAAGAAAGCGCAGAAGCCTTACAGAAAGGCATCAAGGAAACCTATAATTGGGATGCAGAAATTCCACAACTGTATAATATTGAAGAAATAATACTTAGTTAACAGATATGATCGAATTAATAATTGGGATACTACTAGGATTTTTCATTGTATTACTTGCGATGAAAACAGGCTTTGACAAGGACAGCAGTTTCTATCCAGTATTATTGATTGTTATTGCTTTTTACTATGTTCTTTTTGCTTTACAGGCTAACAATACTTACGAAATTATATTTGAAACGAGCATTGCTTTCCTATTCTCAATTATAGCAATATTAGGACATCATAAGCACATAAAAATCGTAGGTATTGCACTGATATTACACGGCATCTATGATCTTTTTCAAGGAAATATTGTGTTTTCAACAAACCCACCTCAGTGGTGGCCACTGTTCTGTTTGGGAGTTGATATAACTCTTGGTATTTGGGTACTTTGGACTTCTTCAAGATTATTAAAAATAAAAAAATAAATGTATTATGGAACAACGCTCAAACATATTAAAATACAAGCATATAGGAATTTATACCCAAAACGAGAATGTGGTGTATATGCGAGAGGATTGCCACGTTTGCATATCAGAAGGCTTTGAAGCCTTAACCAGGATTAGGGTATCAACTACAACCAATTCAATTGTTGCAAGTCTTAACATTATAAATTCCAATATCCTACTATCTAATGAAATAGGTCTATCAGATGCGGCAGCTAAAAAATTGAACATTTCTGACAATGACACCTTACAGGTTTCCCATTTGGAACCTATTGAATCATTAAGCCACGTTAGGGCAAAAATCTATAACCAAAAATTGGATTATAATGCCTACAACCAAATCATAACCGACATCGTTGAAGGCGACTATTCCAACATACACCTTTCAGCATTCATTACTGCCTGTGCAGGCAACCGAATGAACATTGATGAAATATCCGACCTCACCAAAGCGATGATTGCTTCTGGCAAACAACTAAACTGGAACAAAGAAATTGTAGTAGATAAACATTGCATAGGTGGCTTGCCTGGAAACCGAACCACGCCCTTGGTAGTGGCCATAGTAGCTACTTATGGACTTACAATGCCAAAAACATCCTCACGGGCTATAACTTCTCCTGCCGGCACAGCAGATACTATGGAAGTTCTGACCAACGTAACGCTCTCTTCCGAAGAAATAACGGCTGTGGTAGAAAAAGAAGGTGGTTGTTTTGTTTGGGGTGGTACTGCTCAACTAAGCCCTGCCGATGATGTCCTTATTAAAATTGAAAAAGCCTTGGACATTGATAGTGAAGGTCAACTCATCGCCTCAGTTTTATCTAAAAAAGCTGCCGCAGGTTCAACACACGTAGTTATAGATATTCCTGTGGGAGAAACTGCTAAAGTTAGAAGTACAGAAATGGCTGAAAAACTAAAGAATCATATGGAAACCGTAGGCAACGCTGTTGGACTTAATGTAAAAGTTGTTATTACAGATGGTACACAACCCGTTGGAAGAGGTATAGGTCCCACTTTAGAAGCTATCGACATATTAAAAGTTTTAAAAAATGAGGCAGATGCTCCCAAAGACCTTAAAGAACGAGCTATGCTTTTGGCAGGTGAACTTCTTGAGCTTTCAGGTAAAGTATCTTTAGGCTCAGGTCGTCAAACGGCCATACAATTATTGGAATCTGGTAAGGTTTATGAAAAGTTTCTTGCCATCTGTAAAGCCCAAGGACGTTTTATCGAACCTGTATTGGCACCTTATAAAGCAGAAATTAAAGCAGAGGCTTCAGGAACTTTGAAATGCATTGACAATCGAAAGATAGCGAAGCTCGCCAAACTTTCGGGTGCACCACAGTCTAAATCTGCAGGAATTTTATTGAATGTACATTTAAACGAACAAATTGAAAAAAACCAATTACTGTATACCCTCTATGCAGAATCACAAGGCGAATTAAATTATGCCTTAGACTACAAGAACAATCATAACGACATTATAACTATTAAATAAAGAGTAAAATGAAAACTATACTATTCAGCCTTCCTGGAAACGAGGAATTAACAGAGTTAATGGCTACAAAAATAGACGCTGAAGTGGGAAAGACTACTTTACGAAAGTTCCCTGACGGCGAATCCTACACGCGCATATTATCCGATGTAAAAGACAAATGTGTGGTTTTGATCTGCACCCTACACGACCCTGATGAGAAATTATTACCACTATATTTTTTAAGCCAAACAGCAAAATCATTAGGCGCAATGTGCACCTGTTTGGTTGCACCCTATTTAGCATATATGCGACAAGACAAAATATTTAACGAAGGTGAAGGCATTACCTCTACCTATTTTGGAAAGTTAATTTCTGGTTTTGCAGATAGTATAACCACTGTTGACCCTCATCTACACAGGATACACTCATTGAGTGAAGTATACCACATCCCAAACAAAGTTATTCATGCTTCAGATGCTATTTCGAAATGGATACAAGAAAATATTGAAAATCCTGTATTGATTGGTCCCGATTCCGAAAGTGAACAATGGGTTTCTGAAGTTGCCAAAAATGCAGGTGCACCATTTACTGTGTTACAGAAAGTACGTCACGGCGATAGAGATGTTGAAGTTTCGGTGCCAGACATTGATAAATATAAAGATGCTACACCTGTTTTGGTTGACGATATTATCTCAACCGCTCGTACTATGATTGAGACTGTAGGCCACTTAAAAAGGGCTGGAATGAAACCGCCAATATGTGTGGGCATTCACGCTGTTTTTTCAGGTAATGCCTATCAAGACCTAATGGATTCAGGTGTTGAAAAAATAGTGACCTGCAATACCATTCCACACCCATCAAATACTATTGATTTGAGCGATATTATGTCGAAAGAGGTAAAGAAACTAATGCATCATATATGAAAAAACTAAGCTTCATACTATTTTTTATCCTATTCAATCTCACAATCTATGGACAAACTAAAATGCTTATTGAACAAATTTCAGGCAGAACGGTAGTACGTGAAAATTTTGATAAAGATGGTACGTTGCTTAACAAGCAGTCATTTAAGGCGGGAGAAATAATAAAAAAAGACGGATATTATAAAATTGAAGTTGCAACAGAGTTATTCGATAACAAGAAAATCAATATCGAGAAATACACAACAATTTATCAATGCAAACCTGATGAAACAAGTATTATGGTAATGGCATTCCCTTTTACAAAACCCAATTCTAAAGAAACCGAAATCAATAGTTCAACTACAAACTTTACTGAACTCTACGATTTAGGCAGTTTAAAGGATATTGAGCTAGAAATGAGTTTCAACTCTGGCTTACTGAACTTTTTTGGCTCTAAAAGTCTTATTAAAATATATAACCGTCAATTGAAAACTAACAAAGCAAACATGCAAATCGAATCAAAAATAAATATTAAAGCCTATGCAATAGGTATCCGTATCAAACAACTCAATTATACTGTTATTGAGCAATTAAACAATAACAATTTATTGATGTTTCAAAAATTCACTGAAACGGATGGCAGCTATTTTACAATGACTTATGATTAAAAATAAATTGAAAAATTACGATACACTCATAGAGGCCATTAATGATTTAAAGCAAAGAGGTTATAGTTACGATTTTAACATAAAACCTACGTGCTTAAAATGCGTCTCGCTTAAAATTGAAATTAAACCTGAAGATTTTAAAATTGATGAAACCCATCGTTTTGAAGGAATGAGTAGTACCGACGATAATAGTGTACTGTACGCTATATCATCTAAAGATGGTATTAAGGGCACTTTGGTAGATGCCTATAGAGTCTATGCTGAAAACATTTCTGAAGCAATGAGAAAAAAATTACGATAACACTTAAACACTATAATAATGGAAAACCACGAACACCACAATCACGAAAAAATGGACCATTCTAAAATGGACCATTCAAAGATGAAGCACAAAAAAGAAGATCACTCTAAAATGAACCACGGAAGCGGTGGTCATTCCAATCATAATCCTGGTCACGGACAGATGGGGCACGACCATCACAAAATGATGATTGATGATTTTCGCAAATGGTTTTGGGTAACACTTGCACTTACCATTCCAATTCTATTCTTATCCCCAATGATTCAAGATTTTTTTGGATACGAATTTTTACTTCCAGGAAACCCATATATCTTATTTGCACTTTCTTCTGTAGTCTATTTCTATGGTGGCTGGCCATTTCTTAAGGGATTTGTTTCCGAAGTAAAGAAAGGTTCACCAGGGATGATGACCTTAATTTCTATGGCTATTAGTGTCGCCTATTTTTATAGTACCGCGACTGTTTTTGGCTTAAAGGGAGATGATTTTTTCTGGGAATTAGCAACACTAATCGCGATAATGTTATTAGGACATTGGATAGAGATGAAAAGTGTATTGGGCGCATCAAAAGCCTTACAGCTTTTAGTAAGTATGATGCCTTCCGAAGCTCATAGAGTAAAAGGTGATGCTATAGAAGATATTCCTTTAGAAGATTTATTAAAAGACGATGTGATTTTAGTAAAGCCAGGTGAAAAAGTTCCTGCTGACGGTATTATAGTCGATGGTTCGAGTTATTTAAACGAATCGATGCTCACAGGAGAATCCAAACCAGTAAAAAAAGATGAAAATGATAAAGTAATTGGTGGTTCAATAAACGGCAATAGTGCCTTAAAGGTTAAGGTAGAACATACAGGTAAGGATAGTTATCTCAACAAAGTAATCAAAATGGTCGAGGAAGCACAAAAGACCAAATCTAAAATGCAAAACCTTTCAGACAGGGCTGCAAAATGGTTAACATACATTGCTTTGGCTATTGGTTTTGGGACATTGGCAGTTTGGCTCATTTTAGGCTTTCCATTTGTATATGCCTTAGAGAGAATGGTAACGGTTATGGTTATTGCTTGCCCACACGCATTAGGACTTGCTATCCCGTTAGTTGTCGCTATATCTACAGCGGTATCTGCACAAAATGGTTTATTGATAAGGAATCGAACAGCTTTTGAAGAATCCCGAAAAATATCAGCTTTGTTGTTTGATAAAACCGGGACGTTGACAAAAGGTGATTTTGGTGTCACAAGAGTTGAATCGGTTAAACAAGAATATTCAACAGAAGAAATTTTAAGACTTTCTAGCGCTTTGGAACAGAGTTCGGAACATCCTATAGCCGTTGGAATCATAAAAAAGGTCAAAGAAGATAATATTACCATTCCTAATCCCGAAAATTTTAATGCCATTACCGGCAAAGGTGTAGAGGCAAATGTAGAAGGAAAACAAGTTAAGGTGGTAAGTCCAGGTTATTTAAGAGATAAAAAAATAGATATCCCAAAAGACGCCTATAGTGATGCTGCCGAAACAGTAGTTTTTGTCATAATAAATAGGGAATTAGCAGGATATATTGCTCTAGCCGATGAAATACGACCAGAATCTGCCGAAGCCATAAAGGTTTTTAAAAAGAATAATATTAAAGTTTTGATGGCTACAGGTGATAATGAAAAGACGGCAAAAGCAGTAAGCGAAAAACTTGGGCTAGATGGTTATTATGCTGAAGTATTACCACACCAAAAAGTAGAAATCGTAGAAAAACTTCAGGCACAAAATGAATTTGTAGCAATGACTGGTGATGGAGTAAACGATGCTCCTGCGCTTGCCAAGGCTAATGTTGGAATTGCTGTTGGTTCTGGAACGGATGTAGCTGCCGAAACAGCCGATATTATTTTGGTCAACAGCAATCCAAAGGACATTGCCAATTTGATATTATTTGGAAAAGCAACTTACAATAAAATGATTCAGAATCTGATATGGGCAACGGGATATAATGTGATAGCCATTCCTTTAGCTGCTGGAGTGTTGTATTCTTCTGGATTTGTATTGGGACCAGCCATCGGAGCCGTATTTATGAGCTTAAGCACGATTATAGTAGCAATTAACGCACAACTACTAAAGAGGAAAATAAGTAAATAAAGATTTATGGCAATACTTTCAAAAATACTAATCGTTTTAGTTACCTTGGAGCATTTTTACATTTTATATATAGAAATGTTTTCTTGGGAGCATTTAGGCAAAAAAACATTCAAGGAAATTCCAAAGGATCTTTTTAAACCCACTAAAGCTATGGCAGCAAATCAGGGTCTGTACAATGGTTTTTTAGCTGTCGGTCTCTTATGGACGTTGTTTATCTCTAACCCCATTTGGTCTAACAATATCGCATTATTCTTTTTAGGCTGCATTATCATTGCTGGGATATATGGCTCTTTATCTATTTCAAAAAAGATACTGTACACACAAGCAATACCAGCTGCAGCTGCTTTTATATGTATTCTCTTAAGCTAATTTAAAATGAATAAGAGTAGAAATATCAAAATGATTGTACTCATATTACTATGTCTATTCATTGTAATGCTTGGGTATGGGATTCTATTACCTACCCTTCCTTACTACACCGAAAGATTGGCTTTAAAAGCTAATTTAGATACAGATTTAGTTAATTTCCATGTTGGTCTCTTAACGAGTATTTATCCATTATTTCAGCTCCTATTCGTAGTACTTTGGGGAAAACTATCAGACAGGTATGGTCGAAAACCTATTATCATCATCGGTCTTATAGGCTTTGTTATAATGCAATTACTTACTGGTTTAGCGACTTCGCTTACAATGCTCTATGTAGCACGTATTTTTGGTGGTATTTTTACTTCTTCTGTTATTCCTGTAAGTAATGCTTACTTAAGTGATATTACCTCAAAAAAACGAAGAACGAAAATAATGTCTTGGTCTGGTGTAGCGGTAAGTTCTGGTGTTATCTTTGGACCTGTACTTGGCGGCCTTCTTTCCCAAACTAATCTACACTTAAATTACTCAATTGGGCAATTGCATTTCAATCGTTTTTCAGTCCCTTTTCTGTTTGTCGCACTATTAGGGTTTATTGTTCTTCTTGTTGTGTTAAAACGACTTAAAAACACAAGTAAAATTAGCAAACTCACAACTCAAAAAGTGAATTTACAATTCACCTTCACCAAATATTTTGTCATATTACTGGTTTTGTCATTTATCATCCAATTTGTAGTAACGCTTTTTGAAACAGTATTTTCAATCTATGGTAAAGATGAACTAGGTTTTAACAGTAATCAAGTCGGAATTGGGTTTATGTTATGCGGTTCTGTTATGGCAGTTTTACAACCAGTTTTTGCAAGTTATGGAGAGAAGGTTTTATCTACTAAAAAACAAATTGCTCTAGGGTTGTTAATAGTAGGAATATCTTTAATTGCCTTTCCTTTTTTCAATAGTGAGTTTTTAGTTTATGGATTAATTATTGTGTTTGCTGCCGGAGGTGCGATGATAACACCTAATCTGCTTTCTGCGGTTTCACTAATATCAAAGAAAAATACTGGCAGAAACATTTCCATACAGAGTTCAACCAACAGTATTGGTCAGATCCTAGGTCCCGTTTTAGGGACTTGGCTGACTGCAGGTGGGTTTTATTATCCCTTTATAATTGCTGGGAGCATTGTTTTGGGAGTCATAGGAATTCTGTTCTTTCTCAAAACTCCATACGAAGGTGAAGATGATCTTAACCACACTTCAATTATGGAAAACTAAACCTTTAAAGCTCAAAGTATTTTGTACAAGTTAATCGATAAAATTTTAAATGACTATAAGGACGAAATCCAAATAATCGAAGAATCCAACCTTAATGATTTCAGTAATATTGAGAAGGGAATTTCTATTTCTAGAATGTATTTGCAAAAATTACGAATATGTGTAAGGGAAAATGAATTTACGAACAAACAAGAAGAGATCACATTCTTTAAAAAACAGAAACCTTATGTTTATAGTCGTTTAAAGTTTTATGCCAAACTTTATTATTTCATGATCCATAGACCAGCAGGTACCATAAAGTCACAGCAAGAGTTTATTGATATAGAAATTAAGAAGCTTCAAGAAAACAATAGGCGAAATTTGGACTTTATTAAATATTATAGAGAGGAATCCACAGTTCTAGATAAATTCTATTTTCTTAGAGGAAATGATAAAATCAATTTAGTGTCAGACACTTCTCATTTTTATACTGACGCAGAGTTTTCTACAAGCCACGACAATGCAGTTGCTAAAATTATTGCTTATGACTTGCTAATTAATCATTATGTGCAAGAATTAAGTAATTTAAGGGATATTCGTTTAGGTAGGATTAATAATCTTAACACACTAGCCAATGGAGATCGGCTTGGGTGGACTGCTTCTAAAACAGATTTGATAGAATTAATTTATGCGTTACAGGCATCTGGTGCTATTAAGAGTGGAACGGCTGGAATTAAGGAAATGGCATCAGCTTGTGAGGAAATTTTTAACCTTAATCTCGGTAACGTGTATAGAACCTTTCTTGAAATAAGAGAACGGAAGATTGACCAAACCAAGTTTATAGACAGATTAAAGATGACATTATTAAGACGTATGGAAGAAACTGATGGGTAGTTTATTGATGTACATAAAATGTTAAATTTTCACCCAAGTTGGGTAGTACTTGGGAAAAAATCAAATTAATTTTAATTATCATCATTTAGTATAGACAATTTTAATATCAAACACTAAACCAAACCAATTTAAACCATTGAAAATGAATAAGTAAAATCACCCAACTTGGGTGTTCGTTGGGATTAAAATCCAATAAAACAATTCATTTTTGTAGAACGAAAGTCAAATCAGATTAGAGACTATCAAATTTATCGACAGGGATATGATAGTCTCTTTCATTAAAAATCGTTCTATTATGCCGACGTCTATTATAACTACTGAGGATCTTCGAGAATTTAAAATGGAATTACTCGATGACATTAAAAAATTATTGTCAAAACAAGCTACAGGCAAACTTAAGAGGTATCTTAAATCTTCTGAGGTCATGGATTTATTACAAGTAAGTCCTGGCACACTGCAAAATCTTCGTATCAATGGAACACTACCCTATACAAAGGTTGGTGGCATTATTTATTATGATGCAGAAGAAATTCAAAACATAATGTCCGCCAACCGTATTCAACACGGTAAAAAACCTTAACTAATGAACTACATAAAGCTACTTAACGCGGCTTTTGAAAAGTTCTATTTTGATGACCGCCTAAATCCAACCCATATCAGTCTGTATATGGCATTATTCCAAGAATGGAATAGCTGTCGTTTTGCGGACGAATTCTATGTAAACCGTAGGGAACTTATGCGAGTGGCCAAAATTGGGTCAAAATCAACTTACCATCGATGCATAACCGAACTTCACTCGTGGGAATATCTATATTACTTTCCTTCCAACAATCCGTATAAAGGCAGTAAAATCAAGATGTCCATTATAGGTACAGGTGATGAACCAGCTACGGGACAGTACAATCCCATATTGGAACAGCTTGCAGAGCAGTACTATCCCAGAGGTGTACCGCTTGAGGGACACCACCATCCCAAAAATGTACAAGCAGTGTACCAACACCGTCCCGCCAATGGACAAGCAGTGGTACCTAATACAAACAATACCAAACAAGAAAACTTTATAAAACAGCCAAAGGACTGTCAGGCCGTTGTCGATTTTTTTGAGGAAAAGAATTTTAATATCACAGAAGCTGAAAAATTTTACCAGCACTACACCAACCGAAATTGGCATACTGGTAATGATGAACCAATCCGCGATTGGCGAGCAGTGGCCATCAACTGGATGGATAGAGCCGAATTGTTCGAATCTGAAAACAAACAAAACAAAAATCAGGCATCCCAAATCAAGGACAACTTGCGAACCACTAAAAACAAAGATTATGGGCAACCCCTCTAAAATTACCGAAGGTGGCGTGGAGTATTCGCTAGGGAAATTTGATGGAAAAAGTGTAATCTACGACTTTCCAAAAATCTTGATTTATTTGAATGCCAAGGGTAAGTTGCTCTTTGGTAAAAAATTCAGGATTTACGACGAGGACAAAGATATTTTGCTAAAACTCTGTTCTTACTTCATAAGGGACAAGAGTAATTGCGAATCTTACGGAATTGATATCAATAAAGGTATTTTGCTCTCAGGGCCTATTGGATGTGGTAAGACCAGTTTGATGAAATTATTACGACATATCGTACCAATGCAACGACCTTATGAAATGATTCCCTGTAGAAACGTGACGTTTAGTTTTAACCATTTAGGCTTTAAAACTGTTGAAGAATATGGCAATACCAAATTCTATTGTTTTGATGATTTAGGCGTAGAACCAGTGGGTCGGTTTTACGGCAAGGATTTAAACGTAATGGGTGAAGTACTACTCTCTCGTTATGAACTTTACTTAGATACCAAACATAAAATTAAAACCCACGCAACTACCAACCTTAATGCAGAGGAATTGGAAGAACGGTATGGAAACCGTGTTCGAAGTAGAATGCGAGAACTGTTCAATTTGATTGCCTTTGATAAAAATGCAGGAGATAAACGAAAGTAATCTAGCTTCTTAATGATTTATATATTAAAATCACTTCTGAAATAAATTGGATTACAATTGCTTTTAGACTCTTGGTTATTTCTAAAAATAGGTCTTTCATAATAATATTAGTTTTGCATAGATTTCAAAATAGTTTTGGCAATTAATTGGATGCTTTTAGAATCTGAAATATAACGTCCTTCATCGCTATTGCTCAAAAATCCCAATTCCAAAAGGACTGAAGCACAAAGGCCTGTCGTTTCCCGAAGTACTTGAAAATTGGAAAACTTCACACCTCTACTCTTATATCCAATTTCTTTACAAAGGGCTTTTTCGATTTTATAACCTATATAAATAGATTCCTTTAAATTACTATTTTGTTGGTGCGAAGCATAAACTTCTACTCCTCTCGCATTTACATTATCCGAATGGTTGCAATGCAGAGAAACAAATAAATCTGCTTTAAGAGCTTTGGCCAGCCTTGTTCTATCTGATAACGAAATAAGCGTATCACTATACCTGGTTAAATAAATGTCATGAGGGTTTTTTAACCCATTATTTAGCTCCAAAATAGCATTTGCGATATTCAATACGACGTCCTTTTCTTGGATTTTATTTATTCCTATTGCACCCGAATCTTTTCCTCCGTGTCCAACGTCAATTACAATTCGTTTTTGAGTACCTCTTACTTGTCCAAAAACGATGCACATTTTTAGAAGTAAAAAGACAAAACTGACGTTTTTGAGGACTTTTTTCATTTTTAATTTTTGGGTTATCAACAACTTTCCTTAAAAAACCCATAGAATTTGATGCCAAATAATGGTAATTGAATTCAATTGATTTCAAATAATATTTTATTCACAAATATTTGATTTTTAGATATTTACAAGCAAATATATGTAAATTTCAGAAAGAGAAAATGAATAAAAAATCTAAACAGTTTTATTATGAAAAAATCAATCTACTTAGCAACTTTTTTATCGTTGCTCTCAACATCACTTTTTGCTCAAATTGGTGGAATTGAAGATTCCGTTAACGATGTGGGCGATACCATAAGAGCTATTTTCCCAATTCTACTTGGTGTCATTTTCTTAGTTGGCTTCTTGTTCAATGCAGGTCATTTCTTTGGTGAAAATGCAGACCTTAAAAAAGGAATTACTAGAGTACTCGTCTTTGTTTTGATTGCTGGAGCCGTTGTCGGCATCTTCACATACCTAATAGGAATTGTAGTGTAAATGAAGCGCTACGAGATCTATAAAAACATTAGGAAAGGGGCGGTCATTTTTGGCCTGCCTGTTTCTCTCTTTGCTCTAATGATGGCTTCTATTTTGGCATCGCTACTTATTATCATCTTCTCTTTCAGTTTTGGGATAATAATTGGCGTATTGGTTTTTAACGCTGCCTTGTACGTAGCCCTGACCAGAATAACCCATAACTCACAACTATTTCAGATAGCTAAAGCCTTCCCAAGAATAATTAGTAACAAAAGAAACTCTGGCTTTGATTATGAACAAGATTAACCTTTCGGCATATCAACCTATTACGGATATTCAGGACAATATCATATTTGCCAATAACGGTAATGTTGTCCTATGCTATGAAGGAACATTACCAGAAATCTATTCCTTATCAGAAAAAGACTTTGAGGATATACACGGTGCCTGGTTTCAAGCATTGAAATCGCTTCCAATAGGCACAGTGGTTCATAAACAGGATATATACCTAAAAAAAATTTATACTTCAGAAGCACTTCCGAATACGACGTTTTTAGAAAAAGCGACACACGACCATTTCAAAGGGCGTAGTTATATGGAACATCGTTGCTTTCTGTTCTTTACACTCACTAAGAATAAAGCCCTGAACAATCCAAAATATGTCAACCCTTTCCGAAAAGTTTCCAAAGGGACTGTTCAACAATTAGATGACAATGTTAAGAGCTTCATAGGTTCTGTCGGTGATTCGGTTTCTTTCATAAACAATAGTCGGAAAATGACTTTTGTTCCCCATAATGCTGGCGACATACAAAAACTTACAAATGACTACTTCAATGGTTTCAATGAGGGGTTTGATACTGATATCATATTAGATAAAAAAAGCGTCAATATCGGTGAAAACTATTTTGATGCCCTGGCCATCAATAGCGAACTGTGCTTTGGCGAAAGTGTACAGAGTAGCAAGACCAATGAGAAATTCACTTCTGACGATTTTGTATTTCATCAAGGGTTTATTGATGGTTTAGGGCTTACGCTTAATGAAAACCATATTGTCAATCAAATCCTCTATTTGGATGACAAACAGAAATGGCGTAAACTGTTGGATAAGAAAGTCGAAGAACTGAACAAGAGTTCCAACTTCGGCTCACAAAACAAAGTCGTACTTGGAAAAATTCAGCACATTCTTGACCAAATCAATGCCGATGACAATGCACGCGTTATTCGTGGCCATTTAAATATTGTGTATTGGGCTCGGGAAGCCAGAGAGCTAGATAGAATTACTTCTAAAATAAAGACTGAGTTCAAAGAGTTGGATATCATTCCATACTATCCGCGAGGCGAGGAACGCAAAAATTATATATTGAATAGTTACTGCTGTTTCTCTTCAAACTTTTCAAACAACGATTTATATGTTAGCGATTTAAAGCACGCCTTATGCCTGTTCATCAACAATACCAATTATAAGACTGATAAAACCGGAATCATCTTTAACGACCGTGAACATAATATCCCCGTTTTAAAGGATGTATGGGACGAGCGTAAGAAGCGTATCAAGGCACGCAACTTTGCCATTTTCGCCCCAACGGGTGAGGGTAAATCATTCTTGGCAAACAATATACTAAGGCAATATTTTGAAAGTAACGTCCGTCTGGTCATAATTGACCTCGGCGGATCCTACACAAAATTTGCCAAACTCTATCCTGAGAAATATACCGTGCTTCGTTATGAAAGTGGTAAAAATCTCGGAATCAATCCTTTTTATATAAGTGATACGAATGACTTGACACCTGAACGACTGGAAGATTTATCAGTCTTTCTGTTTGAACTGTTCGCATTAGATTTAAAAGTAACAAAGGCACAATCGGTTTCGGTAAAAAAGATATTACGCCACTATTACAACAATACTTTAGAAAATCATTCACTGGATGGTTTCTACAATTTTATAGAGAGGAATCAGAAAGACCTTCTGAACACCTTAAAAATCCATCCAGACTATTTCAATATTACCAGCTTTTTGCACGTAATGTCTGAATATGTCGGCGATGGTCTATATAGTTTCCTTTTTGAAGTTAGCGAAGACCTGACTTATAAAATTGAAGATAAGCGATTGATTATTTTTGAACTAGATGAAGTTAAGAACAACAAGGAAATCCTGTCTGTAATGCTCAAACTCATCAAGTCTGCCATCCAAAGAACTATTTGGAAAAACAGGGCTGAAAAGGGCATCATCTTGTTCGATGAATTTGCAAAACAACTGAAGTTTGATAACGTACTGGAAAGTGTGGAATTCTACTATCAAGCCATCCGTAAACAGAATGGTGCTATTGGTATTATCCTTCAGTCCATTAATCAGCTTCCCAACAATTCAACATCAGCTAGTATTCTTGAAAACACACAAGTCATCTATAGCCTAAACAACGAAAAAGGTTATGACGAATTGGTCAAGAGGCTCAATCTATCAAGTCACGACCTGAACCAATTAAAGTCCATCAAAAATAACCTATCCGGACCACGGAAATACACGGAAATGTTCATCAAAATAGGCAAGGAAAGCAACATTTTTAGGCTTGAAGTTCCTAAAGAAGTGTATGCAGCTTATTTAACTGATGGACAGGAAAATGAGTCCATAATGACCATTTATGAAAAGACCAATGATATGGAATTAGCTATAAAAGAATTCACATCTAAAACATAATATTATGAAATCGAAGATTCACAAATACCAAAACAAATACTCTTTAATGAGTAAAACAAAAATCAAAACAATCTTATTCGGGCTATTCTTAACAGTTGCCCTTCTATTACCCAATACTACTAACGCCCAAGGAATGCCAGTTTATGACAATACCAACTTTGTAAGCTTGGTAAAACAACTTATAGAGTCAGGAAAGCAGACAGCCGAAATGATTAAGTCTGTAAAATTCCTAAAAGATGCTAAAGACGCTATAGAAAAAGTATCTAGCGTTGTTCAACAGTTACAAGCAGTTGAGGAAATTGCACAAAACAATCAACGTCTTATCAATATAATGCAAAACGATTTACAGGACATCTTAAACTCGCCATACATAAAACCCGAGGAAGTTACACGGGTCGCAGAATCATTCGATGCCATAGTGCAAAATTCTTTGGATACGGTTGATTTTATGGGTGAAATCTTATCTAGTGATAATCTAAAGATGTCTGATGCTGAACGTGCTGAAGTGTTGAAAGAGAAAGAACAGGAGTCAAAGGAAATGGTTTCAAATATCATAACAAAGACGAAACGCTATCGTGATATTATTTCATTTAGAAAAATGCAGGATAAGATCAATAACCGAGAAACTAAGTATTAAAAGAAATGTCAATCGGATTGGAATATATCGACACCGTTTTTCAAACGATACAGAATAGTAGCTTCTCGCAATACACCATTGCAGGAATGAAAACGCTAGCTGTATTGTTCTTTCTAGTCAATATCCTTAAAAAATATAACGAAGTTATTGCGGATAAGGACGGTTACACTTGGGGGTTGAGTCCAGGGGAACTGGCTAAGAATTTTGCCATAGTTCTCCTGGTTATCTTTTCTACTCAGGTATTGGGTTTCTTTGATGGCATATTGGTTTCTATTGAAGCGCAATATCGTGGTACGGCACCTGCATTACTTCCTCTACAAATGCAAGATATACCAATAGAAGAAGACGTTAACCTAATCGATGCTGCTAAAAATGCTATGACGTTATTGTATGAAGCGTTGGTTACACCTCTTTATGGATTCAAAATACTAGCTTTTATTATTGGCATTATACTATGGATTTTGGACCTGTTCATATATCCCTTATTTCTCGCTGAACGTTTTTTCCTATTGGGTATCATGCAGGCCTTTTTTCCATTGATCATAAGCCTTGCTGTTTTTGAAAAGTTCCGTTCACTTGCATACACATTTTTCAAATTGTACGCTGCGGTCTATATGTTGGTGCCGGCCTTCTTCCTTGTCAACATATTTGTAAATGCGCTCTATAATGAAATCAATACGAATTTCTGGACTAACCTGTTTGGAACAGATATTGGCCAGGGCTTTTTTGCACCTGTGGTTCAGCTTGGCTCGGTTGGATTCATTGTGTTTCTAAAGTTTAAATTATATAAGCGCGCCACATCATTTACCCTCAGATTATTTACCAGTTAAATCCAACGAAAATGAAAACACATTACAAAAACATCTATGCAGTTTTAAAGTTGAACAGATTTATCGTGTTGACAGTTGTCATTTTTGCAATGCTATCTAGCACTTTTTCGCTTTGGATGGCTTTTAAAACGAATAGGGAAGCACTTAATAGTGCCTTTGCCATAAATACTGATGGTAGTATTATTCCGCTCAAGCTCGTCACGCAAAAAGAAAATTTCAAGGTCGAGGCCTTAGCCCATTTAGACCTGTTCCACAACTATTTCTATAATATCGATGCCAGCAACTACGAACGGAATCTTGAAAAAGCTCTGTGGCTAGGTAACAGTTCTGTGGATAACCTCTATCGCCAGAAAAAAGCTGATGGTGTCTACAACCGATTACTGCAATATTCATTAGTTCAAAAAGTACTGAGCATAGATTCACAAATCGAAGAACAAAACGGAATGTATGTCTTTAGGACTGTTACCATTTTTGAAATCAATAGAGGTTCAATAATTGACACCTACGAATTGGTTTCTAGCGGAAACTTAATTCTAGTTGACAGAAACTTTCCAAACAATCCACACGGTTTGTTAATTACGGACTATTTCGAGAACACCTTAAAGAAAATAAACAACGAAAGTTGAGTCGATAATAAGCACTTAAAAACTATAATTATGAAGATAAATAAGAACAAAATCGTCTTTGCATCTGTATTAGCTGTAATTTTCATATTCCTCATTTCCTACTCTATGATGGTTATGGGCGATGACGATATTGAAAATGAGAATCTTAAACAGGTCTTAGTACCTGACTTGGACGAAAACCAAAAAGAATATGACTCAAAATTGGATGCCATCAATGATTTAAAGGAAGTGCGCGAGAATAACGCACCTAGCATATATGATGAAAAACTTTTAGACTCCACAGGTCTTTACAATCCTGATTTACCCGAACTCGAAAAAGAACGTATCGTGGATAGTATATACAATGCTAGTAGGATTCAATATTCTAAAAAGAAGTATCGAAACTTAGGACAAAAAAAAGTCGTACAAGAGCACACGCCACGAATCGACTCAGCTGAACTAAAGCGTGAACAAAAAATTCTGGCTAAGGAATTGGGGCTGGAACATCAACTGTTCTTTGCCGCTTCGCCTAAACCCAATGAAGTTTCGGTAATTGGCAACACAGATGAAACGATTTATGTAGTGGTTGATGGCGACCAGGTTGTCAAAGCGAATACCCGATTACGAATGCGGCTTACCAAATCAGCAACTATCAATGGTAAGCTTATACCAAAGAATACACCCGTTTTTGGGTTTATCAGTTTTCAACCAAATCGTGCCTTAATCGAAATTGAGAACATAAATCATCATCCTACTAAACTCAAGGCATTTGATTTATTGGATGGCAGTGAGGGCATTTATGTACAAAACAATTTTCGGGCAGAGGCTACCACGGAAGTTTTAGATGATGTTATTGGCGACATCAATATTCCTACTGTTCCTCAAGTAAGTGGAATTACACAGGTTTTCAGACGTAGTAACCGAAGTGTGAAGGTAACTGTGCTCAATAATTACAAATTAATTCTAAAACCAAAATTATGAAGTCCCTAATGGGCATTTAAAAACCACACTTATGAAAAAATATATCATCATTTTAGCTCTTGTCAATTCTGCTTTTACACCTCTCTTGTGCTTGGCACAGACTAAATCGCAAACAAATTTAGTTCTCGATACCATTTATGCAAACGACACCAAAAACGTTGCCCTGTTTTTCCCCGAACCCATACGCCAAGGCATAACCGGTTCGGATAATTTTGTATTTACTTATAATCGTGAAAAGGAACAATATTTTGGACTACTTCAGGCAAAGCCTGGTAAAAACAGTAATCTTCTGGTAGTCAGTAAAAATGGTTCAATTTTTTCGTATATTGTTAGTTATAAAAAGCAACTGTCAAAGCTCAATTATTTTATCCCATTATCGAGTAGTATTGGGAATGAAAAGCCAATAATACCTGATTCGATTCAGGTTGTTTCTACAGAAGAAAATATAGATAACAGAACTTATTACTATCAAAAATTCTGCTCCTATCTTCTTAATAGTAACCAGCGTGTTGGTCGAATTAAGAAGCGTACTCAAGGCATTGTCTTGACTATTGAAAATATTGTTTTTGATAAAGAAGAGCTCTACTTTGTTATGCGGATTGAGAATAATTCTTCAATGGATTACGATTTGAATTTTTTAAACCTCTCAATCGAAACGCGACAAAAGGGAAAAAGAAAATCATTACAGCGTTTGTACCAAGAACCTATTTACAAACATCTCTTGCTTTCAAAAATCGTGGAAGGCAAAATGGTACGATTGGTTTACGTGATGCCTAAATTCTCATTATCAAATGAGCGCAGGGTAATTTTGGAATTGAACGAGAAAGGCGGCGAGCGCAATATTGAACTTAAAATTTCACATAGATATATCAATAACCCAAATTAATAGTATTATGAAAAATTTAGTCATTTGTCTACTTGTGTCGCTCTTCATCTCCTGTTGAGGAAATAAAGATATGTCTCCTACTGAAACTGCTAAAGTTGTTGCCGAAAGTTTTTATTACGGTGATAAAGTTTCTCTAAAAAAGCATACTATTGCAGAGGGCTATGCGAATCTTTCCAGCATTCAAGAAATGTTCGTTCAGGATAAAAATTTAAAATCCGACTTCAAGATTATTGATGAAGCTATGGTTGGTGAAATAACCTAGATAAAATATTTCACAGCCTATGACCCTAAACCTGGTATTTTTAAATTGGTTAAAGAAGATGGCCAGTGGAAAGTGATTAATAAAGGGCCTAGGGAAAAAGGCTCTTTTTAAACACTATTTAAAATGGTAAAATCGAACATAAAATGCCTTATCACCAAATCATCAACGTGTTCCGATTCGTAATACTTATCGTGTAAATAATTGGTTTTAGGTTTCAAAAATTCAGACTGCCTGCTGTCTTTCTTTAAAAGTGTATTAACTCCATCCACGGTATTGTTTAAATCTCCTTCAAGAACATACCCAAGTAGGCATCCGTTTTCATATTTCTTGGAAACAAAACTGTTAATTCCAGTATCAATATAACGTCGTTTTAAGCCAGAATCTTTCTCTTTAAGGTTTTTGGCCTCCATATAGTATTCATATTCTAAGGATGAATTTATAGTTACCAATCTAAGGTCTATTCTAGGCAGTTTTGCTGCAAACCCCTTTTCCTTACCTATATCATCTTTCGGTAAATGCTGCTCAACATTCGTAACGATGCTCCACTTTAATCTTAGCGGATTTTCCTTAATGTGTTCGTGTAATTCTGAAGTAATGTCATTTTCATCCCAGTTCAGTTTGATGAACTTGGTTTCCATAGCTGAAACATAAGATTCTGTTATCAGCTGAAAGCATTTTTCTTCAAAGCCTCTTTTGAAGTTGGCAACTATTACTTTGTTTAATCCCATTTATTATACTTCATTAAGGATTTCCAGTATTAATTCTGAAGCATCCTCAATCGCCATCGATTGAGTCCAGAATCGTTTCTGATTGGGACGAACAATAAAAATCTCGTTACCTGTCTTATAGTTTAATTTTTTTCTGAAATAGATATTAGTTGCTTTCTTTTGCCATAGTTCTTTATCCAAATCCCGCAAAATGTCTTGTAAATCTACAGTAGATATTGAAACTTCCTTTTCAGAATCTCCAAACATAATTTTGATTATCATTAAAGGTGAAAAATGATTTATATTTTCATAAACAGTACAGTTAGCATATAGATTTTGGCTTTGCACGAAGTCGTTTAAATACTTTGAAATTTTTCTAGCATAATCTCGAATTTCATTTTTGTTGGTTGGACCGAGGACATATTGATGCTTCTTGATTAATAATGGAATTGTGAATTCTACAAAATTGTCTACAATTAAACTTTCATCGATTGAAAAATCAAAGCATTTAGAGATATACCTATCAATTTCCCTTTCAAACTTTTTTGAGTTAGTGTTGAAAATTTTAGATCCCTCAATTATCATCTTATCATAAATGTTAGCAAGATGATATAAGTTTTTTTTAGTCAAAGAAAATGGTAGTCTATAAACTTCATTTGGTTTGATTTCTTCTCTCTCGATTCCAATAGATGCAGAACATAAAAAAAGATAATAATAGGCAAGTTTTGAGTTTATAAAACAAGTTAATCCTTTGAGTACTTTTGAGTCTGAGTGACTAAGTCCTAAAACTTTACTGTTAAACGAACAGGCTTCATCTTCGTATGAAGCACAAATTTTCCAATTAGAAAGACCTTCCTTTATTAAAATATGTGGCGCAAAATAAGTTTTCTTTGCACCCACACGCCTAAACACGTTAATCGTGGGTAAGTCCTCAACTTGTACATCGTAATATTTAGCATATATTTCCTTTGATCTCTGAGTAAGTCCAGAATTCAAATCTGAAAATGAATGTGAAACGTAACGTCTAATATTTGAAGGGGCAATATATCTGTTTGGAATTTCGTTGTCTACTTTTGGATTCTTAGTAGAATTATTCAAAAATTGTAACCCAGAGCCTCTGTAAATTTTTTCATCCGAAATAAACTGTTCAAGACTGTCTGAAGTATTGAGTTTTTGTATTAAATTAATATCTCCTATTCCACCCCACATTGCAATTTTCCAAATTTTTGAAGTCGGTTTTTTGCATTCTTCACGAGGAAGATATTTCAAATCTGTACCATCAATGCTAACACCTTCTATCACATTGGATTTAATGTATGTCTTAGGGGCATAATAGACAATTGTATTAGATTTTTTCTTTGGTTCATTTTTTCTGTAAAATGCAATACTTATTGGTCCTGTAGCCGAACCAAATAATTGACCTCCAAAGTCTTTTGGTGCATTCCTCAATATAGAAAAGTTATATATCTTCTCAACATAGCACTCGTTGAAAAGCCACTTCCTAAAATTTTGATATGTTATCTTGGTATTGGTAAGGATTTTGGTATTGAAAATCAATGCTATTTCCCCGTTTTCAGAAAAGGTTGTCGCCTTGTGTAAAAATGGAAGAACCATTTCTTTAGCGAAGCCAAATTTATCGCTATAATCTCGAATAGATTGGGATAGGTTCTTAGTACCAAAAGGCGGATTTCCAACCACCAAATCAAAGTCTATTTGTTCTACTTCCGGATTTTGCCGAATAGTATCACTTCGAAACAGATTGTTACCTTGCTCAAACAGGGTATCATCAGTAGGGTCATTTATCAAATATGGTAAGCGATAATCCTTATTTTGCCAAATTGTTTTGGGATTTAAGTTATCCACCAAAGCCAGATAAAGGCTAAAAGCTGTTACTTTGATGGACTGAGGATGTATCTCTATACCAAAGATATTATCCGTAAGTAGTTTTTTCAATTCATTAAAGTCCGTAAGTTTTTCTCCATTGGCATTTTCGTGTCGCTTGACCAACCGTTTAAAACTTTCAACCAAAAAAATACCCGAACCACACGTTGGGTCTAATACCTTAACATTAAATTCTTTTTCCGACCTAGATATTGGTAATTTCTCATTCAATATAAGTTCAACCAGAGAGGGCGGTGTGTAAAATGTGCCTGTATCTTGCTTTAAGGCAGGGTTTATTTCAGCTAAGAAATTCTCGTAGATTTCACTCAATAATTCTATTTGAATAATACTGAAATCGAATAGGCGTAAATCTTCAAATAGATTTTGCTGAATGGAATTATCATTACCATTTATAAAACACTTTTTGATAATCAGCAAATGCTCTTTGGAAATAGATTCATTACTATCAACTGTAAAAACATTACCGTTAAAGTATTCTTCTAATTTTTGAAAAAGAGAATATGTTTTATCAGTATCGTCTAGAATGTCAAAATAAGACTTAGCTCCTTTTTTTATTTCAGAATAAAATTTTTCATCCGTTGCACCTCTGTCTTCCAAATACAAAAGAAATAGAGAGCGCATTATTATTTTATGAATAAAGTCAATTTCTAGCCCTTCTTCCTGCAATTGCTTGGCGGTATAGGTAAGGCTCTCTACAAGGTATTTATCAACCCTTCTTTGAAGACTTATCTTCTTTCTTATTTCATAGGCTTCCGCCAATGTCCATATAATACCTGTATCAATGGCAATGGTTGAAAAAAGGTTTTGAAGCTGTTTGATTTTGGTTTTGTCCTTGAACTTGTAAGACTCAATTTCGAGTGTTTTAAGCTCCTTTTTATAGTCAAAATCGTCTGATTTGATTATGAGAGGTTTTTCTGCACAGTTGTAGATACGGATTTCAGTTTCCGAATAAACGTATAGAAAAATTACCTTTTTGAAGTTCCATATTTTTTTTTGCGCCTTCGCAACCTGATGAAGCGCATGGTCATCAAATCTTTCAACCTTTTTTAAAAAAACCGCGGGGAAACTATTGTTATTTTCATCAGTACTGAAGTAAATTTCATCAATACCGAAGTCTTTGACTTGATTAATTACAACCATTTGACTATCAGAAACTTGAATAGGATCCGAAGTGACAGATACGGCTTTATCCAAACCTAAATTTTCTATTAAATTAAAATTAATCATATCGAAAGTTGTCCAAAATACTTGATAGTTAGTTATAAGCTAAATTAATTCCAAAGGTACAAATGATTTTGTGATTTTGATAATTGAAGTTTTACTATTATTTGGAAATATTCCAAAAAATTGGATAAAGCAATTACTCGTTTTATGTATAGATTCATCACTCATATTCTGACCATGATATTTTAATTAAACTAATAAAAAAGCTACTTAAAAATCGACCTAACTTCCTCATAAACCCTCTCAAATTTCGCCGCTAAATCAGCCTGAGAAAATTGCTTCGATTCCTTTGGCAACTCTCGTTTAATGTTAGCCAATTTAAACTGAACTTTCTTATCGTTGCCATCAGCATAAGTAATAAACTCACCTTGTTTTAATCTGAAAAAAACGTCAGATCTTATCTTTGGAATTTCCTTTTCTCCAGTCGTAATACGTGTATCAAAATCGAGATTATGCCCACGACTAATACTTTTCGTCGGGTTTTTAATAATTTCAAAAAAGCGTTCATAGTATTTTGCAGTATCCGGGTCGTTTACCTTTCCAAAAAACTGATAGGACAAATTGCTTAAAATCGCCTTACTTGCCTTGTCGCCATACATCATATCGTTTTGGATTTTGTCCTGCATTACATAAATAGTGGCGATATCATAGCTCCGTAAGGTCGCTGGAATACGGTGCATATTCAAAAGGCGTATAGTCGGTGCTTCTTCCATCAACAAAAACGAAGGTCTGGAATTACGCACACTCATTTGTTTTGTAATAGTGTGAACAATGGTTGCAATTACGGGCGAATATGATGTCTCATATTTTGGATTGTTCACTACGGAAATGATGGCAGGATTATCTTCGCTATTGATATTCAAAGGCACTTCATCTGCAGAGAGAGCCATAAATATACGTTGTGTACTAATGCGCTTTAGTGCATTGGCCAAGGTACTTTTGACACCAGCAGTTTGCCTGTCAGAATCCTTGCCACTTATAAAAGCATCTGCCATTGCTCTCGATGTAGTATTGGTTTCCAAAAACTGAATAAGGCTGTCCGTGTCCAATAACTGATAAATTGCTATCAAATGTGGTAGCGTGCAGTATTTGGGATAGTCGGTTTTCAATTTCCAAATCAAACCACCTATCAATCCTTCGGCCGCGTCGTTAAAAAATTTTGTAGTACCTGTTGTTCCAGATTCTCGTTGCTCCAAAAGATTTTCAATCAATACCCTTGACACCTCGTTTACACTTTCCTCGTTCTCTATATAGCGAGGTGCAATAGGATTTACCCGATGGATAATTTTATCGAAGGAAATGACCTTAAACGGAATATCACTATCCTTAAACAATGGGTATGCCATTTCAGTAAGTTCAAAATCCTTGTAGTCGTGAATAATTCCACAAAAATTCTCTTTACGGAAATGCTTTAGAAATCCATATACGACACTTTCAGTTTTTCCGCTTCCGGCGGATCCGATGACGGATGCGCCACGTTTAATATTATCCAGTTTGAAGTTTCCTTTATTAGTAGAAAAACTGACTTGGTATTTAGTATTTCCATTTTGTTTGTCTTCAGATTTATGCAGAAAAACATACATTCCTGTATTAATTAGCATTAGCGGACACACCAAATACAACAATACCAATACTAATTGATTCCCTTCAGAAATATAAAATAAGAGAAATAAAAGCATTGCTATATTCAAAAGAAACGCATACTTGCTTATCCGAAATATCGCATAAAAAACAGTACTGGCAAAACCAATAATTGAAAATGTTGTTATGAGATTATCTATCTGCATTCCAATTAGATTCCGATGGAACTTGATTTTATGGCTACTTCTGCACCGTGTCTTAGGCGCTTGAAAACCCGAAGTGCAATTTGTGCTTGGCTTAAAGGGATGTTAGGTGGTAAGGGCAATCCGGTTCTATTCATCATTTTAAAAGCCAATGCTTTTTCATTAGCAGGTAATTTCATCAAGGCAGCAAAGTAGAGCTTGGGATTTTTCACAAAATCCTTCCGTGCCTTGTACGTCTCAGCGAAGTTGCGCTTATAGCCAAAAGTCTTGTCAAATGTTTTTTCTGCGTTCTCAAAGAATTTATCCCTGTCAAAACCACGCTTGACATTCTTACCGTGCATTTCAACTTCAGAAGCTTTGTGCTTACTCCCTGGAGAAAGGCTGACCGAATTGGAAGCATCCTTTCTACTCACGATGATATGAATGTGGCTTTGGTTCCCGTCTTTTACCATTCCCTGAACTATACGTTTTCCATTTTGCCGATGTGGTGCCTGACTTTCCAATCTGGCAATTTTGGTTCTCATCTTTTTAATATTCCCTTCAGCTCGTCCTTCCTCTATATTTCGGATTTCCGTTTTGAGTTGCAATATTTTGGTAGCAAAAGGCTGGTTCTCTCTTATCTGCTTGTCCGTTCCTTTAAAGGTTCGTTGATGTTCAATTTTAGCGAAGTATTTTATATCGTTTATTGTAATCGGCCGTCCATTGATTTCCCGATTGAAGCTGGTAACATAATCCTTCATCAGTTCTCTGGTGTATCGTTTTAAATCTTGGCTATTGTTCTGTAATTTTCTCAATTCGTATTTTGAAGGACTGACCGTAATCGAATAAAACTTGGGTTCTGTCTTTTTTAATTTTGCTGTGTTTCCGTCAATTTCTTTGACTACTTCTTCAGCCGAAATTTCATCGCCATACTGATTGAAAAAATGTTCCATATCCTGCTGTTCCAAACCTTCATTTTCCTTCTCTAAATACTCGACAAAATCAGCTGAACTTTGTGAATAATTGTTACCCAGTTTTTGAGGTGTTATTGTTATGTACATAGCTCAAAAAATTAGAGTTGATTACTTGAACTTTGCTTTTCACAAAAGCGTACTTCTTTCTTTTCTTCTGCATACTTCTTTTCTATAATAAGCGGTTTCTTGATTGACTCTTCCGTTTCAAAAAGGGATTGAATCATAGCTACAGTTGGTTTGGTTTGCGTCTTTTCAACATCCCTCATTATGGCGATAATAGCATTAATTCTTTTTAAAAGTTTGGCCTCTATAGTTCGCCCTGTCGGGCCTAACTTTTCCTTTGGCGAAATTTCGTTATAGAAGAAAAAATCGAGCATCGTGGCCATTGCCTCGGTGTGCGATTTGAAGTAAGTGCGTGAGAAAGTTTGGAAACGTTTTGCAGTTTCTTTTTTGAATCTAATTCCAGTAAATGAGTCCATATTTTGCCGATTTGTCGCAAAATCTCCCCTAAAAATGGACGTTCTCAGCCCGTTTGTCGCAAATCTTTGATTGTTAGGAAACCATAACAAACTTAATTAACTGATTTACAGTTTGTTAAAAGCAGAAAGGAATCTGAAACATCGCGAAGCGTGTTACCCTCTTGCTATTCCTTTTCGTCCCGCTCGCGGGACAAAAATCCATACAATCCGGCTAAAAAGCCGATTGCCTTTTTTAAGGAAAATGATTTTCCGATATGTTATTTTTCGATGTGTAAGGGTATCGGCGAAAGTCAAAATTGGATAACCTTACTTTAGTTTGCGTGCTGAATTTCAGCAATGTAAAGATACATTTTTTTTTCTTGAATCCGATTTGAATTACATACAAAAACACCTCTGAAAAATCAGAGGTGTTGGATTTAAAAATTAACTAAATTATATATTGAACACATATTTATAGGTATATAAATTACGTATCGCTTCTTCCTCAATCATTGTTTCAAAACAGGTATAATTTTCCTTTACGTATTTGCGGATAGCATCCCCAAATTTTCGTTCCACATCTTTTTTAGAAATTTCTAAAAGTCGGTTTTGAGCCTCTTCGCTCAAGTCCGTAAAATTGAGATATACCATAGTCTTTTTCTTTATAAAATTCCGTTATCTGAAAAACTATAGTAATCGCCATTGGGCGCAAAAATCAAATGGTCTAACAATCGAATATCAAAAACAGATGCAGCTTTCTTGATTTTGTTAGTCAATTCTATATCTGCTCTACTCGGTTCCAATTTACCGCTTGGATGATTATGTGCTAATATCAAACCTACCGAAAGTGATTTTAATACAGTTGCAAATAGTATGCGCATATCCACTAAAGTTCCTACAATTCCACCTTGTGAAATTTGGCAAATACCTTTCACTTTATTACTGTTATTTAAGAGTACAATTTTAAACGTCTCTTGTAATTCCATTGTACGTTTATCCCAATTTTGAAAAAGGACTTCCGCAGCTTGTGCAGAAGACGAAACCTGAATCCAATCTTTGGATTTTAGACCGCCTTTATAACTTATTTTTATTTCGTTAACTTGTGCTTTCATTGTGCATTTAATTAAAGTGTGAATGAAAAAAAGAGGGCGGATCTTTCGACGGTTACGCCCTCTTTCATTTTAGGTTTACTTATCTCCCTTGCTTCCAAGTAATAGGATTTCATCAGCTACAACTTCCGTAACATAGCGTTGTTCGTTATCATCAGTTGTGTAGCTTCGGGATTTTAGTTTTCCTGATATTCCAACTTCTTTTCCTTTTTCCACGTACTTCTCTACAATTTCAGCAGTCTTGCCCCAAGCTACAATTGTATGCCAATTCGTATCTGTCTGCTTTTCGCCTTTGCTGTCTTTGTAATACTCATTTGTGGCGAGTGAAAAACGGGCTACTTTCTTTCCGTTTTCAAGGTTCGTAATGGTTGGTTCTTGTCCAACGTTTCCAATTAACTGTACGTGATTTTTAATAGTACTCATAATAAAAGATTTAAAGATTAATAATTCCCTTTTCAATTCAACTGTGATTAAATTTTAAGGGGTGTTTGTTCTTTTCTTTCGTGCACCGCACAATGGATAGAGTGGGTTTTGTCAAGACTTTTAGTGTAAAATCAGGTGTGTTTGCGACGTAGTAAATTCCTTGGAATTTCAAGGAAGTAGAAGCCTTATTTTTCACTAAAACTCGTATAGTCTTGACAAGTTCCATAAGGGCATTAGCAGTTCTTTTAAACGCAGTTGCGTTTGAGCGTACCGACAGTTAAGCGAAACAAGTAGCTGTGATTAAACTAGAATTGGTTATGTCGTGCCTGTTTTTCGACGACCCGAAAAACAATAAAGGCTTTATCCATTATAAACCCCTTAAAATGTGTAAGACAGCAATTTGGTTTTTAAGAATTTTCGAGGAAGCACTCAAGAAGGACTTACCGTAAATTCTGTTAAGAAAACCGAAGTGATGGCTTTCCGATGAAAGGCGGACTTAATTCACAATTTTGGCTAAGTAATGTAATGTTCCTTCCCAGCGTATCGGGAAGGGTCAGCGGAGTGGAAAGCTAAAATTGGGGATTGTGTCCAAGATATTTGTAGTGAAGCTCTTTTCTCGGAATGAAGTGTTTCCTGCCTTTTCGGCAGGAAGGAACTAAATAAAGGGAAATGTGCTGAGTGGTTAACAATACTAAATCCTCCTTTTCCAGTTACATTCATTGGTATGGATTTCTAATCTTAATTTTTATCTTCTCTTTTAGGTATCAGTTCTTCTACATCTGATAGTTCGTTTACGATTCCCTGTTCCTTTAATGAGTTTTCAATATTGATTTGAACAACATTAGCATTGGCTTTCCAAACAACTTCCGTAATAAAAGCAATGGTGAGTTGTACTTTTAAATCGGTAGCAAAATCTATGTTGGAATTTTTCCATTTGTCCCTATGTTTAGAATTACCATCTTGTGTTAAGTCGATTAAAGAGCCGTAAATTTTTCTATCTTCATCTAATATCCCTAGTTGGTGTTCTTTTTGTTCATCAACATCAAGGTCCTTATGTTTTAGAATAGGCAAATCAGCTTTTGGTAAAACGAACAGTACATTTTTAAGGCCTGTAGATGGAATACTAATAATTTTATCCTCAATTTTATTAAAATCATCTATCCCATAGATATTTAGATTCATTGCTATAATCACATCTCTTTCTGCATCAAAACCTAATCTTTCAATTCCTTTTACCAAGTCATCTTTACGAAGAAGATACCTTTTTTTTCTAGCTGATAGAAATGCGTTTGGAATGTAATAATTAATGTTCTGGTACACTATCTGTTGGGATAATATAGTGTCCGCATTAAGATGCGGGATATCTCCGGATGTAAACGCAGATTTCTGAAACAGATTCATTGTACCATTTACACCGAAGGAAATAGTAGGTTGCCCATCAAAATTTTCAGCAGAATTCTGGATACTATCAAAATTTTCTAATGCTTTTACAATGGCTTCTTTAGAATTGACTAGAAAATCCCATTCTTTATCATAGTCAATATCTGCATTTAATCTTGCATCTTCAATAGCTTTTTCAATGGATATTTCGAGAACATCTATAAATTTTGATGACTTCGCCTTTAGTTTCTTTATCTCTTTCTTCTTCATATTATATTGTCTTTAAGAGATTTTTATCTTTCAATACTTTTTTCAAACAGAACCTGAAATAATTTATGGATTCTTGCCAACGTAATAATTCCAATACTTCGGTCTGAGGTAAGGTAGGTTGCGCAGTGAAGTTATCGTAGGTATTATATTCGGTTAATTTAAATTGTCTTAAAAAGAGCAGTGCTAAATATTGGCATATGTAAAAAGTAACGCGCCTTCTGTTCCCTAAATTATCCAATCCTGGGAAAGGATATGATAAATCAATAGGATAATATCCTCTACCAAATTCATCCTTGAAACTACTAAACCAAGTAAAAATCTCTGTCATATTATTAGGTAACAGAACATATTTTGGTGGCTGATGCTGTGTATATGTAAACAGCGTTTTAATAGCCTCATAGTTTTTCTGATAAATCAATAAACCGCCTAATGCCAAGTGGAACTCAAAAAAACGTTTTCTTTCGTTATCCCTTTTATCTATTAATGACTGGTTATCGTATGTGTGGGTTTCAAAGTTGTAGTTAGTGCCATACACGCGTTGTAATCCAAAACTAAAATATTGATGTGCCGTACCCCAATAGTTCCCCACAAATTTGGCATTGTTTGATATGAGTACAACATTTCGCCAAAGCTCCTTGTAGGTTTCGTTAGAGATTGGTGTTTCAAATATGCCTTGCCCCATCAGCCATATACCACTTACAACAAAATATTCAAGACTTTGCAAGTCTTCATTTCTACCCTTAGCAACTTCCCTGATGATTTCCCTTATGCCATTATGAAATTCGTGATTAAACTCAACTTTAAAGTTTTCAAATCCATCAGGTTTCTCTTCTTCTCTAGGCCTTATGAAGTTTGCACGGTAATTGTTAAATTCTTCTGTGTAGAACGTAACTAATGTTTCTTCCAAACCCTTATCCTGTGTTCTGATAGCGAATATCGCCAGTTCATTGATGATTTTGAAATAGAATTTGTCATCTTCGTCTTTCTCCAGCTTTCGGTATTTGGAAATAATATAGGTAAGCAAACGTGTGGACTTACCATTATAGAGTGATACTTTATCTAACCAAATAATAAAAACCACAACCAATGCAATTGTTGATAGCAATACTAAGATTCTAGCTGAGTTTTGCATACACCAGTAATCCTTCCAAAAAAGAGGTTCGAGGTCTAATATTAGGAATATAAATGATCCGATTGTAAGGAATAAAACCCACTCAAAAACTGTTATTCTTCTTGATCTTCCTGGTAGTATTCCAAGAAATTTGGTCTGTGGAAATTCACTTTCAAAAGCATTGGCCAAATAGTTTGATGAAAACTTATAACCAATATTGGATATTTTGTCTACGATAATAGGGTATGCTATACCCAAAATTGCAATATCGATAGCGACACAAATTTCTATGATATATTTAAATTCCATTCACGTTAATTTACTAATAATTCTACCGTCTTATACCAATAATAAAATATGGATTTATCCGGTTGTCGCTTTAATCTGTTCAAAAATGCCCAATCTGGATGTTTTATGGCCAGTTTGCTGGTATCCTGATTCTTATAATATTCTATTTCAACTAATTCCTCTTGTAGCAGTATGGCATTCAAATAAGCGACTCTGGCTGATGCTGACAATGCTTCTTCAATTCTAAAATTTCCTGTCATCAAAAATGCACTGCCAAAACTTCGTATGCCGGAACTTAAATCCGCAAATTTCTTTTTTGCTTCAGTAGTTAGATTGCGCTCTCGTCGTGCAATAATTGCACAGGTATTTATAGAATCCCACAGCACATCTTTATCACTGAGATTCCTTTTACTAAAATTAGCATCCGAACTGCGATAAGATAGTTCTGCTTTCGCGAAAGCAGAAAAACTTTTTTTCACTGTGGCCATATCCGTAATACTTTCAAATAGTTTTGACAAGTCAAACAATTGTTTACAGATTTCCATTGCAAACAGCTGGTCTTGTTTATAGTAGGGAATACCTATAGTTTCTGGCGCAAATGCAGTTAGCTTATCACCACATATGGCATTAATGGATGGTGTCATTACCGTTGTTACTATTCCATCAACAGAGAGCCAAGGTGTTTCAATTAGTGATTCGATAAGTTCTGGGTAGTGTGGACTATCAAAAAGAATGTCTAATAGAATAGTTCCTGGCACATTTGGGTTATACACCGACTGAAACTCGAATGTGTAATGTGCCTTTGGCACACCTTCTTTATAGCTTCTACGTTGGTTCAATACGTGTTTTGTAAAATGTGAATTGGCTATTACCGTATCTAATATTGCCTCTAATTCTTTACGCTCGATACTCGAAATAATATCGATATCGATTGAAAATCGATTACCTTCATTTAGCAAGAGCACAAGTGATGTACCACCTTTGAACACAAAATCAAGTCCGGCTAATTTTAAATGTTCCAACAGGGACAATGCGTGAACCATTTTTTCTAAAATAGTAACGTTAATGGACTTATGTTCTTTTTTTGAACGAAAGTTATCCAGCCATTCCTTTGTAAAACTTTTTTTATCAATCATATGGTATATCTTCTAAGAAATCTGGAATGTGGTTACTTATAAATTGTTTGATTTCCTGTTCTTTTTTACGTCGTTTTGCATAGCTGAACATCTTGGTAAAATTGATGCTGTACCTGTCTATGATATTTTCATAGATATGTACCATTTCAGGACCTTGGTAAAAATGAAAGAGGTTTTCATCTGCAAATAGGTCAACCATTATCTTTTCTAGTGTGGCTATGTCTACAACGTCCTTCTTGTTTTTTATTTTTTGAATGGGTGCCCTGGTCACCAAACGCTTAATAACAACTGGCACATTACTTTCTGAAATGTAAAACTGAATTTCCTTCTCATCTGGATTTAGGAAAAAATCCATTCTCAGATTATCATTAAGGTAATAATAGAATGAATCTATAAACTCTTTTTCTACCTCGACAATAATTATTTGATTGGAAGTTTGGTGTTGGGTAAACTCATTAAGCCATTGGGTTTCCCAGATTGCATATTTTATATCCTCAAAACGCTCGTTGGTCTTGCGAGCGATTTTATAAATGTTATCAGACAGGACGGCTTTATACTTAGGCTTATAGGAAATAACATATAGCCCACGTCCTATTGTTTTAATGATATCCTTTTTTTTAAGGTCATAGATTCGCCAACCAAACGTATTCTCTTTGAGGTCTGGTTCAAAATCGAGATAAAAGTCATATAGTTCACCCCTATTGAATGAACTACGGTTCTTAAAGGCTTCTATGAGTCTATTTTCTATAATTTTTGGCATAATTAAAAATCAAAACATTGCCAAAAATACAAAAAAGTGGTAAATATTTGAAAACAAATTATTGCCACTATCAAAATTAAGTGGTAAAATTTTGATTAATGATTATTAAAGTGATTACTGGTCAGAGTTCAATATTGACAGAAATTCCAAAGATTTTGATTGTATTTTTTCAATAACAATCTTGTCTTTATCGGTCTCAAGCAATGCCCAGTATTTTTGTTCGTTCCAAATATGTTCTCGTTGTAAACCAGAACCCAATTGTGTGATAAAACCCCAAAACCACAAATCATCCCAAATTTCCATCTGCTCAGATGAATAGATTTGTTGTAAAACGGAATTGATGTTATCAAAATTCCATTTTTCTGATGAATCAAGTTTATAAAAGATTGCTTCAATCACCGTATCTACAGGCAAAAAGAATTTTTCGCTGGAATCTATCTCTTGTGGGGCATCATTCCATATTCGTAATGATTGGTCGTAACTACCCCTATGAATGTGGTAAATGGTCTTTGTAAACAATGCAGATGTCTTTTTTCCCCAACCATCTTGTTTCAACAGTGCATTAAACAGCAGTTCGTAATTACATTCTTCGCACTCTTTTTCTGTGAGAAACTCAACAAAATTGCGAAAGCCTGTTAAGAGATGCTGGTTGGTATATATCTTTTGAAAAAAATCTGAGAGCCTGTTTATATTTGGTCTGCTTTGTGTATTTACGATATGATGTAGAAGGGAATATACTTTTTCTTGCGTACTGCTATATGGCGACAAAAAACGGTAATATGATTTTGTCTGTACAGTATGGTTAAATTCACGGTTCTTTTCCAAGAATTTGAATATGCTGTCTAATGATTTAGTTAAAGAGTGGTTCAAATTTAAGTGTGTGAATCAAGTTGAACAGTTCCATTGGCACTTACCCAGTAATGACTAATTCCTATTTTATTTAGCTCTGGAATTATCCCATCGATTGCTCTTCTAATTTGCTCGTCCTCTGGGTGGGCAATAGCTATTGTCGCTTCAGGATGTGCGACTTTGGTTTCGAGGCATTTTATTATAGCCTTTCCCAAATGTGATTTAATTTGGCCTGAATTAAAAAATGGGCGTTTCTTAGTGGGTGAATCGTTATGCGCTTTCGCACCTTTTACTTCTACGAATAGCTTCCTATTATTTTTTACCGCAACAATATCATAACCTCTAGTTTGTCCCAAGCAGAAACTTTCTATTGCGTAGCCTTGTTGTACCAAAAAAGGCATCAATAATTCAATAGTTCTATTTTCAGTAAGCTTTTCCACAACTATAGTTAATAATGCACAATATACTTTATTATTTGTTTCCGCCTAAAAGTTGAAAATTAAAAAGAAAAAATCCAGTTTAGATAGGTACTGGATAAACCTCTAAATCTATGCCAGGGCATAGACTTCATCAAAGAGTTTCTTGTCCAACCGCTCTTGTTGGCCAAAGCTTTTCTTTAACGTGTTGTGCAATACTGCGTTGAAGGCGTTATAACCTAACCATAAATTCGGTTCTTCATTGAGCAATAAGGCCTCATAGTTTAGAGTTTCTATGACTTCACGCGACTTCTTCGATGGGTCGCTGTTCTTGTCGCTACATTCATAGCGGAACAACTTCGTTCTATCCAATATCGCCTTTACAAATTCCTTGGTGTCGATGATTTTAAATTCCTTCATCTTGTCGAATTTCTTGGTGATGGTGTAGAACTCGTTATCCAGAAATTTATCAAACAGATTATTCAACCTTGGCATTATTAGGTCTGTATTATTCTTACTGTGCTTAATCGAAAACTCGATTTCAGCCTGTGAGACGTGAAGACCATTGGAACATACTTTTCGGTAAAAACCAAAGTGGCCAGAGGTCTTTTCGCTTCCATCATATGAATTCTTGAACCGAAGCATCGGCAGTATCAAATCCTTATCATTCTTGACCGTAAACTGGCTTTTGTCGTCAATGATAAAGTCGGTAATGAACGACCTATCGATTTTGTTGATAGTACGTTTGTGGTAGTTCAGTCCAGCATCAATCAACATTTCTTCTGCTTTCTTAAAAAACAGTTGGTTTGGGATGTGGCCGTAGCTGTTCGATACCACATTGACAATTTTTCCATTTGAAATGATGACGTTTTCAAGTCCACGTCGAGATTCCATCTGCGTTAAGGTTTTTAAGGATTTCATTTCTGATGGAACAAAAATTTCATCCTGTTGTAAATTTTGTAAATACATAGCTTCTGAATTTAAGGTTAAACATTTTGTGATAGAAGAGCATAATACTCTGGATGCTTTTCTCTGTAGTAGGCTAGATGACTTTCGGCACCTTCAATCTTGTAATTTTCTTTACTAGATTGATAATGTGCCTCGGTTTCTTGGGCTGAAATCTTCACCTTTGTTGATACTTGTTTCATAATGTTGAAATTTTAGTTAAACAATATTTGAGCAGTACCCAAACGGAAGCTAAAATCACAGCTCAAAAGGAAACGGAATAAATCAGAAATGGATGCGAGCAACGGCTTTATGCCGTAGTCTTTTGATGGGTGCATTTTACGAGTTTACCTTTGCACCGATATTGATTGACTTTTTTCTTAATACCCATTTAATGTTATAAAAAAGAAAAAGGGCCGACACGAATGCCAACCCTTCTTCAAACAACAAAAGCTAATCGTTGAGTTCCTGAATTTTCTTTTCAAGAACTGCTATACGCTCTTTCAAACGTGCTTCACGCTTGTTTCGTTTCTCAGCATAGCTCTTCTCAATGTCTGCAATTCTGGATTTGTAATATCCCTGCATCGCATTGTAGAATGAAATATTCGTGAGATTGTTAACGTGATTACTTTCGCCAAAATGGACTTGCTTCGTGAGGATGTAGCGGATCAATTTGTGGAAGATTTCCTTTTTAAAGTTCTTCTTGAAATTTTCCGCAACATCAATTCTGGTCATTTTTGATGTATCGCCCAACAATCCTGAAAAGTATTTCTGTTGGCTTGTATAGTCCACATTATTTTCAAAAAGCGAAATTGAGAATGCTACCATTTCATCCACCGAAAGTATTTTCTTGGTATTGATATAATCTGTCTCACGAATCATTTTGACAACTTCTTCAAACTGCTTATTGTTCTCAATCTGCCTCTTACGGGTTTCCCTTTCGTTGATTTTAATGATTTGTTCCTCGGGCGTACAATCTGCCATTTTTCTGTTAGCCAATGGTGTTGAGTAATCAATTGATTTGTTTTCTGATTTCTCATTCACCTTTACGAAAATTTCTTTGTGTTGGTAAGTTTCAGGATGAAAGATGATACCGTTTACAAATCCATTATCCTTTACAGAATTGTAAGTTATCAATGCTTGTTCGTAATCCTGCATCGCTTCATCAAATTCCGCTTTAAGTTCATCTTCTGAATAATCGTAATGCTGATATTCAATCTTAATGGCTTCTATTGTAGGTTCAATTGGATTTTCGATAATTTCAACATCATCTAGTAGATACACTTTAAATCCATTTTTTTCCAATTGGGAAATAATAAGCTGATTGCTTTCCTCATCTGCCCAATACAGGCGAATTTCAGGAATTAAAAGAATGTTCTCTTTTTTGGTTTTCTCAATCAAGTTCAAAAACGATTTGGATTTCTTTGTCTCAAAACAAGCCGATTTAGCGCAAACCATTTTACCTTCGCCAAAAAGATTCCCTTGATTTGCCGCATTAAATGGACATTCTACACACGAACCAGCTTTTGGCACCAAAGTCTTATTTGTAACATCAAATGATGCCTTTTCTAAATCATAGGTTTGATCGTTAATCATCTTGTTTATTTGATGCGCATTAAAAGTTTCACCCATTGTTTCCAGCATCATCTGTTGTTCCTCTGGTGTAAAGAGCGCTACACCGACACCTAAGGAAATGGTCATTTCGCCATTGCGTACAAAATGTTTGAAGCCATCAATCAATCCTGCTAGCTTGAGACGTTGTCTGATAAAATTATCCGTTCTACCCAAACGCTTTGCGATTTCAGAGGGTTGATACTTGTCACTCAGATAAGCTATCGCTTCGGCTTCTTCGGTAGGCTCTACGTCCTTTCGTTGCAGATTTTCGATGATTTGAACTTCAAGCACTTCGTCGTTTTCATAAGTTCTTACGATACTGGGAATCGTTTTCTTGTTCGCTATTTTGCTTGCGCGAAACCGTCTTTCACCCATTACGATGATAAAGTCCTTTCCAGATTTGCGAACCGTTATTGGTTGCAATACCCCAAATTCCTTGATGCTATCCGAAAGCTGTTGTAGCTGCTTATCATCAAAGGTCTTTCTCGGTTGCTTAGGGTCAGGCTTGATTTTGCCAATGGGAATGTTCTCAATTTGAAGTGCCGGAACTTTCTTTCCGTTCAATTCTTTCTTCGCAGTAGTCGTTGTAATTCTACGCTTTCTTGTGGTACTCGCTTTTGTTGTCATAATACTCAAATTTTAGATTAAACAATATTTGAGCAGTGAACCAAACGGAAGATAAAATCTTGGCTCAAAAGGAAACGGAATAAATGAGTAGGGGCAGAAGCGATGGCTTTATGCCGTAGTCTTTTGATGGAAGTATTTTACGAGTTTAACTTTCGGGAATATTGTATGATAAAAAACCTCTAACAAAAAGAACGATTAAACTTTTTAATTAATTGGATACTCTTTCGGTTAGTTTCATTCTATTATTCTAAAATCGTTTTATGCATAATTTTGTTGCATGTTATAGCAACTGAATTTGCAGATAAAAACCGTATTAAATTCTCTAAGGCTTTGGTAGGTAGTCTCAAAACAGATAAAAAATCACACATATCTTAGTGAAGTTTTTATTTTTCATTCCTTTTTATCGAAATAAAAAAGGAAACTATACTTAAACCAATAAAAACATATCGTAATAACTTTTGGTTATTAAAAAGTGTCAATCCAAGTATTAAAAACATTATGCCGAGAATAAATATGTTGCTTTTTTTCATTAATTTAAATCTTCATTTTAAATTTAAAAATGGAATGTATTTGTAATGATCAAATCTAAGTATTATATAATTTGATTATTTCTGTTTTAATTGTATTGTTATATTATAACTTAAGCTAGAACTATAGACTAATAGGAAAAATCAACTTTTCAATACTATTCCCGTTAACTATATATTATCTCCATTTTATCTGATAGATTAAGGATCTTAGTAAATCAAATTGTAAGAACACGTGATTTAATTTTTTACGTTGTTGACATATGTTTATCTTTTTATAATTTTTATTTTTGACGATTCGCCTAAATTGTTTGAAACTTTTATAAAATAAATACCAGGCTTACCGTTTATATCAAATGATATTTGATCTATCAAACTATATTTTTTTACTAGAATACTTTGACCAATTACATTTCCCACAGCAATAGTAATGTATTTATACTGTTCTTTAAAATTCAAGTTTACTTTACTAGAAGTAGGGTTGGGGTAAATGCTAAATTGCTTTGAAAATAAACTATCTGTTCCCAAAGTATTACTTCCTTGTACTTTAATGTCGTCAATAACTACTTCTTCTTGAGGGTCAGGGCTATTTAAGTAAATTCTTAAATCTAATGTGCTCCCTGTGCCAACAATATTAAAATTCATTAATTGTGAAACTGCTGTCAATAAAACATCGTCTCCAGAACCTGTAATCCCATCATTATTTACATCTATATAATAATTTCTATTAACTGCTCCTCCAGCTCTTCCAATTACGTTATATGCTCCTCCATCAATTGAAGCTTCAATTCTAACTTCATCACCTACTTCAAAGCGATTTCCATCTGCACCACGTGGTGCAGCAATGCGCATTTCAAAATTTAAAGATTCATAATTGGTTATATTAATTTGGTCTGTTTGTATATATGGTACACCTGAAATACCTCCAGCAACATCAACATCTTCAAACCCTACTGTCATACCTGTAAATCCAGTGGCAACTGTTGGCATATTAAAAGTCGATGGTGTATCTCTCAAAATATAATCTGTTCCCGAATTTGCAGATTGAAATGGTATGTCACTACTAGAGCCATCTTTAAGCTGATATCCATCCATATCTGTAATATCTTCAAAGTCTTCAAAGTATAATTCTGTCTGTGCCAGAATACTATTGCTTACAATAATAATTGCACATAAATTGAGTAAAAGTTTTTTCATAATCTTCAAAATTTTATTTAATGTTTATCTATAATAATATTGATGCTAAATTTAAAAAATGAACTATGGGTACTTGAAAAAAAAGAATCAAGATGGTACACAAACGGTATTTAAACCTATTTTCAGTCAATTTGAAACCTTTTGTAAGTCGATGATTTATTTTAGCAATGTTTTTAAAAAGACCAACCTTTTTTAATATCAATGTTTACTCCAATTTTTATATGAAAAACAATCTAATTTTAATCTGTTCCTTTTTTCTATTTTTAACAGTTTGTCATGCTCAAAAAGTAAAAATGAAAAATAATGTCATTTTTATTAATGGTAAAGAGACATTGAGATATGCAAAGAAGTCTCATAATAATGAGTATGTCATTTATGAGTTACATACAAAAAATGAAATTATTAATGTTGTGAGCAACATTAATGATGGTTATAAAAAAATACTATTTGTCAAATCTAAAAAGAGCTTAGAAACCACACTAGGCTACTGGAATAAATCATTTATCAAATGGCTTATTGAACAAGACGTAATGACCATAGATGGTAAATTAAATAATGACCAAATCGACATTTTTATCGAAAAATATGATGAAAAAATAACAGAAAGAAAAGTATACAGAAACTAATGATACATTAACACTAATATGGTGGAACTACTCTACTACCCAAGCATCTGCTTTTTTATATTATTTATTCAGTATTTAATAACTTATGTGTTTTCCAAACAAAAAGATATAGCGATTATCAAAGACAATTTACTATCTATACTTTTGGCATCACTTTTTTTAGGGGGAATACTATATTTACCATCTATCTTTGTTAAAGACTTTGATAATGATATACTATTTTTCACCCTTTTATCAATGTCTCTTTATGGCTATTGGTTTATTTTAAACCCACTTCAAAATGTCCTTTTATCAAAAAGACACCAAAGAAGTTTTTCGACAGAAGAGGAACTCAACGAAGATGGGTTGAATTTTAAAGTTTTTTTTACAGACAAAATCAGCACCAACGCCATAGCTACTGGCATTATTCCGTTTTATAAAATCATAATCTTAGCTAAAGATTTAAAGGAGAACTTAAATCCCTCAGAATTGAAAGCTATTATTTATCATGAAATTGGACATCACAAAAGAAAGCACATATTCATTATGTACGTTCTAAACGTAACATTTTTAACGTTATATCTTTTTGGAAGGTCGGTAATGGATGATTTTGATTTCCCAAATAAATTTTTCGAAGGACTTTCCGTGTTTTTAGGCGGGGCTTTATTTGGACTTGTTATTTACTATATCCCTAACAAAATCATGTATTTTTTAGAATATGATGCAGATTCCTTTTCTGCCATCAAAAATAGTCGAGAATCCATGATTAATGCCTTAAAACGTCTGGATGAATTATCTCAAGGAAAATTAACAAAAGGAAACATTAATCATCCTAAAATAGAAAAAAGACTAAAAAACTTAGAGTTCTAAATTCATTAAAAAACACTGTAAGAACAACTCATAAAACGTATAAAAACCGTATATAAACCCAACTTGTATTTATTTTAAGATTGTTTTCTTAATGGCTACATAATTTAGCTGAAAATGAATTTAAACTAATATCAAAAATTATGAAAGCAATTAAACAATTAACAATCTTATTCCTTTTCTCACTAGTATCACAAATTGGGTATAGTCAAGAAACAATTAAAACATTTACCTTAAAAAAAGGTGAGGTATTGGATATTTTACTAGTAGAGCGAAAACCGAATATAGAAAAGGAATACAAACGATACAGGGAAACGGCTTTTACTGTTGCTGTTAAAGAGAGTTTTAAATTATTACAAGCTTCTGGCACTTCAAATTTGCAAGGTAATATAGAGCCTAATGTATTCATTATTGGTAAATGGGACAATCTTGAAAAACGCGAATTTTTTTTAACGGATATATATACTAAAGTACCGGATTTTGATGAACAGAGGCGAACTATTTTTTCGATTTTTAATTTAACCTATTATGAAATGCCAAAAGACGTTACTTTTAGCATCAATAAAGAAAAATATAATGTGGCCACAGCCTATTGGAAAAAGGATGACAAAAATTTTGATTCATTTTTAAAAGAATATAAAAAGGAATCTAAGACAAGTGGTGGTAAGACTGTAGTAGAATTAATCAATGGTAAATCGCCGTTTAAATACTATTATAATCCAGATTATTTTGTGATTACAGAATGGGATAGCAAGGAAGAATTTGAAGAGTTTCACAAGAAAAATAATAAAATGGACACTGAGGGATTATTAAATGTCAATCAGTTTTTGATTAAATAATTTAATATAAATAAAATGCAATCCATCTATAATCAATTAATTTATTTTGCTTTTTTGCAATGTGTGCTTTTACTTATCGTGTATGTATTTTCTTCAAAAAGAAGAAAACTTGTTAATAAATACCTAATCGTTCTAATTGTTGCCATTCTTATAGGGTTGATTGGAAAAATACTACATATACAAGGCTTGTTTGGACAAGATTTTAGATTGATTGCATTTTCAGAACTAGCAGGTTTACTTTTTGGCACTACCATTTATTTATTTACAAGAACATCGTTTTTAGGAAAAGACTTCAAAGCTGCAGATTTAGTCCATTATTTACCTGCTCTAAGTTACTCATTTTTTGTGGTTTTTTACTTTGTACTACCCTCTAATATCGATTTAAAAAATCGTATGTTATCTGGCGAAAGTGACAGAGTTATCTATTTATTCCATGCTATGGGTTTAATAGTAAATACGACATATTGGTTTATTAGCTTTCGAAGTCTTTTGACATTTAGGGATAAATTAAAAAATGAGCTCTCTTATTCTGTAAAAAATTCTTTTTTCTACAACCTACATATCGCTATAGGAATTTGTTTAGTAGTTTGGTCTGTTATTTATGTAATTAGTTTATTTGGTCCAATAATGATAGAGCGTGATTTTAGAACTATTGTTTGGCTCATTATATCATTTATAGTGCTCTTTATTGCTTATTACAGTATGATTTCATCAGAAATATATCAGCGAAAGCCATTAAATGTTGTGAAAAAATACAATCAATCTAAGTTTAACAATGACGATTTAGATCGCTTAAAAGCACAGCTTGATTCGCTTATGCAAAATAAAAAGCCATATCTTAATAATAAACTTTTAAAAGCTGAATTATCTGAAATGATCGGTATCTCAAATCCAGAAATGGCACGGTTACTCAACGAACGTATAGGTATGAACTTTTTTGAATATGTCAACTACTATAGAATTAAAGAATTTATTGAAGTTGCCAAAGTTAAAAAAGATGACTTAACCTTATTTGGTATAGCACAAGAGGTAGGATTTAACTCTAAAGCCACCTTTATAAAGTCTTTTAAAAATCTTATGGGCACTACACCTTCACAATATTTTAATAATTGAGTAGCGATTTTTATAAAAAATCGCTACCTCTTTTCTCATTATTGTCGCGCTTCTTTCGTTTTGCAGAGTTACCCTTTCCACCAAAACGGTAAGACAAACCAATATATATAGTTCTACTGTTCCAGCTAAACTCACCTTTTTGTGTTATAGGCCTGTAACCATTAAATGAAAATTGTTGTGTTTTAAAAATATCATTCATATTTAAACTTAATGTCCCTTTTCGGTTTGCGAAGCTATAACGAGCACCAGCATTTACAAAGTAGAATGCTTCGGTTTCAAATTGTAAATTTTTATTTGCACCTCTATACAAACCAAATAATTGAAAAGTGAGATCATTATTAACTTTAAAATTATTGGTCATTTTAATGTTATATAATACATTATCTACTTCAACTTCAACATTTTCTGCTACACCTTTTTGGGTCTGTGCATAAATATCAAAGCTAGCGTTAAAATTCCACCAATTCAGAGGTTTGTAATTTCCAGATAGTTCAAAACCATAAGCTGTATTATCCTCATAATTATTGTAAGAAAACAATATTCTTGAAGGTTGTTGCAGATCTTGAAATGCAAATCGTGTAATCTCATTTGAGATCGTCCTGTAAAAAATACCGCTAGTAATACTGCCTTTATTATTTAGTCTTCTTGTATAATTAGCTTCTATTGAACTAGTGAACTGTGGTCGTAAATTGGGATTGCCAACATTTGTTACACGAGCAGAAGACCAAACTCGTATTGGATTAATTTGGTCTAGACCAGGTCTATCTACTCTTCTGCTAAAACTTATTTGATAAGAGTTTTTTTGCGTTTCGGTATTTGGCGTATATTTAAGAAAAGCTGAAGGGTAAACACTGAAAATTTTATCTTCAAATAATTCAACATTGGCATTTACTTGTTTAAAAAGGCCTTTTACATCGTAGTTTTCTAATCTAGCGCCAACCTGATAGTCCCACTTCCCTATAGTTTTTGTATAGCTTGTATAAAATGAATAGATATCTCTATTGTAGCTATAACTAGAATTAAAACTATCGCTATTTGATGTTATAAACATGTTATCGATTTCTTGTAAACGAGCTTCGGCACCTATTTCTAAGCTAGCATTATCAGATAAGGGACTTACATAATCTAGATTAACTATAATATTATTCCTGGTGTTGCCTATATCATCTAGATAGCTATTAGTACTCATTTCGTTCTCAATGAGAAAATCTGATAGTTCATTACCATTATAGGTATTGTAATCAAGCTCTAACTCTAAAGTATGATTATTCTTGTCAAAAATATGCTTATAATCAAAATTATAGCTTGCATTAATATTATCTCTTTCACTATCGTAACCTTGATAAATAAAATCAGTCTGATTACTAAATAAAACTCTGTTTTTACTTAAAACATTACTATCAAAAATATTCTGGTTTGTATAAATAGATAATGTGTTTTTATCGTTTAAAAAATAATCTAAGCCTAATTTGAATAAGTGTGAATTGCTATCGCTTGCTGAATTCCATTTTTCGTTAGAATTGTCTTGTTGTCTTAAAATACTTCCTTTTACTCTTCTTTTTCTATTGTTAAGTCCGTAGCTTCCATAAAGATTAAACTTTTCGGATCTGTAATTAATATTTGTACTTCCATTATATTGTACATTATCCCAAACAACAACTCCTGTGCTCAAAGAACCATTAAAACCTGTATTTGTATTTTTATGTAAAATGATATTTATGATACCACTCATCCCCTCAGGGTTGTATTTAGCTGAAGGATTTGTTATTAATTCAATTTTTTTTATAGATGTTGAAGGGATTTGTTGTAGTATTTGATTGGCACTAATATTTGTTGGTTTCCCATCTAAAAGCACACGAACGTTAGAATTGCCTCGCAGCGATAAATTCCCGTCTTGATCTATATCTACAGAAGGAATATTACCCATAATGTCAGCTGCCGAAGCACCAGCCGTTGTTAAATCTTTACCAACATTTATAACCTTTCTGTCAATGCGCTGTTCTATGGTAGAACGTTCTGCAATAATTTCAACTGCGTCTAGGTGTTCTGTATCCTCTTCTAGCGCTACGACACCCAATTCTGTTAACTTACTATCTATATTTATCTCTCTTACAACGGTTTTATAACCGATAAATTGAATTTCGATAATCTTTGACCCATATAAAATATCCTTAATTACAAATTGACCATCGTCATTTGATATACCACCGGTAATAACCTTACCATCCTCTGCATATTTTACAACAACAGTAGCATAACTTATGGGCTTTTTTGATGTTTTATCTATAACTTGACCTGTAATGGTTAACGAAAAGTCGTTTGAATTTTGGGCATTACCTATATGTATATTTGAACAAATTAGGATTAATGCCAGAAAAATGTTTTGAATTATTGCTTTCATACTTTTAAGTTTTGAAGCAATAGTATTCAAAGCATCATTAGTTACATCTTATAAATTTGTTAATGGAAGTTCATTAACCGTTTGTAGTATCGATATATCAATTTACTTTGAGTTTAAATACTGTATTTCAACTATGCATGTCGGTGTTTTAATACTCTTTTATATTGTAATTAAACAAAACTTATTGAAGTAAATGCGGTAGAAAAATGTAGTAGAGATAATTGTTTATCTCATTTTGTTAAAAAATTTAGACTTGTACTTAGCACCAATAGAAATTATTTGATTACAAATACGAATTTGATTGCCTATAACCTTCTCAACCATTTCTAAATTCACTATAAACAATAGGAGTGTTCTTATAAAGTTGATTCAATAACTTTTCATCAAAGGTCTTTCTAGCCTGTTTCTAGTATGGTTTAATTTTCCAAGTGGCCAAGTCTGGATTTATAGTTTGCTGAAATCTCTGGACACTTTAAAAGTTATTATATATTTTACTTTATTACTTGTTTTTGTTGTCATAATACTCAAGTTTTTGATTAAACCATATTTGAGCAGTGAACCAAACGGAAGATAAAATCTTGGCTCAAAAGGAAACGGAATAAATGAGCAGAGGCATAAGCGATGACTTTATGCCGTAGTCTTTTGATGCAAGTATTTTACGAGTTTAACTTTCGGAAATATTGTATGATAATAAACTCTCAATCGAAGAACGAGGGTCAAGAAAACCTAAATTTCATGAATTCTTATTGTGAGAAATAGCGCTTGATATTAATTGAGATTAAGTTATCCCAAACCATATTTATCTTGAAAAAAGTGAAAATGTTGTACCTATGTTGTACCTGTCCATTTTTTCGCTTAGTTTTTTCAATAAAAAAAGCCGAAGATAAATCTTCGGCTTTTGTGCGGGTGAAGGGACTCGAACCCCCACACCTTGCGGCATCAGATCCTAAGTCTGACGTGTCTACCAATTCCACCACACCCGCATAAAGTGCAATTTAACACTTTTTATTTGGTTTAATCCTAAGTCTGGCGTGTCTACCAATTCCACCACGCCCGCTTTTTCAATATTTTAAGAACTTTTATTAGGTTAAATCCTAAGTCTAGCGTGTCTACCAATTCCACCACGCCCGCGTACTTATTGGACTTAAGACTGTAACAGACTTAATTTCACAACATTCTTAAATCACCACATTTTAACTGTTTTTATGCTTTAGTGTGCAAATAGTGTGCAAAAAATGGCATCAATTAAATTTATTTTTAGGTCTATAAAAGACTTTGGTTCATTAACTATGAGATTTACTCATAAGGATAAAAACAATAAACTCGATATTTTTATTAATACCGAATTTAAATCGAAAAGAAGTTACTGGTTTGATTCTAAAAACAAGCAATTAAAATATCCCTAAGGCGAACTGTAAGGAATCTTTAAAAGTAAAATCAACAATTATTAATCTTGAAGAATTCGTTTATAATAGATTCAATATTGATTTTGAAGTTACTGACATTAATAAACTTTGGTTGCAAGACTGTATTAACAACTTTTTTAATAGAACTACTAACACAAAACATAAACTTCCTTTAACTTTAGTTAACTACGTAGATTACTACATAAATAAGTCATCGACTATTAAAAATGCTAAAGGAACTTTCGGGTTGTCTAAATCAAGAATTGACGATTTTAAAATTTTAAAAAAGTTCTTAATTGAGTTTCAAGGAAAAGAAGCTATCAAAATTAAAGATGTAAATCTTGATTTTAGCAACCGTTTTGTTAATTGGATGATTGATGTTAAGAAATATGCTTCTGGTTATGCAGGTAGAATGTTAAGTGTTATTAAAACACTTTGTAACGACGCTAAATTTAATGGTTTAGAAACACATCCACAATTATTTAAAGTATCTGGATACAAGACAAAAAACGAATATATAATCGTTTTAAGACCAGAAGAATTGGAATCTATAAAAGATATAGAACTCCCCTTAAAAAGCCTTAAAAACGTCCGTAAATGGCTTCTTTTAGGCTGTTATACAGGTCAAAGAGCAGGAGATTTACTCAACATAACTTTAGATAATTTTCATACTAGAAATGACCTAGAAGTTATCGAATTAAAGCAACAGAAAACGGGTAATTTAGTTACTATTCCTGTACTTGATGAAGTAAAAGAAATTATATCTAATGGATTTCCTCATAAGATTAGCCAACAGAAGTTTAATCAATACATGAAAGAAGTATGTAAACTTGCTAGAATTAATCAATTAACAGAAGGATTTCTATTTAATAAAGACTCAAAACGTAGAGAATTAGGAAAGTATGAGAAATGGAAATTAATTTCAACTCATACTTGTAGAAGAACCTTCTGTACGAACAACTTCGGAAGGCTTCCTAATTATTTAATTATGAGTGTTACAGGACATAGAAGCGAGAAAACATTTCTCGGTTATATCGGTAAAACATCTTACGATTATGCTAAACAATTTAAAGAGCTATATAAATCAAGTTAATAACTTCGTAATAACTTAACACTTAAACTTTATTAAATCAACTTGTAAATATGTTAATTTTGTAGTTAAAAAATAAACTCACAGGTTGATTTAATGAAAATAAGTAGTACATTTGCAGAGATTGTAGAGGACAGTTTATACTCTATCACAGTTTTAAATGACAATGAAAATGAGTTTCGAAAATGTTTTACTCGTTGGAGAGATCCTATATATTTACGAGAATTTTTCGAAAAAAACATTAATGATTTAAACGATCCATACTGGAATGGTATAAATATTGACGAAGCTATTGTAAGAACCAAAAATGAAGCTAATAGTTTTGAAGAAAAAATATTAGAAGTTGCTGAAAATGGTAAAACTAATAAAAACGAAACTTTATCCTCTTTATTTAAACCTTTAAGTGACAGCCATCTTGGTGAAAAATATGAAAGAAACAAAGCCTATGGTGAAAACAAAAAAACATGGATTAGATTATATGCTTTAAGACTCAGTGTAAATTTCTTTATTGTTTGTGGTGGAGCCATAAAATTAACTAGAACTATGAACAATAGAGAACATTTAACTCTTGAATTAGAAAAGTTAAAACAACTTCGTAATTTGCTAATAGAACATGATCAAAATCATATTGATGATATTGGCTTTTATGAACTAAAATAAAATATTTATAAAGAGCACCTATGAGTATCGATAAATTAATAAATAGTATAAAAGAATCATCAATAAAAGATACCTCTTGGATTGATGAAGCTAGATACAGACGAGACAATAAAGATTGGTTAGACATTTCATTTCAAATTTCAGTTAAAGTCTTATCTGCTTTAAGTAATAATAAAAAGACAAACAAATTCCCTAAAAATCAGAAAGAGTTAGCTGACCAAATGAAATGCAGTCCTCAATACGTTAGTAAACTTTTAAAAGGCACAGAGAATTTACAACTAGAAACAATTACGAAAATTGAGAAAATTCTTAACATCTCATTAATTAAAGTTCCACAACATCAAACAATTATTGAGAACAATAAGTACACAGAAGCTACAAACTATAATTCTGTTTACTACTCTATCCATAATGTTAATGATTTTTTCACTCCTGAAGAAAAAACTAAACCAAACTACGAATTAGCCAGTTAATCATGCCAACCAAAAAAGAAAAAATAGGGTTTGTTTTAACGAAAATAACAACAGAACAATTTGCTATTATCGAATCGTCTTACAAAGAAGATATCGAAGATTTGAACCTAAAAATAGGTGTGAAATTTGGAATAAATATTAAGTCAAGAAAACTATCAATAATCTTCTCTGCAAATTTTAGTCAAGAAGACTCTCCCTTTTTAATAATCGAGATTGCTTGTAACTTTGAAATAAACGAAGATACTTGGAATAATTTCCTAAACGAATCTAGCACGAACTTAACTATACCAAAAGAGTTTGTTAGACACCTCGTAATGATTACGGTGGGAACTACAAGAGGGGTTTTACATAGTAAAACGGAAAATACTTCTTTTAATAAATTTTTACTTCACACTATTAACGTTAAAGAACTAGTAAAAAAAGACGTTACTTTTGAAGTAGGAGAATAAGATATATTAACTTTCTTCGATTGGAATAAACAACAATGGAGGTCTTGTAGAAAAGCCTCTATATTTGGAAGTTGGGAAATCAAAAATGAAGATTTAATTTACAGGATAGAAAAGTATGAAGAATTAGGGTTAACGCCTTAATAAGAAATGACCCTTAAAGGGTCATTTCTATTTCTTTATAGTTACTTTTATCATTGCAAAAGTTGTCATAGTGTATTTATACTATTATAAGTAAAAAGACAGAGTGACAACTTTTGCAAATAATTAGAGAGCTTAAAACTTACATTCTCAACTGTTAATTTAAGTAAACTAATTGCTTTTAAAAACATTATTAATATCCAAAAGATTATCAGTTGTATATTGAATATTTTTAAGATTATCTTCAAGCATTCCGCATTTATTTATTGCTTCTATTTTTGCGTTCTTTACATCATCTCCAATACCAAAATTACACCAAACACTTGTAAATTCAGTAACTCTATTTTTTCTGTGTGTTTTTGAATCGAGTTGAGGATAATATATAAAACTATCATTACAGCTCATATTACGTAACATTATTACATCTTGTTTAGTTTTAACAACCCATTTATTCAATTTTGAATCCCAAAAATTATATTTAGTATCTCCATTGAGTTGAGATTTAACTAAAAAACCTTCTAGCTCAATGTTATCAATAACTTTTCCATTAGATTTAAGTTTAAAAAGAGTTTTAATACGATAAGAACTTACTACAACATATTTATCAAAGCCTATATCTCCTTCAGTAACATACATTTTTTTAGAAGTATACATATTTTCCTGACCAATAATGGTTTTAACTACCTTTAGCTTGTAAGAAATCCCATTTTCATCTGTTACAGAAGAGTTATTCATGTAATAGCGAAGCTTTTCCAACTTCTTTTCCTCTTGTTTTTTCTTTACTAATTCTTCTACCTTTTCAGTTTGAATAACCTTCTCTGTTAAGTTATCTTTCTCAGAGTTCTCCTTAGGGGTTTCTTCTTTTGTACTTGTTCCACACGACACTAGAAAAGCAATCATAATACTTGCTAAATATTTTTTCATAAGATTTTATTTTTAATTCGCTCAAATATACAAAAATGTAGTTATTTAAGGTTACAAAATATCATTTATCATATTGGACATTTACAATATGATAGAATTATCAGAGAAAAGGTTAGAAGTATTAAAATCTGAGATACCAATAAAAATTGGTAACCGTGTTAAAGAAATTAGAAAACAAAAAGGCTTAACCCAGACACAACTTGCTGAATTAGTAGGAAAAGATAGACAATACTTATATAAAATTGAGAAAGCCATAGTTACACCTAACGTAGTAACAATATCTGCATTAGCTATTGCTATGGAAGTTGAACTTCAAGAGTTTTTTAAAATAAAACTTTAATCTTTTTTTATTTTTGCCTGAAAAAATAAATGACAAAGGGAATTTTTAAAATACTCTTCGATTTAAAGGCAAGAAACCATAACGAACCTTTAGAGGATTACTTAACTGAGCTATTTGCCTATACCCTAGCACAAAACCAAGATGTTTTAAAAGAGTTTCTTAAACACTTTAAAATAGGAGCTTTAAAGGCAAATGAATTTGGTAGCGTATCAACTCAAGTAGAACTTCCTAAATTAGAATCCCATAACATCAGTAGTCGTCCTGATATTGTTATATCAATGGAGGATAGTTTAGTATTTTTTGAGAATAAAATAAACGCAACAGAAGGATATAATCAACTACGACGTTACGCAGATCATCTAGAGAAAAAGCCTTTTAAAAATAAAACCCTTGTTTACCTAACTAGAGATTATGATAAAAAACATACTAGTACCATTTTAAAAAATTGTAACTCTCAAATTAATTTTGTCCAATTACGTTGGTATCAAATATTCTCCTTTTTAACACAATACAAAAACTCCACAATTATTTCAGAATTATTAAAATTCATGAAACAAATAAATTTATCTATGAATAATCAATTTACTCCTTCAGACATAATAACATTAACTAATTTCTCTAAAGTTAAAAATATGATGGATGAAACTATGTTTGGAGAAATATCCAAAAGATTTGAAGAAATCAATAGAGCTGCACCAAAATCTTCTACAGCCTTAACCCAATTAGGAAGAAATGACAACTACACTTATTGGTTATATCATAATGACCACATGTCTGTTTCATTGGGGTATTGGATGAATTCCAATAATGAGAAAGAATATCCTGAAATCGGAATTGCTATTGAAATAGAATCAAGGACAAAAAAAAGAGAACAAATAACACAAGTTTTTAAACAAATAGTAAACAGTTATACCAATTGGGAACCTGATAATTTAGAATTACATACTGGTTCTTCATCTATATACTCTACTAAAAGTTTACAAGCGTTTTTATCTTGTGAAGACCATATAACTGAAATTAAAAAATATCTTCATCAAAAATTAGATGAATTAGAAAGTATATTAGACGAGTATACTCAATTACCTAGAAGATAAATTTAGAGGTCTTTTATTATTAATAGCTAAAAAAATGTCTTCTAACTTTCATCTAAAGAACTTAAATAAAGCTTCTAGATATGCCGTAAATTATTAGGTCTATTCTACTTGATTAACACCTTAGAATAATATAAAACAATATTCATTGTAAACAATTAATTATTAACCTACAGTAAAGTAATAATTCAGAAAAAATGTGCAAATAGTGTGCAAATCTTAAGAAACAAAAAATGCAATTAACTAAAAATAAGCTAATTGCATCTTGATTAAGTACGGGCGGAGAGACTCGAACTCTCACACCTCACGGCACTAGATCCTAAGTCTAGCGTGTCTACCAATTCCACCACGCCCGCGTACTTTTGAAATTGTGGATGCAAATATAAACAATACTTGTAAACTACAAAGAAGAAGTATACTATTTTTCTTATTTTTGATGCTAATTAATATACAACACATGCAAAACGTAAAAGATTATATAGCTCAACATAAAGATCGTTTTATTAATGAGCTTATCGATTTATTAAAAATTCCATCAGTAAGTGCTGATCCAGCCTTTAATCAAGACGTATTAAATACTGCTGATACTGTAAAAGAAAGTTTAGAAAAAGCAGGCTGTGATAAAGTAGAAATTTGTGAAACTCCTGGATACCCTATCGTTTATGGAGAAAAAATAATAGATCCTAATTTACCAACAGTATTGGTATATGGTCATTACGATGTACAACCGGCAGACCCTATCGATTTATGGACTTCTCCTCCATTTGATCCTGTTATCAAAAAAACAGACATTCACCCTGAAGGAGCAATTTTTGCACGCGGTGCATGTGACGATAAAGGGCAAATGTATATGCATGTAAAGGCATTAGAATACATGACTCATACTGGCAACCTACCTTGTAACGTGAAATTTATGATTGAAGGTGAAGAAGAAGTAGGTTCAGAAAGTTTAGCGTGGTTTGTTCCTAGAAACAAAGAGAAACTTGCCAACGACGTGATTTTAATTTCTGATACAGGAATGATTGCCAACGACATTCCTTCAATTACTACTGGTTTACGTGGATTAAGTTATGTAGAAGTTGAAGTTACTGGACCTAATAGAGACTTACACTCTGGTTTATATGGAGGTGCTGTAGCAAACCCTATCAACATTTTAACACAAATGATTGCTTCATTACACGATGAAAACAATCATATTACCATCCCAGGATTTTATGATAAAGTAGAAGAATTGTCTCGTGAAGAGCGTGATGAAATGGCGAAAGCACCTTTCTCATTAGAAGAATACAAGGCTGCTTTAGATATTGATGATGTTCATGGAGAAGCTGGTTACACTACTAACGAGCGTAACTCTATTCGCCCTACTTTAGACGTAAACGGAATTTGGGGAGGATATACAGGTGAAGGAGCAAAAACTGTTATTGCTTCAAAAGCCTATGCTAAAATTTCAATGCGTTTAGTACCAGGACAAAAATGGGAAGAAATTACTGAATTGTTCAAAAAACATTTTGAAAGTATTGCTCCAAAATCAGTAAAAGTAGAGGTAAAACCTCATCATGGAGGTCAAGGATATGTAACTCCTATTGATAATATTGGCTACCAAGCTGCAAGTAAAGCATACCAAGAAACCTTTGGAGTAACTCCTATTCCGCAACGAAGCGGAGGAAGCATTCCAATTGTTGCTTTGTTTGAGCAAGAATTAAAGAGTAAAACCATTTTAATGGGATTCGGATTAAATTCTGATGCCATTCACTCACCAAACGAGCATTTTGGAGTGTGGAATTACTTGAAAGGAATTGAAACTATCCCGTATTTTTATCAATATTTTACGGAATTATCAAAATAATTCATCCTTAATAACATTAATAAAATAGCCTTGAAACTCATTCAAGGCTATTTTTTTTTGCAACATTTTAAACTCTACACCTGTAGAATTAAAATTTATTTCTACATTTGTAGAATATAATTCAAATTTTATCGAAATGCAATTATCGAAAACTGAAGAACAAGTGATGCAATATTTATGGAAACTAAAAAAAGCTTTTATGAAAGATATTTTAGCAGAGTTTCCTGAACCAAAACCTGCCACAACTACAGTTGCTACACTATTAAAAAGAATGAAAGATAAAGGATTTGTAGATTATACATTGGATGGAAAATCGAGAGAATATTTTCCTTTGGTAAAAAAGTCAGACTACTTTTCAAAGCATGTAAACGGATTGATTAAAAACTTCTTTAATAACTCTGCTAGTCAATTTGCTTCATTTTTTACTGAAAAAACAGATTTATCAGTTTCAGAATTAGAAGATTTAAAAAAAATTATCGATCAGCAAATTAAAAAGCAACAATAATGATAACGTATTTTATCAAATCAGGAATTTGTTTAGCATTGCTGCTTCTCTTTTATCATTTGATATTAGAACGAGAAAAAATGCACCAATTCAATCGGTTTTATTTATTGGGTAGTGTATTATTTTCGTTTATAGCTCCTTTTTATAAGATCTATATAGAAACTATTCCGAATACTTTAAAGGCTGTCCCTTCCTTGATTACAGATTCAAATTTGGATGTAAATCCTGTTAAGGAAATTAGCTATACCCAATATTTATTTCTTGGATATACAATTGTAGCTATCATTTTATTAATCCGCTTTACAAAAAACCTATTTAATATCTTCTTAAAGATAAAACAGTATAAAAAAATAAAAAAAGACAAAGCTACCCTTGTGTTAGTAGATGATGCTATTAGCCCACATACCTTTTGGAACTACATTTTTATCAATAAAGAAGAATATAACACAAACAAAATAGAAACTGAACTCTATACCCACGAATTAACACATGCTTTGCAAAAGCATACGTTTGATATCTTATTGATTGAACTTTTACAAATTATTTTTTGGATCAATCCAACATTTATATTTCTTAAAAAAGCAATAAAACTAAATCATGAGTTTTTAGCAGACAACAAAGTGATTACTACACATAAAAACACTACTAAGTATCAGTATTTACTATTAAATAGAGCTACTTGGAACAACGAATATTACCTGGCCAGTAATTTGAATTATTTATTAACTAAAAAAAGATTATTAATGATGACAAAACAAAGTTCTCGTACCAAAATTTTGCTAAAAAAACTGGCAGTAATACCAGTAATAGCAGGATTCGCTTTTCTCTTTGCTGAAAGAGTTGAAGCAGAAACAACAAAAAAACATGTACTCTCTACTGAAACTTCAAAAGATTCAATTCCTTCATCAGTAACAGTGTATAAAAAAAGTATTAATCATGAAGACGCGGAAATAACTTATCATGATGAAAAAGGAAATAAAATAACTAAAAAAATCTCAGAATTAACAGAGAATGAAAAGGGACAACTCCCTCCACCTCCAAGCCCTACAAGTAGAATTGTTATAAAAGGTAAAGCTTTAAACATACCTCCACCTCCACCCCATAGCTATGGAGTTATTAGAGAAGAAGAAACCTCAAACATTCCACCTCCTTCAATAAATGCTATCGAATACATATATCAAAACAAAAATGCTGATTTCTATTTCGATGACAAAAAGCTGAGTTATAATGAAGTTATTAAGTTAATTAAAAATAAAAAAGGACTAAGAACCTTAATACAAGCTAAAAACAATAAAAAAATCATCAAGTTTTATAGCAAAAAAGTTACTAAAAACACAAATAACATTAACACCTCTGATATAAAATATTACTTAGATGTAAACTTATTTCTAAAGAAAAATTACACAAAATTGCACCTAAAGACATAAGAAAAGTTGATGTTAAAAAAAATAAAGATGGTACAGGGTTAGTATATGTAACTAGCAACAAATAACTGATATTCAAAACACATACTTGTTAAAAGCCTCTTAAATGAGGCTTTTTTTGTAACAAAATCCTAAATCTGTCGTTATTAAGCTATAAGCTTATTTTATGTTAAAACGATTTTTCCTTCTTTGTTCTGGAGCTGATTTAGATTTGCTTGAAAATTGTGCTAATGGTGAACAAAACAAATATGCTGGTATTGGTGCTACCGTTTTCTTCACTGCTTTAATGGCTACCATTGCTTCTGCTTATGCTTTATTTACAGTTTTTGATAATATTTACACCGCTATTTTCTTTGGTATTGTTTGGGGGTTACTCATTTTTAATTTAGATAGATTTATTGTTTCTACTATTAAAAAAAGAGAGTCTAAACGAAAAGAACTTATACAAATACTTCCTAGATTGTTACTTGCTATGATAATTACTGTGGTGATTTCTAAACCATTAGAATTAAAAATTTTCGAAAAGGAAATCAATCAAGTATTACTGACTGAAAAAAATCAGATGACTTTAGATAACAAAACTCAAATTGCACAACAATTCACTCCTGAAATAACAAAAATTAATTCTGAAATCACTTCTTTAAAAGATGAGGTCACAACGAAAGAAAGCGAGGTAAATAAATTATATGAAACCTATATAGCTGAAGCCGAAGGAAGAAAAGGCACCAAATTAATTGGCAGAGGACCTGTTTACAAAGAGAAAAGAGATAAACACGATACTGCCCTTGGAGAACTTAATCAATTAAAAGCTGAAAATACCGAAAAAATAAAACAGAAAGAAACTGCTATTGCTAATTTGATCGAAAGTCAAAAATTAAAAGAAACACAAACACAACCTATTATTTCTAATTTTGATGGATTAATGGCTCGTGTTAATGCTTTAAACAAACTACCTTGGCTACCTTCTTTCTTTATCTTCCTACTATTTTTAGCAATAGAAACTGCTCCTATTTTTGCCAAACTTATTAGCTCAAAAAGTGAATACGATTATAAATTGGAAAACCATGAATCTCAAGTTAAAACTTGGATTCAACAACAAGTTCATCAACGAGAAGCTATTTTACACACTGATATAGACCTCAACAACAAAATATACTCTGATTTAAAAACAGAAGAAGAACTCTACAATTATAAACAAAAGATGGCTCGTAACCTTATGAAGCTACAGGCTGATTCTTTTTATAAAAATCAACAAAATATTTTATAAAGCTATTGCTATTGAGTTTTTAACCTCACCTATTGTAAAAATACTGTGAGTACTTCCAACATGTTTTAATGCTGTAATTTTATTAATCATAAACTCTCTATAAGCATCCATATCTTTCACATAAATTTTTAACACATAATCATAATCTCCACTTACATGAAAACACTCTGTTACTTCTTCTAATTTTTTAATTTCACGCTCAAAAAGAGCTATATAATCTTTGTTATGTTTCTCTAACTTTATATGACAAAAAACTAAAAATGATTTTTCTATTTTGTTTTTATTTAGCAACGCAACATACTGTTTAATGACCTTCTCTTTTTCCAACTTCTTTACTCTCTCATAAACAGCTGTTACAGAAAGACCTAATTGCAATGATAACTGTTTTGTTGTTTGTTTACTATCTGTTTGAAGTAACCCTAATAACTTCTTATCTATATTATCTAACTTCATCTGAAAAAAAATCTATTTTATTACAACTTATCTGAACACAAACTAATAAAAAACTAAATACAAACATAAAATTAGTGTAATTTTCTACAAAAACCGCTTTGTATTGATTTTTAAACAACTAAAACAGAACTTAGTAGTCTACTAATAATTAACTTTAATCGATATGAAATTTAAACCTGCAAACAACATACAAGATCTACAGTACTTTGGAGAATTTGGAGGAGTTAACCCTTCTATTTCAGATTCTTCTACCTATACTTTTTTATCAGCAAAGACCATGTTTGATACTTTTGAAGGGAATACAGATGGTTGTTATTTATACTCTCGCCACTCATCTCCTTCAAACTTATACCTATCTGAAGCTTTAGCTGCTATGGAAGGTACTGAAACTGCTAATGTTTCAGCTACTGGTATGGGAGCCATTACTCCTACTATTTTACAAATATGTGGGGCTGGAGATCATATCGTTTCAAGTAGAACTATTTACGGAGGAACTTATGCCTTTCTTAAAAACTTTACTCCAAGAATAGGAATTGAAACTTCATTTGTAAACATTACAAAGTTAGACAGAGTAGAAGCTGCCATTAACAAAAATACTAAAATGATTTACTGCGAAACTGTAAGCAATCCGTTATTAGAGGTCGCAGATATTAAAGCTCTTTCAGTATTAGCTAAAAAGCATGATTTACAGTTGGTAGTTGACAATACATTTTCTCCTCTATCAATTTCTCCAGCTCAATTGGGTGCCAATATTGTTATTCACAGTTTAACAAAATTCATCAATGGTTCTTCTGACACTATGGGAGGAGTTATTTGTGGAACTGCAGATTTTATCAATTCTCAAAAAAGTGTAATTGATGGGGCAAGTATGTTATTAGGAGCTTCTATGGACTCTTTACGCGCTTCTTCAATCCTGAAAAACATGAGAACTTTACATATACGAGTAAAGCAACACAGTAAAAATGCGAGTTATTTAGCTGAAAAGTTTGAAGCTGACGGATTAAAAACTGTATACCCAGGATTACCATCACACCCTTCTCATAAGGTGTTTAAATCAATGATGAATGAAGAATATGGTTTTGGAGGAATGCTAACTATTGATGCTGGATCTCTAGACAAAGCCAATGCTTTAATGGAATTAATGCAGGATGAAAATCTAGGGTACTTAGCTGTAAGTTTAGGTTTTTACAAAACTTTATTTTCAGCTCCAGGGACTTCAACGTCATCAGAAATTCCTTTAGAAGAACAAAAAGAAATGGGACTTACCGATGGATTAATTCGTTTTTCTATTGGATTAGATAATGACATAGAGCGCACCTATCAAATGATGAAAACTTGCATGAAAAAAGTAGGCGTTTTGTAAAACACTTATAATATCTTCTCGATTCTATCATTTTAAACAAAATGAAAGGCACTAAACCATTTCACATTTTTTAAAATGACATTTTTGTTTATATAGTATTTCTATTCAATTTTTTTTAAAAAATATTGTAAACTAATTCGATTTGTGTAATTCTCTACAAAATCGTAACATTACAAGCCGAAAAAAATACCATACATGCAAGACGACAAAAACCTATCTAAAATTGAAATAGAAAATCAAAAAATAATTCAAAATAAAGAGTTGAGTATTTGGGAAGCTTTGATTCCTGTTTTCGCTTTAATAGGTATGCTTGCATATAATGTATATGTATTTGGAGACGATGCTTTAAGTGGAAGTAATCAATTTATTTTATTATTAGGTGGAGCTGTTGCGGCTATTGTAGGTTTTAAAAATAAAGTTTCCTACGAAAGAATGATTGAAGAAGTTGCTGAAAACATAAAATCAACAGCAGGTGCTATTTTAATTTTGTTAATGGTAGGTGCGCTTGCAGGAACATGGCTTGTAAGCGGTATTATACCTTCAATGATTTATTACGGGCTTCAAATTTTAAACCCGACTATCTTTTTAGTAGCTTGTTTAATAATATGTGCAGTTATATCTGTTGCCACTGGAAGTTCTTGGACAACTTCAGCAACAGTAGGTATAGCTTTAATTGGTATTGGTGAAGCTTTAGGTATTTCTTTAGGTATGACTGCTGGTGCAGTTTTATCTGGTGCTTATTTTGGCGACAAGATGTCTCCAATGTCAGACACTACAAACTTGGCTCCAGCCATGGCTGGAACAGATTTGTTTACACATATAAGATATATGACTTATACTACTGTACCTACATTTATAGTAACTATTATCTTTTTTGTTATTTTAGGATTTACCCAAACTACAACTGGTGACGCGAATACTCAACAAATGCTTAGCGACATTAACAAAGCTTTTAATATAACCCCATGGTTATTTCTTGTACCTGTATTAGTTTTAGTTCTAATTATTAAGAAGACACCTCCTTTAATCGCTCTTTTAGCTGGAACCATATTGGGTGGTGCTTTTGCTTTGATTTTTCAACCTCATGTTGTTTCTCAAATTTCTGGAGTTGAAAAGCTAGATTTTGAATCTGCCTACAGAGGAATAATGCAAGCTATAACCGTAGAAACCTCTGTAACTACTGATAATGAAGTGTTAAAAGATTTATTTACTGCCGGTGGTATGAAAAAAATGCTTGGGACCGTATGGTTAATTTTATTAGCAATGGTTTTTGGTGGGGTCATGGATGCTATTGGAGCCTTAGCTAAAATTAGCAGTTTTATGTTAAGCTTATTTGATTCAGTATTCGGATTATTTGCCAGTACTGTTGGTACATGTATAGGTTTAAATTTCACCGCTTCTGATCAATATTTAGCAATTGTTGTACCTGGAAAAATGTACGCACAAGCTTATAAAGATAAAGGGTTGGCTCCTGAAAACTTAAGTAGAACTTTAGAAGATTCTGGTACTGTTACCTCTGTTTTAATTCCTTGGAATACTTGCGGAGCTTATCATTCTGGTGTTTTAGGTGTTCCTGTTATAGATTATGCTTTTTATGCCATGTTTAATTGGCTAAGCCCTTTTACAACATTACTATTTGCTGCATTCAGAATTAAAATAAAACAACTAGCTTCTAAATAATAACGTTTATAAACCTCACCTTTCGTGAGCTTCTTTTTTTATGATTGTAAAAGCTCAAATACAAGACGCTAACTTATTAACTGAAATTGCCATAAGTTCAAAAGCATATTGGGGATATTCCAAAGAATAAATGGAAGAGTGGAAAAACGACTTAACAGTCTCCCCTAAAATGTTTACCAACTGTAATGTTTACAAATTTCAAGTTAACGATACTACAGCTGGTTTTTATGTTTTATATCGAGCTAATATTAGAACAAGTTTTTTAGATTTTTTATTTGTCTCCCCTAAATTTATAAACCAAGGAATTGGTTCTAAACTACTAGAACATGTAAAAAAATCTTGTATAGGCGGTTCTTGTGCTGTATTAAATGTTTTATCAGACTCAAACTCGGATGCTTTTTATTTAAAACATGGTTTTGAAATAATTGGGAAACGAGAGAGCAGTATTAAAGGACGTTTTTTATCTGAAATGGAGCTCTATTTTCCTGAAAACATGTAATAAAGTTGATACTATTAAAAGTACCCAAGGAGTTCCATGCAAAAAAACATCAAACCAATCCATAAACTGCATAGCGTGCTCTCCTGAAAAGGCATTCCCTCCTGCTATCCATTGTAACTTCCCAACAATATGTGGTGGTCTAAAAGGTGCTAAACCTAAGGTTAAACTTGCTATTAAAAACAACTTCCAATTTTTTCGCAGCTTTTCTTTCATTTTATATAAACCAGTTCCACACTACTCCAAAACGAATTACGAAATCTCTATACGGGTAATTTGGAGCCGAAAAATAATTCTTTTTTAACACAAAAGAACTTATGTTATCTGCTTTAAAATAAATTCTAGTTCTACGAACCCTAGCATTGAAAAACAAATCTACTGTAGGATATCCTATTTCTGTGTCATTTTGTAAAGTAAACTCAGCTAATAAAGGGTTATACGCATTTGCTTTATATTTTGAAAAGTACTTAAATGTAGCTCCTATTTGTACCAACAAAGGTTTTCCTTTGAACCATTCATCTGTATAGTAAAGTGTATTACGAGTAACAAATTCTGGAACCCTAAAAACACTATTTCCACTTGCTACTTTTTGATACATTAAAGTGTTATCTAAAGCAAACTTTCCAAAGGTAAATTCTTTAGATGCCTTTGCCTTTAAATAGTTTACATCTCCTGAAAACTGTTTCGGTTGACCATTTTCATCAAAATACGTGTAATTACTAATATTAGTGATATCCAACGAAGCATTTCCCCATTTAGACTCAATAACCCCTCCCAATGTACGTGTCCCTATTTGAGAAAAATTATTTTCCCAATTAAAATCATCGTAACTACTTTGATGTAATAAAAAATTAAAATTAGGTAATTTGTTACTTATTCCTAACCTCCCTTTCACAGTAAGTACACTATCTTTTTTATAGAAAGCTTCCCCTGAAAGATAATTCCCTGACAATCGACCACTTCCTGGGGTAAGACTTCCAGAAGCATTTACATGAAAGTTCCCTATTCTTCCATTCCAATCAGCTCCAAACGAAATTGCATCTCCCTTCAGCTTATTCTTTGTAATTCCAACTGTATTATTCTGTAAGTTTTCATATCCATATGTATAATTTGATAATTCTGTTTTTACACGAAATTTTCCTAGTACATATTTTGAATTAAAATCTAAAAAAAACTGATTATTATATAGTAAATAAATAGTTTTATTATTAATGTTACTCGAAATATTTGCATCACCAAACATATCTGATGCTGTACCTTGAGTAAATCGATAAAACTTAGAATCTCTAGTAAATGAATGCCCAAGTTTTAAATTAGAAAAGTCTTTTTGACTCACACTATCTTTTGAAGAAAGTAATTTAAAAGTATGTTCAAAGTATAATCTCTTAGCATCTAAAGTACTTTCAGCATTACCCAAATTCACATCCATTCTACCTCTGTTTCCGCTAAAATTAGGATCATCTGCTAAAAATGCCTCTAAAGAAGTTTCGGTTAGTCCTCCACTTTCTTGATTAAAAAAATCTTGATTTACAGCATGCCCTCTAATCCCGTATTGTCCTTTAGGAGTCTCGTAACTAAAACTAACCCTAAAATTACCCGTACTAGCTAAAGAACGCCTGTAAGCTCCTAAAGAACGAAGTCCTTTATAAGCTATCGATACGTTAAATCGTTTAGAAAAATTTGTTGTAAAAAGCGCATCCAATACCTGACCTTGCTCTAACCCTGTACGATACATTATTTCTGTTGTAGGGGTGGGCACATGATAATAATTCACATCTTCAATTTCAAAATAATTGAACATTTTTGCTCTAAAACCTATATTAGGAAACTTAGAAATATTAGTAAAATCGTACCCTAAATTGTTAAAAGTTTGTCCTTGATTATGAAAAGCCAATAATTCAAAATTATCCTTTCTTAAGAAATTGAATTTATACTCTTTTTGAATTGTTAATGTAGTATCTACAATGGTAGTATCATTTTTATGTGATATAATTTTATAATCAGTGTACTTAGTTTTTCTACTAAGTTTTACATTAATCTCATTATCGGGCAATGAATCTATGTTTTGGTCAAATCCACCTCTTCCTATCCCCAAACCTCCATCAACCGTTCTTTTTTGGGCAAAAATTATCTGAACACTTATCAAACAAAAAAATACTAAGAAATTTTTCTTCATAACAACAAAAGTAAAATAATTTAACGACAAAAATCACGATTAATTTCTTTGAAAACTGTTAATTTGTAGCATGTTGCAATTAAACTATAGCGGGCATAAATTAGAAGCAGGAACAGATGAGGCTGGTAGAGGCTGTTTATCAGGACCTGTAGTTGCAGCAGCTGTAATTTTACCAGGTGATTTTCAGCATGAATTGCTAAACGACTCCAAGCAACTTTCTGAAAAAAAACGACAAAAACTTCGACCTTATATTGAAGAACATGCACTAGCTTTTGGAATTTCTTTTATACATCAAGAAGAGGTTGATGAGCTAAACGTTTTACAAGCATCTATTACTGGAATGCATCGTTCAATAGAACAATTAAATGTACAACCTGAGTTTATTATTGTTGACGGAAACAAATTCAAACCCTATCAAGAAACTCCACATCAAACCATTGTAAAAGGCGACGCTAAATTTATGAGTATCGCAGCTGCTTCTGTACTTGCCAAAACCTATCGTGATGAGTATATGGAGAAAATTCATCAAGAATTCCCGCAGTACAACTGGCAGAAAAATAAAGGATACCCTACAAAAGAACATCGCGAAGCTATTCGTCAATTTGGAGCAACTCCCTATCACCGAAAATCATTTAAATTGTTGCCAGAACAATTAAAATTGAAACTTTAATTTTTCTATTTTTGTCTTCCAATTTTTTAGAAGATGATTAAAAGAACTCGCACCGAAATTAACAAATGTATCATTCACAAAGTAGCTAACAAATACAATAGCGGGCAGAATGCCTTTTCTGAAAGTCTAGTGCGTTTTGATGAAGAAAGTTACGAATTGTTACTCCCTTTTTTACTGAAGCCTTTCGGTTCAGTTACTCAGAGTTACCGCTTTAGTCATCATGCTGATGTTCGTCTAAACGAAATCAATAAATATACTTCTGATATTTTTGAAGATGATAGCAACGAAGTTTTTATTGAACATTCTAAAAACATTGTTAATCACCTATACGAACAATCAAACTCTGCCAATATTAAAACGGGGGATGTAATTGTAGCTTATTTTGAAGGCATTGAATATAAAGATGTTTTAACTGAGGCCGTTGGTGTTTTTAAAATTGAAAGTAAGGTAGACTTCTTTCAAACCTATTTAGATGACGATAGTTTTGATGTAGTAGTTCAAAAAGGAATTTCAACAAAAAGATTGGATAAGGGTTGTTTAATTTTAAACTCTACTGATGCAGAAGGAACTGTCGTTTTATCGGTAGATAACAACCAATATGATGCGCAATACTGGATTAAAAACTTCTTAAGTGTTAAATATGCTGATGATCGTAACTTACATACTCAAAATTACTTAGAAATGTGCAAAGAGTTTTCTGAAGAGGTTATAAAACCTGAATTTGGAAAACAAGAACAAAGTAATTTCTTAGCCAATACTGTTGATTACTTTAAAGAGCATGAAAGTGTAGATTATCATGGCTTCAAAGATGAAATTTTTGAAGAAGACAAGCATAAAGATCTTTTTGAAGATTACAAGCAGCACTTTGAAAAATTAAACGATGTACTAATTCGTAATAATTTTGAAGTATCTGATGTTGTTTTAAAGAAAGAAAAAAGTAAGTTTAAAACTGAAATTAAATTAGACACCAATATTCAAATTAAAATTGATGTTGATGCTCCTGATGCTTCTGCTGAATATTTAGAACAAGGATACGATGAAGACAAGAAAATGAAGTTTTATAAGGTGTATTATAATACTGAGAAGTAAAAAGTTAGTTTAACTCCGAAATTTCTTTTTCCAATCTTTTTTCTAACTCTTTCAATTCTTTTAGTTTTTTCTTATCCTGATGTCTGCTAGAAAAATGATAAAGAATGCAGAAAATCATATAAATAGTTGCGCAAAGCATTACTAACTTTAAATAACTATATTCTGTTTTTTGCAGCATTGATTTTTTATTAGAAAAAGAATGCCCCACACCATAAGTTGGAGCCCAAAAGCTAAAAACAATACCAGCAGCAATTACTTTCCATCTGTGTCTTAACAAAAAATCTTGCTGCCTGATAACGTTCTCTATTTTATATCTTGTTGCTTGTAAATGTTTTTCTTTGTAATATTTAGCAGACATTTTATTCTAAATATAAAAAACTATTCCTTTTCAGCCATTTTTTTTACATAATCGGTAATAATCACAATAGTTTGTGCTCCCACTTTACCTTCAATATATTTAGCATTTTCAGGATCTAACGAAATTCTACGTACAGCAGTTCCTTGCTTTGCTACCATGCTAGAACCTTTTACTTTTAAATCTTTAATCAACACAATATTATCTCCTGCTTGTAAAATAGCTCCGTTTACATCTCTATGAATTATTTTTTCACTTTCATCTAAATGCTCACCTGTAGCTTCTGCAAAACGTAACTCTTCATCTTCTAAATACATCATATCTAACAAATCTTGTGACCATCCATCTTTTTTGACACGGTGTAACATTCTCCAAGCCACAACTTTCACTGCTCTAAACTCACTCCACATACTATCATTTAAACAACGCCAGTGATTAGCGTCTGTAGCTTCTGAGTTTTCAATTTGCTCAATACAAGTACTACAAGCCAACAAACTCCCATCAACTCCTCCTGTTGAAATTGGTGGTACTTCATAAATTGACAAATCGCTTTTTGATCCGCATAATTCACATTGATTTCCGCTTCTATCTTGTAATTCTTGTAATAAACTCATTTTATTCTTTTTTTGCTTCGCAAAAGTACATTTTTAATTATATATTTAGGCTATGTTATTAGAAAGCGAACGACTAATTATTAAGGAAGCTCTAGTGAGCGATGCACCTTTTTATTTTCAACTATTTAATGATCCTGATTGGATTCAATTTATAGGAGATAAAAATTTAAAATCTATTGAAGAAACCCGTATCTACCTAAAGGATACTTTGTTTAAAAACTCTAAATTAAATGGACTTGGTTTTTTCACGGTTATTTCAAAAGAAACCAACAAACCCATTGGAGCCTCTACAGCATTGCAAAGAGACAAGTTAGATTTTATTGATATTGGATACGCATTTTTACCCGAAGGAAGAGGTAAAGGATATGCAACAGAGGCTACAAAACTAATTATTGAATACGTCCGTACTAAATTCAAACAAGACAAAGTATTAGCTTTGACGATGCCAAAAAATGAAAAATCTCAAAAACTATTAAAAAACCTAGGTTTTGAGTTTATTGGGATGCAACAAGTTTTTGAAGACGGGGAAGATTGTGTATTTGAGTATGTTTTTTAACTCAAATACAAATCAATTAACCCTTCTGGAGTTTCTACCTTAATAGTTTTAGTATCTCTATCTACTTTTTTAATAAAGTCATCAATCATAGGAATGAAAATCTCTTTTCCTTCTCTATCAATTTCAAATAAAGGTTGCGCTGAAGAGTCATTAATACTTACTATATTTCCCACCTCTCCAAAAGAAGTATCAACAACCTTAAAACCTATCACTTCATGATAATAAAACTTATCTCCAGAAAGTTTAGGAAGCATATCTAATGGAAGGTAAACTTCAGAACGTAAAATAGCCTCGGCATCTGCCTCCGTATCAACATCCTCAAATTTCACTCTAAACATAGTTCCTTTACTCAGGGAAGATTTTTCAATAAAAAAAGGAATCAGATTATTGCCTAAATCGACAAAAACTGATTCCAAATTTTCGTAAAGATCGGGTTCATCAGTATCTAACTTAATAACTACCTCACCCTTAAAACTATGTTTTTTAACGATTTTGCCAAGATAAAAGCAATCTTCTTTTTGCATCATCGTAGTACAGTTTTTATTCTTCGCTATCAGCACCTGATTCAGCAGCAGCATCCTCGCTATCTTCTACAGCAGGAGTTGCAGCAGCTATACGTGCTTCGTTTACAGCTTTTTCAGCTTCTAAAGCTTTTGCTTTAGCGTCAGCTTCAGCTTTTGCTAAACCTTCTGTTTTACCAGCAACTTTAGCTGCTTTTTCTTCTAACCAAGCAGTAAATTTAGCTTCTGCTTGCTCTTCAGTTAAAGCACCTTTCTTAACTCCACCAGCTAAGTGATTCTTTAATAAAGCTCCTTTATAAGATAAAATAGCTCTAGCAGTATCAGTTGGTTGAGCACCATTTTGTAACCACTTTACAGCTCCGTCAACATCTAAGTCGATAGTTGCAGGATTAGTATTTGGATTGTAAGTTCCGATTTTTTCTAAGAAACGACCGTCTCTTTTAGCTCTTGAATCAGCAGCTACTACCCAATAAAATGGTTTTCCTTTTTTACCGTGTCTTTGTAATCTAATTTTTACAGGCATAATTTTAATTTTTAAGGTTCGCGACCTTGGTTATTAATAAATCTTATTATCTCGTAATAAGTGGGCGCAAAATTATAAAATATTTTTCAATTAAAAGTAAAAAAACAACTTTATTACAATAAAAAAGAGCCTGTTAAACAGGCTCTTAAGAAAAATAAATTGTGAGGTATATTATAATACTCTAACGCTAACTGCGTTTAATCCTTTTTTTCCTTCTTTAAGTTCAAACTCAACAGTATCACCTTCTCTAATCTCATCGATTAAACCTGATACGTGTACAAAATGTTCTGTGTTTGATCCTGACTCTGTAATAAATCCAAAACCTTTAGATTCATTGAAGAACTTTACTGTTCCTTCTTTCATTGTAAAAAATATTATATTAAAGTACAAATGTAATCTTATTAATTGATTATCAATCACTTTTTTTCATTTTTATTTTAAAATTAACCTACACTTAACATCTATTTACTGATTACAATCAGCTATTCAAGCCTTTACATTAAGTAAAAACACTCGTTAATAACTTCTCTTAATAACAATGTAAATTCTTCGTATTTTTACACTTTGTTTTATCCAAAACACTTCAATAAGTAATTTTGCCCATGTATTTAATTTTCGATACCGAAACTACTGGATTACCAAAAAGCTGGAATGCTCCAATAACCGATACCGACAACTGGCCTAGAGCCATACAAATTGCGTGGCAATTACATGATGAATTAGGAAATTTAATTGAACACAATGACTTCTTAATACAACCTGACGGGTTCAATATTCCGTACGATGCAGAACGTATTCACGGAATTTCTACTGATTTAGCTATCGAACAAGGAATTCAATTGAGTGAAGGGTTAGAACTATTCAACAAGGCATTACAAAAAACGAAGTTTATTGTTGGTCAAAATGTTGGTTTTGATGTCAACATTATGGGGTGTGAGTTTCATCGTTTAGGTGTTGAAAACAATTTAACAGAATTACCTGTTTTGGATACTTGTACCGAGCATACGGCACAATTATGTCAAATTCCTGGTGGTCGTGGAGGAAAGTTTAAACTTCCAACTCTTACCGAATTACACAATCATTTATTCGGAACAGGTTTTGGAGAAGCACATAACGCTACTGCCGATGTAGAAGCAACTACAAGATGTTTCTTAGAATTAATTCGTTTACGTCAGTACACAGAAGAACAGTTAGACGTTCCTTCTGATTATTTTCAACGTTATACAGAAGCAAATCCGAACCCAATACAGGTAATCGGACTTAAGCACTTAAACCTTAAAAAGGAAAGTGAAAAAATCCGTAAAAGAAAGTCATCTGAAACTGAAGAAGCTAATACAATTTCTACCGCAGAAGGATTAGCAGAGCTTGAAGGTGTTAAGTTTGCTCACTTACACAACCATACACAGTATTCTGTTTTACAGTCTACCATTCAAATTGGTAACATAGTAAATGCCGCTGCTAAAGATAATATGTCTGCAGTTGCCATGACTGATACTGGTAACATGATGGCTGCTTTCCATTTTGTACAGGCTGTATTAGGGCACAACAAAGCAGCTGAAGCGGCTAATAAAGAAGCCTTAGAAAAAGGAGAAGAACCTACACAAAGTGTTTTAAAACCTATCGTAGGTTGTGAATTTAATGTTTGTGAAGACCATACCAATAAAAGTCAAAAAGACAATGGATATCAAGTCGTTTTACTTGCTAAAAATAAAAAGGGATACCACAATTTAGCAAAAATGTCTTCCATTGCTTTCGTGGATGGTTTTTACTATGTTCCAAGAATCGACAAAAAAGTTATTGAGCAATACAAAGAAGATGTAATTGTATTAACAGGAAATTTATATGGTGAAGTTCCTAGTAAAATATTAAATGTAGGTGAAGCTCAAGCAGAAGAAGCTTTACTTTGGTGGAAAGAACAATTCGGAGAAGATTTATATATCGAATTGATGCGTCACGGACAAGAAGATGAAAGAGTTGTGAACGAAACTCTTCTTTCATTCTCTAAAAAGCATGATATTAAAATTGTTGCTACGAACAATACTTTTTACTTAGATAAAGAAGATGCTAATGCACATGATATTTTATTATGTGTAAAAGATGGTGAAAAACAAGCTACTCCTAAAGGTCGAGGAAGAGGATATCGTTATGGTTTACCTAACGACGAATACTATTTTAAATCTACTGAAGAAATGAAAAAACTCTTCGCCGATTTACCCGAAGCAATTATTAATATTCAAGAAATTGTAGATAAAATAGAACCTTTTGGCTTAGCTCGTGATGTATTATTACCTGCTTTTGATATTCCAGAAGAGTTTAGAGATGAAAAAGACCTTGAAGATGGAGGAAAAAGAGGTGAAAATAATTTTTTACGTCATTTAACCTATGAAGGAGCCAAAAAACGTTATGGAGAAATTACCGATAAAATCCGAGAACGTTTAGATTTTGAGCTTGATGTAATTGCTAAAACAGGGTACCCTGGATATTTCTTGATTGTAGAAGATTTTATTCGAGAAGCACGAAACATGGATGTATCAGTAGGTCCAGGACGTGGTTCTGCAGCTGGTTCGGTAGTTGCTTATTGTTTGTGGATTACTAATATAGATCCTATCCAGTACGACTTACTTTTTGAGCGTTTCTTAAACCCTGAACGTGTATCGATGCCCGATATTGATATCGACTTTGACGATGAAGGTCGTAGCCGCGTAATGGATTATGTAATTGAGAAATATGGTGCTAACCAAGTAGCACAAATTATTACCTATGGTACCATGGCAGCTAAATCATCCGTCCGTGATACTGCTCGTGTACTTGACTTACCTCTATTTGAAGCCGATAGAATTGCCAAGTTAATTCCAGGAATGAAATTGAAAAAAATCTTTTCTTTAGATGAGAAAGGATTAAAAGAAAAACTTCGTTCTGAAGAAATAGAAATGGTAAATGAGCTAAAAGCTATTGCCAATGGTAATGGTCTGGAAGCAGAAACCATTAACAAAGCTAGAATTTTAGAAGGTTCAGTTCGTAATACTGGAATTCACGCTTGTGGGGTGATTATCACTCCTGATGATATTACCAAATTCGTACCGGTATCTGTTGCCAAAGATTCCGACATGTATGTTACCCAGTTTGACAATTCGGTAGTAGAAAGTGCAGGATTATTAAAAATGGATTTTTTGGGGTTAAAAACATTAACCCTAATCAAGGATACGGTAAAAATTGTAAAAGCACGTCATGGTGTAGAGCTTGACCCTGAAAATTTCCCTATTGATGATGAGGAAACTTATGCACTTTTCCAACGGGGAGAAACTGTAGGTATATTCCAATACGAATCTCCTGGAATGCAAAAGTACATGCGTGAGTTAAAACCTACGGTTTTTGCTGACTTAATTGCAATGAACGCTCTGTATCGTCCTGGTCCTTTAGAATATATTCCTTCTTTTATTAGAAGAAAACATGGGGACGAAGAAATTCAGTACGACCTTCCTGCAATGGAAGAATATTTAGCAGAAACATACGGAATTACAGTATATCAGGAGCAAGTAATGTTACTTTCGCAAAAGTTAGCTGATTTTACCAAAGGTGAAGCCGATGTACTTCGTAAAGCAATGGGTAAAAAGCAAGCTGCGGTACTAGCGAAAATGAAACCTAAGTTTGTGAATCAAGCAAAGGCCAATGGTCATGATGAAAAAGCCCTAGAGAAAATCTGGAAGGACTGGGAAGCTTTCGCATCTTATGCTTTTAACAAATCGCACTCTACTTGTTATGCTTGGATTGCTTATCAAACCGCTTATTTAAAGGCCCACTACCCTGCTGAATACATGGCTGCAGTACTTTCCAACAACATGAACGATATTAAAACGGTTTCGTTTTTTATGGAGGAATGTAAACGCATGGGGTTAGAGGTATTGGGTCCAGATGTAAATGAATCGTATGCTAAATTTTCTGTAAATAAAGATGGCGCTGTTCGTTTTGGTATGGCGGCAATTAAAGGTGTTGGTGGTTCTGCTGTAAAAGCAATTATTGATGAACGCAAAGAAAATGGGCATTACACTTCTATTTTTGATGTAGCAAAACGTGTTGATTTACGTGTTGCTAACAAAAAAGCTTTTGAAGGTTTAGTATTAGCTGGTGGTTTTGATTCTTTTACAGATACTCACAGAGCTCAATATTATGTGAAAGATGAAAAAGGACAAACTTTTTTAGAAAAGGCTATTCGCTTTGGAAATAAGTTTCAAGAAAATCAGAATTCATCTCAGGTATCTTTATTTGGAGAAGCTTCGGATGTTGATTTACCTGAACCTTTAATTCCTGAATGTGAAACTTGGGGAACTATGGAATTGTTAGCTCGTGAAAAAGAAGTAGTAGGAATGTATATTTCTGCACATCCACTTGATGATTTTAAAAATGAACTAAAGTTTTGCAACGCTTCTCTAGCACATTTTAAAAACATCGCTCAATATGAAGGTTTAGGACTTTCTTTTGCTGGAATCGTTACTGATGTACAGCATCGTGTATCAAAAGCAGGTAAAGGATGGGCTGCTTTTACAATGGAAGATTATAACGATAGTTTTGAATTTCGAATTTTTGGTGAAGATTACTTAAAGTTTAAACACTTTTTGGTTCCAAATTCGTTCCTATTTATCAAAACTACGATCAAACCTGGTTGGACTAATAAAGAAGGTGTGAAAGGTGAACCTAGAGTTGGATTTAATGAGTTTTTACTATTACACGATATTATGGATAAAATGTGTAAAAAACTCACCATAAAAATTCCTCTACAAGAAGTAAAAGATAATACTATAAAAGAACTACAACACTTGTTTGCTACTAACAAAGGCTCACAAAGTTTGTATTTTACCATTTGGGATGCCGAAGAAAAAATAGAGTTAAACTTACCTAGTAGAACAACTAAAATTAAAGTGTCTAGTGAGTTTTTAAAAGCATTAGACGAACAGTTTATAAATTATAAGTTGAATTAATAACCAAAATGCTACCTAGTTATCAAAACAGTATCGACCTATTAACAAATGTAGCTAACCAAAAGTTATATAAACAACTTATAGTTCAACTTAACAAAGATTTTAGTCTAACTGGATTTGATTTAGATTTTTCTGCAAATAGCACCCCTTCTGAGTTAAAAGAGCAACTTCAAAAATCAGTAAAGGAATTAATTTTACATGATTTTAATTCTTATACAAATCTTTTATACCGTATAGATGTTTCTGAAAAAGACACACAAAATATCGAGTCAACAGATATTAATGTATACACCGAATGTCTTACTTTTTTGATTTTAAAAAGAGTTTGGAAAAAGGTTTGGTTTAAAAATCAGTTTACCAAATAAAGCTTTAGTCTGTAATTTCTTCTATAATAGCATCCAAATTATGATTTTCTTCAAAATCGCCCAACCATGTTGCTGTTTCTTCGTGATTTAAAAAACTATTGAGTGCTTCTCGAACTGCTGTTTTGTTTTGTTGTGGTAAATTTTCAATTACTTCTGTTAAGTTACTTAACAAGTGTTTAGGAGAAGTATTTTCTTCATATAACTTAAATGCAATTTTTCCTGTTATATCTAAAAACTTTATATAGTTTGCTTTTGTAGTTATAGGTGTATTGATTCCTAATCTTTCAAAAACTTCTTTGACTACTCCTGAAGTTTGGCGTCCCCAAATACCGTCTACCAAAATTTCTTCTTTATATATATACTTTAAAACTAATTGTAAATACAGTGTTTCTGATTTTGATGTTTGATTATAATCAACAGGTACACTCGTATCAACATGCCAATGATCTTTATGGTTTGGGTAATAATAGTTTAATACAATACCGAAGTGCTTTCTTAAAAAGGACTCTATTCCAAGATATAACTCTTTTTGATGAATAAAATTAGTTGTAACTAAGGTTTCATTACTCCAAAAAACAGCATCTAAATCAAATGCTTTTCCGTGACTATGCTGCCCTGGCTTATCAACAAAAATTCCTGCAGTTGTAATTACTTCAGGTATCCCTAGAGGACAATGCTCAAAAACTTCTTGAAGTGCATTTTCTAAAATACTTAAGAAACTTTCATCAATTGAAAAATTACGTTGTTCTCCTCTTGTTCCATAAGGGTGATTCGTTAATCTGGCATAATGTAGAGGAATACCATTTATATTATTGATTGTTTTCATTATTTCTCTTTTTAAAGTTTGATATTAATTGTTTTTCCTTCTTTTGTATATTCTCTCTTAATACCTTCTATTAAATATTGTTTTTGTATTGTTTCTTTCTTATTAGCAATAGTTTGTAAACATGCATATTGAATAATGTTCACTATATTAGAACCTGTTAAACTAAATTTCTTAGCTAACTCTTCTACGCTTACAGTATCTTCTAATTCAACGTTATCTGGCAAGTTATTTTCCCATAACATTAATCTTTCTGTATAACCAGGAGCTTCAAATTCTATAATATTATTAAAACGTCTGGTAAAAGCTGTATCAATATTGTTTTTAAAGTTTGAAGCCAAAATAATTAGTCCTGGATGCGACTCTATTCGCTGTAATAAATAAGAAACTTCTTGGTTAGCATATTTATCATGAGCATCTCTTACATTTGTTCTTTTACCAAAAATTGAATCGGCTTCATCAAAAAATAAAATCCAATCTTGGTTAATGGATTTATCAAATAACTTGGACAAGTTTTTTTCTGTTTCTCCTATGAATTTTGAAACAACCATTGACAAGTCTACTCTGTAAACATCTTTACCTGTGTATTTTCCAAGTAAACTAGCTGTTAGTGTTTTTCCTGTTCCTGGAATTCCACAAAACAAAACTCTATATCCGGGTTTTATTTTTGTTTTCATTCCCCAATCATTTAACAGTATCTCTTTATATGCTAACCAGTTTTCTATTTCTTTAACATTGTTCAATGTTTTTTCTTGTAATACTAAATCTTCCCACTCTAAATCTGTAGTAATTAAACTTGCAGGAAAATCTTGACTCATTTGTGGTTTTAATTCTTTCCCTGTTAAAAACAAGTGTACATATTCCTCTGCCAAAATTAGCTTACCACTCATTAAAGGCTCTTCTTCAAGTTGCTTTTCAATTCTCAACACCTTATCTCTAAACAATTTACTTTCACTTAAAATAAATTGTAAACCTCTTTCTCTTGAAGCAAAATCATTACCTCCTAAAATATAAAGGGCTGTTTCACCTGTAGGTATAATTCCTCTATGATTTTTCCCTTTTACTCCTCCAAACTCTGGAAACTCACCTCCTTGTGGCAAAAACTCACTAATGATATTGTTTAAAAAATTTGGAAACATGTGAGGTACAAAAGCCAATAGTAATAGAATAACATCTTCAGTTACTAAATTTTTATCATTCATAAAAGCAATCACAGGAGAAGGTACTCCATTGTAGTTTAATTCAAAATTTGGTTGCTTATACCCATTAAATTCACTATCAATTCTATTGGTAATAAAATCTTGCAGTACTTTAAATACTCCTATTTTATTTATTTGATCTACCTCTATGTACATAATTACCTTATTTTATAATTTCTTTTTTTTCGTTCCGTCATTAGCAAATTTTGCTTTATAATTTTCTATAGATGCATCATAGCCTTGATCGGCCCCAATAGATAGCTCTGTACCTTCTCCATTTTTAGAGAAATCACTTCCTAGTTTTTTGTATTTGTCTTTATCGTATCGCTTGTCTTTTTCCATTTCTACACCAATTGTTTGTAGATTATCTCCTTCTACCTCTGTATCGTCTTTAGAAGCAATTCCCTTTGATTTGTATGTAGTATTTAAAAACTGACCTGGTAAGTTATCAATATCCATAGTCATAGCTTGTTGTAAAGCCTTTGTCAAAGTGCTTTTCGCCTTTGCTTTAATTTTCTCATCTACCTTTTTCTTCCCTTTATTGTCTTTACCGAATTCAGTATCTAAAACTCCTTTTAGTTGATTATTAACATTTACATCATCCTTTATTTTTGCAGTAACTTCCATATTAAAGTTTGTTCCTCTAGATTTGAAGAAAGAGGCCAACTTATTCTCAACATGCGCCATTTCTTTTTGATTATACATTGGTGATGATGGATAAATATTCATTGCCGAATTAACTCCTGAACCTCCAAATTGATCTCCAATAATATGAGCATTATCAAATCCTGGAGTACCATCTTTTCCTGCTGATCCTCCATCCCATTTTCCTCTTCCAATTCCATCTGGCTTACTTGACAAATTGAATCCTTTTACTTTTCTAGTTTGTACTTTGTCTGAAATACCTTTTATAGCCTCATCAAAAGTGATATTTATCTCAAATGTTGGACTATCTTCTCCTGCTTTTGCTTCCTTTGCGTCTCCAGCTCTTTTTGTCTTATATTCGGCTGTATATACTCCATTCTTTTCCATTAATTCCATTTCATCTGGAATAAAGTTTCCATGTGCTGGTTTGTAAGACTTGGATTTTCCTTTTTTTAAGACTCCTTCTTCAGTTCCATCACTTTCAATGTATATATTAGGATATGAACCAAATCCTTTTCCTGTTCTAAACTTATAGCTAGAATTTCTCTTATCAAGAATATAAACTTGTTTCTTGTCTATTTTATTAATATCTGTTTTTAATGCTTTGGTAAAAGACTCTAATGGAATACCTTCTTTATCTACCACCTTTTTATTTAAGTATTGATCTAGCAACGGTAAATTATCCTTTTCATCTCCTTTTGCTTGTACCTTACCAGTAGTATCATTAGGTGCTATTTTAATTTTAATATCTACATCGTTATCTTCTTTATCTTTAGCTAATGCATTAAACTTTATATCTAAATTTATTCCTTTTTTTAATTGTGGTTGGTATTTATTTTCTAGGGTTTTAGCTTCTTTCTTTTTTCTTGTATAAAACTTATCAAACGGTTCTCCTTTTTTTGCTTTTTCTCCTAATTTCTTTTCTATCTTACCTACAATCTTTTTATGTTTCGCTTTATCTTTTGCTGTTAATTTTGCTGGTTTTTGCTTTTTATTATCATCTTTTATCTTCTTTGCATGCCCTTTTTTGGGTTTCTTTTTCCCTAAAATCTTATTAAAGATTTTTTTAGCTTTTTTAATAACTTTATTAATGGCTTTGTCAATTTTCTTTCTAACTTTTTTAATTATTTTTTGGATTTTTCCGGTGAGTCCTGTTACTCCAACCAAAGCAGCTAAAAAACCTATTAATACTGGTATTGCTTTGGCTAAAGCAGTTTCGATACCTTTTGCTACAGCTTTAACATTTCCTTCTGCTAGCGCTTTAATACTATTTATAAATGCTGTAACTAATTCAAAAATTTGTGCCGCCCTTTCAACAAAAAACTTTACAATATCTATAATCATCATTGCAGCTTTTACAAAAGCTCCTGCTGGACTTAACAAGCCCATAACCCATTTTATACCCGCTTCAATAACTTTAGTAATTATCATATCTCGAATGGCATCCATAACCATTTCTTTGAGATTACTGAACTGTTCTTTTATATACTCCCAGAGCCCCATTACACCATCTTTTCTAACTATCTGAAAAATTTCAACAGCTTTTTCCATACCAGCAACTACGGGTTCTCCTAATAACTTTACCGCTTTACTCCTAAAATAATCCCATGTCAATCCTAACATTTGAGTTACTAAGCTGAATATTCCTGAAAGACTAAATAAATTATCTGGTAAAGTAATACCTACATTACCTAGTGAACCTGTAAGCCATTCTATTACTCCCTTAATCATGTGTTTTTTGATATTGTTCCCAAAATCAACAAAACCTTGTTTAACTCCTTGTATTAGATTACTTAAAAACCCTATTGGGTCAGAAATTATAGCTCCTATTGCACTTACAGCTGCTGCTAGTAGATTAAGCAGCATATCCTTTATTTTTAAAATAGTTTTTATAACACCAGCTAATGCATTTAAAGCAGCGCCAATCCAACCGGCACTTACGCTTTCTTTTATTTCATTAAACTTTTCTTGTAAACTATCAACATTTTCTTTGTATGACTGTGCTAAATCAGCCGCTAATTCTTCTTGTTTTTCATAAACTGTGTCTTCTAAATCTGCATACTGGTCATTAAAGTCACTATATGCATCTTCCGCCAATTTCTTTTGCGACTCGTCTAAACTGTCAAATTTCTCTTTTGATTTTTTCTTTCCTTCTGCAATAGCATCTAAAGCTCCATTCAATCCATCAGCTATGATAATTGAAATATCATCAAGAACCGAGTTCATTTTACTGATAAACTTTGCTTTTTCAACTCTAAATAATTTATCTATAGCTTCCGTATCTTCACCAAAAATCCAATCATCTATTACTGTCCATCCATAAATTTCGCCTAAGCCATCTTCAACATTTTCTTCAAAGGTTTTTTGAGCGCTCTCTGCTTCTTCACTAAACTTTTTATCTACATCTTCTGAGAGTTTTTCTAAACTTTCTGTAACTGTCTTTTTTGTCTCTTCATAAATTGCTTCAAACTCGGCATATATTTTTTCTTGCTCTGTTTTATCGCTTGTTTTATTCTCCGTTTGACTAGCTAAAACATTATTCTCTGACAATACTTTAGCTGCTTGTATTTGATCTAATCCCTCTTTACTATTTACAGTCGCTGTTTTTTGGGCTACCCCCAACTGAACTTGTTCTTTTTTTCTATACTTTACTGGCGCTAACTTTGCTTCGGTTTGGGCACTGTTCTTTTCTTCTAGAGCTCCTGTAAATTTAGGTTCATTAGATTTTGCTAATTGTTCATCCGTTACTTTATTTTCAGCCATATAATCATCTAATGACTGACTTTCTTTTTCCATTGAGATCTCTTGAGATGTCTTAGGTTTTGGAATTGCTGCTTTAGCGTTTAATGGTTTTGGGGTACTCCCTGAATTTGTAGGAGGTAATGGAACAGCTTCTACTGTTGGTTGTCCTGAAGCAGGAGCTGGTTTATCTGCCTCAGATTTCATTGGTCCTGCTAACTTATCGCTTTCAGCTGTAACTTGGCCTGATATATTTTCCTTTATCCCTTGAATAGGCTTCTCATCTCTAAACTCTTGTGCTTCTTCTGAGTTTTTAGGAAGTTGCTTTTCTAAATCATCTAAATTCTTTTCTAAAAGTTTTTTAAACGATTCTGGTGTAAATGGCTCTCTCTTTTTTTCTTCTTCAGAGGTTGCTGATAATGAATCTGCATGTGCTTGCTGATCGTTTTTAGCTGATTGTACAGCTGCTGATGGGTGACCTGCTTGCTGCTGTTCACCTACCTTAGATTCTGGATCTGGATGTTGTGATTTTTCTTCTTTTACCTTTTCTGTTTTTTTTATTTGTTGTTGAAAAGCGGGATCATCTTCTGGCTTTGTTGGTGCTTTAGGTATTTTTTTTTCTTTAACTGCTCCTTCTTCTTTTTTATCTTTTTCTGAGGTTTCTTCCTTTTCTTTTTTTCCTTCTTTAGCTTCTATTTTTACTTGAGTAGTGTTATTACTTTTCGGTTCTGTCACAGAAACACTTGCATCTTTTGCACTATTTTTCACCCCATTAAAAGATTGCTTTTCTGCTACTTTTTTAAGAGTCTCAACTTTATCTCCTCCTTCTTTTTTTTCACCTTTTTCTTTTTCAGAAGCTTCTAAAACTGATGCTTTTTGAGTTACTGACTCTTCTTTTTTTATTTTTTTAGGTTCTTTTAGCGCAACTTCCTCTTGTTTTTTTTCAGGTTTGATTACCTTCATTTCTGGCTTAATAAAAGGTGATGCTTCCTTACTTTTTAAAGAAGGATTAGAAGGTTTTGCTATATTTTGTTTTGCTCTAAACATTACTTATTGTCTTTACTGCCAAATACGGTAGTTTGCATCAAGCTTTAAATGAGATCTTGAATAGATTTTTATATAATAACTATCTCCAGGTGTAACACTAGCTATAGAAAAATTTAATGTGCCTGGTATGTTAGGTCCTAATCTTTTACTTCCTATGCAAGTATCCCATATCATACCACATTTATATACTTGCACACTAAAATCTTCTGGTCCTATACTCCCTGATCTATTATAACTTACTGAAACCTCCCCTTTAAGAGCTGAACTACTGGATGGCTTAAACGTTTCTGAATAACACGTATGAATAAAGCCACTTCTACAATTTCCTCTATGAGGTAGTGAATGGGTTGGTGAACATTCAGGATCAGAAAGTTTTTGAATTTTCTTCTGTACCATTCCTTTTTGCTGAATGGTATGTGTTAACTCGTGTGCTAGCAAATATTTTCCTTCTTTGGAGTTTGGATTGTATTTTCCTTTATTAAAATAGATATCGTTTCCATGCGTAAACGCTTGTGCTCCTATTTCTTGACTCATTTGAGCAGCCTCTGAGTGATTATGGATGTTTACACGGCTAAAATCGGCTCCAAAACCTGACTCCATTTCACTTTGTGTTTGTGAATCCATTTTTTGACCTCCATTTCCTCTTTTTAACTTACTTTCAAAAGAAGGTTTATTTTTTGTTGAAGTAGATTTTTCCGTTTTTGACTGCACAGCTTCCTCTTCTTCTTGCTTTTGTACTTTCTCTTCTTTTTCGCAATCATCGCACTTCGATTGTACTGTTTCTTCCTCTTCTTTACTCTGTACCACTTCTTCTTCCTCCATATTTTGAACGGGTTGCTCGTCTTCAGTAGTTTCCATTTTTTGTACTAAAGGTGTTACTTCAGAAGCCAGTGGTTTTTGCTGTATTTCTTCTTCATTTTCTTTTTTTTGTATTGAATTAGCTTCATTATTATTTCCTACAACTTTATCAGCCATATTATCTGCTTCAACTTCATATTGATCTCCTTTTCTTCCAAATGCTAGCTTCGGCTGAATAAACAAATCCTTTTTTTTATCTTTTGCTTGAACGTTATTAGCTTCTGGTTTTTTATCTCTTTTAAACATGACTTTTAAAGTTTTAGTTATATTTTACCAATTCGTAAAGATTAATTCCTTCATCCAAGGAAGTTTACATAAGCTTAAATTCCATGGTAATTTGGTATCTATTAAAATATCTTGTGTTTTTCTTTCAACTGTTAGCGTAGGATTGTCCTTGGTTAAATCTAGTTTTCCTTCTCTTTGTAAATACTCATTACGCAATAGGTCGTTTGAAGAGTTTTTTAAAACCGCCCAATTTTGAAGTACTGCTCTTAACAATTCCTCTGATTTTTCTTTAAGTTCATCACTCAGTACTACATTTCTTTCAATAGAACTTTGTATGGGTAGGTTGCACAAAAATTTTTCGAAAATTAAATTGTTTTCAAACTGTTGTTCTTTTTTAGTTGCTACATAATGTAGCAAGTGAACTGCTTCATTGGGTTTGATAATTTTGTTCTCATTGTCTAGAAAACCACATGTATTAAAAAACTGTTTTAAAAAAGGGTGTAATAAAATTAATCCCGCATTTTTTATAAGATGTGATTTAGGCTCGCTTATAACTTCTTTTTTTCTTAGAAAAGTATTTTTTAATGCTTCTTGATGTCTCCTTTTATATTCAGCTCTCTTTCGGTCTTCAGTAATTTTCTCCGTTTTTAAGTTTACTTCTTTATTTTCATAAAGATTCTTAATTTTCGCTTGCATTTTTATTCTTAATTCTTCTTTTACTTCTTTACTTTTCTCTTTTGATGATGTTTGCTTCTTTAAGGTTTCTTTTTTGTTTTTATTCTCTTTTTCTTCAACTGAAATAGGTAATTTAAGACTGTTTATTTCTTTATTTTTAAATGTTAATTTTTCATCTACAATTTTATTCTTCTCTAGATTTTCTTCCTTAATTATATCTTGACCATGGTTGGTAACTTCAAAGTCTATTTTATTTGATTGAATGGTATTTACTTCTTTATCTTTTTTATGATTTTTATCAAACCCTTCAGAAACTTCTATATTTCCTTCTTTTAGCTTTTGATGTTTTTTATCAACATTTTTAAGTTTATTTTTATCAATTTTAATCCCAAGCTCTTTTAGTTTTTTGACATTAATTTGATTTTTAAATATTGTGCTTTCCAAAATCAATTCTCCTAAAAAAAACATTAACTCTTCTGTATAATCCTTTAGAAATGTTGTTCTTTTTAATATTATTATTTCTTCTAGAATTTCATCTACTATTCTTGAAAAATCATTATTAATTGTTGCTTTAATAAAAAACTCCCATACGCTGTTTTTTATCTCATGATTCTTAAAATCAAACTTTTTAATTGTTGATAGGAAAGCCTCATATCCTTCTGGTTTACTGAAAACTCCTAGGAATAATATTTGTAATTCTTCAGTCTTAAACTGTTGAATCAATCTATTCTGTTGAACTTGATCTCTTAATGATTTTAAAAAGCGCTCTTCAAAAAATTGACTTTCTGTTATTTCAAACAACATCTTTTTTGTAAAACTTTTCTCTTCTTTTTGATTCCACCAAGCTGTTGTACCGTGTTGCAAAAAGTGAAAAAAAGTATCTAATTTAGATTCTGTTGTAGTAACCTTTTTTATAGTTACTTTGTGCAATTCTGGTGCTTTAAAAATTGCTTTTAGCTTTGTTATAAGTTGTTCTTTTATTTCTCTCTTTGTGCTGCTATCGTTTATAGATGTATTGCTATTAGATATATTAACCTCAATATTTAAATTTTCTATTTGTTGAATGTTTGCTTCATACTCGATTTCTTGAGAGTTAAAATATTTTTCTATTTCTGGAAATACTTCTTTCTGTAAAAAGTTTTCGATAGTATTTTTACACTCTTCTGCTACTTTTTTACTTTTCGTATTTACCTCAACAAATGCTTTTTGTATGGTATGTTCTAGGGCAGCCATTATGCGGTTTGTATTAAGTTTTCTTTTATAAACTTAGATATGTATTCGGCTTGAATTTCTACTGAACATTTTCTTAAAAACTCTAATAAAGCTTCTTCTTTTTTTATTTGTCCTTCCGTAAACCCTGTGTTAATTTCAATTAACAAATCTAGGAGGTCTTGTTTGATTTCATCTGACTCTAAAACTGTTTGCTTTTGACAATGAAGAATATTAAAGAATAATCTTACCTGTGCTTTATAATATTTTACAAGTAACGCTCTATTATCAGCGTTCTGTAAAGAAAGCATCCACGTATTATTTAATAAATCTAAAAACAGTTCAGTTAATTGATTGTTGTTTTTTCCAGTTAAATAAGAATTGCTTTTATCGTCTATTATTTTTATATATATATCATTTGTAGGAACTACTACAGTCATGTTAACCTTACTTCCAACAATTCCATCATTCATACTAAATTTATTCGATTTATAGTAATTGTCAATTGCTCCTTTTGTTATTTCCTCACAGGTTTTATCTTGTATTTTTTCTATTTCTATAACTTCTGTTGTTGTATGCTCTCCGCACTTACTTGCTACCGTTAAAGAGACTTTTACTGAATCTCCATCAAAGTTGCTCAGGTCTTCTGTTATTGTTGTTCTTTTTATTTGAGGTTCTCTTTCAACTCCATTAATTACCCAAACATACTCGTCTCCCTTTTCTGAAGTATTTGTTAATGATACTATTCTAGTTTTTGAATCAAAACTATGTGTAAAACTTGCTTGTGGTGTTGCTGTAAGGTTAATTGTTTGTGTTACAAATGTTCCTACAATACCAATACTTACAGTTCCTGAATTAGTTAGTCCAGAATTAGCTGGTACAAACTCCCATGATTTTATTTCTTCATTAAACTTTACATTTCCACCTGTGAGTTGTACTCCTTCAATTTTTGGTCTTACTTCAACAGGATAAGACTCTTCATCACTTAAACAAAAAGTGGTTGGTATGTTTATTGTAAACTCTGGGAATGCAATAGTTTTTATAAACTTTGCGGTTGAAAAACAGCTATTATTATCAGTAATTGTAAGTGTTACTGTATATGTATTTTCTACTCCTTCTTTAACTGGTAATTTAGGATTAAAAAATTCAGTTCCAGACTCAATACCGTTAACACTCCATTGATACTTTAATTCTTTAGATTTTACACCTTCTGGAAGTATTGCTTCGAAAGCTGCTTCGTAAAATAATTGTCCATCTTTCCATACAAACCTCGATTCACTTTGTTCTGAAATACTTATTTGCTTAACTTCATAAATTTTTATTCTTGCATTGGTTGTTTGCCCATCTTCTAAAAACTCAATTATTTGACCATAATTTTCAAAAACTGCTACATCAACAACTAGTTCATTGTTTTCAATCGTTACTCCATTTATGGCTCCATCTGCAATGGTTATTGTTCCATTAACATTCGTAAATGGAATTCTTGCTGTTTTTTCTTTAGTGAAATCGATACAATATGATGGTTGAATAGCTAATTCAGATGGTGTTAGTGTATCAAATTTTATTGGATTTATAGGTATTTCTTTCGAACATGGTCCTAATGAAATTTTCAATCCTGGTTGTATCTCATTGTTTATATCATCAATTGGTAATTCATAATTATAAAAAACTTTATTATTTATAGGTGTACGTTCCACTCTGGTACCATCTCCCATAAAGTCCCAAGAGTACTTGACGTTATTAAAGAAATTAGCATTTACAAAATCAGTGTCTTTCCAATGTAACACGTAGGTTACTCTTGCTTTCGATTTATTCTCATTATATTCAATAGGTTGTTCTACTTCAACTAATAACTCTAACGCTGGATATACAATAAGTTCACAATCTGTAGGCTCATCATTAACCATAAATTTAATTGGTTTACCTAATAAACTTTTATCTATTTTAGTTACATCAATTTTCCATCTTTTATCTTCTTCATCTAAATAAACTCCTGACTCCACACCTTCAGGCACATTTGCTTTTACTTCTCCATCTAATGGTCTTACAGTAAATAGTAAAGAGTCAATTTCTATATCTTTTTTCAAACAAATAGTACTTACTGGCAAGCTTAAAAATGGTGGTTCTTTAGGAATTATGAAATTCACTGGAGCACAATCCGAGCAACACATATATGGTAGCGAAAAGTCTGCTACTACTGTATTTTTCAGTGTTTCATTTTCTTTAATTACAGTATTTTCTTCGAAATATAATTTTTTGTTAGTTTCTAAAACAACAGGGTTATATACCTGTAAAAAATATTCATCTTTAGGTACCAAATGGTCTTTAATAATAATACGCATTCCTACAGAACCGTCTTCGTTTATAACTGTTTCTTCAGCTTTTAGAGTTTTAGACATTCCTGTTTGAATCCAAATTCCATTTAAAAAAGCTGAAAAATTACTAACTGTTTCTGCTAATGTTTCGCCTACAAGCACAATATTGTTGCTAATATATTTTGTGTGTGGTGTTTTGAAATAATTCGCATCTACAAATGAAAATTCTATAGTTGAACTTTTATCCCATAGCTTTATTATTCCTCCATTTTTATAACTAATCTCATCTTTACTGATAGCTAAATCTTTCGAGTTTATAAACTTATTTGTAATGTCTAATTCTTTATCTGAAGTTACTGGTTGATTTTTAAATACGATGTTTAGCACTACATCATCAAACGTGTTTTTATCTGCTGCATTTTCGGTAACGTATACCATTACAAAAGTTCCTCCTGGAATAACTCCTGCTTTATGTTCAAGACCTGGATGTTGTTTTACAAATTCTGAAAGTTGTATTCTTTCTAAAATTTTTTTCTTTCTCTTATCTATTTCTGCAAGTAATGTTTCTAATTTTTTTCCTGAACAACAAACAATAGATAATTGATTAATTAATAAACCTAAAATTTGTTTGGTTGAAACTTCTAATGAGGTAGTGTTGTACTTTGCTTGTAGGTTTTTTACTTTTTTACACAGCTCTGTTATTGTTAGTTTATAACTTGCTAGTACAAGACTATCTATATCTCTTATGTTTAATGGAATTTTTGTATCTAAAATATACGTATGAACTAAGGTTTCTGTAAGGTCTGTTAATATAAAATCACTAAGTATTGGTTCTTCTTTCCAAACTTCTTTTTCTTTTATAGCCTCGGTTTCTTTATTCAATTCAACAATAATATCACTTGCGGATCCTTCTTTATTTTTACCTATTACACGATCTATTAAATAGCCTATTGAGTCTTCCTCTTTCGTTAAGTTTTCTTTTACAATATTTTCTTTATTAATCAGATAGTCTTGGTATTTATTTAAAACAGTTTTATTGTATTTATATATTGTTTCTCGTTTTTTAGTTTCTTCCTTAGAAAGAAACTTCATTTTATTTATTACTTCTTTGTCCATAAAAGCAGTGTCCGCTGCTACTTCTTCAGTTGCACTTATTCTTTTATCTTTTGATGGAATTAACCTATCCACTACTATGTTAACCTTTGGATTGGTTAATTTAAACGCTGAAAATGTTTTACTTACTTCTGATAAAATGCAATTTTGTTCTGCTCTCCATGCGTTTAACAACATTTTTAAATCTTCAAACTCACATTCATAATTATTAATGTTGATGTTTTGTTTCGTAGTATTGATGGAAAGTGTTTTCACATCAAAATTTAATCCGTATTTTTTTTTATCGTCCAAAATTTTCGCTAGTGCTTCGCGATACATTTTTCCTTGATGCCCTTCAATTCTATAAAAGTCATTGTTATCAATGTTATATGATAATGGGTTTTGAATTGCTTCTGATTTTTTAAGATTCTCTTTTTGATAGCTTAAATTTTGGTTGTCTCTATAATTTTTTGTTTTATTAAAATCCCAATTCTTTAAAAACTGTGAAGAAACGTTGTAATAAAAAGGAATTGCTTTGTCGCTTAAAGGAGTATATGCTTTTGATGGGGTTATTACCACATCTTCTGATTTTGTTTTTCCTATATAATTACTCGAAATAGCAATTGCTCTATTAATTAACAACTGTATTTTTTGAAGGTTTTCATTTTCATGACCTACAATAGTTGATTTATAAAGTCGGTGACGTAATTCTGGATATGCTGTTTCTTTTTCCAACTTTCCTAACATTACATGCTTTGGAAAAGCTCCTATATTTGGACAACAGTTTACATTAATATGAAGTAAAAGTTCTTTAATTTCATTATACGTATCTACCAAATCTTTGATAACATCGTACCTGTATTGAAAATCTAATGGAATAGCAAACGGACTATAATTAAATAATGCTTTTATTTTAGTAGTTATTGATGGTTTTTGAAATTTTGAGAATATCGTATCAAAACCATCAATTAAATCTACACTTATACTTTTGTCTTTAATTACACTATCAAACTGAGCTTTTAATTCTGAAAATGTTTTGGTGTTTTTCTCATTTAACACCACTCTTTTTGCTTTTACAACAGGTAACTCATCATTAATTTTATACCAATTGTGTTTTAAAAAAATAGTGTCTTTTGATGCAATAGCTTCTAAGTCTTCAATACTTATAAGTAATACTCGTAGCTTATTAATCTGCTCGATACCTTGATTATCACATGTTAGTTTATTACATAATACATCTTCGTTTGGATATTGTTCGAGATACAATAAAACAGCCATTTTTTGTATCTCTGGAAACTCAATTAAAGGGGTATGCGACTCATTTTCTTCACTATGTAATTCCCATAAATTATATTGCTTTTTTTGAGTATTTCTAAAACGCTCGTATTTGCCGTCGGTATCCTCAAATTTTTTGTAGAATGAAAACTTTTTTGATTTTATGTTTTCTTTTATTAAATCAAAAAACTGAATTAAATCTCCATCAGTAGTTACTGCTACTCCTTGAGTAATTTCAATACTCGACACAACTGTTTTATCTGTAGTAAATTTTGGAGTTACCTCAAACCCACAGGCTATTCCAACACCACTTAAACCTAATCTCGACAAACGGTTTTGATCTTCAAAATAGTCGATAAATGTATTGAGTTGTGTTTCTGTTAACACTTGATTAGCATTAAACTTACTATATTCAGTTGTAATTTCTCTTAGTTTCAGATTAGTCGTTTCCATACGTATTATGTTTTGGCTGTGTTAATAAATAAACACGTACTATTTTTATGAGTTTTCTTCGTTATTATTTTCTTTTTCTGATTGTATGTTTCCTATACTAGATTGATTTAGTATAATTCTTCCATCTAATGCTTCGTCTTCTGCATTACAATCGGTTAATCTTCCTACAGGATAAATCGTGTTTAACTGCTGCAAAGCATGTATTAAATCTAACAGCTCGTTATTTTCTACAGGTTGTTTTTGTTCTAAGTTTGTTTTTGCAAACAGGTATTTTTTATATGCATTTTCAAACTGCAACAAATCATTTTCATTATCAGATATAATTCCTTTACGCTCCCCTACCCAACATATTCTTGGTAGTACATGTGCTGGAAGTTCTTGCCTGATAACATCTTCCATATAGCGTCTAAAATCTGGGTTTGAAAAACGATATGTATATCCTGGTAAAACAATACTGACTCTATAAGAATAAGGATCAATCGTTCCACAATCTTCACAATCTTTTGCACAAATAGGTAGGAAGTTTTCTATTTTGTTACTCGTGTTTTTTGGTCGTAAAATCATCTGTTCTTCATTATAAATCCCTTTTTCTAAAAAATCTTTTTTTAGTAGGCAGAGAAGTTTCTTTAAAGCATTCTTTAATGCGTTCCTATTTTCATATTCACTTGACTTTGCAAGACTCGATTCACTGTTATCTTCATGCTTTTCACGGTTAACTATATTAAACCAATATTTTACAGAATTTGGTTGTTTTGATAATGTAGCATTATGGATCCTTATGTGCCCAACTCTCTTTTTATCTACAATGTCTTTTTTAAATACTCTCTCTAAATCAATTTCTTTTATTTGTAAAACTTGCTGTGCAATTAAATAGAAACCTTCTACTGCAATTTTTTCACTTGCATAGTTTTCTTGGGCTGATAACAAGATGTTTCCATCATTATCTCGTAATTTCCATCGATAGGTATTACTTCCTTCTATTTCTTCGTATATTTCAACATAAGACTCTGTAACATCTGGGCGCAATAGCATATGCTCTACTAAAAACATTCCTTCTTCTCTGAAATCTTTTTTTAGAAAAGAAATTATCTCTAACAATGCTTCTTTTAAATCATTGATGTTAGTATAGTATTTGTATTGCTTTGCAATGATGTAATCAGAACTACTCTTTGGCTTTTCTGGATTGATAACATCAAAAGAATACTTTACTGGAATAGAAGGTTTTGATGGTGTAGATTTATGAATTCTTATGAATCCAATTTGCATATTATTTGTAATACCCTCTTCAAAAGCTTCCTTTATATCTTTTTCCTTGGTTTGCACAATTTGTAATACTGCAAAGTATAATTCTTCAATAGCTAAAACTTTTTTAGCATAGTTTTCAGTTGCTGATAGTAATATGTTTCCATTAGTATCTTTTAATCTCCATCTATATGTGTTACTACCCTCTGATACTTCATAAATATCTACACTGGTTTCCGTTAAATATCTTCTTTTCTCATTGGAAATCCCCATTAAACGTGCTATTCGTTTTTGAAATCCAGATACGTTATTTGTATACCATAATTTATCTTGGTTTTGTTTGTAATAGTTAAAAGCAAGCCCTTTTTCACTACTAATCACTTTATAATCTTTTAAAAAGGCTTCTTTGTTTAATAGTACAATTTCATCAGTTGCTGTTCCATACAACGCTTTCATAATAAATGTGTATTCTCCAAATCGTTCTGCAAAACGCGCTAACAAATGATCTAAAATAGAATTTCTGCGTTCCACATTGTTATCAAACTGATTGAATAAAAGCTTTGTTAATTCATCATCATTTGATTGTGGATATTCACTTATAAGCTCATCAAAATCTTTAATGTCTTTTATCGCTTGTGTAAAAAATGTTCGCGTTTCTTGTCCGCTAATAGACAATAATGTTTTTACTTCTGATAAGTGTTTGAAATAGGTTGCTAAGATTTGATCGAAAAATGTTAGATAGGCTTTTAATTGTTTTGCTTTTGCTTTCCTTTCATTCGTAACATGTACGGCTAATCCTTCTTGACCGATTCCATAAGTATCCGGGAAATCATTTTGAATAGTAGTGTACTCGTTAGCTCCTATTGAACTTCCTTTTGGCAACGATAAAACCTTGTCTTCATCTGCTATTTGTTGCGATTCTATTTCATCTTCTTTTAATTGTTTTAAATACTCATCTACTCTATCATAGTTTAAGTTGAGAGGAAGGAATCCTTTGCTAAAATTAAACGTACTCTTTTCACATAACACAGGTTTTTTATCAGGGTCAATACAAACTACCCATTTATTTTCTTGGACTATATTTTCATCACAAAAACCTACAGAGATGTCTTTAATTAATTTTACCCCTTCAATGTTCATGATAATTTTCATCACATCTGAAAGGCGCACTTCTTTTCTCAATTCTGCTTTTTTCAGTTCTTTTACATCTATAAATCCATTCTTTAAAATAGGTCCATCAAAAACCTCATCAGTTGCATACCCTTTATCTAGCATTTGCTGAATTGAATAGAACTTTAAAGATGGAGATAGGTAGTTTTCTATTTGGAATAAAATATTAGCATATACCCACTCTTCATCTGCTTCAGGAATTACATCAACATTAGCACAAATAGCAATCGGTTGCGTGTCTACTTCTTTTATTTCTATTAAATCTTCACATAAATTTCTATTCTCATGATAAGCTGTTTTGATATTCGGAAAAATCTGCTCTTTTGTATAACCTTCTTCTAAATCAACTAATAGCGAATACAATCCTTTTAGCTTAAAATCTTTTTGAAATTCTGGTAGAATGTCTTCAAACTTTTTATAGCTTAATTTGTTATTCTTGCAATCAACAAACACTTGTTTGTCATAAACTCGTAGCCAACAATTTTTTACTCCTTCTAAATCAATAAACAATTTTCTATAGTCTAATTCATTGACTGGTTTGGTTGGGAAAATTTCTGAAGCTTTGTAAAATTGTGCTTGTAGCGATAAATTCGAATCTTTGGATGCTAATAAGTTTTCCAATGGTGTATCAATACGCATTCCTAAATCCGTAATGGCATAACACAACATTTCCAAAATAGTAACTCCTGGATCATGTGAATTGAAGTCAGTCCATAACTTACCTCCTAATTTTTCCAAATAAGAGATTCCTTCTTTTCTTAAAAAAGAAAAATCTAAGTCATCTTTGGTAGATATATTCTTTGGTATATTGATATGTTCATTTATAGCTGACATGTTTGTTCTATGATTTTTTTAGTTCCTTTACAGGTAGTTAATACAGTACTTACATTATGTGTTTTAGCAGATACTAATATTGATTTTGGATTACTTGGTTCTATTTTGTACACCTTGGCATCACCATTCATGGTTACATTCTGTAAATAATCTACATAAGTCAGTTTTTCTAAGTAGTCAATCAATATGCTTTTGTGCAGCATAATCCCGAAGGTTACTTCTTTGGTTTCGTCAAACGCCCAAGGTGATAGGAATTTCGTGATGTCAGTTTTTAGCTGCTCGGTGTAATAGTTTTCATCATATCCTTCATAAAAACTAACTTCTAAACCAATCGTTATTTCTTCATAATTAGGATTGATAACTTCAGCTTTTACATGCAAGGTGTTTAATGAATTGATATAATTCATAACACTATTTAAAGTAGCTTTGCTAACTCTTGGTTGATACATATCAAATACATTTTTATTTACGGTATCTGGTACCACAATTAAAGTAACGTGACCTGCTGCTGTAAAACTTGTTTCTGAAGTATGATTTAAACACTTCACTTTATAAATTTCAGGGAACTCCTGAAGAATTAAGTGTTCATAATCCCATAAAGTTATAGCTCTGTTTTTGTGACGTAAACGCTCGCTTATTCTTCTATAAAAATTAGCATCAGATTCTTCTGTGCTTCCTCCAAATGCATTGTAAGGCTGTGAAACTGATTTTATTTTCGGAATGCGTGTCACCATTTTTTTAATGGTCTCACTAGGTAACCCATTTTTTAAATGATTTACCTCATTATCGTTATTTTTGAAGGTAGTTAATACTGCTTGAGCGTGAATTCCAATCGCTTTACATACTGCATCATATGACTTATTCATCTGGGCTCTAATCCAAGTATATCCTGATGGTAATAATGTATTATTTGAAGTAGCTTCTTTAGGTATTGAAAACTTAACAATTCCTGATTTTAAGAAGTTGTCTGTATTATTAGTAATGATATTATTCTCTAACGTTTTCCATTTATTATTACAAAGAATTGACCATTGTATTTTTTCATTTTCTTCAAAACTTTCTACTAATGGGTTTTCACTTCCTTCTAATACTTGGATTAACAGTGAAAGGTTTTGCTGGGGCTCTACATTTTCTATTCCTAAAAATAAGTGACCTCCTAAACAATACTTAGGAACTAAAAAAGCTTGGACTGTATCTTTATCAAAAACATCGATGATATTTTTTTCCTCCTGTAAATACTTCTTTTCTGCATAATTTTCTTCATGCTGCCCAAACGGATGTTCGTGAAAAAGCTGAATACGATTTCCTTCCAAATTCATATTTTCCATCACAATAGTTTCTTCTGCTATATAATCAACAGAAATTGATTCTACTAATGGTGTATATGGCTCGTTAGGAAGGTTAATGCCTTTGTCTTCTGCACTTACTGCTAATGCGTACAACTTAGGGTACAACTGATGTAAAAATGATTGTTCTAATGTTAGTTGCAAAGGACCAGCTTTATCTATTTCGTAACTACTTCCTGTATTTTTTGCCTTAAACTCTGAAGTATAGGTTATTTCTTCGCTTTCTTCATCTACTTCTTTTTTTAACAAATTCTGGACTTCTCCTATGGTTTCTTTTGCTTCTCCCGCTGCATGTAATAATCTTTTTTTCGTTTTAAAGTAAGTATGGTCTTCTATTATTAATTCTCTTGAATCTATATCTTCACCTAATTCATCTCCATATGTTTCGATTGAAGAGTAACTTGATGGTTTTAAATATGCCTGATACCACTCTTTAAAATCATTTGGAGTGTTTTTCCAGCGTAAGTTTACAGTAAAGTTATTCCACTTTTTTGAAAAGGCCTCGTTATAGCTTACACTAAAATTTGAACCCTCAATAGGACGAGTTGTAAAAGGATGAAATGGTTTTTTGGTTCTTACAACTCCATTATCATTTTCAACAGTTGCTGATTTTACTCCTTTGACATCTGTTTTTATAGTAATCTTCTCTAGCACGTTTCCAGCTAAAAACCTGTAAAAATCATACCCTACTGTAGTTGAAACATCAAACTCAAAACGCACTAACGGATGTGAAGTATTATATTTTGTTAGTAAAAACTCTTCGTTATATCCTACTAATGCACCTGAATCATATCCTAAGCTAAATTTGAAACTTATTTGATTCGTAGTAATTAACACTCCATCATTTACATTGTTAATAGCAACCAATATTGGTTCAATCCATTTTTCTTTTCCACTTCCAAAAATTTGAACTGCTTGCAATAATTTACTTACATCAAAAGAGTTTTCTTCAAAATTATTTTTAAAATTAATGGTAACTGTTACTGTTCTATCTCCTTCTTGTAACCACAACATCGGTGAAGCAATAGAAAACCCAAGTTCAGCATCTGGCAACTCAGTAGCATTCTTTTCACTTGCTGGATACCCAAAAGGGTACCAATATGGTTCGTCTTCTGGTAATTCCTCTTCAATCCCATCTTTCGTATTTGCTACCTCACTTACTTTTATCTTTTTTAATTCTGCTGTGTTGTTGTTATAAATTGTTTTTATAACTCCTACTGATGCTTTATTAACAATTAACTCTTCTTCTGTTTCGTATACTAACGGATTCCCAAGACTGTCTTTTTTCGCATCCAATAAAGTGCCTTCTTCTATTCGTTCATCCGTTATTTTTTTAGCTAGTTCAAAAATTACATGTGCTTGATCTGGAATTGGTTCTCTTTTTTGAACTTGAAGTATTTCTTTGTAATAAAAATCTAAGTGACGTTTGGTTAAATTGTTAAATCGTTCTTTTGAATGTTCTAATAACTTTAAAAAACATACGAATAAAGTTAAATGCGGACTTAATTTTCCTTCTTGGGTATACCCCTCAAGAGTTGTCTGAATATTCTCTTTTAATTTATTGTATTCTCTTGTTCCTCTAAAAGGGATAGTTGATGTGGTTAGTTTTTTGAAAAAATGTTGCCAATCTCCTGAAGCTACTTCGTGATTTTCTGTAGGAAAATAATTTAGTTTTTTGGCAAAATTATAAGCAAACAATATCCAATCTTCTATAGTAAAATCGTGAAGTTCGAAATTTTCAGGATTCAATGCTTCAATGTATCGTAGCTCTTGACCTGTTCCACTTCGTTGCAATATGTTAGAAATGATTTTACTCATGATGTATCTTAGTTTATATCGGTTCCTTCTCCTTTATAAAAAGGGAAAACCACATTGGTTCTACTATTCGTAGCTCTAATTCTATATTCAATTTTTATAATCAACATTCCTTCTAAAGGATCTGTTTCTGAAACATCAATATGAATCACATCAATTCTTGGTTCGTGATATAAAATTGCTGTTTCTATTAAATCTTTAGCATAGGTTATTAGCGTTCTATCTAACTTTTCAAAAAGAAGCTCTTGTAAGTTGCAACCGTAATTAGGAAGCATAACACGTTCTCCTAATCGAGTAGTTAACAGTATTTCTAAACTACTTTTAATGTCTTCTTCTTCAGAAATCATAATGACTTCACTTAGATCTTTTGAAAACTCTGGCGGAAAACCCCAACCTATTCCTAAAAATGCTTTTTTATTTTCCATTATTATCCTATTAAAACTGTTGGTTCTCCTAACACAATAGTTCCTCCATGTGAAGTACTATCTCCCATTCTTGCTGCTGGCATTCCACCTATTAATACTGTTCCTGAACCAGCCACTATACTATCTGGTGGTCCGGTACAAGTAGCCATATCACCTACTCTAGCTGCTGGTAATCCTCCAATTAATACGGTAGGTTCTCCTGCTGGTAAAATTGGTCCTCCAACGTGAGGAACCGTTCCTGTTACCATTGGGCATACATGCATGTCTGTTATTCTTGCTGCTGGATTCCCCATTTTTTTAATTTATTTGAACTAATGAGCCTTTTAAAACTGCTATAGCGCTTGTTGAAACTTCTGCTCCAGCACTGCCTTCTGCTTTAAATTCTGCATTTGCTGCTATACTCACATTAGTTCCTTCAATAGTTACATCTCCTGACGCTTTTAATGAAATATCTCCAGCACTTTCCATTGATATTCCATCGCTGTTTATCGTAATTATATTAGAGTTATCATCTTCAATCGTTATGGCTCCTTCATCTTCATCCAGCGTAATCATTTTTCCTGCGGGTGTTTCAATGGTGATTATTTTTTTGTCGTCATCAAACAACACCTTCATTTCGCTTCTGGTAATGATTCCTTTTTCGTGATTATCATCGGTTGCTGTGATTGGAGATGGTTTTGCGCTACTGTGCAACATTCCTAAAACAATGGCATCGTTAGGGTCATCATTGATGAACCCTACAATAACCTCATCACCTATTTCTGGTCGGAAATAAATACCTCTATTTTCTCCTGCATCTGGCGAAGCAATTCTACACCAAATACCTTCTTCTTCGTTATTTACAATAGGTATTTGCACTAAAATTCTATCTTCTCCGTCAGGATCTTCTTCTAATTGAGAAACAATTCCTACTTGTAAACCTTGAATAGCTGGTAATAATCCTGAAGCTGGTTTTGCTGAAATTTCAAAGGTTTCAGAAAACCACTCTGTTGATAAGCCAAATTGTGCATTGGCTACCCAATTTCCTTCTGAAATAACATGTTGAACTCCCGTTACATATACATTTCCGTTAAATCGGTCTCCTACTCCTTCTAGTTTTAAAATGGTATTTGGTTTTACCGATGGGATTCCTTGGAACTTTACACGCCCTCTTACTTTTGCCAATTGTTGAAATAACCATTTAGCATCAGCCCAATCTTGTAATTCGGTATCGGTTACCACACCACCGTGTCGTAACTCCATACTTTCTAAACCTATTGTTTTGTTTAAGTCTGAAACCGATAAGTTTCCGTTTAAACTTACATTTGGATCTTTTCCTTCAATTTCGACTACTTCTTGGTCAGCATGATTCCAACTATAAGCTGCTACTTTTTTAACTTGATGACGTGCGTCTATTTCTGCATCAAAATCTAATAAGGAACCTCCGAAGGTTACGGTTTCAATTTCTGACTGACTTACATTGGGTTTGGCTATGGTAATGGTTCCATCATCAACAAAACACAGTTTCCCATTTGCTTGGGCTCTTGAAACTACAAAATCCCAATCTGACGCATTGTATTGTACTAATTCTGCATGGTTATAATTGGTAGCTTCTATATCTTTTGATAAACTGTAATCACCTATGATTTCCTCAAAAATATCGCTATCAGTACTTTCATAAAAATACTTACTTTTTCTACCTACAGTCATTTTTACCGCTTCGTCTTTACATTCAACGATTAACTGTGCTGAATTTGCTCTAATTCTTAGATTATGCTTGATAACAATTCCTTTAAAAATGGTTTCTTCATCTGAATGATACCCTGCCGTAATCTCAACTTCTTTCCCAGGAATTAACAACTCTTCATTACTTAATTTAAAATCTCTCTGTGAAGCTTCTCCATCAATTAAAATAATTTGAGCGGTTGGTATTTTATTTACTTCTTTTGAAACAGTAATATTTTTCACCTCATATTGTTTCGAGAGTTCTTCTCCTTCAATCAAGATTTTAAAAGTGACTAAATCGGCACTTTTTGAGGTTTGTATAGTTCCTGTATTATTCATTTATGCGAATTTTTGTAAGGGTGGAAAAAAAATTTCTTGCCCAGGTTGTAATTTTCTGAACTGTATTATTTTATTAATACGAGCTACTTCTAAATAATACTTGGAGTCTCCATAAATACGATGACACATAAGTGGCAAAGTGTCTCCTGACTTTACTTTACGATAATGTGTTAAATCTGGGGACTGATTATTTTCTCTTGCTACTCGTAAATCATCATCAATAGTACCCTTTACCTTAAGCTTTGCACTGGCACGTAATGGTGTTCCATCTGGTGCAAACAATTTATATTCTATAGAAAGATCGACTAAAGAGCCTTTAAAAAGGAGAGCTCCCCATTTAATCATTAAATAGTTTGGTTTGTGCTCTTCTCCTTTGTATTCAAAAACAATTTTTTTAAATGCTTCAATTTTGTCTATGATTCCATCTTTTAGATTACTTTTTCCATCAATGGCTCCACTACTATCAAATAACAAGTCTAAATCTAATTCTTGAGGAGGTATTCTTGTAAACTTAGGCTGAGAGCCACTTGTACCTTGCCCTTGCTCTTCAGTATATTCTGGCTTATAAGCAATCATATACTTTTCTGGGTTTATAAGTGTTGTAAACTCTCCATTGGCTATTTCATCCTTAAACTTATCGTCAGAATAGGCCTTTATTACTAATTTTTTTAACTCTCCTTGACTCATTATCGTTGTTTTTGCCTTTCAAGAATATCCATTACTTCTTCCACACATGCTGAAACTATAGCTGCAGTATTTCCGTTTTTTGATCCACTTGTTTTTCCTTGTGATTCTGATTTCTCATCCACATTAATCTTAATATGTAATTCTTTGATGGTTATAGGCATCTTATACTATTTTAAAATAATTATAGGTTAACTCAAGTGTTTCAATAACCAGTTTACTTTCTTCAGCGTTAAAGTCACCTACATTCCATTTTACAGGATATGCATGTTTTACATTCCAAGTTTGTATGGCTTGTTCGTCTTCTCCTAATAACATTACATTGATGTTTACGGGTTGTATTTCAAAGTTTCCTAAAGCTTTTTTACACCACTTGATTACTTCCGAGTCTACAAGCATCCCTCTTTTCAGTACTAAATTTGGGTATTTGGAACGTACAGGTATTTTGTGTTTGAATCTATTTTCTCCTCCTTCGGCTATTTCTTCAGTTTCAAGGTCTACCGTGAGACCTGAAACTGATTGAAATGAGTTGTCGCCGCTTGAAGTTGAGATATCTTCAAACTCTACTTTAAAACTAAATCCTACTGGTGGATGATAGCTCATTACGATGACATTTTTAGCTTCTCAATTGCCCATTCAGCAGTTTCAATGGCAATTTCATTACCATCAGCTTTTAAATCTGTAGGCTGTACTTTAGTGATATAAGCATTCTGAGCTTCCCATACTACTGCTGGTTGCCCTGTCTCATCTAATAACTTGATGGTTAAGTCTCCTCTAAACTGCTCACCTCCTTCTTGGAAATAAACTGTTTTAGCCCATTGCTTGTAAAACTGTTTACTTTCATCTACAAAGGTTCCTCTCTTCATAGTAATGTTACTATACTCGAACAAGCCTGGTTGTTTTGATTTGTGGTATTCTTTATCTGCTCCTCCACGATATTCTATTACTTTATTATCAAAACTTAACCCTGATACTTCTGTACAATTAAATTTCGTATCTCCAAAGGTTACCTCGAAGGAAAACTTTGGCATTGGATATGATTCTGCCATGATTCTTTATTTTTTATTTATAATTTTTTGGTTAGTTAGTTTACTTATGCTTCTTGCATTTTGTGAGAGAATTTAAGGATGATAAATTCAGCTGGACGTACTACTGCCATACCTATTTCTATGATCATATTTCCTTCTAAAACATCTTGAGCAGTCATGGTTTCTCCTAAACCAACACTTACATAAAATGCTTTTTCAGGTGTAGGGCCTGCAAGTGCTCCTGCTCTCCATTGTTGTGTTAAGAAGTTGTCAATCATTGCTTTTACACGCACCCAAGTGTTTTTATCATTAGGTTCAAAAACAAATTGTTCTGTTGCTTTTTTGATTGACTCTTCTGCCATGTTGAAGAAACGTCTTACAGATACATATCTCCATTCATTGTCATTTCCTGCAAGAGTTCTTGCTCCCCATACTAGATTTCCTTTACCTACAAAAGATCGAATTGCATTTATTGATTTACCTGCTACTGTATCTACATTTAAGTTTTGTTGATCTTCATGGGAAACTTTTACTGTAGGCTCCATAACATAAGTAAGACCTACATTGGCTGGTGCCTTCCATACTCCTCTATCTGAATCAACTCTCGCATATACTCCTGCCATTGCACTACTAGGTGGTAATACTAATGGTAAGTTTCCTATTTCAGTTAAAATTAGGTTGTATGTTTCATTATCTGAACTCTCTATACTTCCTAAACTTCTACCGTGCAATTCCCCATTATTTGTATCTAAATCTATATTTTGAGGATCAACTGCTACCTCATCAACAATAGAAGCCTTTAAAGTATCCCAAGAAGTTTCAATTCCATCAAAAATTGTAGTATCTCCTTTTGCTACTGGAGCTATTTCTGCTGGTGAAGCAGGCATTGTAATTGTAATCAATTTGTTTACCTCATCTACAATATTCGAAGTATTATTTTCAATTACATTCTTAATTTTAGTAGTGTTACCATCATCAATAAAGTTTTTTAAATTAATTGTTAATTTTGATAACTCTTCAAATACTTGCTCAACCTTATCTGTGTCCTCAAATAATAAATTAAAAGCTGCTAGTTTCCCTTGAATATCTGTAACATCTGCCGCAGCAGCTAATTCATCTTCAAGAGCAGATATTGCGGCTTTTGCCTCAACATTAATTTTACTTTTCACATCAATTAACGCTTCCAAGTCACTTAATAACTTTACTAAATTACCGTGTAATGTCAATGGTCTTGCTCCTGTATAATCTTTAGACTCAGAATTTCTTTCTTCTAAATTAAGTCCTTCTTTTCCTCCTGTATTTATACTATATAAATAATTTACAACCTCTGCCAAAGAACCTGCTAAGTCTGTAGCTCCAGATTTATCAGAAATACTCTTTACAGCTGCTGCAACATCTATAGCATTTAAATTGTTTGTAATTACAACTTTTGCTTGTGGATCTGCTTCATTTACATGGGTAATGCTTACACTGTTTTTATCGAATTTATAATCTAAAATTGTTTTTAAATGTGGGTAATAAGCTGCTCCATACTTAAGGTAATCTTTTCCTAAACCTATTTCACTTCTTAGTATACCTATATTAGGGTCGGTTGGACTATCAGCGTTATAAGATCTTGTATCAATAATCGTAAAACGATCTTGTAATTCGTTACACTGTTGTAATGCTAGTTCATAAAGATCATAAAAAGTTGTATCAGACGAAATTGCAGTTGCATCTGGAAACAAAATTAATGTTGGTTCATCAACTTTTCTTACATCATTTAATCCTTGGGTAAAATGAGTCATTAAATCAATGTCATTTACATTAACAATTTTTGTATCGTTTGTATCTAAATCATCTCCATATCTACCTACAGAAACAATATAACATGGTCCCCCTCCATTAGCAAAGTACATTTGCATAGAGTAATACATTAAAAAAGGTTCTCTTTCGGATGGTTGATTAACTACAATATTCCTTTCGTTAGCTCCATTAACTCTTACATCTGTAATTTTTACTTGAATTGTTGTTTCTGGTTTTGCTCCTCCAAAATATGTTTCATATTCCAACATCGATGTTATTCGAGTAGGAATTCCTTTCAAATCTCCTTTAACCTTATTAGTTGCTCTCTCGGTATAACCAATAAAAGCTGGAATTGCTGTTTCTACTTGAGCTACCGAAGGCGGAAACTTTACAATTTCCTCTACGTAGACTCCTGGTGTTTTGTACGCTGACATAATTACTTGTTTTAAATTTTAATTTTTGTTTATATAAATACTTCCGAATAATAATCTTGTGATTCTTTCTTAATACTTTCAGGAGTAGGATTAGGGAAATAATAATCTTCTTGTGGTTCTGGTATAACGTCTTGTTTCTCTATCTCTACACGTCCATTAAATGTCAATGGTTTTTCTTCTGACGTAGTCATTACAAGGCCTTCACTTCTTTTCATGTAACGCCAAAAAGTGTTTCTGTTTTCAATACAAACAGCAAACTCAGGAGACTCTTTTAATAAGCATTGTTTTGATACATCAAAGACTTCTGTTTCTTCATTCTTAGCTAATATTTCTTCTGTTAAGTTGGTGTTATTGTCTCCTGATATCTGGATTTGAACAACACCTATTACCCCATTATTTTTAATTCTTTGCACAAAAGAATTGATGGCAACTATCACCTTTTGCTCTTCTTCATTTAGAGGAATGGCGTTCGTTATTTTAGACTCAATAGTATCTAACTCTGATGCTTCTACATTTGCAATAGTTACTAAGTTTGGTGTAACTGTTTCAAGTTCTTTTTCACTTTCTAGTTGATGTAAAAGCTTTCTTGTTTCACTATCTGAAATCAAAAAAGAGCTCCATTTTTTTACTTCTGAAATTGCTTCAAATAAATTGATTGCTGAGGAACTTTTGTTTGATAAGTAATATAGTTGCTCCTCCTTCTTTTCAATTATGTCTGAAAAATTTTCAAAATAAGGATGGTGTACTTTTAAGTAAAAAGTTAACGTTAGTGAATCAGATAAAGTAATTATTGGACTATATCTATCTACTTCTTGATTTCCTTCTTCTGTAGTTACTTTTATTGTTTCTGATAGTACTCGAACTCCCTTTTTATGGTTTCTAAGTAATAGTCTATGATTTTTTAAACTCTTTCTAGTTTCTTCAGTAGGTTGAATTGATAGAAACTTGCTGATATCATATTGTTCTTCTAAACGTTTTTTTTCTTCTTCTGTAAGAGGTGTTACTCCATTATTTCCTCCATTTAATTCGAAAAAAGTTCGTTCTCCTTCGTTTAGGAAGTAAGAGTGGTATATATTGATATTGAACAGTGTTTTGTACATAATCATTTAATTTTTAATTATTGATTGTTGTTCAATACCTGAGACTACTGTTCCTTCATTAGTCACAACATCCCTTTCTATTTCTAGTAATGTTATTTTGTAAAGTACAGATGGGTACTGCTTACCTCCTAGAGTTCCCCATATATAATTTAACTCTTCAAAAGAAGGTGTATATAGTTGAGTAATAAATTTAAACGTCTTTAGGTCTCCTAATCCATCTATACCTTCAAAGTTGGTGTTTTGATGTGTGAATACTTTTTTCCCCTGGAAAAAGGCTAATATTTTTGTTAAACTCTTTAAAGATTCAGCATAACTGGATTTATCTACACTGAATAAAACATAAAGGTTTAAATATACTTTTGGGTTTCTGTAACTAACTGTAGTTCCTTCTACACGATTGTTAGAAGTATTTTTTAGCGCAAATTCTTCTTGTGTATTGATTAATGTTAATGAAATATCTGGAGTGTTTGCTGGGGAATTTCCATCTCCGTCCGCCATAGCTATATTTGATAGGTCTACAGCTTTTTCATCGAAATAATCATTTAATTCTTCGGTAATGATTTGTAATATTTCAAAAATCATTTTAATAGTAAGTTTGGTTAGTTTTGCTTGTAGATTGAAGGGTTAGCAATCAGACATTGTAAAATTAATCGCTCTTACCAAGAGTAACCGCAATGAAAAACTCTTTTAAAAAAGTAGTTTCTCCTAAATATTTTCTAATAGAATTACAGGTAGTAAAAAGGGGGAAATCACCCTTACTTTTTTAAATAGTAAAGCTTAAATTTTAGAGATATCAAGTAAGTAAAACAAAAAACTCCTTACATAATGTATGCAAGGAGTCTTTCTTTTTAGGTTGTTATTTTTCTATTGAGTTAACTCTCTAAATAAACTTTCTAAGTTTTTATTTTCGGTATTTAATCCTAAAATTTTTAACCCATTTTCTTGTGCAAAGTCAAAAATTACTGGACGCATATCTTCTTTTGAATTAAAAACAAGTATCCAGTTATTTTCTAGAGTGTTTTTGTACGATACTATATTAGGTAAGCGTTTTATAAACTGTTCTTCTAATTTATAATCAAACGTTACTTTAATTACTTGTTCGTTGTCTGTTTTAAGTTCTGAAATAGGTTTGTTAATTACTATTTCTCCTTTATTAATAATTATAACTCTGTCACACATTGCTTCTACTTCTTGCATAATGTGTGTAGATAGTAGTACTGTTTTATCTTTTCCTAGTTCTTTGATTAATTGACGTATTTCAACTAATTGATTTGGATCTAATCCTGTTGTTGGTTCATCTAGAATCAACACTTCTGGGTCATGTAGTATAGCCGCAGCTAAACCAACTCTCTGGCGATATCCTTTAGATAGTTGATTAATTTTCTTGTGTGCTTCAATCGTTAACCCTACTTTTTCAATAGTCTCATTAACCTTAGAGTTTTTTATATTGTGTAGAGATGCTTGAAACTGTAAATACTCTCGCACATACATATCCAGGTACAACGGATTATGCTCTGGTAAATAACCTATCTTTTTTTGTGCTTCAATAGGATTTGATATTACATCAATTCCACTTACCAATACAGTTCCTTCTGAAGGCTGAATAAACCCTGTTAAGATTTTCATTGTTGTAGATTTCCCAGCTCCATTGGGGCCTAAAAAACCAACTATTTCTCCTTTTTTTGCTGAAAAGGAAATATTATTTACTGCTTTTTGTGTTCCGTAAGTTTTTGATATTTCAGTAAGTTGTATTGACATTTTGAGTTTTCTGAGTATAAGGATGAAATTCTAAAACAAGTTTAGGATAACAAAAGTTAACGCTTCTCATAAGAAACGAAGCTATAGTCATATTTATTTTTTTCATCAGCTTTAAAATCTTCCCTTGCTACTTCTTTCCATATTTCCATATTTATTTCAGGGAAAAAAGCATCTGCTTCGAATTCGTGATGTATAAGAGTTATATCTAACCTATCAATTAAATTTTGTTCTAAAGCATCCTTATAAATTTGTGCTCCACCTATAATAAATGCATCTTTTCCTTCAGTCAACTCTATAGCTTGCTCAATACTATTAGCCATTAAACAGCCATCAACAAAGTAATTATTGTTTCGAGTAATTATTATAGATGTACGATTAGGCAAAGGTTTTCCAATACTTTCAAAAGTATTTCGTCCCATTAAAATAGGATGCCCTGTAGTAACTTTTTTAAAGCGTTTTAAATCGGCAGGTAAGTGCCAAATTAAGTCATTATCTTTCCCTAAAGCATTGTTTTTTGCAATTGCAGCTATGAGTGTAATCATAAGTTTAGTTTGTGTGGCTTACATATTTTTCACCCATTCTTTAATATATCCTGTAAGATCTCTTTTCTCTGTTGTAGCCTCTTCAAAAGTTTCATTTTTCATGTTATCAACCAACGTGTGGATTGCTTTTAACACATTTTCATCATTAATTTCGGCTATTTTATCGTAGAGATCTTCTTTTAAAACATCAACGTCTATATTCATTTTTATAACTTTTTTAGTGATTTCTTACAAAGCTACTAAACAATATATATAAAATAAAGTTAAATTAGACTGCCACAACTCCTTTTATGTGAGGATGCGGATCGTAACCAACCAATTCAAAATCTTCAAAAGTAAAATCTTCAATATTTTTTATGGCTGAATTAATTTTCATTTTAGGAAGAGGTTTTGGTTCACGTGATAATTGCAACTCTAATTGCTCCATATGATTATTATATATATGGGCATCACCAAATGTGTGAATAAATTCTCCTGCTTCATAACCACAAACTTGAGCAACCATCATTGTAAATAAAGCATACGATGCAATATTGAAAGGAACTCCTAAAAATATATCTGCACTACGTTGGTACAATTGGCATGAAAGTTTCCCATCTGCTACATAAAATTGAAAAAAAGCATGACATGGTGGAAGTGCTGCTTTACCATTCACTACATTTTCTGCAAATGACTTTGATGTATCTGGTAACACAGAAGGGTTCCATGCAGACACTAACATCCTACGGCTGTTTGGATTACTTTTTAAGGTTTCAATGACTTCTTTTAATTGATCTACTTCATCACTATTCCAATTACGCCACTGATGTCCGTACACTGGACCTAAATCACCATTTTCGTCAGCCCATTCATTCCATATACGTACACCATTTTCTTGCAAATACTTAATATTTGTATCACCTTTTATAAACCATAGTAATTCATAAATAATCGATTTTAGGTGTAACTTCTTAGTTGTTACCATAGGAAACCCTTCACTTAAATCAAATCGCATTTGATATCCAAAAACACTTTTAGTTCCTGTTCCTGTTCTATCTCCTTTCTCGTTTCCGTTTTCTAAAACGTGTTTTACTAAATCGTGATACTGCTTCATCCTTCTGCTTTTAATCGTTAAAATTCTTGAACTGTTTAACAACGTAAAAATAAAAAAGCATCTACAAAAAATGTAGATGCTTTTAAAATTATATTAATAAGTTATCAACTATAACTATGCCCAAACGCAAGTTCCGTTACTTTGACAGTAACCGTAGTCACAAAACTCTTGACCATTTGCAAATCTTGTACAACACATGCGTGTACCTTTACAATAGGTATAACGACCTCCACTAACTTGGTTTTGCTCATTTTTTGATAACACTTTAATTCCTTTTAAACTTTTAAGTTTATTCATGATAGATTTAATTTGGGGGTTAATATTGGTATAAATATATCAAAAAAAAAGAATAAACAAAACTATTGTGTTAAAAAACAACCAATTACCTATAACCTTTTATTTTTATCCTATAATCATCCCTGCTATGGTTGCAGACATTAGCGAAGCAATTGTACCTCCAACTAGGGCTTTCATTCCAAACTCAGATAAATTTTTACGTTGACCTGGTGCTAAAGAACCTATTCCTCCTATTTGAATTCCTATAGAAGCAAAATTGGCAAAACCGCACAACATATACGTAGCCATAATTACTGACTTGTTATAGGTTAAATGTGTAGCGCTTGCTGCATTTTTTAAATCAGCTAACTGGATATATCCTACAAACTCACTTGCAGCTAATTTAATACCTAATAGCTGTCCCATTAATGCCATATCTTCTTTAGCAACACCAATTAACCACATTAAAGGAGCGAAAGCATAACCTAAAATAAATTCTAATGACAATGCTTCATAAGGTGTAGTTCCTTCAATTAATTTATTCAAGGAAGTAAATTTCCAATCAAAATATTCAATTCCATCAAAACCTCCTATACTTCCTAAAATACCATTTATCATGGCTATAAAAGCAATAAAAACTAATAACATAGCTGCAACATTCATTGCCAATTGTAAGCCTTCAGTTGTTCCATTAGCTATAGCATCTAAAATATTTGAACCAATTTTTTCTGATGAAACCTGTACATCTGTATTTACTTCTTCTGTTTGTGGGTATAATATCTTGGAAATGATAATAGCTCCTGGTGCTGCCATTACAGATGCTGCTAATAGGTGTTTTGCATATAATAAGCGTAACGCTTCATCATCTCCTCCTAAAAACCCTATATAAGCTGCTAATACTGCTCCTGCTACGGTTGCCATTCCTCCTATCATTACTAACAAGATTTCAGAACGGTTCATTTTTTCTAAGTATGCCTTAATTAATAAAGGTGCTTCTGTTTGACCTAAGAAAATATTTCCTGCTACTGATAAACTTTCAGCTCCTGATATTTTTAAAAACTTAGATAATAACCAAGCTAAGCCTTTTACTACTTTTTGTATTAGTCCTAAATAAAACAATACTGATGTTAATGCCGAGAAAAATATAATGGTAGGTAGTACTTGAAAAGCAAAGATGAATCCAAAAGAATCCATATCAGCAACTAAACCGCTAAATAAAAACTCACTTCCTGCTCTTGTAAAGTCTAACACACTTACAAACAAGCCTCCAACTAGCTCAAATGTTTTTTGAACAAAAGGAACTTTTAAAACCCCAATTGCTATTAATAACTGAAAAGCCAACCCTAATCCTACTGTTTTCCAATCAATACCTCTTCGGTTTGCACTAAATAAAAAAGCAATAATTAGTAATGTTATCATCCCTAGAGCTCCTCTCCACAAACTTTGCATCGAAAAACCTTGACTTGGAATTATCTTTTTTGTTTTACTGACTACTTCTTCAACGTCTTTCCCTAAAACAACTATTGGTTCTGTTGTGAAATTATATAGTATGTTTTTTTCTGAGAGAGTTAAAACTTCATCTGTTAATTCAACCACGTTGTAATAACGAACTGTATCGTTGGGTTGCTTGTAGTTAAAAATTAATAAGTTGTTTTGATGAATATAGTTTCCTGAAGCTTGTAAACTATCTTTTTCTACTAAAGAGTATGTAAAGTTTCCTTCTGATAAAGTAAAAATATCTGTAGGATCTATAGAAACAATTGAATCTCCTTCTGTTGTTGTAATTGATGAGAAATTCCACTTTTTTTCAATGCTTTGGCTAAAAGTTATCATCGTAACGCAAAGCATTATGAAAGTAAATAGTTTCTTCATTTTTAATATTTTAAATTAAGAACGTTTGCTGATTTCATCACGAATTCTAGCTGCCAACTCATAATTTTCATTGGCTACAGCATCGTTAAGTTGTTCGTGTAATTCTTTAAGTGACAAGTGTGAGTAATTATCCTTTCCTTCTTCTTCTATTGAAAACTCGATTTCATCTTCATCAGATTCTAAATCTTCTTCAATTGTTAATTCTTCATCCATTTTTAGATAAATACCTGCTTTATCTAAAATGTTTTCATATGTAAAAATTGGAGCTTCAAATCGAACTGCCAATGCTATAGCATCTGATGTTCTTGTATCAATAACCTCTTCTACTCCTTCTCTTTCACAAATTAAGCTTGAATAAAATACTCCATCAACTAACTTGTGTATAATTACTTGTTTAACGGTGATAGAGAATCGATCAGAAAACGTTTTAAATAAATCGTGAGTAAGTGGTCTTGGTGGACGGATTTCTTTTTCCAAGGCTATTGCTATTGATTGTGCCTCAAACGCTCCTATGATTATAGGAAGTGTTCTGGTTCCCTCCATTTCACTTAGCACTAAAGCATATGCCCCACTTTGTGTTTGGCTATACGAAATCCCTTTTATAGTTAGTTTAATTAAACTCATGTACAATCAATCATCATAAAATACAAAAAAACTGTCTAAATTTAGGCCTTTTGCTTAAAATTTTAGACAGCCTTCTAAAGTGGGCACAATTTACTAAAAATTATGAGTTGAACTCTAATTTCTAGAAAAAGAAAAAATTACCACTATTTTATGCTTGTTTAAAAGCTTTTAATTTTTCTACTAACTGAGGTACAACTTCAAAAGCATCACCAACAATACCATAATCAGCAGCTTTAAAGAAAGGTGCTTCTGGATCTGTGTTAACAACTACTTTTACTTTAGATGCATTAATTCCTGCTAAATGCTGAATTGCACCTGAAATACCTATAGCTATGTATAAGTTTGAAGCTACAGGCTTACCAGTTTGACCAACGTGTTCGCTATGAGGACGCCATCCTAAATCAGATACAGGCTTAGAACATGCAGTTGCAGCACCTAAAACATCAGCTAACTCTTCAACCATTCCCCAGTTTTCAGGTCCTTTTAAACCTCTACCTGCAGAAACAACAATATCAGCATCAGCAATAGTAACTTTACCAGTTGCTCTATTAATATTTTCAGATTTCACTCCTAATTCAGGTAATGTAGCATCAAAACTCTCAGTAGAACCACTTACCGGATTTTCATGTGCTCCATATGAGTTTTTAGCAACACCCACTACTTTGTTATCAGTTGAAATTTCAGTATTGTTGAAGCCTTTATTTGAGAATGCTTTTCTCTTAACAACAAAAGGACTAGTGCTACTTGGTAATGCTACCGCATTTGAAGCATATCCAGCTTCTAAAGCTACAGCTACTAACGGTCCTACAGTTAATCCATCAACACTAGAATCGATAATTACCGTGTTAGCTCCTTTTGCTTCTGCTACTTGTTTAATAATTGAAGCATATGCTTTAGCATTGAATGAAGATAAGTCATTCTTTACCTCTACTACTTTCTCTGCTCCGTAAGTATATAATTCAGAAGCATCACCTCCATTAATAGTTAACACTACTAAGTCGCTTCCTAATTGTTCTGCTACTTTTTTTCCGTATGAAACAACTTCAAAAGCTGTTTTTTTGAATTTTCCTTCCGATGAATCGGCAAAAACTAATACAGACATATTTATTTATTTTTTAGTCGTTAGTGGTCAGTTTTTAATCATTAACTAAGCACTAACAAGTATTTTTATTCTTTCTTTTAAACTCTATTAAAACAGTTCAACTGATTAAATTACTTTTGCTTCGTTATGTAATAAATCAATTAAATCATCAACATTATCAACTAACTTAACAGCTCCTTTTGGTGCTGGTTTTTCAAAGTTTTGAGTTGCTGTTGCTGCTGTTGCTCCAGTTGGTTCTACCACGTTTAATGGTTTTTTACGTGCCATCATAATACCTCTCATATTAGGAATGCGTAAATCTTTTTCTTCTACAATTCCTTTTTGACCTGCTATCACCATTGGTAAAGTAGAGGATACTTTTTCTTCACCTCCATCAATCTCTCTATTCAAAGTAACATTTGTTCCGTCTACCTCTACACCAACACATCCATTAACAAAGTTAAAATCTAACAAAGAAGCTAACATTCCAGGAACCATTTGTCCGTTATAGTCTGCTGATTCTTTTCCTGCTAATACTAAATCATATCCTCCATTTTTAACAACTTCAGCTAATTCTTTAGCTACCATAAAACCGTCAGTTGGTTCAGCGTTTACACGAATTGCATCATCTGCTCCAATTGCTAACGCTTTACGTAAAGTAGGCTCTGTAGAAGCTCCTCCAACATTCACTACAGTTACACTCGCTCCTTGCTTTTCTTTAAACCACATGGCACGAGTTAAGCTAAACTCGTCGTATGGATTAATAACATATTGAACCCCGTTAGTATCAAACTTTGTATCGTTATCAGTAAAGTTGATTTTTGAAGTAGTATCAGGTACATGACTGATACAAACTAATATTTTCATATATATCGTTGTTTTAAAGAAACTTAATTTTATGCCACGAAGTTAAGGATTTTTTTTAATTTATTATGCACGCATAATAAATTTTTTCCTTAACATTAATCAGTCTCAAAATTAAGGTATTATTATTACATAATCATTTGTTGTTTTTAAAACTACAATATTACCCCTATTTTTATTATTTTTGCACTCTTGATAAACAACTACTTATAAAACGTATGAAAACAGTACAATTTAGAGAAGCCGTTTGCGAAGCAATGAGCGAAGAAATGCGTAGAGATGAAAGCATTTATTTAATCGGTGAAGAAGTTGCTGAGTATAACGGAGCATATAAAGCCAGTAAAGGAATGCTAGACGAGTTTGGTGACAAACGTGTTATTGATGCTCCTATTGCCGAACTAGGCTTTGGTGGTATTGCTGTAGGATCAGCAATGAATGGTAACCGCCCTATTGTTGAGTATATGACTTTTAATTTCTCTTTAGTAGGAATTGACCAAATTATTAACAATGCTGCAAAAATCCGTCAAATGAGTGGTGGACAATTCAACTGCCCTATTGTTTTTCGTGGACCAACAGCTTCTGCAGGTCAATTAGCAGCAACCCACTCACAAGCTTTTGAAAGTTGGTATGCAAACTGCCCAGGATTAAAAGTAATTGTTCCTTCTAATCCATACGATGCTAAAGGTTTATTAAAAGCTGCTATTCGAGATGATGATCCAGTTATTTTTATGGAGTCTGAACAAATGTATGGTGATAAAATGGAAATTCCTGAAGGAGAATATATCATCCCTATTGGAGTTGCTGATATTAAAAGAGAAGGTACCGATGTTACGGTAGTTTCTTTTGGTAAAATTATTAAAGAAGCATACAAAGCTGCTGACGAATTGGCTAAAGAAGGTATTTCTATTGAAATTATTGATTTACGCACAGTTCGTCCGATGGATCATAAAGCTATTTTAGAATCTGTTAAGAAGACAAATAGATTAGTTATTTTAGAAGAAGCTTGGCCATTTGGTAGTGTTTCATCAGAAATTACTTTTAGGGTACAAGACGAAGCATTTGATTATTTAGATGCTCCTATTAAAAGAATTACAACTGCCGACGCTCCTGCACCTTATTCTCCAGTATTATTGGAAGAATGGTTACCTAATGCGAATGATGTTATTTCAGCAGTAAAAGAAGTGATGTACCGCAAGTAATTGAAGAAAAAAGAAATTGAAAAAATAAATTAAAATCCTTTTGACTCAGGTCAAAAGGATTTTGTAGTAAAAAAATAATGAAACATCTTCTTACCTTATTACTGCTACTAACTACCAGTATTTTAAGTGCACAATTAACTATACAAGGTAAAGTGGTTGACGAATTTGACACTCCTATGCCTTTCGTTAATGTAATTCTAAAAAACACCACTTATGGAACCACAACAGACGATAATGGAAAGTTTTTCCTAAAAACCAACAAATATAGGGGCACACTAGAAATTTCCTTTGTAGGTTTTCAAACTCACACTATTAAAGTGAGTCAAAAAACAAAGTTTTTGAATATTGTTTTAAAAGAAGAAAGTAATGAACTTGAAGAAGTTGTTATCGTTACCAAACCTAAAAAAAGGTTAAAGAAAAAAGAAAATCCTGCTTATAGAATTTTAAAAGAAATTTGGAAACGTAAAAGAAAAAATGGACTTGATTTAGTTGATCATTATCAATATAAAAAAAACACATCCATAGAAATAGGTCTTAATAATTTAGACACTCTTTTCTTAAAAAAGATATTTAAGAAAGAATACAAACAAGCACTTCAAGAAATAAAGTATGATAGCGACGGAATAAACTATTATATCCCTATTTATTTAAATGAACAAGTTGCCAATGTCTATGGAGACAACAAAAATAATAATATCAGAGAAGACATAGAGGCTGAGAAATCAGAAGGACTTAGCGCTCAGGGTTTTATTTTTGACCGAATGGCCAACACCTTTCAAAATATTGATGTTTTTAAAAACAACATTACATTACTTCAAAAGCCTTTTATCAGTCCTTTATCTACTGATGGTTTTTCTACATATGACTATGTTCTTTACGATAGTGTCGTAAACAACAATAAAAAGCTTTACAATATTTATTTCTTTCCAAGGCGCGATGGAGATTTGGCCTTTCAAGGTAATTTTTGGGTAGCTGACAAAAATTTTTCTATCAAAAAATTAAAAATGAAAGTTCATAAAAGTATTAATTTAAACTTTGTAAGAGGACTTAGCTTTGAAAAAGAGTTTGAGGTACGAAACGACAGTATTTACATCCCTACCAAAAATGCTTATGAAGGTGATTTTACATTCATCGATAAAAACGAAAGCAATAAAGGATTAACAATTAAAAAAGATATTACTTTTAAGAATTATGTCTTAAACAAAGCTCTTCCTAAAAACTTTTATGAACAAACTATTGAGAAAATTAGACCTGATCAATATGAAAAAGAAGATTCTTACTGGAAGAATATTCAAACCGATGAAAGTAAAAAAACACACAAACTAATTGAAAGTGTTAAAGAAAAAAAACAAATAAAAAATTTAACAGGATTAATAAACACGGTAGCCAGTGGTTATATAAACACCAAACTAGGTGTTCAAATTGGACCTTTGTGGACTGCTTTTGCCAGTAACCAAGTAGAAGGCTTTAGAACTAAAGTTGGATTCAGAACCTTTGTAACCAAAGACGATCGTTTTCGTTTAGGTGGGCATATTGCTTACGGCTTTAAAGACGAACGAGTAAAATATGGTGCAGAAGCACGTTATCTTTTATCTTACAAACCTAGAATTGCCGTTGGAGTTGCATACCAAAACGATATTGAGCAACTCGGTAGTACTCTTTTAAACACAACACAACTTTTAGGAAGAAGCTTTGGAACAACTGCATTATTTTCAAGAGGAGACAATTTCTTTTTATCTGATGTTGAAAAAATAGCTGCAAACTTTGATTATCAAATTCAGCAAAACTTACATGTAGGTTTTAATTTTTCTCACTCAAAAATTAAATCAGCTTCTGAGAAAGATTTCTCTATGAATTACAGAGATGAAAACGGAAATATTCAATCACAAGTTACTGATGTGGCTTCTGATATTTATGTTTCTTTCACTCCCGGAAGGTTTGTATATGGACTGGGGGTAGAAAGGCGTTTTGGACGAAATGTATTCCCTACTTTTGTACTGAACTACCGAAGAGGTTACAAAGGGCCTTTTAACGGAACTCACAGTTACGATAAAATTCAGTTTAAATACAGCCAACCTATTTTATTAAGTAAATTCGGAACTTTAGACGCTAGTTTTGAAGCTGGAAAAACATTTGGAACAGTTCCAGTTGCCTTATTAAGCCCTATCCCTGCCAACCAAACATTTTCTTTAGTTAAAGACACTTTCGCGCTACTAAATTACTACGATTTTGTAGCTGATGAATATTTGGCAGGACATTTTGAACACCATTTTAATGGTTATATTCTAAATAGAATACCCCTATTAAAAAAACTAAAACTAAGAAGCTTAGTTTCTTTTAGAGCTGCTTACGGGAACATTTCTCAACAAAATAGAGCTATAAATGATGGATTAGTCAATAGTAGTGGAGCACATAATGTTAACTATAACGCTCCAAACAAACTATATTACGAATACAGTGTAGGATTAGAAAATATTGGATATGGTAACTTACGTTTTCTGAGAATTGACGCTATTTGGAGAAGTAATTATACACCTCCTGCAGGATCAATTGTTGCTCCAACACCTAAATTTGCTATCCGTATTGGTATTAAACCCGGCTTATAATCATACATTTAACCATAAAATACCTTTGTTTTTTCTTTAAAAAAACTAATAAATCACTACTTTTGCAAACCGATTTTTAGAAAACGAAGAAAAGTTTAGAATATATGACCGCAAAAGAAAGAAAAACAGTTGATGTTTTAATTGAAATACCAAAAGGTAGTAGAAACAAGTATGAATACGATTTTGATTTAGGAAAAATTCGTTTTGACAGAATGTTATTCTCATCAATGATGTATCCTGGAGACTATGGATTTATCCCTCAAACTTTAGCGTTAGATGGTGACCCATTAGACGTATTAGTATTGGGTGCTGAACCAACTTTTCCTATGTGTGTTATGGAAGTAAAACCAATTGGTGTTTTCCATATGGCAGACGAAAAAGGGCCAGATGAAAAAATAGTTTGTGTCCCTGTTTCTGACCCAATTTGGAACAGATACAACGATATTACTGATCTAAATCCACACCGTCAAAAAGAAATCACTCACTTCTTCCAAGTATACAAAGACTTAGAAAAGAAAAAAGTTGATATTGGAGACTGGGGTAATGCTGATGAAGCCTACGAAATATTAGATAAATGTTTAGAGCGTTATGAAAATAGCGAACATAAAACAAATGGAAATTTTACTATCTAATTTATAAAAAAATTCCTTTTATAAAACAAAAAACCTCTCAGTTGAAACTGAGAGGTTTTTTGTTTAGTTATTGATTTTGTTATATTTACGAACACTTATAACTAATCAAATAACAATAACATGAAACAAAACATGATATATGTGCCTATTATTTTGGCACTTTTAGGACTCATTTTTATGTATATAAAAATGGTCTGGGTTAAAAAACAAGATGCAGGAAATAATAAAATGAAATCTATTTCAAAAAGTATTAAAGAAGGAGCTCTTGCTTTTTTAGCTGCCGAATATCGATTATTACTAATCTTTGTTATTATCGCTTCATTAGCCTTATTCGGAATCTCTCAGGTAGTAGAAACAACAAGTATTATGATTGTTCCTGCATTTATTATCGGAGCAATCTTTTCTGCACTCGCAGGAAACATAGGAATGCGAATCGCTACCGATGCTAATGCACGAACCGCAGAAGCTGCAAAAACTAGCCTGCCCCAAGCTTTAAAAGTATCTTTTGGTGGTGGAACAGTAATGGGGCTTGGTGTCGCTGGTTTAGCTGTTTTAGGTCTAAGTTTATTTTTTCTAATATTTGTTGGTCAATTTATTACAGATGGAGGTAACTTTTACAAAGAAATGACTGTTGTATTAGAAGCCTTGGCTGGATTTTCTTTAGGAGCTGAATCTATTGCTTTATTTGCTCGTGTTGGTGGAGGTATTTATACCAAAGCTGCCGATGTAGGTGCCGATTTAGTTGGAAAAGTAGAAGCAGGAATTCCTGAAGACGATCCTCGTAACCCAGCAACCATTGCAGATAACGTTGGTGATAATGTTGGTGATGTTGCAGGTATGGGAGCAGATTTATTTGGTTCGTATGTAGCAACTGTATTAGCAGCCATGGTACTTGGTAACTATGTTATTAGAGACATGTCAATAGATTCTTCATTTTCTGATGCGTTTAACGGAATGGGACCTATTTTACTTCCTTTAGTAATTGCAGGAGTTGGTATTATTGCTTCCATTATTGGAACTTTCTTGGTAGGAATTAAAGATAACACAGCTAAAGAAGCTCAAGTACAAAAAGCATTAGACACAGGAAACTGGGTTGCTATTATTTTAACCTTAGCAGCTAGTTTTTTCTTAATAAAATGGATGCTCCCTGAAACTATGCAAATGAAATTCTTTGGTGCAGGTTTTAAAGAAGTAGCAGCTATTAATGTGTTTTGGGCAGCCTGTATTGGTTTAGCTGTAGGAGCTCTAATTTCAATGGTAACTTCATACTATACTAGCTTAGGCAAAAAGCCTGTGTTGGCTATTGTTCAAAACAGTGCTACAGGTGCAGGAACTAATATTATTGCAGGTTTAGCGGTAGGTATGAAATCTACTTTTTTATCTGTTTTATTATTTGCTGCAGCTATTTATGGCTCATATTATTTCGCTGGATTTTACGGAGTTGCTTTAGCAGCTTCAGCAATGATGGCAACTACGGCAATGCAATTAGCTATTGATGCATTCGGTCCTATTGCAGATAATGCGGGTGGAGTTGCTGAAATGAGTGAATTAGAAGATCACGTCCGTGAACGTACCGACATATTAGATTCTGTAGGAAATACTACTGCTGCAGTTGGTAAAGGATTCGCCATCGCTTCCGCAGCTTTAACAGCCTTAGCTTTATTTGCTGCTTATGTGACTTTTACAGGAATTGACGGAATAAATATTTTTAAAGCTGATGTATTAGCAATGTTATTTGTCGGTGGAATGATTCCTGTTATATTCTCAGCATTAGCCATGCAATCGGTAGGAAAAGCAGCTATGGAAATGGTCCATGAAGTTCGTCGTCAGTTTAGAGAAATTCCAGGAATTATGGAAGGAACTGGTACTCCTGAATATGCAAAATGTGTAGATATTTCAACCAAAGCTGCTTTAAAAGAAATGATTTTACCAGGCTTAATTACTATCATCACTCCAATTATTATCGGATTGGTTTTTGGTGCTGAACCTTTAGGTGGTTATATGGCAGGTGTCTGTGTATCGGGTGTTATGTGGGCTATTTTCCAAAATAATGCTGGTGGCGCTTGGGATAATGCAAAAAAATCGTTTGAAGCTGGTGTTGAAATTAACGGAGAAATGACTTACAAAGGTTCTGATGCGCATAAAGCAGCTGTTACAGGTGATACTGTTGGTGACCCTTTTAAAGACACCTCTGGACCATCAATGAATATTTTAATTAAACTTACGTGTTTAGTTGGTTTAGTTATTGCCCCAATATTAGGCGGACATACTTCTTCTGAAACACATGAAAAGACAGAAAATAGTAAAGTCTGGATTGACAAAAACGGTGAAAAACATGAAATAAAACTTTCTACTGATACTGAATTTACTACTGAGAACAAGTTAGAAAATATCATTAAAGTAACTATTGAAAAGAATGATGATGGTATTGCTAAAGCAATTATTTCTACTACAATTGTTAAAAACGGTGAAGAAACAACTGAAGAAAAAACTTTTGAAGGTACTTTAGAAGAAGTTGAACAAAAAATTAAAGAGTACGAAAACTCAAAAAAAGAATAATACCAGTTATGATTTGAAATTACGGTAAAAGAAAATGATGATTTTTTTCTTTATCCAAGTTTCAAAAATCAGACATAGCCTTAGCTACGTTTTCTTTTTTAAATGAAGAAGAAAGGGAAAAAAGGTGTTTTATTACGGTAATTTCAAGTTGTAAATGGTATAACCCTCAAAATTATATAAAACTCAAACCCGATAGTAGTATTTCTATCGGGTTTCTTATTTTTGTGGCGATGTCAAGAACCGTCCGTATTTTTTCTATAGACACCCCTGAGCTCTTCAAGCAAAAACTGTTTGTTTGGGCTAAACAATTTGAAACAGCTATTTGGCTAGATTCTAACAATTACGAGCAACAATATAGCTCTTTCGATTGTGCTTTAGCTGTAGAAGAGTTTACTTCTATTAAAACAGATTACTATAATGCTTTTGATAAACTAAAAGAATATCAGTCTTTCACCAAAGATTACATCTTTGGTTACATTAGTTACGATGTTAAAAATAATGTAGAAAAACTAACTTCTAAGAATTTTGACGGACTTCATTTTCCTGACTTGTATTTTTTTCAGCCTCAAAAACTACTATTCATCAAAGGAAATACTGTTGAATTTCATTATTTACAAATGATTGATGATGAGTTAGAAGAAGATTTTGAAGATATCATTGAAACGAACCCTTCTATTGATAATTATCAACAAGAAGAAACAGATGAAGTAAAAATAAAATTACGTATCCATAAAGATGAATACCATCAAAAAGTAGAAAAAGTATTAGAACATATACATAGAGGAGATATTTATGAAGCTAACTTTTGTCAAGAATTCTATGCAGAAAACACAGCTATAAATCCCTATAGAGTATACACACAGTTAAACAAAATATCGGAACCTCCATTTGCAACGTTTTTTAGAAACGACAATCATTATTTACTATCGGCAACTCCAGAACGCTATTTGCGAAAAGAAGGTTCAAAAATTATTTCGCAACCTATAAAAGGAACCGCAAAACGTTTAATCAATCCGATTGAAGACGAAAAAATTGCGTTCGATTTAGCTCGTGATGAAAAAGAACGGTCAGAAAATATTATGATTGTAGATTTAGTTCGTAACGACTTATCAAGAACAGCTAAAAAAGGAAGTGTCCAAGTAGAAGAACTATGTAAAGTATATTCGTTTAAGCAAGTACATCAAATGATTTCTACCGTAGTTTCAGAAATTGAAAACACCACACACCCAGTTGATGTAATTAAAGATACTTTTCCAATGGGAAGTATGACCGGAGCTCCAAAAATTTCCGCCATGAAAATTATTGAAGACCTAGAAGAAACCAAACGTGGCCTATACTCTGGTACAGTCGGCTATTTTACTCCAAATGGCGACTTCGATTTTAACGTAGTTATCCGAAGTATTTTATACAATTCCGAGAACAAATACGTTTCATACTCAGTTGGTGGGGCTATTACAGCAAAATCTACTCCAGAAAAGGAGTATGAAGAATGTTTACTCAAAGCCAAGGCTATGAAATATGTTTTAACTCACACTAACAAAAGTTAACTATATTTATAGCAAATACTCAGAAAAAGTATTTCTAATCAAAAAACTATTACAAAAAATAAAGAAATGAAAAACACAATTAAACTTATACTATTCGTTGCTATTATTGCATCAATGACGTCTTGTAAAGCAAACAAGTATTCGTTTTTAAACGACTATCCTACTAAAAATGTTCCTTTGGTTGATAGCACAAACTTTAGCAATCATGTAGAGGGTAAATTATTAACAAAACCACAACAAGAGCTTTTAAAACTTCCTTCAATTTTTGAAGAGCAATTAGATGAAGAGAATGCTAAAATTGGTGTTTCCTATCTCCCAAAAATATCAGAAAGCTTTCAATCAGTAGTATATTATTTCTATCCAAATAATACTGAGTTAATCTCTATGCTGGTAACTTACGATAAACAATTTAATATAATTAATAGTCAAGTATTGGCTTATGACGAAATTGCGGAAGGAATGTTAAAAACCACCTCTACTCTTAATAAAAATAGTATTGAATTAGTTGAATATATTTCTGACTCTCCTTCTACTATTATTTTTAATATTTTAGAAGACGGAAACATTACAAGAGACTAATGACACACCATACATTCACATTCAATTTTCATAAAACTGAGTTTTTTGGTCAGTATTGGCAACCAGAAACTGTAAAAGCCATAGTGGTAATTGTTCACGGAATGGGAGAACATTCTGGAAGGTATAAACATGTTGCAAAAAAACTAACCGATAATAATTTGGGGGTAATTGCTTTTGATCACTTTGGCCATGGAAAAACAATAGGAAAAAGAGGACACAACCCAGGTTACAACTATGTATTAGAAAGTGTAACTAAACTAATTGATAAAGCTAAAGAGGTTTTTGGTGATAAACCTACGTTTTTATATGGGCACTCTATGGGAGGCAACACTGTAATTAATTACACGCTTAGAGAAAAACATCATCTAAACGGTGTTATAGCTACCAGTCCTTTTTTACGTTTAGCTTTTCAGCCACCTGCTTGGAAACTTTCGTTAGGAAAAGTAATGCAAAAAATAGCTCCCTCAGTGACTTTAGGAAATGAGTTAGATGCTAACGATATATCTCGTGATCCTGTTGAAGTTGAAAAGTATAGTAATGACCCATTAGTTCATGATAAGGTGAGCCCTAATTTTTCTTTATCCTTTATTGATGCTGGTGAATGGGCTATTGAAAATGCACCTTCTTTAAAAACACCAATGTTACTATTACACGGTACAGGCGATAAAATTATTGATTATAAAGGCACGGAGGCTTTTGCTAACAATACGCCTAAAGCTAGTATAAAACTATACGAAGGAGGATATCATGAGTTACAAAATGACTTATGTAAAGAAGAAATGCTACAAGATGTTGTAAGCTGGCTAAACACTCAATTACAATAATTATTATTCACATGCTCCAACAATTAGCAAAACATATTGACGAACAATTTTCTTTTTTAAAAGAAAAAAAGTTACTAATTGCTATTTCTGGAGGAGTTGATAGTGTGGTACTAACACACCTCTTACATCAACTACAATTTAATATTTCGTTAGCACACTGTAATTTTCAACTAAGAGGAAAAGAAAGTGATTTAGATGAACTCTTTGTTAAAGAATTAGGAAAAAGTTTGAACATTCAAACATTTACAACACGCTTTAACACTAATGAATATGCTACTAAAAATAAATTATCAACACAACTAGCAGCAAGAGAGTTACGTTACAGTTGGTTTGACTCCCTAAGTAAAGAAAATAATTTTGATTATATATTAACAGCCCATCATGCTGATGATAATTTAGAGACATTTTTAATTAATCTCTCTCGAGGTACTGGTTTAGAAGGCTTAACAGGAATTCCTCCAATTAATAAAAATATCATTAGACCTTTACTTATTTTTTCTCGTGAAGAGATTATAACCTTTGCCCAAAACAATAATATTGAATGGCGTGAAGATGAAAGTAATTCAGAAACCAAATATCTTCGAAATAAAATACGCCACCAGATTGTACCTACACTAAAAGAATTGAATGACAGCGTTTTAAAAAACTTCAATAAAACAATTGATCATTTAAAAGAGTCTCAACAAATTATTGATGATAAAATAGCGGACATTACCCATGAAATTGTCTCAAAAGAGGGAGATTTATTAAAAATAAATATTGAAAAACTGTTAAAGTTATCCAACCCAAAAGCATACCTCTACCAGCTGCTAAAGTCCTATAAATTCACGGAATGGAACGATGTTTACAACTTGATTTATGCACAATCTGGCAAGCAGATTTTAACAAAATTTTATACTTTGTTGAAAGACAGAGATTTTTTATTACTTTTACGCACTAATGAAAAAAGTTCCTTTGAAAAGGAATATTTCATTATTAGGGAGGAAAACAAAGAAATTACAGCACCGATAAAGCTGCAACTAAAAAAAGTTCTAAAAAAAACTAACATTAATAAAGAAAACATTTATGTTGATTATGAACTTCTTAACTTCCCTCTAAAACTCAGACGGTGGAAATCCGGCGACTTTTTTTATCCTAAAGGAATGATAGGTCGAAAAAAAGTAAGTAAATATTTTAAAGACGAAAAAATATCAATTGTAAACAAAAATAAAATTTGGTTGCTCTGTTCTAGTAAAAACGAAGTTATTTGGATAGTAGGAAAACGACAAGATAGACGCTTTTTACCAACAGAAAAAACAACCAAACTATTAAAAATTAGTATTTAATTAACCCCATCAAACTACATATAGAATGAAAAAATTCTTTACTCTATTTTTATTATTCATAGGTTTAGCGGTTTATTCTCAATCTGACGATAACCCCGTAGTTGTTACTCCTAAGGTAGAGAAAATCTCTGATACTGAGTACGACTTAATTTTTGACGTGTTAATTGCTGAAGACTGGCATTTATATTCTCAATATAACCCTGAAGATGCTTCACTACCTATGACAATTGCACCAGCAGAAGGACAATCTGGATATACCTTAAATGGTAAAGCAAAAGAAAGTGAAACAGAAACTCAGTTTAGTGAAATCTGGGGAAAAGATGAAATCTTCTTTGTTGACGAAGGTAAGTTAATTCAAAGAATTACTGTTTCAGACTCAACTTTAACAAAAGTTACATTAAATCTTGATGCCCAAGTTTGTAAAGAATACTGTTTACCTTTTGATGAAGATTTTACATTTTCTTTAACAGGTGAAAAAGTAGCACAAACAGTTGCTGAAGTTGATGACAAAAGTAAAGAACTATCTCAAACTTTAAATTTAGACTTAAAAAATACAATTTTATTAAAAAGCTCAACAGACACAAATACTGGTGAAGAAGAGGAAGATAATAGTCTTTTAAATATTTTCCTATTAGGTTTTGTTGGTGGATTATTAGCTTTCCTAACTCCATGTGTATTTCCAATGGTTCCTTTAACTGTATCGTTTTTCACAAAACGTACAGAAAAAAGAGGAAAAGGTGTTGGTAGCGCTATCCTATACGGTTTTTTCATCGTATTAATTTATGGTTTAATAAGTCTTCCTTTTCATTTCTTAGATACTTTAGATCCTGAAATATTAAATAGTATTTCAACAAACATATGGTTAAACCTATTTTTCTTTGTAATACTAATATTTTTTGCAGGTTCATTCTTCGGTTTTTATGAATTAACACTACCTAGTTCTTGGAGTAATAAAGCAGATAGCGCTTCAAATGTTGGAGGCGTTCTTGGAGTTTTCTTCATGGCATTAACTTTAGCTATTGTATCATTTTCTTGTACAGGACCTATTTTAGGTTCATTATTAGCAGGATCATTAAGTGGAGGAGCAATGCAATTATCTGTAGGTATGGTTGGTTTTGGTTTAGCATTAGCTTTACCTTTTGCTCTTTTTGCGATGTTCCCTAACTGGTTAAACACGTTACCAAAATCTGGTGGATGGTTAAATACTGTTAAAGTTGTTTTAGGATTTATTGAATTAGCTTTTGCATTTAAATTCTTATCAAATGCTGATTTAGTAGGACACTGGGGAATACTAAAAAGAGAAATTTTTATTGGAATATGGGCTTTAATTGCGTTCCTTTTAGCACTGTACTTATTTGGTTTCATAGGAAAAAGGTATGGTAAAATGACCTTATTTAGAGTTTTAGTAGGAATTGGAGCCTTAGCTTTAGCAGTATACTTAGCTCCTGGTGTAATGGAAAACCCTTCTTGGAGTCAAAATAAATTATTAAGTGGGTTTGCTCCACCTAAATTCCATAGTATATACAAAAAAGACAATCAATGTCCTTTAAACTTAAACTGTTTTAAAGATTTTGATGAAGGTATAGCTTACGCAAAATCTGTTAACAAGCCTGTTTTATTAGATTTTACAGGATGGGCATGTGTTAACTGTCGTAAAATGGAAGAAAACATATGGAGTCAACCAGATATCTACTCATTAATAAATGATGATTATGTATTAATTTCATTATATGTTGATGATCATCAAAGAATGTTACCAGAAGAAGAGCAATTTGATTTTATTAAATCTAATGGGAAAGTAAAAAGAATTAGAACCTATGGTGATAAATGGGCTACTTTCCAGTCTGCTAACTTTAAAACAGCTTCTCAACCATTTTATGTACTAATGAGTCCTGAACTTGAAATATTAAACTCACCTCAACAATATACAGATCACGGAACATACTATAATTGGTTAAAAACTGGTTTAGATAGATTTAACTCTAACTAATTATAATATAAATATTATATATTTAAAAGCCTCTTTTTTAAAAAAGAGGCTTTTTTTATATCTTTCAATAAAAAATATATGACACCGGAAACTATTATCAGCATATTTTTAGGAATTGGCTTAGCTGCTTCCGTAGGGTTTAGAGTATTTTTACCTCTATTTACGTTAAGCTTAGCAGGATATTACAATGTTATTCCATTAAATGAAAACTGGCTGTGGGTAGCAAGTACCCCTACTATTATAGCATTAGGTGTAGCTACAATATTAGAAATATTTGCATATTATATTCCTTGGTTTGACAACTTACTCGATACCATAGCTGTTCCGTTAGCCGCAATTGCAGGTACTGCAGTAATGGTTTCAACTGTGGCAGATTTATCACCAGTTATTACTTGGGCTTTAGCAATTATTGCTGGTGGCGGAACAGCATCAGCTATAAAGGGCACTGCTGCTTCTACTCGACTTACTTCTACAGCAACAACTGGAGGAGTTGCCAATCCAATTATTTCAACCGTAGAAACAGGCACCTCGTTAGTTATGTCTGCATTTTCTATTTTTTTTCCTATACTGGCTATTATTCTAGTTATTTTGATTTTTATTAGTATACGTAAAATGTTTAAATACATTTTTTCTAAATCAAAAAAGGTATAATTATTGGTGTTATTTTTATAAATCTAACTTTTTTGAAAAATAATATTACTACCATCTTTTTAATTACCGTCATACTTTCTACTTCAGCGCAAGAAATTAAGAAAAAAGAGAAGACCCCTGGAAGTATTTATACTTTCTCCAATACCTATTCTACTTTTTATGATTCATCAACAGTTAATAAAAATTTAGATTTAAATGGATTATCTTTTTTTATTGTATATCAACAAGACATTGATAACAATTCTTTCTCTATTCCATTTGATAAACTAAATAAAAAACCTACTTCTTTTATTTATGATGACTATATAGATTATCAAAATAACAACCTTTTAAAAGGGTTCTTAAAAAAGAATGATCCAACTCATTGGAGTCCACAGCAAATGCAATTACAATAAGTTTTATTTTTTCTCTATCTTTAGCGAAAAGAGAAAAATATGCTAGTAAAAGTCTATGGAAGTGCTGTTTTTGGTATTGAAGCAACCACAATTACTGTTGAAGTTAATATTGATAAAGGTATAGGATATCATTTAGTTGGATTACCCGATAAAGCTGTAAGTGAAAGTTCGTATCGAATCTCTGCCGCTTTAGCTAATAACAGTTACAAACTCCCTGGAAAGAAAATCATTATTAACATGGCACCAGCCGATATTCGTAAAGAAGGTGCTGCCTACGATTTAACTTTAGCTATTGGTATTTTGGCTGCCTCCAATCAAATAAAATCAGAACAGATTGATGAATATATTATTATGGGAGAACTTTCTCTTGATGGAAGTTTACAACCTATAAAAGGAGCTCTACCTATTGCTATTAAGGCTCGTAAAGAAGGATTTAAACACTTTATCCTTCCAAAAGAAAATGCCAAAGAGGCTGCTATAGTTAATGACTTAAATGTTCTTGGGGTAGACAATATTATGGAAGTTATAAACCATTTTGATGGTAACAAACTAATTGAACCTACAACCGTTGACACCCGCGCTGAATTTTACAAGCACATTGACTTTCCTGAGTTTGATTTTGCTGATGTAAAAGGACAAGAATCTATAAAACGTTGCATGGATGTCAATTCTTAAAGCAAATAATAAATTACAGAAGTATATAATAAAAATACAAAAGTATTTGAGAAAAAACACAACCATAAACACAAACAATTATTATGAAGTATATAGAAAATGCTAAGATTATTGATAAGACATCACACCATCTACTACCTAACCATAAAGATTTCAATAACTTAGATGATTTCCCCCTAGAGTTAGACATTGAATTTGCCATGAATTTAAGTCTAGGGGAAGTTATATGGCTAGACAATGAAGAACTCTGGATAAATGACTATCCATATATTTTGAATATAACTGAAGAACTACTTGAAAAATGGTCTTCAGGTTGGTATCAAATAGTTTCAAAAATATACATCGGTAAAACTATTGAATTTGAAGTTATTGAAACTAACTGTAAGGAAACTAAAAACCTTCTTCATTATGACTTCTCAAGATTATAATCTTTTTCTTATTTAAGCACATCAAGATAAGCCATTGATTTCTAACAAAAAAAGACAAAACAACAACACTCATATGTAAAAAAATACGTTTTTTCGTATTTTTATAACGATTTATGTATTTTTAATTACGTTTTTAGTATATTTGATATCAAGAAAACAACACTAAAGACAATCATGTATACAGAATTAATAAAAATAATCGAAGGGGGATTAAATAATGACAAAAATAAAGTTATTAGTTACTCTAAGCATTTAGCAAAAAAATTAAAGGATGATGGAGCAGATAAACTAGCTAACAAAATAACTTCCACCTTAGAAGCTTCGACTAGCTTCCCCGTCTATAAAGATCAGCTTTTCGACGCTCCTGTAGACAATGACACAAGGCTAAATATAGCCGACATAATTCTACCCCAAGATATAAAACTAGAAATTAATATATCTGACAGCGTAAAGGATCCAATTGACAATTTTATTTCATTAGTGAACTCTAAAAATGAAATAAACAACAAGGGAATTCATATTAATTTGTCGATGTTATTGTATGGGCCTCCGGGTTGTGGTAAAACAACCCTAGCTAAACATATTGCCAAAGAACTAGAAATACCAATCGTTATTGCTCGTTTTGACTCCTTAATTTCTTCCCTATTAGGTAATACAGCAAAAAACATAAGAAAGCTTTTTGACTACGCTAAAAATAAGCCCTGTATTCTTTTTTTAGACGAATTCGATGCTATTGCAAAAGCTAGGGACGACAATCATGAAACAGGAGAGCTTAAAAGAGTAATTAATAGCTTACTTCAAAATATAGATGATTTTTTAGAAACAGGTATTTTGATTGCTGCAACAAATCACGAGCAACTACTTGATAGTGCTATTTGGAGAAGGTTTGAGAAAATAATCAATGTCAATAAACCCGATTCTTTAGAGATAAAAACATTGGTAGAAACCTACTTAAAAAGAATAGAATCAGATATCGATGTAAATGACAAGAAATATGATGCTTTATTAGCTAATTTTCTAGGATTATCTCACTCTGAAATTATAAAAATAATAAATAGCTCTTATTACAATTCAATTATAAAGAATAGAACTTTAGAGCATTATGATATCCTTACCGAATATTTCAAATACAATAACAATAATAGATATACAACAGAAGAATTGATTCGCTTTTTAAGTGAGAGTAATATCTCTCAAAAACATATAGCAGGCTTTTTAGATATTTCTATTAGACAAGTTAGAAACGCAATTAATGTAGAATAAATAAATCTTAAAAAAAATGGCAAAGAAAAATTTACCCGTTAAACTCTTTCAAAAAAGACAAAAAATGGATGATCGAAGAGTTGAAGGGGGAGGAGGCAAAAACACACCTAAATGGCAACTTTTTGGAGAAGAATTAGCAGCAAGATCCTTAGACTTAGCTAACTCCATAGAAAATTTACAAGATTACTTTGAAAACAGAGAACATACTAGAAGCTTTATCCCCGCAACGATTCGCGTTGATATTAATGATGAAGCAATAGCAAAATCATACAGAGTAGATATTCAAAAGCTTTTTGACAATCAAAGTTCAAAAAACAATATAATTGGTTTTATTGAATCTAATAGCGCCATTGTAAAAGTCAATAATAGAGAGGATATTATTTCGATACAAAAGAATATAAAGAACTATGATAAAAATACTCTGGGGATTTCTGCAGTAGAATCAATAGAAGTTTTCAAGCCATTTATAGTTGATATTGAAGACGAAAAAACAATTAAAGTTTCATTAATTGATTATTTAGATTATGAACTTAATGAAGCTATAAAATTATCTTTTAAAAAGTTCTGTAAAGAAAAAGGGTTAATAGTTAAAGAAACAAATTATTGCACTGGATTAATAATTTTTAAAATTCAAAACGCCACAAAAGTTGACTTAGATAGTTTAAGTGATTTTGAAGCTCTTGAATCAATAACACTTATGCCTAAGTATTCAGTTGGACTAGATTTTATAGAAGCTAATCAAGACCTAGACATAAAAACCCCTAAAGAAGGCATCAGCTACCCTATTATTGGAGTTTTGGATTCTGGAATATCTAAAAACAAGTATCTAAAGCCATGGTTATTAAACAAGAGTCACTCTTCTTACCCTGAAGAATTCAAAGACACATTTCATGGCACTTGCGTATCTAGTTTAATAGTCTATGGAGATCAATTAGAAAACAAAAAATGGACAGGCAATTCAGGGTGTATGCTATTTGATGCTGCAGTGTTCCCAGACGACAAAAAAGAGACTATTCATGAAGATGAATTAATAGAAAACATTAGAGATGCTATTTCTAATAATAGAGAAATTAAAATTTGGAATTTATCCTTAGGAACTTCTTCTGAAGCTGACATTAATGATTTTTCTGATTTTGGTAAAGCTTTAGATGATATCCAATTAGTTAATGATATATTAATTTGTAAATCTATAGGTAATTGTAACAATTTTAAATATGGATTCCCTAAAGCAAGAGTAGCTAAATCTGGGGATTCTATGAGATCTTTAGTTGTTGGTTCTGTAGCTCATACTAAAAACGAAATTGACCTATCTGAAACTTACCATCCCTCACCTTTTTCTCGAATTGGACCAGGTCCTTCAAATAGCATTAAGCCAGATTTAATGTCTTATGGAGGTAATGCAGGAGTTATGAATGGAAGAGTTATTCAAAATGGGGTTAATACAATAGCACCTGATGGAAGTCTAGTTAAAATGATAGGAACTAGTTTTTCAACACCAAGAATCACTTCTTTACTTTCTGAACTTAATTTTAAAATACAAGAGGAATTTAACCCAACACTATTAAAAGCATTAGCAATTCATTCAGCAAAATACCCTCAAGGAATTAAACTACAAATGAATGATAAAGTTAAACAAATGGGGTTTGGCATACCTGACTCCGCCGACGAAATAATCTATAACGACCCTCATGAAATAACTTTAATTCTACAAGAAAATATTAATAAAGGAGAGTTCATTGAAATTTTAGATTTTCCTTTCCCTGAAAGCTTAGTTGACGATGATGGTTATTTTTATGGGGAAATAAAAGTTACCTTGGTTTCTCAGCCTGTTTTAAGAGAAACACAAGGAGCTGAATATTGCCAGTCTAATCTAAAACTCCAATTCGGAACATATGATGATATAAAAAACAGAGATACTACAAAATCTAATATATTAAACCCTATAGGACCAAATGATCCTAAAAATGTAATGCTAGATTCAAATTATGGTGCTGCTTTCAAAAAAGACACGACTAGTGATTATGCAAGAGAAAGAGTTTTACTTAATTACGGTAAGAAATACCAACCCATAAAAAAATATTCAGTAAATCTGGATGAAATGACTCCCGCAAGAAAAAGAGATAGTTTAGAGGGTAATAGAAAATGGTTTGCAAGAATTAAAGGTGAATACAGAAACTTTGCTGAAACTTTAGCTGATGAAGATGGAGAAGTATTAAACCAAGATTTTACTTTGATAGTAACAATTAGAGATACCAAATCTGAGCATCAAGTTTACAACGAAGTTTCTAGACTTCTAGCTAACAGAAACTTTATTCATTCAAATATAAAATTAAGAGAGAATATTAGAATTAATGTTCAAGGAAAAGAATAAAACTTATAATTTGGAAAAGTGTCTTTAGCAAATAGAAGGCACTTTTCTTTATCTATTGTATGTAAAATTTACAGATTTGAACTTACCAAAAACGCATTTTAGAAAAGCAAAAGAAAATTTAAAAAAAGAATATAGTTTTACAAAATGGAGTCTTTTCTGGAAAGGGAAAAACTTCCTCAAAGAGGACACATTTTTCTCTCATCTATGGCTAAGAAATGTTCCTAATGAAGAATACCCAATAAATTATAGCTACGGAAATTTTGGCACTATATTAAAAGTAAAATCCCTATCTGCTAGCTCTAGTAAATTTGTTCTAGGAAGTATATTTAACAACGAAGGAAAACTATTAAATATCCCAAAAGATGATTCTTTAGGCTTAAACAATATCAATGTTATTCTAAATAATAATAATTTTAAAGATAGTGGAATTTTTAATATTTTTTCAAAAGCAAAATACCCTATTCCTCCAATTTTTGGAGAACTGAAATCTGCCTACTATTATAAGAAAACTCAAAATATAAATGGTAACTTAATCGATATAATTATACCATTACAATTGATTAATGATTTCTTTTTCTTCTCCCACTCAACGAAACTAAATAATCATATCATATCCAATATTATATCTGAAAACGTAAAGTATATCGGAAATGAAATGATCGATGGCAAAAAAATCGGAATGATTTCACAAAATAGATTAGAAATCAAGAAACAACAAGCACTATACTATGGCCGATATTTTTTCACAAATAACAACTCAGGTTTAAGTGCTCTTAATGAATTAAGAACAAACCATCTAATTAAGATTAAAAATGGAGAAAATAGAGTATACTTCAAATCAAAAATTCCTTTCTCTTTTGATATTAATTTTAAAGTTGCAGGTCAATTTATAAGCAATAATATTTTTCTAGGTTATAGAATTATTGGAGCTGAACCATTGGAAAATCAATCATTTTTTAATACAGATAAAATAATAGTCTCTGTACTAAACGACACAAGAACAGCTAATAAATATGAAGATAACTCCACCACATATACCAAAGATAAGGTTTTAAATAGTTATCAATCTATAGAAACAAACAACGATAATGATTACTCTGATCAATCGTCTGAAACATATGACATAATTGAAGAAGAGAAAAAAGATTATAGTTTTTATACTATCCCTGAAAATGAAGTCCAACCAAAAGACTCTAATAAAAACAAATACCTTTTAGGAAAAATAATTAAAGGAAAAGATTACTCAGGAGGAACTTCTAATATGTTTGGTCACACTAAAGAATCTGGTATAACGAAAACTGACACAGAGTTAACCTTATACAATTTAATAGACTGGAATAAATTCATAATCAAAACTTTAGGTGAAATATGTAATGAAAAAGGATACAAAGGTTATTTCATAAAGTTAAACTCTGGAAATACCGAAATTAGTTATGAAAACTATGATGATAAGATCAACTATAGTGTTTTATCAATTAGCCCCCCAGGCACAAATAAACTTTTTAAATTCCTTCTTTTTAGAATAATTGATGAGGGGAGAAATTTTTACTATTTCGACAAAGGAACAGGGTCTTATTCTGCTTTTTTCTCTGATATAAACTTTGCAAAGATTGAACATAACAGATTAAACTTTTTTATTAAGAAAATGATAACTGATCAAAATTTAAGATGGTCTCCAGTTAGCAAAGAAGAAACTTTCAAACCCTATGGTTTTGTCGTCTACCAGCCTATCGAACATATCACTAATAAACTAAAAGAAAGATTACTCAAAAGGATCTTGTTAGCGCTTAAACTTTAATCGATAATATACCCAATATGGCATTTTTTCTAAATTATCTACCAAGTGAGAATTATTAAACTTTTTAAGATTATACACTTCTATAAAAGTCTTAGGCCAATCCATAAGCATTTTATTAACCTTGACAAGAATTAATCTTCTTGTATCAATAGGTAAAAGATTAAACATCTTTTTTTTACTTGGTATTGTTATATTATAAAAATCTTGAAAGTTTATTTTAAACTGATTCAAATTATTAGATGTTTTAAGCTTACTACCTAACATCAAGAGTACTTTTATATATGTAAAAGAATAACTTGATATATTATTATATCCTTTTGAAATAGTATCATTTATAAACAATTGATAATTCAATTCTTCATTCGTCGGCTTGTTATTTCTCTTTGCTTTTCTCAAATCATAATTACATACAGAGCAATAATATAATGCCTTTGTAATTTTTTTCCTTATGCCTACATTAATTCTATGAAACGATATCGAACTATAACAACTTGGACATCTGTCAATTAAACATTGCTCACACTCCAAACAAACTAAAGATGTTAAAAGGCGCCATGACGTTTTATAATAATTATTTTCAATACAGCTGGGACAGTACGCTAGACCAAACCTCTTTCTTTTCCTATGTGTAATCCCCAACAAACCAATGTTTTGATTGTAACTATTTAATTTTAACTTTTCAAATGCATATCCTGAATAGCTTTCAAGAGACATCTTCAGAATCTCTTTTCTAGAAAGAGGAGTACAGTTTAATATCCTATTGATAATGTCTTCAGGAATAATTAAATCTATATCTCTATTCCAAAAAGGTCGTTGCCTGCCAAAACAAAAATTAGTAAATGGAATTGGTTTTATGCCACACTCTAAAGACATTCTATATACCCAACTTGAAAATAGTTCCTCTTCAAATGGCTTTAAAAAAAATGGCCATATACTTTTATTTAAAGATTCAATATAGACCAAAACATCAAAGCTTGTAAATCACCTTCTTTCTGTCTGAAGGAGGTACATATCTAATTTTATCTAACATATCTGGAGTTACTTTTTCAAAATTGTTTTCTATAGCATAAATCGCACTTAACTCTATAACTTTTGATATTTCCCCAATCAACCCTTCACTTAAAGCTAATATTTTCTGAGCAAAACCATCCTCAATAAAATGAGAAGGTTCTTTTAAAGGAAGTTTGGATTCAAAGCTTAAAAGAAGTCTTTTATATTCATTATTAAACCCCCATCTTTTAAGAACCCTTGGACTAAAACGATTAGATAACTGAGGGTCAGTTTGTATAGCATTGAATGCATCTTTAGTTCCAGCACAAATCAGAGATATCTTTAACTCATTAGACAAAAACTTAAGCACATTTAAGAATTTCCTCTGTTTAGTTGGAGCACCTGCTAATACATGATGTATTTCATCTATTATTAAAATCTTTACATCTAACTTCTTTAATAAATTTTTCACTCTCATCTGTCTTGCATCTAGCTTTTCAGAAATCTTATATGGTGCCAATAATTTTTCTAATATTGAATTATAAAACCTTCTTTCATCTGGTTCTGGTGGTGCTTGTACAGCAACAACAGAACATTCCATTTCACTATTCTCTTCAGAAAACGTGGCTGGATTTAATGAGATGAATTTTTCTATTAATGCTGTCTTTCCATTATTTGAATCTCCTACTAAAAGAATATTTGGCATTCTTGAAGACTTGGGATAGCTCTTTAAATCATTGAGTTCTTTAATTATATCTACTGCATCACTATAATTTATCCACTTCTGCTCCCTTATAATTCTAATTTTATCTTCTTTATCCATATAATTTATTAATTAAAAATATCATCAGAATCATCAAATGGCTTTATATTTTCAATTTTAAATTCATTCAAATTTTTATTTTCTACAAAAATTGACCTCTTTTTTTTATTAGGTAACTTTTTAACCTTTTTTGTTTCCCTAACAGCTAATTGTTCTAGTTTATCTAACTCTCTATAAGACTCAAATATCTTTTCTTCATTTAATTCTATTTTATTTTTCCTCAAAACCCTTAGTATATCTTTATACTCCCAAATAGAAATTGGAGGTAAAGAAGTGTTTCTATAAGGGATTTCAAAGTATTCTTTTAGTTCTGGATCATAAAAATAAACAACACTTATATCTCTCGGATCTCTCCTAAACAAAAACTTCCTCTTTTCTTTTCCTTTAACACTATGAATATACCTTCTTAAAACTTCATCATAATAATAAATATGATTTATAACAATGCCATACTCCTGTATACTTCTTTCATAATAAGGCATAAAGTCTAACCTTAACCTTCTTTCATCTACTATTTTCTTAGGTAAACCTCTTCCTAATTGATTTTCATTACCAAAAACCCCTTCTTTAAACTTTTGAAGTGGAGACATATTAATAGACGAATGTATTTTATTATGATAAATTTTAGTAATATATATCGTTAACCATTTTTCAAACTCTTTTAATGTGAAAGACGCCTTTTCCTTAGAGTTATAATTCTTTCTTTTCTTTATATCAGAAAAAGTAGTTCCTGGGAGATTATGAATCTCTTTTGAGAAAGTTCCTAACAATCTTTCTACATGCCCTCCCCAATGAGGAGTAGCTGGTGGTCTAAATTCAAGATTAATACCGTAATTAAAACACGCTTTTTTCAGCATCTCTCCTCTGAACTCTTTTGCATTATCAACATGTATGGTATTCATTACCCCCCAACAAGGCCACTCCTCCTCTACTCCTATTCTTTTCATCCATAAATCCTTTGGTAAAATGGAATGAGCAATGCATAAACCTGTTCCATGAGCTCCTGGTGTTTCAAAAGAAAGATAAAAACCCAAAACCATTCTACTATACACATCTATTGCCACAGTTATACTAGGTCTTTTATAAGGATTTCTATTTTGTTCATCAACTAAAATAATATCAACGACCGTGTGATCTATTTGTACAACAGAAAGAGGATAGTCTGCTCCAGGAAAATGTCCTTTATGTGGTTCATACTTATATTTAGCTTCTTTATTTCCGTACCTTTTTCTTAATTTCAGTTCTTCTGAAAGGTTTTTAATCCTCATTCTTATTGTATTTGAGTGAGGTCTCTTTACTCCCTTATCCATACATCTTTGATGTATGATTCTTATAGTTTTATTTATTGATTTTTTTGAAGAATTTAAATAAACTTCATCAATCGTTTTATTAATAATATCGTTTACTTCTGGTACTAATCTACTTTTTCCTTTACCGCCCGACTTCTCTTTACCCAATAAAGAGGATACAAGCCCTGTATCATTATACAACTTTATCCACCTATAAATTGTAGGTACACTAACACCATTTTCTCTTGACGCTAATTGTATTAACCCCCTCTTTTTTTTTACTTTTAATATAGGTTCAATTATCTCATATCTTCTTTGAGCAATATCCCATTTTTCTTCAGACAAAGTTTTGATTTCATATACTGGCTTGTCTGGTAAAAAATTTTGAAAAGGTTTTAATTCATATATCTTTACTGTTCTAATAATATTAGAGTGAACCTCTTCAATCATGACTGTATCCAAATCAACTATTCTAACAATCACAGATTCAACATCATTATAAACCACCTTTTCTCCTTTAGATATAAAAAAGTTAGCCATTTCTATAAAACTTTAATTTGAGAATTCATCGTTATCTTTTTATCTAAATTAACACTCACCATGTCATTTGCAATCATATACCATAATGTGTAAAGCAACTCTGCCTTTCTATCTTCAGAAAAAAAAGAGTCATTAATAATATTTTTGGGTGTCGCAAATTCAAAATGTTTAATTCTCTCCTCTAAAATAACTACATCTAAATAATCTATACCGTTCTTTATTCTTCTATACGGTAACAAGAACTTACAATTAATTAATTGTGTTGTTCTAATTTGTGTCTCATCAATAACTCTAAATTTCATATTATTTGATTCACAAAATAATTTTGCAGCCTTAAACTTATTTTGATATTTACTTTTATTCTTTTCTAAATCATCCTTATACTTTACTTCAATTATCTCATCCTTTCTTCCGTCATTAAATTTTACATAGAAATCAGGAACATAGTAATACTTTTTAGTTCCGACAGAAAAAAATATTTTTAACGGTTGCTCACTATAAGTAACCACAGAAGAATTAAATTCAAGTAAATGAATATAATCTCTTTCTAAAGAAGACTCAAATGAAATTAAATCATTCATCTTGAGACTCACAATATTTCCAGATAGGCTAAAATTTTTTAGTCCAATTCTCCTTGCTTTTTTCAAACTAATTATCGCTTCTTCTGTAAAAAATGAATAAAACTCATCGTCAAGATAAGAATTTATCATTTTCTTATGTAATATTTCTCTGGTTTTTGTAGTGTTTTTTATCATCTAGTCCTGTTTTTTACAGGAGGACAATATCCACAACCTGGAGAAATATCTTTGGCACATAATGGTGTTTTATTTTTAGATGAACTTCCCGAATTTAAGCGTACCGTTTTAGAGGTAATGCGTCAACCTTTAGAAGATAGAGAAGTTACTATATCACGTGCGCGTTTTACCGTAAACTACCCTAGTAGTTTTATGTTAGTTGCTAGTATGAATCCGAGTCCTTCTGGATATTTCAACAATCCCGACTCACCGGTTACCTCCTCTCCTGCCGAAATGCAACGTTATTTAAGCAAAATTTCTGGTCCCTTGTTAGACAGAATCGATATCCACATTGAAGTAACACCAGTACCTTTTGATAAGCTTTCTGATGAACGAAAAGGAGAAAGTAGTGTAGATATTAGAAAAAGAGTTACCCTTGCTCGTGAAATACAAACAACTAGATTTAAAAACCTTGAAAACATTCATTACAACGCACAAATGAATGTAAAGCAAATTCGTGAATTTTGTAAATTATCAGAAGAAAGTAAAAGCTTATTAAAAGTGGCCATGGAAAAGTTAAACCTATCAGCTAGGGCTTATGACAGAATTTTAAAAGTATCTCGTACCATTGCCGATTTAGCTTCTTCCGAAAATATACTATCCGAACATATTACCGAAGCAATTCAGTATAGAAGTCTAGATCGTGAAGGTTGGTTAGGATAATTATAAAGTTAAAATTCAATAAAGTATACAACTTTAAGACAGTTAGTGAAATGTTAAAAAATTGTGCTTTCATATAAAATCACTAATTTAGGCGTTTATTTAAAAAGCTAAACAGCAAAATTAAACATACACCCTAATGAAAAAATTAGTTTACTTATTGGCATTTTCTATTGCCTTAGTTTCATGTAAAGAGAAACAAAAAGATTATGTGACTTTTTCTGGAAAAATTACCAACAAAAACTCTGAAACAGTTACTATTTCTAACCCTCAATTTAAATTCAACAAAGTAATTAAAGTTGGTGAGGATGGAACTTTTAAAGATACTATGAATGTAAAAGATGGTTTCTACAGATTTTTTGATGGTAAAGAATATACTGCTTTATACTTAAAAAACGGAGCCGATATTAATATGACGATTGATGCTAAAAAATTTGACGAAACTATAACTTATACAGGAGTTGGTTTTGAAGAAAGTGCTTTTTTAGCTAAAGCTTCATTAGAGCAAAAGAAATTATTTGAAGATAAAGAATTAATGAATTTACCAGAGTTAGACTTCAGATCTAAAGTTTCTAATTTTGTTGATGATTTTAACAAAAGATTTGAAGGAGCCTCATTAGATTCTACTTTTGTAGCAAGTCAAAAACAAAGTATTGCTGGTTTAGAAAATTACTTAACTAAAATGTATAACGACAAGCAATACATTACTAAAAAATTAGCTAAAGGCGCTGAATCTCCTAAGTTTGTTAATTACGAAAACAATGCTGGTGGTACTACTTCTTTAGATGATTTAAAAGGTAAGTATGTTTATATCGATTTATGGGCTACTTGGTGTCAACCATGTAAAAATGAAATTCCTTTCTTAAAGAAAGTTGAAGAAAAATATCACAATAAAAACATCGAGTTCGTAAGTATTTCTGTTGACAGACAAAAAGACTATGAAACTTGGAAAAAAATGATTGTTGATAAAGAATTATCAGGAGTACAATTATATGCTAAAGAAGATAAAGCTTTCATGGATGCGTATAGAGTATCAGGAATTCCAAGATTTATTTTATTAGATCCAGAAGGAAAGATTATAGACTCTAATGCTCCAAGACCTTCTAATCCTAAATTAGTTGAGTTATTTGAATCATTAAATATCTAGTCTTAAAAGACATTTTATAATAAAAAGCCTGCAAATTTGCGGGCTTTTTTATTCCTTACATTATTCTTCTTTAGATTGATTAAAAATAATTATATTTGCGGAATGAATTTTTTAACAGAAGATGTATCGTTTAAAGTATCTTGTGGTGGCAGAAACTGCTACCAGCTAGATTTAGGCTATAAAGTAATAGATTTTACTTTCTGCCAACTATTAGCCTTCAGGAAAAAAGTATTAGAACGCGCTTCGTACGAATCATTAGAAACGATTATCGACGGTGATAACTTCGTACTCCTTTTTGCAGCAGACAACAAACACTTATTATTCTTAGATGTACCTCAACTTATAGAATTACGAGAACTTCTTTTAGCTGTTTTTAAGCAGAAAACCCTTTACTAAGACTAGCTTTAAATTAGGCACTCCATTCTTTTTAAAGCCTTATAATCTGTATCTTTATAGTATTAAAACTAAACAAAATATTATGGAAACAGCAATAAGAAGAGACATGATTTTAGACGTGGAAGTAGTTGATTTGCTAAACCACCAAATAACAATGGAGCAACAAGCCTCTTCTAAGTATTTAGCGATGGCCTCTTGGTGCGACCAAAGAGAACTTAGAAATAGTGCAGCATACTTTTATAAGCAAGCGGAAGAAGAAAGAGAGCACATGATGAAAATTTTTAAATTCGTTAACGATAATGGCGGTAGTGCAATGTCACCTGTAGCTACTGAAGTTTCTCACGAATTTGAAAGCTTACGAGCTATTTTTGAAGCTTCTTTAGATGCAGAAATAGAAGTTACCAAATCTATTCACCACGTATTTAAAACTGCAAGAAAAGTAGGCGATTTCACTTCTGAAATCTTTTTACAATGGTTTGTAACAGAACAAGCCGAAGAAGAAGAAAAAGTAAGAGACATTTTAGACTTAATCGATTTAATGGAAGGTATGCCTTTAAAAATGATTGATGAGCGCATTCCTACTGAATAAAACAAAACGTTTATAAAAAGCATAAAAAAATCCCGCAACAATGTTGCGGGATTTTTTGTGTCTTGATTCTTGATTCTTGATTCTCAAATCTCAAATCTATAATAATCTAAATCTAGTATCTATAATGTTCTGGTTTGTATGGACCTTCTACAGTTACTCCAATATATTTAGCTTGATCTTCACGTAACTCAGTTAACTCTACACCAATCTTAGCTAAGTGTAATTTTGCTACTTTTTCATCTAAGTGTTTTGGTAACATGTACACCTCGTTTTTATACGCATCAGAATTATTCCATAACTCGATTTGCGCTAAAGTTTGATTTGTAAATGAGTTAGACATTACAAAACTTGGGTGACCAGTAGCACAACCTAAGTTTACTAAACGTCCTTCTGCTAATACGATAATATCGTTTCCTTTTACTGTGTACTTATCAACCTGAGGCTTAATTTCAACCTTAGTATCACCGTATGTTTCATTTAACCAAGCCATTTGGATTTCGTTATCAAAGTGACCGATGTTACAAACGATAGTCTTATCTTTCATTGCTTCGAAGTGCTCAGAACGTACGATATCTTTGTTACCAGTAGTAGTAATTACGATATCAGCCTTACCTACAACAGTTTCTAATTTCTTTACTTCAAAACCGTCCATAGCAGCTTGTAACGCACAAATAGGATCAATTTCAGTAACAGTAACGATAGAACCAGCTCCACGGAAAGAAGCCGCAGTACCTTTACCAACATCACCATAACCACAAACCACTACTCTTTTACCAGCTAACATTACATCAGTAGCACGACGAATTGCATCTACAGCAGATTCTTTACATCCGTACTTATTGTCAAACTTCGATTTCGTAACCGAGTCATTTACATTAATAGCAGGCATTGGTAACGTTCCGTTTTTCATACGCTCGTATAAACGGTGTACCCCTGTAGTAGTTTCTTCAGATAAACCTTTAATTCCAGGAGCTAACTCAGGATATTTATCTAAAACCATATTGGTTAAATCACCACCATCATCTAAAATCATGTTTAATGGCTTCTTATCTTCACCAAAGAATAATGTTTGTTCAATACACCAATCAAACTCTTCCTCGTTCATACCTTTCCAAGCATACACAGGAGTTCCAGCAGCAGCAATAGCAGCAGCAGCTTGATCTTGCGTAGAGAAAATATTACAAGAACTCCAAGTAACCTCAGCACCTAAAGCCTGTAATGTTTCAATTAAAACCGCAGTTTGAATCGTCATGTGTAAACATCCTGCAATTCTTGCTCCCTTTAAAGGTTGCTCATCTTTGTACTCTTCGCGTAAACTCATTAACCCTGGCATTTCAGCTTCTGCCAATTCAATCTCTTTTCTTCCCCAATCAGCTAAAGAAATATCTTTAACTTTGTAAGGAACATATGTCGCGGTTTTTGTGCTCATATTTTTGTATATTTATGTATCTTAAATTTGAGTCGCAAAATTACGAAATAACTTTCTAAAATATGCCTCTTTACAAAACATTAACGGTAAACAACCATGCTAAAGCATTGATTTGGAAGATTGAAGAATCTTTTGAACAACTTTCTAACGGCGTTTCTTTAACAAAAGGAAATCAACAAAGAGTAAACGGCATGAAGTCCGATTTACACCAAAGAGGCTTTATGAGCGTACGCCATTTACTAAAAGAAGTTGGCTATACCGATGAAGATTTACTGTACGATGGCTACGGTAAACCACACTTAAAAGACGGCAAATTTATTTCAATCACCCATTCATTTACCTTTTCGGCAATTATTATTTCCGATACACAACCTGTGGGGATAGATATTGAAATGCAGCGCGACAAAATTGTAAAAATCGCACACAAATTCACTCCTATAGAAGAATACAAATCCATAGCCAACCACGATGCTTTGGTAAGCAAATTAACCATTGTTTGGGGAGCCAAAGAAAGCTTGTATAAAATCTATGGAAAGAAAAAATTGCTCTTCTTAGAGAACATTTATATTGAAGATTTCTCTTTTGACACCAATCAAACCACAGGAAAAATCTTGTACGAAGGACAAACCTCTGAGTACGACATCCACTTTTTAGAAATGGAAGGCTTTACCTGCGTATGCGCTTGTTAAACACCCAGTCTGAAACTCCAAAACCTCGTAACTTTGCTACTATGAGATTTTGAAGCTCTGCATCTTTGAAACTCTGCAACTAAAAAACTTTGCCACTCAAAAACCTCCCAAAAACCTTTCCCACACAACAACAACTTAACTTTAGTAACTTTGCATCTTTCTAATTAGGAACAACCATGAAAATATCCGTAGAATTGACCTTAAGTCCGCTTCAGAACGAATTTGAAGAACCAATTATCAATTTCATCAAAAAACTAAGAGCCTCGGGATTAACCGTATTAGAAAACCCTTTAAGCACACAAGTGTATGGAGATTATGATACTGTGATGCATTTGGTGACTTCTGAATTAAAAAATGCTTTTGAATTGATTGACAACGGATTGCTGTTCATGAAAATCGTAAAAACAGATCGTAGCGATTATGAGCCAACTTTTTGATTTCCTTTTTGGGCAGTATGCTGATTACAACCCTATTGATGTTTGGCTAGAAATTATCGCCGTTATCTTTGGTTTTTTATCCGTTTGGTATTCAAAACAGAATAAAATTTGGGTATTCCCTACGGGGATGATAAGCACTGCTATTTTTGTGTACCTCCTATTAAAATGGGAACTGTTAGGTGATATGATGATTAACGGGTACTATTTTATTATGAGTGTATACGGTTGGTATATCTGGACACGAAAAGTAGACGCCACTCATGTAACTCCTATCTCTAGAACAACATCTAAAGAAAAAAAACAAAGCGTCGCCATATTTGTAGTCACCTTGGTTTTTGTCTATGCTGTGTATACCGTTTTTGATAAATGGACAAGCTGGACAGCTTATGTAGACACCGTTACCACTGCCATTTTCTTTGTAGGAATGTGGCTCATGGCAAAACGAAAAATAGAAAACTGGATTTATTGGATTATTGGTGATATTATCTCCGTTCCTCTCTACTTTTACAAAGGATTTACCTTTACCAGTTTTCAATATTTATTATTTACCTTTATAGCAATTGCAGGATATTTAGCATGGAAAAAGCACTTACACAACAACCCATCAACCTTGTAAAGGTGGTATTATTTGGACCTGAAAGCACAGGAAAAACAACACTTTCTGGTCAGTTAGCACGTCATTACAATACCGTTTGGGCTCCCGAATTTGCGCGTGAATACTTGCAAGACAAGTGGAACAACGAACGTAAAACTTGTGAGCAACACGATTTAATTCCCATTGCTGAAGGACAAATGGACTTGGAAAATGAATTGGCTAAAAAGGCGGATAAAGTACTGATCTGCGATACCGATTTGTTAGAAACCAAAGTATATTCTGAAGAGTATTATGGCGGATTCGTAGATCCGAAATTAGACGAGGCTGCCATTGCAAACACTTACGATATTTATTTTTTAACCTATATCGATACGCCTTGGGAGGCCGATGATTTACGCGACAGACCCGAACAACGCTTGGAAATGTTTAAAGCCTTTGAAAATGCGTTGAAAAAATATAACCGTCCGTATGTGTTGTTAAAAGGAGACAAAGAAACTCGATTGAAAAAAGCAGTCGAAATTATTGATGAATTACTGACAAAAAAAGAAAACTTATACTCTTTTTCCGACACCCTTACCGATTTAGACATGCACTTCATGCACCAATCACCCGACACGCCTAATTATGATATGTAAGTATCGCTAAACGTCATTCCGAACGACGAAGGAGGAGGAATCTCATCAATAAGAGTAACTACTATCCTTTATAGTTCCCAACACTCAACTAAAAGATTTCTCACTTCCGTTCCACTACAGTTCGAAATGACGTACGTTTTTTCATTTCGAGCGATAGCGAGAAATCTGCTTAATTTTAGTTACGAATACCCTTTAAAACTCCCAGCACCCAACTTTGAGATTTAGCTCCGCTGAACCTTGCGATTTCTCAGTCGCAAACTCCTTCGAAATGACAGTTATTAATTGTTATGATATGATATAAACAACCTAAACGTCATTCCGAACGACGAAGGAGGAGGAATCTCACTAATAAGAGTAACTACTACCCTTTAAAACTCACAACACCCAACTAAAAGATTTCTCACTTCCGTTCCACTACAGTTCGAAATGACAACTATTAATTTATAACATGAAATAAACAATCTGAACGTCATTCCGAACGACGAAGGAGGAGGAATCTCATCAATAAGAGTAACTACTACCCTTTATAGTTCCCAACACTCAACCATAAGATTTAGCTCCGCTGAACCTTGCGGTTTCTCAGTCACACACTCCTTCGAAATAACGCACGTTTTGTCATTTCGAGCGATAGCGAGAAATCTGCTTAATTCTAGTTACGAATACCCTTTAAAGTTCCCAACTCTCACCAATAAGAGTTACTTCGATTATTAAGCCCCCTTTACAAACAACAATAGATTATTTATATTTGAAACTCCTGTTTTTACAGGAATATAGTAACACCTATTAAAGTAGGTTGACTAAAATTTTAAAGCTGTCAATTCGAGTGAATTTTGCGATTGAAAAGAGCATAATTTGTATCGAGAATTTAGGACTTAGACGCTGGAATAGTTCTCGATAAAATTTTTATCTCGTTAGCACTTGATAAAAACCACTCGAACTGACATTGGAAGTTAATTCCGTTAATGCATTCACAAACACTATGAACAAAGAACAACTTTTAAAAGAACTCAACTTTAAAGCCGTACGAAGCTCTGGTGCGGGCGGACAGCATGTAAACAAAGTATCCTCTAAAGTAGAATTAAGTTTTACTATTGAAGACTCGTTAGGACTCTCGGACAAAGAAAAAGCGCTACTCCTTAAAAACTTAGCCAACAGACTCTCTAAAGAAAACACACTCATACTAAGCTCACAAGAAAGTCGCTCACAACACCGTAACAAAGAATTGGTTACCGAACGCTTTTTTAACCTTTTAGCACAAGCCTTGGTAGTACCTAAAGTACGTAAAGCTACCAAACCCCAAAAAGCAGCGATTGCCAAACGATTAGATGCTAAAAAACAACAGGCTGAAAAAAAAGAAAACCGAAAAAAGTTTCGGTTTTAGGTTAATTCTTCTTTTTACTACTTAAACAACTATTATTTCTATGCATTTTTGTTAGCCATTTTTATTTCTTCAGGAAAATATTTACTCAAGGCCATTCTAGCATCATTATCACTTTGTAATAATTTTATACTTCTATCTGTAAAATCTGAAATCTTCAAATGTTTACTTGCAATCCTTTTCATTCCTTTATTATTAATAGCAATTAAGACATTATCATAATCTAAATTCTCAATCATTTTATTTAGTTCAGCTAAACGTTCGTTATACCAATCATTTATTGATATACTATCTAAAAAAGAACGATAATTTTTCTCTAATTGCTCCAAAGCATTTCCTTTGGAAACATCACTATCTGTAAAATAATAGTTTACTTTGGCACTAACATAATTTGAAGCTTGGATTTCTTTTATCCTATCCAATTCATTTATAACATCTGTCTCAATTGATTTTACATTCTCTTCATTTATTAAGATCTTTTTTGCCAGTAATTTTAAAAAGCCTAAATCAAAAAATAAGTTTTCAATTTCAGCTACTTTAAATGAGTATATATCGTTTTCTTTTAACTTATCAAGTCTTTCTGAATCATGATGATCAGAATCAATTAAACCATATGATTTGGTGCTTACTTTTTGTAATTTATTAAACGCTTTTGTATGGTTAATAACATCAAAACAACTACCAACAGGCATTATTGTTAATTTAGGAAAAAGTATTGAATAAACTCTTTCATCTATACTACCTTTTACTCCCTCACAAAAAAGAATGTTTTTTCTACTTCCCAACAATTCAAAAAGTAAAGTCTCATGTATTTCATCCGTTGGAATATCTTCAATTTCCCAATTGTCTGGGTGAGTAAATGACTTTATCCATATTTTTTTTGCAGTAGTTCTACTAGTTGCAAAGTCTAAATCATGTGTTAAATAAATAAATAAACAATCACTTCTTTGGGCTTCTAAAATGTCCCATAATTTTTTGAGAATTGTTTTATGCAAATACATTTCTGGTTCATCTACTACAATAAAACCATCTAACGGTGCTTGTAAAACCTGACCTATTAAGTACAGCATAACTTTTTCTCCATCACTCATTTGCATAACAGGATAAGAACGTCCATCATTAGACTTAGCTGTAATGTTTATACCATCATCACAATGTATGCTTCTATGCTCAATAAGTGAGTTCCATATCTCAAGAGTAATATCTAAATTTGTTTTTTCAGGGCTTTTTATTTGCTCTCCTTTTGATAATAATTCTAAAGAGTCTTTTCTATAACTATTCCCGGCTGAAATATTATCAGCAAGTAAATTTCTTAAAACAACTCCAAATTCTGCTTGTAAGTAGCTAAACAGTTGTATATTTTTATTTGATTTATCTCTAATCTGAGCTTGTTTTAATTCAGATGCTGTTTTTGATGGATTAGAAATTGCTTCAAAACTTGGAACTAGTAATATCCTTTGAGCAGAAATTACAACACCATTGTTTTGTAAATAATTTTTAAATTTATTTGACAATGTAGTTTTTCCACTACCATTCGCTCCAATAGCAACTACATTACTATCGAAATAACCAATTTTATCAAAAAAATCAACATTGAACTTCATTTGATTGTATTGGTCAGAAATAATCGAAGAGCTGCTTTCTATCTGTTTTTTAATACTACTTTTCAAATTATCATTTCCATGACCAAGGAAATTCATATTATCATAATGTTTTAAAGATAAATTAGATAATATAATATTTAAGCTAGATTGAAACTGATTTCGGTAATTTACTTTTAAATCTCCATTTTTTACTTTTTCCTCCAGCGTATTTGTTATAGCGGTGACTTTGTCAAAAATGTCAAGTATAAACTGAGAACAGCCTAATTCAAATGCTCCTTGTCTTTCTTTATTTAGTTTCTCCTTAGTACTTAATATAAAAGACAGGAAAACATCTAACTCTTTACTCATGTTTAATTTATTAAAAATATTCAACCTAGTAAAAATAAAAAAACTCCATCATACATTCTTACGGAATCCCATAACCTCCCCTATTTAAGTTATAAAAGTTATTTTTTAGAGTAGCAACGGTTCTTTATATCGCTGTTTGGGTCGCTGATACTACGGCACGCTCCGTTAACACCACGGCATGGGTCGCTGATACTACGGCACGCTCCGTTAACACCACGGCATGGGTCGCTGATACTACGGCACGCTCCGTTAATACCACGGCATGGGTCGCTGATATTACGGCATGCTCCGTTAACACCACGGCACGGGTCGCTGATATCACGGCACGCTCCGTTGACACCACGGCACGGGTCGCTGATACTACGGCACGCTCCGTTAACACCACGGCATGGGTCGCTGATACTACGGCATGCTCCGTTGACACCACGGCATGGATCGCTGATACTACGGCATGCTCCGTTAACTCCACGGCACGGGTCGCTGATATCACGGCATGCTCCGTTGACATCACGGCATGGGTCACTGATACTACGGCATGCTCCATTAACACCACGGCATGGATCGCTAATACTACGGCTATCCTCCCACTCTTAAATCTGTATGGATTCAATCCAACACTCTCGGTCTACGTATTAACGGATTATCACTTCGATACAACACACAAAAAAATGTCAAACAAATGTAACGACAGCTATAGAATTATTTTTGAAAGACAAATTGCTTTGATTAATGAGAATACTAAAAAAAGTACCCTGTCATAAGCAGGCAAACCAAAAATAACACCGCAAGAGCCGTTAAAATTAAAATCTGTTTGAGCGATAGCGAGTTATTTTAATTTAGGGTCGAGGATCATTATTTTTGAGTGTAGGCAGGTTAAGACTAGATTTTTTGCTTAGCTCATTAATTTTTATTGGCTTTCAAAGGAATTCATGAACCTCCAAAGTCGGTTTCTTTTTCATCAATGGAAAAAGAAAAATAGCCTAGAAAAAGATTATTCTATGTAAAATCTAAGTCGTTAAGAAAAGATGTCAATGATAGATAACACAAAAAAAAAGTATTCGCAACTAGTATAAAAGATATACTTCTGATTGTCTGCTTGTTAAAAAAAAGCAAAAATTGACCATCGCATTTGTTTTTTATACCCCAACACTATAATTTAGAAGTGGTTAAGAAAAAGAAACGAACAAAATGCTATGATTGTATTGCTAAAACCATCTAATATTTTATGGGTTTTTAACTAGTGGCAAGGGGCTCTCCTGCTATTATAATCTTGTTGTTTCTAAGAATTACCTTAGGGTAGCGTGTATTACATATCCCTAAAAACTCTCGTGTAACTTAAATTAAATATTAATATGGAAACAAGAAGAAAATTCAAAGGTTCAGATGCTTTTTTAGCTGAAAGCGCACGTACAATTTACAACCTATTTACTCAAGATTTGGAGCGTTTTACCGCTTTCAATGCCCGATTTACGAGTGAGTATGCGACGGCTTTTTTACATCAGATTGATGCGGCAGATACGGTAGTTACCGATGTAAGTACCTTGGCAAAACAAGGAGTGGAAACACAAAAGGTGTTGATAGAAATGCAAAATGCAAGTCGTGTATATAATCGTATTAAAAGTCATGCTATGTGGGCTTTTCCTGATAATCCTGCGGTATTAAAGGAATTTACAACTGGCTATAGAGATGCGAGCAAGAATCAGCCTAAAATGTTGGTGTTTTTAGAAACCTTAGAAAAGGTGGTTACCAACTATTTAGATGATTTGACCGATGTAACGAAAGGCGGAATGCCTGCATCTATTGTGGAAGAGTTGGCTACAATTAAAGACGAATTAAAGAGTGCGAACACTCAGCAAGAGGTATATAAAAAACAGCGTTTGGTAATTACTCAAGATCGTATTTCGGCATTGAACGATTGTTATACAACGCTTGTTCAAATTATAAACACGGCTCAGTTAGTATTTGCCAATGAGCCTGCAAAAAGAGCACAGTATAGCTATCGTCCAACTACAGGAAGCAGCTCTATTACTGATTTTGTGGGACAGGTAGCGCCTAATGAAACCAAGGTGATTACTCAGGTATCGTATGACAAGGAGAGTTTTATTGGTTTTGAAAACAAAGGGGAAACCACGCTACAGTTCGACATTAGTACCGACGAGGTGACCTTAAACGGCAATATGGTTGAATTGGAAAGTGGCGCAATTAATAATCAGCCAATGGAATGGTTACTAGCGGATGTTACCAACGGTACTAAAGTGAATATTTTGGCATATAACCCGTCTACTACCTCAACGGGAAGTTATTGGGTTAGTACGGATGTGTAAGAATAATTTTTTATAAAAAATAATAACGTCATTACGAAGGAGGTACGACTGAAATAATCTGTTTATTTTGAACTATAAACATAAAGATTACTACGTTATCACTCTTAATGAAGTTTTTAATTAAAATTATTGGTATTGTTTATCTCCTCCAAGATGGTTTGCTATTACTAAAATTGTCCGCCAGCAATCAGGAAGTGATGTAGAATTTCCTCTTACACATTTTACAAAACCAGAAGGTTCTGGAAGTCCAAATTCGGTTTCTTTATATTGCTGAACTTCTGAAGTAAGTATAATATCTTGTCCCTCTACCCAAGCCTTTACTCTAACATCGTCAGACAAAGCTCTAATTGCATTAGTTACTAAATAAGTACCTGTATTTTCAACAACCGTATAATCCATTTCACTAAGTCCATTAGGCAAAGACCCAAATGCAATTGCAGCATTTAGTACTTTAATTTTTGTTGAATTTGAATTCGGTTGATTTGTCCAAATAGATGTTTGGTCAGGATTTGTTTCAATAGTTGATACATTAGTTCTTTGACTTGAAGTATCCTTAGCTACTGTCTTTTTATAACTTGTGCATGAAAAGCTTATTAATCCGAGAATTATTGTAAAAGCATAAAGAGTTCTCATAATTTCATATGGTTTAATTAACTTAAAATCAATCAATTGACACTTACTTTTTAAGCAAGTTCAATATAGTAAATACTAACTGAATAGAAAATTCAAGTGCATCCTCAGAGGTATAAGATAACATGTGTTTAGTTTTAGGTGCTTTTAATTTAATAAATAAACTAATTTGAATGAAACGCCTGTAAACACTTTATTTCTAAATATACTATTATCTGTTTGATCTAAAGCATTTAATGGTTCTCCATTTATTAAAATTTGTTTTCCTTCATATTTTTCTTTGATTCCATCTTTCACCTGTCGAATGGTCGAAAAATCTAGGGTTAAAGTAAGATAAAAAGGATGAGGATTATATTCTCCTTTTTCATTTTTCTTTACGCTTCCAGGAGCATAAGCTACCCCCAACCCTCCATCAATTCTAGTATTAAAACCAGTATCAGGAGAAAATTCTGCTATATTTAAAGAAACTACTCCTCCCCATCTACTACTTTTATACTCCCAATCCCCATAAGTATATTGTTTTGTACCGTCTGCTTTTGTTGTAAGTGACACTGTTCTATAAAAATAATTTGGCATATAAATTAAACTAGTAGAAATCACAAATGAGTCTCTACTTAAATCATCAAACTCTAATGTCAAAGTACTTGGATCCAAATAAGCTTCATTAGGTTTTGAAAATTTATGTTCAACTCCAGCAGAAAACCCAAATCTAATTGATTTATCTACTTTTTCTGTAAGTGAAAAATCTTGAGCGTTGACAATAGTTGTAATCAATAAAAACATTACTATTTCTATTTTTTTTTTGACTTTCATAATATGGTAGTTTTTTGGTTAATTCAATTACAGTGCCTTAAATCCAAGTAGTTATTCATTTTAATTACTTTGATAATTTCCTATAAACCTAAAAAAACATATTTGTAAAAAATTACGGAAACCCTCAAAACCAATTATTTAAGTCATAAAAGTTGTTTTTTTTATCATTAATGTAGTATTAAGCTGAGTATAGGGTAGATTTATACTTAATTGTATTGCTCAATAAACTACTGCCTTCATTTTCTTTGCTTGTCCAAAGAAAACGAACCAAAAGAAAGGACACTTTTACGAGGAATTTTTAAACCTTGTTTAAAAACGTCTGAAAAACGATGCGAGGCAAAGCCTCTGAATCTCATCGCTTTTTCAGACTATTCTGTGTAAAAGGGTTTAGAAAACTTCTTTTTAAAATCGAACTTTTATTAGCTAACGTCATTACGAAGGAGGTACGACTGAAGTAATCTGTTTATTTTGAACTATAAACTTAAAGATCACTTCGTTTTAGCCTGTCTTGAGCCTTTCGACTGTCACTCAAGATAAACTTAAGTCGAAAGACTCGTAATGACGTTTTTTAAGTGGTTACTTTTTAGGATGTGTAGTAGCTCAGTTTTTCTCTGGCAAAGTAGTTGTAAAATCTAAACCATATTTTTCTCCTATTCTATAGTTAAGAACTCCATCCTTTTGAAAGAAATCTAATCTCTTTAATTTTTCTAATGGAGCATCTTCTGTCATTCTCATTATTTGATGCCCATATTTTTCAATACGCCCATTATAAAAAACTAAACAATTATAAAGTGTTTCAGGCTTTGTACTTTTAAAAAACAAGAATTTTCGTTTTGGTTCTTTTCTATATAAATAAACCGTTAAGCCATACATAAAATTCTCAATCCAACATATCTCTAATACAATAGTTCCTTCTATACAGTCTCTTTCAGCTTTTAAATAGTAGGATGTATCAGCATACCTTCTTTTATTTTCAGTAATTATTTTCCAATTCATAGTTATACTAACATCTTATATAAGCTTAGCTATATAGTTTGAACACCCAATTTAATAAATATGGGACTAGTAATGATTTATACATCCTTACTCTTTTCTAAAAACCTCATCAATATAGCATTAAATCAAGTACATCCAAGGCCTTATAAAACAAAAAAGACGCTTCTAAAAAGAAGCGCCTCTTAAAAATATTGATATGTATTTTCTTACAACGGTATGTTCCCGTGTTTTCTATTCGGTCTTTCTACCTTTTTACCTTCTAACATGGCAAAAGCTTTGATTAGTTTTCTACGGGTGTCTTGTGGTAAAATTACCTCATCTACAAATCCACGTTCTGCTGCTCGGTACGGATTCGCAAATTTATCAGCATACTCCGCTTCCTTTTCAGCTAGTTTTGCTTCGTGATCATCTGCTTCTGCAATTTCCTTTTTAAAGATAATTTCACTCGCTCCTTTTGCTCCCATTACTGCAATTTCTGCACTAGGCCATGCAAAGTTCATATCGGCACCAATATGTTTTGAGTTCATTACGTCATACGCTCCACCATAAGCTTTACGAGTAATTACACTTACTCTTGGCACGGTAGCTTCACTCAACGCATATAATAATTTTGCTCCGTTGGTAATAATCGCATTCCATTCTTGATCGGTTCCTGGTAAGAATCCTGGTACATCTACCAACACCAATAACGGAATATTAAAACAATCACAAAAACGGGTGAATCGTGCTGCTTTTTTAGAACTGTTTACATCCAAACATCCTGCTAAACTCATCGGTTGGTTGGCTACAATCCCAACACTTCTTCCTCCTAAACGTGCAAATCCGACCACGATATTATCGGCATAATCTTTATGAATTTCAAAAAACGAATCAGCATCAGCAATACCGTCAATTACAGCACGCATATCATACGGCTTGTTGGCATTATCTGGAACGATGTTGGCTAGCTCTTCTCTAGTTTCATCGCCTAATTCAAACGGTAATTTTGCTGTAGTTTCTTGATTGTTCTGTGGCATATAGCTCAACAATGTTTTGATATCTTCCAAACATTGTACATCGTTCGCTGCTGTTAAATGTGTAACTCCCGATTTGGTTGCATGTGTACTTGCTCCTCCTAATTCTTCTGAAGTTACTTCTTCATTGGTTACTGTTTTTACTACGTTAGGTCCCGTAACAAACATATAACTTGAATTTTCTACCATAACGGTAAAATCAGTCATCGCTGGTGAATATACTGCTCCACCTGCACATGGTCCCATAATCGCTGAGATTTGCGGAATTACTCCTGATGCTTGTACGTTTCTGTAAAAAATATCGGCATAACCACCTAACGAACGTACTCCTTCTTGAATACGCGCTCCCCCAGAATCGTTCAATCCGATTAATGGTGCTCCTACTTTTACAGCTAAATCCATAATCTTACAGATTTTTTCAGCATGTGTTTCCGATAACGAACCTCCAAATACCGTAAAGTCTTGTGCAAACACATATACTAAGCGTCCGTTTACCGTTCCGTATCCTGTTACCACTCCGTCACCATAAAACTTCTGATTTTCCATTCCAAAATCGGTCGTTCTATGCGTTACCAAAATACCTACTTCTTCAAAAGAACCTTCATCTAAGAAATAATCGATACGCTCACGAGCGGTTAATTTTCCTTTTTGATGATGACGGTCGATGCGTTGTTGTCCGCCTCCTAACTTTGCTTCGGTAAGTTTATGTTGTAATTCTTCTATTTTAGATTTCATCTATATTCTTTTTTTGGGCGTTCCCCAAGGGTCGGGCTTTCCGCTATATCTTTTGTTGGTTTTCGATACTTGCTCCGCAAACTCGAACTGACAACAAAAGGATGCCGCTGCAATCCCTAACGCAAATTGTTTTTAACAAGTTTTTAAAATACGTTGCTCTTTTAAATACTGCTGTAAAGCAACTTGTGCAGCAATCTTCGCTTCTTTTTCGTATCCTGCTTCTAACAACTCAGGTGTGTAATACTTCTTTACAAAATGAGTATCGAAATTTCCTGAAGTAAACGCTTCGTGTTCGCATACGAACTTTCCGAACGGCAACGTAGTTTCTATTCCTTTTACCTTATAATTACTAATCGCTTGTTTCATTAACTCAATAGCTTCTTCGCGCGTATTTCCATACGTTATTAGTTTAGAAATCATCGGATCGTAATAAATAGGAATTTCCATTCCTTCTTCAAAACCATCATCTACACGAATATTTTCTCCTTTCGGATGTTGGTAGGTTTCCAACACTCCAATACTCGGTGCAAAATTGTCTAACGGATCTTCTGCATATACACGTAACTCTAGTGCATGTCCGTTAATTTGTAAATCGTCTTGGGTGAATGATAGCTCCTCTCCTCTTGCTATTTTTATTTGTTGCTCTACTAAGTCTACTCCCGTAATAAGCTCCGTAACTGGGTGCTCTACTTGTAAACGTGTATTCATTTCTAGGAAGTAGAAGTTTTTGTTTTCGTCTAGTAAGAACTCAACCGTTCCAGCTCCTAAATAATCACAGGCTTTCGCAACTCTTACAGCTGCTGCTCCCATGGCTTCTCTAATTTCTGGAGTCAACACACTCGATGGTGCTTCTTCTACTACTTTTTGGTGGCGACGTTGTACCGAACATTCGCGTTCAAATAAGTGTACTACGTTTCCATGAGCATCTGCCAATACTTGGATTTCGATATGGCGTGGTGACCCTACATATTTTTCTATAAATACAGAACCATCTCCAAAAGCTGATTCTGCTTCTGAAATTGCACGCTGCATTTGTTCTTTAATATCGGCTTCTTTTTCAACAACACGCATTCCTTTTCCTCCACCTCCTGCTGAGGCTTTGATTAAAATTGGATAGCCTATTTCATTTGCTACTTTCGAGGCATACTCTACATCGGTTACCGCTTCGTCAATACCCGGAACCATTGGAATATTATAAGCTTTCACGGCCTCTTTTGCAGCCAATTTGCTCCCCATCACTTCAATAGCATGGGTTTTTGGTCCTATAAATACAATTCCTGATTTTGCTACGGCTTCTCCAAAGGCTGCGTTTTCACTTAAAAATCCGTATCCTGGATGAATTCCATCTACACCTAGCTCCTTCGCTACTTCAATAATTTTATCTCCTAATAAATACGATTGGTTAGAAGGTGCAGGACCAATACATACTGCTTCGTCTGCAAAAGTTACGTGTGGTGAATTTCTGTCTGCTTCAGAAAAAACAGCTACCGTTTTAATTCCCATCTTTTTTGCTGTACGCATTACACGCAACGCAATTTCTCCTCTATTTGCTACTAATATCTTTTTCATATTATTCCATTTCTATTAAAACCGTATTCTTTTCTACTTTATCACCTGCCTGTATAGCTACCGATTTTACCACTCCGTCTCTTGGTGCTTGTAAGGTATTCTCCATTTTCATGGCTTCTAACACTAAAATTCCATCACCTTCTTTTACCTCTTGACCAATTTCAACATCAACAGAAACAATTAACCCAGGCATTGGTGCCTTGATATCGTTTTCTTTTTTCTCTGTTGCTACTTCTAAACCTAATTCATCAATTAACATATCTAATTCGTTAGAAATATTCACTTCGTAGGTATTTCCATTGATTTGAATGGTGTATGTTTTTTTGTTGAAATTTGTTTGAAGTATGGTAGCTTGATACGATTGGTTCCCTTCAAGTACGTGGTAGTTATTTTTTGATTTTTCTACTATATCTAACGCCTCTATTTGCGCTTCAGTAAAATCAAAATCATGCGTTTTATTCACGCTCGTTTTAAAAGATTTACTCATAAATATCTGATATTTTCACCACTAAAATATTAAAATTACGATGGAATACATGAGTTAAATCTATAAATTGGCTAGAATGTTTTTTTACTTACTTAATAACTCCTTATTCTTTTATAAATAAGCCTAGAAAAACCCGCTATTTATCACTCTTAATTCATATTTCATATTTACCTTTGCACCGTTCTCATAAAGGGGTGCCTTATTTGAATTACGAATTTTGATTATTAAAATAATTTGTAATTAATCATTTATAATTAAATTCAGGCTGAGATCATACCCAACGAACCTGGAACAGGTAATGCTGTTTAGGGAGGCGATAATCGCCATTTGGAAACCAATTATTACGAGAAATTTGTTTATTGATGAAAAGACTACTTCGTCGTAAACTCCTCGTAATGACAAGTTTTAATTATTCAATGTTTAACTAAAGAATAATTACCTCTTTTTATTCGATTTTGTTTTTTATAAAATGAGACCGATGTCTTTTCGTAAAAAAGTGAAGATAGTAGCTTTTTTACTCGTTGTATTCACAACATTAACAACAACCGCACAAACGTTTATTCTATCTGGTAAAATAGTTGATGCAAACCAAGAGCCTTTAGTGGGTGCTACCATAGCAGTTAAAGCTCAAAACAAAGGAACTTCTACCGACTTTGAAGGTAAATTCAAATTAAACTTACCAAAAGGGACACATGTTATTGAGGTTTCTTATGTGGGGTTTAAAAGCCTTTCACAAGAAGTTAAAATTACCAATAACCAACAGATTACGTTTCAATTAATTTCTAATGAAACTGTGTTAGATGAAGTGTTGGTATCTGCTGTTCGTGTAAAAGCAGATGCACCTGTAACACACTCTAACCTTGGCAAACAAGAAATTGAAAAACGGAATTTAGGACAGGATATTCCTGTGTTACTAAACTATTTACCTTCTGTAACATCCTCGTCAGATGCTGGGGCTGGTGTTGGTTATACTTATATTCGTGTACGTGGTTCGGATGCTTCTCGTGTGAATGTTACGATTAACGGAATTCCATACAACGACTCTGAAAGTCATGGAACTTTTTGGGTAAATATGGGAGATTTTGCTTCGTCTACACAAAGTTTACAGTTACAACGTGGTGTGGGAACGTCTACGAACGGTTCTGGAGCATTTGGAGCTAGTTTAAATATTTTAACCGATGCTGTTTCGGATGAAGCTAGTGGAGAAATTTCAAATGCTTTTGGTTCTTATGGAACTAGAAAACACACCGTAAAGTTTACCACTGGAAAATTAAATAATGGATTTGAGTTTGCAGGACGTTTGTCTAACATTTACTCTGATGGATATGTTGACCGAGCTTTTACCGATTTAAAATCGTATTTCTTACAAGGTAGTTATACTGATGACAATACGTTGATTAAAGCCTTAGCTTTTGGAGGAAAGCAACAAACCTATCAAGCTTGGTATGGCTTAAGTGCTGGGGAATTACAAGAAAACCGTCGTCAGAATCCGTATACCTACGATAATGAAACCGATAATTATTGGCAAGATCATTACCAATTACATTGGAATGAGAAACTCTCTGATAACTGGTCTACCAATATTGGATTAAATTATACCAAAGGAGAAGGGTATTTTGAACAGTTTAAAGAGGATAAAGATGCTGTTGATTATGGTAATGTAATTGTTGACGGAAGCGATGTTATCGTTCGTCGTTGGTTAGATAATGATTTTTACGTAGCTAATGCTAACGCTACTTATAAAACTGAAAAATTCGAGTTAATTTCTGGTGCTTCTTATAGTAATTATAAAGGAGATCATTTTGGTGAAGTTATTTGGGCTACACAATTTGCAGATGGTGCTAGCATTAGAGATCGTTACTATTTTAGTGATGCTAAGAAAAATGATATTAGCGTTTTTTCTAAAGCTACTTTTAATGTTTTTGATAATTTAAAAGCTTTTGTTGATGTACAAGGTAGGTTTATTGATTATACAACCGGAGGCTTTACTTCTGATTTAAATCCTTTAAATATTGACACTTCATTTAGCTTCTTTAATCCTAAGTTAGGTTTTACTTACAGTATTAATAAAGAAAATAGCATTTATGCATCGTATGCTCGTGCGAACAGAGAACCGAACCGTGATGATTTTCAAAATGGCTCGAATGTACAACATGAAACCTTAGATGATTTTGAATTAGGGTGGCGTTTGCATAATAAAACGGTTCAATTGAGTACCAACATCTATTACATGTCGTACGACAATCAATTAATTCAAACTGGTGGACTGAATGATGTTGGAGAATATTTACGTGAAAATGTGAAAGACAGCTATCGTTTAGGAGTAGAAATTGATGCTAATATTAACGTTACAGACAAATTTAGCATTAATCAAAATCTTACCGTAAGTAGTAATAAAATCAACAATTTTATGTTAGATCGTGATGGTGTTCAACGCAATATTGGAACTACAAACATTGCTTTTTCCCCTGATATTATTGCTGGAAATGCTTTGATTTATAAGCCTACAAAAGGGTTACAGCTTTCTTTATTATCTAAATTTGTTGGTGAACAATATCTAAGTAACACAAACACAGAAGCCTCTAAACTAGATAGCTATTACGTTAGTGATTTTAATGTTAGTTATGAATTAAAAATGAACAAAGTTTTTAAATCTATTGTTTTTACAGGATTGGTAAACAACCTTTTTGATAAAGAATATGTTGATAGAGGATATACCTATTTAAATACTTGGGATACTCCTGGAACTTCTTTTGAGGTCCAAGGATACTTTCCGCAAGCTACTAGAAACTTTTTAGTAGGTGCAACGTTAAAGTTTTAATTGGGAAAATGCTAGAAAAACAAAAAACTGAGACAATTGTCTCGGTTTTTTTATTTTTTAAAGCTTGACTTAAAAGACTAAATTCGCCAAAAGATTATTTAACTATGAAATTGAAAGAAACCTTAATAATATTACTTTCTATAACAAGCATCGGACTTGGGATTTATTCTTTTAAATTAAATAAAGAAATTTCTCTATTAATGGATGCTAAAAACTTCACTTTCAAATGGATAAACAATCATGAAATCTTGACTAGTTATTGGAAAGAAAATAATAAAATAGCTAATCAATTTTTTGATGTAAACTTTGACTCCAATTATGAGATTGCTAGAGTTTATACTACTTATGGAAAAGTATATCAAACTTGTTTTGACAGGGATGAAAATGGCGTTTATGAAAAAACTGACTGTTATAATTCGGCTGGAAATAAGGTTGGTTATTCTCTCGATAATGATGAAGATGGAGTTCCAGAAGAATTCGTTTTAATTTACGATTCAAAAAAAGAATTAAAGTTTATTGACAGTAATTTTGATGGTAAATTTGAAAAATCATTATAATTAATAATAGCACTGAAACTGAATTATTAACTAAAACAATGTTTGAAGAGTAAGCTAAGATGAATAAAGAAAATCCCGAGTAGTATACTCGGGATTTTCTTTATTCTTTATTCTTTATTTTTCTCTGTCCATTCTAGATAACCTCCTAAAACATTGTATACTTTAAAACCTTTTTGAGCAAGTAACTCACTTGCTTTTAAACTTCTTCCGCCTGAACGGCAATAAAGGTATACCGGTTTTGTTTTATCTAATTTCTCCAGAGCTTTTCCTTCAAAATCATTACCTGTAACATCTATTTTAATTGGATTTTCAATAACTCCTCTTGACCACTCTTCTGGGGTTCTAACGTCTAATAACTGTGCATTATTTTCATTCTGTAAAACTACTTGTAAGTTATCTATAGTAATGTTATTTACCTCTGTCTTTTGTTGTTTACACGACAATATCACTGTTAAAAATAAACCTATTAAAAAAATACCTTTGTTCATCTTGCTTATTTTAAAGTTGATGGACATACCGTTGCTGTCCTTGGAATATCAGTTTCTTTAATAGCCTTATATCCTCCAGCAACATCAATGATGTTATGAAATCCTCTGGCTTTTAAAATAGACGCTGCAATTACTGAACGGTATCCTCCAGCACAATGTACATAAAAGTCTTCTTTTGTTGGAAACTCTTCAACATGCTCGTTTAAGAAATCTAACGGTGTACTTGGTACATCTACAATATGTTCATTTGCATATTCTCCTGGTTTTCTAACATCAAAAACAGGTGCTTTTTCCGTAATTGCTTCTGCTAAAACATTTGCAGAAACAGAACGTAACGTATCTACTTCTTTTCCTGCTTCTTTCCAAGCTGCAAAGCTTCCATCTAAATACCCTAACACATTATCAAAACCAACACGAGATAAACGTGTAATCGTAGTTTCTTCTTCTCCTTTAGGGGTAACTAATAAAATTGGTTGAGTAACATCTTTAATCAATGCTCCCACCCATGGAGCAAATGTTCCTCCTAAACCAATAAAAATTGATTGAGGAATAAATCCTTTAATAAATTCTGATTGATGACGTACATCTAAAATCAACGCATCTGTTTCGTTTGCTATTTTTTCAAAATCTATTACTGATAAAGCTCTTGCTCCATTTTTGATAACTTCATCGATAGATTGGTATCCTTCCTTATTCATTTTTACATTTAAAGGAAAATATTCAGGTGGAGGTAGTAACCCGTCTGTTACTTCTTTTACAAACTCCTCTTTGGTCATGTCTGCACGCAATGCGTAATTGGTTTTCTTTTGATCGCCAATTGTGCCTACTGTTTCTTTGCTTAAGTTTTTACCACAAGCCGATCCTGCTCCGTGTGCCGGATATACAATTACTTCATCTTCCAATGTCATAATTTTTGTACGTAAACTATCGTACAATAATCCTGCTAATTCATCTTGCGTTAAGTTTGCTGCTTTTTGTGCTAAATCTGGACGTCCAACATCACCTAAAAACAAAGTATCTCCACTGAAAACTGCATGATTTTTTCCGTCTTTATCTTTTAACAAATAAGAAGTACTTTCCATTGTATGTCCTGGAGTATGTAATACAGTAATTGTAATTTCTCCTAATCTAAATACTTCTCCATCTGTTGCTATATGAGCTTCATAATTTGTTTTTGCTGTTGGTCCGTATACAATTGTTGCTCCTGTTTTTTCAGCTAGTGTAACATGACCACTTACAAAATCTGCATGGAAGTGAGTTTCAAAAATATATTTGATTTTAGCGCCATCTTTTTCAGCTCTGTTTATATAAGGATCAACTTCACGTAATGGATCTATAATTGCTACTTCTCCATTACTTTCAATATAATAGGCTCCTTGTGCTAAACAACCTGTATAAATTTGCTCTATTTTCATGATATTATATATTATTTATACGCTTGATGTATATACTGTGCGTATTTTTTCTGATTTTGATTATCTCCTGTTTTATAAAAATTTACGGCACCATTGGCACGCATAAAAAAGTGGTCTAAACTCACAACGTCTAATAAGCCTCCTCTAAAAAAGGCATCTCTTACAGGTCCTTTTACTCCTGCAAAGTAAAATTGAATGTTATGCTTGTTAAAATAAATAATACGTTCTTTTAACATATCAATTCCTGTACTATCAACTCTGTTTATGCTTTCAGCATCTAAAACAATCAACTTTAATGCTTTTCCTTTTTCTGATGCCATTTCATCTAACTTATCTCTAAAGTAATTTGAATTAGCATAAAAAAGTTGTGCATCAAAGCGAAATACTAAAATTTCATCATCTAGAATGACTTCCTTAAACCTGCTTTTATTACGATAGAAATCTGAATTTGGTACTTTTCCTAACTCCGCTACATAGGGTCTTGAAGTTCTAAAAATTAAAACAATTAATGATAAAACTACCCCGATTAAAATTCCATATTCAATTCCGAAGAAAATAGTAGCTAAGAAAGTAGCTAAGAGTAGCCAGAAATCTAAATTATTTGCTTTCCATAGCCTTCTTGCTTCTTTTAAATTTATTAAGTTAAAAACTGCAACTATAATAATTGCTGATAAAATAGTTTTTGGTAAGTGATAAAAAACAGGTGTTAAAAAAAGTAAGGTAAACACTACTAAAATTGCGGAAACTATTGCGGAAACTCCTGTAGTTCCTCCCGATTCTGCATTAATTGCCGAACGAGAAAAACTTGATGCTGACGGATATGATTGAAATAACGATCCAACCATATTACTTAAACCCAAAGCTACTAATTCTTGATTGGGTCTTACTCTATACTCATCTTGCTTAGCTTCCAAAGTTTTTCCGATAGAAATAGTTTCTAAATATCCTACCATAACCAAAGTAGCCGCTATCGGCATTAATTCACGTATTAAAGCTACATCAATTACTGGCATTGAAAGTTTAGGTAAGCCTGATGGAATATCTTTTACAATGGCTACATCTGAAAATTCTGTTCCAAAAAAACGGATACTTATTATACCCAATATAACAACGATTAATGCATTGGGTATTTTTCTATTAATTCTTCTAAAAATTATAATAATAGCACATGCTATTAAACCTATTATTGTTGTATTTGTTTTAAAATATTTAAGTCTGAAGAGAATATCTTCTAATAATACATGGATTTGATCACTTTGTACAAAATCTACTCCGAATAAATTCCTAAATTGATTCAATCCAATAATTAAAGCTACTGCAGAGGTAAACCCAGTTATTACAGGTCTTGATAAAAAGTTAACAATAAATCCTAAACGGAAAATTCCCATTAAAAACTGAATAGTCCCTACTACTAGCGCGAGTAATATTGCTATAGCTATATAACTTTCAGAACCTGTTAATGCTAAGGTAGATACTCCTGTTGCTACAATTAATGAGTCCATTGCTACAGGACCAATTGCTACTTGACGTGACGTACCAAAAATAGCATATAGTAATTGAGGCACTAACGCAGCATACAACCCATAAATTGGTGGTAAACCTGCAATAAGTGCATACGCTATACCTTGAGGAATTAGTACAATAGCAACAGTTATACCTGCAACTACATCACCTTTTAACTGTGACTTTTTATAGTTAGGTATCCATTCTAATATAGGTATGAGTTTTTTTAATAGTTTCATTTATTTAAAAGAGCTCTCCTTGACTAGTTCCTTTAATTCTTCCTAAATGTTTATATGCCAAATCAGTTACTTCTCTTCCTCTTGGCGTACGCATAATAAACCCTTGCTGAATTAAAAAAGGTTCATAAACTTCTTCTATTGTTTCTGAATTTTCTGCTACAGCAGTAGCTAACGTAGTAATTCCTACTGGGCCACCCTTAAACTTATCAATAATAGTAGATAAAATTTTATTATCCATTTCATCTAAACCATGTGCGTCTACATTTAAAGCTTTTAAGGCATATTTGGCTATTTCTATGGTAATTGTACCATTTCCTTTAATTTGAGCAAAATCACGCACTCTACGTAGTAATGCATTAGCAATACGAGGAGTCCCTCTACTTCTTCCTGAAATTTCAATTGCGGCTTCCATAGAAATAGGCACTTTTAAAATAAATGCACTTCGTTGTATGATGGTTGTTAATAATTCTGTTGAGTAATAATGTAATCGGCTACTGATACCAAAACGAGCTCGCATAGGCGCTGTGAGCAATCCTGAACGAGTAGTTGCTCCTACTAAAGTAAATGGCTCTAAGTTAATTTGAACTGTACGTGCATTTGGACCAGATTCAATCATGATATCGATTTTATAATCTTCCATTGCTGAATACAAGTATTCTTCAACTATTGGACTTAATCGATGTATTTCATCTATAAATAAAACATCTCGTTCATCTAAATTGGTTAGTAAACCCGCCAAATCTCCAGGTTTATCTAGTACAGGCCCTGAAGTTACTTTGATTCCAACTCCTAATTCATTAGCTAAAATATGAGCCAATGTTGTTTTTCCTAATCCTGGAGGGCCGTGAAATAAGGCATGATCTAACGCTTCATCTCGTTGATTCGCTGCCTCTACAAAAACCTTTAAATTATCTATTGCCTGATCTTGGCCAGTAAAATCATCAAATGAAAGCGGACGCAGTTTTTTTTCTACATCTAATTCTTCATTTGAATAATTTGTGTTTTCAGGGTTTAAGTTTTCATTCATATTGTTGCAAATATACTTGAAATAAAATGTTCACATTGTAATATAAGTTACTTAACTAATATTTTATGCTAAAAAATTATTACAAGATCTACTAATACTTATAGAAAACAAAAGCCTCCCAGTTTTGGGAGGCTTTATAATTTATCTTTTTTAAGAAGGCTCTTCGCCATCTAATAGTGGTACGTTTTGTGGTACAAAGTCTTTTCCGTGTACATACTCACCATTTTCATCTGTTTTACTGTAATCGTAAGCCCATCTGTGAACTTCAGGAATTGCTCCTGGCCAGTTTCCATGAATATGTTCAACTGGAGTAGTCCACTCAAGTGTATTTGCATTCCAAGGGTTTTGTGTTGCTTTTTGACCTCTATACATAGAAATAAAGAAGTTTGCTATGAAGATTAACTGTGCTAAACCTCCAAGAATAGCCATGATAGTCATAAACACGTTTATATCTGCCAAATCATCAAACATTGGAAAGTTTGTATTTGTATAATAACGACGTGGTAAACCAGCTAACCCTATAAAGTGCATTGGGAAAAATACTCCGTAAGCACTGATTATTGTTAACCAAAAGTGCCAGTATCCTAATGTTTTGTTCATCATTCTACCATACATCTTAGGAAACCAGTGATAAACACCAGCAAACATCCCTAATAAAGCAGATACCCCCATTACCAAGTGGAAGTGTGCCACAACGAAATATGTATCGTGAACGTTAATATCTAAAGCTGAATCTCCTAATACTAGTCCTGTTAATCCTCCTGTTACGAACGTAGAAACTAATCCGATAGAAAACATCATTGCAGGATTTAATTGTAAGTTACCCTTCCATAGTGTAGTAACATAGTTAAATGCTTTTACTGCTGATGGAATTGCAATTAATACTGTTGTAAAAGTAAATACAGAACCTAAGAATGGATTCATTCCAGAAACGAACATGTGGTGACCCCATACAATCGTAGATAAGAATGCAATTGCCATAATAGAACCAACCATTGCGCGGTAACCAAAAATTGGTTTACGTGCGTTTGTTGAAATTACTTCTGAACTAATACCTAACGCTGGTAATAAGATAATATATACCTCTGGGTGACCTAAGAACCAGAATAAATGTTCGAATAATACTGGTGACCCTCCTTGGTAATGTAATACTTCTCCAGAAATAAAGATGTCTGATAAGTAGAATGAAGTACCGAAGCTTCTATCAAAGATTAATAATAAGGCTGCTGATAATAATACCGGGAATGAAATTACACCAATAATCGCTGTAATAAAGAATGCCCACATTGTTAATGGCAATCTTGTCATTTTCAATCCTTTTGTACGTAAGTTTAAAACTGTTACGATATAGTTTAACGATCCGATTAATGACGATGCAATGAAAATTGCCATAGACACTAACCATAACGTCATTCCTGTACCTGAACCTGGAATTGCTTGTGGTAATGCAGATAATGGAGGATAAATTGTCCATCCTGCTGATGCTGGTCCTGCTTCTACGAATAGTGAAATAATCATTATTACTGATGATAAGAAAAACAACCAATAAGATACCATATTTAAGAATCCAGAAGCCATATCACGAGCTCCAATTTGTAACGGAATTAATAGGTTGGAGAATGTACCACTTAAACCTGCCGTTAGGACAAAGAATACCATGATTGTACCATGAATCGTAACTAACGCTAAGTACATATCTGGGTTCATAATTCCATCTGTTTGATGGTTTCCTAAGAATGCTTCAACAATTGAAAACGATGTATCTGGCCATGCAATTTGTAAACGAAATAACATAGACATGAAACCTCCTATGATACCCATAAATATACCTGTAACAAGGAATTGTTTCGAGATCATTTTATGATCTTGACTAAAGATGTATTTAGTTACAAATGTTTCTTTGTGATGATGATCTGACATAATCTATATATACTTTAAAAAAATATCTTATTTAATAACTTGAGCTAATGTTTTTTGTTCTGATAACCACTTGTTGTACTCTTCTTCTTCAACAACAGTAATTTTCATTTGCATATTGTAGTGAGATGCTCCACAAATTTTGTTACACAATAATAAGTAATCAAACTCATATGGGTCTTCTCCTTTAGCTCTTCTAATTTTGTTAATTCCTTCTGTTTTTGCAATTACCTCAGAATTTTGACGCATTTCTGCTGTGGTATATTTTGGCGTAAATGCGAATTGAGTAACCATACCTGGAACACAGTTCATTTGTGCTCTAAAGTGTGGCATATAAGCAGAGTGCAATACATCTTGCGAACGGAACTTGAATAATACTTTCTTCCCTTTAGGTAAGTATAATTCTGTTACTTGCTTATCATCTTGTGCACTTGGGTCTGACATATCAACCCCCATAGTGTTAATTCCTTTGATAAAGTTTACATTACCTAAACCTAATTGGTTGTCTTCACCTGCATAACGTGCATCCCAGCGGAATTGTTGAGAGTATACTTCAATTACAATAGGGTTTTCATCGTCTCCAACATACATAATGTTATTCCAAGCCCATAAACCATATCCAATTAATAACACAATTGTTACTGCAGGAATAGTTGTCCAAATTAATTCTAACTTATGACTATCTGCATAAAATAATGCCTTATTGTTTTTATTTCCTCTGTACTTGTAAGTAAAGAAGAAAATTAAAAACTGCATTCCAAACTGAACTATTCCAATTAACCAAAAAGTGATATTAAAAAGGTTGTCATCATGCTCTCCTTCAAAAGAAGCAGCTTCTGGTAACATAATTACATTCATGGCAATTAAGCAGTAAATCATCATTGCATAAAGGAATGCTAGGAAAGCTAATGAATATTTAGCTTGTTTTTCGTTGTCTTCATCTGTAGCAATTACAGAACGGAAATTCATTATACGAGTAATTTGCCAAAAACTTACTCCGATTGCAACTGCTATGAAAATATAAAATAAAGCGAGCATATTATCTAAACTATTTGTTTATTAATTCTTTTTATTAATGATGATTACTATCTTCTCCTGTGTGTTCGATGTTGTAGTAATGATAGGTTTCACTTTCGTGTAAATAAGGGTTACCTTTTGGCACTGGATTAGCTTTTGCAAACGCATTAAACGTAGCAAAAATAAACAATCCTGTGAAGAATAGTACCCCACTTATCTCTCCAATTCCAAATGCCCATTGACCACCTACTGTTCCTGGCATAACCATTACAAATAAGTCAATATAATGACCTGCTAAGATTACAACTCCTCCTAAAATTACAAACCAAGGTCTACTCTTAAAATCACTGTTGATTAATAATAATACTGGGAAAATAAAGTTCATTACAACCATTGCTAAAAATGGCACTTTATATTCGTTAAAACGTAATAAGAAATAAGTTGTTTCTTCTGGCATATCTGCATACCAAATTAACATAAACTGTGCGAACCATAAATATGTCCAGAATACTGAGAAACCAAACATAAATTTAGCTAAGTCGTGAATATGACTATCATTTACCAATGGCAATACTCCTTTTGAACGTAAGTAAATAGTTACCATTGCTATGACTGTTAAAGCAGACACTAAGAAAGTAGCTAATACATACCATCCAAACAATGTTGAGAACCAGTGCGGATCTATTGCCATAATCCAGTCCCAAGAAGCCATACTTTCAGTAATCATGAAGAATATAAGAAATATAACTGTTGCATTATAATTTTTCTTATGCTGCTTTAAATCTCCGTTATCTTGAGCTAACGACCACTTTCTTATTAGAAAACGATAAACATTCCAACCTGCTAAGTAAACAATACTTCTTATTAGCCAACCTGGAGTATTTAACCACCATTTTTTTCCATCTACTATAGCATCATAATTTGGACTTGTTGGGTCAGTTACTCCTTCTCCCATCCAAGTAAACAGGTGATTCATATGCATTGCTGTAAGTATTAAGAATACTAACATTATTAAACTCACATAATGTAAATTTGATGAAATAGCTTCCATTACTCTGTGCAATACTACAGACCATCCTGCTTGTGCAACAATTTGTGAACCATAAAAAGCAAGCACTAACAATGTAATACCTAAAGAGAATAATAAAGCAACATACAAAGCAGACCAAGGTCTATTTTGCATTTGGTGTAAAGCGTGTTCTGCATGAGCATCTCCGTGATCTTCACCATGAGCAGCTACTTCAGTATGTGCTTCAGTTGTTTCATTCGCTTCATCAATTGCAGTTTCTTTATGATCATCTTCAGCTACATGTACTGCCGAACTATCTTTTGCTTGTGTATTTTCAATAGCTTCTTCCGAATGATTTTGTTCACCGTTGTGTGCTACTTCTTCAGTGTGTGTAGCAGTACTATCTGCAACATGCTCTTCAGTTGTTGTATCTTCTTCGTGATTTTCAACTTTAGCTTCTTCTTTATGCTCTACATCAGCATGATCTGCTTTCGCTTCATGACCTCCATGATGTGCATCTTGTTTTGCTAAAATTTCTTTTGCTTCTTCTAATGTTTTAGGCGCTGAAAAGAAACTATAACCTGTTCCTAAAAGTCCTACAGCCATTAAAACAATAGCTAGCATTTTTAATTTTCCTGAAAACTGGTACATATCTTAACTATCTATTATAGACTTATTTTAATTCGCTTCTTAATTTTTCTACGTATTGTACAACTTGCCAACGCTCATTGTATCTTAACTGTGATGCATGAGATCCCATTAAGTTCTTACCATACATAATTACATGATAAATATTCCCTGGGGTTAACTCTCTGTCTGCGTAATTTGGGATACCATTGAATTTATCTCTTTGCGATAACACTCCGTTACCATCCCCTTTTGTTCCGTGACAAGAAGCACAGTATATGTCATATAACTCTTTACCTTTTTCTAAGTTAGCCTCAGTAGTTGGTAATGGGTTTTTTAATTCAGCTTTTGCTTTTTCATATCCTTCATTAGTGTCAGGAATATCATAAGCTACAACTCCGTTTCTGCTTACAGTACCTGCTACTGGTAATTTATTTACCTCTTCATTATTAATACCTTCGGCTCCATTTGCATCGTAGGGTACAGATACATACATATCTGGCATGAACTGAACTTGTGGTTTTCGTTTATCGTTACAAGAACTTAAGCTTGTTGCTGCTACAGCTAAAGCGATAATTATTTTTAAATTCTTCATATCTCTTTATTAGTGCGTTTCTACTACGTTAATTTCTACAGCTCCAGTTTTCTCTAATAATGACACCAACTCTTCTTCACTCCCTTTAACAGGAATCTCCATTAAAAAGTGATCATCTGTAGTTCTTGGGTCAGGGTTTTCAGCTTCTTTAAATGGCCATATCTTACTTCTCATATAAAAAGTAATTACCATTAAGTGTGCTGCAAAAAACACTGTTAATTCAAATAATATTGGAACAAAAGCTGGCATATTGGTAGCCCATGAAAAGTTTGGTTTTCCCCCAATATCTTGAGGCCAATCAGCAATCATAGTATACCATGTTAACCAAACTGCTACTGATAAGCCTGTAATACCATATAAAAAAGCGGTAATTGCTAAACGTGTTGGTGCTAATCCCATTGCTTTGTCTAATCCATGAACTGGAAAAGGACAAAATACTTCTTCAATATGATGATTTTCTGCTTTTACTTTCTTAACGGCATCCATTAAGATATCATCATCATTATATAATGCGTGAATTACTTTATTAGTGCTCATTGTTCTCTTCTCTTGATTTTTTAAAATTCTCACCTGATGATTTCAAAATAGTCTTAATCTCTGCTGTAGGGATTACTGGGAAAGTTCTTGCATATAATAAGAATAATACAAAGAAGAATCCGATAGTTCCTATAAAGATACCTACGTCTACGAACGTTGGTTCAAAACGCCACCATGTAGATGGTAACTGTCCTTTACTTAATACAATTGCAATAATATCAAAACGCTCAAACCACATACCGATGTTAATTACTATCGAGATAATAAAAGACCAAATAAAACTTCTTCTAATCTTTTTGATCCATAATAACTGTGGTGTGAAAATGTTACAAATTAATAACGACCAAAATGCCCATCCGTAAGCTCCTGCTTCTGCTCCAAATGATAAGTATGTGTAGTTTTCGTAAGGAGAACCTGTATACCATGCAATAAAGAACTCTGTTGCATAAGCTACTGCTACGATACCTCCTGTTAAAATGATTACGATGTTCATATACTCTACGTGTAAACGTGTAATATATGCTTCCATATTTGTAACCTTACGCATAATACCTAATAAGGTTTGTACCATTGCAAATCCAGAGAAGATCGCCCCTGCTACGAAATAAGGAGGGAAAATTGTTGAGTGCCATCCTGGGTTAATAGAAGTTGCGAAGTCCATCGATACGATTGTATGTACAGAAAGCACTAATGGAGTTGCTAAACCTGCTAATACTAACGACACTTCTTCAAAACGTTGCCAGTCTTTTGCTCTACCTGACCACCCGAAAGATAATAATGCATAAATTTTCTTTTGGAAAGGTTTTACAGCTCTATCACGAATCGTTGCAAAATCAGGTAATAAACCAGTCCACCAGAAAACTAATGATACCGATAAATACGTAGAAATTGCAAATACATCCCATAATAATGGCGAGTTAAAGTTAACCCATAATGATCCAAATTGGTTAGGAATTGGTAATACCCAGTATCCGTTCCATGGACGTCCCATGTGAATGATCGGGAACAATCCTGCTTGGAATACCGCAAAGATTGTCATCGCTTCTGCAGAACGGTTAATTGCCATTCTCCATTTTTGACGGAATAATAAAAGTACTGCAGAAATAAGTGTTCCTGCGTGACCAATACCTACCCACCATACGAAGTTGGTAATATCCCATGCCCAACCGATGTTTTTACTTAATCCCCATACACCAATACCTGTTCCTACGGTGTAAAAGATACATCCAAATCCCCATAACATTGCTGCTAAAGAGATATAGAATGCTATATACCAATTTTTGTTTGCTTTCCCTTCAATAGGTCTAGCAATATCTTCAGTAATATCATGGTAACTCTTGTCACCAAGTATTAAAGGTTCTCTATAAGATGATTCGTAATGAGACGACATAAATCTATATACTTATTAATTTTACTATTAAGCTTCGTTTGTATTTCTTACTTTCACTTGATACACTACGTTTGGTTTTGTACCAATATAATCTAAAACGTGAAAAGCTCTTTTATCTTCTTTTAATGCTGTAACTGTATCTTCAGTGTTGTTTATATCTCCAAACACCATAGAACCAGTAGAACATGCTGCTGAACATGCTGTTTCAAACTCGTCTTTTTTAACAGCTCTACCTTCTTTCTTAGCCTTTAAGATAGTAGCTTGTGTCATTTGAATACACATAGAACACTTTTCCATTACACCACGAGAACGAACTACTACGTCTGGGTTTAACACCATTTTACCGTACTCGTTATTCATGTTAAAATCAAACTCGTTGTTTTCAGCATAATTAAACCAGTTGAAACGACGAACTCTATATGGACAGTTATTTGCACAGTAACGAGTACCTACACAACGGTTATATGCCATTTGGTTTTGACCTTGACGACCGTGAGATGTTGCTGCTACCGGACATACTGTTTCACATGGTGCGTGGTTACAGTGCTGACACATCATTGGTTGGAAAGCAACCTGTGGATTTTCTGCTGGGTTTTCTAAAGCATCAAATAAATCTCCTTTGCTTAGCTCTAATACTTTTTCAGTATAACGTCTTTCAATTTCTTGGTTAGCTATGTTTGGATTTTGAGCTTTGAACTCCTCCAATGTCATTTTAGCCTTATGTTGCTTATCTTCCACAGTAGAAGAATAATAACGATCAATACGTAACCAAGCCATATCTCTACCAACTCTCATTTCATCTTTACCAACAACTGGTACGTTGTTTTCTGCGTGACATGCAATAACACATGCTCCACAACCTGTACAAGAAGTTAAGTCGATAGATAAGTTAAAGTGGTGTCCTAAACTTCTGTCATGCTCTTCCCATAAGTCAATTTTACTTCCTTCAACTTCTTGATGATCATAAGAGACCATGAATGGCTTATTCCAAGTATGCTTAGGATCTAATTTTTTATCGTTTACTTCTTTTAATGAAGCTTCTTTTAATATATCGTGACGACCTGCTAAAGTACTTTGTACTTGCATACAAGCAAACTTGTGCCATCCTGAAGTTCTTTCAATAGAAACATTATACTGAACATTGTTTCCATTTTGGTAGAATGGATAGGCATTGACACCTACTTGCATTTCTGATTTTAATCCTTGAGTTCTACCGTATCCTAATGCTAAACCTACTGATCCTTTTGCTTGACCTGGTTGTATAAGTACTGGTACTTTATTTATTGTTATGCCATTTACTGTTACGTTAGCATAATTACCATCAATAGCACCATTATCTTTTACTGGGTTTTCAAAACCTAATTCTTTTGCATCTGAAATCGAAATAGTCAAGTAGTTATCCCAAGAAGCTCTTGTAATAGGGTCAGGTAATTCTTGTAACCAAGGGTTATTTGCTTGTTTACCGTCTCCTAACGCTGTTGATGAGTATAAGTTTAATTCGAATCCTGAAGCATTATTAGCTTTTTTCACTAATTGCGCTGCTACTACATTTATATCTACAGTAGTTTCAAAGGCTGTTTCTTCTTCAACAGCAACTTTTTCAGCTTTAAAGAACCCATCATGTAATGCTTGATTCCATGAAGCCCCTCCTAATACATTTGTACTCCAAAATTCTTTTAAAGTGTCGTAATAGTTCACTGTACTTCCAGACCATTTTAATAAAACGTCTTGTACTTGACGTGTGTTAAATAGTGGCTGTATAGTTGGTTGCATTAAACTATAAACACCTTGCTTCGCCATAACATCTCCCCAACTTTCTAAGTTATGAGGTGCTGGCAATGTATATTGTGTAGCATTAGCTGTAGCATCATCTTGAGTAGATAGAGCTATAGATAATTTTAAATTTTTAATTCCTTCTGCTAAATCAACTGCATTTGCTAAAGTGTATAAAGGATTTACATTATAAGTAATTAAACCTTTTACTTTACCTCCTTTAACGTCTGCTATCAATTGAGCTACTTGGGTATCGTTACCTTGACGCTTTAAATTCACCGCCTCAGTATCTATTACCTCACTATTTAACGCTTTATTGATTGCTAATGCAATTAATTGTGCGTTTTTATCATTTAAACCTGTAACAACAACCCCTTTTGAACCTGCTTTTTTAAGGTCTTTAGCTAATTGCTTTACCTCTACATCAAAAGTTGTTGCTTTTGAAGGAAGGCTATTTCCTGTTATTTGGTTGTATAAGTTTATTAAAGCGAAAACTTGCTCAGATGGTTTGGCTACAATTCTTTTATCGGCATTTGCTCCCGCTAAAGACATGTTAGCTTCTATTTGAACATGGTATGACATTTTACCAGTTTCTACTCTACGACCTTCTGCATAAGACTTTTCGTATCCGCCTTGCCAATCACCAATAAAATCTGCCCCTATGGACGCTATAACTTCCGCCTTACTAAAATCGTAATCTGGCAATGCTCTTTTACCATACATAGCTTCAAAAGCATCAGCAGTTGCACTTTCAGAGATTGCGTCATATACTACATGCTTAACATTTGGGTAAGCTGTAATAAAATCAGCTATTATTTTTTCAGTAGAAGGACTCGCTAAAGTTCCTGTTAATAATACTACTGGTTCATTAGCATTCTTTAATTCGTTTAATTTTGCGATAATTTCTTTATCTGCATCTGCCCAAGATATTTGAGTTTTTCCTTTTCTTGGTTCTTTTAAACGTAATTTTTCATCGTATAATGATAAAACTGACGCTTGAGTACGTGCGCTAGTTACACCTCCTGCCTCTTTATTTGGCATGATTTGAATTGGACGTCCTTCGCGTGTTTTTACTAATACGTTTGCGAAATCAAAACCGTCTGCAATTGTAGTTGCGTACCAATCAGCAACGCCTACTACGATATCATTAGGTTGCACTACATAAGGAATTGATTTTCTTACTGGACCTTCACAAGCTGCTAAAGAAGCTGCTGCAGTGGTAAATCCAACATATTTCAAGAAGTCTCTACGTGAAGTTGATGATGTTTCTAAGGTATCTTTGTCGCCTAAAAATTCATCTGTAGGAATATCTTGTACAAACTCATTATTACGTAGCGTTTCAACAATAGAACTACCCTTTAGTTCTTCAACACTTTGCCAGTATTTTTTGTTTGAAGCCATTTATATATGTGTTTTTCTACTTTCTAAATTGATTAATAGTGGCATTTACCACACTCTTTTCCTCCTAATTGAGCAATAGTTACTTGCTCAACACCGTACTTCTTAGCTAGTTCTTCATGAATTTTAGCATAGTACTCATTACCTTTTAAGTCAACCTTAGTTTCCTTATGACAGTCAATACACCAACCCATTGTTAATGGCGAATATTGATATACTTCTTCCATTTCCTCTACTGGACCATGACATTTTTGACATGCAATTCCTCCTACAGTTACGTGTTGTGAATGGTTAAAATATGCGAAATCTGGCAAGTTATGAACTCTCACCCATTTAACCGGCTTAGTATTTCCAGTATATTCTAATTTTTCTGCATCCCAACCAGCTGCTTCATAAATCTTAGCGATTTCTTTATCTAAATCAGTTTTTACTAATGTATGATCATCCATCACAACTTTTGTATCGTCTGCTACTTCAGAAATATTCTTATGACAATTCATACAAACATTTACAGATGGTATACCCGAATGCTTACTATGTTTTGCTGCAGAGTGACAGTATTGACAATCTATCTTATTATCTCCTGCGTGAATTTTATGTGAAAAAGCTATTGGTTGAATTGGCTGATACCCCTCATCAACACCAACTTTAAACAAAGTTCCAAACAAGAAATAAGCAGCAATTAAAGCTCCAAAAATAACGGTTAACACTTTTAAGAAAGTATTCTGTTTAATTCCTTGCCACAACTCAGCAGTTTGCCCCATTAAACCTGGAGTTTTTGGAGCGCCTTTTAATTCACTAATAGTTTTTAACAAACTACCAATAATTAAGAATGCCACAACAATAGCCGCAGCCAATATATATATCAACCATTTTGGTGCCTGATCACCTTGAGACCCAACTCCCTCAATATCAGCCCCTGCTACTGGAGTCCTCTTTAACTCACCAACCGTGGTATAGTAAAGGATATCATCAATATTTTGATCCGATAACTGCGGAAAAGCAGTCATATTAGAACCATTATACTCTTCAAAAATCGCAATTGCTTCTTTATCTCCTGAAGCTCTTAAAGCAGCATTATCTTTTATCCATGCTTTCAACCATTCATTGGTTCTTCTCTCTTCAATCCCAGCCAAAGCAGGACCAACCAGCTTCTTATCTAACTTATGACAAGATGCACAAAGAGATTTAAACAATTTTTTCCCTTCTTTTTGACGCGCCTCATCAATATCTTGTGAAAACGCCGAAAAACTTACTAAGAAAACTAAAAAGAAAGCTAAACTCTTTGCTAGAGTTTTAGTTAATCTACTGTGATGATTCACACTTTTCATACTATAAAAATATAAGTTTTGTATCTATTTTGGTACAATTTTTTCTGTTACACTAATTTTAAAATTAGCACACAGAAAGTTGCACAAAAGTACTACTTCTGTCTAAATTGTGAAATGTTAAGAGAATCCTAATCTATAATTTATAACAATTCTAAATAACTAGCGTTAACAATGTATTAACTCACAAGTCATTACTTTTGTAAAAAGATTCATCAAAATGAAAAAACATAGCTTAATTATTACTTTTATTTTTCTTGTTACTGCTTTTGCACTCAAAGCTAATGCTCAAGAAAAACTTACTGACAACAAGCACATTATTTCACTTATAGAAAAGAAAAGAACCTACAACAAGAGCAATGGAAACGGGTACAGAATCCAACTATACAATGGACTTGAAAGACGCGCTAGAAGCCTCCGTAATAGGTTTAAAGTTGAATACCCTGATGTTTACACAAAACTAATTTATAAACAACCTGAATGGAAAATACAAGTAGGGAATTATAAAACACGCTTACATGCTGATAGGGCTTTAAATGAAATCCGAGAAAAATTCTCTGGTGCCATTGTAGTACCTATGTAATTAAACATATTTTATCACATAAAAAAAGAGTAATCGAAAAAACGATTACTCTTTTTTATTTACTGGCTAATTAATTATTAATAAGCCCTCTTATCATTTCCTTCATAAAAATTGATAAATGCTTGATTTACCACCCTATGACCTCCATCAGTAGGATAATCTCCAGTAAAATACCAATCTCCTAAATTGTCTGGACAAGCTTTATGTAAACCACTTACTGGCTGAAAAATCACCTCGACATCAGCTTTTATCTCTGTAGTTTTTAACATTTGTGCAATCTTTGCAGAAACTTCTTCATCTGTAAAAGGTGCATAAATTTCCTTAACGTAGTTTATCACATCTTTATCTTCACTGTTTTCTTGTTGCTTACATTTTTGATACACTTCATCAACAATATGATACTGATTTGTTTCTTTTAACAATTCCAACGCAGCTTTAAAAGCAATAAAATCGTTAATCTTAGCCATATCAATACCATAACAATCTGGATAACGTATTTGAGGCGCAGAAGAAACTACTACTATTTTCTTAGGATTCAATCGGTTCAAGATTTTAATAATACTTTTCTTCAAGGTAGTACCTCTTACAATACTATCATCAATAATTACTAAATTATCTGTTGGTTTTACAACTCCGTAAGTAACATCATAAACATGCGCAACTAAATCATCACGACTACTATCATCTGTAATAAAAGTACGTAGTTTAGCATCTTTAATCGCTATTTTTTCAAAACGTGGTCTTTTAGAAAGAATTTCAATTACTCTTTCTTTTGAAAGCTTTCCTTCACCCGCTAAAATTGCATCAGTCTTTTGCTGATTTAATACATCTTCAGCAGCTTCCATCATTCCAAAAAATGATGTTTCTGCCGTATTTGGTATGTAAGAAAACACTGAATTTTCTATATCACTATCAATAGATTTTAAAACTTCAGGAAACACATATTTCCCTAAGTTTTTACGTTCTTCATAAATTGATGCATCACTTCCTCTTGAAAAATAAATACGCTCAAATGAACATGCTTTTTTGGGGCGCTGCTCTAAAATTGGCGACATTGTTGTCTCTCCATTCTTTTTGATTATTAACGCATGTCCTCTTTCAACCTCTTTTATTGACTCTATATCAACGTTAAAAACTGTTTGAATAACTGGACGTTCAGAAGCAACCACAACTACTTCATCGTCTTCATAAAAAAAAGCTGGGCGAATAGCTGACGGGTCTCTCAACACAAACGCATCTCCATGCCCCAGCATACCTGCCATAGCATATCCACCATCCCAGTTTTTAGCCGAACGTTTTAAAATTCGTTGAATATCTAGGTTATCTTCTATGTATGGAGAAGCATCCTTTTTATTAAATCCTTCTTCTTTAGCTTTCAAATATAAATCTGAAACTTCCGACTGTAGAAAGTGTCCTATTTTTTCTAAAATTGTTACAGTATCAGTAGACTCTTTAGGGTGTTGACCTAATTCAATTAAATCATTTAACAAATGTTTAGAATTAGTCATATTAAAATTACCAGCAACAATTAAGCTTTGATGTTTCCAGTTGCTTTGGCGTAAAAAAGGATGTACACTCTCTATAGAGTTTTTACCAAAAGTACCGTAGCGAACGTGCCCTAAAAATAAGTTTCCAATGTAAGGCACATTTTCTTCTTGCCATTTCACATCATCAACCTTATCTGGATTCTCTTCAAAAACTCCATTGATTCTATGATTAATTTTCCCAAAGATATCCTGGATTGGTTGTGATTGGTTGGAACGGATTCTGCTTATATATCTTGTTCCAGGCTCTACATTAAATTTTATACTTGCTAATCCAGCACCGTCTTGCCCCCGGTTGTGCTGTTTCTCCATTAACAGGTACATTTTATTTACACCATAAAACGCGGTACCGTATTTGTCTTTATAGTATTGTAATGGCTTCTTTAAACGAACCATTGCAATTCCGCATTCGTGTTTAATAGCGTCACTCATTTAATTTCAAGTATTTAGTTGTGTTGTAGTTTTGTGTGTTGTATAAAAAAATCCGCAGCAAAAAGCGCGGATTTATAGTTTATGATAATGCTATATCAAATTGTGTTAATTCTTTAAACGCTTTTAAACGCGCTTGTACCTCTTCGCTAGTTAATGCCTCCATACGCTGTGTTCCGAATTTTTCAACACAGAACGATGCTAAGTTAGATCCATATATAATTGCATTCTTCATATTTTCGAATGAAATATCTTCGGTTTTAGCTAAATATCCGCAGAAGCCTCCTGCAAAAGTATCTCCAGCTCCGGTTGGGTCGAATACCTCTGCTAATGGCAATGCTGGTGCAAAGAACATATTTCCTTCATTGAATAATAAAGCTCCATGTTCCCCTTTTTTAATTACCACGTATTTTGGCCCCATTTCATGAATTTTCTTTGCTGCATTTACCAAAGAATATTCTCCACTTAACTGACGTGCTTCCTCGTCGTTAATTGTAATAACATCTACACGCTTTAATACTTCATGCAAATCGTTTAATGCTATATCCATCCAAAAGTTCATAGTATCTAACACTACTAACTTAGGTCTTTCATTCATTTGATCTAATACCGATGCTTGTGTTAATGGGTGTAAATTACCTAACATTACAATTGGTGCATCTTTAAACGATTCTGGAACCACTGGTTGAAAATGTTCTAATACATTTAGTTCAGTTATTAAAGTATCACGAGAATTCATATCATTATGATACTTTCCACTCCAAAAGAAAGTTTTTCCTTCTTTTACGATTTCCACTCCATCAGTATTAATTCCTTTATCGTTCATCATATCTAAGTATGATTGTGGAAAATCTCCTCCAACTACAGAAACAACTCCTGTTTGCACTCCAAATTGTGAAGCTGCTAATCCTACAAATGTTCCTGATCCTCCTAAGATTTTATCAGTTTTTCCAAATGGTGTTTCTATAGCGTCAAATGCTACTGTTCCTACTGCTAATAATTTACTCATAACTCTACTTAATATTTCTTCAACTGAAGAAATGTATTTGTTTCATTAAGTCTTTATAAATTACTAAGACTTAAATTTTTACTAATTATACTCATTAAGGCTTAAACTCTCATGTCAACTGCCTTTTTTGTCGTAATTTTGCGTCTTTAATTAAAAACGGTCTTTTTGACTTTGCAAAAATAGTTTTAAAAAATGACTATCAAAGAAATACAAGAAGAAATTATTGACGAGTTTTCTATGTTTGAAGACTGGATGGAGCGTTATGAGTACATTATAGAGCTAGGAAAATCGCTACCTTTAATAAGTGAAACTTACAAGTTGGATGAAAACCTAATTAAAGGATGCCAATCGAAAGTATGGTTACATTCTGAATTAAAAGGTGATACTATTGAGTTTACTGCCGATAGTGATGCTATTTTAACAAAAGGAATTGTGGCTTTATTATTGAGGGTATTTTCTAACCAAACACCTAAGGCTATTTTAGACGCCGATACTGATTTTATTGATGAGATTGGCCTGAAAGAACATTTAAGCCCTACACGTGCTAATGGTTTAGTATCCATGGTAAAACAAATTAAAATGTACGCAATTGCACAGCAAAGCAAATTAGCGAATTAAAAGAAGTTTAGAATTATGACTGAAGACAAATTAGAAGAATTAGGAGATAAAATTGTACGTGTATTAAAAACCATATATGACCCAGAAATACCTGTTGACATATATGAGTTAGGTTTAATTTATGATGTTTTTATATCAGAAGAAAATGATGCCAAAATATTAATGACATTAACTTCTCCTAACTGTCCTGTTGCTGAAACTTTACCTGTTGAAGTAGAAGAAAAAGTAAAAACTTTAAAAGAGATTAACAATTGTGAGGTAGAAATCACCTTCGATCCTACTTGGACTCAAGATATGATGAGTGAAGAAGCTAAATTAGAATTAGGAATGTTATAGAGCAGTTAATACAACTTTAACCTTTTCAACTAAAAAATATGTCAGAAGAAATTATAAATAGAGTTGCTAATAGTAAGCTTACTACAATAGACCTTGAAGATTTTTACCCTGAGGGTAAACGTGTAATATTTGATATTAAGGATTGGTTATTTGAAGAATTAATTCTTCGTGAAAAAGATTTTAGAGAGACTGTAAAAAACCATGACTGGTCTCAATATCTAGATAGTTATGTTTCTTTAACTTGTTCTACTGATGCTATTATTCCTTCATGGGCTTATCTTTTACTGACCACTGAACTTACCCCTTTTGCTAAAAAGATTGTTGTTGGCGACTTAACATTATTAGAAACTGTAGTATATCAAGAAATAATTCAACAGTTAGACACTTCTGAATATAAAGATAAGCCTGTAATAATAAAAGGATGTGCAAATAAGCCTATACCACCATCAGCATATACCCTATTAATTGAAAAAATTAAACCTATAGCTAAAACCATTATGTTTGGTGAAGCTTGTTCAACAGTACCACTTTATAAGAGAAAAAATAATTAGACTCGTATAATTCCTCAACTTAATCACAAATGAAAAAGCTGTTCTTAATCTTAATTTCTTGTTACTCCTTTTCTTTAGTTTCACAAGAAACTAAAAAAGATAGTATCTCAACTTTAGGTTTACAAAACTCCCCTTTAGACACTAGTTTTGCTTTCTACATATTTAACAAGCGAGTGTTTGCAGAGCCTTTAGTTAAGAAAAATCCACCAAAAAAATGGACTGTAACTGGAAAATACACTTTTCTTTTTAATCAATCATCTTTTTCAAATTGGGCAGCAGGTGGTAACAATACCGTTGCTGGAAATATGACACTTGGTTATGACTTTAACTACAAAAAGAAAAAATGGAACTGGGATAATAAAATAATATCAGCCTATGGATTAAGTTATATAGATGGTCAAGGTATAAGAAAAACAGAAGATCAGTTTGAATACAATTCTCTTTTAGGATTTAAAACTTCAAAATTATGGTTTTTATCTTTTTTTAGTAATTTTAAAACACAGTATACCAAAGGTTATGATTATAAACAAGAACCTAAAGTAGCGGTTTCAGACTTCTTTTCTCCAGCATATTGGAGTTTTGGACCTGGTATGTTATGGAAACGGAATGATGACGCTAGAATAAACATAGCTCCCGCAACTGCTCGTTATACTTTTGTTTCTGACGAATTTTCGGGAAAATATGGTGTAGATGAAGGTAAAAATACTAGCTTTAGTTTAGGTTTTAACTTATCTGCCTATTTTAAAAGCGAAATAATGGAGGATGTTACTATGGAAAGCATAGTTGCTGTGTATTCAGATTATTTAAACAAACCTCAAAATATAGATATTGATTATCAGTTAAACTTCTTTGTTAAAATTAATAAAAACCTATCTACCAATCTCAGTTTGCATGCTATTATTGATGACGATGCCTCTAGCAGAGTACAGTTTAAAGAAGTTTTTGGACTTGGTTTAAACTATATTTTTCATAAAACGTGACTTTTAATACAATATTATTGTCTAACTTCTATGTTAAACATTTATACACTTTAATTTAAAACTATTAAAATGAAAAAATTATTAGCTATTGCTGTTATATTTGGAGCTTTAACAGCTAATGCTCAAGAAGAAAAAAAAGAAGAGCCTAAAGAAGGATGGAAAAGGAGTGGTAACATCTCTTTTCTATTCAATCAGTCCGCTTTTAATAACTGGTTAGCTGGTGGAACAAATAATATTTCTGGTACCATTGGGTTAAATTATGATTTTAATTACACCAAAGGTGACTGGACTTGGGATAATAAACTAATTGCTTCTTATGGTTTAACAAAGTTAAAAGGAGAAGCAATGCAAAAAACAGATGACCGTTTAGAGTTAAACTCTTTATTAGGTAAAAAAGCTAGTGGGTATTGGTATTATTCTGCTTTTTTTAACTTTAAGACTCAAATGTCTTCTACATATGTTTCTGGCGAGCAAACATCTCATTTCTTTTCTCCTGCCTACTTCCAATTTGGACCAGGTATGTTATGGAAAAAACACGACAATTTAAAAGTAAACATCGCTCCTGCAACTTCTAAACTAATTTATGTACACAAACACCTAACAGACTTAGGACCTGCTTTTGGAGTAGAACAAAACGAGACTACTCGTTATGAACTAGGTGCTGCGGTTAATGCTTACTATAAATTAGACGTTATGAAAAATGTGTCTGTTGAAAATATACTAAACTTATACAGTAACTACTTAGAAGATTTTCAAAATGTTGATATAGATTACACTGTTAATGTGGTAATGAAAGTTAATAAATATCTTTCTGCAAACCTTTCTATGCAAGCTATTTATGACGACAATGCTTTCAAAGGGTTCCAAACTAGAGAAGTGTTTGGTCTAGGAGTAAATTACGGTTTCTAAAAAATAAAACATCAAGGTAAAACCTCAAGAACGTGTTCTTGAGGTTTTCTTTTTTACGTATTTTAGCCTAAAAATTTTAACAAATGACTTTATTAATTGTTTACGCCACCTTATCTATATTTTTCTCTTTTTTATGCTCCATACTAGAAGCTGTACTATTAAGTGTAACTCCTACCTTTGTAAATGTTAAAAAGAAAGAAGAGAAAGCTTATGCAAACGATCTTGAAACATTAAAGAAAGATGTAGACAAACCTCTTATTGCTATTTTAACTGTAAACACAATTGCTCATACCGTAGGTGCTATACTTGTTGGTGCTCAAGCAAAAAAAATATTTAGTGATGAAGGAAACGGTGTTTTTATCGTTTCTGCTATAATGACAATTTTGATTTTAGTTGCCTCTGAAATTATTCCTAAAACCATTGGTGCTACTTACTGGAAGTCATTAGCTGGCTTTACAACTAAAGCTTTAAATGTGCTGATTTTCTTTTGTAAATACACCGGTATTATATGGATACTTCAATTATTTACTAAACTATTTGGTAAAGGAGCACATGGAGAAAGTGTTTTAAGTAGAGAAGACTTTTCTGCAATGACAGATATTGCTGAGCAAGAAGGTGTTTTTCATGAAAGTGAAGGTAAAGTAATTAGAAACATGCTTAACTTTAAAGAAGTTCAAGCTAAACATATTATGACACCTCGTACAGTACTTACTACTGCTGATGAAAACCAAAGTATTGAAGCTTTTTTTAATGAAAACAGGCCTTTACGCTTTTCTAGAATACCTGTATATGCTGAAAATCCAGATAACATAACTGGATATGTTCTAAAGGACCAATTATTACTTTCTTTGGTTGATAATAAAGGAAATGAACCTTTAAAAACAATTAAAAGGGAAATTATAATAGCCAGTAGAGAGTTATCTATTCCTAATTTATTTGAAAAACTAATTGAACAAAGAGAACATTTAGCTTTAGTTGTAGATGAATATGGAGCTGTTAGCGGTTTAGTAACCCAAGAAGATGTTATAGAGACTCTTTTAGGTTATGAAATAATGGATGAGAGTGATAACGTTGCTAATTTACAAAGCTTAGCTAGAAAAAGCTGGGAACAACGCGCTAAACGACTAGGAATTATTAATGATTATGAAAATGAATAATAACTTTAGTCTATAAAATAAAAAAGAGGCGTGAACAAATTCACGCCTCTTTTTTATTTTATAATTTAAACTATTTCTAGTCATTAATTGTCCAAGAAATATAATATAGAGAACCTATTGCTCCAGCCCCAGGAGCTATAAAATACTCCTTACCAGTAAGGTTCGTACCACCTATTTTAAATCTTGATTTAATTGCTGGTACTGTATAATTTATTTGAGCATCTATTACTGTTCTAGCATCTACTAATCCCTGTAAAAAAGAAGATTGCCAATAGTATTCATCTTGCCAACGGGCATTTATATTAAACCCAAAGTTTTTGAATAAATTTGGATGACCAAATTGAACTTTAACCTTATGTTCCGGTGTGTTAAATGCCGGCTCAAAATCTGGATCAGAAGTTTCTTCAAAATCAAATTTTGCATAGTTATAGCTCAAACCTAAATCAAAGCCTTTAAAAACCTTAGTTGACATTCCTACACCTACACCATACGAGGTAACATCTGCCTTAGAGTTTGTGTTTACTGAGAAAGCTGTTACATCATTATTTTGAAGCGCTAATAAAGCTTGAGCATTTGGAGTTCCATCTGCATTAAACCCTCCATAATGAGGAACAAGAACATCTTTAATTGCTGTAAAAGATTCATAATTGTTATAATACCCATTTACATCTAATTCTAAAATTTTATTGGAGCTTAAATTAACAATACTTCTATACCCTAATTCATATGAAATTACCTTCTCGGGTTTGATTGTGCTTAACTGAGATTTTACAAGGTTTCCTCTGTCTAATTCAGCTCTTGAGAATGAATTTTCAAAAGCATCTCTACCTGTTAAGGTATTACCTCCTCCAATATTAACAATGTAACGATCTAAGTTTTCATCAACTCCTCCTATTAAATGACCTGTACCAATTGGAAGTCCAAAGTACTGCTCTTGTAATGTTGGGTTTCTAAATCCTGTTTGATAAGAGGCTCTAATTACATGATCTTTATTTTCACCTAAGGCATAATTTAAAGACACCCTTGGAGAATAATTACCTTTAAAGTTTGTCGATTTATCATAACGAATCGAACCTGTAAACTTCAGTCTTTCTTCTAAAAACTTCTTCTGCAACTGAGTATAAACACCAAATTCATCAAAAGAAATTTTAGAATTTGCGTCTGTAAAAACAGAACCTTGAGAATTTAAATTAATTTTTCTATATGAACCACCAATTTGGATTTCACCAAACTTAATTATATCACGGAAATTATAGTTACCATCTGCATGGTAATATGACGTTTGGTCTGTTAATTTCGCTCCTCCTTCAGGAACTGTTTTAGAAGCTACATCATTAGCCGCTGCATTAAACTCTACTGAACCAGGTTCAAAACGTCCTATATTAGCAAAGTCTCTAGCTTTTCCATGGCTCCTTCCTTGTGTTAGATAAGCATTTAGGTAATCTCCAAACCAATCTTTATCACTCTTCCAAGCCCTGTTAATATTAATTGCTTTAAAACGAGAATCAAAATAGTCTCCTGAATCATTTGCTGAATAGTATCCTCTTAAGAAAAAGTTCTTTCCTAAGAACTCTAATCTATGTTGCTCAAACGAAAATCCGTCTTGAACATATCTATTAGCTCCTTGATAAATATTTTTTCCTCTTGCAAATCTTGAATTCCAAATAATTTCTAAATTTTCTTTCTCCCAAGGACGGTAATGCAAAGAAGCATCAAACTTTAAACCATTTGAGTCATAATCTACTAAACTTGATTCATCATAACCTGTTCTTGTTATTTTTTCATCAGGTAAACTGTTTATGATTGCCGGGGTAATTAAAGGGTTTGTTTTACTTGCCTCAGTTGCAATTTGTTTTAAAGTAGCTCCTACTTCGTCTCCATACACGTTTATACCGTCATATCCAGGTAAAGTTCTATCTCCTCCAATAGCAACTCCACCTATTCCTGTAGAGTTCCCTGTATTATTCGCATGCCATTCTTCTGACTTATAATAGGTTAAATTAACCTTACCTGCTATCTTCTCATTAAATTTATAGGCCATACGAATACCAAAATCATAAAAAGGATTATTTCCTGCCGCATCTTGTGATGTGAATCCTGTTTTAAAATAAGTGCTAATTCCTGAATGTTTAAACGGGTTCTTGCTTTTAAGAAACATAATTCCATTAAATGCATTTGCTCCATATAAAGCAGATGCTGCACCTGGTAAGACTTCAACGCTTTCTACATCTAAATCAGACGTACCTGCTAAATTCCCCATAGAGAAAGTTAATGCAGGAACCGCAGTATCCATTCCATCAACCAACTGTACAAAACGTGTATTTTCAAATGAAGAAAAACCTCTTGTATTAATTGACTTGAAACCATAACCACTTTCTCTAAGGTCTATTCCTTTTAAGTTTGCCATTCCATCATAATAGGTTACAGAAGTATTCTTTTTTATATCATTTATACCTATTCTTTCAATAGTTACTGGCGATTCAATAACTCGTTCTGGAGATCGAGATGCAGAGATTACAACTTCATCTAATGCTGTATTTTCTTTTAAAATTATATTTATTTCTTGCTCTTTAGAAGTTACTTCAATTAATTCTGTTTTGTAACCGAAAGCTGAAACTTGAATTATAAAAGGGTAATTTGATTTTGTAGCTAATATGAAAGTTCCATCAGAACTCGAAGTAGTTCTATCACTTCCTATTAGCACTACTGCATTGGAAAACGGCTCTAAATATTCATCGTAAACCTTTCCGTTTATTGTAGTTTGCGCATATATTGACACACCACAAATTACCAAAAACATGGTTAGTAGTTTTTTAAACATATTGTTTATTTTAATTATTTTTATATTGAGTTACTTATGTTATTCATCAAGAGCGAACATGATTGGGAAACCATATTTTACAGATGTTTCTCCTCCTGATTTTTTTGCTGGAATAAATTGTGGCAATTGAGATACCACTCGAACAGCTTCATTATTTAATAATTCTCCATTTTTAGGTCCTAAAGTTTTAATATTCTTAACCTGACCATTTTTATCAATAATAAAACGCACCCAAACTTCTCCTTGTATAGATTCTTTTACTGCTTGACTAGGATATCTAAAATGTTTTTGAATGTGTTTTACCATTTCCATATTAAAGCAATCTAACCTTTCGTTCTTTTTTGCTTTTTTACATGCAGTAAACAGAGGTATTTTGTCTACAGTAGAGAACTTTTCTGCTTTTCGTACTTCTTCTGCTGATAATTTACTTGTTAAGTTTTCAAGGTTGCTTTTAAAAGTTAAAGGTTTACTTAACTCTGTTTGCGAAGTTGTACTTTTTATTGCTGCCGTTCCTGCTCCTGACAAATTTGTAGCATTTGAAACTACTTTCTTTTTCGAAATTTCTCTCTTTTTTAAATACCTTCTATTGGCAGATACTTTTACAGAGATTTGTCTTGTTCCTTTATTTTTTTTGTCTTTTGGAGCAATAGTACATTTTGTTATACTATTTAAATCTACTAAAGACTCTTCTGGCGTCTCACATACTTCTCGTTGCGACATTACATTGGTTACATAAAAGCAAACTAACGTAATTAATAAAATAATTTTTCTCATGCCTTAAAGGTTTAACATTTTTCCAATCAAACAATTACACTTGTTACTCATGAAAATTTGGCATGCAAAGGTATTCTTTTTTTTACATAAAATAAACTATTTTAACACTCTAATAATCAGAACTGTTTAAACTAAAAATCATAGGAAAGCGATATAACACTCTAGTATTTTTGCTTTGTTGTTTTCCTGGAATAAAATCAGGCAATAGTAATACAATTCTTTTTGCTTCTTTTTTTAATATTTCAGGCACATTAATTCCTTCTGTCTTAACCTCAGTCACCTTACCCATTTCATTTATAACAAAACTCACTAAAACTTCTCCTTCTAACCCTTTTTCTATAGCTTCTTCTGGATAAACTAAGGTGGTCATTATATGGTCTTGCATTTTATAATTAAAGCAATCTTCTTTTTCTTTTAATGATTCTTTGCATGACAAGAATGCAGGAATTTCTTCAACTACATCAAAAGAAATTGATTTTTTTGTTGTTTCTTTTATAATAGGATAAACATTTCCTAAACTACATTCAGCTAGCTCATTTAATGTATTTATTTTCTTTAAACTTTTTGCTTCAATACCTTCTGCAAAACTAATTACTTTCTCAAAATAAATACGTTTTCTTACGTGCCTTCTACTAGGAACAGTAGTTACTATAACTGAAGCTTCTGTATTATTGCTTTCTACTTTCTTTTCTGCTAAACACTTGTGAACTATATTTACATCTACTGAATGAATACTTTCAGATGTACATTTCTCTTGCGCACTAACAGCTTGCATACTGAAATACAATAATAAGAGGGGGATTATTTTTTTCATCATGATCTATTCAGGTTAATACATGATAACTCAAAAGAGTAAACACTTCATTTAACTATACATACTTTGTAAGTAAAGATTATAATTACTAGGCATGGCATTATACTAATAAAATTAATTACGTTAAGGCTTTTAATTTATTGTTAGTTAATAAATATGAATAGAATCGTCTAAATATTGTTTGTGAAGTTTTATTATTTTTCATTTTCAGGGGGATAAAATGGTTAAAAATATAATTTACAATGCTTTATAAAACATATAAAAAGCAACATTAGGGATTATAAATATAACAAAAAAGAACTTAAAGTTTTAATTATTTAAGTCCTTTTTAAGTTATGTTTGCGTTTTTTTACTGTAAACTAATATTCTTGATATAGAAAATCATTATATGGAAAACGTTGAATATGTATTTTCTTTACCTCCTCATATACTTTCTCTTTAAAATTTTCTAAATTATCTTTATTTAAAGCTGAAATAAAAATACTTTCCGTTTCTAAGTCATTCATCCAGGTTTTTTTCCAGTCCTCTAATGTATAATGTTCTTTTGTTTTTTCTGTTATCAAATCATCTTCATCAATAGTTTCATGAGTATAAGCGTCTATTTTATTAAATACCATAACTGTCGGCTTATCTTTACTATCTATTTCATCTAAAATTTTATTTACAGAAGCTATATGATCTTCAAAGTTTGGATGTGAAATATCTACGACATGTAATAATAAATCTGCTTCACGAACTTCATCTAAAGTAGACTTGAACGACTCTACTAATTGTGTTGGTAATTTTCTAATGAACCCAACGGTGTCTGTCATTAAAAAAGGAATATTTTTTATTACCACCTTTCTAACTGTAGTATCTAATGTTGCAAACAGTTTATTCTCTGCAAAAACCTCACTTTTACTAACAACATTCATCAAGGTAGATTTACCAACATTGGTATATCCTACCAAAGCAACACGCACCATTTTTCCACGATTTTTTCGTTGTATGGACATTTGCTTGTCAATAGTTACTAATTTCTTTTTTAGCAACGAAATTTTATCTCGAATAATACGTCGGTCAGTTTCTATTTCTGTTTCTCCTGGACCACGCATACCAATACCCCCTTTTTGTTTATCAAGGTGTGTCCACATTCTGGTTAATCGAGGTAATAAATATTGGTATTGTGCTAATTCTACTTGAGCTTTTGCTGAGCTTGTTTGTGCTCTACTTGCAAAAATATCAAGTATTAAGTTGGTTCTATCTAAAATTTTACAATCTAAAAAACGTTCAACATTTCTAAGTTGCGCAGGCGATAACTCATCATCAAAAATAGCTGTTCCAATATCATTGGAATCTATATACGCTTTTACATCTTCTAGTTTACCTGTTCCAATAAAAGTTTTTGGATGGGGTTTATCTAATTTTTGAACAAACCTTTTTACAGCTACTCCTCCTGCTGTAAGTGTTAAAAACTCTAGCTCATCTAAATATTCTTCTGATTGTTTTTCATCTTGATGCTGGGTTATAATACCTATTAAAACCGCTTTTTCTGATATGGCTTCTCTTGTTTCTATCATACATTGCAAAAATACAAATTTATCAATGCATGTATTTAACTTTCTTTTAGTATTAAAATCACTATATCAGCTTTTTTACTGTGATTTTCAATATGGGTAAAACATCTTTTTCAAACCATGAGTTTTTGGTTAACCAAAATCGATTTCTTGGGGATGGATGTGGTAATACAAAATAGTTAGGCAAGTATTCCTCAAAAGTATTCACTGTTTCAGTGAGTGTTCTTTTAGCTTTTCCTTTTAAGTAATAGTTTTGAGCGTACATTCCTATTAAAATAATCAATTTTACCTCTGATATTTCTTTTAATAAAGGTTGATGCCACTGTGGAGCGCATTCTTTTCTTGGTGGTAAATCTCCTGATTTTCCTTTTCCTGGATAACAAAAACCCATAGGTATTATTCCAAAGTTATTGGTATCATAAAACTCCTCATCAGTAACATCCAACCATTTCCTAAGCTGTTTTCCACTAGCATCATCCCAAGGAATCCCAGATTGATGTACTTTGGCTCCAGGGGCTTGACCTACAATAATGATTTTGGATTTTTTACTAGCAAGAACTACAGGATTAGGCTCTATATGTTTCTCACAAATCTTACAGTTTTTTATTTCATTTAACAGATTCTCCACACTGTAAATTTACTATTTATGTATAAAAAAACACTCGTTTACATCATAAAACGAGTGTTTTTTAAATTCTAACTATTTAAACCTTAATTATTAATTGCATAACTAGCACCATTACCTAAATCTGATAAAAATGCCATAATAGTTTTTATTAATTTTTTTCCTTTTTTGGTTAGTAGTTGTCTTTTCATTTTTTTAGATATTTTATTAATTTCCCTGAGGTAAAATTAATATACAACTACCTGATATTTAATAGGATTTATACCCTTTCCAACCTACAAAACCACTCTTTTTCCTTCAGTTAAAAAAGGAGATTAGCACCAAAAATTAGTAAAAAAGTTTTATAAGATTTTTACAAAATCATCAAAAGCAACATAATAGGGCTTGTCTTTAAACACAGGTAAATCTACACTTTCTGCATTTGCTATAACTATGCCAGCATACCAAACCTTTGCATTTTGTTTTTCTGCGTGTTTTTTAAAAGTTTCCATCCACAATACATCATATTCTTGTGGAGACTGAATATTGTTCGTAGTTTTTACTAATACAAAAATGGTAGGCTCTCCTTTTTTAAACAACACAAATTGTGGATGCTTTTTCAACTCGCTATTTACTGCAACAAATTCATACCCCATTTCTTGCAGTTTTTTACCCACAATATTCATTCCTAAATTGTGAAGTTCTTGCTTAGTAAGTTCTTGCATTATTTACGTTTCTTATTGCGTTTGTTATAATTTTTATCTCCTCTTGTTTTTGGCTTTTTGTACTTCTTGGCAAGCTCTCTTCTATAAGAACCTCCTTGGTTTGTTTTTTTATTCTTTTCCTTTTTCTCGTGAAAAGCGGGACCTGGAATATATTCTTGAGAAGTTCTGTTTTTATTTACTTCTCTTTCTTCTTTCGGACGTTCTTCTTCCGTTAATTGCTTGGTTATTTCAACTTGTTCTGGAATTTCTTGCTTTGGAATTGTGTAATCCATCAATTCCTCAATTCGTTGTTTTGCTTCCTGCTCTTTTTCCGTAGCAAATAAAATTGCTTTTCCCTCTCTTTCTGCACGACCTGTACGACCAATTCTGTGCATATAGTTTTCGGGGAAGTGTGGCACATCAAAATTGATTACATGTGTTACTTCTTCTAAATCTAATCCACGTGCAATTACATCGGTAGCTATTAAGATTCGTTTTTCTCCTTTGTTGAATTGTTCTATAGAGCGCAAACGGTAGTTTTGTGTTTTATTTGAATGAATTACACAGGCTTGTGATGGATATTCTTCGGCTACACAATCAAATAGTCTGTCTGCATTTCTTTTATTAGGTGCAAACACCAATACTTTACTAAACTCTGATTTATCAAATAATAAATAGTTTAATAAGTTGACTTTTGTATAAAAATTAGGAACATCATAGCTTATTTGCTGAATGTTATCTAATGGTGTTCCACTTACTGCAATTGCTATTTTATGTGGAGCAATAAAAAAATCATCAATTAATGTTTCAACATCCTCCGTCATCGTTGCTGAAAACATGATATTTTGACGTCGTTGTGGTAACAAATCAAAAATGTTTAACAACTGAAAACGAAAACCCAAATCAAGCATTACATCTACTTCATCAATGACTAATTTTTGAATGGACTTTAATTTTAATACGTTACTTAACGCTAAATCGTACAAACGTCCTGGTGTGGCAACAATAATGTCAGCTCCTTGCATTACTGCTTCTTTATGGCGATTTAAATTAACTCCACCATATACACCTACAGTTCGTAAAGTGATGTATTTAGCTAGCTTTTCTATCTCTTCTACCACCTGAACCACTAATTCTCGTGTAGGTACTAATATCATCACCCTTGGGTGTTGTTGTTTTGAAAACTTTAAATCACGTAATATTGGGAGCAAATATCCAAAGGTTTTACCTGTACCTGTTTGTGCAATCCCCACTACATCTTTTCCTGAGCGAATTACAGGAAAGGCTTGTTCTTGAATAGGTGTTGGGTTTACGAAGCCTAATTCTTCAATTGAATTTCTTAGTGGATTTGATAAGTCTAAATCTTGAAAGGTCGTCATTAATAATAATTTGATGCAAAGGTACAACCAATATTTTGTATATTTAAGGGAGTAAATCCTTTTTGATTATGGAAATACCTAAACGATTAGAACAAGCACTTATAAAGCTTTATAATGCTTTTCACAACGATGAATTGAACCCTGAATGTTGCTCAGCATGTGCGGTTGGAAATATATTAGACAATCGAGATAGTTGGAAACATCTCACGAATGATCATGGCTCATTGCAACTAAGCTATGTGGGTAGGGTTCATCAAAATTTAGGTAGAAAATTTAATGGTTACACTCCGCTTGAATTACTACAGATTGAAAGGGTATTTTTAGAAGCATGCGGTTTTACTGTTCCTTTGTGTCATTATAACCCAAAACCTCAAAATCCGACCGATAAAGAGAGGTTATTTAATGGTTTATGCGCTGTAGTTTCACAACTATGTAAACTCGAAGGAATAGCTAACGTTATGGATTATGCTAGAGTTTTTGAATATGATAGCGACAACCCTGTATATAAGTTTGATATAATTTATGAATAACATTATTTTACTAAAAATGTTGTTTTGCTTTCATGATATTTAAATCTTCTCTTATTAAAGAATACTATCTTTTTAAACACAAAAAAAACCGATACAAATTTGTATCGGTTTTATAATATAAATGGAGTATTATGTTTCTATCCTCCAAAGTCATCAAAACGAATGTTTTCGTCATCTAGACCAAAATCTTCACCCATTTTTTGTACTGCTTTGTTCATTAATGGTGGTCCACAGAAATATAATTCTAAATCCTCAGGACTTTCATGCTTAGATAAATATTGGTCTATTACAACTTGGTGAATAAACCCAACAAAACCATCTCCGCTTTCATCGTTAATATCTTTTTTAACTTTCCAGTTATCTTCTTCTAATGGCTCAGATAATGCCAAGTAGAATTTAAAGTTTGGAAAGTCTTTTTCTAACGCTCTAAAGTAGTGAATGTAGAATAATTCTGCTTTAGAACGACCTCCATACCAGTATGTTACTTTCCTACCAGTCTTTAAAGTTCTAAATAAATGATAAATATGTGAACGCATTGGTGCCATACCAGCTCCACCACCTACATATAACATCTCTGCATCAGAGTCATTGATGAAGAATTCACCATAAGGTCCAGAAATAGTTACTTTATCTCCTGGCTTTTGATTAAAAATATACGAAGATGCCACCCCTGGATTTACATCCATCCATCCGCCTTTAGCACGATCGAAAGGAGGTGTTGCTACACGAACATTTAACATGATTTCTCTTCCTTCTGCTGGATAAGAAGCCATAGAGTATGCTCTCTCTACAGTTTCTTCATTCTTCATTACTAATGGTCTTAGGTTAAATTTATCCCAATCAGCCTCAAATTTATCTGGTTCACCTGGATGATCTTGTGGATGCGCAGAAATATCCATATCAGCATATTTTACTTCACATGGTGGTATTTCAATTTGAATATACCCGCCTGCTTTATAATCCATTTCTTCAGGAATCTCAACTACAAACTCCTTAATAAAGGTTGCTACGTTATAATTTCTTACAACAGTTGCTTCCCATTTCTTAATTCCAAAAATTTCTTCTGGAATAGAGATATCCATATCTTGCTTTACTTTTACCTGACATGCTAAACGGATACCATGTTGTAATTCTTTTCGTGTAAAGTGTGGTGTTTCTGTAGGTAAAGCTTCTCCTCCACCTGAATTTACATGACACTCACATTGTACACAAGAACCACCACCACCACAAGCTGATGGTAAAAATATTTTTTCATTACCTAAGGTAGATAATAAAGTTCCTCCTGATGCTACTTCTATTGTTTTTTCACCATTGATTGTAATTTTTACAGGTCCAGATGGTGCCAATTTTTGCTTAACAAATAATAATAAAGCTACCAAAACTAAGATTACCGCTAAAAACGCTAATACTGTAATAGCAACTGTTCCTCCTGTGCTTACTTCTAAAAATACCATTATTCTGTAATTTCTTTAGTGTTATTAGCTAATTCTCCTGCCTTCTCTTCAGTCTTTTCAGTTTCCTCTACTATCTTTTCTTCAACTTCTTTCTTTTCAACCTTAACTTCAGCAGTTTCTTCTTTTTTACCTGCATCATCACCTCCAGTTAACATTCCACCGAAGCTCATAAACCCGATAGCCATTAAACCTGTAATAATGAATGTAATTCCTAATCCTCTTAATGCTGGTGGCACAGAAGAGTATCTGATTTTTTCACGAATAGCAGCAATTGCTAAAATTGCTAAAAACCACCCGATTCCTGAACCAATACCATACGTAAATGATAAACCTAATGTTGGAATTTCACGAGATTGCATAAATAATGACCCTCCTAAAATTGCACAGTTTACTGCAATTAATGGTAAGAAAATACCTAAAGAGTTATATAATGCTGGCGCAAATTTTTCAACTATAATTTCTACTAATTGTACCATGGTTGCAATTGTTGCAATAAACATGATAAATGACAAGAAACTTAAGTCATAATCTACATATTCCTCTCCTAACCACTTTAAAGCTCCAGGTTGTAATAGGTATTGATCTAACAACCAGTTTACTGGTACTGTTACTGCTAATACAAAGATTACAGCGGCACCTAAACCTACGGCTGTTGATACTTTTTTAGATACTGCAAGGTATGAGCACATTCCTAAGAATGTAGCAAATACCATGTTATCTATAAATATCGATTTGAAAAATAATTCTATATGTTCCATTTTCTATATTTTTAATGAACACTAACTTAAGTTAGTCTTCTACTAATGCTTTATTTCTTGTACGTTGTACCCAAATAATAATACCCACAACAATTAATGCCATTGGTGATAATAACATAAATCCGTTGTTTTCGTATCCTAAAGCATACAATCCTGTTTTTTCGATAGGATCACCTAATACTTTAAATCCTAATAAAGTACCTGAACCTAATAACTCTCTAAAGAAACCTACAATAATTAAGATTACTGCATATCCTAAGGCATTTCCTATTCCATCTAAAAATGATCTCCAAGGTCCGTTTCCTAAAGCAAAAGCCTCAAAACGTCCCATAATAATACAGTTGGTAATAATTAACCCAATAAAAACCGATAAGGTTTTACTTAAATCGTACGCAAACGCTTTTAGCACTTGGTCTACAATAATTACTAATGTAGCTACTACGATTAACTGTACAATAATTCTAATTTTTGATGGAATAATATTTCTCATTAACGAGATTACTACATTCCCTACTCCTAATACAAATAATACCGATATAGACATTACAATAGAAGCTTTTAACTCTGCTGTAATTGCTAATGCAGAACAAATTCCTAATACCTGAATTGTAATTGGGTTATTATCTGCTAATGGATCAGTAATTAACGCTGCGTCTTTTTTTGATAAAAGTCCCATATTTATTTTAATGTTTTAAAGTAAGGTACGTATAAACCTAATTCAGATTTAATCATTGCAGCTACTCCGTCTCCAGTAATAGTTGCTCCTGCAATTGCATCTACCTCGTTATCATTTTTATCTTCATTCTTTGGATCATTGTTCGATTTAGAAACTGCAATTCCTTTAAAAGAACCATTGCTCATTAAATCTTCTCCAATAAAATCGTCCATAAAGTAACGTTGCTTAATGTTAGCCCCTAAACCTGGTGTTTCTCCTTTATGATCGAAGAAAACTCCTTGAACTACCATATTTTTATCCATTGCAACATATCCCCAAATAGCATCCCAAAGACCTTTACCTCTAATTGGAGCGATATAGAAAGTTTTTCCTTCCTTTTCACCTACAAATAATGGTAATTTTCTTGTTTTTCCTTCTTTAGCTGCTGTTTGTTGCTTTTTTACATCAATTAAATACGCTTTAGCATCTTCAGAAGCATTATCTCCTTCAATTACTAATTGTTTTTTTATGTATTTAGCAAACTCGTCTGCTACTTTATCTTTTGAAACAAACTCTACACTTGTTTCATCGTTTTCGTTTACACCCATTGCATACAAAATGTTTTGCTGCTTCTCGATACGTTTGTTAGCATCGATTGTTGGGCGAAGTGATGACGCTGTAAAAGCTAACAACGCACCCACTACTAGTACCATTCCTATTGCGAACGCTACCGTATATACATTACTATCTGTCTTCTTACTCATAATTAGGCAGTTTTAGCTTTTAAACGTTTTAATCTTCTTTTTACATTACCTTGAACTACGTAATGATCAATTGTTGGAGCAAATACATTCATTAATAAGATTGCTAACATTACTCCTTCTGGATATGCAGGGTTGAATACACGAATCATAATTGAAATAAAACCAATTAAGAATCCATAAATCCATTTTCCTTTGTTAGTTTGTGATGCTGTTACTGGGTCAGTTGCCATGTATACTGCACCAAACGCAAAACCTCCAATTAATAAATGCTTCCAAAAATCTAAACTCATTAATCCGTAAAACTTGCTTGTTTCACCAATCCATCCCATATCAACTACTTGATTGAAGATGAATCCCATTACTAAAGCTCCAATAACTGCAGATAACATAATTCTCCAGCTTCCAATCTTTGTAAAGATTAAGAATAAAGCCCCTAATAAGATTAATAATGTTGATGTTTCTCCTACTGAACCTGGAATGAACCCAAAGAACATATCAGAAACTGAATAATTTAATGGTTGCGACTGTGCTAAACTTCCTAAGATTGTTTCTCCTGAAATGGCATCAGCTGTTCCGGCAGCTTCTACTGCTCCTTGAACCCATACTTTATCTCCAGACATCCATGTTGGGTATGCGAAAAATAAGAATGCACGAATAGTTAAGGCAGGGTTTAAGATGTTCATTCCTGTACCTCCAAATACTTCTTTACCAATTATAACTCCAAATGCTACTGCTACTGCTAGCATCCATAATGGTAAATCTACTGGTACAATTAATGGAACTAACATTCCTGTTACCAAGTACCCCTCTTCTATCTCATGCCCTTTGATTATACAAAAAACAAACTCTATTGCTAAACCAACCGCATATGAAACAATTACTAATGGTAATATTTTAACCAAACCTATTAGAAAGTTACTCATATTCCAAAACTCTCCAGAAAAGAAACCTGTTGCATTTGAAACGGCTTCTATTTGAAGATTATGCTGATACCCTGCATTGAACATACCAAAAAGCAAACATGGTATTAATGCCATAATTACCGTATTCATGGTACGTTTTAAGTCATCTGCTGCCTTAATATGAGTTCCGCCGTGCGTTACCTCTTTTGGCATATAAAGAAAAGTATGAAATCCACTAAATAAGGGAAACCACTTTTTTTCTTTATGTTCTTCTCTAAAATTATCTAATTTTTGTTTTAAGCCCATATCTTATCCTAATTCTTCTCTCATTAAATCTAATCCTTCTCGAATTATTTTTTGGTGAGGTTGTTTCGATACACAAATAAATTCTGTTAATGCAAAATCTTCTGGTGCAATTTCGTAAGCCCCTAATCCTTCCATTTCGTCTAGATCTTTATACATACAAGCTTTTAATAATTGCATCGGATAGATGTCTAACGGAAAAATTTCTTCATAAGAGCCTGTTACTACAAATGCTCTGTGTTCTCCGTTAGTATTTGTATTTAAGTCATATTTTTTCTTTGGGTTTAACCAAGAAAAAGTTAATGCTCTAGAAGTAGATATTTTGTTAAAAACTGGTTTATTCCATCCAAAAAACTCATAATCATCTCCTTCTGGGATAGCTGTAATTAAGTTATCGTAGTATCCTAAGAAACCATCTTCTTTAACTTCTAAACCACTTAAAACATTTCCACTAATTACACGAGCATTATCAGCCTCTAAATTTCCTTTAACAACATCAGATATTTGTGCCCCTGCTTTTGCAGTTACATACTGTGGTTTGTTAAATTTAGAACCTGCTAAGGCAACAGTACGAGTAATATTTAACTTCCCTGTTAATAATAGCTCACCTATTACTACTAAGTCTTGAGGCGTAACTACCCACACAACTTCTCCTTTATTAATAGGATCAATTTGTGCTATTTGTGTACTTACATTTCCTACCGGGTGTGGACCTGAAACTTTATGTAGTTCAACTCCTTTCACATCTTTAAATGGTGATAGTGTTGAGTTTTTACCTACAGAAACATGTACTTTACCTGCTGTTAACTTTGTTAACGCTGTTAAAGCTGCTTGTAATTCTGCTTCTTTGCCTTTTAACGCATAATCATAATCAGCTGCTAAAGGCGCACTTGCATAGGCAGATACAAAAATTGCTTTTGGTGCTTGATTAGGATTTGCAACTACGTCATACGGACGTTGTTTTATAAACGGCCAACAACCTGAAGCAAACAAGTGGTTTTTCACCTCTTCTCCAGACATTGTGTCTACATCTTTTTTACCAAAATCTTTGTATTCCTGCTGTGCATCAGCAGTGATTTTAATTGCTAAAACTTTTCTTCGTGCTCCACGAACGATTTCTGTAACTTTACCGCTAACAGGACTAGAAAATAAAACACGCTCGTCACTTTTTGAATAAAAAAGTGCTTCTCCTGCTTTTACTTCTGTACCTTCTTTTGCTAAAATTTTAGGAATAACGCCGTGAAAATCATCTGGCTTTACTGCAAACAAACTACCTAATTGAAGTTCAGTAGTTATCTGTTCTGCCTCGCCAACTAGCTTGATATCCAAGCCCTTCTTAATACGGATGTCTTTTGACATAGGAACTGATTAATTTGATTTTCTTAAAAACACGCAAATTTAAAAATTTTGCATCCCTTTGCAGAACAAAACCTTTCTTATCTTTAAAAAACAACATTATTTATACTTATTCTAAATTAGCTTTTGCTTTTTTAAGCTTCTTATCGTAGAACAAACAGTCATCGTGGTACTTCTGGAATCTCCATTTTGTACTTTGTTCCATTTAAAGCTTTTAGAAAAGCTACTAAGTCATTAATTTCTTCATCGGTTAAGTTTAAAGGTTTCATTAACGGGTCTACCACTGGAAACAATGAGTCTTTCTTTTTTTCTTCAAAAGATGGGTTTAACATCTGCATACCACTGTTATACATGTTTACCACTCCTGTTAAGTTATCAAAAAAACCATTGTGCATCCATGGTCTTGTATTAAGTAGATCTCTTAAAGAAGGGGTTAAAAATTTTCCAACATCTTCACTATTCTTCGTAACATTATAACGTCCTAGATCTTCTTGTTCTCTCTTGTAATATGTTAATCCTATATTATGAAATTTTTGATCTGTAAAAAATTGCCCATGATGACAATTCATACATCTTGCTTTTGTTCTAAAAAGATGTAACCCTTTAATTTCAGAATCTGTTAATGCTTTGTAACTTCCTTTCATAAATCTATCTACCTTACTAGGTTGACTTTTTATAGTTCTCTCAAAAGCTGCAATTGCACTTAAAACCTGCTCTATTGTTATATTTTCTTTTTTATAAACCTTTTTAAAAAGCTCTTCATATCTTTTTACTTTTTGAAGCTTACCAGGTAGTTCATCAATATTCATATTCATTTCATTATGAGCTGTTATAGGCCCCAGTGCTTGATTTTCTAAAGAAGCTACTCTACCATCCCAAAAAAAGATTTTTTTTGATGCTACATTTAAAATTGTAGGTGCATTTCTAGAGCTTTGTAAATGATTATGACCCGTAGATTTTTCGGTATGAGTTGCCCATCCCATTTCTGGATGATGACAAGAACTACATGATATTTGATTTGAGGACGATAATTTGGGATCAAAAAAAAGTAGTTTACCTAGCGTAACTTCTGGCTTTTTTATGTCTTCGAAATAATTGTAATTTATTTCTATGGGTTTCATTTCTTGCCACTCAACCCCCTCGTCAATGATTGGTTTTGGCCATTTTGAAATTGGTTTTTTATATAAGTCAACTATGGAATAACCTTGGTTTAATTTTTCTTCTTGTGAATTATGTTGCTTGCATGAATACAACACAAGGATAAGAATAAGGTATTGTAAAAATCGTGTCATTTTTTGTTGCGAAAGAAAATAAGAGTAGCATTTAAAAACTTACTCCTGTTGATATTGTATATAAATTATTTATTGCAGTGTTAACTAGAGCTGTTTCTGTATTAATTCCAACGAAAATATTAATTTTTTCCACTACACTATAATCTAGCTTAAGTTTTACTCCTGAATTAATATAATTAGAGTTTAGCAATTCATTATTTTGATGAAGCATGTTTGATATGGAAACTTGATTATCGTTTCTTAACAAAGATTTCCCTTTTAAAACAGCTTTATAATTAAAGTTTACTACTGCAGAAAACAATATTTTCTCATTAACACTTGTTGTATATCTAGAGACAAATCCGACATTAAGATTATCAACATACTGGTAACTTCTAATTAAAAAATAGTCTTCTTTGTATTTTTGATAGTTAATATATGGAGAGAAGTACATAAAATACTTTTCAGCGTCTTTATAGTAAAGTGTACTTAATTGATAAGTAGTGTTATTTAGTTTGTAATTTTCGTTTTGACCTATAATTTTGAGTGTTGATCCAGTTCTTGAAGAAAGAATAGACTCTAATCCTTTTTTTTCTTGAACCTGATACATTAGTTTAACCCCAAAAGTTTGCCCTTTTTTCGTAAACAATTTTACCAAAGAAGCGTTTATATCGTTACTTTTTAAGCTAGACAACTCTGTAGATACTGCTTCACTTAAAAATTTACTTATTTTCAATTGTTTTGTGTTTACATACAGCCATAAATCATTATTTTTTATTGGCTGTAACTGCATTCCTAAATTAAATCCACTACCATCATAAAAAACACTTTTATAAGTTCCTCTTACAATATCATTAAAATATCCTAAGCCATTTAAATGATAAATCTCGGGTACTGAAATTTGATTAAAAAAACGAATATCATTGGATTGTGTATATTTCTGAAAACCTGCATGAAGCCCTAAGTCAACCCCAAAAAGATCTTTAAAATATACTCCTGATTTAATTTGAAAATTTGAACTTACATCTTTTACTCTTGGATCTCTACTTCTACTAGCTAAGTTTGCTTTGTATTGTAACTGTGTTCCAAAATCTATTTTTTTAGTTGTTTTTGCATACCCTCCTAAAAAGTGATAACGCTCGTTACTTAAGCTTCCTCCTACCGAATCTGCTGTAATGTATGGATAAATCAAATCATAATCGATAGCTTCATTCCATACTTTGTTTTTTTCTTCAACATTACTATAACTGGCTTTACCCCAAACTGTTTTTGTACTATCTATCGGATAAAAAGATGAAGCGGATATTTTAAAGCCACTTTCTTTTCTTGGTTTTTGAATAGTATACATTTCATTAGCAACATTAGAGTATGTTGCTTTTAATCTTGAAAATTGTCTAGTACCAAAACCCTGCATTAATGCAGGGTTTTGAAAAATATTTTTATAAAATTGTTTTTGATTATTGTGTTGTTTTATTTTTTGTAGCAGTTTTATATTTTCTTGTGCAAAAAACTTACCACTAAAAAGCAACACAAGACAAAAAAATATTATTTTAATTTTCATTTTTTGTTATATTAAAAAACAACTTTATGTAAAAACTTATTGTACAGAAAGACTTGCTTCTGGAATAAAATCATTTGCTGAATTGTTAGTATCTTGCAATAAACGTACTCCATCTATTTCTTGTAATACTTTTCTCTTCACAGATTTTCCGTAACGTGAAGCATCTCTATCAACTTTTCCACAGTAAGTATAACCGCTATCTAATGAAGCGTCTGTTACTACCCATTCAAACTCTGACTCTACACTCATATTAACCGCATCTACAATCCATTCGTTAGGAATCTTATAATCAGATTCATTTTGCGGTATCTCATATTCACCAAAAACAAATAACCACTCATAGTTGTACTTATAATCACTTATATAATTGGTTTGATTTACGCCCTCTGGCAACCTTACTAATACGTAACTATTAAACCCTCTGTTATGAGGCACTATTCTATCGTAAAAATTGATTACATTAGTTACAGCAGGGTTATCCACATCATCTGTTCCTTCATAAAACATTTCAAAATCTGCTGAACTTAAATCGATAGATTTTGCATTATTTTCTTTATGATTAATACCTCCTAATGCTATAATTAATGATTCCCCTGGCTCGACAGCATATTCTTTACCAGACCCTGGAATCTGAATCATTGAACCGGTTGTAAAGTCAGTTTTCATAACATCTGGTGTATATTCTTGCTTATCTACAGTTAAGAATTTAGATTGCGCTAATATTAATCCGTCTGCATATAAAACTTCGTCTGTATTGTTATATATTTTAAAATATTGATCACCGTAGTATTGCTCTCCTTCTGGCGTTAACGTTCCTGTAAAGAATACTTCTTCAATAATAAAATCTTTACTAAAAGCTTTTAACGCTAATTGAATATCTTGTGCTTGTACATCACTTACAAAGTTTAACTCTGGTACAAACGCCACAACAACCCCTTCTCTTGTTTCACCATTTAAATCATATTGCACCTTACCAGAAACAGACACTTCGTAACTTCCTTGATTTAATTCTATGTTAACAAGGTTTGCTGTTACTTTTTGCTCTTGTTTTTCTTTAGTATTAAGCTCTGTAAACGATATAGTAACATCTGTATATTGTGTTATTTTTACCAAGTCCGATGGGTTTAATAAATTAAAAGTCGCATCACTTTTTCTTATTAACACCTCAGGGTCGTCACTACAAGACGTAAAAACTAGTAGTGTAATTACTGTTAAAAAATATGCTATGTTTTTCATGTAAAAGTATTTGTATAATTAAAAATTAAAATTGAGTTCCATTCCAAAATAGGGGTCGATAAAATTTCGCTGTGTTACTTGTTGGTTTGCTGTTGTATTTCTGTCATAATAGTTAAACAAATTGTTTACATACATAGAAACCACAAAATTTTTGTAAAACTTTTTTGAAATTTTAATGTGTGTATTTAAGCCCAGGGGACTCTCTCTGTATGCAACCTCTCCATCCCCTCTTACATCTAAGATTAAAGATTTTAAAACAGGGTCGTTAGCCTCTACTATGGTATACGGCACAACAGTACCATCATTTTTTACATAATGTGTAGGCACACTACTTTCAGGCAAATAAAACGACTTAGTATACCATTGTACATCCATTCTAAAAGAAGTAGTTAAACCTAAATTCTGCAAATAGGTATCTGCTGTAAAACTTGTTTGTAACGACTCTTTAAAAGAGTTGTTATTAGCCATTTTATACAAACCAATATTGGTGTAGTTTACACCTCCTATAGTTGCTGTTTCCGATTTATATCTTGGTAATGAATTAAAATATTCACTTTGTAACCAAGCACCATTAATTGTAAAGCGTGTTTTTAATGCCTCAATTCTTTTAGTAGCATATTGAAATTCTACTCCCTTTTTAAATATTGAGCTTCCATTACTTTCTTGTGATGATAACGCTAAACTATTTACTGTTTTGTAGGGTAAATTTTCTACGAGCGGCGCACTTGTTATCGTTTCATGGTTTAACCCTGATACATCATATTTTTTATAATTTACCTGATGAAAATTACTAATTGTTCTAAATCCAGAAGACATTTTTTCATCAAAATAAGTTATGTATAATGAGTGATGATCATAGTTTAACCCTAATCTTACTTCTTTTTTTACATTTAAAGCAGGCTGAATTTTGTAGTTTACTTGTGAAAACTTGTATGTCTTATAATGAACTTGTCTATACTCTTTAATATTATGATAATAGTTTAATTGCTCATAGTCTTCATACAACTCTTGCGGATATAACATATTTAGTGTTGGTAATTTATGATGTTTACCATAACCACTTGTTACCTCTATATTTAAAGCTTCGTTATTATTGAATTTTATTGCAGGAAAGGCTATCTTAAGATTAAGTCTAGGATCTAAAAACAGCTCATTATGTATAGCGTATTTTTTATTGAGCCCTAAAAACGATGTTCCTCTAACACCCGCTCTTAAAGTAAAATTTGTAGTGTTTACATCCCACTTTATTTCATCTTCTACATAAAAAGCCAATGATTGCATTGCTGGTATTTCTTTGTATGTTCTCGGTCGTGTTTTAATCGACGGAGAAGGTGGTAATTTACGATCGTATACTTGTCCTAACCCATTATTTTTGGCATATAAATAATTGACACCTAACGTAATATTGTTTTTAATTTTGTATGCTGAAAAATTTAAAATTCCAGAAAAATCTGCAAAAATATCTAAAGGCTTCCCATCAATTACTTGGTTAGACACGTAACTAGGTAAAAGATAAAAACCATAGCTCTCTCCTGCTTCTGTAGCCAATGGAAGTGCTGTTGCATCCCATAATTGAACCCATCTGGTCTGCTTTATTTTATCAAAAGACTGGTTAAAGCTTGTTTTAAAGTTTATGTTTTTTAATATACCTTCAGAAAAATCAATGTTAAACTCGTTAGACACACGAATACTATTATATGAGGATTTAAAAGACTCATATTTATCAAAAGGAACATCTGGATCCGATTTTTCACCATCTACAGTACCTGTATAATCTACATTTAAATTCCAACTAACAGGATTTCTTTTTTCAAACAACTTTTCTAACCGTAAAGATGTAGTGTATCTTTTATAATTTTCGTAGTTATCTCTAGGGTCTGCTTTTGCATCTAAATACGCTACATCAAAATTAAGCTTTAAGTTTTCTTCGTTAAAATTGTATCCTTTTCCTAAAGAATACAACTTACTAAAACCATCTGATTTTATTCTAGATTTCCAGCGTGTATATCCATTTTTACGCTTTATCTTTACTAAACCACTACTTAAATCTCCGTATTTTGCAGAAGCTACTCCTCTTACAATTTCTACCTTCTCTATCTCATCAGTAGATATTGATCGCATATCCACTCCTCTTCTTACTGTATTTCTATTATAATCTTTCGTAGATTTATTTACTGGTGCTGCCTCTACCACCTGTTGCAAGTTTGCATTAGTGTTTATTGGTACACCATCTACCAAAAAAGAAACACCTAATAAAGAAGTATCGTAATCTCTATCAGAAGAACCTACCTCTCTTAAACGTAAATGAGTAGATGCATTTAAATTACTATTAGTTATGTTTTTACCTGGAAGCAAACTAACCAAATCTGTAAAACTACTGGGCTGTAAATGACTCATCGCCTTTCTATCTACTAGAGACGAGGAGGTCATTCCTTCAGATTCTTTAGCTGTTATTACCACTTCTTGTAATAACTCTTTATTTTCTCTTAAAACTATAGTAACTATACTATCTTTTGACGCTAAAATTACTTTAGAAAAATCTAAATAAGCAATGTGATTAACCTTAATCGTATAGTTGTCTTTTTCTACATTAAAAAAAACTTCTCCTTTTTTATCAGTTACCTTTGCTTTGGAATTTATAAAAACATATGCATCTTCTATTGGGCTACCTAATGTGTTACTAACCTTAAAACCAATCTTTACTTGCGCCTTTGAAATTGCTGCCACAAACAACAACATAAAGAAACCAAACTTCATACCCCTCTTAATTTGAAATGCAAAAGTATAAATTATCTTTATTCAGTCTAAATAAAAAGTAAGTAAATTAATGTTTTATATATTCGTAGTTTTACAAACTGAATCTTCACGTTTTTTAACGTATTAAGGCTTTATAAATGCGATTATCAAATTATTTTTTATTATTCTTTGCATTGTTATTTTTGAATATTCAAGCTCAAAATGTAAAAACAGTACAACTACGACCTAAAAATAACCCAAACTTTTATGCCCCTATTGTTCGCTTGGGTGATGTTTTAAAATTATCTTTTGATGATTTAGATGCTGATAGCAAACAGTATTTATACAAAATTGAACATATGACTCATGATTGGAGACCCAGTTCAATAACAAGTAATCAATACATTCAGGGTTTTGAACAAAACGAAATCTTCAACTTTACCAATTCCTTTAATACACTCCAACCTTATACTCATTATTCTGTAGAAATCCCTAATGAGAACACAATTATCACAAAAAGTGGTAATTATTTAATTTCTGTTTTAGATGAGGATTATAAAGTTGTTTTTACAAGACGCTGTGTCTTTCACGAAGATATTACCACCGTTGGTGTTGCTGCTTTTAGAAGCAGAAATACAACAACAACCAACCAACAACAAACCGTTCAATTTTCAGTTAATCACTCAGGTTTACAAATCAATAATCCTTCTCAAGAAATTAATGTTACATTGTTTCAAAACCATAATTGGAATACAGCTATTACTAATCTTCAACCTATTTTTATAAAACCTCAACAACTTTTATATAATCACACTGTAAAAACTAATTTCTGGGGAGGGAATGAGTTTTTAAATTTTGACACTAAACTGATACGAAACTCTAGTTTAAATGTTGCTAAAGTAGAACGCAAAAACGTATACCACAGCTACCTCTACACAGACGAGCCTAGGGCTGATAAAACATATACCTACAACCCTGATATTAACGGACAGTTTGTTATAAGAACCACTGAACGTGATGTTGTTGACAACAGAGATAACACTGAGGCTGATTATTCTTTAGTTCATTTTTCTTTAGATGCTTTTGAGCCTTACGAAAACAAGGAAGTTTATGTTTATGGAGCTTTTAACAACTACGAATTGTCTGAAGAAAATAAAATGACCTATGACCCTTCTCAGAAAATTTACAAGGCAATTTTACCTATTAAACAAGGCTTCTACAACTATAGCTACGCTACTTTAAACAAGAAAAAAAACATTGACTTACACGAGGTTAACGGTTCTTTTTATCAAACTGAGAATGAATATACCGTAATTGTTTATTACAGACCTTTTGGTGAAATTTACGATAGAGTAATTGGTGTTGGTTACGGTTTTTTTAACCAAAATAGGTAAGGTATTTATGTAAACGTTGACTAAAAACTGAAAAAGAACTATCTTTATCATATGTTTCAGCAAATTACAAAAGGTATTAAGGTTTCTGTAAAAACGTCTTTTAGAGGCTCAGTTTACAGAGAGCATCGGCAATACTACGCTTTTAGTTATTATGTTTCCATAGAAAATAGTTCGAAAGAAACTGTAAAGCTATTGGAACGTTTTTGGGTTATTTTTGATGCTCTTAACAATACTGAATATGTAGAAGGTGAAGGTGTCGTTGGTGAAACTCCAATCTTAAGACCTAACGATATTTATAATTACAGATCAAATTGCTTTTTACTATCTACTACAGGTGCTATGGGCGGCAATTACAAGATGATTAACGTAGAAACTTTTGAGGAATTTCTTGTAATTATTCCTACTTTTCAATTAACCACATCTTCTATTTTAAATTAATGATTAAGAAAAATAAAGTTCCGGTTATTAAAGATGCTAACTGTTTAAATTGCGGATGTCCTTTTACTAATAACGAAAAGTTTTGTCCTGAATGCGGACAAAAGAATAGAGGTAAGAAAATTACACTAAGTGTTTTTCTTCGTGAACTTTTTGCTGGTTTTTTCTCTTTAGATACTAAGTTTTGGCGAACACTAATCCCTTTACTAATAAGCCCTGGAAAAGTTTCAAAAGACTATATAGAAGGAAAAAGAATTAAATACACAAATCCTTTTCGGTTCTATTTAGCTACATCTATTATTTTTTTCTTAATCATAAGCTTAACAGACAGTTACAAAAAGTTTGAAGAATTAAGGATTGGACGTTCATCTAATATCAAAATAAATAATGATGATTCAGAGGATATTCAAGTAGATTTGGACTCTATCCAAAGTATCGTTTTTAAACAACTTGAAGAACAAGACTCTATTAACACTAAACAAACTGAAACTGATTCTACTAAAGTTTCGTATAATATAAAACCAAAAACAGTTAAATCAAACCTTAGTAATTCTTTTGATATTATAGAGTTTATGAAATTTCAAAAGACGCATCCAAAAACCTCTATTGATGCTGCTTTGGACAGTTTACAAGTTACCAAAAATTTTAGCAATCGTTTTTGGTATTCTCGCGCTAAAGTTTTTAATTCAATTTTTTTAGATAGAGATGAAGCAAAGAAGTTTTTCCGTCAGGTACTATCATATGCTTCTATAGCACTTTTTGTTCTACTGCCTTTATTTACTTTATTTTTAAAACTTATTTATATTAGAAAAAAATATACTTACGTAGAGCATCTAGTTTTTGTATTTCATGTACAAACTGTGCTATTTCTTCTTTTTTCAATTTTTTATATTATAGACTTTTTTAAACACTCTAATAACTTTCTTTCTATTTTCTTATTACTTTTTATGGTTTACCTATACATTGCCATGAAAAGGTTTTACAATCAAGGATATTTTAAAACATTTACTAAATATATGCTTGCAAATACGATGTTTTTTATTCTAGCCATGCTTGGATCAGCCGCTATATCATTTGCTGCATTTGCCCTGTATTAATTCAAGGCTTGTAAAAAAAAGTTTTTTGAAGTGTTTTTTAACTCTACAGTCGCCTTTAACTCGTTGTTATTAGCTACTAATAACTGCATTGTTTTCACTTTACTTAAATATTTATTTTTAATAGAATAAATACCTCTATCCCTATTCTGATAATCAGCCACGTTAAATAAGAAGTAAAATTTATTCTGTTTATTAACCTCTTTAATTGGCTTATCTCCTTTTATTGACACAAACCTTAAACCTTCTTCTTCGCAAAAGCTATAGGTAGTAAAAAAAGGCATTAATGTTAGAATGTCTTCATTATCTAGTTTTTGAATTGCTCTTTTTTCTTCTAAATACCTGCACAAATCATCTCCATCAACTTCTAAAATCACTTTGGGTGTTATTATTTTTTGAATTTCCTTCTTTTCAACCTTATTAAAATCATCATCGTACTCATAAGTTACAATCGTATCTAATTTTTCTACGAAAGAACTAAGATTAAAATCTATCACTCCATCCCATTTATTAGTAACAGAATCTAATGACAATGTTGTTAGCTTTTTAAACTTTTTCTTAAAATCTACACCTAACCTACCTGTTAATACTTCGGTGTTTAATTTCCCTGACACAGTTACTATCGAACTACCCACTGAAGACGCTTTAAATGGCTTAAACAAGTTATTCTCTTCACTTAACTCTCCTTGAATCTTTAAACCACCTCCATCTGCAGAAAATTCAAAAAAGTCTCCTTGCAAAGTACTTATAACTATTGGCTGTTTACTATCCTTTATCCGCCTTAAGATTAAGTCGTTTTCAGAAAAATAGTTTTCATGACTTAGTTTAGATAATAACTGAGGGAGTATTTGTGCTCCTTTATATTTTTTTAATAGTACTTGCAAAGAATTACCTTTCACTACACAACTTATTACCCCTTTACTATAAACAGTTGTCTTATTTATATTTTTGACTGCAAATCCTTCTTCTTTTAAAGCTTCTTCAAAATTTTGTTTTACAACTATTGGGCTACTAATAAAAAAGTTTTTAAACTCTTGTTCATTAGTATAAAAAAACAAACTAGGAGGCACTTCTACCTCATCTAACCATGTTGTTTTATTTTTTGCTTTTTTGCTTGTAGATTTCTTGAAGTCTAACTGAGAAAGTGGATGTTTTAAAAAACTACTAAGTATACTATACTCTATTTCTCTAAGATTGAGGTAAACTATAGTTTCAGCTGAAGTTGGTACTTTTTTTTCATAAATTACGGTTGGATTATATCTAAAAAATCCAACCGTAACTATAATACAGCATACTGTTACAAGTATATATGCTATTCTTTTTATCATTTAGCTTATTTCGCTACTGTATTGATAAATTCTAACAATAATTTTAACGTGTTCTCTTCTGTTCCTTGTGTAGATATTTTTAATTCAGAAGAAATTGTGTTTCCTTTCATTCTAGACACTCTAAATACTCCATCATTTAAGTTATCTGTTGAAAAGCGCATTGCCTCTTTTTCCGATTTACTCATCCATTTATTAGGAATTTTATTTAAAACCGCATTTACATCTACAAAAAGCACTGTTGAGTTGTCTCTAACCAACTTACTATGTTTTTTTGTGTTAAAATTATTATTACCACTAGCAATACTTAACGCATTCGTTTTTGATGTAGTTAAGTACAATACATCATTTTTAACTACTGAATATAAATCAAATGGTATATCAGACTTTTTAGTTTTAAACTTTACTACGTTATTTTCAATCTCAACTGCTTTATGCTTTTCCCCTAATTTGAAAAACTTATTCAATAAATCTTCTTCTTCTGAACCAATCATCAACGTAAAATCAGGAATGAACTCTTCTTTTGTTTTTGTTACTTCTTTACGCTTATAATCTTTATCATATTCGTAAGTAGTGTACTCTACTTCTTGTTTAGAAAAATCGTTCAATACTAAAAGAGCATCTCCAGTAACTAATCTACCTACTGCTTTTTCATCTATAACTAAAGAAAATAAATCACCTACAAGTTCCATTTCTTCTTGAAATTTAGGTAAAATACCTCCGTACATCTTATGTAATAATTCTGGATATTCCTTTAATGTTTCTTCAGTATCTATAGAAATACTCCAAAAAGCTAATGCTTTATCATGATCAAAGCTATTAACTAAATTGCTACTCATTTTTTTATTATAAATCTTCTTAAAAGATTTCTTCATATCAGAACTAACCGACATATCTAATAAAATTCTTGCATCACTTTTATCAAAAAACAAATTAGCAGTTACTTCTTCAACTCCATAAATATTTTGATTTCCTCCTTCAGCATACATAGGATATAGATAACCTCCAAAAGACTTAAATAAGTCTGTCATTAACATTCCATAGTTACGAATCCAAAGTGTTGCCGATGCATTTTTCTTTTTACTCTTTTGAAACTTTTTATTAGTAGCAATAGACATTATAACATTCTTATTAAATAGGTCTAGCACATATTTTTTTGTCCAATCTTTACCTATTCTTTTTCTGAAGTTGTAACCAAACTCTCCTTCTTCTTTAAGCTTATCTAGACGTTCTTTATGAGTTGAGAAATATCCTCTTGACGCATCACCGTTTACCAATAAAAGGTAATCATCGTTCCATATTCTAATATCACTTCGTCCTTCAATAATATTATAACCCTCCATTCTCCTTATTTTCTTCTTATTTCGTTTACTTAACATAGACTCAAAGAGCTCTCTATCTTTCAACTCCACATAAAAGTTATGGTATGAAATACTATCTGTTTTACTAAAGAAATAATAGGCATTTGACTTAATATCTATCCCTGCATTAGCTACTGAAGAAACTTTTTTTCTCTCTTCTATATCTTTTGAGTCTTCTTTCTTTTCATCTGACTCTGACTCAACTACAGATTCTACTCTGTAAATATTATTATCTCTATTTAAATCCTTTAAAATTTCTTTTCCAATAGCATTTTTGTCAATATCTGATACTTCTATCAATTTAAATAAATTTTCTGCGTTTGCAGAAACTAACACATCTATGTTGTTAGGTATCTTAGACTCTAGTCGTTGAGCCTGTATAACTGTAAGTATATTTAAAAACAGTAGTGTAGCAATAATTTTTTTCATCCTAAATTTAATTCTCTAATTGTATTTTATTTTTGATTGTTTGTTTGTTTGCTATGATGTCTTGTGCCTGTAAATGCAACATAATAGCTTTTTTACTTTTTGATATTCTTGCTTTGTTGTTTTCTGTATATTTTATAGGTGTTTGAAACCTATACACACTGGTGTAAGTTGCAGTTTCAAATACTTTACGGTCTTGATTTTTTGTTTTTCTAAACTCTTTTCCTAGATCAAAATGATGACTGCGTGTAAATGTTTTACTTTTTTCATTAAAGGTAAAATGTTTATTCTTTTTAATAGCTTCTATATGTTTCTTTGAGCTAAAATTAGCTATTACTTCATTTAAAGCTTCTACATTATCAAAATCACACGAAACTGTAACAATAAACTCATTAAAATCTAACGTGTTTTTTACGTTATGAACTCCTTTTGTTCCTTTAATTTTAGAAACTATTTCTTGTACTTTTTTTCTTATAGTTACTTTTGAAGGTACTTTATAGCCATTAATACTGTCAAGTAGCATTATAGAAGCTAGCTTTGTTTTACTTTTACTTAAGTTAATGGTAAGTACAGCACTTCCTGAGCCATCTTTATTAAAACTCACTTCTTCAACAAACTCAAAACAGCTAGTAAATAAAAGGATAGAAATTGTAGAAAATAGCAATAATATTTTTTTATTCATAAAAACTTTTTTTGCAAAGATATTAAATCGCTTTTATTACAAACTAATGATTTCGACTCCTATTTTGTTAATATTTGAATGCAGGTCGTAGTAGCTCATGGTAAGTTGCTTTTCTTTTTTTATTACTGAAGTTACACTAACAGTTTCTACACTTTGACGCTTCATCTTTAATGACACTTCTTTATTACCTCTAGTTTCATCTTGATGAAAATTAATTATACCTGATTGATGAAACTCTTTGTTGTTGGATAACCAATCTGCAAACCACTCTTTTCTTAGCTGTTTCATTTCATCAGTATATAGTGTAGATGATGACCATATTTTAGGAGTTTTACCTAGCTCTTGAAAATGTTTTTTAACTCCATCCCAAACCAATTCATACGCTTGCAACCCATTATTCCAATCAACTAACACAATGGTAAAAGGCTCAATTCCTTCAAAGTCAAAGTGATTGATAATTTCAACAGGATCATCAACTTTTAATAACTGCTTTACAATCACTCCCCTACTCATTCGGTACGATTCTGCTCTTTGGTGTTTTGTAAACCCTCCATTTAGCAAACAAATCAATCTATTTTTTTCACTTAACCCTATCCATGTACCTCCAGCTAATTCATCTTTAGGGTATGTTAACTTCACTCCTTCTTCAACATACGTTTTTGGTGCAATCGTTTTTCGTTTCGGGTCTTCATCTCTATTTGATGTTAATATAAAATTATTATTCCCTAAAGGTAAATAAGTTACCGTACACATATTGTTTTACTTTTATATAATTCCAGCCTTATGTCCATTTAAATATTCCTAAAATAACCGTAACTTTGTCATTTAGGAAAGTCTGAGATAGACTTTTCAATAACAAAGAAAGAAATTTAATTCAACAAACAACATACAAATGGGAAAAGGATTTTTTCACGTACCAACTGCCATTAACGAACCGGTAAAAGGATATGCTCCAGGATCTTCAGAGCGCGAAGCCGTTTCAAAACAATACAAAGAATATTTTAACGGATCTGTAGATGTACCAATGTACATCGGTAACGAAGAGGTTAGAACAGGAAATACTCGTAATATGACACCTCCACACGACCACCAACATGTGGTAGGACAATATCATATTGGAGACAAAACACATGCAGAAAAAGCAATTGCTAATGCTTTAGAAGCTCGTACGGAATGGGCGCAAATGCCATGGGAACAAAGAGCTGCTATCTTTTTACGTGCTGCTGAGTTAATTGCGGGTCCTTACCGTGCAAAGATTAACGCTGCAACTATGATTGCGCAATCTAAAACTGTTCACCAAGCTGAGATTGATGCTGCTTGTGAATTAATTGACTTTTTACGTTTTAACGTAGAATATATGTCTGAAATTTACAACGAACAACCAAACTCTGACGACGGAATTTGGAACCGTGTTGAATACCGTCCGTTAGAAGGGTTTGTATATGCAATTACTCCATTTAACTTTACTGCAATTGCTGCAAACTTGCCTGCATCAGCTGCAATGATGGGGAATGTTGTAGTATGGAAACCATCTGATAGCCAAATTTTCTCTGCAAAAGTAATTGTAGATGTATTTAAAGAAGCTGGTGTACCAGACGGTGTTATCAACGTAATTTATGGTGATCCTGTTGAAATTACTGATGTAGTTTTATCTTCTCCTGATTTCGCTGGAATCCACTTTACAGGTTCTACTTATGTATTTAAGGAATTATGGAAAAAGATTGGTGAAAACATTCACACTTACAAAACATACCCAAGAATTGTAGGAGAAACTGGTGGTAAAGATTTTATCATTGCTCACCCTTCTGCAAACCCAAAACAAGTAGCTACAGGTATTTCTCGTGGTGCTTTTGAATTCCAAGGTCAAAAATGTTCTGCGGCTTCAAGAGTATACTTACCAAAATCGTTAGCTGAAGAAACCTTAAACTATGTAAAAGAAGATATCGCTTCTTTTAAAATGGGTTCTCCAGAAGATATGAGTAACTTTATTACTGCGGTAATTCACGAAGGTTCTTTTGATAAGTTAGCAAAGTATATTGACCAAGCTAAAGCTGATGCTGATGCAGAAATTATTGCTGGTGGTAACTACGATAAATCAAAAGGATATTTTATTGAGCCAACTGTTATCTTAACTACAAACCCTAAATATACGACTATGGAAACTGAGTTATTTGGTCCTGTAGTAACTATTTATGTGTATGAAGATGCAGATTGGGCTGATACGTTAAAGTTAGTTGACGGAACTTCTGAGTACGCTTTAACAGGTGCTGTATTCTCAACAGATCGTTATGCAGTTGCTGAAGCTACGAAAGCATTAGAAAACTGTGCTGGTAACTTCTATGTAAACGATAAGCCAACAGGAGCTGTTGTAGGGCAACAACCATTTGGTGGAGCAAGAGCTTCAGGAACGAACGATAAAGCAGGATCTGCTCAAAACTTATTACGTTGGGTATCTCCTCGTTTAATCAAAGAAACATTTGTTTCTCCAACTGATTATCGTTACCCTTTCTTAGGATAAAATATTCCGATTACGGAAATTTACTATAAGTTAAAAGCAACCTCAATGAGGTTGCTTTTTTATTTGTTTTCAAACAGAATTCAACTAATTTCGTTTAACACATATTAGCGTTTATAAACAATGAATTATAAAGAAATACTTGAAGCTGTATATCAAAAAATAGCTCCTATTGAAAATATAGGTGAGTTGGCTACCTATATTCCTGAATTAGCTACCATTGATACTGAAAAATTTGGCGTATATATTTCAACAGTTACTAACACCAATTTTGGTTTAGGAAACTTTCAAGAAAAATTCTCTATTCAAAGTATTGCTAAAGTATTATCACTTTGTTTGGCATATAAACATCTTGGTGAATCTATTTGGGACAGATTGGGTGTAGAACCCTCTGGTAACAGTTTTAATTCACTTGTTCAATTAGAAACGGACAATGGTATTCCTAGAAATCCGTTTATCAACGCAGGTGCTATTGTAATTGCCGATATTTTAATTAGCAGCTTAGTAAATCCGAAAGAAGATTTATTGAATTTCATTAAAAGTCTTTCTAAAAATAAAGACATTGACTACTCTGCAAAAATTGCGGCTTCAGAAAAATCGGTAGGATACAGAAATGTGGCCTTGTGTAATTTTATCAAGTCTTACGGAAACATTTATAATGATCCTGAAGTGGTGCTAGATTTTTATTTCGATTTATGTTCGCTGGAATTGACTTGCGAACAGCTTTCTGAATTGTTTTTCTTTTTAGCCAATAACGGACAAACCAGACAGGGAGAACAAATATTAACTAAAAGTCAATCCAAAAGAATCAACGCATTAATGCAAACCTGTGGTTTTTATGACGAATCTGGGGAGTTTGCTTTTAAAGTTGGATTGGCAGGTAAAAGTGGTGTTGGAGGAGGCATTATTGCCATACACCCTAATCAATATGCGATTGCAGTATGGAGCCCTAAATTGAACAAAAAAGGAAATTCCTATAGAGGCATGCGCTTTTTAGAAGAATTTACCACACTTTCTGAACAGTCTATTTTTTAGTTTTGATTTTTATCAGATTTAAACTAACTTGGTTGACGTTAAATATTAATGAACTTAAATGAGTACATATCAAGGCGCTTTAGAAGAGTACAGAAATGAAGATAATGACGGAAAATATCGTTTGATTTATACTTATTTCGGACTTGCTATTTATTTCAGTCAAGTTTTAGAAGAAACATTTTCTATAATGTTGTGGACTAATAGAATTTTCAAAGATAAAGCTAAAACCAACAAAGAAGTAAATGATATTATAGATACCATTGAAAACTCAAGAAAAACTATGGGGGTTTTCATAAATGAAGTTAAACAAACTTATACTTTAACTGAAGATATAACTAGAGACTTAAAATCAATTCTTGAGAAACGAAATTACTTAGTTCATAAATATTTTAAATTAGAGATTCAAAAGTGTTATTCTGATTTAGGAAGAAAAGAAATGCTAGAATATTTTGGAAACTTCATAGACGAAGCACAAAAAATCGATTCTGAATTAAATTTTTATTACTCAAAATACACGAAAAAAATGGGTCTAACACAAGAAAAAACAGAAGAATTAGTTAACAATATGAAAATAGAAGAGTTAAAAAGAGAAAGAGCTACAACCAACAATTTGAACGCAACTCTTTAATCTAACTAACTCAACTCAATTTTCATATTTAAGTACATCCATTTTGTTGGAACGTTTGATGATTGTCCGTTTACCAATTTATAATAATCAATCTAAGTTTAACTAATCCATTGACAAAACTTACCAAAACACACAACAGTATAAAATAAATTTTTCATTCTCTGTTTTAGCCTACCTTTGCAAAAAAATATTTGAATGCAGTTTACAGACTTACAACTCAATAAATCTATCTTAAAAGCTCTTACGGAAGAAAGGCATCACAAACCAACTTTAGTACAACAAAAAGTAATTCCGTTAGTACTCAATAAAAAAGATGTGATTGTAGCTGCACAAACAGGTACTGGTAAAACTGCTGCTTTTGCGTTACCTATCATTCATGAGCTTTCTAAGGAAGGTGATGTTGAAAAAAGAGCAAAAAAAATCAAAGCTTTAATTGTAAGTCCTACTCGAGAACTAGCTATTCAAATTGAAGAAAATTTTAAAGCATATAGTAAGTACACCAACTTAAGAAGTACTGTTATATACGGTGGTATTTCTACACAACCTCAAAAAGATGTGTTAGAAAAAGGGGTAGATATTTTAATCGCTACACCAGGTCGTTTTATCGACTTGCATAAACAAGGTAGTATTGATGTTCGCCAACTGAAAACTTTTGTTTTAGATGAAGCTGATTTAATGTTAGATATGGGCTTTATCGACGATGTAAGAAAGATTGAAGAATTATGTCCACGTAAAAAACAAACCTTACTATTTTCTGCAACAATGCCTGACAAAGTAAGTGACTTGGCTCAATCAATGTTATACAAGCCAGAGAAGATAGACATTTCACCTGCAGAAACCACTTCAACAAATATTGGTCAGTTACTATATTACACCCCTAAAAAGCATAAGGTCGATTTGTGTTTGCACTTATTACGCAATACCATAAAAGGTCGTATTATTATATTTCGTCGTACCAAATTTGGAGTTGACAAATTGGAGAAAACTCTTCAAAAAAACGGATACAAAGCTACCAGTGTACATGGTGATAAGTCACAAAACTTACGAAACCAAGCTATTGAGGATTTCAAAAACAACAAAGCCAACATTTTAATTGCTACCGATGTTGCTGCTCGTGGAATTGACGTTAGTAAAGTAGATGCGGTTATTAATGTTGACTTACCTAACATTCCTGAAACCTACGTACACCGAATTGGTAGAACTGGTAGAGCAGGTAAATCTGGAATCGCCTTTTCGCTATGTAGTGCCGATGAAACTTCGTACATTAAAGCTATTCAAAAGTTTATGGATAGAACTATAAAAATTATAGAAGACCATCCATTCCCTCTAGCTAAACCAAAGAAGAAAAAACAACCCAATACCATTAGCAAACATAAAAAAGGAAGAAAATCAGAAGCTTCTAAAAAGAAGAAAAAACGCTGGTATTAAACTTTTTATAAAAAATTTAACTTTTAAAGTTTTGTAAAAACCATTACTTAATCGTAATATTGCAATTAAATATTTAATAAATGGGATTAACTAAATCTGAAATTTTTTCTGAAGAGCAAAACCAATTGGCCTCTATTGCGAAAGTATTAGGACACCCTGCTCGTATTGCCATTTTACAACATTTATTCAAACTAAATTCTTGTGTTTGTGGTGATTTAGTAAATGAAATAGGTTTAGCGCAACCTACTATTTCGCAACATTTAAAAGAATTAAAAAAAATAGGAATTATTAAAGGAACTATTGAAGGCACAAGTGTTTGTTATTGCATAAATCCAGCTAAATGGCAAGAGACAAAAACTTTATTATCTTCTTTTTTAAATCTTGACATAAAAGACATGTCGTGCTGCTAAAAAAATTTAAACTTATTAATCGTAATATTGCAATATAAAAATATATTAAAATGAATTTATCTGAAATAAAAAAACATCTAGAAAACTTAAAAACTATTGCCTTTCAACTTCCTGATGGTAGTTTGGTCCCTAACCATTTTCATGTAACGGAAGTTGGTAGAGTTACTAAAAACTTTATCGATTGTGGTGGAGTGGTAAGAAATGAAGAAGTGGTTAACTTTCAGCTTTGGAACGCAAATGATTATGATCATCGATTACACCCTGAGAAACTAATATCTATTATAGAATTATCTGAAAAGACATTAAACATTTCACCTAACTTAGAAATTGAAGTGGAATATCAAGGAAGTACGATTGGTAAATACGGATTGGATTTTGACGGAACTAACTTCTTACTTACTACAAAACAAACAGATTGTTTGGCGAAAGATAACTGCGGAATTCCACAAGAAAAACCAAGAGTAAAACTATCTGACTTACAAAAACAAACTACTTGTGAACCTAACTCTGGATGCTGCTAATATGAAAACACAAACCTCAACACTATTTACTGAAATACAACAAATTCTTTCAAGTTTACCAACTGTTTCGGAAGAGCGAAAACAAGTTTTACAACCGCTTATAAGTTACATTCAAGAAAAACTGGATAATAAAGGACTTATAAACCTGAATTTTATTTGTACTCATAATTCAAGAAGAAGTCATTTGTCACAAGTATGGGCACAAACGATGACTTTTTATTATCAAATACCAAATGTAAACGCATATTCTGGCGGTACAGAAGCTACAGAGATGAACAAAATAGTAGTAAGCACTTTGGTTGATAACGGATTTCAAATTCAACAATTATCTGATGGAACAAATCCTATATACGCGGTAAAGTATACTAATAACACCTCTCCTATTATAGGTTTTTCTAAAAAGTATGATAATGACTTTAATCCAAGTTCAGCTTTTTGCGCTATCATGACTTGTTCACAAGCCGATGAAGGTTGTCCATTCATTGCTGGTGCTGATAAAAGAGTACCTGTTACTTATGAAGACCCTAAACTATATGATGGTACACCTTTAGAAAAAGAGAAATACTTAGAGCGTAGCCTACAAATTGCTGCTGAAATGCACTATGTTTTTTCTTCTGTAAAAGCTTAACCTTTATATTTCATAGGTAAATGCACCACTTTTTTAGTTTCGAAGAAATCTTCTTCAAAAAAGTCTGGTAAATCATAAATGGTGACTTTAGGAAAGTTCGCAAGTTCTTCCGTAAGGTCACCACCTTTTAAATATAAAATTCCGTTTTTAAGTGCATGATTTTGTTTTTTATGCACTTTATTTTTCACCCAACGGTGAAATGTTTCCATTTGCGCTACCGCTCTACTTACAATAAAATCGTACGTATCATCAACTTCTTCAACACGTCCGTGAGTCGTTTTTACATTCTGTAAACCTAAACCTTCAGCAACTTCATTTACTACTTTAATTTTCTTTCCGATAGAATCTACCAAATGAAATTGGGTTTCAGGAAATAAAATAGCTAACGGAATTCCTGGAAACCCCCCTCCTGTACCTACATCCATCACTTTGGCTCCAGCTTTAAACTCCATCACCTTTGCAATTCCTAACGAATGTAATACGTGACGTAAATACAACTCATCAATATCTTTACGAGAAACTACATTAATTTTTAAGTTCCAGTCTTCATACAATTCTTGCAACTTAGAAAATTGCTCTAATTGTGTTTCCGATAAATTGTCAAAGTATTTTTTTACAAGTTTCAAACCAATGTGTATTTAAATTAAGCACTTACTTTTTTTAGGTAACCTATTAGGACATATTAATCAGTACAAAATACTACCTACTATAAAATTTCTTCTCTTTGGGTATTACAACAGACTCTGTCTATTCAATAATTCCTCTATAGGAGGATTCCATGAAGTGATTTTTTCCGTTGCAAAAATAAAAAACTAATTGGTATTGTTAATTTTTCTGCAAAAGATATTAATCTAGTTAAAAAGTTAAGCTTTAGCAATAACCGTGAACCAAAAACGTTTATTTTTGCGGTACAAACAAACAATAAATGAAGACAGTAAACTTCTCAAGAATAGACAAAGCCAAGTTTTTTAGAACTCTGAATAAAAGAGTTAACACTTACTTTAAAGAAAACAACATTAAGCGTACAGGTAACTGGAAACTATATTCAAAAGCTATCATTATGTTAGCTACTTTTATCGTTCCATTCATATTAATTTTAACTGTTGATATGTCGCAATGGATAAAATTAGCTCTTGCTATTGTAATGGGCGTTGGAATGGCTGGGGTAGGAATGAATGTGATGCACGATGCCAATCACGAATCTTTTTCTAGTAAAAAATGGGTAAATAAGCTTTTTGGAAGCAGTATTTATATTTTAGCAGGTAACGTGTATAACTGGAAAGTACAACACAATGTATTACACCATACTTATACTAACATTCAAGATCATGATGAAGATATGGATGCTGGTAGAATTATCCGTTTTTCAAAACACACACAATGGTTATGGATTCATAAATTCCAAAAATATTATTCAATCTTTTTATACGGATTGTTAACGATTAACTGGGCAATTACTACTGATTTTAAACAAATGCACAGTTACTTAAAGCGAAAGTTATCGTATGGAGAATTTCCAAATCCAGCTAAGGAATGGACCAAACTAGTAGTTTCTAAAGTTATTTATTATTCACTTTGGATTGTATTACCAATTGCAGTAATGAATGTTGCTTGGTGGAAAGTATTAATCGGATTTTTTGTAATGCACTACACTGCAGGAATCATTTTAAGTGTGGTTTTCCAATTAGCACACATTGTTCCTAAAACAGAAACTCCTTTACCAGATGAAGATGGTAATATGAAAAACACTTGGGCTATTCACCAATTATATACTACAGCAAATTTTGCTCCTAAAAATTGGTTTATTAACTTTTATACAGGTGGATTAAATCATCAAGTAGAGCATCACATTTTCCCAAATATTTCTCATATTCACTATAATAAGTTAGCTCAAATTGTAAAAGAAACTGCTAAGGAATTTAACCTTCCTTATAATGAGTATAAAACTACACGTAAAGCAGTTATAGAGCATTTTAGACACTTAGCTGAATTAGGAAAAAAACCGCAATTAGCATAAATCAACATACAACATAACAACACAATGTCAAACGCATTATCAAACAGAATTCAAAGTTTACCAGTATCGCAAACTTTAGCAATGGCTGCTAAAGCGAGAGAATTAAAAGCTGAAGGTAAAGACATCATTAGTTTAAGTTTAGGAGAACCAGATTTTAACACTCCTGATTTTATTAAAGATGCTGCAATTGAAGCTATTAATCAAGACTACAACTCATACACTCCAGTTGACGGATATGTAGAGTTAAAAGAAGCTATTTGCAAGAAGTTTAAACGTGATAATAACTTAACTTATGCTCCAAACCAAGTAGTTGTTTCTACAGGAGCAAAACAATCTATTGCCAACGTAGCTCAGGTATTGTTAAACCCTGGTGATGAAGTATTATTACCAGCTCCATATTGGGTAAGTTATTCTGCAATTGCAACTTTGTGTGAGGCTAAGTTTACCGAAATTCCTTCTTCTATTGAAAACGATTTCAAAATCACTCCAGAACAATTAGAAGCCGCTATTTCACCAAAAACAAAAATGATTTTCTTTAACTCGCCAAACAACCCAAGTGGAACAATTTATAGCGAGGAAGAATACAGAGCATTGGCTAAAGTATTAGAAAAGCATCCGGATATTTATATTTTATCTGACGAAATATATGAGCACATTAACTACGGAACAAAACCTTTTAGTTTTGCTGCTATTGAAAGTATGTACGATCGTACCATTACCGTGAACGGTTTAGCGAAAGCTTTTGCAATGACAGGATGGAGAATTGGTTACATTGGTGCTCCTGAGTGGATTGCTAAGGCTTGTACTAAAATGCAAGGTCAAATTACTTCAGGAACCAACTGTATCGCTCAACGTGCTGCAATTACAGCTGTAAAAGCATCGCCAGAAAAAGTACAGTACATGGTAGATGAGTTTAAAAATCGTAGAGATTTAGTGTTACAGTTATTAGGAGAAATTGATGGATTTAAATTAAACGTACCTGAAGGTGCTTTTTACGTATTTCCAGACATTTCTTATTTCTTCGGAAAAACTATCCAAGGAAAAGAAATTAAAAATGCAAATGATTTTTCTATGCTATTATTAGAAAAAGCAAATGTAGCTACTGTAACTGGTGAAGCTTTTGGTGCACCAAACTGTGTTCGTTTATCATATGCTGCTTCTGAATTACAATTACGTGAAGCAATTAAAAGAATAAAAGAAGTTTTAAGCTAATTAATTTAAACAATTAAACATAAAAAAATCCGTAAGATGTTTCTTACGGATTTTTTTATGTTATTTTTTAATTAGATTCTTCGTTTTTATTTTTTTTAAAGAAAGTAAAAATATATAAAACAATAATTGACAAAGGCAAAAATGTTGTTTTTAATCTCTGATAAGTAAAAAACTCATCATACTGCTTATTATAGATAAGGGAAGAAAGCTCCCACACATAAATAAGCAAACCAAATATTACCCAAACTAAAACAAAATAGTTAAAAAACAATTTATTTCTTTTCATAGCTATCACAGTATTTTATTATAAAAATATTCAAAATATCTTTATAGTTTTCATTCTAGTATTGAATCTATTTACATTATAAAAATTTATACATAGAGCCACAATATTAGAAAGGAACTTTTAATTTCCTTACTTTTTTCTTTTTAAGCTTCTTTAAATACAATGCCTTCTTGTTATAATCAATAAAGGCTTTTCCTTCCTCTAAAATATCTGCCCCTATAATTCCGTCTACCTCATCAGCATCGTGTTGTTTTAAAGCTGTATTTACATGTGTTAAGTCAAACAATACTAAATCACACTCATTCGCTTTCCACTTTCCTATTTTAAGAGAATTATTTCCTGACTTATGTGTTTCCATATCCGTCGCTCCTGCTCCTGCAGCTTTTACTTCACTTTCTTCAGAAATAAGCTTGAAACGCTCTATTAAATCTAATCCAACACACGAATTAGAAGCGCCTGTATCTAAAATAAACCTTCCTTTAACACCATTTATCTCCGCATCTAACTCTAAATGATTTGTAATCATTTTTTTGAGTTTTATTTTAATGTATTTCTTTTTTCGTAATACTTTTTTCAAACTTGCCATTTCTTGTACTTTTGTCTCGTAAAGATACAGCAATAAATGATTACAGATACACATACCCACTTATATTCAAGTCAGTTTGACGAAGACAGAAATGAAATGATACAACGTGCTAAAGAAGCTGGAGTTTCTCGTTTCTTTATTCCTGCGATTGATAGTTCTTATACTGAACGTATGTTTGACTTGGAAAAAAACTATCCGAAAGATGTGTTTTTAATGATGGGGTTACATCCAACTTCAGTAAAAGAAAACTATCAAGAAGAATTAGTTCATGTAAAAGAATGGTTAGACCAACGTGATTTTTATGCGATTGGTGAAATTGGTATCGATTTGTATTGGGATAAATCATTTTTACCACAACAACAAGAAGCTTTTCGTACTCAAATTCAGTGGGCAAAAGAGAAAAAACTACCGATTGTTATCCATTGTCGTGATGCTTTTGATGAGATTTTTGAAGTACTAGAAACTGAAAAAGGAGATGATTTATATGGAATTTTTCACTGTTTTACAGGAACTTTAGAGCAAGCTGAAAAAGCAATTTCCTACAATATGAAATTAGGAATTGGTGGTGTAGCGACATTTAAAAATGGAAAAATTGACAAGTTTTTAAACCAAATAGACATTAAACACATTGTCTTAGAAACCGATTCGCCATACTTAGCACCTACTCCATACCGAGGAAAACGTAATGAAAGCAGCTACATTACTAATGTTGTGGATAAGTTAGTAGATATTTATGGATTGACTTTCGATGAAATTTCGGAAATTACCACACAGAACTCTAAAGACGTTTTTGGTGTCTAACTTACAAACCACATATTATAAAACTCCTATCGGGATCGCCAAAATTGAAGGTAATGAAAACGGAGTCCAGTCGATTTCAGTATTGGATGAAAATGCTTTGCCTACAATTAGCTTTCATAAAAAGACTCCATCATGTTTACAAAATTGTGTTATGCAATTGGATGAGTATTTTGCTGGAAAAAGAACAGATTTTGATCTACAATTGAATCCACAAGGAACAAGCTTTCAACAATCGGTTTGGAATGAATTATTAAACATTCCTTTTGGAAGAACTAGAACCTACTTAGAACAAACCAAACAATTAGGTGATGTAAAAGCAATTCGTGCTGTAGCTTCTGCTAACGGTAAAAACCCTATTTGGATCGTTATTCCGTGTCACAGAGTTGTAGGTTCTGATGGCTCGTTAACAGGGTATGCAGGCGGTGTTTGGCGTAAAAAATGGCTATTGGAGCACGAAAGCGGAGCAAAACAACAAACATTATTTTAAGTTCTTTAGTTAAACTTAATTTCAACTTCTCATAATGAAATTCCGAAACAAGTTCGGAATGATTATCGTCAATTTAAGTTCCGTTTTTCAATAAAAAACTTCTTCAACAAAAAACCGCATTCCTCTTCTAAAACCCCTGATATTACCTTTGTTTTTGGATGTAGTTTTGTTTTCAATACACTAAAACCAAGTTTTGGTTCACTTGCTCCGTATACTATTTTGCCTATTTGCGTCCAGTAACTCGCTCCAGCACACATCTGGCAAGGTTCTAACGTAACATACAACGTGCAATCTTTTAAATATTTCCCACCTAAAAAATCTGCTGCTGCAGTAAAAGCTTGCATTTCGGCATGCGCTGTAACATCGTTTAACAGCTCAGTTAAATTATGCGCTCTAGCAATAATTTGATTATTAAAAACGATTACTGCACCTACAGGAACTTCTCCTTTATCAAAAGCTAACTCTGCTTCTTGTAAGGCTTTTTTCATAAAGTAAGTATCATCAAACGGATTCATATACGTGGATTCATGTAAGTTCTTAAACAAATGTAGCCAAAATTTGTTTGTGCTAACTCTAAGTAAAATACTTATTTTTACCAAAATTTACGATTTGATTTCAATCAACACTTCTGAGAATAAAAAAGTCTATTTTGCTTCCGATCAACATTTAGGAGCTCCAACTTCTGAGGCTAGTTTTCCTCGTGAACAAAAATTTGTTGCATGGTTAAACGAAGTTAAAAAAGATGCTGAGGCTATCTTTATTTTAGGTGATTTATTCGATTTTTGGTTTGAATATAAAACTGTCGTTCCTAAAGGCTTTGTTCGCGTTTTAGGTAAACTTGCTGAACTAAAAGATAGTGGTATCCCGATTTACTTTTTTGTTGGGAACCACGACTTATGGATGCGTGATTATTTTGAAAAAGAATTAAATATTCCTGTGTATCATTCTCCTCAAGAATTTAAAATCAACGATAAATTGTTTTTAATTGGTCATGGTGATGGATTAGGACCTGGGGATAAAGGATATAAACGCATGAAAAAAGTGTTTACATTTCCGCTATTTCAATGGATGTTTCGTTGGTTGCATCCAGATTTAGGTGTGCAATTAGGACAATATATGTCCGTAAAAAACAAACTGATTTCTGGTGATGAAGATGCTAAATTTTTAGGTGAAGATAATGAGTGGTTAGTACAGTATTGTAAGCGCAAACTAGAAACTAAACACCACGATTATTTTGTTTTTGGACATAGGCATCTTCCTCTAGAAATTCAACTTAAAGACAACAGTGTTTACCTTAACACTGGTGATTGGATTCAGTATTATACCTATGCTGTTTTTGAGAATGATAAGTTAGTTTTAAAAAAATATAACTCATAAAAAAACACCTCGAAAAGGTGCTTTTTTTATGGTTTATCCTAGTATTAATCTAATACAAAACGTAATCTAGCAAACAAATGCCTACCATTAGTTCCGAACTGTACAGAACGTCTTGAGTAGATAAAACGTCCACTAGACCTAAAAGCAGGATCGTTCTCATCTGGATAAACATCAAATAAATTATTTGCTCCTAATGTTAAACTTAGAGTCTTATTAAAATTATACCCAAAAGAAAGGTCTGTTAATACTTTTCCTCCAAATGTTGTATCTACATTAGGACTGTCATTATTAGTTGCTTCTTCAACTTCTCCAAAATAACTGTTTCTTAAAAAGATATTCCATTTATCATTAACACTTAAATTATGTGATAAATTCCCTTTTGTTGTAGGAACTGCGGACTCTAAATAAATTCTACTTGTTGGGTCAAAATAAACATCAGACAATCCAGCGTTTTCTATAGCAGTTGGAATATTCACTCCTTCTACATTCGTTTTCGAAAATGTAAATGCTAAAGTATTAGTTAACTTCATATTATCAGAAAGATCTGCTTTGTGATCTACAACAATATCTACTCCTTTTGTTTGAGTATCTACAGCATTTGCAAAAAATGCTGCTTGTGTAGCATTTGCTTGTTGGAACAATCTTTCTAACTCAGCGTCTCCATTATCATCAAAACTTCCTGTTAATATTACTCTGTCATCAATATTTATTATATATCCATCAACTGTAAACTTTAAGTTTGCACTTGGCACTTTTGCTGTAAATCCTGCCGAAAACCCAAAAGAAGTTTCTTCTTTTAATTTACCTATTCCTAAAATCCTTGCAACTCTCGAAGTGTTTGAAAACACCCCAACTTCATTTGGTATACCATCTACAAACAAGGTACTGGTTGAACTGTAAGATATTTGATGTAATGATGGTGCTCTAAACCCTGTTTGTAAACTAGCTCTTAAATTAAAGTTTTTAGAAGCTTTTACCCTAGATGCTACTTTTACATTTAAAGTACCTCCAAAATCTGAGAAATTCTCATAACGTACAGCTCCACTTAATAAAAAAGACTCTGTAACATCTGCTTCTACATCTATGTAACCAGCTATAGAATTTCTAAATGAGTTTACTTCATTTTCTGGTTTAAATCCGGGAAACACTTGAATACCCCCTGGTCTTGAGTTACCAAAAAAATCTTCAGGAACCATTGAGTTAGGGTCTGTCGGATCATGTACATTACCTAATGTATTGTATTGCGCGTAGGATGCTTCCTCTCCTGCTACGATACCATAATTTTCTAAACGATATTCAGCACCAAAAGCTATATTTAAACCAGACATTACGTCTTCGTAAAACTTACTAAGATCAATATTTGTTGTGTTTTCACTTGAATAAAACCCACCTGAATTCGCTTCAAAAGGCGTTGAATTACCTAAAGATGCATTACTTGAATTGCTTATCAAATAGCTAAATTCATTTCTACCAAATGTATTTGAAAAATCTACATTCCAATCACCTAACTTTCCTTTTATTCCAACCGCATACGATTTGTCTTGAATGTTAGAATTTATTTCTGGTAAGAATCCATTCATATATGCTGGAGTGTATGCTCTAGATTGATTTGGCAACCTATAAAAACCTGCCGCATTACCATTTTTATAACTTAAGCCAGCATTACCATAAATAAACGTTTCATTTCCTAACGGGATTTCCATGTTCGCAAAAAATTGCGCTCCTCTTACCTTAGATTGCCCAACTCTCATATTAAAATCACTTCTTTTTAAGCCACGAGCTAACAATTCTGCTTCAGTAACATCAGCTCCTAGAATTGTTCGCAACTCTTCTTTTGTTTCAGTACCACTTAATGTAATACCCGCATCACCAGCATAATTAAAAATATCATCTAAATCATCATCTAATAGATTTGAAACATTATACCCATCTGCAGCTGCAACTCTTTCAATAGAGTTATATGCATTAAATATTGAACCTTCCCATTCTTGCATTCTATTAGTCCATCCTCTAAAATCAAAGTTTCCAGTAAAATTTATAAACCCACCATCTTTACCAATTGGCACCCCATAATTTAATCCCAAGTTTAATTTTTCTCCGTCTACCTCTCTTTCTGGACTACTTTCACTTGTAAAATTAGCACCTGTTGTTAGGTTAACTTCTAACTTATTTGTAGATTTTTTTAGGACAATATTTATGATTCCTGCAATAGCATCAGAACCGTATTGAGCGGCAGCACCATCTCTAAGAATTTCTATTCTTTCAATAGCCATTGAAGGAATTGTTGTCATATCTGTACCCACTGAACCTCTACCAAAAGTACCATTTACATTTACTAAAGCTGTTTTGTGACGCCTCTTCCCATTAATTAACACTAACACTTGATCTGGACCTAATCCTCTTAATGCTGCTGGCGCAATATGATCTGTACCATCTGAAATTGATTGAGGATTAGAGTTAAAAGAGGGAGCTGCATAATTTAAAATTTCTGTCACTGTAACTTGTGGTGCTGACTCTGTTAGTTTGGAAACATCTAACACATCAATAGCCACGGGAGAATCTATTGCGACCCTTCCTTTATTACGAGAACCTACAATTACTACCTCTTCTAAAGACTCACTTGATTCTTCAATTACAATTGTAAGATAAGAATCATCTGTAACTATTAATTCTTTCGTTCTAAAGCCCACTGAAGAAACTATAACAGTAGCAGGTAATTTACTTACTTTTAAAAAATATTCTCCATTATCATCAGTAGTTATACCATTAGTAGTTCCTTTTTCTATTACGTTTACAAAAGGCAAACCTATTCCATTAGTATCTGTAATTTTTCCTTTTATCGTTTGACCAATTATTGATGTAACCGACATCAATAAAACACAAACAAGTAGTTTTATTTTTTGCTTCATAACTGTATTTATTTTATTTTTTTATGTTAAAAAAGTTAATTTACTATAAACATACTAATATTTACAACTCGTAACAAGAATATATATAAATAAATCATTCACAACACATTAAGAAAAAAAGAATATTCATTAAAACCAATAAGAAACCTATGTATTTCAATAAAAATTCAACCTTCTTAAAACTATCATATATTTAGAATTTCTTCACCCTAATTTCTTTTAAAAACATTTGTTATCTTTTACTACTATTTTAATCCATCACACGAACACTTTTTATAAAATAGTTGGATATAAACACATAACTTTTTTGGTAATTGAATTTACATCCTATTTATTATTTTTTATAAATGAAGAAATAGCTCATAAAAAAAGACACCTTAATAAGGTGCCTTTTCATTATCAAATATCACAATTAAAAACAAACTATATTGTTAATTAGCATTCTCACTAAATGGTGTTGGAAAGGCATCAATAATATTATCTCCTGATCTATCTAGTGGGATATAGGTCGAATTCAATCTATTTAAACGCCTTAAATCAATCCATCGATGTCCCTCCCCTAGTAAAGAGTATCTTCTTTGTTTTAAAACTTCTTCTACTAACTCGCTATCTGAAGTACCTCCAGAGTAATCTAGCAAACCAGCAGCATTTCTAACAATATTGATAGCAGTAATAGCCTCTGCATTGTTTGTACCTATATTAGCTTCAGCATACATCAAAATCAGTTCTTCATTCCTGACAAGATACACAGGATCTGTATTGCTTTTATACACAGAGATTTGATGCGTCCCTGTAAGCCCATCAAAAGAGGCAGGTTCACTTAACTGTATAGACTTACTAGAAACACGATTATCTCCAGATTCTGCATCTGTAATCCACGAATTATGAATTACAAAATTATTCCCTGTTTGTAATACATAAAATAAGTCATTCTTAATATCATTGCCTGTCAATCCAAAAATATGAGATACCCCAAATGACATAGTGCCATTTAAATCTAAAAAAGAATCATTCAACATTGATAATACTTCTGACATATTATTTTGATACAGTGCAACTCGTGCAGCAATTGCCCTATTAAACTTTAAAAAACCGCTTGGTAAGAGAGGTAGCTTCTTACTTGAATCTGATGGATCCATAGGCTTTAAATCATTATACCCTGAGCTAAAAAGAAATAGAAAATTACTAGATGACGCTTCTAAATCGCTTTTAGCTTCATTTAATAAATTTTTTATTGCAACTAAAGCTTCATCATAACCTACAAAAGGGCCTAGGTTATCTGGATCTTCTACATCTAATCTAATTCCATTTGTATATTGCCTGTTTGCTACCATTAAAAGAGCGTATGCCTTTATTGTCTTAGCATATCCATAATAAGAGTTTTTTTCTTCCTCAGAAAACCCTGCATTTGAGTTTTCTACAGCGGTAATTAAAACATTTGCTGCTTTAACAATTCTATACCAAGCCGCAAAAGAACGGGTTGTTAAAAATCCGTTATTATCTAAAGGTCCTTTTAAAATCTCTCCTGTATATCTTGGGTCTGCTTTAGACAAATCATAGTACTCTCTTGCTAAATAAGCTACCGTTTCATAATGAAAGTCTAAATCATTTCTCATTACAGCTTCCAAACCTACAGCCAAAGCTTCTACATCGGCCGCAGATGCTCCATCTACATAAGAGTCTAATGTAGGAGCATTTTGATTAGGCAACTCCTCTAATTCACAACTTTGAATAAAAGGAATAAAAACGATTAATATTAATTTATAGAATATATTTTTCATGATAATTTATTTTAGGAGATTAAAAGTTAACTTTTAGATGAAAATTAACAAATTTAGATGCAGGATATGGAGTAACCTCAACATTATTAGCTAATACATTATTTCCAAAGTTCGATGCTTCAGGATCATAACTATTATAATCAAAAATATTGATTAAGTTTCTACCAGATATCCCTACTTTAACTTTTTCTACTCCTTTAAACACTCCTTCATCAAATGTATAAAAAAGACCTACTTCTCTTAACCGAAGATAACCCGCATCTTCTACTAATGGTGCTGTATTTCCTATTCCTATCTGCCCCAGTCTATAAGGCCCATTGGTAAGCGTACCTGTTGGGTCTAAATCAGTATCATCAAAATCCCATGTAGTTCCAGCATTATCATATAAAAAAGTTGTTAAATTAATACCGTCTCCTCCTTTTTTCCAGTGCCATAAAAATGATAAATCGAAGTTTTTATAACGTATGTTGTTTTGCCATGACATTTGAAAATCTGGTTCTGCATTACCATAAACAGCAAATCCATCTCCATCAGGATCAATTACAGCTATTTCTTCTGGAGTAAGTCCGCTAGGATAAGTCCCTACAATTTGCGTAGCACTCTTACCCTCTTGTATTAAAAAAGTTCCTAAGAAAGCTGCAAAACCTCCTTCTGTAAAGGCAGGAACGTCTAACTTATTAATTTTAGATTTGTTTTTCCACCATTTAAAGTTTGCATTCCAAGAAAAATCTTCTTTTTCAATAAAGTTCGCATTTAAACCTAATTCTATACCTGTATTCTCAAGCTCTCCTCCATTTTTAATTTTTCTAGTAAAACCAGATGATGTTGGAAAATTTTCCTGAATAAGTAGATCGCTTATTTTTTTGTTGTATACCGTAGCTTCTAATGTAAACCTATTATCAAACAAACCTAAATCTAATCCATATTCTAATTCTTTTTGACGTTCTGGCCCTATGGTAGGGTCTCCTTTAAAAGTTCCAGGAGCAAAACCAGAGACACCTCCTATAAATTGTGGTGCAGCCAAAGTAAATTGATCATTAAAGTTAGGGAATCTTCCAGCTTCTCCATAGGCAATCCTAGGTTTTAAGCTAGTAATTTCTTTTATATTCCAAAAACTAAACTTATGTAAATTAATTGCTAAGTTTGCTTTAGGGTAATAATACATCTTATCTGAAATACCATTATTGGTTGACTTATCTCCTCTAATACCAATAGTACCAATTATTTTATCGTCATAATTTATTTCTTCCTGCACAAAAAAACCTGTATCTCTCTGAAGCCTAACAACTTGCTGAGACGATAAATTTTCTGCCAACGATAAACTTGTTAATGAGGTATTGAAACCTGTTCCTACACTAATAACAGTGTTACGGTCAAAATCTTGAAAAAAGGTTCCTGTTTGAGTTGTGAACTGTAACCCATTATCTAAACTTAAATTATGAACTAAAAAGGCAGACAGGTTATAATTAGTATTTCTCGTCGTTCCAGATATTGAAGCTCCTTTTAAAGTAGATCTATCTCTAAAATAAGTTAACTCTCTAGGGAAAATACTTGTTGTACGAAGTGTGTATTGATCAAACCCCGCTTCAAGCACCAACTTAAGTCTATTTTTTTCTCCGTTAAGAATTTTGATATTAGACTTAGCACTACCAATAAACCTATTTACGTTTTCTCTATTAGTAGTTAGTGCTATTGTTTCTAATACATTTGAACCAGCACCTCCAAAAGGATAGACTCCATCTGTAGGAGATAAGTTTTCCCATGGATAAGTAAAAGCTAGGGCGTACCCTATAGTTCTATTGGCATTACCGTTATTAAAAAAACCTCTATCTGCTTGAGAGCTTATATAATTTGACGTGACATATAAATCTAACCAATCTGTAAATTTTTGACCTATATTTAAACGAGCCGCTGCTTTTTCATAGCCTGTATTTTCAACTAATCCAGGTTCATCTTTATAAGTTACTCCAAAAAAGTAATCGCTTCTTTCTGAACCTCCTGATGTTGTAAACCTTGTTGTTGTAGAAATTCTAGTATGATCAAATAGCTCTGCTTCATAGTCTCTTAGTTTTGCATTCGCTGGCCCTCCTAAAGCAACAATCTCTGAATCATCCCAGTCTCTTAAACCTAATAACCTTGTTGGACTTCTCAAACCTACAGTTTGTGAAAAGGATACTCTAGGTTTACCTTCTTTACCTCTTTTTGTTGTAATAATAACAACACCTCCTGCCGCTCTTGATCCGTAGAGAGCTGCCGCTGAGGCACCTTTCAGTATTTCTACAGTCTCTATATCTTCAGGGTCAATATCTGCAATCCTATTAGAAGCGTCATCCTGATTTGATGAAGGATTACCACCTCCAGCAGCTTCACTTACAATGTTATTTCCAGAAGAAATTGATGAGTTATCAACATACACACCATCTACCACAAATAACGGTTGTTGATCTCCAAAAATAGAAGTAACACCTCTTAATCTCATAGAAATTCCTCCCCCTGGAGCCCCTGAATTCGCTTTTATCTCTGCTCCAGTGAACTTTCCTGATAATGCACTATCAAAACCCGATTGTGATGTGACTTGTGTTAATTCAGCAGCTGAAATTGTCGAAACTGTGTTCGCTAAATTAGATCTTTTCGTTGTAGTTGCTAACCCCGAAATCACTACTTCTTCTAAAACATCAGAATCTTCTCGTAGTGTTACCTGTAAAAAAGTATTCGTATCTGCAATATTTCTTTCTACTGTAACAAACCCTAAGGAAGATATTGTTACTACTGCTGGTAGTTTTTTTATATTTAAACTAAATTCACCATTCTCATTAGAAGTGGTACCATTTGTTGTTCCTTTCTCTATAATATTTGCAAAAGGAATACTTTCTCCATTTACATCCACAATTTTTCCTTTTATTGTTTGCCCGTAAACAAAACCAGAAAACAGAAAAATAAGTGCGTTAATTAGCAACGTTTTGCTAAAAGACATTTTCTTCATAAAATTTAAGTTTAAAGTTAGTAGAAGTTAAATTTCATTTTTTTTATTCATAAAAACAAATTATAAACAACTTATTTTCAAACACATAAAACACATAGTCAAAAACTTAACTTTAAAGAACCACACCTTTTAGCTTGTAAATACAAGGTTTAACCAACTTTTAACAACTAAAAAAACACTATTATTGTAGCTTTGTTTCATAAAAATTCTAATTTATTTCAATTACTATGGATATAGACGTAAGAGCCATCAATGAAAAAATAGAAAGAGAAAGTGCTTTTGTAGACTTGTTAACTACAGAAATGAACAAAGTAATTGTAGGTCAGAAATACATGATTGAACGATTACTCATCGGTCTTTTAGGAAATGGACATATTTTATTAGAAGGTGTACCTGGTTTAGCAAAAACCTTAGCTATTAACACACTTTCTAAAGCTGTTGACGGAAGTTTTAGTCGCGTTCAATTTACTCCAGATTTATTACCTGCCGATGTAGTAGGTACTATGATATACAATGTAAAAGAAAACGATTTTTCTATTAAAAAAGGACCAATTTTTGCCAATTTTGTACTAGCCGATGAGATTAACCGTGCTCCTGCTAAAGTACAGTCTGCCTTACTAGAAGCTATGCAAGAGCGTCAAATTACCATTGGAGATGAAACTTTTAAATTGGATGAACCATTCTTGGTAATGGCTACTCAAAACCCGGTAGAACAAGAAGGAACATACCCACTTCCTGAGGCACAAGTAGACCGTTTTATGCTAAAAACTGTAATTGATTATCCAAAATTACAAGACGAACAACTTATTATGCGTCAAAACTTAAACGGTGGCTTTCAAAAAGTAAATCCTGTAATTTCAATAGAACAAATCATTAAAGCTCGTAATGTAGTTAACGAAGTTTATATGGATGAAAAAATAGAAAAATACATCTTGGATATTATTTTCGCAACTCGTTACCCTGAAAAATATAATTTAGAAAAATTAAAACCTCTTATTAGCTTTGGATCTTCTCCACGTGGTAGTATTGCATTGGCTAAAGCTGCAAAATGCTACGCCTTTATTAAACGAAGAGGATATGTGATTCCTGAAGATGTTCGAGCAGTCGTAAACGATGTGTTACGTCATAGAATTGGTATTACTTACGAAGCTGAAGCTGAAAATATTACTTCAATAGATATTATTAACTCTATTATTAACGAAGTACAAGTGCCTTAATCAATTATCAATGAGCAATTATCAGCCAAAAATACTTTACTGATTATTGATAACTGTTAACTGACAATTGAAAACATGGATACAAAAGAGTTACTAAAAAAAGTTCGAAAAATAGAAATAAAGACACGTAGGTTGTCTAATCATATTTTTGGAGGAGAATACCACTCAACCTTTAAAGGTAGAGGTATGACTTTCTCTGAAGTACGTCAATATCAATACGGAGATGATATTAGAGCAATTGACTGGAATGTAACTGCTCGCTATAACGAACCCTATGTAAAAGTTTTTGAGGAAGAGCGTGAGCTTACCATGATGTTGGTAGTCGATATTTCTGGCTCTGAATTTTTTGGTACTTCTGAACAATTTAAAAAAGATACCGTAACAGAAATTGCCGCAACACTAGCCTTTTCTGCAATTCAAAACAACGATAAAGTTGGTTTAATCCTGTTCTCTGATCAAGTTGAACTATACATTCCTCCTAAAAAAGGAAAAAGTCACGTATTACGAATTATTCGTGAGCTTATTGAATTTCAACCAAAAAGTAGACAAACCAATATTAGTGAAGCTCTCAAATTTTTATCCAACATCATGAAAAAGAAAGCAATTGTTTTTATGCTTTCTGACTTTATGGATGATAATTACGAGCGTACACTAAAAATTGTTGGTAATAAACATGATGTTACTGGTATTCGTGTATATGACAAACATGATGAAGAAATTCCTAATTTAGGAATGGTTCCTATGATAGATGCTGAAACAGGAAAAACACAGCTAGTTAACACTAGTTCTAAATCTGTTAGAACTCATTACAAGGCAAATGCTTTACGTTTGTCTAATTATTTTGAAACCACTTTTACCAAGAGTGGTGCAGGAACTATCAACACTAGAGTTGACGAAAGTTATGTACGAAAGCTATTAGGTTATTTTAAACGAAAAGGATAAGAACAAACAATGAAACACAAACTACTTTACATATGCTTGTTTTTAACTTCTTTTGCCTTTGCACAACAACCTCAGGTAAAAGCAGAAATTGACACCACAAATATTAGAATTGGTGAGCAGTTTCAATATAAAATATCTGTTGACGAAACTGAGAATGTTATCATTCCAAAACTAGAAAACTTAAAAGGATTGGAAGTTATTGATACATTAAAAATTGACACTATTGAAAACAAGCTCATTCGAAAATACATTTTAACAGGGTTTGATAGTGGTGCATTTTACATTCCTCAACAACAAATATTTATTAGAAATCAAGCTTATTTAACCGATAGTTTATTGGTTAATGTAGCTACTGTTCCTATCGACACTACAAAGGTTAAAAAATTTCCAATTAAGGGAATTAAAGGAGAACCTTATCAGCTTGATGATTTCAAACAATACATTTGGTGGATCATAATAGCTATTCTTGTCATAGTGTTATTACTTTATTTCTTTGTTTTCAAAAAGAAAAAAGAACAAGAAGAAAAAGTTATTATCCCTTTATTACCTCCTTATGAAGAAGCTATGCAAAAACTGGAGGAACTGGACAAAAAACTATTATGGCAAAATAATCAGATTAAAAAATATTATAGTGAATTAACAGACATTGTAAGAGGTTATATTGAACGAGAGCTACATATTCCAGCCCTAGAAAGCACTACTGATGAATTAATTGACGTTTTAAAAGACTTCAATGACACAAAGTCAATAGAAACTTCGAGAGAAATTATTGATAAATTAAAAGGTCTTTTACAAGAATCTGACTTAGTAAAATTTGCGAAATCAAAACCTTTATCTCACGAAATAGAGGAAGACCGAAAAGACGCAAAGCTTATTATAGATAATTTAAAACCTAAAAAACAAGAAGAAGATGATGAAGTGGAATAATTTCGAGTTTCATAGTCCCGAGTTTTTATGGTTGCTAGTATTAATTCCTTTATTAGCTTTTTGGAGTTTTTATACTCGAAAAAAAAATGGTGCTCAACTTAAAATGCCAAGTACTAAAGGTTTTAAAATACAAGGCTCTATTTTACCCAAACTCAAACCCATACTGCCACTCTTAAGACTACTGGCATTAACCTGCTTAATAGTTGCTTTAGCACGCCCTAGAAATGTAGCTGTTAGTAAGAAAACAAAAACAAATAGAGGTATTGATATCGTAATGGCTGTTGATGTTTCGGCTAGTATGCTAGCAAAAGACCTTAAACCAAACCGATTAGAGGCCTTAAAAAGAGTAGCTACCGATTTTATAAACCGACGCCCTAATGATCGTATTGGTATCGTAGTATATGCAGGAGAAAGTTTTACACAAACTCCAATTACCAGTGATAAATCTATTGTAAAAAGAACCATTTCAGAAATTAAATGGGGACAGTTAGAGGGTGGAACTGCTATTGGAATGGGCTTAGGTTCTGCTGTTAATAGACTAAAAGATAGTAAAGCCAAAAGTAAAGTTATTATCTTATTGACAGACGGTGTAAACAATGCTGGTTTTGTTGATCCTAAAACAGCTACTGATTTAGCAAAAGGAAACGGAATTAAGGTTTATACTATCGGAATTGGAACTAACGGGATGGCTCCTTTTCCATGGGCTAAAGACCCAAGAACAGGAAAAATTTCATTTAAAAATCAACCTGTTGAAATTGACGAAGATTTGCTAAAGCACATTGCCAGCGAAACTAGTGGTAAATATTTTAGAGCAACTAATAACACTAAGTTAAAAGAAATTTATGACGAGATTGACAAGTTAGAAAAAACTAAAATCGAAGAGTTCAAGTATTATAATTACTCTGAAAAATATCGTTTTTTAGTTTTCTTAGCAGGGATATTTTTACTCTTAGAATTCACCCTAAAAAACACGTTATTTAAAAGTTTTATTTAAGCAAGATGTACAAACTAGAAGAACCAATATATTTTTATCTTTTTGCAATTATTCCTGTAATAATTGTGGTTTTCCTATTAGTTTTATGGTGGAAAAAACGAACTCAAAAAAAGTTTGCTAACCCGTTGCTTTTATCTAAAATAGCACCAAATACATCAACCTTTAAATCGGTACTAAAACTTGTTTTCTTTTTGGTAGGATTATCATTTTTAATTCTATCATTAGTTAATCCTAAAATGGGAACAAAACTAAAAACTGTGAAAAGAGAAGGTGTTGATGTGGTGTTTGCTTTAGACGTTTCTAAGAGTATGTTAGCAGAAGATATTGCACCTAATAGATTAGAAAAAGCAAAACAAATTATATCTAAAACTATTGATAAGTTAGGCAGTGATAGAGTTGGTATTATTATCTATGCCGGTAATGCTTACCCTCTACTTCCTATTACTACCGACCATGCTGCTGCAAAAATGTTTTTGCAAAACGCAAACCCAGACATGGTTTCGAGTCAAGGTACAGCCATTAATGAAGCTTTAAATTTGGCAAATACTTATTATGATAACGACGAACAAACAAATCGTTTTTTAATAATTATTTCAGATGGTGAAGATCATCAAGATGAAACTAAACAAGTTGCCCAAAACATCGCTAACGAAGGTGTTAAAGTATATACCGTAGGTGTAGGAACCGAAAAAGGAGGTCCAATTCCTATTAAATTAAATGGCGCGCTTATTGGTTATAAAAAAGACAGAATGGGAGAAACAGTAATTACCCAAAGAAAACCTGATGTTTTACAAGGAATTGCTGATGCTTCTGATGGACAATATTTTGATGGTAATAAAACTGAAAATCCAGTAGAAGCCATTGAAAAGATTATTGGAAACGCACAAAAAAATGAATTTGAAACAAAACAGTTTTCTGATTATAAAGACCAATTTCAATGGTTTGTAGGTATTGGACTATTGTTTTTGATTCTAGATATGTTTTTGTTTGATAAGAAAACCAAATGGTTGAAGAAAGTAGATTTATTTAACGAAGAATCTTAATATGTAGTATGAAAAGTTTACAGCAATTTATATTTATTCTAGCTTTTATCACTTCCGCAGTGGTAAACGCACAACAAGACACGTTGAAATTACAACGTGAAGCACGTGCTTTATTAAGAGAAGGCAACAAATTATATAACAAAGAAAAATATAGTGATGCTGCTATTGCCTACCGAAAAGCTTTAGGTAAGAATAGTAAGTATGAAAAAGCAAGTTATAATTTTGGTAATACTTTATACCAAGAAAAGAAATACAAAGAAGCTGTAGAACAGTTTAAAGTAACCACTGAAACTTCAAAAGACAAGATGGCTCAGGCTGAAGCATATCATAACATTGGTAACGCAATGATGGAGCAAAAACAGTATGAACAAGCAGTTGAAGCTTTTAAAAATTCCTTACGTAGAAACCCAAATGACGATGAAACACGTTATAATTTAGCTGTTGCTCAAAAAGAAGCTAAAAAGCAACAACAAAATCAAAAGGATAACAAGGATAAAAATAAAGACGAAAAAAATAAAGATCAGAAAGATCAGCAGAAAAAAAACGACAAAGACAAACAAAACGATAAAAATAAAGATCAAAAAGGAGACGATAAGGATAAAAAAGATGATCAAAAAGATCAGAAAAATGACGATCAAAAAGATCAACAAAAACCTAATCAAGACCAAAAAGACAAACAAAATCAAAAACCTAAACCTCAACAAGGTAAGATGACTCCTGAACAAATGAAACAATTGTTAGAGAGTTTAAACAATGAGGAAAACAAGACGCAGAAAAAAATGAATGCGAAAAAATCAAAAGGAAGAAAAGTAAAACAAGAAAAAGACTGGTAATTTTACAGTTTTTAAAATCTTATTTATTTTTAGACAATTTTGAAAATTAACATGAAGTTAAAAATATACATATCGTTATTAGTTAGTTTTATAACATTTACCATTCATGCACAAGATGCTGCATTAACGGCCACCGTTAGTAAAAATAAGTTAGGTGTAAACCAACGATTACGTATTGAGTTTTCAATAAACAAACAAGGAGCCGATAATTTCAAAGCACCAAGCTTCACAAACTTTAAAATAGTTGGTGGTCCTAGTCAATCAGTAAGTCAATCTTGGATTAACGGTAAGGTTTCCTTTAATCAATCATACACTTACATTTTACAACCTAAGAGAAAAGGAGAATTTAACATTCCTTCTGCGAGTATTGAAATTGATGGAAAGACACTCACCTCTAACCCTATAAAAGTTATCGTTCTAGATGCTGTAGACATCCCTAAAAACCCGAACGATCCTAATTACATTGCAGAACAGAACATTCATTTAGTTGCTGAAGTTTCCAAATCTCAACCTTATGTTGGTGAAGGTATTTATGTAGAATATCGATTATATTTTAGCGATAATGTTGGAATTTACGATAATGCCATAACAGAAGCTCCACAATACAATGGTTTCTGGAACCAAGAAATTAAACGTAACGGAATGCCTGTTAAAACTGGAACATACAATGGAGAGCAATATCGTTATGCTGTATTACACAAAGCTTTATTAATTCCAACAACATCTGGTAAGCTAACAATAGACCCTATGAAGATGGATATTGTTGTAGCAGTTCCTACTGGAAGAGCTGACTTTTTTGGAAACGTAATTACACGTCAAGTCCGTAAAGAATTCTCTTCTGCGAAGAAAATAGTTAATGCTCAGGCCTTACCTATGAATAACAAACCAAAAGACTTTACTGGTGCTGTTGGTCAGTTTTCATTCGATGTTTCTTTAAGCAAGAATACCTTAAAGGCTAACGAATCATCGCAAATTAAGGTTTCTGTGAAAGGAAAAGGAAATTTAAAACTTTTTGAACTCCCAAAAATTGAAACCCCTAAAGAACTAGAGGTTTATCAACCAGAAAGAAAAGAAAGCGTTCGTATTACTGGAACAGGACTATCTGGATCCATTACAGATAATTACACTGTTGTTCCGGAATTCAAAGGAAAATATAGAATTCCAAAAACTAGCTTTTCTTACTTTAACCCAAAAGAAAAAGTGTATCAAACCATCACTACAGATGATTTATATGTTGATGTTTTGGAAGGAAAAGAAATTCCGACAGATTCAGATACTAATGCAGTTGCTAAACAAGACGTAAAAGTTACGGGTAGCGATTTCAGATACATCCAAACATCTACTAACTTACAACCTATAAAAACTGAAGATTTCTTTAAATCTACATTATTTTATATTCTTTTGTTGCTTCCTATTTTAACAATTCCTATTGGAATTATTATTCAGAAAAAGAGAGAAGAACGTAATAGTGATGTGCTAGGAAACAAGCTACGAAAGGCTGACAAACTCGCCAAGAAATACTTATCGGAAGCACAAAAACAATTAGGAAATAAAGAAGCTTTTTATGAAGCCTTAGAAAGAGCTTTACATAATTACTTGAAGGCTAAACTAGGCGTAGAAACTTCTGATATAAGTCGTGAAAAAATTACTGATTTACTAGCAAATAAAAATGTTAGCAAAGAAACCATTAGCAACTTTATTGAAGTATTTAACAATTGTGATTTTGCTAGATATACTCCAATTACCAATACACAAATGAAGGAAGAATATGAAAAAGCAAAACAAGTAATAACGCAATTAGACAGACAGTTATAATGAGAAATTTAGTTATATATTTATTCTTATTTGTGTCAATTAGTATGTTGGCACAAAATGCCAATGATTTATTTTTAAGTGCTAATTCTTTATATAAAGAAGGAAAGTACGAAGAAGCTATTAAATTATATGAGCAAATAGAAAATGAAAACCTAGCTTCATCTGAAGTTTATTACAACTTAGCTAACTGTTACTATAAACTCAATAAAATAGCTCCTACTATTTATAATTACGAAAAAGCATTACAGTTAAACCCTTTAAACGAGGATGCAAAAAACAACTTAGTTATAGCAAAACGTTTAACTCTTGATAGAGTTGAGGCATTGCCAAAATCAGTATTTCAAAAGCTTAATGAAAACTATTTACAAAAGTTTACTTATAATACGTGGGCTGTAATTACTGTTGTATTTTCTTTTATGGCTTCTATTTTATTTTTACTGTTTTATTTTTCTTATACTCCAAGTAAAAAAAGAACCTACTTTACAACTAGTATTATCTCATTTCTATTTCTAACATCCTCTTTAGCTATAACATACATTCAATATAACCAAGCCCAAAACAATATTGAGGCCATTATTTATAGCGAAGAAGTTTCTGTTAAAAATGAACCTACTAATAATTCTAATGAGATTTTTACACTACACGAAGGAACTAAAGTTAATATATTAGACTCTGTAGATAATTGGAAAAAATTAAAGTTAACTGACGGTAAAATTGGATGGGTAAAAACTAAAACTTTAAAAGAACTATAACATTTTTCTTCAAAAATTTAATTACTTTTACCAGTGAACAAATAAAAAAGTATCTTGAAATCCAAAATAGCCATCTTTTTCATCGTCTTATTCACAGGCATAATTATTACGCCCTCGATTATTACGTTAGTTGATAAAGATCAAGATATTACTATATTTTTAAATCTTAGCGAAGAAGAAGAAAATACTAAACACGTTAAAGTAGCTGAATTAAAAGCTCATCCTAACGAAGACTACACTTCTTTTTTATATAAGAAAATTCAAAAAAAGAAAAACGTTCGTTTTCAGTCTAAAAACTACGTTTCACAATATCCAAAAATTCTTACCCCTCCTCCAGAATTACTTATTGCATAATAACACAGGTAAACCACCTCATATAAGGCGATTAGCTAAAAAAATGAAAAATATTTCAATGTACAGTAAGAGTACTATTACTTTCCTTGATATATTTTAAGTTTCTATTGCTAATAAATCAATCATTTTTAAAATTAAAACATACTCTAAAATTTTATTTAGAGTTTAACAAACACATATATCATGTTTAAAACTATTAAAAGCGACTTACCCGCAAGTATTGTCGTATTCTTTGTTGCCTTACCTTTATGTTTAGGTATTGCTTTGGCTAGTGGAGCTCCTCTTTTTTCTGGTGTAATTGCAGGAATTGTAGGAGGTATTGTAGTAGGTGCCTTGAGTGGCTCTAAAATAGGAGTTAGCGGTCCTGCAGCTGGTTTAGCTGCTATTGTATTAACTGCTATTGGTAATTTAGGTGGTTATGAAAACTTCTTAGTTGCAGTTGTACTAGGTGGAATTATCCAAATTCTTTTTGGTATTCTTAAGGCTGGTGTAATTGGCTATTATTTTCCATCATCTGTAATTAAAGGAATGCTTACTGGTATTGGTATTATTATTATCTTAAAGCAAATTCCTCATTTTTTCGGATATGACGCTGAACCAGAAGGCGCTGATAGTTTTATTGAACCTTCAGGAGAGAATACTTTTTCAGCTCTTTTAAGTATTACTGACAATATCACTATAGGATCAATGATTATTGGTTTTATTGGATTAGCAATATTAATTCTCTGGGATAGAGTTTTAAGTAAAAAAGGAAAAATATTTCAGTTAATTCAAGGACCATTAGTAGCAGTTGTTATGGGAATTGTCTTTTTTACTCTAACACAAGGAAATGAAACATTGGCAATACAAGCATCTCATTTAGTAAGCGTACCTATTCCTGAAAGTTTTGATTCTTTCTTAGGGCAATTTACCTTTCCTAATTTTAGTGCTATTGCCAACTACGAAGTTTGGGTAACCGCATTTACAATTGCACTAGTAGCCAGTTTAGAAACGCTACTTTGTGTTGAAGCTACTGACAAATTAGATCCTGAAAAAAATGTAACCCCAACAAACAGAGAATTACTAGCACAGGGAACAGGAAATATTTTATCTGGTATAATTGGAGGGCTACCTATTACTCAAGTAATTGTAAGAAGTTCTGCAAATATTCAATCAGGAGGTAAATCTAAAATGTCTGCGATTATACATGGTTTCTTCTTATTAATTTCAGTAATACTAATACCTACTTTATTAAATAAAATTCCATTATCTGTATTAGCAGCTATATTATTAGTAGTAGGTTATAAATTAGCCAAACCAAGTTTATTTAAGCAAATGTTTATTTTAGGATGGAAACAGTTCATTCCTTTTATTGTAACAGTTTTAGGTATTGTTTTTACTGATTTACTTACAGGAATTTCTTTAGGATTAGCTGTCGGTGTTTTTGTTATTTTGATAAAAAGTTACCAAAACTCTCACTTCTTACATATTGAGGATAAAAGCAACGGAATACACAAGATAAAAATGACACTTGCAGAAGAGGTTACTTTCTTTAACAAAGGAGCTATTTTAAAAGAATTAGATAGCTTACCTGAAAACACTCATTTAGAATTAGATGTAAGAAAAACTAGATACTTAGATAACGACATTATCGAAATTTTAGAAGACTTTGCTTTTAAAGCTAAAGAAAGAAATATTAATATTAAACTTATTTCAGAACGTGGTATTGTAGAAAACCCAGAAAGTTTTATTAAGTTTTTTAAACTTAGGCCAAAAGCAGCATAAACTTTTTAACTTCGTAAATTCTTAAAACGACATAAATAATCTTATAAAAAATATAATGAAAGCACATACTAAAGAAACACAAGCCACTATGACACCTGAAAAGTCATTACAATATTTAAAAGAAGGAAACTTAAGATTTCAAAATAACTTAAAAGCTAATCGTAATTTATTAGAGCAAGTCAACGATACTAGAGAAGGGCAATTTCCTTTTGCTACTATTTTAAGTTGTATTGATTCTAGAGTTTCAGCCGAATTAGTTTTTGATCAAGGTTTAGGTGATATTTTTAGCGCAAGAATTGCCGGTAATTTTGTAAACGAAGATATTTTAGGTAGTATGGAGTTTGCTTGTAAATTAGCTGGCACAAAATTAATCGTTGTGTTAGGACATACTAGTTGTGGGGCTGTTAAAGGAGCTTGTGACAATGCTCAGTTAGGTAACTTAACCAACATGTTAGGTAAAATTAAACCTGCTGTTGAAGCTGTCACTGAACCTAAAGACGAAAGCTTAAGAAACTCATCTAATATAGAGTTTGTAAATAACGTTGCCGAAAAGAATGTACATTTAACTATCGACCGAATTTTAAACGAAAGTGAAGTTTTAGCTGAAATGCATAACAACGGTGAAATCATGATTGTTGGAGCTATGTACGACATTAAAGATGGGGCTGTTACTTTTTTTGAATAAAGAACACCAATTTTAAATTATATTATAAAGAGAATCTAAACTTAGTTTTAGGTTCTCTTTTTTCATTAATGAATTTATTTAGAATTAATTAAAACAAATTGTTTACAAATAAATATCACTTTAAAATTTTAATTAAAAAACAAAACACTAAGAAGACTTACAAAAAAGACCTTGACGTTTTTACAAAAACATCAAAGTGTTTTTCAAAAAAGGTATAAGTCTTTTATAACTACCCTAAAAACAATGCTTTTTTAGATAGCGTAAGAAAACTTTTATTGGTTTATAATTTAAGTTTTCGAGTACAAATAATAGCATCGTTAACCACAAAAGGCATTGGCATCATTATTTCACTTCTAGGTCGTATAGTAAACTTAGGATGCGATAATAAATCATTAGATATTTCATTAATTACAATATCAGGTTGGGTATTTTTATCAATTGTAAAAGAAATAGTCAAATCCTTATCAGTATTTGCCATTTGATAAATTAATAGCGTTCCTTTATCGGCCGTAAAGGCTTTTCCTTTATCGTACAAAGTTCCGTTAACAGTAAAATTAGTTAACTCTATTTGGGTATTTGTGTACAACTCATATTTATCAATGTTTCGCGTAGGTGTAATTGTGAATGAAACATTTCGTTGGCTATTAATAATGGTATCTTGATGAATCTTGATGTTAGAAATACGAATGTTTTTATTTTCTGCTTTTTGGTAATAATTAAAAGAAGTATTGTATTTACTTTTTCCAGCCATTAAATCGGCACCACCTTGTTTAGATTCATCATTAAAATATTGTTTCGTGTATCCGTCTAATGTTTTATTATGACTAGCCCAATACGAGGTGTTAGTGTCAGAATTTTGAATAAAAACTAAGCTGTTAGGCTTTTTCTTTTCTATTGAAAAACCACTATCAAAAGTTGCATAACCAAAAAATAATAACGCAAGAAAACCAGTTAATGTTTGCCATCCGTTTTTAGTTTTTTCCTGATAAAAAACAGGAAGCATCAACCCGAAAAGAAACACTAAAAGTATGGCTGAAATAAATAATGTTTTTAAACCTAGCGCTACAGGAAATAACTGAATCATAGGAGCAATCATATAAATTGTAGGAATAGATATAATTGCAAATAATGCAGCTCTAGATGCTTTGTTAATATTCATAAACAGTAATATTGCTAAAATGAATAAAGAAGCAAAAACAGGAATAATAAAGAAACCCGCTCCTGGTAAATTCATGTAAATTATAACATTTATAACCAATCCAAAAGTTATGGGAGCAATTAGTAAATCGATGGCTTTGGCTTCTTTTAGCTTATTATATACCTTAAAAAGAATCCAAAGATTTAAAAGAACAAAAGCAATAATGTATTGATATCCGTTATAAGTAAAACCATGAAGTATATCTGTATATTGTGGATGGATAATCAACAATAATTGCCACAGCCCGTATGAAATAGCGATGCAGAATACTAAAGATAGTATATAAGGAATAAAACCTTTTAAAAGACCTATTACAGTCATCTTCTTCTTGTATATACCTACTACAACCAGCACTATAAATAACAAAAAGGCAATGATTAGCATTGGCAGCACCCAAGAAAACGGGTATGTTAGTAACTTAGTAAAAGGAAAGTTTACATAAATGTAATCAGTGTCACTGTTTAAGTTCGTTAAATCAGCATTTGCAAAATAGTTTAACGAAGTGGTAAAATAATCAGCTTGATGCAATAATGTTTCTCTATTTAACCTTTCGTAGGAATCTTGTTCGGTGTGATAGTCAAAATGATCATCAATAAAGGCAAAATTAAATCCGTTGACATTCCCTTTTTCCCTAAAAACAGTTAAATCGGTATCGTTAGGAAGCTTTTTATATACACCATACATTAAAGAGTTGGCAGCTGGATAATTGGGGTTTGCATTTAAAAACTCAGTTAATAATGTTTTGTTTTTCCCGTTAGTCTCCATCAACATATAACTAGAACCACCGCTACCTCGTGCTTCAAAGTTCAGTACTAAGCCAACATCATTTGCCCAAGGATGATTTTCAACAAAAGCTTGTGCGCCTAAAAGTCCTAATTCTTCAGCATCTGAAAAAAGTATGATAATATCGTTTTTAGGCGTCTTATTTGCGGCTAGGTAAGCTCTTATACCTTCTAAAATAGTTACTACGCCAGAGCCAGCGTCACTTGCTCCTAGTGATGAGTGAGGGTTGGAATCGTAATGGGTTAACAGCAATAAAGCTTTGCCGTTTTCGGTTCCTTTAATTTTAGCAATAATATTTTCTGTAGTAGTTGCTGCCCTCCATTTTTTATTAATAGCAGTTTGATATTGAATTTCAGGTTCTAAATTCAGTTTTTGTAACTCTTGAACTAGATAATTTTGTACATTTTTGTGTTCTTCAGAACCTGTATGATGCGGTTTTTGAGAGATGTTTTTTAAATGATAGAGTGCATTATCTATTGAAAACTCAGTAGCACTAATTTCTTTTTTTGAAGAAGTTGCACTTGGAAGTATAGTGTAAAAACTCCAGTAAACGGTTAAAATAATAATGAGAACTGCCAGGTAATTTCTTGATGATTTCATAGTAGGACTTTAGTATTTATAAAAGTAAGTAATTTATTTTTTAAGAATAAAAAACATAATCAATTAAAAATCAGTATATTTAATAGCAAATTTTAAGATTATGGCAATTAAAAGTTTTCAAGGAAAGAGATCGAGTACACCACAAGAAGAGAAGGTGCCAATGCTAGTATCAGATTATATGAGCACAAAGTTAATTACATTTAAAGAAGAACAACCTATTGAAGATGCGATAGATATACTTATTAAGCATAAAATATCGGGAGGACCTGTTGTTAATGAAAAAAATGAATTGGTAGGAATTATTTCAGAAGGTGATTGTATAAAACAAATATCAGAAAGCAGGTATTATAACTCACCAACAGGTAAGAACAACACAGTTGGAAAAGCCATGGTGAAAGAAGTTGAAACGATTGATGGTAATATGAATATTTTAGATGCTGCCAATAAATTTTTAAAATCACGTAGAAGACGTTTCCCTATTGTTCAAAATGGTAAGCTAGCAGGACAAATCAGTCAAAAAGATGTGCTTATTGCAGCCATGAAATTAAAAGGAAACACATGGAAATAATTAATCTTGCTTAACTAATAAGTATAATTCATTCTCTAATACTAAATATCCTTGATCATATACATAAAAATAGGTGTTACCTGTTTTTGTTGTATAAAGAGATGTAATAAACTTAAAGTCAAAACCTCTATCAAATAATTTACGACGGGTTACTTTTGTTTTACCAGAAGTATTTAATTCGGAAAGAATTTTATAGTTTTTTCGTAAGCGGTTGTTGGTGTTTCGTATTAGGTTCTTACTTTCTTTATTAACTTTATTATTAAAGGCGTTTCGGCAGTAATCGGAACAGAATTTTTTATCAATTCTTCCAATTACTTTCTCACCACACTCTAAACATTTTTTATTTTCCATAATCTGATTTTTTAAGTTCGTACCAGTTAACATCTACACCCTTATAACCAAACTGGTTTATAAACTGTAATCCTATTTTTTGTAGAATTTTGTTAGAACCAATATTTTCTACATCAGCTGCACCATAAATAATATCATAATTCATTTCTTTAAAGCCGAAGTCTAAACAAGCAAAAGCAGATTCGGAAGCATAACCTTTACCCCAAAAACGCGGAATAAAACGATAACCAATATCAATAAAATTAGTAAAACCATTTAATGCTTCTTTTTCTCCCGTGTTGAGTTTTAATCCAGACCATCCTATGAATTCTCCTGATGCTTTTTCAAAAGCGGCAAACCTACCAATACCCCTTTCTTTATATTGTTCTTCAAAAAAGGTTATAATGTCTTCAGCTTGTTTGTAAGTTGTTATAGGATTCTTTCCTAAATATTTATGCACTTCAGGATTAGAATCTAACTCAAAAACCCCTTCTGTTTCACTTTCTCTAAACTCTCTTAAAATTAAGCGTTCGGTTTCTAAATAAAATTTCATGCTAAATGTTTGTTTTCAAAGGTATAAAATATAATTAAACGATTACATTCAATTACAAACGAAAACAAATGTTTACTAATCGTTTTTAATTTGCATGCTGTATCATCTTTGCAGAGTCAATTCGTTTGAATGGCAAATTCTTAACTATTTAACATTAAAAAAATATTATGAACGCACTAAAAAACAGAGTACAGTTAATAGGTAATTTAGGAAACACTCCAGAAATCATCACTTTAGATTCTGGAAAGAAACTAGCAAAATTTGCTATTGCAACTAATGAGACTTATAAAAATGCACAAGGAGAAAAGATAACCGATACCCAATGGCATAATATTGTTGCTTGGAATAAAACAGCAGAAATAATAGAAAAATACCTAGAAAAAGGAAAAGAAGTAATGATTGAAGGTAGATTGACTTCTCGCTCTTTTGAAGATAAAGAAGGTAATAAACGTTATATAACAGAAGTAGTTTGTAATGAATTATTAATGTTAGGGAGCAAGTAAAACGACTAAAACATTGATAATCAATATCAAAAAAAATAAAGGTAAATGTAGCTATTTTTTTTAAAAAAATGCTTAATAATATTTTTAAAACATGTAATTTTGCCGGCCGTTCCCCCGATGATATCTAATTCGTAAGAATACTCTTAATCCTTATTATTTTAATAATATATAATTATTTATATGAGAAAGTATTTTTTAGTGATTTTTTTGTTGTCATCTTTAAGTTTTTATGCTCAAAAAGAAGTGTGTGAATCTCCAGATGATTCTTTTATGGATGTAAATAGTATAACAAAGTGTACTATAGAACCTGTAAAAAACTCAAAGAAAAAGGCAGATAGACAAATTAAAGTTAAAATATCAGCAAGCAAAAGATATCTTAAAAAAAGAGTCCTTAAAAAAAAGGCACAAGCTATAAATTCAGTTAGTACTTTAAATGTTAATGAGGTTTCAACTACACAACCTGTAGATATTGAAAATAAAAACCTAACATCAGGGTATGAAAATAATTTAACAAGAATAACAGAAATGTTATCTAAAGAAGAGTTATCAAAAGCAACTAAACTTTATTATACAGAAAAAATACCTTCTTTTGATAAATGTAAAAATACCAAGAAAAAAGAGAGACTTGATTGTTTTAATTTAGAGATGGTTAATCACATTAATAAACATTTTCGCTATCCAGGAGAAGCTGTAAGAAACCAAATTCAAGGAGAAGTTTGGATTCGTTTCGTTATAGATAGAGATGGTTATGTAACAAATATTAAAACTTTAGGCCCTGATGGAGGAGAAATTCTTAATGAAGAAGCAAAACGAGTGGTATCTATGCTACCTCGCTTCGAACCAGGGAAAAATAATGGAAAACGTGTACCTGTAAAATATGGTTTTCCAATAAACTTTTCATTAGAAGAATAAAAATCAATTAAATTTAAAATGTTAAAAAAACAATTAGTAATGATTGTTTTTACCTTGGCTATGCTATCAAGTTATGCTCAGGTAAAAATATCAGGTTCTGTGTATGATGAATATTTAGAACCGTTTTACAATGCAAAAATTTCAAATGGAGAAACATTTGTTGTTTCAGATGAAGAAGGAAATTTCTCAATCGTTTTACCGAGCAATACGTTACCTCAAACAATAACAATTTCTGCTTTTGGGTTTAATACAGAAGAGGTTTCAATTGTTTCTTTCGAGAAAAAAGTAAATGTTGTTTTAAAAGAAAACTTGTTATTAGACCAAGTCGTTATATCAGCTTCTAGAACACCAGAAAAAATTATTGAATCTCCTGTTACCATAGAAAGATTAGGGTTAACCGATATTAAAAAGAGTAGCTCTAATTCATTTTATGATGCCTTGGTAAACTTAAAAGGTGTTGATGCTAGAGAAGTTAGTTATGGATACAAATCTATAAATACTAGAGGATTTGCTGATTTTAATAATTCAAGGTTTGTTCAGTTAGTAGATGGTATGGATACAGCAGCACCAGCTTTAAATACTAGTGCTGGTAATTTATCTGGTGTATCAGAACTAGACATTTTAAGTGTAGAGATACTACCAGGAGCATCTTCTGCATTATATGGTGCCAATGCTTATAATGGTATTATGGTAATGGATACCAAAAACCCTTTTAATCATACAGGAATAAGTGTTTTAGCAAAAGGAGGAATGACCAGTCAAGAAGCAGCAGGAAACAGTCCTTTTTATGATGTAAGTACTCGAATGGCCTATAAGTTTAGTGATGCTTTCGCTGCAAAAGTAAACTTCTCTTATTTTGAAGCAGAAGAATGGCATGCTACCGACAATAGAAACAAAAGAATTGACACCAACGAAATTATTAATGGAAGTTTTGATGCTCCTTTAAGCTTAGATTATGATGGTATAAATATGTATGGAGATGAAGATTTTGCTGATTTAGCTAGCTCAACTCCTGTGCTTGTATATTTAGGGTATTTAGATGCTTCATCACTAGATGAAGATTCTACATTAAACTTCCCTGTAGGAACACATATTAGTAGAAAAGGGTATTCAGAAAGAGAATTAGTTAAAGATTACAAATCTAAAAACATAAAATTTTCAACCTCTTTACATTATAGACCTTTTAAAGATGAATCATTAGAAATTCAATTAGCTACAAGAATAGCAATGGGAGATAATATGTTTCAAGGAGCTGCTTCAAGGTTTGCGCAACGTAACTATTATATTGGACAATCTAAATTAGAAATAAAAGGAGATAATTTCTTTGTAAGAGGTTATTATACACGTAATGACGCTGGTAATACTTACGATTTAACAAGAACAGCTCAAAGACTAAATTCTTTAGCTGATGCTAAGATTCCTGTTTTATCTGGTACAACTTACAGACCAAGCTGGGGAGATTATTATGCAATACAGTATATGGATTTAGTTAATAATAACTCATCTTTAATAGGAGCTTCAGGTAATCCTTTTAATGTAAGTGATGTTGATTCAAGAGTTATAGCAATGTCTAGAGAATTTGCAGATCAATATAGGTTAAACCCAGGTACTGCTGAATTTACCAATGGGTTTAATTCAATTACATCAACCTTAATAACTGAAGGAGGTAGTAAAATTTACGATAAAAGTGCTTATGCGCATGTAGATGCAAACTACAACTTTAGAAGCTTACTTAATGATTGGGCAGATGTTCAAGTAGGAGGTTCTTATAGAAACTATAATCCAGAATCAAAAGGAACAATATTTAATGATGCTAACGAAGAAATTAGTATTGAAGAATATGGTTTTTATACTCAACTTCAAAAGAAATTTTTAAATGACAGATTAAAGTTTACAGGTTCTATCCGTTACGATAAATCTGAGAATTTTTCTCCAAACTATTCTCCAAGATTAGCGCTTAATTATGCTTTAGGAGAAGAAAAACTACATATAATTAGGGCATCTTATCAAACAGGTTTTAGAAACCCAACAATTCAAGAACAATATATGTTTTTGCCTTCTGCAAGAAAAACTACTATAGGTTCTACAGCAGATAACCTAAGAAGAATAGGCATCCCTACTGTTAGTAGATATGAAGATCCTACTACGGGTAATACTGTAACAGAAAATTCTATTACGACAGGAGATGATATAATTAATAATGCTTTATTAACAAGGTCTGTATATGATTTAGATTTTATTAACGATAAAGGACAAAATATTAAATCTGATTATAAAGAGATACAACCAGAAGAGGTAAAAACATTTGAATTAGGTTATAGAAGCCTTTTAAACATTAATGATACTAATTTAGATATAGATTTTAACGCTTTTTATAGTATCCATAATGACTTTGTATTCTTTCAAGATGTAGTAGTGCCTAATATTGGAAATGTTATAGCAACAGGACAATTAGACCCTTTAGCTGCTGAAGCAGTTAGAACGGGAAGTGTAACAGAGTTTAACTTAATAACCAATGCTAAATCTAAGATAAACTCTTATGGTGTGGGTATAGGGCTTAACACAAAGCTATTTAGAAACTTTAATATAGGTGCAAATTATAACTTCACAGATTTTGAAATGAAAGAAGATTTAGATTTTGGATCTTTTGAACCTAACTTTAACACACCAAAACATAGTGTTAAAATCCAGTTTGGTAATGAAAAGCTTTTCAAAAATTTTGGATTTAACATCAATGCACGATGGAGAGATAAATACAGATGGGTGTCTACTTTTGTAAAGGGAGATGTAAAAGCAAGAACTGTTTTAGATGCACAATTAAATTATCGTGTACCTAGTTTAAAATCGAAGTTTAAAATAGGTGGAACAAATTTATTTGGAGAAGAATATCAACATGCTCCTGGTTTAGGAAACATAGGTAGTTTGTATTATCTTTCTTGGATTATTAATAACTAAAATAATAGTATTTTGCATACAAAAAACGAGCTAATTAAATTAGCTCGTTTTTTTTAGTTAAAAACTCATACTTAATTGAATACGTTTTCTTGTAATATCTACCTCCAATACCTTAACTTGAACGTGTTGATGTAAACTTACATGTTCGTTAACATCTTTTACAAAAGAATCAGAAAGGTTAGAAACATGTACCAAACCACTTTCTTTAATACCTATATCAACAAAGCAACCAAAATTTGTAATGTTATTTACAATTCCGGGTAGTACCATGCCTGTTTGTACATCATCTATTGTTTTAATATGTTCGTTAAAACTAAAAGCTTTGGCTTTTTCACGAGGGTCTAATCCTGGTTTTTCTAACTCTTTTACAATATCTTGTAGCGTAGGTAACCCGTAAGAATCGGTTACATATTGCTGGAGCTTAATTTGTTTTAAAACAGAAGAATTACCAATCAAATCATCTACTTTTTTACCAACGTCTTTGGCTATTTGTTTTACTAAAGCATAGCGCTCTGGATGTACAGCAGAATCATCTAGTGGATTATCGCTGTTTTTAATTCGTAGGAACCCAGCAGATTGCTCAAATGCTTTTCCTCCCAAACGAGGGACTTTCTTTATTGTTGTTCTATTGGAAAAAGCTCCATTTTCATTTCTGTAATTCACTATATTTTCAGCCAATTTAGGGCCAATACCAGAAACATAACTTAACAGAGAAGCACTAGCAGTGTTAATGTTAACACCTACTTTGTTTACACAATGTTCTACTACAGTGTCTAATGATTTTTTTAGTTGTGTTTGGTCTACATCATGTTGATATTGCCCAACCCCAATCGATTTTGCTTCTATCTTTACCAGTTCAGCTAAAGGGTCAGCTAATCTACGACCGATTGAAACAGCTCCACGAACAGTTACATCATAATTAGGGAACTCATCTCGTGCAATTTTAGAAGCCGAATAAATAGAAGCACCAGCTTCACTTACAACAAATACTTCTACGGGATTTTTAAAATATACACTTTTTACCAATCGTTCAGTTTCTCTTGAAGCGGTTCCGTTACCTATAGCAATAGCTTCTATTTTATAAGCATTAGCTAAAGAGCTAAGTTTATTTATTGCTTCTTTTGATTGATGTTGAGGTGCGTGTGGAAAAATAGTTTCGTTATGTAATAAATCTCCTTGAGCACTTAAACAAACCACTTTACACCCTGTTCTAAATCCTGGATCAATAGCTAAAATTCGTTTTTCACCAAGAGGAGAGCCTAATAGTAATTGTTGAAGGTTTTTAGCAAATACCTTAATGGCACTTTCATCTGCCTTTTCTTTAGCTATAGACAAAGCTTCATTTGATAATGCAGGAAAAAGCAAACGCTTATAAGCATCAGCAATAGCTAATTCAATTTGTTCAGCACATTCGTTATGCGAACGAATAATTCTGTCTTCTATTTTTTGAATAGCTCGTTCATCATCAATACTAATTTTTACACGAATAAAACCTTCTTTTTCGGCGCGCAAAATAGCTAACAATCTATGTGAAGGAATGCGATTTAGATTTTCTTCCCAGTCAAAATAATCTTTAAATTTTTGGGCAGTATCCTCGTCTTTTTTAGTTTTGATAACCTTGGTAGCAATGGTTGCAAAACGCTCTAATTGGTAACGAATGTTATTACGGACATCCGTTCGTTCGTTAATCCATTCAGAAATAATATGACGGGCACCTTCTAAAGCATCGTCTATTTGTTCTACTTCGTTCGAAAGGTATTTTGAAGCAGTAAATTCCAAATCGTTTACTCGCTGACTCATAATCATCTTCGCCAACGGTTCTAACCCGTTTTTACGAGCTGTTTCTGCTTTGGTTTTTCGTTTCTTTTTATAAGGAAGGTATAAATCTTCTAGTGTAGTTAAGTCTTCTGTCTTTTCAATTTTTGCTTTTAACTCATTGGTTAAAACTTCTTGCTCTTCTAAAGCTTTTAAAATGGCTGCTTTCCGTTTCTCTATTGCTTCAAATTGTTCTTTAAGTTGTACTATTTGGCCTATTTCAACTTCATCTAAATTACCTGTTTTTTCTTTTCGGTAACGGGATATAAAAGGAATGGTACAATCTTCATTTAATAATTCAATCGTATTTTGAATTGATTTTTGTGAGATTTGCGTACGAGAGGTTATATAGGAGATAAGTTGCATTGAAAATTATTTTAAATAAAAAACCTCGCATGAATAGCGAGGTTTCAAATATAGTAAAAGGTTAATTTATCTTGTGAATTTTCTTAGTTCATATGTATTAGATTTAACCCCATTCTTCTTATCATTGGTAAGAGTATAACTCCTAACTGAAAAATATATAAATCAATAACTGAATAAAAAAAATCAATTGTAGATCTTTCAAAATTTAAAACAAAAAGCCCAACTTTTAAAGTTGAGCTTTTTCTATATTTTATTGCCTTTATTTAGTCAATATGAGAAACACGTAATGTGTTTACCATACCTTTTGCTTTTACAGGCATTGATGATAAGTTTATCATAAAATCTCCTGTTTTTACATAGCCTTTTTCTTTAGCTATTTCGTTAATATCTTCAATAGTATCATCGGTACTTAGTTCTCTATCGTAAAAATAGGCTCTAACACCCCACAGAAGGTTTAACTTTCCTAAGATTCTTTTCTCAGATGAAAACGCTAGTACGTGTGATTTTGGTCTCCAAGCAGAAATTTGAAAAGCAGTATATCCACTATTAGTTAAAGTCGATATTGCTGCCGCATTAATATCATCTGCCATAAGAGCTGCATGATGGCATACAGATTTAGTTATAAATCTTTTGGTACGGATGTGAGGTGGCTCTTGCGGAACTTTTATTAAATCTGAAAATTCTACACTTCCAATAATTTCTGTCATTTTTTGAATAACTCTTATTGGGTGTTTTCCTACTGAAGTTTCCCCTGAAAGCATTACAGCATCTGCACCATCCATAATAGAGTTTGCTACATCATTTACCTCTGCTCTTGTTGGTACAGAGTTTTCAATCATGGTTTCCATCATTTGAGTAGCAATAATTACCGGAATTCTTGCTTGCTTAGCTCTACGGACTAACATTTTTTGAATTAATGGTACATCTTGCATTGGTACTTCAACTCCTAAATCACCACGCGCTACCATTAAACCGTCGCAATACGGGATTAAAGCATCTATATTTTCAACAGCTTCAGGTTTTTCTATTTTTGCTATTACAGGAACTCTATAACGTGATTTCTGTTTAATGATATCACGTAAAATACGTAAGTCTTCAGGTGTTCGTACAAATGAAAGAGCTATCCAATCTACTTCTTGCTCTAATGCGAAAACTACATCTTTTTTATCCTTTTCTGTTAAAGCTGGTAAAGAAATTTTAGTGTTTGGAAGATTAACTCCTTTTTTAGATTTTAATGCTCCTCCTACTATTACTTTGGTAATAACTTCATTTTCTTTATTTGTTGCTGTTACTTCAAACATCAGTTTACCATCATCAACTAAAATCTTCTCTCCTACTTTTACATCTTTTGGAAAATGCTGATAGGTCATAAAAGCTTTCTCTTGTGTTCCTTCACATTTTTCGGTGGTAAAAGTAAACGTATCACCTGCTTTTAATTCTACTCCCTCTTGCATTACACCAACTCTAAGCTTTGGCCCTTGTAAATCTGCTAATATTGCTACGTTATAACCTCTTTCATCATTTATTTCACGTATTTGACGTATGCGTTCTTTTACTACTTCATAATCGGCATGTGAAAAATTAATTCTAAAAACATTTACACCAGCTGCTGCCATATTGGCCAAAATTTCTTTTGTATTTGTTGCTGGTCCTAATGTTGCTACAATTTTTGTTTTCTTGTTGTGTGGCATATATTAAAAAATTAAAAAATCTTTCGATTTTAATGAATCTACCTCTATTTCATAAGAGGTTATTATTTGAGGGATTTTTTTTATTATATCTATAATCTTTACAATTGAGTTATGATCAAAATCTCCTTCTAGTTTTAAGAAAAAGTCAACCTTCTTCTTTTCTGGTATCAAACGTGTAATTGAATCACTTTGATTAAAAAGGCTTATTGATTCTGCTTCAAGAGTTGACTTATATACATTTGCTATTAAAAACCAATCTTGATATAATTTCGTATTAGTATACTCATATATTGCATAAGATGATTGATTTCCTTTTGTAACAAAATCTAAATCATAAGTTGCTCTATTAAATTTAATTTGTAAAAATTTATTTAGTAAATACGCTAATTTATACTCACTTAGAGTTGTATGAATTCCAATTAATCTATAATTATAATTAGAAAACTCATTTATATTCACCTCGTAAATAGGCATAAAAACAATTATTTGCTTTTGCTAAATTAAGAAATGTATAGAAAATACTATGTAAAATTTATGAAAACGTTTATTGTTTATACGTTAAGATTTTAGCATTTGTTTTTGCATTGCAAAATAAACCCTTTTAGCTGCAATTTCTTCTGCTTTTTTCTTAGAGGTAGCTCTTCCCTTAGCTACAATACTACCATCAATACTTACGCGTACACTAAAATGTTTTTTACTCTGGTTACCTGAGTCTTCGTATGATTCAAACTTATACTTTTTCTTCTGCTTTTGACACCATTCTATAACAAAACCTTTATAACTAGATATTTTACCTTCTAATCTTTCAATATCTACATAAGGCATTATTACTTGCTCGTAAATAAACTGGTGGCAATAATTGTATCCTCTATCTAAGTAAATTGCACCTACCAGAGCTTCAAAAATATTTCCGTGAATATTATTGCTAACGTGCTCTTTAGAAATATTACTCTTTATAAATCTAATCAACTCTAGATCTTTACCTAAGCTATTTAAATGCTCTCTACTTACTATTTTAGATCGCATTTGTGTTAAATACCCTTCATCTCCTTCAGGTACTTTTTTAAATAAATAGGAAGCAATTACAGTTCCTAAAATAGCGTCACCTAAAAACTCTAACCGTTCGTAGTTTATTGGATGCCCTTTACTATCTACTAATTTTAAAGATCTGTGCGTAAATGCTTTTTTATAATACGATAACTTAATTGGTTTAAAATTAAGCAGCTCTTTTAATTCGTAGTAGAAGTTTTCATCCTCTTTGTTTTGGGGTTTAACAATTCTACGAAGAAAATTCATAAAAGATTAATCTAGTTTTCTAAAGGCTATACAAGCATTATGCCCACCGAAACCAAATGTGTTGCTCATAGCAACTTTAATATCTCTTTTTTGAGCATTATTCAACGTTAGGTTTAATTCTGGATTGATGTTTTCATCAACATTAACATGATTAATTGTTGGAGGAACAACACCATGTTCCATTGCTAATAATGATGCTATTGCTTCAATAGCACCTGCAGCCCCCAACAAGTGTCCAGTCATAGACTTTGTTGAGTTAATATTAATGTTCTTTGCATGATCTCCAAAAACTTCAGATATTGCTTTTAATTCAGCAACATCTCCTAAAGGTGTTGAAGTCCCATGTGTATTAATATGATCTACATCTTCAGGTTTTATACCTGCGTTTTCTAAGCAGTTTTTCATTACTGCAATTACACCTATTCCATCTGGGTGAGGTGCTGTCATATGGTAAGCATCTGACGATAACCCTCCACCAATAACTTCAGCGTAAATCTTTGCTCCTCTAGCCTTAGCATGTTCATACTCTTCTAAAACTATAGCTCCTGCACCTTCTCCTAAAACGAATCCATCACGTTCAGCATCAAATGGTCTTGAAGCTGTTTCTGGACTCTCATTTCTAGTAGATAGGGCGTGCATAGCGTTAAAACCACCCATACCTGCAATTGTAACAGCAGCTTCACTTCCCCCTGTTACAACTACATCACAATGACCTAGTCGAATATAGTTCAAAGCATCAATCATAGCATTTGCAGACGATGCACAAGCAGATACCGTAGTATAGTTAGGCCCCATAAATCCATTTTTAATAGAAATATTCCCAGGGGCAATATCTGCAATCATTTTTGGAATAAAAAAAGGATTGAAACGAGGAGATCCATCTCCTTCAGCATAATTTAACACCTCATTTTGAAACGTTTCCAATCCTCCAATACCAGCTCCCCAAATAACACCAACTCTTAATTTGTTAACATCATCTAGATTTAGCTTAGCATCAGCAATTGCTTCATCTGAAGCAACCATCGCATATTGCGTAAACTTATCCATTTTACGCGCCTCTTTTCTGTTTATAAAATCGGTCGCGTTGAAATCTTTAAGCTCACATGCGAAACGAGTTTTGAACTTGGCAGCATCAAAATACGTTATAGGTGCTGCTCCGCTAACTCCGTTAACCAAGCTATTCCAATACTCTTCTTTATTGTTTCCTATTGGCGTTAATGCGCCAAGTCCAGTTACTACAACTCGTTTTAATTGCATATAATCTTATTTTTTTGCGTCTTCAATATAGCTAATCGCTTGACCTACAGTACCAATGTTTTCTGCCTGATCATCTGGAATTTGAATATCAAATTCTTTTTCGAATTCCATGATTAACTCAACCGTATCTAAAGAATCTGCTCCTAAATCGTTTGTGAAGCTTGCTTCGTTAGTTACTTCGTTATCGTCTACTCCTAATTTGTCTACGATAATTGCTTTTACTCTTGATGCAATGTCTGACATAATTTGTTTGTTTTAAAATTTAAAATCGAGGCAAAAATACAAATCTTAGTTATTAATTCTAATTTTTGCTCAAAAATGTGATGTCTAAAATAAAAAAAATACCTGAATATTTTGCTACATACACCACCATTGTTAATAATTATTCTTTTTTTTGTAGTAACAAAACAACTAAATTTTAACATGAAACGCATCGTTATTTTTGCTTCTGGTTCGGGTTCTAATGCCGAAAACATCATAAAACACTTCAATTCAACTAAAACTGCAATTGTTACTCATGTGCTTTCTAACAACCAACGCGCCAAAGTTTTTGACCGTTGCGAACGACTAAACATTGATGCATCTTTATTTGATAGAGAAAGCTTTAGTAAAGATGACACTGTTTTAAACTTTTTACTCGCTGAAGCTGATATTATTGTATTAGCTGGTTTTTTATGGCGTATTCCTTCTAAAATTGTGGAAGCTTTCCCTAATAAAATAATCAATATACACCCAGCATTGTTACCAAAATATGGAGGAAAAGGAATGTACGGAATGAACGTACATAATGCTGTAAAAGAAAATAATGAAGCTGAAACAGGTATTACTATACATTACGTGAATGAAAATTATGACGAAGGTGCTATTATCTTCCAAGCTAAAACAGCTATTTCATTTGATGATACTCCAGAGACTATAGCAAAGAAAGTTCATGAATTAGAATATAAACATTTCCCAAAGGTTATAGAAGAAGTTATTTTACACAATGAGTAAGAAGAAAAAATATTATGTAGTTTGGAAGGGAAAAAAAACAGGTATTTTTTCATCTTGGGATACTTGTAAAAAGCAAATTGATGGTTTTACTGGTGCACAATACAAAGCTTTTGCTGATAAAAACGAAGCTGAATTAGCCTTAAAAAAAAGCTATAATGACTATAAAGGAAAAGATACTAAAAAAATAAGCCTTTCCGCAAAAGAAAAAGCCAAATACGGCTCTCCCATCTTAGAAAGCATTTCTGTTGACGCTGCTTGTGCCGGAAACCCTGGCTTAATGGAATACAGAGGGGTATTAACTCATAACAAGAAAGAAATATTTAAAATGGGACCATTTAATAACGGCACTAATAATATTGGTGAGTTCTTAGCTCTTGTACATGGAATTGCTTTGTTAAAAAGTAAAAATATGGATTCTCTCCCTATTTATTCTGACTCTAAAATCGCTATGAGTTGGGTTAAAAAGAAGCAATGCAGAACCAATATTACATTTGATAGTTCTAATAAAGAAATTTTAGATTTAATTAGACGTGCTGAAAAATGGTTGGAAGAGAATTCTTATAAAAACCCGTTATTAAAGTGGGAAACTAAGGCTTGGGGTGAAATCCCTGCTGATTTTGGTAGAAAATAAAAAAACCGAGTATCTAAAATACTCGGTCTAATTTTCTTATTCGGCAAAATATTAACTTATTTCACTGCCATTTTGGTCTCTTCCTTCCAAGTTTGTACGCTTGCTATGGCATTGTCTTTAAAATCAATTTCTTTTAACCCATCTTCTTTCCACATAAACCATTTACCTACTTTTTTTCCTGCTTCATAATGACCGATAGTTACTTTATTTCCTTTTTTATCAAAAGAAGTCCAAGTACCTGTTAACTTTTTATCTTTGAAAAAACCTTGCTCTTTAATAGTGCCATCTTTATAAAAATAAGTAGCTTTTACTAAGTCTCCTTCAACTTCATATTTTGGTTCCACGTCTTGAGCTTGCATAAATGAAACCGACAACATACAAACTGCTATTATTAATTTTTTCATAATGTAAATCTTTTAAAGTTAATACCTCTTAACACAAATATACAAAAAATTTACATATTAAAAACATTTACATAACATTAAATTAACATTAGATGTTTCATCTGCATAAAAACATTATTAAAAGCTTATATTTACATGTATTAATCTTTAAAAAAATTATTATGGCAGTAATGAAAGTTATTGAAATTTTAGCAAACTCTGAAAAAAGCTGGGAAGATGCTACTAGAAAAGCAATTAAACAAGCTTCTAAATCGGTAAAAGGAATTAAATCTGCTTTTGTACAATCACAAAGTGTGGTTGTTAATGATGATGAAGTAACTGAGTTTAGAGTAAACCTAAAAGTAACTTTTGAAGTAAATTAACATCAATATAAACTAGTCACTTACCATATGCGGTTTTAGTAGTTGCTCGAGCAGCATATTTCATCTTTATTAATTATCATGAACATTATACAATATTCTCTTTTAACTCTAGTAGCTATTATTCATTTATATATTCTTGTACTAGAGATGCTTTTATGGACCAAACCTAAAGGAATAAAAACCTTTGGTTTAAAATCAAAAGATTTTGCTGAGGAAACAAAAGTATTAGCCGCTAATCAAGGGTTATACAACGGTTTTCTTGCAGCTGGTTTAACTTGGTCTATTTTATCACAAAAAATTGATGTGGGAATATTTTTCTTGATTTGTGTTTTTATTGCTGGTCTTTATGGTTCTTTTTCTACAAAAAAACCTCGTATTTTTGTCATTCAGTCTATTCCTGCTTTATTAGGTTTAATCAGTTTAATACTATAAAAATCTAACCGCTACTTATTAAAAATCATTTATTAACAACTAAAATTTACCATAAAAATGGAAAAGTATTTTGAAAAATTTCAAGATTTAATAATGACATACGCTCCGAAAGCGATTATGGCTATTATTATTTACATTGTAGGTTCTTACATTATTGGACTACTACTTAAAGCTACAAGAAAAATAATGATTAAAAGAGAAGTAGACATTACGCTACAAAAGTTCTTAGTTAATTTACTACATTGGACTTTAAAAATCCTTTTAATAATCACAGTAATAGCAAAACTAGGTGTTGAAACCACGTCTTTTGCTGCTATTTTAGCCTCAGCTGGTTTGGCTGTTGGTCTTGCTTTACAAGGTTCTTTAGGTAATTTTGCTGGCGGTGTTTTAATTATGCTTTTTAAACCTTTTAAGATTGGAGATTTAATAGAGGCTCAAGGTGAAATTGGTGTTGTAAAAGAAATAGAAATATTTACTACCAAGCTTACGGGCTTATCTAACAAAGAAATAATTATACCTAATGGTTCTTTATCTAATGGGAACATTGTTAATTACTCTGCCGAAGGTACACGTAGAGTAGATTTAACCTTTGGTGTTTCTTACGATGCTGATATTAAACAAACCAAAGAAATATTAATGAATGTTATTACCTCGCACCCAAAAGTATTAAAAGACCCTGCTCCTACAGTAAATGTATCTGAATTGGCAGATAGTTCTGTAAATTTTGCTGTGAGACCTTGGTCTAAAACAGAAGATTATTGGGCTGTATATTTTGATATAACTGAAAACACAAAAATAGCCTTAGATAATGCTGGAATTGAAATTCCTTACCCTCACTCAGTAGAAATCCACAAAGAGGGTTAACGTTTTTTTTCAGGCGTAACTACAAAATCTTTTAAATAAAAAGGTTCAAAATAAGCGACATCTTCGATGTCGTTTTTTTTGTACTTATCTAAACTTAACTGAACCATTTCTTTTGCAGAAGGAAACTCTCCATCAATAAAAACTGCATTTTCGTTCACAATTACTCCTTTACACTTTTCTGCTCCATCACCTATAAAGTATACCTTCCCTTTAGATAAATATTCTTCAAAAGAACTTTCATTTATGATTTCTGCTTTTATATCTCTTACCTGTTCGTATTTAGAATTATATACAGCTGCATATACTTCCATACGACGTGCGTCTAACATCGGGACAACAACTCCTTCCTTTACAGAAACTTTATGAGCTAATGATTGTAATGTTTCAATAGATATTAAAGGCTTGTCAAAAGCAAAACATAATCCTTTTGCTGCTGACACTCCAATACGTAGTCCTGTATAAGAACCAGGACCTTTACTTACTGCAACAGCATCAATATCATTAAAAGAAAGCTTTGCTTTTTTCATTACTTGTTGAATAAATGGATGCAGCTTTTCAGCATGTGAATAATTTCCATCATTTAACTCTTGTAAAGCTAAAAGCTCTCCTTTTATTGCTACGCTAACCGAACAGTTTTTTGTTGCTGTTTCTATGTGTAAGATTGTTGCCAAATCTGAAAATTTATTTTTGGCAAAGATACATTATAAAGAAAAACCTCATTAGTAAAATTCTAACAAGGCTTTTTCAACAATAAATAAATTTTTCTTAGTTAGTCAACAATTGACTCCCCGTAATAAAATTTCAATACTTTCGTTTTAAATACATAATCATATTTAGCCCTAATCATTGCTCCTTCTGCATTTACTAATCGATTACGTACTTGATCAAAATCAAATTGAGTCATTGATCCATAGTCATAACTAACTTGTGCATTTTTAAAGGCTTCTTTTTGAGCCTCTAATGATACTTGTGCTGCTTCATATGTTTTAGCAGCTGCTTTAGCATCTAAAAAAGCTCTTTCAATTTCTTGTTGCAACTGTAATTTTTGACTTTCCAATCTAAATTCACTAATTGAATTATTTACAATAGATCGTTCAACATTAGCATCATTTCTAAACCCATTAAAAATTGGAATATTAACGCTAAATCCTAGGCTAAAACCTAAATTACCATCTAACTGATCTAAAAGCCTACCTGCTGGAGCTGAAGGATCTAAAAAATACCTATAATTTGTGTTGGCTCCTAAAGAAGCATTGATAGTAGGATAATATCCTGATTTAGCAATTTCAACACCTAATTTAGTGCTTTCAACATCTAATTTAGCTCTTTCTATATCTGGCCAAACAGTTAATGCTTTTTCATATACCACATTTGCGTTATCATATAATAATGCTGCTGAAGGAGACCCTACTTCAATATCTGCTACATTAAAATCTTTAGAAGGAATTTGTAATAATTGACTTAATCTTAATAAAGCTATACTCAAAGTATTTTCTTGTAGTACTACATTTTGAACATCATTTGCAGCCGTAGATTCAACGTTTAATAAATCTCCTTTGGGTATTACTCCTCCTTCAAACTGAGCTCTTGCTCTTTCAATTTGCTTTTTACTGATTTCTGCTTGCACCTTAGCTACTGATAAATTTTCTTTAGCAAATAATACATTTAAATACTCATTAACTACATTAAGTGAAATATCATTTTCTACTTTGGCTAAATCTAGTTTACTCCCTTCTACTCCTAATACTGCTTGCTTTTTTTGATTTAAGTTTTTAAAACCATTAAAAACCGTATAACTAGCATTTACACCTAACGCCCCTCCAAATAGGGTTGTATTTTCTGTTCTGTTTTGAGATACAGGGTCAAATGAAGACCCAGTAGAAAGGTTTCCTGATGTTGAAGCATTTATACTTGGTAAAAAATTAGCTTTATTACTTTTAACATCTGCTTCAGCAATCTCAATATTTAAGCGGTTTTGCTTAACTGTTATATTATTTTTTAATGCGTAATCTACACACTCTTTAAGTGTCCATTGTTTTTGTGAAAAAACAGCTACAGAAGTAAAAATAGCTGCAAATAATGCAATTTTAGTTTTCAAAAGATCAATATTTTTTATTTAAACTCAGTTAGTTGATATTTCTAAAAGTAGAAATATATCGCTTTTCTATTAATTACAAAAGCTAGCAAACAATTTTATAACTTAATATGTAAATATGGTAAGTTATTTTATTTATTGCTACTATGTGACGATTAAAACAAAAAAATGTTACAAAAAATTCTTGATTTTTAGGAAAACTAATTTTTTGCTTTCTTTTTGTGACGATAAATAAAGTAAAATAAAAGTCCGACTAATATATATGGAAACACCATTAAATAAGTTATTCCATTATTTACTCCTTCAGCAATAGTTTCATTTCCTCCTTCTATCACTGCCTTACACATTGCACATTGTGCTGAAGTATTGAAAGAAAAACCAAGTAATATTAAAAATATAATCTTTTTAAACATAATAAGGTGATATCATTAAATAAACAACTACTCCAGTAACCGCTACATATAACCATAAGGGAAATGTAATTTTTGCTATTTTTTTATGTTCAGGAAAATTACCCAAACGAGCCCTCATAAAAGTTATCAATACAAATGGAATAATGATTATTGACAATAATATATGAGTAATTAAGATGAAAAAATACACATATTTAATTATTCCTTCTCCTCCAAATTTAGTAGAATCTGAAGTCATGTGATATGCTACATACATCACTAAGAATAGTGCTGAACAAACAATAGCTGTGGTATTTAGCTGTTCATGTAATTTTATTTTTCCGTTTTTGATTGCAACTACTGAAGCGACGAGCAACATAGCCGTAAAACCATTTATACTAGCATAAATAGGCGGTAAAAAAGACAATGGTTCTACATTAGGTATTTTAATTCCAAATAGAGCAGCTACTGCTATAGGGATTACGATAGAAACTATAGTAATAAATTTTTTATATTTTTTTTCTTCTGTTGCACTCATGTTACTCTTTCAGTAATAACTTAATATCTTCTTTTAACTCACTAATTTGGTTTCCGAAATTATGTTCATCTAAGGCTCTGTAATACATAATTGGATTTCCATGTTCATCATATCTTGAACGGATATATCCATCTTTATCTACTAATGCAAACAAACCAGAATGTTCAAATCCACCATGGCTAGCTTCTCCTTTCCCTGCATACAGCTTAAAACCTTCATTTGACAAATCGTATACAACATCCTCTGGTTTTCCAGTAAGTAAATGCCAGTTTCTATGGTTTATACCATTATTCTTAGCATATTCTTTCAATTGGTGTGGTGTGTCAATTTCTGGAGTAATTGAAAATGATGCTATACCAAAATTAGGATTCCCCATAAATTCATTTTGAATTTCTACCATTTGTGCATTCATTAAAGGACAGATAGTAGGACAAGTGGCAAAAAAGAACTCAACTACATATACTTTTCCTTCGTAGTCCTTATTGGTGATTGTTTCACCGTCTTGATTGATAAATTCGAAGTCGGGTACTTTATTAAATTTATGCAGATTTGCTGTTTGAAAATGTGCTATAATCTTAGGAATTGCATAAATACCAAAAAGCAATACTATTAGTGAAATACCTATGTATGAATAATTTTGTTTTTTCATGTGAGTCTTCCTTAAATTTCTCTATCTGCGTTATTCTTTTTTAATGCCAAACGATATTCAGCCAATACTACCTTAACATCATCTTTCATTTTATTGTTTAATTCAGCTACAGACTTCATATTATAACCAAACAACTTTCCTCCTAAACTATCTTCATCATCTGTTCTGCCTCTTAAGCTCCCATTTTTATCAATTATAAAAGCTTTTGAAGAATGTAAATTTCTATCTAATGATTGGTTTGTTTTAAAGCTATCATACAGTACCTCAATTTCAGCATCACTAGCAAAGATAAAGTTCCATTTTATCATATTGGTATAAACTCCTATTTCCTTCTGAAGTTTTTCTACTTCTTCTTTTGCTTCTTTAGAAGCAATAACAACTAGCTGAAAGTCTTTGAATCCATAAAATGGTTTATAGATTTTTTCATTGAGATTAAATAATTCTCCTTTTGCGTCTTGTACATTACTTCCTATAAAGGTAACTATTGATATTCTCTTATCAAACTGATCTTTATTACTAATTGATGAGACATCAATTACATTTTCTGTTAGTACAGGTAACTTAGCAAAGTTATTAATTCCTAATGACAAAAATATATAAAACAATAGCGGCACAATAAACAGTGCAAATAACACTATGTTTCTTTTCGTTTTATTCATTTTTAATGTTCTTATATAAAAAAAGGTGGTTTACACCACCTTTTAACTGTTTTTATACGATTACCATTTTACTAATGGTGATAATGTTTCAAATAAGTAATCACCTTCAATTAAAACGAGTGTAACTAAATAGCAAATTAAGAAAACTCCCGTCCAAACTATAGAACGCCTAAGCCATGGCTTTTCTCCTTCTAAATGCATAAAAGCCCATGCTATATAATATGCTTTTACGATTGTTAATATTATAAATATCCAGTTTAACCAACTAGTACCCCAACCATGTAGGTGTAAAGATGCTGGTTTAATAATACCTAATACTACCTCTACTGTTGTAACTATTGTTAAGATTGCTAAAACAACCCAAATTCTTTTTGTATTTGATTCGTGTGCGTGACCCATTTTTACTATTGTTTTTTTTAATTATACTAAGTAGAAGAAAGTAAATACAAATACCCAAACTAAATCTACAAAGTGCCAATATAAACCTACCTTCTCAACCATTTCGTAGTGTCCTCTACGTTCGTAAGTACCTAATACAACGTTAAAGAAAATAATGATATTTAAAATAATACCTGAAAATACGTGAAATCCGTGAAATCCTGTAATAAAGAAAAAGAAATCAGCAAAAATAGGATTTCCATACTCATTTTCTATTAAGTTAGCACCTTCAACAACTTTTGTAGCTGTAGCTAACTTTGCAATACTTTCTTCTCTTGACAAAACAATTTTTTGTTTCGTTTCAGGATTAATTTTTTCAATTCTTATTAATAAAGATGGATCTGCTTTAAAAGCTTCTTGTACCTGAGCTACTGAATACTGAGAAATAGTTGCTTCATTTTGAAACCATAAACCATTTTCTCTGGTGTGTTGTATTCTTTCATCTTTTCTATCGTTATGAACAAAATCTACTAATGCAATTTGATGACCATCTTTTACAAACTGTAAAATATGATTATCTGCAGACTTTACAGCTCCATAAGAACCATTAATAAAGTTTTTCCATTCCCAAGCCTGTGACCCAACGAAAATAATACCAAAAACGATAGTAGCAAACATATACCAAGCTACTTTTTTCTTTTGCATTTTATGACCTGCATCTACAGCTAACACCATTGTTACCGACGATACAATTAAAATAAATGTCATTAATGCTACATAGTACATCGGTGCATGTACACCGTGTAATCCAGGAAAGTGTGTAAATACCTCATCAGCAATAGGCCAAGAATCAATAAATTTAAAACGTGTTAAACCATACGCTGCTAAAAAGCCCGAAAAAGTTAATGCATCTGATACGATGAAAAACCACATCATCATTTTACCATAACTAGCTCCAAATGGTTTTACACCACCTCCGCCCCAGGTCTCTTTGTTGTCAGAATTTACAGCAATATTTGCTCCCATAAATCTCTTATTGTTAATTTTTGTTAAATCAGTGCGCCAAAATTACGCATTTTTCATCATCTAATAAAATAGAAAAAGAAAAATAGATAAATCCATAGCACATCAACGAAATGCCAAAAGATTGCACCTAGTTCAAATCCAAGCATATCAGCTGAAGAATACTTCTTTTTAAAATGATTATAAATAACGACAAAAAGCACTATTACACCCGCTAATAGGTGTAAAACATGCATAAACGTAATTCCTATAATAAATGATGTAGACACTGTGCTTTCAGGACCTGTAAAGTAAAGCCCTACAGCTTTTAGCTCGTTAAACCCTACATATTGATACCATACAAAACCTAACCCTAAGACTAAAGTAATTAGTAATAAAGTAAACGAAGCTTGTATATTATCTTTTTTTAATAGTTTTTGAGAAAAAAACAGCGTAACACTACTCAACACTATTAATACAGTACTTATGTAAAAAGCTTGAGGTAAATCAAACGTCACCCAGTCTTCACGGTTCATACTAACAACATAAGCACTTGTTAACCCTGCAAAAAACATTACCATACTAATCATGGAAATCCACAACATAGGTTTTGCCGATTTACGTTTTGCTACTTTTAACTCCTCTTGTAACGTTTGTTCACTCATTAGTGTAAAAATTTATCTACCACATAAATAATGGGTACAATTGTAATGTAAAAAACACTCGCTAACATTAACTTACGAGCATCTGTATTTTTTTCTGTTTTGTATAACTGTATCGCGTAATACAACATCAACACTCCTAATAATAAAATAATTACTGCTGTTATAGGATATATATAAAAATCTCCCGTCACCTTTAATACAGGCGCAATCGACATTAAAATCATAATACATGTATAAAAGATAATCTGAACAACAGCTCCTTTGTCTTTCTTATCCATTGGAAGCATATGCAACCCTGCTTTATTGTACTCTTCAAACTGAAGCCACCCAATAGCCCAAAAGTGTGGAAATTGCCAAAAAAACTGAATCATAAATAAAAACCCTGCTTCTATACCAAATTTTCCTGTTGCAGCTACCCAACCTAACATAAAAGGAATAGCCCCAGGAATAGCCCCTACAAAAACAGCCAAAGGTGTTACAGCTTTTAACGGTGTGTAAGCACTTGTATATAAAAAGATAGAAATTGCGCCAAATAAGGCACATTTAGGATCGATTACGTATAATATAGCAATACCAGCAACAGTAAATAGTGTAGCAATAATTAAAGCTACAGTTGCTGACATTCTTCCAGAAGGTAAAGGACGGTTTTTAGTACGTTGCATTACGGCGTCAATATCCTTTTCTATTACTTGGTTAAAAGCATTTGACGCTCCAACCATTAAATATCCTCCTAAAGCTAATAAAATTATTGTAGTGTAATTAATCGATTCTGCCCCTAATAAATATCCAGTGATAGAAGTAAAAACCACACTAATAGACAACCCAACTTTCGTTAACTGTTTAAAGTCTTTAACTATTGATTTTATGGAAGTTTTAGTATGTACAGATGAAACAGAATCCACTTCTAATTTTAAAAATTTCTGCAAAGATATTCCATTCTTATTGAACAACCATAAAATTTTATTGGAATTAAAATTAAAAAAAAATGAAAACTGCTTTGTAATTAAAAAAATGGTGTTATATTTGCACCCGCATTCGCAGTAATGCACGTTCATTAAAATAAAAAATGACTACGCGAAAGTAGCTCAGGGGTAGAGCATCACCTTGCCAAGGTGAGGGTCGCGGGTTCAAATCCCGTCTTTCGCTCAATCCTTTTTATAAAAGAGTATGCTGAAGTGGTGGAATTGGTAGACACGTTGGACTTAAAATCCAATGAGCCGTAATGCTCGTGCGGGTTCAAGTCCCGCCTTCAGTACCAAGAAACCTCACTTATATGAGTGAGGTTTCATTTTAAAAGTAGTCATTAACAAAGCACATACGCTGAAGTGGTGGAATTGGTAGACACGTTGGACTTAAAATCCAATGGGCCGTAATGCCCGTGCGGGTTCAAGTCCCGCCTTCAGTACAAAAGCCTTAACATTTATTTGTTAAGGCTTTTTTGTTTTATAAAATTTACACCTATCTTAGCTTTTAAAATTAAAAATTATGAAAAGGAATACAGCCCTATTTTTTCTTATAACAGTCCTAATAGTTACTTTGTCTTGTAACAAAGAATACATACTAATAAATAATTACATTTCAAGTAACGAAAATGAAATACTAAGCTTTTCTATCAAAAAAGGAAATTTTATTAAAAATTTTGAAATTTCAGAAGACTCTATTATAGGTCTAATTCCCGACTACGTAGAACTGGACGATGTTGAATTAGAAGTATTTATTTCTGAAAAATCCACCATAAACCCAGATCCAAAATCAATCACAAAAATAAACAAACCACTAACTTTTACTGTAACCGCAGAAAATGGCACTACTAAAACCTATACTATTGATATTAAAAGAGAATTAAGCGACCAAAACGATATCATTTCTTTTAAAATTAAAACAACAAATCAAACATTAGCAACAAGTATTGATAATATAGAAAATAAAATAACAAAAAAACTTCCTACTTTTTTAAACCTCTCTAACCTAACAACTGAAATAAACATATCAGAAAAAGCTTCAATTTCTCCTCTACCAAGCGATATAATAGATTACTCTTCCCCTGTTAACTTTACAGTTAAGGCAGAAAATGGCGTTGAAAAAACTTACACCGTAATTCTAGAACACGTTAGCAACTCTTTTTCAAACACCTGTAATCAATCAAATGCTAATAAATGGTTTGGCGGAGACAGCAGAACTAACGCTCCAGATATATCACCATACGATAGAAACCTAGGAACTGGTCAAAGTGTATTATTCCAAAACGACACAGAGTTATCCTCTTTTAGTGTTAAACTAGAAAGCAACTTTAAACATCATGAAACTGGAACTCCACATAATAAGACAATTAAACTAAACCTAGACATTAGAAACATAAGAGGTGAAATAGTTTCCACTGCCATAACAGAGTTAGACTCAACATTTCTTGGTGGATGGGTTGACTTTAATCTTTCTGATTTACAACTATTTTTTGAAGCAAATACTGAATATATATTCACATGGTACTTGATTGACGGAGCTAACTTAGGTGTAAATACAGGCTCTTCCGCATACATTAGTAGTGGAAACGGACTTTGTTTTGGACAAGGTTACTCTGGTCAGTCCAATATATCCTTAAATAATAATCTGAAAAACTGGAATACTTGGATAAAACATGAATGGTACTTCAATATAAAACTTCAGGGAAAACAATAATTTTAAAACCTTAACAAATAAATGTTAAGGTTTTTTTGTATCAAACTTTTAAAAACATCCTCTGTAATGTTCCCTCAAAACCTACGTCTAAACTTTAAAATCGAAAATCATGCGAAATATATTTTTACTGTTAAGTTTAGCTTTCTTCTTAAATTCTACTGCTCAAACCAACACTTTTGATGCGTTACTAAAAAAACATGTAAATACAAAAGGAAGTGTTAACTACAAAGGATTTAAACAAGACAAAGCTAAACTTCAAGCTTATTTAGATGAGTTAGCAAACATAAAACCTCAAAAATCTTGGTCAGCTTCAAAAGCTAAAGCCTTTTGGGCAAACGCATATAATGCGTACACCATTCAACTAATTTTGGACAATTATCCCCTTAAAAGCATTATGAATATTAAAAAGAAAGGTAAAGACGCATGGAGTATTCCTTTTGCTAAAGTTGGCGGTAAAACCTACACCTTAAATCAAATTGAACATGAAATTTTACGTAAAAAATATAGCGACCCAAAAATTCATGTCGCTGTAAACTGCGCATCAGGCTCTTGTCCTCAATTACCAAATTATGCCTTCACAGAAAAAAATTATGAATCAAAAACTACTCTTTTAATGAAAAAGTTTATCAATGATTCTTCAAGAAATAAAATCTCAGAAAATAACATCCAATTATCTAAAATATTCGAATGGTTTCAAGGAGATTTCACAAAAAAAGGAGACTTAATCAATTTTCTAAATCAATACTCAAATGTAAAAATTAATCAAAAAGCAAAGGTTAGTTATTTAAAATACGATTGGTCTTTAAATGGAAAATAATCTCATTACCCTTTTGTAAAACAGCAGTGAAAACAATTTGGTATTTTTACTTTTTTAATAGAAATGAAATAACATGTCAAAAACATACTACGATCCAGCCGACTTACGAAAGTTTAGCAAAGTAACAGAATGGAGTGAAGAATTAGGAAACAAGTTCTTTGATTATTACGGAAAAGTCTTTGAAGAAGGAGCTCTAACCGCACGTGAAAAAAGCTTAATCGCTTTAGCTGTTGCACATACTGAACAATGCCCTTATTGTATTGATGCATACACTAAAGACGGATTACAACGAGGTATTACTAAAGAGGAAATGATGGAAGCCATTCATGTAGGAGCTGCCATTAAAAGTGGAGCAACTTTAGTACACGGGGTTCAAATGATGAATAAAGTCAATAAATTAGAAATGTAAGCAGAAAACTAATTTTGAAAATCAAAATTATGTGAATCGCTTATCCCGAGCATTAGTTTCAATCAAAGTGTATTTTGATTGAAACTACATTAGGAACTAGTCGAAGGATATTAAACACTAAAAAAGATGAGAAGCTGACCTTATTTCAGCTTTATAAAAAGGATAATGAAAAAATCTTTAAAATCTAGAAACAACGATTTAGCTAACACGCAACGCCAGCTTGAAATCATCTCAAACGGAATTTTTGCTGATGGTGAATTACCTACGTTTGCCAAAAAACTCAAAGAGACCAATCAGTTTCCATTACGTCCTAAAAAATTAGAAATTCTTCAAATTAATTTAGGGTACATGTGTAATCAAGTTTGTGCACATTGCCATGTTGATGCTGGTCCTGACCGAAAAGAAATTATGACCACAGAAACCATGGAGCAATGTTTAGATGTGATTCGAAAAACTGGAGCACACACCCTGGATTTAACGGGTGGAGCTCCTGAAATGAATCCGAATTTTCGATGGTTTGTAGAAGAAGCTTCCAAAGCAGGAATTAAAGATTTTATTGTGCGCTCTAACTTAACTATTATTAGAGCGAATAAAAAGTATTACGATTTACCCGAGTTTTTTAAAAAGCACAATGTACATGTAGTTTCTTCTATGCCTCACTGGACTCGTGGAAAAACCGACAAACAACGCGGTGATGGTGTTTTCGACAAATCTATTGAAGCTTTAAAAATGCTAAATGCTGTGGGATATGGAATTGAAGGAACTGGCTTACAACTAGATTTAGTCTATAATCCATCAGGAGCTTTCTTACCAGGAGACCAAGCAGCTTTGGAAGCTGATTTTAAAAAAGCTTTGAAAGAAGATTTTGATATTATTTTCAATTCACTTTTTGCTATTACCAATTTACCTATCAGTCGATTTTTAGATTACTTAATTGCTTCCGAAAATTATGAAGATTATATGTATTCGTTAGTAGAAGCCTACAATCCTATGGCAGTAGAAAATGTAATGTGTACCAACACACTATCGGTAAGTTGGGACGGATATTTATATGATTGCGATTTCAATCAAATGCTAAATCTAAAAGTAGCAAGCAAATCACAGCACATTTCTAAATACAACGAAGCATTATTACAAAACAGAAATATCATTATCAATCAACACTGTTATGGTTGTACCGCTGGTGCAGGAAGTAGTTGTCAAGGAACCGTAGCATAGCTCAATGAATTAATAAAACAATGAAGTTATGTAAAAGTAAAATAATGTCACATCGAGTGGTTTTTCTGACATTTTGGAAGAAAAATTGTATCGAGATATAATCACTTTAATTCTCTATAGATTTTATCAAACACCGTGAATGTTTTTTAGATATGAAAAACCTCTTCTTTCTCATATTATTAATATCCGTAAATTCTTTTTCTCAAAAGAACCTAGAACAGTTATTGAAAAAATATAATACTGAAAGTGTTCCGTATATTTCTGTTAGTGAACTACAAAAAGAAAAGCCTTTCGACTCCGCTCAAGGTGACAACACAATTATACTCGACGCTCGTGAACCTAGAGAATTCAAAGTCAGTCATCTTAAAAATGCTATTTGTGTCGGTTATGATCTTTTTAATTTAGAAAACACCTTAACAAAACTTCCTAAAAACAAGAATACCAAAATTGTAGTATATTGTTCTTTAGGAATCCGTTCAGAAGACATTGCCGAAAAACTACAAAAAGAAGGTTTTATCAACATTTTTAACCTATATGGTGGTATTTTCGAATGGAAAAACCAAGGAAACACAATCGTTAACCTACAAAACAAACCTACAGAAAAAGTCCATGCTTTCAATAAAGAATGGAGTAAATGGTTACACAAAGGAGAAAAAATATATGAATAATCAAAATGAAGTGTCATTTCGAGAGCAGTCGAGAAATCTTCTTCTAATATTTACTAGAAACCCAGAATTAGGTAAAGTAAAAACACGTTTAGCTAAAACAATTGGAGACGAAGCTGCGTTAGATATTTATAAATTCTTATTAGAACACACAAAACAAGTTACCCAAAATTTAACTTGCGATAAAGCTGTATACTACTCGGTAAAAGTTCACGAAAATGATATTTGGAATGCTCCAGTATATCAAAAGCACCTGCAAGAAGGAAACGATTTAGGTATACGAATGCACAACGCTTTTCAACAAGCATTTTCTACTGGATATGAAAAAGCTGTAATTATTGGTAGTGATCTACCTGATTTAACTTCCGAACACATCAATGAAGCTTTTGAAAAATTGAATTCTAATGATGTAGTTATGGGGCCTGCAGAAGATGGTGGTTATTACCTATTAGGCATGAAAAAACTCCATGCTAATATTTTTCAAAATAAAGACTGGGGAACCTCAACTGTTAGAAAAGATACCTTAAACGATTTACAAAACGAATCAGTACATTTGTTAGAAACCTTAAATGATGTAGATGTTTTTGACGACATCAAAAACAACCCAGTATTCAATCAATTTTTAAACTAACCGTCATTACAAGGGAGTATACGAACGAAGTAATCTGCCTATCTCGAAGTCATAACTTAAAGATTGCTTCGCTATCGCTCGCAATGACAAACACAATATAAAATGCTAAAAAAACAACAACTACAAGAAACACAAGAATTTCTTCAACACAAAGGAATTACCAACCCAGAAATAGGAATTGTTTTAGGAACAGGTTTAGGGAAATTAGTCGATGAAATAACCATTGAACAAGAAGTACCGTATGCTGACATTCCACACTTTCCACAAGCAACTGTAGAATTTCATTCAGGAAAATTAATCTACGGAACCTTATCGGGTAAAAAAGTAGTGGTTATGTCTGGTCGTTTTCATATGTACGAAGGGTATAATCTATGGGAAGTGACCTACGGTATTAGAACTATGCACGCACTAGGTATTAGAACTTTGTTAGTTTCTAATGCTGCAGGCGCTATCAACCTTTCTTATAAAAAAGGAGATTTGATGTTGCTTGAAGATCATTTGAATTTACAAGGTGGTTCTCCCCTAGCCTTTAAAGGAGCTAATGAGTTTGGAAATATTTTTGCCGATATGCTTGAACCGTATTCAAAAAAATTGAATACAAAAATGAAAGCTATTGCCAAAGCTAACGACATAGACCTGAAAGAAGGTGTATATGCTAGTGTTGTAGGTCCGCAATTGGAAACTAGAGCTGAGTATAGAATGTTACAAATTTTAGAAGTAGATGCAGTAGGAATGAGTACCGTACCTGAAGTAATCGTAGCAAAACAACTCAACATTCCGTGTGCAGCTGTTTCGGTATTAACCGATGAATGCGATCCTAAAAATTTACAACCTGTAAATATTAGCGAAATTATTGAAGTTGCTGGAAAAGCAGAACCTAAAATGATCACGCTTTTTAAAGAATTAATTAATGAATTATAACATCATTCCGAACATAGTGAAGGAATCTTTTTAATGGAAGTAGCATCCAACCTTGAGGTTTCTCGCTTTAGCATGTCTTAAGCGGCAGTCGAAAGGCTCGAAATAACAAAACAAATTATAAAGCAAGACTATTAGAATCAAGAACCTAGACAAACAACACAAGTCTTTATTCTTTTATCTAACAGCGTAGCGGTCTTTAATCTTAAAAAATATGAGTTACTTAGAAACCACCAAAAATGTATACAAAGAAGCAGCGTTAACCCCTGATGTTGGTTTATGCTGTACAACAAACCCTATTTGGGAGTTACCAGGATTAAAAATTCCGAAAATCATGCAAGAAATGAACTACGGATGTGGTTCTACCGTACATGCTCGTGATTTAACCAACAATCCTAAAATATTATATGTAGGTGTTGGTGGCGGAATGGAATTGTTACAATTCTCTTATTTCTCACGTCAGAAAAACGGAGTGATTGGAATTGATGTGGTAGATGAAATGCTAGAGGCTTCTCGAAAAAATTTTGTGGAAGCAGAAGCTCAAAATCCTTGGTTCAAAAGTGAGTTTGTCGATTTACGAAAAGGAGATGCGTTACACTTGCCTGTAGAAGATAATTCGATTGATGTGGCTGCTCAAAACTGTTTATTTAACATTTTTAAAGCTGAAGAACTAAAAAAAGCCATTGCTGAAATGTACCGCGTGTTAAAACCTCACGGACGTTTGGTGATGAGTGACCCTACGTGTGAGCAACCTATGAACGAAACCTTGCGTAATGACGAACGTTTACGTGCCTTATGTTTAAGCGGAAGTTTACCGATTACGGAATACGTAAAAATGCTGACGGATGCTGGTTTTGGAACTATTGAAATTAGAGCACGTAAACCATACAGAATTTTAGACCCCAAAAATTACCCTACCGATGAATTGATTTATATCGAATCGATTGAAGTAGCTGCGATTAAAGATCCAATGCCTGCTGATGGTCCATGTGTATTTACAGGTAAAGCTGCCATTTACTTTGGAGATGAAGACTATTTTGATGACGGAGCAGGACACACCTTATTAAAAAATCAACCCTTAGCGATTTGTGATAAAACAGCCGCAGCTTTAAAAGCGTTAGGAAGAGACGATATATTTTTCTCAGAATCTACCTATCATTACGATGGTGGTGGATGTTGTTAGACGTAAACTACTTTAGTTCTGAACCTCGCTAAAGCGAGGTTTTTTATTGCAAAAAAGGTTAACTTCGCCTCTAAAAAATAAAGTTTTTTATAAACTTACAACCATAAAAACACTTTTAAAAACAACCATGATAAAACCAAAAAAATTACAAAAAGGAGATAAAGTAGCTACAATTTCTTTATCATGGGGAGGTGCTGGAGAAATACCTAATAGATATCAAATAGGAAAAAAACAGATACAAGATAATTTTGATTTAGAAGTTGTTGAAACTAGAAATGCGTTAAAACCTGCTAAATGGATTTATGAAAACCCAAAAGCAAGAGCTGAAGACTTAATGGAAGCTCTTGAGGACAAGTCTATAAAAGCAATCATTTCTAACATTGGAGGAGACGACAGCATAAGAATGCTACCTTTTATCGATTTAGATATTATTAGAAAAAACCCAAAAATTTTTATTGGTTTCTCAGACTCTACTGTAACACATTTTTGTTTTTATAAAGCGGGAGTAACATCTTTTTATGGAACTTCAACACTTGTTGGATTTGCTGAAAATAATGGAATGCATCAATACCAAATAGATGACATTAACCAAACTTTATTTTCTAATAAAATTATAGGGAAAATTAGCCCTAATACTGAAGGTTGGACATCTGAACGATTAGAATGGGAAAATCCAGAAAACCAAAATATATCAAGACAGTTAACAAAACCTAAAGGATGGAAATTTTTACAAGGTACAAAAACAGTATCGGGAGAACTATTAGGGGGGTGTTTTGATGTTTTAGAAACCTTAAAAGACACCAAATTATGGGTAACCCCTTCAGATTGGAAAGGTAAAATATTGTTTTTTGAAACATCAGAAGCAATGATGCCTCCCCATTATTTTCTTTGGATTTTAAGAAACTATGTTGCTTCTGGTATTATACATAATATTAAAGGATTAATAGTTGGTAGACCTTACAATAATCAATATGTAGTAGAATATGAGAAAGCATTAATTCAAGTAATTAGAGACGAAACTGGTTTAACAGATTTACCAATAATTACAGAAATGGATTTTGGACATACTTGCCCTACTTTCACAATTCCCTACGGAATAAAAGCAGAAATAAACCCCGTAGATAAAACTTTTTCTATAATTGAAAGCGCTCTAACAAATTAAAACCAATTTCTAATCACATCTCTCTTAACCCAAACCATTATATTACACTCTTACAATTTTACCAACTAGAATTCGTTATTTTGTACAATGAAAATATTGAAAGAAATACAACTTCAACTTAAAGGAAGTAAGAAATTAACTCTTTTGTTAAAATACGCTACAGGATTAATACTGTTTGGAGTTCTTTTAGTAGTAGTATTATTTTCGTTAGTATATTTTGAAGTCTTTGGGAAGCTCCCTAATAAAGAAGAATTGACATCTATCATCAATGAAGAAGCTTCTTTAATTTATTCATCAGACGAGATAATTATAGGTAAACTATTTGCTGAAAACAGAACCAATGTTCGACTAGAACAAATTCCAAATTACTTAAAAGAAGCGTTAATAGCTACAGAAGATAAACGATTCTATTCCCATAATGGCTACGATGGTCAAAGTTATGCACGTGTTTTCTTTAGAAGTATCTTACTACAAGATGCCTCTGGAGGTGGTGGAAGCACCATTACACAACAGTTAATTAAAAACCTTTACGGAAGGCAATACCATGGTTTTTTGAGCATGCCTATTAACAAAATAAAAGAGCTCATCATTGCTAGTCGTATGGAAAAACTATACAGCAAAGATGAAATCTTGTTATTATATTTAAACTCGGTTCCTTTTGGAGAAAATAATTTTGGGATAGAATCGGCTGCTAATCGATTTTTTAACAAATCAGTTAGTGAATTACACATTGAGGAATCAGCTGTATTGGTAGGAATGTTAAAAGCTAACACCTATTATAACCCAAGATTGAATCCAGAAAATGCTAAAAAGCGCCGTAATACAGTTCTTCAGTTAATGAATAACGAAGCCTATTTAAGTAATAAAGTTGCTGATAGTTTACAAAAACTACCTATTACACTTAACTACAAAAACCTTGATGTAAATGCCACCGCTGGTTATTTTACCTATCAAGTAAAGAAAAAAGCAGTAGAAATTGTAAAAAAAATAAATGACAGCACCAATACTTCTTATAATTTAGAAACCGACGGATTAAAAATTCATACAACACTGAATTACGACATTCAAAAAATTGCAGAAAAATCTGCTAAGGAACAACTCATCATCAAGCAACAACAGTTAGACAAAGAATTAGCTTCAAACAGACTAAAAAACAAATGGTTAAAAAAGCAGCAGTTTACAGAAGACGACAAACAAAATAGAACTATTCAACTCTTTGATTGGGATAGCACAAAAACCATTACTGGTAATAAAATTGATAGTCTTTGGTATTATGATAAAATGCTAAATGCTTCTGTATTAGTTACGAATCCGAAGAATGGCGCAGTAATCAGTTGGGTTGGCGGAAATAACTTTAACACACTTCCTTTTGATATGGTGTTATCACACCGTCAAATAGCCTCTGCCTTCAAACCATTTTTATACGCTACAGCACTAGAAAATAGAATTTCTCCGTGTGATTATTTTGAAAACGAGGAAAAAACCTATCCTGAATACGATAATTGGGAACCGAAAAATGCCGACCATAGCTCAACTCCCGATAAAAAAGTTGCCATGTGGTATGCGTTGATAAAATCTATGAATATTCCTAGTGTAAACCTATATTTTAAACTAGAAAAAGAGTGGTTGATTAATGCTTGTGAAAAGTTACTATTCCCAGAAATTACTGACGATGCTCCTTCTATTGCTTTAGGCACACTAGATTTATCGCTATTTGAAGCCACAAGAGCTTACGGTGCCTTTGCCAATAAAGGTAAAATGAATGATTTGTACATGATTCATAAAATTACCGATAAAGAAGGAAATATCATTTACGAAAGTGAAAAGCAAAAGGCAAAAAGAGTATTTACAGAAGAAAGTACACAAACGTTAACTACTATTTTACAACAAGCTGTAGAGCAAGGAACAGGAGCTAGCATAAGAAATAGGTATAAAATTAAAAGTCCGTTAGCCAGTAAAACAGGTACCGCTCAAAACTATACCAACGCTTGGTTTATGGCGTATACACCGAATATTGTTCTCGGAACCTGGGTTGGGACCTCTAAAAACGATGTACATTTTACTAGCGGAAATGGTTCTGGTTCTTCTTTAGCACTGCCTATTGTAGCCAACATTCTTAAGGAAATAGAAAACACACCCGAACTAAAGGAAAGATACTTAACCTCTTTTGGTATTCCTGAAGAGATTTCTTCTTCAATAGACTGTCCCCCATACAGAGAAAAAGGAATTAAAGGGTTTTTCAACAGACTTTTTGGAAAGAAAAAGGAATAGGTTATTCTATTTGGTTAATGAGAATCAACATGCTATTTTTAAACAAAAAATCAACTAATAAAAAAGAGAACCTAAAAGGTTCTCTTTATTTTTTATTCGAAAGTATAAGCAAAGCTACCATCTCTTAGTCTATGAGCTATTACCTCAGGAGAATCATAGTTCTCAACATCCAACTCAAAAGTACCTTTCACTACTTTCTTATCATTATCAACCAATGTTATTGTTATACTTCCTGATACCGTTACTTGTAAATCATCATCTAATAAATCTATATACTTTATATAAGTATCATTATCTACACTTTCTCTATTTATTTCTATTGTTTTTCCAGCAACTAAATGCTCTCTATTAATCCACATATTTACTTCTTTAGGTAGTAAAGTTCCTTGCAAGTAAATAAATTTATCATTTGGATAATTAGTGTTTATACTATTAGAAGCCTTCTTTGTACCCAAAGCATTATTCATCTCATACACTTCTCCATTAATAGTTACTTTCATAGCATAATTTCCTAGACTTAAATCTTCATCTTCTCCCGAAGAAGAACAAGAAGCAAATCCAAAAAGCACTAACATTACAAGAGGGATAAATAAATTCTTTTTCATTTTTTTTAATATTTAGGTTTATAATTAATTTTCTAAGCAAACAAGGTAGCAAAAGCCTCTTCAATCTTACTTACTAAAATTAGTTTTATAGAATGGTTTTTGCTCGTAATCTTGTTGTATTTTGAGGTTACAAAGGTTTTATATCCTAACTTTTCAGCTTCGGTAATACGCTGATCTATTTTAGAAACAGGACGAATTTCACCTGCTAAACCAACTTCAGCTGCAAAACACACATCTGGATTGATGGCTAGATCTTGATTTGATGATAAAATCGCTGCCACTACCGCTAAATCTATTGCTGGATCGTCTACATGAATTCCACCGGTAACATTTAAAAACACATCTTTCGCTCCTAATTTGAACCCCGCACGCTTTTCTAGCACCGCCAAAATCATATGCAAGCGCTTCAAGTTGTAACCCGTTGTAGTTCGTTGTGGAGTTCCATAAACTGCTGTTGAAACTAGCGCTTGAATTTCTATCATTAACGGACGAATTCCTTCTAAGGTAGATGCAATGGCAGTTCCACTTAAATCAGCGTCTTTTTTTGAAATTAAGATTTCTGAAGGGTTCGATACTTCTCGCAATCCATCCGATAACATTTCATAAATCCCTAATTCAGCCGTAGAACCAAAACGGTTTTTTTGTGAACGTAAAATACGGTAGGTATGATTTCGATCTCCTTCAAATTGCAACACTACATCCACCATGTGCTCTAAAACCTTAGGCCCCGCAATATGTCCTTCTTTATTAATATGTCCGATTAACAAAACTGGAGTTGCCGTTTCTTTTGCAAATTTTATCAATTCTGCGGAAGTTTCTCGTATTTGGGAAATACTTCCTGGTGACGCTTCAATTGTATCCGTATGTAAAGTTTGGATAGAGTCTATTACCAACACATCTGGCTGAACTTCTTCAATATTTTTAAAAATCTGTTGGGTATTCGTTTCGGTAAGAATTAAACAGTTAGGATTTTTTCCTTCGATACGTTCAGCACGCATTTTTATCTGCGACTGACTTTCTTCTCCAGACACATACAATACTTTTTGCGGAATTTGTAAAGCAATTTGTAACAACAACGTAGATTTACCAATTCCTGGTTCTCCGCCTAATAACACTACCGCTCCTTTCACCAATCCGCCACCTAAAACAGTATCTAACTCTTGATTCTTGGTGCCAAATCGCTCTTCTGGATTCAATTGAATATCTTCAACTCGTAAAGGTTTCGCTATTCTTTTTTGTGTGTTTAATGGCGATTTCCAACTTCTTTTTTCTTCTTTTTGAATCACTTCTTCAACAATAGTGTTCCATTCTTTACATGAGCCACATTGCCCTACCCATTGCGCGTGTTGCGCGCCACAGTTTTGACAGAAAAAAGTTGTTTTGGTTTTTGCCATTCGATTTGTAAGATTTACTTACAAAGAAAAGAAAACTATTTGTTTTTATTATAGATGGGTAAGAACAAAAATGCTAACCCTCCAAAGACAATAATCATAGCCGTTTGAGCTGTCCACATAATCCAACCAAAGGCTGTTGCAGGTTCTTCAGCAATTCCAAATAAAGCCAAAGCTCCAGCTACGGCAACAGGATACAATCCTATCCCTCCATTAGTCGCCGCAATCGCAAATCCACCAGCGATAAACCCGATTAAAACACCTCCTAACGGAACCTGTAATCCATCAATTGCTGGAATGGTTGCCCAAAACATTAACACATACATTACCCAAATAAATACGGTATGAAATATGAATGCCCATTTATGTTGCATTTTCAAAATACTGGTTACTCCCTCAATTAATCCTGCTACAAAATTTTTGATTTTTAGTCCAATTCCTGATTGCGCTTTTTTTACAAACCTTGTAAAAATCATAAACACTAAAACCAAGCCACCAATAAGAACTCCTATTTTAATTGGATCAAAATTTTTAGTCAGTAATTCATAAATAAAATCAAATTGTACAAAAAGTGTAATTACTATAATACTCAACATCATTAGTAAATCTGCCATTCGTTCGGCAACGATAGTACCAAAACCTTTTTCAAACGGAATGTTTTCATAATTAGTCATTACAGCTGCACGAGACACTTCTCCTGCTCTTGGGACTGCATAGTTTACTAAATACGCTACTAAAACCGCCATAGTACTATTGCCAAAATCTGGTTTATACCCCATAGGCTCCAATAAGAACTTCCAACGATAAGCACGAGATAAGTGACTTAACACCCCAAAAAACAGTCCTAAAGCTATCCATCCGTAATTAGCATCTTTAAAATATTGTACTAAGGTTTCAATTGAAATTTTTGACAATGAATACCAAACTAAAAAACCTCCCAAAATGAGAGGTAATAGTATTTTTGTGATTTTCTTTACTGATATACTCAAACTATTCTAGCAAGTTGTTTTCTTCGTTAGGAAATACTAATTGTGGTTTAAACTTTTTGGCTTCTTCTAACTCCATAAAAGCATATACAATTAAGATAAGTACATCTCCTTTTTGAACCCTACGAGCTGCAGCTCCATTCAAAGTAATTTCACCACTCTTTCTTGGTCCTGGAATTGCATAGGTTTCTAAACGCTCTCCATTATTGTTATTCACAATCTGTACACGTTCTCCTTCAATAATTCCAGCAGCATCCATTAAATCTTCATCAATGGTGATACTTCCTATATAATTTAAATCCGCGTTGGTTACTTTAACACGGTGTATTTTAGATTTTACTACTTGTACTAACATGCTGCAAAAATAATTGTTTTTTAATGAATACTAGATTGTTTTTTGATGATTTTAACATTATTACAAAGCTCATTCTTAAGCTCAAACATTAACTCTTTAAACGAATATTATCTATCAAGCGAATGTCTCCAGCAAAAACAGCTATAAACGCACGATACTTCATATTTTCTTTAGTCTCTGTTACCGTTTGCAATGTTTTTTCATCTGCAATGGTAAAATATTCTAATTCAAGTAACGGATGATTTTTAAATTGTTTTTTCACCCATTTTGTTAACTCTTTTGGATCTTTTACTCCAAATTTCTTTTTTGCTTTTTTTAATGTTTTATAAATAAATGGTGCAGCTTCACGGTATTCTTTTGTTAATCTCGTATTTCGAGAACTCATAGCCAACCCATCATCTTCTCTAAAAATTGGTCTTCCTTTAATTTTTACTGGTAAGTTATATTTTTCTACTAACTTTTTAATAATTTGCAATTGCTGAAAATCTTTTTTACCAAAATAAGCAGTATCTGGTTCTACTATTTCAAATAACGTTTTTACTATTGTTCCAACACCATCAAAATGACCATCTCTAAACCTCCCTTCCATTTGATGTTCTAGCCCATCAAAATCAAATTTTTCTGATGTAATATTTTCGGCATATATTTCTTCTACTGAAGGAAAGAACAACACATCACAATTAGCAGACGTTAACAACTCCACATCACTTTCATAAGTCTTGGGATATTTATCTAAATCTTCTTTATTATCAAACTGTGTAGGATTTACAAAAACACTAACTACTGCAATATCATTCTTCTTTTTTGCTCTTCTAATAAGCGATAAATGCCCTTGATGAAGAGCCCCCATAGTTGGAACAAACCCGATTGATTTTTTATCCTTTTTTTGAGATGATAAAAACTCTTTTATTTCAGATTTTCTTGTGAAAATTTTCATTGTTATTTAATTGAAATGCATGCAAAATTAGCAATTTAACACGATTTTTGCATTAATTTTCGTATTTTTGCACCTTCAATAAAAGAGACCGATTTAATGAAGGATAAGAGAATTTTATATGTTTCATCAGAGGTAACACCATATTTACCAGAAACAGAATTATCGTCTACCGCATTTAACGTTGCTAAAAATGCACATTCTAAAGGAATTCAAACCCGTATTTTCATGCCTCGATTTGGGGTGATTAATGAGCGAAGGCATCAGTTACACGAAGTTATTCGTCTATCGGGTATGAACCTAATTATTAACGACATGGATATGCCTTTAATAATTAAGGTTGCATCCATTCCTAAAGAAAGAATGCAAGTATACTTTATTGACAATGATGAATATTTTAAGCGTAAAGCAGTTTATTCTGACGAAGACGATAAGCTTTTTGAAGATAACGATGAGCGTATGATTTTCTTCGCTAAAGGTGTAGTTGAAACCGTTAAAAAATTAAACTGGGCTCCTGATATTATTCATGTTCATGGATGGATGGCATCTTTATTACCTCTATATTTAAGAGAATATTATAAAGAAGAACCTTTGTTTGCAGAAAGTAAGATTGTAACTTCGCTTTACAACAGCGACATTGAAGATTTAAATAAAGAAATGGCTAATAAAGTTCGTTTTGATAAGATTGAGGAATCAAAGGTAGCAACTATCGAAACACCGAGTCATTTAAACATTTTGAAAAGTGCTATTGAAAACTCAGATGCTATCATAAAAGGCAGTGAAGTTTTACCGGAAGAAGTTGAAACCTATATTAATGACAATAATGTAAAAGTTTTAGATTTTCAATCGGAAGAAACCTTAACTGAAGCATATTTAGAATTTTATAAAGAGAACGTTTTAGAATTAAGCGAATAATGATTAGAAAAATTGGTGTACTTGGTATTAGCTTGCTATGTTTAGCAACTATTACATCTTGTGAAAAAGACTTTAGTGAAGTTGGGACAAATGTTATTAATAATGACAAGTTTGAAACAGGAGAAATTCTATTGGATGTTAAAATAACTCCAATAGACACAAAAAATGTACAAGCTGATAATATTAACGCTACTATTAGTGATTATTGGCTAGGAGTGTATAACAATCCTAATGCTGAAAAAATTGAAGCGTCAATCATTTCTCAACTTGGTTATTTATCTGGTTTAAAAAACAAAGAAAATGTTACCGATGGTGATACCATATTTAATTTAGATAAAGTAATTTTAAAAATTCCGTACCAAGCAACATCTAAGGGTACTACAAATGGTATTACTACTTTTAAATTAGATTCGGTATTAGGTAACCCAAATATTGCTACTTCTATACAAGTATTTCAAAATGAAACCTATTTAAATACACTAAACCCAAGTGACCCTTCTAAAAGAAACACTTTTTTTTCTGATAGTGAATACTTAGGTAATACTATTTTAAATGAAGATGGAGTTTATGAAATGAAACCTAAAGCTACAGACACTACATTCATTTTTGATAGAATTGACAGATCTTCTTCATTAACAAACACAACCACTTATAAATACACCGTTAAAGCAGAAAACTCACAAAAGCTTAAAGTTCCATTTTTAGCAATTCCTTTAGATTTAGCAAAAATGAAAACTTTATTCTGGGATAAATTTGAAAATGGAGAATTTGCTTCAAAAGAGGCTTTTGATAATTACTTCAGGGGTTTAAAAATTATGGCTACTGGAAACGATGGTTCTTTAGTCCCTCTGAATCTCGCAGCTTCTCCGACTCCTTCAGTAGATTTTTACTACACTAAATCAGTAGTAGATGGAACTACAGTAAAAGACACTATACAAAAAGAATATTCCTTCCCCCTTGCAGGAGTAAGAAACAGTATTTATAAAATGACTCCTGCTGCAAATCCTGCTCCCACTAACAACTTTGTTATTCAAGGAACAGCAGGAAGTATGGCAAAAGTTGAAATTTTAGACGATACAAAAGTTCAAGAGTTAAAAAGTAATAACTGGCTAATCAACGATGCCTCACTTACTTTTTATATAAATCAAACAATTAACAATGATGCCAATGTTATTCCTCAGCAATTATTCTTATATCAAAATAAGAAAAACGAGGCAGGCGGCATTTCACCAACTCAGTTAACAGATGCTTATGTTGATCCTGCTTCTTTTGGGGGGACTTTAAAGAAAACTGACGATGATAACCCTGAAAAATATACTTTTAGAATTACCGATTACATTTCCAAACTATTATCGGGAGAAGAAAACACAACTACTGATCCTTTAGTTTTAAAAGTATACAATCCTACAGATGCCCCTGTAGTTAATAATGTTTTAACAACCTCTATTAAATCCTATAACTGGAACCCAAGAGCTGTAACGTTGTTAGATGGCAATGAGACTACTAACGGAACTAAAAGAGCTGTTTTAAAAATATCATATTCAAAAGAAAAGTAAATTGTATGTGTGGAATTACTGGATATATTGGACATAGAGAGGCTTATCCAATTGTAATTAATGGATTAAAGCGTTTGGAATATAGAGGTTATGATAGTGCGGGAATCATGATGTATGATGGTGAAACAATGCACTTATCAAAAACCAAAGGAAAAGTTTCTGATTTAGAAATAATTACAAACAAAGAAGAAAAAAGAAAAAATGGCAAAATAGGCATAGGACATACTCGTTGGGCAACACATGGCGTTCCTAATCATGTAAATTCTCATCCTCATTTTTCTCAATCTGGAAATCTTGTAATTGTTCATAATGGAATTATAGAAAATTATGATACCATTAAAAAAGAATTGCTTTCTAGAGGCTATGAATTTAAAAGTGATACCGATACTGAGGTTTTAGTAAACCTTATTGAAGAAATAAAAAAAAGCGAGGAATGTAAATTAGGAAAAGCTGTTCAATTAGCTTTAACCAATGTAATTGGAGCTTATGCAATTGCTGTTTTTGACAAAACAAAACCTAATGAATTAGTCGTAGCTCGATTAGGTAGCCCTATTGCTATTGGGGTTGGAAAAAACAACGAAGAGTTTTTCGTAGCTTCTGATGCTTCTCCTTTTATTGAATATACAAAAGATGCTATTTACCTTGAGGATGGTGAATTAGCTATTATAAAAAAAGACAAAGGGATTAAAGTTCGTAAAATTGAGAGTGATAAAGAAATTGATGCGAATATTCAAAAACTACAATTAAGTCTTGAACAGATAGAAAAAGGTGGTTATGATCACTTTATGTTGAAAGAAATATATGAACAACCTAAAGCTATTATAGATACTTACAGGGGAAGAATGTTAGCTAATGAGGGAATTATACGAATGGCTGGTGTTGATGATAATATGTCTAAATTCTTAAACGCAGACAGAATTATCGTTGTAGCTTGTGGTACTTCTTGGCATGCAGGGTTGGTTGGAGAATATCTTTTTGAAGATATGGCACGTATTCCTGTTGAAGTTGAATATGCCTCAGAGTTTAGATATCGTAATCCTATTATTACCCCAAAAGATGTAGTAATTGCCATTTCTCAGTCTGGTGAAACAGCTGATACTTTAGCTGCTATTAAACTTGCTAAATCTAAAGGAGCTTTTGTTTTTGGTATTTGTAACGTAGTAGGCTCTTCAATTGCTAGGGAAACACATGCTGGTGCTTATACGCATGCTGGTCCAGAAATTGGAGTAGCTTCAACTAAAGCATTCACAACACAGATAACAGTACTTTCTCTAATTGCTTTAAAACTAGCACAAGCTAAAGGAACTTTATCAACATCTGCAGTAAATACTTATTTACAAACGATGCAACAAATTCCTACTCAGGTAGAAAGTTTATTGAAAATTGATTCCCAAGTTAAAGAAATAGCAGCCGTATATAAAGACGCTAAAAACTGTTTGTATTTAGGTAGAGGGTTTAACTTTCCTGTTGCTTTAGAAGGGGCTTTAAAACTAAAAGAAATCTCTTACATTCATGCTGAAGGGTATCCTGCTGCTGAAATGAAACACGGACCGATTGCCTTAATTGATGAAAACATGCCTGTTTTTGTCATTGCAACAAGTAGAGGACATTACGAAAAAGTAGTAAGTAATATTCAAGAAATTAAGTCTCGTAGCGGTAAAATAGTAGCAATTGTTACGGAAGGTGATGAAACAGTTAAGGAAATAGCTGACCATGTAATTGAAATACCAGATACAGAAGAAGCTTTTTCTCCTTTATTAACTACAATACCACTCCAATTACTTTCATACCATATAGCAGTAATGTTGGATAAAAATGTTGACCAACCAAGAAACTTAGCAAAATCGGTTACTGTAGAGTAACAATTGATTTTATTCAAAATACAAATCCTGAGAGTTTTCTCAGGATTTTTTTATCTATCTTTTTCTAGAGTAATATAAACAGGAAAATGATCTGAAAACCCGCCCTTATAAAAAGGTCCTATAAAAGTTCTAAACGGACTTCCTTCATATTTCCCATTGAATATTTTTAACCAATCTCTATTATAAATTTTTGCATCTAAAAATGTGTACTTACTTTTTTTCTCATCAAAAAAATCTCTAGAAAACATAATCTGATCAAATAAATGCCATTCTTTGAAATGAGTGGTTGTTCCTTTACCTCTTTTATATAAAGGCTTCATTGGGTTATACAAATCATCTGACATCAAATACTCTTCAACACTTTTATTTACGGGGTTATCATTAAAATCTCCCATAATAATAAACTTTGCAGTACTTTCTTCTTCTTTAATCTTATCCATAACACTTCGAGTCAATTGGGCTGCTTTTATCCTATTATTTTCAGTTTCTGACACCCCTTCTCTACGTGAAGGCCAATGGTTAACTAAAACGTATACTATTTCATCATTAAGCATCCCTTTAACCACTAATAAATCACGCGTATAATCTACCCCACCTTCTTCATCGTTTAATAAAAGTGAATGCGTTTCTGAAAATATAACCTTAAAAAAGTCTTTGTTATACATCAAAGCAACATCAATACCTCTTTCGTCTGGTGAATCGTAATGAACATAATCATAATTAAATCTTGACAGGTTTTTGTGCTTTACTAAATCGTTTACAACAATGGCATTTTCAACCTCAACCAATCCTATAATAACAGGTGGATATGCTGATTGGTTATTTCCTAACTGACTAATAACAGATGTTATTTTTCTAAGTTTATGACCATACTTTTTTCTATTCCATCTTAGTTTACCATTTGGTGTAAAATCATCATCAAAAGTATTTGGATTATCTACAGTATCGAATAAATTTTCAACATTATAAAAAGCAATTGTATATCTATTTTTTCTCTTATTTGCTGTCATTTAAAAAAATTATCATTCGAAAATACAAAAATCAAGCAAGCTTTATAACATAAAGCTAACCTTAAGTATTTAGGTATTCGATAAATTTTAAAAAACAATCTTATATATTTTAATAAAAATCACTAAACTGTTTAAAATTCATCAAAAAAGAAACTTAAAAAAAGAAATATATTCAATATTAATTATTTGTAAAACAGTTATAAGACGCTTATTTATTTTACTTTAAAACAATATTTTATTAATTACCAACATCCAATTAAAAGCCTCATTTACAATACTTTTACAGTGTTAAATTTTAACAAACAAACTTAAAACAAACTTAAAACAAACCCTAAAACTCTAAAAATGAAAAAGTTATTTGTATTAATGTTCGTCACTCTAATGAGTACTTCAGTTTTTTCAACAAACGAAAATCCTGCAAAAGAGAAAATTAGAACAAAAATCGTTGAACTATTAGGTAACCCTAACTTTGTTCTAGATAAAGAAGTAAAAACTACCGTAGAATTTTTAATAAACAAAAACGGAGAAATAGTTATTTTGAATGTTAACTGTGATACTGAACAAGTTTGTCACTATGTAAAAAGCAGATTAAATTATAAGTTTATAAATAATGAATTTAAGTTAAAAAACCATATTTATAAAATGCCTTTAACTATACAGAAAAGTAGTAGTAAGTAATTACTTACCGATTATCCCCTAATAAAAAAGCCTCATAGAAATATTTCTATGAGGCTTTAATGTTATTATCTATAAAATTATACCGCTCCTTGATCCAACATTGCATCAGCAACCTTAACAAAACCAGCAATATTTGCTCCTTTTACATAATCAACATACCCACCTTCTTGTGTACCATATTTTACACAAGCTTCGTGAATATTATTCATAATAGAATGTAACTTGCTATCTACTTCTTCACGAGTCCAAGACAAACGTAAAGAGTTTTGAGACATTTCTAATCCAGATGTTGCTACACCTCCTGCATTTGAAGCTTTACCTGGTGCAAATAAGATTTTTGCATTTTGGAATACTTCAATAGCTTCTGGAGTAGATGGCATGTTTGCTCCTTCTGCAACACAAATACATCCATTATCAACTAATACTTTTGCTTCATCTCCATTTAACTCATTTTGAGTTGCACATGGCAAAGCCACATCACACTTAGTTCCCCAAGGTCTTTCACCTTTGAAGAATTTTGCTGATGGGTATTTTTCTACGTATTCATGGATTCTTCCACGTTTTACATTCTTTAACTCTTGTACAAAAGCTAATTTTTCAGCATCAATACCGTCTTCATCATAGATATAACCTGATGAATCAGATAAAGTAACCACTTTAGCTCCTAATTGAGTTGCTTTTTCAGTAGCATATTGCGCTACGTTACCAGAACCAGAAACAACTACAGTTTTACCCTCGAAAGAATCTCCTTTGGTTTTTAACATGTTTTCTGCAAAGTAAACATCACCATAACCTGTAGCTTCAGGACGGATTAATGAACCTCCCCAAGAAGCTCCTTTACCAGTTAATACTCCAGTAAATTCGTTACGTAAACGCTTGTATTGACCAAACATGTAACCAATTTCACGACCTCCAACACCAATATCTCCAGCAGGAACATCAGTATCAGGTCCAATATGACGTGCTAACTCTGTCATAAATGATTGACAAAAAGCCATTACTTCACGGTCAGACTTTCCTTTAGGGTTAAAGTCAGATCCTCCTTTACCACCACCCATTGGTAAGGTTGTTAATGAGTTTTTGAAAACTTGCTCAAATCCTAAAAATTTTAAGATTGATAAGTTTACTGAAGGATGAAAACGTAACCCTCCTTTATAAGGACCAATTGCTGAGTTAAACTCAACTCTATATCCTCTGTTTACTTGAGTTTCTCCGTTATCATCAACCCAAGGCACTCTAAACATAATAGTACGTTCAGGTTCAACCATACGCTCTAGTAATTTCTTACCCTGATATTTTGGATTATTTTCTATAAACGGAATTACTGTTTCTGCTACTTCATGTACAGCTTGCAAAAACTCTGGTTCGTATGCATTACGTTCTTTTACGTAATCCATAAATGCTTGTATGTTAGATTCCATAAACTTAGTTGTTGTTCTGTTATTTTATAATATTAACAATTTTACTATGCAAATATAATTATTTTACTATTCGTTAATTTCTATTTTACCGTTTATTTCCCTTATTTTATTGGTGTTTATGCAAACCCTATTAAAAGTCCTTTTTTTTAGACAAAAAAACGTAAATTTGCACCTTAACTTTTGGAAAGATTATGTTAGACAAGGTAAAAGAATTGATTGAAGAGGTAAAAGCTTTTAATACCACTTCAAAAGAAGAAATTGAAACATTTAGAATTAAATATTTAGGAAGTAAAGGAATTTTAAAAGATTTATTTACTGAATTTAAAAATGTACCTAACGACCAAAAGAAAGAATTTGGGCAAACCATAAATTTACTTAAAACTTCAGCTGAAGATAAAGTAAATTCTTTAAAAGAGGCTATTGAGAATGCTGTTGAGGAAAAAGGTGTTTATGGTGATTTAACGCGTCCATCTGAACCAATCAACTTAGGTTCTCGACACCCGATTTCTTTAGTAAAGAATCAAATTATAGAAGTATTTAACCGTATTGGTTTTACTGTTTCTGAAGGACCAGAAATTGAAGATGATTGGCACAACTTTACTGCTTTAAATTTACCAGAATATCACCCGGCACGTGATATGCAAGATACTTTCTTTATTGAAAAGAATCCTGACACATTACTAAGAACACATACCTCATCAGTTCAGGTGCGTTATATGGAAAACAACGAACCTCCAATTCGTACAATTTCTCCAGGACGTGTGTTTAGAAACGAAGATATTTCAGCACGTGCACACTGTATTTTCCACCAAGTAGAAGGGTTATATATAGATACTGACGTTTCTTTTGCCGATTTAAAACAAACCTTATTATACTTTACCAAAGAAATGTTTGGTAAATCTAAAATACGTTTACGTCCGTCGTACTTCCCATTTACTGAGCCAAGTGCAGAAGTAGACATTTACTGGGGATTAGAAACTGAAACCGATTACAGAATTACCAAAGGAACTGGTTGGTTAGAAATTATGGGATGCGGTATGGTAGATCCTAATGTTTTAAAGAACTGTAATATCGACCCTACAAAATATAGTGGTTATGCTTTCGGAATGGGTATTGAACGTATTGCAATGTTATTATACCAAATTCCAGATATTCGTATGTTCTATGAAAATGACAAACGTTTCTTAGAACAGTTTAAATCTGTAATTTAATTTTAAAGATAAATTCAAAAAATAAAAGACGAAAGCGTTAAACTTTCGTCTTTCCATTTTAAAAAGTTTTCAATGAGAAAAGATATTGAAATCCCTAAAGTAACAGGTGTAGAAATCGCAGTAGTTTTAGAAACTAATGAAATTGATGGTAAAGAGGATTGGAATGTATACATTCTAAACAGAAAAGATGTTGATTTAGAAATGGTCGTAATTGTTTCACAAGGATTTTCAGATACTAAAACTACTTCTATTTTCAGAAGAAAAATAGATACTCTTCCTGCAAATAGTTATCAAAAGTTTGAATTAATGCAACCTGAATTGTTCGATTTAGACAACCGTTTTCAGGTAACATTTTTTGAAGACAACAGACTACATGATAAAACTTTTATTTTTCAAGCAGAAACCATTCAAAAAGGCTTTTTAAGAGACATTGAATTCTTAGGAAAAAAAGGAATTGTTTGTAAATAAAAATTCACAAAAGAACGATAGTTGTTAAATCACAGCTATCGTTCTTTTTTTACTATCACTTTTTAGTACTTTCGTAAAAATCCTATTTCATGTTTTTAAACATTCAAGACTCAATTGCTCAATTTTCTTCTTGGGTATGGGGAATTCCCTTACTAATTTTATTAATTGGTGGTGGATTATACCTTTTTATCTATTCAGGGTTAATTCCGTTCAGGTACATTGGTCATGCTATTGCTATTTTAAGAGGAAAATATGACAAAGTAGACTCTCCTGGAGATTTATCACATTACGAAGCCTTATCATCTGCTATTGCAGCTACGGTAGGAATGGGAAATATTAGTGGTGTTGCCATTGCTATTGCAACAGGTGGTCCGGGTGCTATTTTTTGGATGTGGATTAGTGCTTTTGTAGGTATGGCTACCAAATTTTTCACCTGTAGCTTATCAGTAATGTATCGCGGAAAAGATGAAAACGGAAACGTAAAAGGAGGGCCTATGTATGTAATTACTGAGGGTTTAGGAAAAAAATGGAAACCTTTAGCACTATTCTTCTCAGCAGCTGGATTGATAGGTACACTACCTGCATTTCAGGCCAACCAACTAACACAAACCTTAGTAGATGTTTTTCAAATACAAGAATCCAGCCATTTTACAGCTAAATTACTATTAGGTATTTCTACTGCTATTATAGTGGCCATGGTTATTTTTGGTGGAATTAAACGAATTGGTAGTGTTGCAGGAAAATTAGTTCCTATAATGGTTGTGATTTATTTACTTACTGTTTTAACCATTTTATTTTTGCGATTAGAGCAAGTTCCATCTATTTTTTCTTTAATTTTTGAGGATGCTTTTTCAGGAAAATCTGTTTTAGGTGGTGCTTTAGGGGTTTTGATAATCACTGGAGTAAAACGTGCTGCTTTTTCTAACGAAGCTGGCTTAGGTACTGCACCTATGATGCATGGGACTGCAAAAACCAAAGAACCAATCCGTGAAGGATTAGTCGCTATGCTGGGGCCTGCTATTGACACCTTGTTAGTTTGTTCTTTAACTGCATTAGCCATTTTAGCCTCAGGAGTTTGGGAAAACTTTGAAGGTAATGGAATTTCTATGACACTGGCTGCATTTGATGCGGTACTTCCTTACAAGATTGGAAGTATTATTTTAACCATTTGTGTATTAATATTTGCTTTCTCAACACTGTTCACCTACTCTTTTTATGGATTGAGTTGTTTAAGCTTTTTAACTAACACCAAGATTGGAAAATCATACAATTATATTTACATCATTACTATTGTAATTGCTTCTATTATAAAATTAGACTTTGTTATTAACCTAATTGACAGTGCGTATGCTTTAATGGCAATTCCTACTGTGCTTTCAACACTAATTTTAGCGCCAAAAGTAAAGAGAGAAGCTGCTAAGTATTTTCAGAAGTTAAAAAGAGGAGCTTTTAATGTTTAGCCAAGGGCTCTCCTTCAAAAAGCAAGCCTTCAAAACCTGTTTTTATAAAGTTTCTAATATTTTGATGATCTGTTCCTTCTGGATTACATAACACATCTTCAAAATAATACTTTCCAAAACACGCTAAGGTTTCTTCTTTACTAAATCCCTGCTGTATAGCAAACGAAAATATTTTACACGAACCTTGATTTTTTTCAGCTTCGTTGTATAAACTTCCATTTTTAAAGGCAGTAGGAGTGAAACTATACAGGCTTTCAATTACCGAAATAGTGTCAGAAAACTCAACTTTTTTTGGTGTGTTTTGTATGGTTTGTTTAAATACGTCTAATGTCATTTGAAAAAGGTTTTTATACTGCAAAACAAATGATTTAAAGTCATAAAAACTAAGTCGTGGTAATTTTTTACAAACTAACATTTATAGTTAAATTTGCACAGCAAAAATTTCTAGATTCCGAAACAAGTTCGGAATGACAAATTTGTAAGAAATCTCGCTATGCGAGAATAAAATTTTTAAAAATGTACAGAACGCATACTTGTGGTGAGTTAAGAGCATCGCACATTAATACTGAAGTTACCCTTTCTGGATGGGTACAAAAATCACGTGATAAGGGTTTTATGATTTGGGTAGATTTACGTGACCGTTACGGAATTACACAGTTAATCTTCGACGAGGAACGCACTTCTAAAGACTTAATGGAGAAGGCAAAAACTTTAGGGCGTGAGTTTGTAGTACAAGTTACTGGAAAAGTTATTGAGCGTCAATCTAAAAACGCAAATATTCCAACAGGTGATGTAGAGGTTTTAGTATCTAGTTTAGAAATTTTAAACGAAGCTAAATTACCACCTTTTACAATAGAAGATGAAACGGATGGTGGTGAAGATTTACGTATGAAATATCGTTATTTAGATATTCGTCGTAACCCAGTTAAAAACAGCTTAGTCTTCCGTCATAAAGTATCGATGGAAGTTCGTAAATATTTATCTGACAAAGGATTTATTGATGTGGAAACTCCATATTTAATCAAATCCACTCCAGAAGGAGCACGAGATTTCTTAGTACCTTCTCGTATGAATGCTGGTCAGTTTTATGCCTTACCACAATCACCACAAACCTTTAAACAGTTGTTAATGGTAGGTGGTATGGATAAATACTTCCAAATTGTAAAGTGTTTTAGAGATGAAGATTTACGTGCCGACCGTCAACCAGAGTTTACACAGATAGACTGCGAAATGGCGTTTGTTGAGCAAGAAGATATTTTAGAGATTTTTGAAGGAATGACGCGTCATTTATTAAAAGAAATCAACGGAGTTGAAGTAGACAAATTCCCAAGAATTACGTTTGATGAAGCCATGCGTAAATATGGTAACGACAAGCCAGATATTCGTTTCGGAATGGAGTTTGGTGAGTTAAACGAAGTAGCACAGCACAAAGATTTCAAAGTATTTAATTCAGCAGAATTAGTAGTAGGAATTGCTGTACCAGGAGGAGCTTCATACACTCGTAAAGAAATTGATAAATTAATCGATTGGGTAAAGCGTCCGCAAGTAGGAGCTTTAGGAATGGTATATGTGAAATGTAACGAAGATGGAAGCTTTAAATCATCGGTAGACAAGTTCTACGACCAAGAAGATTTAGCTAAATGGGCTGAAGCTACAGGAGCGAAGGCTGGAGATTTAATCTGTATCCTTTCAGGAAATACTAACAAAGTTCGCGCGCAATTAAGTGCGTTACGTATGGAACTAGCAGAACGTTTAGGTTTGCGTAAACCAAACGAGTTTGCTCCGTTATGGGTAATCGATTTCCCATTATTAGAGTTAGATGAAGAAACAGGTCACTACCACGCAATGCACCACCCATTTACTTCTCCAAAACCAGGTCAGTTAGCATTATTAGATACTGATCCAGGAGCTGTAAAAGCAAACGCTTATGATTTAGTGTTAAATGGAAACGAAATTGGTGGAGGATCTATTAGAATTCATGATAAAGAAACACAAGCTATCATGTTTAAGCATTTAGGATTTACCGAAGAAGAGGCAAAAGCTCAGTTTGGATTCTTAATGGATGCTTTTGAATACGGAGCACCACCTCACGGAGGTTTAGCTTTCGGTTTAGATCGTTTGGTAGCTATTTTAGGAGGTCAAGAAACCATTCGTGATTTTATTGCTTTCCCTAAAAACAACTCAGGACGCGATGTAATGATTGATGCTCCTGCAACTATAGACGATGAGCAATTACAAGAATTGAGCATTAAACTAGATATTAAAGGGTAGTCTACCTTGTTACAAAACAAGAGGGTTACCACATCGAATACAATTTACTTCGTAATAACCAATAAAAAATCCCGTTCTAGAATTAGAATGGGATTTTTCTTTTTTATAAAAACCTACAACTTTTCTTAATAAATTATATCTTTAATTATTCATATTTAGCTTTTAAAAAATTAACTAAGCATCTAGAACACAATGCCTACATCTAAAGAAGCTTATAAAAAAATATTAATTTGGAGATACAAACATATCTCTGAACGACAGTTTGTATATGTTTTAAGCATTTTAGTAGGGTTTTTAGCAGGTATTGGTACCTTAATTCTTAAGAACCTTACTTTTTACTTCCATCGTATTTTAGAAGATGGACTTATTAAAGATTATCATCATTCATTATACTTTATTTTTCCTATCATCGGGTTATTTTTAGTGTATTACATTAAAAAATATCTAATTAGAAAAGATATTGATCATGGTATTTCTACTACTTTACAATCTATTTCTAAAAAGAATGGAATTATTGAACGTTATAAAATTTATGCTTCATTAATTACCGCTCCTATAACTGTAGGTTTTGGAGGTTCTGTAGGGCTACAAGGCCCTGCTGTAAGTACTGGTGCTGCCTTAGGCTCTGGTGTTGCTAGGCTTTTTCATATGAATATGAGAACTCGTATGCTGCTAATTGGTTGTGCTACCGCTGGTGCGATGTCTTCAATGTTCAAAGCTCCTATTGCTGCTATCATTTTTGCAGTGGAAATTTTTAGTTTGGATCTTGCTTTTGCATCTTTAGTTCCTTTATTATTAGCATCGGTTTCAGCGGTGATTACTTCTTATTTCTTTTTAGGAAAAGATGTATTATTTAGTGTACAACTACAAGATGCTTTTGAAATTAACGATCTTATCTTTTACATAGCCTTGGCTATTTTTACAGGGTTTTCTTCTGTATATTTTTCTAAAATCTATTTTAGAATTATTAATTTTTTCAAAAAATACACTCCTTTTAAACGATTAGTATTTGGTGGAATTGCCATTGGTATAATGCTGTTTTTAATTCCTCCTTTATTTGGTGAAGGTTATGGAATTATCAACAATTTATTGTCTGAAAATGCCAGTGCCGCTCTTAAGAATATTCATTACAACATTGATTTTAATAATGTTTGGATGGTTATTATTTTTCTGTTAATTATTGGTGTTTTTAAAGTAATTGCCATGACTACTACTTTTGCTGCTGGCGGAGTTGGTGGTATTTTTATCCCTACACTCGTTATGGGAAGTGCTTTGGGAAATGTTACTGCTAAAATTATCAATCAATTCGGGTTTGATGTCTCAGAAACTAACTTCACATTGATTGGTATGACGGGCTTAATGGCTGGTGTTTTACACGCACCTTTAACGGCTATTTTCTTAATTGCTGAAATAACTGGAGGTTATGATTTATTTGTTCCATTAATGCTTGTTTCTGCTGTTTCCTATGCTATTACCAAGTATTTTGTATCAAATTCTATTTATACAATTGAACTAGCAGAACGTGGCGAGTTAATTACGCATAACAAAGATAAAAATGTGATGATGATGATGAAAACGAGTCAAATTATTGAAAAAAACTTTGTGAAAATTCATCCTGAAATGAGTCTTGGAGATATGCTAAAAAAAGCAGTTGCCAAATCAAAACGTAATATTTTTCCTGTGGTTGATAATGAAGATAAGTTTATGGGGATTGTTTTATTAGATGATATCCGCCCTATGATGTTTAATCAAGAATTATATGAAACTACGAAGGTAAGAGATATTATGAAAATTGCTCCAGCAATTATTTTTTATAATGACACCACTGAAAAAGTCATGCAAAAATTTAAAGAAAGTGGCGCATGGAATTTACCCGTGGTAAAAAACAGAGTGTACATTGGTTTTATTTCTAAATCAAAACTACTTTCAGTATATAGAAAAAAATTGTTAGAGGTTACTGTGTAGCTAAAAACTGAACCATTTTATCTGGAAAATCGGTAAAACCGCCATCAACATTTGCTTCAAGAAACAGTACTTGCATCATTTCTTCAAAAGAAGAAAACTCACCCAATTGATCTGCTCTAAAAGTATATGGATGTACTTGTAATCCTAGTTTATGAGCATCTTTAACTAGTGTTGTAAACTGCCACTTCTCTCTTACTTTTTTATCTAAAATTTGCTTGTACCAAGGTCCCAACCCGTCTGCATACGATGCGAAATGTACTAATTCTTTGGTTTCTTCAGGGAACTCAATTAATTGTACTAAGAATAGTTCGGACTTCAATTCTTTTCGAATTCTTTCCAATTCTTTCGCATCAAAACATTGAAACATACATTTATCGTTCGTTGTTTTGTAGCCATAGCTTGAAAGGATATCCAACGAAATTTTAGCAATATCTTTTCCATTTTTATGATGAAATGCTGGGTTTTTAATTTCTGGATAAATTCCGATATTTTTTCCTGTGGAAGCATTTAGTCCTTGAATTAGCTCTATTTCCTCTTGTAAAGAGTGTAATTTAAAGTTGCCTCTCCCCTTCGGAAATCGATTCGGGTACACTTGTTCTCCTGTTTTCGGATTAAAACGTTCTGTTACATTTAGTTTTTGTAATTCTCCAAACGTAAAATCAATTACATAAAAACGTTCATCTTCTCGTTTTTTTTCTGGATATTTTTCAGCAACATCAGTAACATCATCCAAATAAATATCATGAATCACAATTGGAATGTTATCTTTACTCAATACTAAATCTTGTTCTATATAGTCAGGATTCATTGCGTATGCCATGGCTTTGGCTTCCATCGTGTGTTCTGGTAAGTATCCTGAGGCTCCTCGATGAGCGATTACAACTTTCTCTTTCATATTGGTCAGTTTAGTTTCTGGCTTGCATCCGAAGAAAAATATCAAGAAAAACAGCGCATAAATTTGTTTCATTATTTACAAGTATACTTGGGCGGTTAAAACTAGCATTGTAAAAATTGTTAAGATAATTACTAACGGAATTACAAACTTTAACCATTTATCATATCCTACTTTCACAATGGCTAAAGATGCCAAAATTAAGCCTGTTGGGTTGATAAAAGCAAACAAACCCATACCATATTGATAGGTATTTACAATAACTTCTCTACCAACACCAACAGTATCTGCCAACGGAGACATGATGGGCATCGTTAATACTGCCATTCCTGATGAACTTGGAATAAAAAATGATAGTCCTGAATAAATGAATAACATTACGTTGGTAAAAATTCCTTTAGACATTCCTGTAGTAAACTCGCTTGCGTGTTGTAAAATAGTGTCGCTTATTAAACCTTGTTCCATTAATACGGAAACTCCTCGTGCAATACCGATAATAAAAGCAACTCCTAATAAATCTCCAGCTCCTTTAATAAACGTGTTTACAAAGTTTTCTTCTTTCATCTTAGCTAGAAAACCTATTAAAATAGCACCTATTAAAAACACCACGGTCATTTCTTCAAACCACCATCCTAAACGAGATACTCCATAAATCATAATTACAAAACACATGGTAAAAATGGTTAATATAATTCGTAGTCTACCTGTTAAGCTATGTGTACTTGATGTTGAGCTGCCAAAAAGACTTTCAATCATTTCTTTTTGATCGTAAATAATGGATTTTGTTGGATCTTTTTGAACTTTGTTTGCATAACGTAAAATATAAATTACACAAATGATAATTCCTCCAATTAACATTAACAACCTCCCTGTAAAGCCAGTAGTCCAATTAATTCCTGCTGCATCTGAAGCAATAATAACACTAAACGGGTTTACCGTTGAACACATTGTACCAATCGACGACCCAATATACACACAAGCTAAAGCTACTATAGCATCGTATTTTGCCGCTAAAAATATGGGAATTAGTATTGGATAAAAGGCAATGGTTTCTTCTGCCAACCCAAAAGTTGTACCTCCTACAGCTATTAAGGTTGTTACCACAAATATAAGCCAGTACTCTTTTCCTTTCAATGTTTTTGCTAACCAAGCTATTCCAGCATCAAAAGCACCTGTGAAATTCATTATTCCTATAATTCCTCCTAAAATCAGGACAAATAAAATAATATCTGACGATTGAATGATTCCTTTTATTGGCGATTTAAAAAAGTCTAAAAAACCCTGTGGTTTTGGATCTAGCTGAGTATACGTTCCTGGTACACTGATTGGTTTTGCGATATCACCGTTGATAAACTTTTCTAATGGAATTTTAATTCCTAAGCTTTCTAATGTTTCTTGACTTGCCTGTATTGTTTTCTCTTCTTCTAAGTGTAAATACGTAAATGAATTATTGTTTTTCTGATACTGTAACGTGTCAAACTTACCTGCTGGTACAAACCATGTTAAAATAGCTACCAACCCTGCAATTAATAATAAGATAGTATGCGGAGTTGGGAATTTAATGTTTTTCAAAATAAAAAGTTATTATTTATCCGCATAAAAGTAAAAAAAACCAAGAGATGTACATCTCTTGGTTTTAAAATAATTATTGAGAACGTCTTAAAAAAAGACTTATTAAACTTATATCATAGAAGACCTCGCTCCTCCTGAAGCAAATAAAGCTCTCATTCTGTTACGCTGACCATCAGTAAACATATACATACAAGCATCGTTTGTATAATCCATATAGTTCATTGTCATATCAGCAGATTTACAGCTAACATCTGGATACGTTGGACATCCGTAGTTTGAGGCATCAGAAGATGGAGTATCAGCTACGAAATCGTCTTGACGACATCTTCCGTCTCCCCAAATGTGACGTAAATTTAAGTAATGACCAACTTCATGGGTTGCAGTTCTTCCCATATTATATGGAGCAGAAGACCCTCCTGGTAAAGTTCCTGCTAATAACACTACACCATCTGTAGATAAAGAACCTCCTGGAAATTGAGCATATCCTAAGATACCTCCTCCTATTTCACATACCCAAACATTTAAGTGTGTTTCTGGTGTAATTGGAGGATAAGCAGCCTTAACAGCATCGTTCGTTCCCCAAGATGACCTAGAGTCATCATGCCTAAAAGTGCCTGCTAATGTAAACTGGATTCCTGTATCAGTTGCATCGTTGATAAAATCCGAAGCCCCTGAAGGAAGTTGATTTGTATTTGGATTACTAAAGTCGTCATTCAATACATTCATTTGTGCTTGAATTTGAGAATTTGTAACACTATTAGAGTTTGGTAAAACAATATGTACATATACAGGAATATTAATAGTTCCTAAACCATCTTCTATTGGAGCTACATCTACATCTCCTCCAGTACTTCCTCCCCCTGGTTTACCTTTCTTTGTTGTTATTTTTCTTGTAGCATACTCAATATCATACATTTTTTTGTATAACCCTGGGTTTTCTTTTACTTGCCTGTTTAAAACTCTCATTGAGTGGCATTGTTCTGACCCTCCTCTATGAGAAACTTCTTCTGTTTCTACATAAAAGTCACTCATATCAATTGATTCTTGAGGGTCTAAAGCTTCGTCTTTAGAGTTTTCCTGACATCCTACTAAAAATGAGGCTGCTACAGCTAGTGTTAAAAAAATTCTTTTCATGTTGTGAATAATTAAAAAATTAGTTATTGATAAAACTGCCCATAAGGCAATAACTTGTTAAAAAACTCAAAAAAAAGGTATCATCAATTAATTTGTTAAATACCTGTAAATTTGATAGTTATTTGAAGGGTTTTTTAACGATATGCAATATATGATTTTTTTTAAACGCTAAATAAAAGTTAAAAAAAAGTTAATTTATTAGGTTTTATCACTTGGGAACACCCTTATCCTAACAATCTTAGAATGTTAAAATTTAACAAAAACAATAAAAAAACGTCAATTTTAAACAATAAAAATTTTAAATACGACATTTTTAACACACTCAAATTGTATTTTCTACAACATGGAAAGATAAATTTAAAATCACCTAAAAAACATATCTTTACATCGTATTTAAAAAATTAATTATGGAAAACTCATTTGAACCAAAAGTGCTTGTTGCACAAGTATCAGAAACTGACAGAATTGCTTTTTACAAAAAAACCTATGCGCACGTTGCTGGTGGCGTATTATTGTTTGTTTTGTTTGAATATTTATTTTTACAAAGTGCTACGATTGTAGAATTTGCCTTATCAATGACCCAAGGTTATAAATGGTTATTGTTACTGGGTGGTTTTATGTTAATTACAAACTATGCAGAAAGTACTGCCTTAAAAACTTCTGACAAAAACTTACAATACTTAGCATATTCAGGGTATATCTTTGCTGAAGCATTTATTTTTATCCCTTTAATTTACATTGCTATTTCTTATACCAATAATTTTGATGTTATAAAACAAGCAGGAATTGTTACGTTAGCATTGTTTGTTGGAATTTCATCAATCGTTTTTATTACTAAAAAGGATTTTTCTTTTATTAGAGCTGGATTATCTGTTGGATTCTTTATCGCTATCGGATTAATAATAGCTGGTGCTTTATTCGGATTTAATTTAGGTTTGTGGTTTTCTGTTGGAATGTGTGTGTTAGCAGCTGGTTCTATTTTATACCAAACATCTAACTTAGTTCACAAGTTTTCTACGGATGATTACATTCCTGCAGCATTAGGCTTATTTGCTTCTTTAATGCTATTATTCTGGTATGTATTACAAATATTTATGTCAAGAGATTAGTAAAAAAACTATTATAAACTAAAAAAGCCTCCAAATGGAGGCTTTTTTATATTCTTATGCTAAATTCTTCTAACTTAACATCATTTGCGCTTTCTTAACTGCGTTTACCAATACATCAACTTCTTCTTTGGTATTATAAAAAGAAAAAGAAGCTCTCACTGTTCCTGGAATACAATAAAAATCCATAATAGGTTGTGCACAATGGTGACCTGTACGAACAGCAACACCTAACTTATCTAAAATAGCTCCAACATCATACGGGTGTATTCCTTCTAAATTAAAAGAGATAACAGATGTTTTGTTAGTTGTTCCATAGATTTTTAATCCATCTATTTTTTCTAATTCTTGGGTTCCGTACGATAACAGTTCGTTTTCTTGCTTTTCTATGTTGTCAAAACCAACTGAATTCATATAATCCACAGCAACTCCAAAAGCAATACCTCCGCAAATATTAGGTGTTCCTGCTTCAAACTTATGAGGTAATCCTGCATACGTAGTTTTTTCAAAAGTTACAGTTTCAATCATTTCTCCACCCCCTTGGTATGGTGGTAATAATTGCAACAATTCTTCTTTACCATATAGCATTCCAACACCTGTTGGCCCACACATTTTATGAGCCGAAGCCACATAAAAATCGGCATCTAATGCTTGTACATCTGGTTTTATGTGCGGTACTGCTTGTGCACCATCAATCAACACATAAGCACCAAATTTGTGTGCAGCATGAATAATTTCTTTTATTGGATTAATTGTTCCTAATGCATTAGATACATGATTACAAAAAACTAATTTTGTTTTTGGGTTCAACAATTCATGGTATATATCCATGCGTAAAGAACCATCTTCATCCATCGGAATTACTTTTAAAATAGCTCCTGTTTTTTCACATAACATTTGCCAAGGCACAATGTTAGAATGATGCTCTAAAGCTGAAACAATTATTTCATCTCCTTCTTGTAAAATAGACGCGAAACCAGATGCTACAATATTAACTCCATGTGTTGTTCCTGAAGTTAAAATAATTTCATACGAATGCTTCGCATTGAAATGTTTTTGAATCTTAATTCTGGCTTCCTCATACTTATCAGTTGCTTCCTGACTTAATGTATGTACACCTCTATGAATATTTGCATTGTAATTAGAGTAATAATCTACAATAGTGTCAATTACTACCTGTGGTGTTTGTGAAGTTGCTCCGTTATCTAAATACACTAATTTTTTTCCATGTACTTCTCTTTGTAAAATAGGAAAATCAGCGCGAATTTTATCTATACTAAACATATAAAATATCAAATTTAGTACAAAGGTAGGGCTTGCGTTTTAAATACAAACATCAAACAATTAAATTCTTACATTTGCTAGAAACCCATTCCATGAAAAATTTAAAAAGAATTCTTTTACTCGTTTTAATTGCTTTAACAATTGCTGTTTTTTACAACTATCCGAAGTTAAATATTTTGGCAGGATACTCCGCCAAAAATACCGCTTCTTCAGTATTTCTAGCAGAAAGAAGTTTAGCTTTTACCGATGCAAATGACAATAATTTTTCTCCTATAAATATTACTTCTGATAAAATTAATACAGAAGAAAAGTCAGCTACAGGTTCAGTGTACGGATTGCTAAAAAGAAAAGCTGTATACAGAAAAGGTCTTGGTGCTGTTTTAGTTACAGATGATTTTGATGTTACCAAACCTCAACTTACTCCAAAACGTTCAAAACCTGATAATATCACTCCTTTTCCTTATGGAAATGCAGATCATAAAGACACTATTTTTGCTAACATTGATTATACAAAACTAAACGAAACTATTGATACTATTTTTAATGATAGAAATCAAACACGCTCAGTAGTAGTGGTATATAAAGACAAGATTATTTTTGAAAAATATGATACTGGTTTTACCAAAGAATCGAAGCAGTTAGGTTGGTCTATGACCAAAAGTATTACAGGAACATTGTTCGGGATTTTAAAATGTCAAGGGAAAGTTGATGTTCAAGAAGACAACTTATTTTCTGAATGGAAAAATGACGACCGTAAAAACATTACAATTCATAATTTATTACAAATGAATTCCGGTTTGGAATGGGAAGAAGATTATAATACCATTTCTGATGTTACTAAAATGTTGTTTTTAGAAAAAGACATGACCAAAGTTCAAGTAAACAAACCATTGGTAGGAAAACCAAACGAAACTTGGAATTATTCTTCTGGAACGTCTAATTTGTTATCGGGTATTTTACGAACAAAATTCAACACACACCAAGAGTATCTTGATTTTTGGTATAGTGGTTTGATTGATAAAATAGGCATGAACTCAATGATTGTTGAAACGGATATGAGTAACCACTTTGTAGGCTCTTCATACGCCTGGGCAACGGCAAGAGATTGGGCTAAACTTGGTTTGTTATACTTACATAACGGAGAGTGGAACGGAGAACATTTGTTTGATAAAGACTGGGTAAACTACGCTACAACGCCTACTCCAACTTCTGATGGTTGGTATGGGGCACAAATTTGGTTAAATGCTGGTGGGCGTTATCCTGATGCTCCAAAAAATATGTTTTCTTTTAACGGATATAAAGGTCAAAATGTATTTATTTTGCCTAGTCAAGATTTGGTTGTAGTTCGTACAGGACTTACCAAAAACGCAGACGTAAATACCTTGTTAAAAGGAATTATAAATTCTATTAAAAATTAAACCATGAATCCATTTTATTATGTGCTTTCTATAAACGGATTGCTTTTTTTATTCAGTATTATTTTTCATTTTTTCCCTCCTAAAAAAATCAATGCTATTTATGGGTATCGTACTAATAAAACTATGAAAAATGATACTATTTGGCAATTTGCTAATGCTTTTTTCACTAAAGAGTTTATGAAGTATTCAGCAGTTTCTTTGGTTGCTTCGTTGGTTTTAGCCTTTATATCAAAAGAATTAACATGGCAACCTATGGCAATTATGTTATTATCATTAGCCGTATCTGTTGTTAAAACCGAACAAGAAATAAATAAGAACTTTGATGGGGATGGAAATAGGAAGTAAAACTCATCAAGACGTTTTAACCAAAAGACCTTGATGTTTTTGTAAAAACATCAAGGTCTTTTTTTCAACTCATATGTGTCTTTTGTAGAAACCTCCTCTACAAATTACTTTTTATACTCTTCTTTAAGCAGTGTAATATCATCAATAATTTTCTGCATATTTTCTTTTTTAGTTCCATCATACGAACCTCTTATGCGTCCTTCTTTATCAATTAACACAAAATTCTCTGTGTGAACCCAATCGCTTTCTCCGCCATCTCCTTCATCCAATACAGCAAAATAGTGTTTACGTGCTAAGTTGTAAATATGTTTCTTTTCTCCTGTTGTTACATTCCATTTTCCATCAATCACCCCTTTTTCAGTTGCATACTTTCGTAATTGTGGAACGCTATCCATTACTGGAGTCACGGAGTGTGATAAAAACATGATGTCGTCATCATTTTTATAATGCTCTTGCAACTCACTCATATTATACGCCATCGCAATACAAATAGTTTGACAACGGGTAAAAAAGAAATCGGCTATATAAATCTTTCCTTTATAATCAGCATTCGTAATCGTATCTCCATTCTGGTTAATTAAGCTAAACTCACCTACTCTATGGTTTTTTGTTCTGTTTCTTACAGAAGCATCCACCAATTTAGGGTTAATATCAGCAGGGTTATAAATAGGCAGTTTGTTATCAACTTTTACCAAATGATAAAAAACAGGAACTCCAATAGCACAAAAAACTAAAATAAAAATTAAGGTGCTTTTTGATTTTTTAAAGAATTTAATATCCACAGTACTAAAATTTTCTACAAAAATACGACTAAAAACAGCGTTTATAAACCACTATCCTAAAAACTTTGTTAAAACCAAAGGCTAACTTACGTGCAAACTTTTACAACTGTTGTTAAAAACGTACATTTGTCAGATTTTAAATTTAGACGAACACCATTTATGGAGATTTTAATAAAAGCATCACAGTTTATTTTAAGCTTATCGCTCTTAATCGTTTTGCACGAATTAGGACACTTTATTCCTGCCAAATTATTCAAAACCCGAGTAGAAAAATTCTATCTGTTTTTCGATTATAAATTCTCTTTATTTAAAAAGAAAGTAGGAGAAACTGTTTATGGTATTGGTTGGATTCCGTTAGGAGGTTATGTGAAGATTGCGGGAATGATTGATGAGAGCATGGATACTGAACAAATGCAAAAACCTGCGCAACCTTGGGAATTTCGTTCTAAACCTGCATGGCAACGTTTAATTATTATGTTAGGTGGTGTTATTGTAAACTTTATTTTGGGGTGGTTCATTTACGTATGTATCACTGCTTACTGGGGAGATAATTACGTAAAACCTGAAGGAGTGAAAAATGGTTTTGCTGTATCTGATTATTTTAAAGAATATGGATTTAAAACAGGAGACAAAATTTTAAAAATAAATGGAGAAGCACCAAAAAATGTCCTAGATATTAATAAGCATCTTTTTTTAAGAGATGTAAAAAGTATTGATGTTCTTCGTGAAAACGGTACAACTAAAACTATAAATTTACCCGAAAACATTGGAGAGATTATGTGGGAAAAAGGAGATATGACTCCTTTTACCGAGAGAAGGATAAAACCAGTAATCGGATTAGTTGCTCCAAATATGTTAGCTGATAGTTTGGGAATTCAAAATAATGATAGAATTCTTGCTGTTAACGGAAAAAATGTTGAGTACTGGGAAGAATTCACTAAACTAATTCAATCATCTTCTAACAAACTTTCTTTGTTGATTGAGAGAAATGGTGAACAGAAAGAAATACTTGTTAGTTTTAGTGAAGATCAAGAAAAGAAAATAGGAGTTGCCCCAGAGGTTGATGAAGAGTTGTATAAAAACTCACTGGAAGTTAATCATAAAAACTATTCATTTGCTGAGGCTCTTTCTGTTGGTAGCTCAAAAGCTTACTGGACTCTAAAGGATTATATTACTCAATTTAAATATGTTTTCACTAAAAAAGGAGCAACAAGTATTGGAGGTTTCATCTCAATAGGAAAAATTTTCCCTGCTACTTGGAGCTGGCAAGCATTTTGGAGTATCACCGCATTCTTATCTATCATGTTAGGGTTTATGAATTTACTACCAATTCCTGCCTTAGACGGTGGTCACGTGGTATTTACCTTATGGGAAATGATTACTGGTAAAAAACCAGGTGATAAGTTCTTAGAATATGCTCAAATTACAGGATTTATCTTATTAATTGCCTTATTATTATTTGCCAACGGAAACGATATATTTAGGTTATTCAAATAACCTATAAGCAATACAAACTAAAAAAGCATCGTACTGAGTAGTACGATGCTTTTTTAGTTTATGCTATTTTTAACTTGGCTTCTACTTATTTAAATTCTCTGCTGCGCGACGTTCTAATTCTTCTTGAAATTCTTCCATAACAGGTTTTACGGTGCTTTCTGGTATATCTGCTACCTTAATATACATTAACCCATCAATTGCGTTATTAAACTTAGGATCTACGTTAAACGCAACTAAACGTGCATTTTGCTTCACATACTTTTTAATTAATACCGGAATACGTAATTCTCCTGGCTCAAGCTCGTCAATAATTTTATCAAACTTTTGCATGTCTGCCTCAGTAGCATCAAACACAAAGTCTTTATCAGCATCTTTTAATTTTACTTTAAATTCTTTCTTCGGACGAATGTATTGTGCCACATACGGATCGTAATAATGTGACTTCATAAACTCAATCATTAACGATTTTGAGAATTCAGAAAACTGATTACTTATGCTTACTCCTCCCATTAAATATTTATGTTCTGGGTAACGTAATGTAACATGTACAATCCCTTTCCACAATAAAAATAATGGCATTGGTTTTTGTTGATATTCTTTAATAATAAAGGCACGTCCCATTTCAATGGTTTTTTCCATCATAGGGTATAATTCTGGCTCTATTCTAAATAATGTTTGAATATAAAAACCATTTATTCCGTGTTTCTTAAAAATATCTTTTCCTAAGCCCATTCTATAGGCTCCAACCAATCTGTTTTGTTGGTCATCCCATAAAAATAAGTGGTGATAATATTTATCAAACCTATCTAAATCAATAGGTTTATTTGTTCCTTCTCCTACTTCTCTAAAGGTAATTTCACGTAAGCGCCCTATTTCATGTAAAATATTTGGTATCTCTTTTGCACTTGCAAAAAACACCTCGTAGTTCTTACTCTGTAATAATCTACTTCCTTTTTCTCGTAAAGCGTCAACTTCTTTTACAAATAACTCTGGTGATTTTTGAGAAGTGATTTTTTTGGCTTTCTTCGGAATTTTTAAATTGTGTGTTGACAATATTTTCGGAGATGCTTTCTCATACGGATTCGCCAACATATACGTTTTTCTACGTAAAAACTGGTAAAAATCAGGTATTTCAGTAAATGAATCTTGGTCTTTTACTGAAATTGGTTTACCAATTCTTACTTTGATAACTCTATTTTTCTGAGATAATAATTCTGACGGAAGCTTTGCAGTTCTTAGCGTATCACTAATCTTAGACAATGTGTAAAACAACTGACTATTTTTAGCGTGAAAGTAAATAGGAATAACAGGTACTTTCGCTTTTTTTATCAAGCGTACAGCCCCTTGCTCCCATTCTTTATCAACCATTAATTTTCCATCACGATACGTAGATACTTCTCCTGCTGGAAAAAGCCCTAACGGCTTTCCTTCTCTTAAATGTAATAAGGCATTTTTAATTCCTGCTACACTCGATTTAGCATCCTTATGATTCTCAAAAGGATTTACTGGCATTACATAAGGCTTTAAAGGCTCTATTCTGTGCAATAAAAAGTTCGCTATAATCTTGTAATCAGCTCTGTGCTCTAATAAGAGTTTTAATAATAAAATACCATCTATCCCTCCAAGCGGATGGTTAGAAATTGTTATAAAAGGTCCTTCTTTAGGAATACGTTTTAAGTCTTCTTCAGGAATTTCAAACTCTATTTGAAACTCATCAAGCAAACCATTTAAAAAAGGTAAATCTTTTTTGTGCTTGTGCTTGTTATAAATTTCATTGGCGGTAGAAATTCGCAAAACTTTCATCAGCAACCAACCTGAAAACGTTCCGAAAACGCCGAACTTGTCGGCTCCTATTGCTTTTGCAACTTCTTTAGGTGTTACTAATCCCATACATAGTTATCAATTGACATAACTGCAAATATAATCGATTTTTTGCAAGCTTTACATGTTTTCTTGAATCACTAACTGTGCAGTTTCAGTATTTATTTGACGAATGATTGATTTTCCTCGTTTTCTTATCGTTTTTATCGCTTCATCATTAAAATGACGAATTGTGTATAAAGTAGTATCCTTATAAGCTCTTATTCTATAAGCCCCTTTTAAATCGTTGTAAAAATTCTCAAAATTATTGTACTTATCTTCTATACAAACAGAAAAACTGATCGCTGAATTTTGAATTAAGTTTACTTTTAAATTATAGTCGTGTAACTTCTTAAAAACATCACTAATATTATCTTCTACCATAAAAGAGAAATCTTTTGCTGAAATTGCTACTAAAATTTGATTTTTCTTTACGATAAAACAAGGAACTTCTGGTGTTATTTTTTTCCCTCTCCCAACACATGTTCCTAATTTTGTAACATCTTCAAACGAACGCACATATAATGGGATGTTCTTTTGTTCTAAAGGTTGAATTGTTTTTGGGTGAATTACCGAAGCTCCATAAAAAGCCATTTCAATAGCTTCAGTATACGAAATTTCTTGTAACAAAGCTGTTTCTGAAAACACTCTAGGGTCTGCATTTAATACTCCTTGTACATCTTTCCAAATAGTAACACTATCAGCATCCAAACAATAGGCAAAAATACCTGCGGTATAATCAGATCCTTCTCTTCCTAACGTTGTTGTTTCTGTACCAAACCCTCCTAAAAATCCTTGTGTAATATTTAATTTAGATACATCTACTTTTTCTTGAATTTGTTGTTGTGTCTGCTCCCAATTAATTTTAGCATCACGATAAGTACCGTCAGTTTTTATGTACTCTCTTACATCTAACCATTGGTTCTCTACTCCTATTTCAGATAAATAAGCACTTACTATAGTGGTAGATAATAACTCTCCAAAACCAACCATTTGATCGTATACGTAGTTATAATCTTTGGATGTATTTCGAGCCATAAAACCACTCAATTCACCAAACAAATGATTTACTTTATTATATACTTCATGGTTTGTGCTGAACAAATTGTTCAACATATTTTGATGAAAGCCTTCTACAAAACTCAAAGAATCTTTAAGACTTTCTTTTTTATAGAAATAATCATTAACCACCTGCTCAAAAGCGTTGGTCATTTTTCCCATGGCAGAAATTACAACCAACGTATTTTCTGTACCTTCATGTTGCAATACTTTTGCAACATTTTTTACTCCATTCGCATCTTTTACCGATGCTCCTCCAAACTTAAATATTCTCATTACAAAATTGTTCTAAGCTTTGTTCATTCATATGACATACTCTCCACTCATCATATACCGTTGCGCCTGTACTTTTGTAAAAATCAACAGCCCCTGTATTCCAATCTAATACTTCCCACGCCACTCTTTTACAATTGTTTTCATGTGCATAATTCATAACAGCACTATACAATGCTTTTCCGGCTCCAATACCTCTTTTAGATTGCGTTACCATGAGATCTTCTAAATGAATTGCTTTTCCTTTCCATGTAGAATAGCGTTCATAAAACAACGCCATACCTATAATCTTATTATCTTCTTCAGCTACAAAGGTTTTAAACTTCGGTTTTTCAGAAAAACCATCTTTAACAATGTCTTCTACCGTAATTTTAACCGCGTTGGGTTCCTTCTCAAAAACAGCTAATTCGACGATTAAATCTAATATAGCTTGAGCATCTTTTTGCTCTCCAGGTCTGATAATAAAACTCATTTCTTACTTTTTTTGGTAAAGATACTTCTCTTAAAACTTTCTGATAAAACAAATGAAAAATTAAAACACATCATATTTTTTTGTTGAAAATTTTAAAATACTAAATAAAAGTTGGCATCTTTGTACGCACAACACAAAAATTTGACATGAGTAACAAGCATATGACGCTGGGTGAGTTTATCATCAGCAAACAAAAAGACTTTAAATATTCTTCTGGTGAATTATCTCGCTTAATAAATTCTATCCGTTTAGCTGCTAAAGTAGTAAACCACGAAATTAGAAAAGCTGGATTGGTTGATATTACTGGAGCTGCTGGTGACATTAATGTACAAGGTGAAGCACAACAAAAACTAGATGTTTTAGCGAACGATTTATTTAAGCAAACATTGATTAATCGTGAAATTGTTTGTGGTATTGCTAGTGAAGAAGAAGACGACTTTGTTGTAGTTGAAGGTCAAAACAAAGCCAACGAAAATAAATATGTGTTGTTAATGGATCCTTTAGATGGGTCATCTAACATTGATGTAAATGTTTCTGTAGGAACTATTTTTTCTATTTACAGAAGAATTTCTCCTGTTGGAACCCCTGTAACTAAAGAAGACTTTTTACAAAAGGGTAGCGAGCAAGTAGCTGCAGGTTATGTAGCTTATGGTACCTCAACTATGTTAGTTTTTACTACTGGTAATGGAGTGAATGGATTTACGTTAAATCCTGCTATTGGTACTTTTTACTTATCGCACCCAAACATGAGTTACCCTGAAATTGGTAGAATTTACTCAGTAAGTGAAGGGTATTTCACACATTTCCAAGAAGGAATGAAACGTTTCTTAATTCACTGTAAAGAATTAAACGAAGCAGATAACCGTCCGTATACAGCACGTTATATTGGCTCGTTAGTTTCAGATTTTCATAGAAATATGATAAAAGGTGGTGTATATATTTATCCTGCTACTGCTATAACACCAAAAGGAAAGTTACGTTTATTATACGAATGTAATCCTATGGCGTTTATTTGTGAGCAAGCAGGTGGTAAAGCTTCTGATGGGTTTACTCGTATTTTAGATATTAAACCAACCGAACTACACCAACGTGTACCTTTTTATTGTGGAAGTATACAAATGGTTGAAAAAGCGGAAGAGTTTATGACTAAATTTTCATCTGATGATAAACCAATATACTAAATAATAGTTATTATTTATACTCAAATAAATTATCCATAAGGCAAACAGTTGTTTGCCTTATTTTTTTGGGTTAAATTTACATTCGGAAAAACGAAAAAATTAATCTATTAAAAAACAAATAATTATGGCTTTTAACTTACCAGAATTAGGATACGCTTACGACGCTTTAGAACCACATATAGATGCTAGAACTATGGAAATTCACCATAGCAAGCACCACAACGGATATACTACTAAATTAAATGCTGCTATTGAAGGTACTGATTTAGAAGGAAAATCTATCGAAGATATTTTAACTAACTTAGACATGAACAACGCTGGTGTTCGTAACAATGGTGGTGGTTTTTACAATCACTCTTTATTCTGGACAGTAATGAACCCAGAAGATAGAGGTTATTTATCTGGAGAATTAAAAGATGCTATCGAAGCTGAATTTGGTTCAAAAGAAGCGTTTATCGATGCTTTTTCTAAAGCAGCTGCTACACAATTTGGTTCAGGATGGGCTTGGTTATGTGTACACAAAGGAGGAAAAGTAGAAGTTTGCTCTACTCCTAACCAAGACAACCCATTAATGCCAGGTGTTACTTGTGGCGGAACTCCTATTTTAGGATTAGACGTTTGGGAACACGCTTATTACTTAAACTACCAAAACCGTCGTCCTGATTACATTGAAGCTTTCTTTAAAGTAATCAACTGGAACGAAGTAGAAAGAAGATATGCTGCAGCTAAATAATTTTAGCTTTTGCAGTATAGAAAAACCGAAGTACAATGTATTTCGGTTTTTTTTATTTAGAAAGTGCCTGCTCTAAATCGGTCAATAAATCGTCTATATCTTCTACTCCAACACTCAATCGTATTAAAGAATCGGTAATTCCTATTTTTAAACGATCGGCTTCAGGAATTGATGCATGCGTCATCGTTACTGGGTGACTTACCAAGCTCTCTACTCCTCCTAGTGATTCTGCCAAGGTGAAAATTTTAGTATTTTCTAAGAAAGATAAGGCTGCTTGTTTACTCTGATCTTTTAAACGGAAAGAAACCATGCCTCCAAAATCATCCATTTGCTTTTTGGCGATTCCGTGATTTGGATGTTTTTCTAACCCTGGATAAAATACTTCACTTACTTTTGGATGTTCTAATAAATATTGTGCTACTGCTTTTCCATTTTCACAGTGACGCTGCATACGTAAGTGTAAGGTTTTTACTCCACGTAGTGCTAAAAACGAATCCATAGGTCCTGCAATAGCTCCTGCTGCAAACTGAATAAAATGTAATTGTTCTGCAAGTTTAGCATCCTTTACCATTAAAGCTCCCATCACCAAATCAGAATGCCCTCCTAAATATTTTGTTGCCGAATGCATCACTATATCAACTCCCAAATCTAACGGACGCTGTAAATAAGGGGTTGCAAATGTGTTATCAACAGCTACTAGAATATCTTTATTCTTTGCTTTTACTGCTTTAGTGATTTCCTCAATATCTGCAATCTTCATCAGCGGATTGGTTGGTGTTTCAATCCAAATGAGTTTTGTTTTTTCAGAAATAGCATTGGTTACATTCATCACTTCGTTCATGTCAACATATCGAAATTGCAATCCGTATTTTTCAAACATGTTCGTAAACATTCGATACGTCCCTCCATAAATATCATCTCCAGCAATTACCTCATCACCCGGATTTAAAGTTCGCAACACACAATCTATCGCTGATAAACCAGAGGAAAAAGCAAATCCGTGTGTTCCGTTTTCAAGAGTAGCAAACGCACTTTCTAAAGCAGTACGCGTTGGATTAGCTGAACGTGAATACGCATATCCTTTGTTAACACCTGGACTCGACTGTGCATAAGTGGATGTTTGAAAGATAGGAGGCATTACTGCACCTGTAGCTTCTTCAGGCTTTTGACCTCCATGTATTGTTTTCGTATTGAATTTCATCTGTTAGTATTTATTCAACTTACTCCAGAAACAACATTAAATTATTAGAACTCTAAACCAATTTACTCAAGTTCATAATAATTCCTAAATGCATTCCTTCGTGTAAATTATTAAAAGCCATAGCGCTTTCAAAAGAATCTATCACAAAACCTGTACTGGTTTCGTACTCTTGGTATTCTTTAAAAATTCCTTCTTCAAAATCTTCTTGTAAAGTATCTGGTAATCCAATTAACAGTTCTTTTACTTCATCAAATTCTTCTTCAGTAAAATCTTTGGTAGGAAAGGTTCCTTTTCTGTATCCTTCAATTAACTCATCAGGTGCTAAACAATCCAATCCTGATAGTTTATAGTGTAGTAGTTGCTGAGTAACCACTAAGTGCGCCACATTCCAAGCAATATTGTTATTAAATCCTTCTGGAATTATATGTAATTGTTCATGCGATAGACCTTCTATTCTTTTTAAAACTAACGCTCTCGATTTTTTTAAAACTTCAAATTGTTTGTTCATTTTTCTAGTTATTTTAGCTATTTCAAAGATACCTATTTAGCCATGAAAACCTACAATGAGTGTTTGTTATTTAATGGTTAAAAACAAATCTATTGTTAATATAATAAAAGCTTACATGATTATGAAGAAAGTTTATTTTTTACAAACTTGTGATACCTGTCGAAGAATTTTAAAGGAAGTAAATCTTGACGGATTTGAAAAGCAAGAAATAAAAACCAATCCGATTACAGTTGCTCAATTAGAAGAAATGCGCACCATGACCGACAGTTACGAAAGCCTATTTAACAAAAGAGCAAAATTGTACAAAGAAATGGATTTAAAAAATCAGAATGTTAGTGAAGCAGACTATCGTCAGTATATTTTAGATGAATACACTTTTTTAAAGCGCCCTGTTTTTATTGTTGACAACCAAATTTTTATTGGAAACAGTAAGAAGGTAGTAGAAAGCTTAAAAGAACTTGTGGGTTAAAAAACAAGAAAACTCCGACATTTTACAGTCGGAGTTTCTTATAAATTTATATACTTCCCTTCGACTACGCTTAGGGAACATAGAATTCTTTTTTAATTTGAAGCTATGCTTTTATTTTTTGTAGATGCTTCTACCATAGCGGATAACTCATCCATGGTAAGATTAGTTTTAATTCCTAATAATACCATTTCATCACTTTTATCATGAACATTGACGATAATTTCTTTAATACGATCTTTTGTCTCTCTAAAATACACCGTAACTCTTTCGTTGCCATCCTTAACTCTTACTAAAGTTTTCAATTTATTTCTTCGTGCAAACTTTTTAAAATCTTTTTGCACTGAAGCCATGTTGTTATTGAACACCATGATTTTATAGTTTTTAGATCTCTTTAAGAAAACCCCAAACTCATCAGTATCTTCATCAGAGATGAACATGTTGGCAAAAAAACTAGGAATATTTAAAGATACCTCGGCTCTATCTTTATTAGATTGGTAAAATGTTTTAAAGTTTTCTTTTTGTGCAAAAGAACTTAACACAAAAAAGCAGAAAAAGATGGTTGCAATTCGTTTCATAATAATAGTGTTTTAATTGAAGACGAAATGACTAATGTTTTGTTACATAAAAATTATATTAGTGTTTAATAATTTTTATTGAGGTATTTTATTTGCTTTTTTGGTTAAAAGAATATTCCTATAAGTATTCCACCTATTATGTAAGCAATACTACCTACTGAAGAATAAAGATAATATTGCCTAATTTTTCTTTTAAACTTAAATGTTTCAAATCTTTTAATATCTGAATTATGAGAATGAAGAAATATATTAATAACACCAAAAGGAACTAGTACATAAAAAAGCTTCAATTCAAGTTCTAAAGATTCATTAATTCTTTTGTAAGAAACATCAATATTATAAAGCAGACTTTCTGCTTCTTTTATAGTTAAAGAACTTTTATCATAAGCATTGATAAATGTATCTTTACTTATTTTATTATTATATATATACTCTATAAGTTCTTCAATTGAGTATTTTTTTACCTTTTCAATACTTACCATATAGCAATCCTTAATTTAATTTATTAATAACAACCCCAATTATACTCATTATAAATTTGGTTAACTGTTAACACAAAAAAAAGTCTTAACTTATTCAGTTAAGACTTTTTAGTTGGCCCACAAGGACTCGAACCTTGAATATCGGTACCAAAAACCGGTGTGTTACCATTACACCATGGGCCAATGTTTACAGTGCAAATATAAAAACAAAGTTTTATATTTAGAAATCATTAAACACTTTTTATAAAAAAATCCTCACGAAACTCGTAAGGATTTTGTTGGCCTACAAGGACTCGAACCTTGAATATCGGTACCAAAAACCGGTGTGTTACCATTACACCATAGGCCAATTGCTTATTGCGGGTGCAAATATAGAACAAAATTATATTTCAGCAAATTTTTTATGCTTTTTTTCGTTTACTTCTTTTTCAACCTCAAAAATTTCATTTAACAGAACTTTATATAAGTCGCTATTTTAGAGAAACTGTTAAAATTATATTTTTGTTTTCAACGAAAAAATCATTAGTAATTAATACATTCGTACTTTATATCTATATAAAAAACTATGACTGAGTTTAACTATAAAAAGTGGAACATCATTTTAGGATGGGTTTCGTTTGCAGTAGCGTTAATCACTTATACCTTAACTCTTGAACCCACAGTGAGTTCATGGGATTGTGGAGAATATATCGCAACTGCTGTAAATTTAGAAGTTGGACACCCTCCTGGTGCTCCTTTATTTCAAATGTTGGGTGCTTTTTTCGCTATGTTTACTAGTGACCCTAGTCAGTTGGCAAAAATGGTCAACTTTATGTCTGGATTGGCAAGTGCTTTTACTATCCTTTTCATGTTTTGGACAATTACCAATTTAGCTAGAAGAATGGCTATAAAAAATGGAAAGTTAGGTAATAATGAAGCTATTGCTGTATTAGGAAGCGGATTAGTAGGTGCTTTAGCGTATACTTTTTCAGATAGTTTTTGGTTTAGTGCTGTTGAAGGGGAAGTGTATGCTATGTCTTCTTTCTTAATGGCGCTACTATTTTGGTTAGGGTTACGATGGGAAAGTGAATTAAATACTCCTAGAGGAAATAAATGGTTGGTATTGATAAGTTTTGTAGTTGGATTATCTTTTGGAGTTCACATATTATCCTTATTAGTAATTCCATCAATTGTTTTGGTATATTTCTTCAAAACATATAAGGATATCAACATCAAAACAACGGCAATTGCTACGCTAGTTGCAATATTAGTTTTAGCGTTTGTGTTTAAGTTTTTATTCCCTTTCACTTTAAAATTCTTTAGTGTTGCTGAGTTATTCTTTATCAACCAAGTAGGACTACCTTATAATTCAGGAACTATTATAGCTGGAATTGTTTTAATAGCTTTATTCTTTTACGGATTAAAATATACACGTAAAAAGAACTTGGTTACTGCAAACACTTTAGTACTTTCAGTATTATTCATAATGATTGGTTTCTCGTCTTGGTTAATGTTACCAATACGTGCGAATGCTGATACCATTATTAACGAGAACAACCCATCAAGTGCGCGTGAACTACTAGCATACTACAATCGTGAACAATATGGTGATGCAAATGTTTTTTATGATAATTACTATTCTGTAGCTTACGATAGAGAACAAGATGCCGACAATCCTTATAAAGACGATAAACCTAAGTACGAAAAAATAGATGGCAAGTATGTTATTGTAAACAGGTACAAAAATGTACTTCCTAATTACTCAAGCAAACACAAAGGGTTTATTCCTCGTATGGTAAATCCTGCTTCTGAACAACAATACAAAAGTATTGCTGGAATTCCTGCTCGAAGTAAAAGACGTCCAACGTTTTTAGAAAACATAAAATTCATGGTTGATTTTCAATTTGGATATATGTACGGGCGTTATTTTATGTGGAATTTTGTAGGTCGCCAAAACGATATTCAAGGACATTTAGACATTGAAAATGGAAACTGGTTAAGCGGTATTAATTTTATTGATGAAGCTCGCTTAGGCTCTCAACAAAATTTACCAGATGATGTTAAAAACAACAAGGGACGTAACACCTACTTCTTTTTGCCTTTTATTTTAGGGCTTATTGGCTTGTTATATCAACTCAATAGAGATAAGAAGAATTTTTATGTGCTAACACTGTTCTTTTTATTCACAGGATTAGCTATTATATTTTACACCAACCCTAAACCTTTTGAACCTCGTGAACGTGATTATGCGGTAGTTGGTTCCTTTTATGTCTTTGCTATTTGGATTGGTTTTGGAGTACTTGCCCTTTATGATTACTTTAAAAAGTATGCTCCTAAAAAGGTAATTGCTATTGCTGTTTCAGTAGTATCATTACTAGCTGTTCCTACGTTAATGGGCTTCCAAAATTGGGATGATCACGATAGAGCTGACCGTTATTTAGCACAACTAAATGCACAAACCTATCTAGAAAGTTGTGACCCGAATGCGATTATCTTTACTATTGGAGACAACGATACGTTTCCTCTTTGGTATATGCAGCAAGTAGAAGGTGTACGTAGAGATATTAAAATAGTAAATACAAGTCTTTTTCAAACAGATTGGTACATCGATCAAATGAAAAAGAAAACCTACGATGCTGACCCTATTCCATCACAGTTAACACACGATCAGTACAAGTATGGAACCTTGGATATGGCATACTACTACCCACTTCCACAGTTAAAAGATTCTTTACTTAATATAAAAGATTTTATGCGTTGGATAGCTAGTGATAATGATGCCACTTATTTAGACGCAGGAGATGGCGCTAAGGAAAAATTTTATCCAACCAACAGAATTCGTATTCCTGTTAACAAAGAAAATGCTTTAAAAACTGGATTAGTAGCACAAAAAGATGCTGATAAAATGGTAGATTATATTGACATTACTGTTGATGATAGAGGTTTATCTAAAGCAAGACTTTTAATGCTAGACATTTTAAATAATTTCGACTGGAAGCGACCTATTTACTTTACTGGTGGTGCAAATGCTGATGAAGAATACATTTGGCTAAAAGATTACTTACAATTAGATGGAATGGCGTACAAATTAGTACCTATAAAAACATCTAATAAAGGGCGAACAATTTTTGACATGGGACGCATAGATCCTGAAAAAATGTATAACAATGTTAAAAAATGGGATTGGAAAACAATCAATAACGGAGAAATTTACCTAGATGAGCAAAGTAAGCGTAACGCAATTTCATTACGTAATAACTTAATTCGTTTATCTGAAGAATTCTTACAAAAAGGAGATTCTGTAAATGCAAAAGACGTGTTAGATTTATCGTTACACAAAATGCCTATTAAAGATTTTGATCACTACAATTTCTCTTTAGGCTATCCAGAACTGTATTATCGTATTGGTGATATTAATAAAGCTAGAGAAACTGCCGAAACCTTAGCTGATATTTTCCAACAGAAGTTAAAGTATTATAGCACATTTAATACTCAGGACATTGATTTAATCATCGATAATTTAGAAACAACTCTGTACATGTATCAAAACTTAGTTCAGCAAATTACTCGATATGACAAAGATGAAGATTATGGTAAAAAGTTTTTTGAAGATTATATAACACATGCTCGTCTATTTAGTCATTTAATGCCTGAAGAAGAGCCTGAGCTTCCACAAGAACTCGATACTATTAAGCCTTAATTTAATGAGGTTATATTTTATAAAGACACCACGTATACTTAAACGTTTATTCGCTAAATATACGTGGTCTTTTTTTTCTACTCAAAAAGAAATATTTCTAACCTTTGATGATGGACCTATTCCAAAAGTAACAGAATTTGTACTTGACCAACTTCACCTATTCAATGCAAAAGCTACTTTTTTTTGTATTGGTGATAATATTCGAAAATACCCCGCTGTTTTTTCAAGAATTGTTAATGAAGGACATTCGGTAGGAAACCACACTTTTAATCATTTAAACGGCTGGAAAAACAGCAATACAACTTACATTAACAACATAAACAAATGCGAAAACTTATTATCGCATCAAAAAACAAAACTATTTCGCCCTCCTTACGGAAAAATAAAAAGAAAACAAGCCAAACAACTTCTTGCCAATGGTTATAAAATTATTATGTGGGATGTATTGTCAGCAGATTTTGACCCGACTATTACTAAAGAAAAATGTTTACAAAATGTACTCAGAAATGTAGAAAATGGGAGTATTATCGTTTTTCACGATAGTATAAAGGCTAGCGACAAGTTATATTATGTGCTTCCAAAAGTTCTAGAAGAATTTTCGTTACAAGGTTATAAGTTTAAGGCAATTTCTTAAACAAACTGCTGAACTAAGCCTATTAACGTATTAGCGTCTTGCTCTCCAGTTTGGCGCCATTTCATCTCTCCATTTTTATAAATCATAAAAGTTGGATTTCCTTTAACACGTAAGGCATCTGCAAGAATTTCATTCTTGTTAATATCTATTTTAATCACCTTGGCTTTGTCTCCTAATGCAGCAGCTACATCACGAAGTGTATCTAAACTAGGTTCTAGTTCACTCCAATCTGCATAAAAATCGATTAACACAGGTTTGTTAATGCTTATAATTTCACCAAACTTTGTCATCTTTTGCATAAGTTTTATCAGTAAAGTGCCTAAAATTACTAATTTTTTGTTAGGTAATTATTATGATAATCTTAAAAATACTGAAAAATCAAGCTTTTTTTAGCTCAATTACGGTAATTTCAGGCCAAATCCCTACTCTACCAGGAAAGGCATGGTAACCAAACCCTCTATTCACATTAATATACCTATTAAACTCTTTATATAACCCTGCCCATTGTTTATAAACATATTTTGATGGGCTCCATTTTATCCAACCAGGAATTTCAATCCCAAATTGTAAACCATGCGTATGTCCGCTTAAAGTTAAATGATAATTAAAATCGTCTTGTTTTATTTTATATTCCCAATGACTTGGGTCGTGGGACAGTAAAATTTTAAAATCATCTTTACTTACCCCTTCTGATGCTTTTTTAAGATCTCCTGCTTTATTAAAGCCCTTTCCCCAGTTCTCTACTCCAATCAATGCTATTTTTTGTCCGTCTTTTTCAATGTATTTATGCTCATTTAATAATAATTCAAATCCTATTTTTGGATGAATATCTTTTACTGCTTTGAAATTTGCTTTTTTATCTTCTGGTGTTTTCCAATCAGAATAATCTCCATAATCATGATTACCTAATACTGAGTATTTTCCAACAGGTGCCTCTAACTTTGAAAAAACAGAAATCCAATCATCCATTTCGTGTGCAAAATTATTTACAATATCTCCCGTAAATAAAATCATATCAGATTTTTGCTCGTTAATTAAATCTACTCCATATTTAATTTTTTCTTTATTATCAAAACTTCCTGAGTGAATATCGGTAATGTGAGATATGGTAAAACCATCAAAAGCTTCTGGTAAGTCTTTAAAACTTAACTGGTATTTAAGCACTTTGTAATTGTATTTTCCTTTAAAAATACCATACAACATACTTGCAAACGGTAGTGCTGCCAGTCCTAAAGCTAGTTTTGATATGAAAGCTCTTCTACCAACCAAGTCTTTGGTTTCTTCTTTAAACAAAAATGAGATTCCTTTTTGAGACCATCTAACCACATCTTCTCCAAACATTAATAAAAAAATCACCACCTTAGGAACTAAAACAAGTAAAAGCATCCCCATTGCCCATTGAAACTCTCTTGTTTGTCCAGAGCTTCTATCGTAACCAAAAATTACATAAAAAAAGTGTATGTAAGCTAATACCCCAATTAACAACCATCCATAACGAATAATTTTACTTCTTGTAAGTGTTTTTATTGCTTGAAAAGCATATGCTTCAAATACAATAATTATTGCGGATATTATAATAACTGTTACTAACCAACGAGACATCTATTTCATTTTTAAGGAGAAACAAAGATACTGCGATTCTTAAAATTGATTTTTAACATCTTGTTAAAGTTTTGTAGCTTTACCTCCAAAGTTCATAGAAACGATAGTTTTTCTACTTTTTCTGTAAACAAATCGATATCAACATTTTATTTCAATAGGCTTAAGACTTAACATGGCAAATCAAAAACGACTTTTTTTACTCGACGCGTATGCTTTAATTTTTAGAGGATATTATGCCTTTATTAAAAACCCACGTATCAACTCTAAAGGGTTAGACACCTCAGCTATTATGGGGTTTACCAACTCTTTACTAGATGTAATAAAGCGTGAAAAGCCAGATTATTTAGCCGTTTGTTTCGACAAAGGAGGAAGTACTGACCGCGTTGAAGCTTTTGAAGATTATAAAGCAAACCGACAAGAAACACCTGAAGCCATTCGTTTAGCTGTTCCTTACATTGAAAAAATATTAGGAGCCATGAACATACCTGCCATTGTAAAAGAAGGGTACGAAGCCGATGATATTATTGGTACGCTGGCTAAAAAAGCTGAGAAAGAAGGACTACACACTTACATGGTAACGCCTGATAAAGATTTTGCTCAACTGGTTTCTGATAATATTTTTATGTACCGCCCACCTCGTATGGGAAATGGATATGAAAAGTGGGGTGTTGAAGAAGTGAAAACTAAGTTTGGTGTGGAAAACCCGTTACAAGTAATTGACTTTTTAGGAATGATGGGGGATTCTGTTGATAATATCCCTGGATTACCTGGTGTTGGTGAAAAAACAGCCAAGAAATTTCTTGCTGCTTATGGTAGTATGGAAGGTTTGTTTGAAAACATCCATGAGTTAAAAGGAAAAATGAAAGAAAAGGTAGAAGCTAATCAAGAATTAGGCTTGCTTTCTAAAAAACTAGCAACCATTATGCTAGATGTTCCTGTTGAGTTAGAATTGGATAAATTGGTTTTTGAGCAACCCAATGTTGAAGCTACCAAAGAAATTTTTACTGAATTAGAATTTCGTCGTTTAACGGAAAACTTCTTAAAAACATTTGCTCCTTCTGAAGAAACTACTGCTGCATTAGAAATACCTAAAACAACAAAGACTAGTGCTGCAGGTCAATTTGATTTATTTGCAACTCCTGGTAGTGGAAGCGCTACTAAAGACACAAATATTAACGGTTTTAAAACCATTGAAAATACGAATCATTTCTATCAATTAATAGAAACACCTCTTTCAAGAAAATTATTGTTAGAGAAATTAATGCAACAAAATTCTGTGTGTTTTGATACTGAAACAACTGGATTAAAGGCCTTAGAAGTTGAGCTAACTGGAATTGCTTTTTCATGGGAAGCTGGTAAAGGCTATTATGTTTCATTTCCGGAAGATCAAGAAGAAACAAAAGTTATCTTAGAAGAATTTCGTCCATTTTTTGAAGCTGTAAACATTGAAAAGATAGGCCACAATTTAAAATACGATATCAAAGTATTGTCAAATTACAACATGCCTGTAAAAGGGAATTTGTTTGACACCATGATTGCGCATTACCTTATCAATCCTGATATGCGTCATAATATGGATGTACTTGCTGAAACCTACTTAAATTATCAACCAGTTTCTATTACAGAATTGATTGGTAAAAAAGGTAAAAATCAACTTTCAATGCGACAAGTTGAGTTACCAAAACAAACCGAATATGCAGTTGAAGATGCAGACATCACCTATCAATTAAAAGAGCACTTTTCTAAGGAGTTGGAAAGTGGCAATGTTACCAAGTTATTCAACGAAGTAGAAACACCATTAGTTTCTGTATTAACAGCTATGGAAATTGAAGGTATTAATTTAGATACTGACTTCTTAAAAACACTTTCGAAAGCCTTATCTAAAGACATCTCACAACTTGAGCAAAACATATACGAACAAGCCGGTGAAGAATTTAACATTGCATCTCCAAAGCAATTAGGTCCTATCTTATTTGACAAGTTAAAACTAGTTGATAAACCTAAAAAAACTAAAACAGGGCAGTATTCTACAGCAGAAGATGTACTTTCTTATTTAGCGAAAGATCATCAAATAGTTGCTGATATTTTAGAATATCGTCAGTATAAAAAACTACAAAGCACTTATGTTGATGCACTTCCTAATGAAATTAACCCTAAAACTGGAAGAGTACATACCGTATACGCTCAGGCTGTAGCAGCTACAGGACGCTTAAGTTCTAACAATCCGAACTTACAGAACATTCCTATCCGTACAAAACGTGGACAAGAAGTACGTAAAGCTTTTATTCCGAGAAATGAAGACTATGTATTGCTAGCGGCTGATTACAGTCAAATTGAATTACGAATTATCGCTGCTTTAAGTGAGGAAGAAACCATGATTAAAGCCTTTCAACATGGTGAAGACATTCACGCTTCTACTGCTGCAAAAGTATTTAATGTTCCTATTGAGGAAGTAACCCGCGAGCAACGTAGCAATGCTAAAACTGTAAACTTCGGAATTATTTATGGAGTTTCTGCTTTCGGATTGAGTAATCAAACCGATTTATCTCGTAAAGAAGCAAAAGAGTTGATTGACACCTATTATGCAACCTATCCGAAACTACGAAATTATATTTCTAAGCAGGTAGATTTTGCTCGTGAACACGGATATGTGGAAACTGTTTTACATCGTCGCCGTTATTTAAAAGACATCAATTCTCGTAATGCTATTGTTCGTGGTGCTGCAGAAAGGAATGCGGTAAACGCTCCTATTCAGGGTTCTGCTGCCGACATCATTAAACTTGCCATGATTAATATTTACAAGCGATTTGAGCAAGAAAACTTCAAGTCGAAAATGTTACTACAAGTACACGATGAATTGGTTTTTGATGCTCATAAAGATGAATTAGATATTATTAAACCGATTATTAAACAGGAAATGGAAAACGCCTTTAAAATGAGCGTTCCGTTAGATGTTGAAATAGATACAGGAGCAAACTGGTTAGAGGCGCATTAAAGTTTAGTAATTGCCTTTGCTAAAATCTCTTTTACCTGAAGTTTTAAACTTTCAGGTTCAATGATTTTAGCATAATCTGAAAACACAATATACCATCTTGAAAAACTGTGTTCAACATAAGATGTCATGAATGTCATTTCCACTTGGTTTCCTTTTACTTTTTCAGAGACAAAACCGTGTTGCATTTTACTATTGTTAATATATCGCACCACACTTTTATCAACGGAAATAACAACTTTTGTTTTTGGTATATTTTCATACTGACTACGGTATTCATCTAACGTAATGTGTTCTCTAGTAAAACTATGTTGAGTTGATTTTATTGCTAACATTCTATCGGTTCTAAATTGCCTGTAGTCACTTCTTAAATGGCAAAAAGCCAATACATACCAAAATCCTGATTCGTGATAAATACCCACAGGTTCCACAAAACGTTCAGAAGGTGTTTCTCTATTTACCGCCTGATATTTTAAAAATACCTGCCTTTTTTCAGCAATACTTTCAAACAAGGTTTCAAGTGCATTTGGTAAACTATCGTTGAACAATTTATTTGTAGGGTCCACTAATATTTGTGATTCTAAGGCAGAAATCCAATCTTTTTCACGACCACGCAACACTGATTTTAACTTCATCATAGCAGACTCATAATAATTTCCTAATGATTTATCTACAAACTTCTGCATTAGTTTTTCGGCAGCCACAAAACTTCCTACTTCTTCTCTAGTAAACATAACAGGAGGCAAACGGTACCCTTCCATAATAGAATAACCAACACCAGCCTCACTTATTATGGGCACACCTGATGCTTCAAGGGTTCGTATATCACGATAAATAGTACGTAGGCTCACCTCAAATCTATCAGCCAATTCTTGTGCTTTTACTATACGTTTAGATTGTAACTGAATAAGTACTGCCACAATTCTATCAAAACGTTTTACCGTGTCTAAACTCATAATGCTATAACATATTTCCCAAAGATAGGATTTCAGGCTGAAGTATTTTTTAAATTTTAGCTTCAACATAATAACTATACTTTATACAAAGTAACATACAGTAAGTGACAACCGCTTGTCAATAGTCTTTTTAAGATTTATTTTTTTTCTACTGACATAAAGCTGTCACCACCCCATATTAATTTTGATTTCAAATAATAAAAATTACAATTATGGAATCAAAAACAAGCACATTATTAGAACAAGTAATTACACCTTCTGAGTTATTAGCACATTGGCAAGGGCATCGAGGTTTAACCCGAAGAACTATTGAAGCTTTTCCTGAGGAAGCCTTTTTTAATTACTCTATAGGAGGTATGCGTACTTTTGCTGATATGGTTATGGAACTTTTAGGTATAGCTGGACCTGGTATTAAAGAAATTGCTACTGGAGAAATTCAAGAATTAATTGAAAGGGTTGACCACGGTAACAAAAAAGCAAAAATTATTGAACTCTGGGACAAGGCTACTGACGAAATAAACACTTATTGGGCTAAGATAAAACCAGAGCAGTTTCAACAAAACATTAAAATCTTTGGTCAATATGAAGGTACTGTTTGGTCATCAATATTCTATTTTATTGACAATGAAATCCATCATCGCGGACAAGCCTATGTGTATTTGCGCGCTTTAGATATTGAACCTCCATATTTTTATGAACGTTAATCAAACTAAAATGAAAACAGTTTTGGTATTTAAGACATCCATTACAAAAAACAATGAAATTAAAATTGTTCAACCTACTTTAAATCGTTTGATTACCAAAAATGACCGCTGGAATTTTGACTTAGAAGATTGCGATAATATTCTTCGGGTAGAGACTCAAATGATTAAAGCTGATGCCATTTTAAAAGCAATACAACATCATGGTTTTTATTGTGAAGAATTGTTGTAAAAACAGTAATATTTTCTAGAAACAGTAAATATAATGTAAATAAGAAACCGAATGAAGAAACTAATTGCTTCTCTATTCGGTTTCTTTACTCTTTCAAGATGATATTATCTATTTTATTACAAATGTTTCGTTTTGTATCCAATTAGCCCTTAGTTTAAATACAGTTTCTAAATAGATAATTTGCTCTGGCTCTTTTCTTAATAAGAAATTTCCAGTATCCCACATACGATTATTATTTTCATCAACTATAGCTCTAACACTATATTCCTTAGGTTCTAGTAAGATAAATTCTATCTTTTTAGAAGAAGTAAGATACCTTTTTTCTACAACCTTATCTTGACTTAATAATTCAATAATAACAGGATATTCTGTTTCGTTTTTAACATCCAAAACAATACTTCCATAATCTTCCACAGTACGCGTTGTGAATTTATAATCTAACGTATCGTTTGTAGTTTCAAAAACATCAGTTATTCCTTTAGGTAAGCCTTTAAAAATGTATCCATATTTAGGTTTCTTTTCAAACAATACAGCTAGTTTATTAATCGACTGCTTTTTCAACTCAAAAGGGACATCAACAGTATCTTTATCTATCAATGAAAACTTCGATTTATCAAAAGAAACAATTGGATTATTTGTTTTAATAAACATAGTATCTTTCAGGTTAAGAACTCCACTTACACTAGATGACACAGATAAAGAGTCAATTTTCTTTTTTCTTAAAAACACTGTAACAGTATCTTTAAAATTCTGATTATTTACTATAAAATTCAATGAATCTCTCTCTACAGGTGTATACCAATAATTGAGTGTATCTTTATCTTCCTCAAACTGAGTAAACGACTTGTAATCTTGCGGAACTTCCGATAACAGTTCAATACTCATATCTTCCTGCTTCCCTTCAAAACCAAACTGAATTTTTCCTTTTGTTACTTCTTTTCCTCTTTTAAACTCATATGGCTGAATTTCTTTAAAAAAACGAATAGGTTTATTTAGCAAAGTATCTTTTGGTAACGTAATTGTATCTACTACAAAACCAATTTTATCTGTTCTACTATTAAAAATATAATCACTTGAAGGCTCTTTTAATGCTAGCATTAAATATTTTCCTTCACGTAAATTACTAAACTCAAAATTTGTAGAATCTAGCGTGCTTGTTACATAATTTGGCTTTTTCTTAAAAACAATAGAATCGTTGTAGGTACTATCAATCTTATATAACAAAACACTAACTTCTTTCACCTCTTTTTTATCAAAAGCATCAGCTACTGCACCTTTAATTTTTAAAGAATCAATATAGTCTCCTGTTGAAAACACATACTTAAAGCTCTCTAACTTGTTGTTTTCGTTGTTATCTTGAACTGCATTTCCAAAGTTAAAAGTATAGGTGGTATTTTTCTGTAACGTGTCTAATATTTTAATATTAATATACTTACTTGGTGTTCCTTGTGGTGTAATTAACGGTGGATTTTTCATTGGCGGAGAAACTACCAACTGTTTTTGTAGGTCTTTTAAAACAATATACTCATCAAAATAAATACGAATGTTATCATCTTTAAAATGAATAGTTTCATAAGGAGGATTTGCAGTAACCATTATTGGTGCGGTTTCATCCTTTGGACCTCCTTCTGGTCGTCCTTTACGTGCACAACTACTTATTAAAAAAGCGAAAAGAGTTACTAAAATAAAGTGTTTATTTTTCACAAATTATTGGTTTAAAATCCATTTTCAAAAGTAGTAAATTAAGATGGAATGATATTAGTCTTTTTGTGTATACGCCATTGTAGCAACACTTATCTTTATGTTTTGCGTTTTTAAAAGTTCGTTTGCACAAGCTTCTAATGTTGCTCCTGTTGTAATAACATCATCAATAAGTAAAATATGTTTATTTTCAAAAAGTGTTGTATCAACAAGTTTAAACTTTGTTTTGTTATTAGAAAACCGTTCAAATCGTTGTTTTAATGTTTGCGTTTTAGTTTTGGAAGTTCTTATAAGAATATCTGGCTTATACTCTACATTCAAAATATCACTTAATCGTTTTCCAAACATGGTTACTTGATTATATCCTCTACTTTTAAGCTTTTTTAAATGTAATGGTACTGGAATAATATAGTCTATATCTATAAAAGTATTTAATGTTTTTAATCGTTCTCCAAACCAGTCAGCAATAAATATTCCAATTTCTGGCTGATTTTTATACTTTAATTGATGGATCAATTTTTGGGTAACTCCTTTCTTCCTGTAAAAAAGAAAAGAATGTACTGCTTGTATTGGTACTTTCCCATAAAAATTTGACATTAATGTAACATTTATATGCTTATTATCGTCTATAATTGGCAAGTCGTTTTTACAAATAACACAGAGAAGTGTTTCATTTTGTAATAACGTTTTTTCACAATTTACACATAATTTGGGGTAGAATAAGTAGAATATCTCTTTTAAAAATTGCATCTTTACAAGCCTTTTTTAACATAGGAAGATACAAAAAACAACAATAAATTATATTTTGAGTAAAAAGTTTAATTTTTTTAAAGAAGCTGTAAAAAATTACAAAACATCAGGCACAGTTGTTCCAAGCTCTAGATACCTAGCTAACAAGATGCTAAAAGAAATTGATTTTAAATCTGCTGAAGTTATTGTAGAGTTAGGACCTGGAAACGGAGCCATAACACAATATTTACTAAAAAAACTTCAACCCAACACCATATTAATATGTTTTGAAATAAATGATGCTTTCTATAGAGAATTAAAAAAAATACAACATCCACAATTAGTTGTTTTAAAGGCTTCTGCAGAAAACATAAAACTTGAAATACAAAAGCTTGGTTTTTCAAAAGCCAACTACATTGTTTCTAGCTTGCCCCTTACCATAATCCCAAAAGAAATATCGCACGCTATCTTAACAAAAAGCTATAACTTTTTAGCTCCATCAGGACTATTTATTCAATATCAGTATAGCTTAACTTACTACAAAAAACTAAAAGAAGTTTTTGGAGACAACATAAATTTGAGCTTTGAACCATTAAACTTTCCACCTGCTTTTATTTATAAATGTGTTAAAAAATAAATAGTATATTAGCACAGAGCGTCCCCTTTTTTTATACCCTTTAAAATGATGATAGTCTCAAAAATAAAAAATAATAGTTTTGTTGCCTTCTTAATTTTACTAATACTTGTTATTGGTTTTTTGTCTTATCAAAATGCTAGAGACTATTCTGAACTCAAGGCAATTTTTGAACTTGAAAAAAAAGAACTAGAGGGCGAATTAACAAACATTATTGAGGATTATGAAGAAGCTAGCTATAAAAAAAATGAATATTCATTAAAGCTAAAAGGTGGGCTTAACAAAGTAATTCAACTAAGAGATTCTATTAAAAACCTAAAACAAGTAGACTATAAATTTATTGGGTATTTTAGGAAGAGAACAAAAGTACTTATTGAAGAAAACAAAAAGCTTTTTACTGAAGTAAGTCACTTAAACACTATAAATAACAAACTAATTATAAAGAACGATAGTGTTAAAGAAGCATTATTAATAAAAGAAAAACAAAACACTAAACTTACCAACATAAATCGTTTTTTAAGTAATGAAAAGTTAGCTTTAAAGAAAAAAATAGCCACTGCTGAACTTATTGAAGTTTCTTCTATAAAAGCAGAGGCAATGAGAAAAAAAAGAAACGGAAAGTTTACATCTACTTCAAAATCGACAAAAGTAAGTGCTTTTAAAATAGAGTTTGAGTTAATGCAAAATAAAGTAACACCACCTGGTTTAAAAGAAGTTTACATTCAAATAACAGATATGAATAAAAATGTGATTGCCCCATATAAAGAAGTAAATTTACAAAACAATAAAAAAATATGGTGTAGTGATATTTTAATAGCTGAATACAATAACGAACAACTATCTATGATTTCTTTTATCAATATAAAAAATAAAATTAATGCAGGAATATACCATATAAATACATTTGTGAACGGTATTTATACTGGTAATAAATCTCTAGCATTAAAGTAAAACACCCCTTAATAAATAACTTAATATAATCAATTTCCCCTTAACTTATGAATCAACAAAAAACCAAAAATGTTTTAATTTTAGTATTAATTATCTTATTACTTTTCCTATTTTTTTATTCTCATCAAAAATCAAATGAAAATGAAAACCTTCAAAATATTTTTTTAGAAGAAAAAGCTGAGTTACAACAAGATCTAGACGAAATGATTAAAGATTACACAGATGTTGTTGTTGGTAAAAAACGTTTAGCTGACAGGTTAGAAGTAGAGCTAATTAAAATGAAGAACTTAAGAGACTCAATAAAACTCTTAAAATCTGATAACTTTGGACTTATAAGAAAGTACAGAAGTAGAATTGCTAGCTTAGAACGTGAGAATAAGAAACTTTTCATTCAGATAGATTCTTTAAACAGTGCTAACGATGCTTTAACACAAGAAAATGTTATTGCTAATGAAATTTTACAACAAAAAGATAGTGTAAATGAAACTCTAACAGAAAAAAACAAAGAATTAGAGGCAAAAGTAGCTATTGGTGGAATTATTAAAACTAGTCCAGTAAAAGCTATTGCAATGAAAGAACGAAGTAGTGGAAAGCTAACATCTACAAGTAGATCTAGCAGAACTGATGCTTTTAGAATTAATTTCGATTTGTTAGAAAACCCAATTACTAGTGCTGGTGAAAAACGCGTATACATTCAAATTATTGATGAAAACAAAAATGTAATCGCTCCTAAAGGTAAAACTGACTTAAAAAACGGACAAAAAGTTCAATACACAGACTCTTTAGAAGTTAACTACAACAATAACCGTTTAAGTCTTGTATCTTTAATATTAGTAAACAGAGACGATATTAAAAAAGGAAAGTATATAATTAGTGCTTTTGTTGATGGTGTTTATTCTGGAAATACAACAATAAAGCTAAGATAAAACCATAACTATTAATTATTAATAAAAAAGTGAAGGGCTTAATTTATTCTTCACTTTTTTCTTTTTCCATACCCTTAGTTTAAATCCTTATTTTATTTTTGCAATATGGCAAAACAAGAAGATCAATTTAAAAAAGTATTATCACACGCAAAAGAATACGGTTATGTATTTCAATCATCTGAAATTTACGATGGTTTAAGCGCAGTGTATGATTATGCTCAAAACGGAGTAGAATTAAAGAAGAATATTCGTGATTATTGGTGGAAAGCAATGGTGCAAATGCATGAAAACATTGTAGGTATTGACGCTTCAATACTAATGCACCCAACTACTTGGAAAGCCTCAGGCCACGTTGATGCTTTCAACGACCCTTTAATTGATAACAAAGACTCTAAAAAACGCTATAGAGCTGATGTTTTAGTTGAAGATTTTAGAGAAAAAATCAACGAAAAAATTCAAAAAGATATAACCAAAGCAAAAAAACGTTTTGGTGAAGCTTTTAATGAAGATGAATTTAGAAGTACAAACCCTAATGTTTTAAGACGTCAAAAACAAATTGACGAGATAACAGTTGAATTAACTAGAGTTCAAGAAGAAAACGATTTAGAAGGGTTTAGAAATTTAATTATAGACTTAGGCATTACATGTCCTGTTTCTGGTTCTAAAAACTGGACAGAAGTTAAGCAATTTAACTTAATGTTTGGAACGCAATTAGGAGCGTCAGCAGATAGTTCAACGCAAGTATATTTACGTCCTGAAACTGCACAAGGTATTTTTGTAAACTTCTTAAATGTACAAAAAACTGGACGTATGAAAATTCCTTTCGGAATTGCACAAACTGGTAAAGCTTTTCGTAATGAAATCGTTGCGCGCCAATTTATTTTTAGACAACGAGAGTTTGAGCAAATGGAAATGCAATTTTTTGTAAAGCCAGGAACTCAAAAAGAATGGTATGAAAAGTGGAAAGAAACTCGTTTAAAGTGGCATATGTCTTTAGGAATGGGAGAAGAAAATTATCGTTTTCACGATCATGACAAATTAGCACATTATGCTGATGCCGCTGCTGATATTGAATTTAAATTTCCTTTTGGGTTCAAAGAATTAGAAGGAATCCATTCTCGTACTGATTTTGACTTAAGTCAACATGAGAAATTCTCTGGAAAAAAACTACAGTACTTTGACCACGAGGACAACACTAGTTATGTGCCATACGTAATTGAAACTTCTATTGGTTTAGACAGAATGTTCTTAGCTGTTTTCTCTAACTCTTTACAAGAAGAGGAGCTAGAAAATGGTTCAACAAGAACTGTTTTAAAGTTACCTGCAGTTTTGGCACCAACCAAAGCAGCTATTTTACCATTAGTTAAAAAAGATAGTTTACCAGAAATCGCTCGTAAAATTGTTAACGATTTAAAATGGGACTTCAATGTTGTTTATGATGAAAAAGATGCTGTTGGAAGAAGGTATCGTCGTCAAGATGCTGTTGGTACACCTTTCTGTATTACGGTAGATCATGATACTATAGAAGACAACACTGTTACCATTCGTCATAGAGATACTATGGAGCAAAAACGAGTTAAAATAGAAGATTTAAGCAATATTATTAAACAAGAGGTAGATGTACGCTCTTGGTTACAAAAAACGGAAGCATAAATCTAAAAAACGTCAAAATAAAGCAAGAATCCTAAACGTAACTGTTTAGGATTTTTACTTTTGCAATAGTAAATAACTTCTCTTGAAATAAATACGAATGAAAACTATACTTAAAATATTATTCATCATCTTTTTACTTTGGATGATAACTGGTGCTTACCTTTTAAACACAGAGCACCCTAAAGCACAAGTAGTAATAGGACTAGGTGTTTTATACATGTCTTTTATATTAATGCCTTTATTTATCTACTATAGATATAAAGATGGTAAGTATAAAAAATATATTATCAACTCTGATAAAGACAAAAAAAAAGCTAAAGATTAATCTTCAGCTTTTTTACTTTATTTTGCTCTCTATTGTAAGGTAGGTGAGTAATTTGTTGGGTAATCATCTGGTTTAGCTAAACCGTCTTTACCTAAGGTAAAGTTAGATCCGTATGTAGCATCAATAGCAGCTAACATTTTATTAGCCATTAACGCATATCCTCTAGCTGTTAAATGAATTCCATCTAAACCAACTAAACCACCTGTTACTAAACTAGTATTCATATTATAACTTCCAAACTCTAATCCAGTAGTAGAAGCTTCTTGTAAAATAGCTTTAAAATCTACAAAAGCCAACCCTTTTGCTTCAGCCACCGATTTAATAGTTGCATTATAAGAATCCGTAGCATTCTTAACTCTACTTACCTCATCTTTTGTTAATACCCATTTATCTTCAAGAGGTAATGAAACTCCTTCTACAGAAAACATTCCTGCTAGTTCTTGTGATAAACCTTGTGACATTAAAAACGCAACTGAATCTGTATTAACTTCACCTATAATCGCACTACTTGGTAACACTAATAAGTCTTCTTCTGTTGCTTGTCTTGCTTGACCGTAATAAGTACCTAATAAACCTGCTACTTTTTGTAATGTAGTTGCATCAGTAGGTAATCCAAAACTTGCCACAAAAGGAGGGAAAGTAGGACTTGCTAATAAAGCTCCAACAATTTGAGCTGTCTTATTATCTAAAGACTCATCTTTAATTACAACTGCATTTGCAGCATCTGTGGTAAAAACAATTGATCTTTCTGGAACACCAATTGCTTCAAAAACTCCGTTAATAGCCCCAAAAACATTATTTAATGTTGGTATTTGCGCTCCAAAATCAGGGTTACTAGGATCTAATGGCGCATAAGGAACTGTTGTAAAGTAAGGTAACGATGTTATATAAGGTAAATTAGCTACGACTCCTTTTCTATCTCCCGCTGCTAAAGCATCAACGGTACTTGAAAAAACAGAAGCAAAAAGATTTGAATTAGTAATATCATTTGCTCCATAACTTGTTGGGTCTAAGTTTCCTGTTTCATTATGATCTTCTCCTACACCACCAGCTATAGAATATCCTAAAACATCATTTCCTCCTATTTCAGATAATGTAAAAAATGTTGGTTGCTGTACTAATACATCTTGTATAACACTTGCCATAGGGTTAGATGCCATTCTTACATAATAAGGGTTTGCATTTGGTAAAGCTGCTAATGCTCCATAACCTTCTACTCCTAGGTGAAAGCTTTTTAATCCAGGGATTCCCATGTTATTATATGGTCCCGTTTGTATATTACTTATCTCTGTTGTAGGTGTTTTTGATAACCTTGCTGGCCCATCACCATTAAAATAAAACCTTGGCTCTCCTTTTTCTTCTCCTCCTATTAAAAAACCACCTATGTTATCATTCATTAAAGGTTGTGTAAAATCGCCTCCACCAACCATAGCAAATTTACTAGCTAAAATATTTGGAAAAGAGTTTTCTTGAGAAGATTTAAATAAAGCCCCGTCTGAAAATCCTGCTGTAAAAGAGGCTCCTACTGCTACATATTTAGAAAAATCTACACTACCAGCTTCTAGTGTTACATTGTTTTCCGCTTCTCCTTTAATCTCAGGTAATGTATTATCTACGTCACAGGCGGCTAACCCTAAAAATAACGCAGACAAAAAAGTATATTTAATTGTATTTTTCATTGTTTCTTTTTTAGTTATTGATAGTCCAAGAAATGTAATATTGAGAACCTACAGCTCCTACTCCTGGCGCACTTAAGTATTCTTCACCTGTTAAATTAGATCCTCCTACTTTAAATACTGATTTAATTGAAGGAACAGAATAATTAATTTGAGCATCAAGAACTGTTCTTTCTTCAATTGTTCCTTCTAAGAAAGTAGACTGCCAATAAAATTCATTTTGCCAACGAGCACTTACATTAAATCCAAAGTTTTCAAATAAATTTGTATGTCCAAATTGCATTTTTACTTTATGCTCTGGTGTGTTAAATCCAGCTTCAAAATCAGGATCAGAAGCTTGATCAAAATCAAACTTAGACCATGTATAGTTTAACCCAACATCAAACCCGTTAAATACTTTTGTGTTTAATCCTAACCCTACTCCATAAGAATTAACATCTGCCGTTGAATTTGTTTTTACACTAAATGTTCTTACTAAGTCTCTATTAGTTAAGTTATTTATGGTAGCTGGCGTATTTGGGTCTACTAGTACAACTACATCTTTATTAGAAATAAAGTCAGAATACATATTATAATATGTACTAAAATCAATAGATAGTTTGTTTTCTCCTAAGGGAAGTGCTGCACGATATCCAACTTCAAAAGATTTAACTTTTTCTGGCTGCACTAAAGCTGTCTTAACTAATGTAGGATCAGGAATATTTGGATTATTTGGTTCATTCGCTTTTCTACTAATTGAAGCAGCAGAATACCCTCTATTAAGAGCATCTTGACCCGTTAAAGTAAATGTTCCTGTAGTTGTTTGAACAGCAGTTGAAAAACGATCAATATTGTCAGGAGCTGTTCCTAAAATAAAGCCTGCTCCTGTTGCCAAACCAATATATTGGTCTTGGGTAGTTGGGTTACGGAAACCTGTTTGGAAAGACGCTCTAAAGTTATGGTTCTTGTTTTCTCCTGCTGCATAGGCTAAAGAGACTCTTGGTGTAACATTTCCATCAAAATTATCAGACTTATCATAACGGATAGATCCTGTAAACTTCAAACGGTCATCCATCATTTTTTTCTGAACTTGTGTATATACACCGTACTCTCCATATTTAATAGGCCCATCACTATCAGTATAAATAGTACCAAAAGAGTTAAGCTTGTACTGCCTGTAAGAACCTCCTACTTGAACTTCAGCCCAATCAATGTAATCACGTAAGTTTAAGTTTGCATCTGCATGATAGTAACTTGTATTATCTCTAAATCTAGACCCTGTCATTAAATCTGGATCAGCAGTTACTTCATTAAATAGTCTTGTAAACTCAGCAGAACCTGCTTCTGGTCTGTTCCTATCAGCAAAAGCTCTTGCTTGATTATGATTGCTTGCCTGTACTCCAGGAACGGATCCTAAATACGCAGCTGCATATTCTCCAAACCAAACTGAGTTCTCTTTCCATTTACTGTTTATATTTATTGCAGCAAAACGAGTATCATAAGAATCTCCAGCGTCTTCACCTGCATAATACCCTCTTACAAAAAAGTTTTTACCTCTTACTTCTAATTTATGTTGCTCCATAAAGAAGTTAGCAAGATTATAACGGTTTTGTCCTTGATAAATGGTATTACCTGTACCGTATTTTGAATTCCAAATTATTTCAACACGGTCATTTCCCAATGGACGGTAATGAATAGCTCCATTAAACTTTACACTTTTAGCTTCGTTAGACATTAAGTCTACTTCTCTATACCCTGTTCTACTAACATTTCCTATTGCTCCTCCCAAATTAACAGATACTTCATCTCCATATATATTTGCTCCATCATAATTTGGATCATCAGTATGACTCATACCTGGAATATATATACCACCGATACCTGTTGTGTTTCTATAATCAGTTGCATGCCATTCTTCTCCTTTTAAGTAAGAAAAACTAGCTTTAACAGCAAAATAATCATCAAAAGCATGTGCCATTTTAATTGTAGCATCATAATATCCATTATCTCCTGCTGCTTCTTGACTTGTTAAGCCTGTTTTTAGACCAACACTAATACCTTGCTCGTTAAACGGGTTCTCACTACGCATTAACATAATACCGTTAAAAGCATTAGCTCCATATAAAGCTGAAGCTGCTCCTGGTAAAATTTCAACGCTTTTTACATCTACTTCAGAGATTCCCAATAAGTTTCCTATGGCAAAATTTAATGCTGGTGAAGCATTATCCATACCATCAACTAACTGTACAAAACGCTCATTACCAAAGGTAGCAAAACCACGTGTATTTACTGTTTTAAATGTTAAGCCTCCTGAGTTAATATCAACTCCTTTTAAATTTTCTAATCCATCATAATATGAAGCAGAAGCTGTATTCTTTATTGCTCTTGAATCAAAACGCTCAATTGTTACAGGTGATTCCATAACTCGTTCTGGAGTCCTTGAAGCTGATACAACTACCTCATCTAAAGAGGTTGCGTTTTCTGTTAAGCTAATTTCAACAACTTGGTTGTTTTTTGTTATCTCAACTGTTTTTGTTTGATACCCTAAGGAAGAAATTTCAATAGTAAACGGAGGAGTATCTGTTACCGTCATTGTAAATTTACCATCAAAATCAGTAGACGTTCCTACTGTCTTTCTCGAAACTTTAATGTTTGCTCCCGGTAATGGTCCGCCAAGCGAAGCATCACTAACCGTACCTGTAATGGTAGTTTGAGCAACCATTATTGCTGTACCAAATAGCACAAATGCAACAAGTAATAGTTTTTTCATCATAATGTAAAGTAATTTGTTAACTGTAGTGCAAAATACAATTTTTTTTCATTTACAGAATATTTACCCTGTTTTTTTACAATTATACTAATTATACATCGAAAAACTTACCAAAAACAAATTTTACATTTTATTTAAATTTTTATTATTTATCATCTCATACAAATTGTATTTTTGCTTAAATTTATTAGTTATCTTGGAAGTTATACATTCTCTTTTTGACCTTAATCCTTCTCAAAAAACAATAATCACCATCGGTACTTTTGATGGAGTGCATATTGGGCATCAAAAGATTATTGAAAAGTTAGTTAGTGAAGCAAAAGCTAGTAATAAAAAGTCGGTGTTACTAACATTTTTTCCTCACCCAAGAATGGTATTACAAAAAGATGTTTCTATTAAGTTAATCAATACTATTACCGAAAAAGCTCAACACCTAGAAAAATTAGGGTTAGATTATTTAATAATTCATCCTTTTAGTAAAGAGTTTTCAAGACTTACCGCTTTAGATTTTGTTCGTGATATTTTAGTTAATCAACTAAATATTTCTAAACTGATTATTGGTTACGATCACCATTTTGGTAAAAATAGAGAAGGTAATATTGAACAATTAACAGAGTATTCTCATTTATATGATTTTACTGTTCAAGAAATTCCCGCTCAAGATATTGATGATGTATCAGTTAGTTCTACCAAAATTAGAAAAGCTCTTGCTAACGGGCATTTAAAAACAGCTAATAATTACTTGGGATATAATTTTTCTCTTACTGGAAAAGTTGTGAATGGCAAACAACTAGGAGGAAAAATAGGTTTCCCTACCGCAAATATTGATATCCCTGAAGATTATAAATTAATTCCTAAAACAGGTGTTTATATAATAAAATCTATTATTGAAAACACTACTATTTATGGAATGATGAATATTGGTAATCGACCAACAGTTGACGGTGAACACCAAACAATTGAAGTACACTATTTCAATTTTAACCAAAATCTATATTGTAAAGAATTAACTATTGAATTACTTTACTATTTAAGAAATGAACAAAAATTTGATTCTGTTTCTTGTTTAATTTCTCAACTGAAAAAAGATAAACAGAATTCGTTACTTTTTCTAAAAAGTTACGTCAAACCCTAACCTTAAAACTATACTTAAAGCCCCCCGGTTTCAAATATTTTTAGAATTAGTATTATTGACGTAACTACACGCAAAGTTAATTTTTTTAACCCCTATATAATGACAAGTATGTCATTATGTATTTCATATGTTTTTAAGAATTTGTATCAAAAAAAGAATGATGCTGTCAAAAAAAGAGGTTACTTTAAAAAAGGTAGCACTTTGTGTAAAAGCTTTAAGAGAAGAATACCACATTACTTCAAGTGAATTTTATATTGATACTGGAATACACCTAGCTAGAATAGAACAAGGAAAAACAAATGTTACTATCACCACTCTTCAAAAAATATGCGACTATTTTAATATTACTTTATCTGACTTCTTTGTAATGCTCGAAGAAATTTAGTACACAAAACACATTGCTTAAGTCTATAGCTTCTTTTATCTTTGCTTTTCTTAAAAAATTAAAAAGATGTTACAGGTTCAGTTTATTAGAGAAAACAAACAAACTGTTTTAGACGGATTAGCAAAACGTAATTTTGCTAATGCCGAAACAATTATTGAAGAAGTATTAACTGCTGATGAAACGCGTAGAACTACACAAGTTTCTTTAGACACTATTTTAGCTGAATCTAACAAAATATCCAAAGAAATTGGCGGGCTTTTTAAGTCTGGTAAAGCTGAAGAAGCAAATCAACTAAAAGCAAAAACAGGTGAATTAAAAGAGCAATCTAAACAGTTAACAGAAGAATTAAATTCAGCTGCAGAGAAATTAAACGAATTATTATATCAAATCCCTAATATTCCTCACCCATCAGTAAAAGCAGGAAAGAATGAAGAAGATAATGAAGAAGTTTTTAAAGAAGGTATTGTTCCTAATTTAGGAGAAAATGCATTACCTCACTGGGAATTAGCGAAGAAATATGATATTATTGATTTTGATTTAGGTGCTAAAATTACGGGTGCAGGTTTTCCTGTTTATAAAGGAAAAGGAGCTCGTTTACAACGTGCTTTAATCAACTATTTTTTAGATAAAAATACCGCTGCTGGGTATAACGAAGTACAGGTTCCTCATTTAGTAAATGAAGCTTCTGGTTTTGGAACAGGACAATTACCTGACAAAGAAGGACAAATGTACCATGTAACTGGAGATAACTTATATTTGATTCCTACTGCTGAGGTTCCAGTAACTAATATGTTTAGAGGCGATTTAGTTAAAGAGGCTGATTTACCTATTGCAGTTACAGGTTACACTCCTTGTTTTCGTCGAGAAGCAGGAAGTTATGGAGCGCATGTTCGTGGATTAAATCGTTTACATCAATTTGATAAAGTTGAGATTGTTCGTGTTGAGCACCCTGACAATTCATACAATGCTTTAAACGGAATGGTAGAACACATTAAAGATATTTTACGTGAGTTAAAATTACCATATCGTATTTTACGCTTATGTGGTGGAGATACAGGGTTTACTTCTGCCTTAACATTCGATTTTGAATTATACTCAACAGCACAAGAGCGTTGGTTAGAAATTAGTTCTGCTTCAAATTTTGAAACTTTTCAAGCAAACCGTTTAAAGTTACGCTTCAAAAATAAAGAAGGTAAAAGTCAATTAGTACATACACTAAATGGTAGTTCTTTAGCTTTACCTCGTGTATTGGCTGGTATTTTAGAAAACTACCAAACTGAAAATGGAATTAAAATTCCTGAAGTACTAGTTCCTTATTGTGGTTTTGATATAATTGATTAATCAATTATAATATAAAAAATGAAAAAACCCCAAGCCTCAATTACGATGCTTGGGATTTTTAATTAATCAATCCCCATTGAAAAAAATATGTTTAATTGGCAACTACTGCTACCATTAATCTCTTGTATTTATTCATTTCTAACAAAGCTTCAAAATACTGAGGTATTTGCCCTTTTCTCATAAATTCATTTGCATTCTGCTTTGCTAACTCATATTGTGTCGTAAAATTTCTCATAGTTTACACTGTTTAGTTGTTTTATTAATAAGACAAAGTTCGTGCCAAAATGTTACACAGCTTTTCAAAAAAGCCCTCCTTTTAATAGTATTTTAACAATTTTGTTCTGTATTTTTGGTAGATAAAACCGCTATTAGCTGAATTAAACATAAAGCAAAACGCTTAAACTTTTCCAAAATGAAGAAAATCATTATTCTATTTAATTTACTCATTTTAAGCTTATTTTGTCACGCACAACAAAATGAGTTTATTATTGCTGAAAATTATTTTAGAAATAATGAGTATGAAAAAGCCATTCAATTATACAAAAGGCTGTATGATCAAAGCCCCTATAATACAACCTATTTAAAAAAACTAATTACTTGTTATCAAGAAACAGAACAATTTATAGCTGCTGAAAATTTACTCACTCAAAAACTAAAAGAACGACCCAACTTATCTTACTTATATGTAATTCTAGGTTATAATAGTGAACGACAAGAAAAAATAGAAGATGCTAATGAATACTATCAAAAAGCAATTGAGTCCATTAATAAAAAAGCTAATTATGGTTCTTTAATAGCTGGTTTATTTAAAAATTACAGCAAGTTAGATTTAGCTATTGAAGCTTTTAATAAAGTAATGGAAATTAACCCAAAAGCTAATTATGGATTTCAATTAGCACAAATTTATGGTGAAAAAGGAGATTTTGAACAAATGTTCAAGTCGTATATTGATCTGGTTGATAAAAACGAAAGCTACCTCAACAACGTAAAACGTTATACTGGTAAATATTTAACTGATGATAGCGAAGAGGAAAATAACATTTTGTTTAAAAAAGCGCTATTACGAAAGTCAATAAGTAACCCCAAAGATATTTGGAACGATTTACTTTCTTGGTTATTTATTAGGCAAAAGCAATACAGCAAAGCCCTTATTCAAAACAAAGCATTACTTGCAAGAAACCCTGATAATTTGGGTAAAATTAATGATTTAGGTAAAATAGCTTTAGAGAATAAAGACTATGAAACTGCAAAAGAGTGCTTTGATCTTATTATTGAGAAAACGAATTACCCAAGAGATAAGTTCAATGCCATAAACAACAACCTAAAAATAGCAATTGAGACAAAACAACCTGATGTAGAAGAGCGTTTTAATTCCATCTTCAAAGAATACGGAATTAACTCAAAAACACTTTTCACACAAATAGAGTATGCTAATTACTTAACCTTTACAAAAAACAATCCAGAAGAAGCATCTATCATTTTAAAGAATGCCTTAAACTTTACCAATTCAAAATTTATAAAAGCAACTATAAAACTTAAACTTGGTGATGTTTTTGTTTATATGGGTAAGTTTAACAAAGGGCTAATTTATTTTTCTCAAGTTCAAACACTGTTCAAAAATAATTACATAGGTCAAGAAGCCCGCTTTAAAGTAGCGCAAGCTTCCTACTTTAAAAATGATTTTACTTGGGCAAAAGCTCAACTAAAAGTTCTAAAAGGATCTGCTACACAGCTTATTGCCAATGATGCTGCCGATTTGTTCTTAACAATTTCAGATAACGAGCCTAAAGATAGCATTGGTACAGGTTTAAAAGAATATGCGAAAGCTGATTTATTAGCTTATCAAAATAAAAATGACGAAGCAATAGCTATTTTAAGTAATATAATTACTAATTACAGTGGGCAACCTATTGAAGATGAAGCCTTATTTAAACAAGCTCAATTATTTGTTAAAAAGAAACAATATGATAAGGCTATTTTAAATTACACTAAAATAATAGTCCTAGATAAAAAAGGCATTTACGTTGACGATGTATATTATCACATGGCTGAATTATATAATAACGAATTAAATAACTTAGAAAAGGCTAAAGAATACTATCAAAAGATTATTTTTGACCACCCGTCGAGTATCTACCTAGTAGAAGCTCGAAAAAAATTTAGAAAATTAAGAGGAGACGATATTTAATAAACCAAGTTTGAAAATTTATCAATTACTTTATTTTCAAACTTCCAAATTAAAAGAAATGTACATATACAACGTAACAATAAATATAGACGAAAGTATACATGCAGAATGGTTAACATGGATTGAAAGCCATATACCTGAAGTATTAGCTACAGGACACTTTTTAAGTGCTAAAATGACACAAGTGTTGGTTGAGGAAGAAATGGGAGGTATTACCTACTCTATTCAATATACCGCGAAAACACGTGAAGATTTAGATAACTATTATAAATATAGCGCAGACAAACTACGTAATGACGGATTAAAAAAGTTTGCTGATAAAATGCTTGCTTTTCGAACTGAATTGAAAATAGTAAATGAATTTTATCCTACAGTGAATAGTAACTAGAGATGCAAGAAAAAATCTATCAAAAGAAAAAACTACTTATAATAATAGGCATACTCATAGCAACTTTAGGTGGAGTCATGGGGTATTGCACTTATGAAAATAATCCTTGGGAAACCATTAGTGGAGTAATTAGTGGGATAGGTTTTGGACTAACATTTATAGCGTTAACAATAAAATCGCCAACCAAATAGATACAATAAAAATGACCGTAAGAGCTAAAAAACATTTAGGACAGCATTTTTTAAACGATGAAAACATTGCAAAAAAAATAGCTGATACTTTAACTGAAAACGGATACAATAATGTATTAGAAATTGGTCCTGGAATGGGGGTTTTAACAAAGTATTTATTAGAAAAAAAAACTAAGGTTACCGTAATGGAACTAGATTCAGAATCGGTAACCTATTTACAAGAAACATTTCCTGTTGAACATATTAAGTTAGACACTTCAAAAGAGAAGTTTACCATTATTGAAGGTGATTTTTTAAAAAAAGACTTTACCAAAATATTTGATAAGCAACAAGTAGCCATTATTGGTAACTTTCCTTATAACATTTCTTCTCAAATCGTTTTTAAAGCTATTGAAAACCGCGAATTTGTTCCTGAGTTTTCAGGAATGTTTCAAAAGGAAGTTGCTCAACGAATTGCAGAAAAAGAAGGAAGCAAAACCTACGGAATACTCTCGGTATTAACACAAGCTTTTTACAATGCTGAATACTTATTTACCGTACCTCCTTCTGTATTCAATCCACCACCAAAAGTAGATTCTGGAGTTATTAGACTTATCAGAAAAGAGAACTATACACTTCCTGTTGATGAAAAATTATTTTTTAGAGTGGTAAAAACAGCTTTCAATCAACGAAGAAAAATGTTACGTTCCAGTTTAAAATCTTTTAATCTTTCGGATACCTTAAAAGAAGACCCTATATTTGCGATGCGTCCCGAACAATTATCGGTGCAAAAATTCATTGAGTTGACACAAAAAATAGCTCAAAATAATAGTTAAGAGTCCTTTTTAGACAAGAACAAGTCTTCTTTTTGAATTAGATTTCAACATATTCAAAACCTCGATAATCGAGCAAAATTGCAAGTAATGGCACTAGAAATCACAAAAGACTTATTAGAAAACGTAAAAGAACTGATTCAGCAACAAAAAGACACAGCTCTTTCTGAAGTTTTTTCAGATATTCACTATGCTGATATTGCTGAAGTTTTAGATGAACTCACTTTTGAAGAAGCAGTTTACATTATACGTTTATTAGATAGCGAAACAACTTCAGATGTATTAATGGAAGTTGATGAAGAGGTTCGTGAAAAAGTTTTTGAACAACTTTCTGCCAAAGAAATTGCCGAAGAGGTTAATGAACTTGATACCGATGATGCTGCCGATGTTATTGCCGAACTTCCTGAAGAGCGAAAACAAGCTGTTATTCAAAAAATTGAAGACAGAGAGCACGCTAAAGAAATTGTAGAGCTACTTCGTTATGATGAAGACTCTGCTGGAGGTTTAATGGCAAAAGAGCTTGTAAAAGTTAATGAGAATTGGAATGTGCTTACTTGTGTTAAAAAAATGCGACTGCAGGCAGAAGAGGTTACTAGAGTTCATTCTATTTATGTAGTTGATGATGAAGGTAAGCTAAAAGGACGTTTGTCTTTGAAAGACTTGTTAATGGCGTCTACTCGTTCTAAAATTTCAGATGTCTACATTCCAAAAGTAGATTTTGTTCATGTACACGACGATGCGGAAGATGTAGCTAACATCATGCGTAAATATGACCTAGAAGCTATTCCTGTTGTGGATGAATTAGGTGTTTTGGTAGGTAGAATTACTATTGATGATATTGTTGATGTAATTAAAGAAGAAGCTGAAAAAGATTATCAATTAGCCGCAGGTATTACTCAAGATGTTGACTCCGAAGATAGCATTTTACAATTAACGCGAGCTCGATTACCATGGTTATTCTTAGGTTTAATTGGAGGTATTGGAGCAGCAAGAATTATGGGTTTTTTTGAAGGTGCTTTAGAAGATAATGCTGTTCTCTTTATGTTTACACCTCTTATTGCTGCTATGGCTGGTAATGTAGGCGTACAATCTTCTGCCATTATTGTTCAAGGCTTAGCTAATGATGATGTAAAAGGAAGTGTTACTAATAGGTTATTAAAAGAAATGTCTTTAGCTGCTGTAAACGGACTTGTTTTAGCTATTATTTTGTTTTTCTTTATTTGGGTTTGGAAAGGAGATATAACAATTGCCTCTGCTATTTCATCTTCTTTATTTGCAGTAATTATTGTAGCTGGTTTAGTGGGTACTTTTATTCCTTTATTTTTAGATAAAAGAGGCATAGATCCAGCTATTGCTACAGGACCTTTTATTACAACAAGTAATGATATTTTTGGAATCTTAATCTACTTTTCAATAGCCAAAATAATTATTGGTTTTTAATCTATTGATTCTACTTTTTCTATCAGGTTATCAATCTTACTTTCAGGAATAAATCCTTTTAGCATTAATACAGCACCAAAAACAATTAACAATACTCCCATTCCTCGTTTTATTCGATAAATAACTAATGGAGTTAGCCTACTTTTTAATTGTTTAGCAAGTAATATTTTTCCTAAATCTGTAATTGCGTAGCCTGCTATTACAGTACCAAAATACCAAACTAAGTACTTAGGATTCATATCGTATGTTGGTCCTATAACCACGATTAAACCAAGCCAAAAGGCTAATACACCTATATTTATAAAATTTAGGAAAAAACCTTTAAAAAGAAGCTTTAGATAATTATTGCTTTCTGGTAAAACAACATCAGGAGCTTCTGCTTCTTTCTTATTATTTTTATCTAAATAAGTAATTAACCCATAAATAATAAGCACCAATCCTCCAATAAGAAACAAGCGTGGATCATCTTTTATTTTTTCCAACAGACTTCTACTTCCAAAATAGGCTATTAACATAAATGAAATATCACCTAAGATCACACCTATATCAAAGGCTATTGCCGCACGAGCACCTTTTAAAATACTTGTTTTAATGAGCATAAAAAATACTGGCCCTATCATAAAAGCCATGAAAACACCAACAAAGAAGGCGTTTTTAAAGTCGTAAAAATCCATTTTATAAAGTTACGGTTTTACTTATACATCATCAAAGTCTACTACAACTTTCTGCGTCGTAGGATGCGCTTGACAAGTAAGTATTAAACCTTCTTCTAACTCATCATCAGTTAAAATAGAGTTTTTGGTCATAACAGCTTTACCTTCTGTAACTTTTGCAATACAACTACTACAAACACCTCCTTGGCAAGAATAAGGAGCATCTAATTTATTTCGTAAACTTGCAGCTAAAATAGTATCTGTTTGCTTCATTGTAAAGCTAGTTTCTTCATCATCTAACACTACTTTAATTTCTGTTTCTCCTTCTTTTATTAAATCTGTATTTTCCTCAGCTGTAGAAGCTGTAAATAATTCAAAGTGAATGGCGCTTTTTGATAAACCATTTTCTTTAAGTGTTTCAGAAGCTATCTTAATCATTTCTTCTGGTCCACATAAAAAAGCTTCATCAAATACTACTTCTTTATAAAGATTCTTTACAAAGTAGTTTATGTGTCCTTTGTCAATTCTTCCAAACAATGTGTTCTCTTGACGCTCTCTACTATACACGTAATGTAAATTAAATCGATTAGGATACTCTTGTTGTAATAAATTTAAATCATTATAAAAAATAGTATCATTAATACTTTTGTTACCATAAACTAGCGTAAAAGTTGATGATGAATCTTCTAAAACGCTTTTAATCATTGATAACACAGGGGTAATACCACTACCTGCTGCAAAAGCAATATAATTTTTGTTGTTTTCAGGAGTTAATATAAATTTTCCTTCAGGAACTGCTACTTCTAATTCATCTCCTTTTTTTAATTGAGTAGTTGCAAATGTTGAAAATTTCCCGTTTTCAACAGCTTTTACTGCTACTTTTAGTTGATTACTTTTCGGTGCAGCACATATAGAATAAGCTCTACGAACTTCTTCTCCTTTAATTATTGTTTTTAAAGTAATGTATTGTCCTGCTATAAATTGAAACTTGCTTTTTAAATCTGCAGGAACATTAAAAAGTATTGAAACAGCATCTTTTGTTTCTTTTATTATTTCTTCTATTGTTAATTTATAAAAAGTACTCATGTAGTCAAATTTGAACAGCAAAAATAACAAACTCAATACGAACAAAAGTTAGGGTTTTACAAAAAGTACACCTAAGATTTTCATACATAAGTAAATTATGTATATTTGTATACCTAAAAATCTTAGGTATAAGAAAACTCATAATCATGGGAAATCAAAAACTATATAAAGGATCATTACAAACTATTATTTTAAAATTATTAGCTCAAAATGATAAAATGTACGGGTATGAAATAACACAAAAAGTAAAAGAGCTTACCAAAGGTGAATTAAAAATTACTGAAGGAGCTTTATACCCAGCTTTACATAAATTAGAAGCTGAAGGATTGTTGGATGTTGAAGTTGCTAAAGTTGGTAATCGCTTACGTAAATATTATAAACTCACGGAAAACGGCACAAAAGAAACAGTTAATCGTCTTTCTGAGATGCAAGAGTTTTTAAACACCATGCAACAATTGGTAAATCCTAAGTTTAGTTTGGAGTAATTTTTTTAGCTATGGAATTAACAAAAGAACAAATTAAAAGAGTAGAAAAGTACCTTGATGTAAAAAAGGTATACTATATAGATGTTAGAATTGAAGTGTTAGATCATATTGCTTCAGAATTAGAAAACAATATAGACGAAAATACTCCATTCGAAGAAGCATTTAGGAACACTACCAAAAAGTGGAATACTATTTTACAAAACTCCTCAAGTGGGTATCTAGGCTATGCCTATGTAAAACCTAAAATTATAATTGATAAAATGAAAAAGTATGTGAAACCTCACGCTATTAAACTATTATTCACCTTCGCTTTAATGATATTATTAATTGGTTTGCAACCAGAAGTAGCTACTTCGTATGCTCAAACAATAAACTTTCTTGCCATTCTTTTTATCTATACTGTATCTTTTATTATTGGTTTCGGGTATATCATAATATGGCAATCTAAACAAAGAACATCTTATCGTTTTGTATATGAAATACAAGTCTTACCATATGTATTACTACCCTTGATGTTTTTTGGTGATTTTCTTACTAAAGAGGGTAACTTAGACCTCATTCAAATGATAATGTTAGTATTTAGTGCTTTTATTATACAACTAGGCATAAAACTTTATAAAAATCACTTTTTAGCAATAAAAAAACATGCTTGCAAATGGAACTAACAAAAGAACAAATAATAAAAATCGACAACTATATTTCTGCATGTGGTATTAAATTTTATGATGTAAAAGCTGAATTAGTAGATCATTTCGCCTCAATTTTAGAACAGCGATTAAAAAAAGAACCCAATTTAGATATTAAAAAAGCTATTATAGAAGAACATAAAAAGTTTAGTGATCTAGGTTTTAAAAAACTTCTAAAAACAAAAACAAAGGCTGTTCATAAACGCTTTTATAAACTGACTTTTTCACACCTTCAGTCATTTTTTAAACTGCCTAAAGTATTAATTACAGTAGCTCTTTTTTTTATATTTAAAGAACTAATGAATCTTTTTGAAAACAAAGAGTACTTCTTCGATTTGCTTAGTGGAATTAGTCTTTTAATTATTGTACAATTATTAATCCGTATTTCTATTGAATTTGGTAGTCAAAGAGAACGTTTTAATCGAAAGGAACATTTTTTAGTGCTCAATAAGTCAGATATGTTTTTACAACTTATTAATACTCTTTTTATCTTTTTTAACAGTAGTGTTACTTTTAGAAACAACCAAAGCTTTACTAATACTAATTATAATTTAATTCATTTAGGAGTATTTGTTTTATTACTACTTTTTTATTGGTCAGGTGAATATGTATTTTATAAAAACAAACAAACTGTAAAAAAACAATATCCTCACGTATTAATATAGCTATGGAATTAACTAAAGAACAAATAGAACACATTGACACACTACTAAAAACAAAAGGGATTAAATATTGGGATTTACGTATTGAAATGATAGATCATATAGTTTCTGATGTAGAAGAAAACTCAACAACTAACAACTTTAAAATAGAGTTAGAAAAATCTTTAGTAAAATTAGACTGGCATAAATCTTTACATAAAGAAAATCAAGAAGGCTGGAAAAACGTAAACAAAAAATACAGGAAAGAATATGTAAAAGAAGTTTTAAGTTTTTTTAAGTCCTTTAGAAATGTCTTCATATATACTCTGTTCACATTTCTATACTATTTCATTACTATACAAGTAGATTTTGATAACTTCAAAAAATTAAGCTTAGTTTTTTTCTTAACGCCCTCAACTCTCTTTCTTTTCTCCATTACAAAACAAATAATGAAACAATATGGAAAATCTGTAAATTTAGATTATGGAATATTCTATTTTTCGTTTCCTTTTTTAATGATAAGTCTTCCCTTACAACTAATTAAAGAGGCTCCCGAAAATATTCAAAAACTATTGTCTATTGCTTTAATCCCTCTTTTTTGGGTTTTTAGCTACGCTGGATACAAGGTTTACAAAACAGCCTTTACTAAAGTTGAAAAAATGAAAAAAGAATTAGCTTTATGAAACTCACCGACCAACATATAGAACAATTATACAAGTTTACACGTCAACATTTTGTTGAGCATTATGATGTGCAAACTGAGTTAGTAGACCATCTAGCCAACGATATTGAACAAATTTGGGAAGAAAATCCAACACTAACTTTTGAGCAAGCTCGCGATAAATCGTTTAAAAAATTTGGTGTGTTTGGATTTATGAATGTAGTAGAAGAAAAGCAAAAACAAATGAATAAAAAATATTTTCTAATTATTTTAGGTTTTGTAAAACAGTGGTTTTCTATTCCTAAAATAGTATTAACATTCTCAATGTTTTATTGCTTTTATCTTTTATTACAGTTTTCTTTTTCTAAAAATTTATTTAATGGATTTTTCTTTATAGTTATCCTAATAGAGTTTTTTATGTTGTTCAAAAAAAGGAAAAAATTAAATGTAAAATTCAAAAAAACAGGAAAAAAATGGATGTTGGAGGATATTATACAAACTCAAAATCATGGAAATGTTGTATTTCTATTATTTTACATTTTTCAATTTATAACTCCTAGTTCATATGAAAACCTAAGTGGATTTACTTCTGTAATCATAGCTTTTGTTACTACACTAGCAATTATTATTGGTTACATAAGTTTAATAACCATACCCAATAAAGCTAAAAAACTTCTCGAAGAACAGTATCCAGAATATAAATTTACCAACAATTAAAAATTTAAGAATTAAATAATATAAAAAATCTAACCTATTTTTTCCCTTCAACAACAATAACAATTTCACCTTTAGCAGGTTTTTCAGTATAATATGATAGCACTTCTTTTACACTTCCTCGTTTGGTTTCTTCAAACAATTTTGTCAATTCTCTAGAAACAGATATTTGCCTGTCCTCTCCAAAATATTCAGCAAAATTTGCTAACGTTTTTAATAATTTATGCGGACTCTCATAAAAAATCATAGTACGTGTTTCTTCTGCTAAGAATTGTAAACGTGTTTGACGTCCTTTTTTTACAGGTAAAAAGCCTTCAAAAACAAATTTATCATTCGGTAAACCTGAGTTTACCAGTGCAGGTATAAAAGCGGTCGCTCCTGGTAAGCATTCCACCTCTATATCGTTTTGTACACAAGCTCTGGTAAGTAAAAAACCAGGATCTGAAATTGCAGGAGTTCCTGCATCTGAAATTAAAGCAAAAGTTTCACCACTCTGCAAACGTTTTACAATCGTTTCAACCGTTTTGTGTTCATTATGCATATGATGAGATTGCATAGGTGTAGCAATATCATAGTGCTTTAACAACTTCCCACTTGTACGTGTATCTTCCGCCAAAATATAGTCTACTTCTTTTAAAATATTGAGTGCTCTTAGCGTAATATCTTCTAAATTTCCAATCGGTGTAGGTACCAAATACAGTTTACTCATACAACAAAGCTACAACAAAGTTTTCTTACATTTGTCCTATGCCAAAAAAGCTGTTAAAAAATATTGATTTTCCTTCGGATGTAAGGAAATTAACACCTGAAAACCTACCGCAACTAGCAAAGGAATTGCGTGAGTTTATTATTGATGTGGTTTCCACAAAAGAAGGGCATTTAGGTGCAAGCTTAGGTGTGGTTGAACTAACCATAGCACTTCATTATTTATTTGATACTCCTAACGATTTGCTAGTTTGGGATGTAGGACATCAAGCATATGGACATAAAATTTTAACAGGAAGAAAAGACGTTTTTCATACCAATCGTCAATTTGGCGGAGTTTCAGGATTTCCTAAACGCTCAGAAAGTGAGTACGACACTTTTGGTGTAGGACATTCTTCTACTGCTATTTCAGCTGCTTTAGGAATGGCAATTGCCTCAAAATTACAAGACATTGAAAAGCATCATATTGCGGTGATTGGTGATGCCTCTATCGCAAGTGGAATGGCTTTTGAAGCGTTAAACCATGCGGGAGACACCAATACTAACCTCTTGGTTATTTTAAATGATAATGCGATTGGAATTGACCCATCGGTAGGTGCGTTAAAAGATTATCTAACAAAAATCAAAGCCCCTCGATTAGAGATTGAACAGCATAATATTTTTGAAGCATTAAACTTCGATTATTCAGGCCCTATAGACGGACATAATTTTGAAGAGTTACTACGTGAACTAGATCGATTAAAAAAGATTCAAGGTCCAAAATTTTTACACGTAATTACTACCAAAGGAAAAGGGTTACGACAAGCAGAACAAGATCAAGTAAAATATCATGCTCCTGGAAAATTTGATAAAGTTTCTGGGGATGTATTACCTAAAGAAGAAAGTAAATACACCAAATTTCAAGATATTTTTGGAAAAACCATTGTTGAACTAGCACAACAAAACGAAAAAATCGTAGGAATTACACCTGCTATGTTAACTGGAAGTTCGTTAAAATTTATGATGCAAGAGTTTCCTGATAGAACATTTGATGTAGGTATTGCTGAACAACATGCTGTAACCTTAGCTGCAGGTATGGCTACTCAAGGATTGGTTCCTTTTTGTAATATTTATTCTACCTTTTTACAACGGGCTTACGACCAAGTAATTCACGATGTAGCTCTACAAAACTTACCTGTAATTTTCTGTTTAGACAGAGCTGGATTAGTAGGTGAAGACGGAGCAACACATCACGGTGTTTTTGATTTGGCATATTTACGTTGTATACCTAACCTAATTATATTTGCTCCTCGTAACGAAATTGAGTTGCGTAATATGATGTTTACCGCTCAACAAGGGTTAGAGCATCCAGTTGCAATTCGTTACCCAAGAGGTAAGGGAAAACTAGAACAATGGCTACTTCCTTTTGAGAACATTAAAATTGGAAAAGGCATTTGTTTAAAAGAAGGAAATCAAATAGCAGTGCTATCTGTAGGAACTATTGCTGATAATATTTCTGAAGCGATTAATCAGCTTGAAAATAAAGAATTGGTTGCACATTACGATTTACGCTTTGTAAAACCTTTAGATACCCAACTTTTAGATACTATTTTCTACAAATTTGATACCATTATCACTATTGAGGATGGCACTATCAAAGGTGGATTTGGAAGTGAAGTATTAGAGTATGCTTCCGAAGTAAACTATCAAGGAAAAGTGAAACTATTAGGAATTCCTGATGAGTTTATACATCACGGTACGATTCAACAATTACAAGAAGTTTGTGGAATAAATGTTAATTCAATTAAAAAAACAATTCAAGATTTATTATAAAAGAAAAGCGAACCAAGTTGGTTCGCTTTTTAACTCTTTATTTCAAAATCTATTTCTTCATTATCTTTTCAGAAAGTTTCTTTTGTCCTAATTCATCATATATTTCAACAATATAAATTGAGTTATTTGAAATTGTAGAAACATCTATTGAGTTATTAATTACAGGTATTTCTATTACTTTTCTTCCTGATACGTCTACTATTTTTGCAATCCATAAAAATGTATTCTTTCCTCCTTTAATATAAATCCTATCAACAGCTGGGTTTGGATAAATACTCATTTCTGAATTGTTTGTTTCTTCTGTTTTTTTACTTCTTAATTGCTCCTTTGCAGCAGTAGAAGTATTCAAACAAACTTGTTTGGTTTCAGATGAGCCAAAACTTCCTCCTGAAGCTAATACGTCACCTTTGCTATTTGTTATTTCATATGAACCTCTTCCATAACTGCAACATATACCATCACCATATTCGTCATTAATTGTAAAATCATAACATCCTACAGGTATACATTTTGACACAGTAATAGACTCTCCATTTCCTTGAGTATAATCACCTCCGCTTATCACTGTTTGTCCATTGTTATCCTTCAAGATCCAAGAAGTTTCGTAAGAATATTTATCAAAAGTAATTGTTACGTTTATATCCTCACATTCTGGAGTCTCTCCTCCTCCATTATCAGGAGATCCTGTACTATAAGTAACCATCAATTTTGGAGCACTAGCACTACTTCCATCATATGATTCTGCTGTACGTTCTCCTGTTCCAGAAATATAAAACATCATTGAGTTACCAGAATTCCAATTGGACTTGTTCACAACGTATTGTACCAGTGATTTTAAATCAGGCGTTCTTTGTGCTGTTCCAGATGCTCCAACAGAACTCCAAGAACTAGGATTCCAAGCAACCGATTGACTGTAATAACTTCTTGATGTTATATTATAACTCTGAGAGGTAATGTCTGGTGCATTTGACGAATCTTGAATTTTGATTACCAATGATGTACTTCCCGAATTTGTCTCATCTGTCGTAAATTGTATATACGCATTCGTTATCGTAGCATTTGCCGGTATATTTAAGTTTCTAAATAGCATTCCTACATGCTGGTTTCCTTTTGAGCTTCCATCATAGACCAATTCTAAATCAGAACTGTTCATATACATTTGCCCTGACGACTCATATTGTTCAGCATCATCATTGGTACTATTGATTGTTGAAGTAACAGTTTTAGAAACATTTCCTACAAAAACTAAAACTTCTTCAGAAGTAGTTTCATATCCATCATTATCTGTTGCTATTGCTTTAATAGTATATGATTGGTTATTATTTGTTGGTGTCCAGTTATAAGAATAAGGAGTACTCATATCAGTTTCTACTAAAGTATTATTTACGTAAAACTTAACACTTGAAATAGTTCCATCACTATCGGTTGCAGTAGCAGAAATTGTTACTGGAGTGTTTACGGTATGTGATGCGCCTGATGATGGATTTGTAATTGTAACTTCTGGATAGCTAACATTACTACTTATAATTGTTACTACACTTCCGTTAGATGGGTTCCATATATCTAAATTAGAGGGTATTGTGAATGGATTTTGATTTGAAACTGAATCTACACTACTCGCATTATCTACCTTAATCGTTCTAACCTCTATTTTAGATTCTTCAACAAAAATCCATTTAAATTGATTAAAGGTACTCGCATCTCTCGTCCAGTTTTTTGAATCATTCGAAGAGCGTAAAGGTGCTCCCCAGCAACCTTCTCCTACATAAACGGTTCCGTTTACATCGTCTCTAACAAAGCCTTCATCGCAATTACTTCCGCTGGAACAAGGTTTTACTGGCCATGTAGTTTTTACTGTATGAGAATCTGATTCAAATACCAAGTTCACTCCTTTGTCATAAAATAATTGAGCCCAACTAGCGTATTCATCATTTCCTTCTGATTTTGATGATACGTGAGGACGCATCGGTTTATGGTATTGAGCCGACTTCCAAATAGAGTTATTAGCATTCAACTTTTGACTTAGCCATGAATACTGACTCCCTCCTGCAGAAATCTCAGAGTTCAATGTATAAATTGTATACAAGTTATTTCCAAAAGTTATATCGTAATAAACACTCGTTGAAGGAACATTAAACAAGTTATAAATACTATTATTTGAACCTTCGTGGTTTCCTCTTGTTGGTACAATAGGAAACATTCTTCCGTCACTTGCTGTTGTGTATTGCCAATCGTTAAACCAATCTTGCCATTCAGAGCTAGAGTCTCCATTAGTCATATCTCCTCCAAAAAACACAGCAGTAGGTTTTAATTTAGAAACTAATAAGTTAGCATCTCTTCTTGGTGTTCTATTGTTTCTTGAATCTCCTCCTGCAATAAACGACATTTTATCATTGGTGCTTGGAGCTGTTTTAAACCAGAATCGACTACTCACTCCTTGGCTATCTTTAATTACAAAATAATAGTTTGTGTTAGGACTCAAACCCGTTAGTTTAGCAAAAGTATTACTCATTCCTTTATAAGAAACTGAGCGGTCTACAGGTTTGGAATTTGAATAATTTGACCAGTTAGTTCCATTATCAGTCGTTCCATAGTATACAATTGGGTTAGATCCTGAAATTTGGTTCCAACCAATCATTATAGTAGTTGCAGGATTATCTGTGATGATTAATCGGTACTTATCGTTAGAACCATAAGTACTAAGGACTGCTAAAAATAACAGTGTTAAAATAATTTTTTTCATCGTGAGGGGGCTTTTAAGTTTACTAGTTAGTTATCACAAATATATTTTTTACCTTTCAAATTAATCGTTTGTTTTTATTAAAATTAATTATATAATAACCTGACTAACATTAACCTAACTATTCTTTTATAGTTTACTAATCTTATTTTAACAAACTACATATCCTCTATTCTTACTTTTGTTTAAACCTTACTTTATGAGTACTAAAACCCTTCTTTCTTTTTTAAAAATTTCTTCTTTTTTTATTTTTTTCGGTAGAGCTTACCAGCATTTATTTTGGGATGCTCCATACAGAAGTTTCTTTTGGGACCAACACTTATTAGAACCTGTGATTAATTTTGTTTTTGACATTAGTTGGCAGTCGTATGTTACAAACCTAAATACAGATTTAGCTATCCAAATTTTAACTAGAAGTATTGGTGTTTTATACTTAGTATGTGCAATCATTTCAATAATAATAAATGAAAATTCAAAAAAATGGATGCGTTGTATCTTAAAATTAGGTGCAGTAAGTTTAATTTTTTTAGCTTTAATGATTACCAAGAATAAGTTTTTTCACCTTATAATGTTTTTTGAGCACACTATTCAGTTTGGAGTTCCTATTGCTTTATTATATTTCTTAAAACACAAAAACGCACTTCTTTTACTTTTTTATCTTAAAGTTTTTATCGCCCTAGCTTTTATATGTCATGGAATGTACGCTATTGGTATTTTTTATCCATTACCTGGTAATTTTGTTACTATGACCTTAAACATCTTACCTGTACAAGAAGAAATGGCTAAAAACCTATTATTCGTAGCTGGTGTTTTAGATTTTATCATTGCTATTGCTATATTTATTCCCAAACTTTCAAAACCAGTCCTGCTATATGCTTGTTTTTGGGGGGGTGTAACTGCTTTGGCTAGAATTTTTAGCGCTTTTCACTATGATTTTTCTTTGAGTATTATGCACCAATACTTATACTTAACAATATATAGGCTTCCTCACGGGTTGATTCCTTTATTAGTATACTTATATCTATATAAGAATAGCTTAGAAAAACAAAAAGGTCAAAACTTAAATAAGCTTTGACCTTTTAAATGATTGAAAATATTATTCTAGTTATTTAAAGCTTCTGCCCCACCAACTATTTCTAAAATCTCGTTTGTAATTGCAGCTTGACGTGCTTTGTTATAAGTTAATAATAACTCATCACGTAATTCTGTTGCATTATCTGTTGCTTTATGCATTGCAGTCATACGAGCACCGTGTTCGGCAGCAAATGAATCACGAATTGCTTTGTATAATTGCGTTTTTAATGACTTAGGAATTAATTCTAAAATAATCTCCTCTTTAGAAGGCTCAAAAATATAATCTAAATTAGCATTTGTTTCTCCTTCTATAGGTTGAATTGGCAAGAATTGTTCTACTTGTGGTATTTGAGTCGCTGCATTTTTAAATCTGTTGTAAATGATTTCTATTTTATCGTAAGAACCGTCTACAAATAAATTCATTAACTGTTCAGCAACTTCAGCAACGTTATCAAAAGTTAAGTTATCAAAAATATCGTTTCTATTTTCTACAACGGTGTAATCTTTTGATAGAATATCGTTTCCTTTTTTACCAATTGTTAATAATTCAACAGCAGTATTATTATATTTCTCGTTAATTGTTTTAACTGTTTCTTTAATGATAGATGAGTTAAAACCTCCACATAAACCTCTGTTTGAAGTTATAGTAACTAACAATACTTTATTTACTTCTCTTTCTGTTGAATATACTCCACCTGCATCGCTATCTAATGTAGCACTTAAGCTTTGTAATAATTCGGTAAGCTTAGATGAATACGGACGCATTGCTGTAATTGCATCTTGAGCTTTTTTCAACTTTGCAGCCGATACCATTTTCATGGCAGAGGTAATCTGCATTGTTGATTTAATCGAAGTAATTCTGTTACGTATTTCTTTTAAGTTTGCCATTTAATTGAACTTAAAATTTATAAAACCCCCGTTGTTACACGGGGATGCCTTTTTTGTTTTTATTAAGCTGAAAATTTAGCTGAAATTTCTTTAGCAGCGTCTCTTAAAGTATCAATTACTTCATCAGTTAATTTTCCTGCTTTTAAAGTATCTAAAGTATCTCTATGCTTCGCGTTTAAGTACTCTAAATAATCTTTTTCAAATTCTTTTACCTTGTTTACAGGCACATCTTTTAACAAGTTCTTAGAACCTGCATAAATAATAGCTACCTGATCTTCTACAGTATAAGGATCGTTTTGCGCTTGCTTTAAGATCTCTACGTTACGCTTACCCTTTTCAATTACATTTAAAGTTGCAGCATCTAAGTCAGAACCAAACTTAGCGAATGCTTCTAATTCACGGTACTGAGCTTGATCTAACTTTAGTGTACCAGATACTTTCTTCATTGATTTAATCTGAGCCGAACCTCCTACACGTGATACAGAAATACCTACGTTAATCGCTGGACGAACCCCTGAGTTGAATAAATCAGACTCTAAGAATATCTGACCATCAGTAATCGAAATTACGTTTGTTGGAATATATGCTGAAACGTCTCCTGCTTGAGTTTCAATAATTGGCAATGCAGTCAAAGATCCTCCTCCTTTTACTTTAGATTTTAATGATTCTGGTAAATCATTCATATCTTTTGCAATAGAATCATCAGCAATTACCTTAGCAGCACGTTCTAATAATCTTGAGTGTAAGTAGAATACATCCCCTGGGTAAGCCTCACGCCCTGGAGGTCTTCTTAATAATAAAGATACCTCACGGTAAGCTACTGCTTGCTTAGATAAATCATCATAAACAATTAAAGCTGGTCTACCAGTATCACGGAAATATTCTCCAATTGCAGCTCCTGCAAATGGTGCATATACCTGCATAGGTGCAGGGTCAGATGCATTTGCAGCAACGATAGTTGTATATGCTAACGCTCCTTTTTCTTCTAACATGTTAGCAATTGCTGCTACTGTTGAAGCTTTTTGACCGATAGCTACGTAGATACAGTACACTGGTTGTCCTGCATCATAAAATTCTTTTTGATTTAAGATAGTATCAATAGCAACAGTTGATTTACCTGTTTGACGGTCTCCAATGATTAACTCACGTTGACCACGTCCTACTGGAATCATTGCATCGATAGATTTAATACCTGTTTGCATTGGCTCAGTTACAGGCTCACGGAAGATAACTCCTGGTGCTTTACGCTCTAAAGGCATTTCAAAAGTTTCCCCTTCGATTGGTCCTTTACCATCGATTGGTTGCCCTAAAGTGTTAACAACACGACCTACAATTCCTTCTCCAGCTTTTAAAGAAGCAATTCTTTCTGTACGTTTTACAGTAGATCCTTCTCTTACTGAAGTAGAAGCTCCTAATAATACAACACCTGCATTATCCTCTTCTAAGTTTAATACGATACCTTCTAATCCGTTATCGAATTCTACTAATTCTCCGTATTGTACGTTAGATAATCCATAAACACGTGCAATACCATCACCTACTTGTAATACAGTCCCTACTTCATTTAATGAAGCTTTAGACTCAAAATTTGTTAATTGTTCCTTTAAAATTGCTGATACTTCAGCTGGTTTAATTGCTGCCATCTTATTTCTTTTGATGTATAATTAAATTTTTGGAATGTAATGACCGTTGTCAAACTCTCTCCTTAACTCATTAAATTGACTAGAGATACTTGCATCATACTGCACATCTCCAACTCGTAAGATAAATCCTCCTAATATCTCTGGATTTACTATATTCTCAATACTTGCATTGTTTCCTGTAAGGGCTACAATTTTAGCTTGTATTTTATCTTCTAACTCTTTTGTTAAAGCTACTGCGGTTGTAACTCTGGCAATTTTTGTGTTCTTATAGTGATCATATATAACTGCATATTGCTTAGCAATAGGGTCTAACATCACCATACGCTTATTTTCCTCTAATAAATTAAACAACCCTTTTACTATGTTGTCTACTTTATCTCCAAAAAGTGCATTTAAAACTTTACGCTTATCTGCAGCTTTAATTACAGGACTTTTAAGCATAACATCTAAATCAGCGCTTTCGGCAATTGTATCTACGATTAACTTCATGTTATCATTTACTAAAGCTTCATTTCCTGATTCTTTAGCTAAATTTAAAATTGCTTTTGCGTAACGTAATGCTGCTCTTGATTCTTTCATCTACTGATTAGTTTAAAGTAACCTCTTCTAACATTCCTTCCACAAGCTTTAATTGTTCATCTTGTGAAGCTAATTCTTTTCTTACTACCTTTTGAGCTATTTCGATAGATAAGTTACCTACTGTTTTCTTTAACTCAGCGATAGCTGCTTGTTGCTCTTGTTTTATTGTAGCTTTTGCATTATCTATCATTATAGTAGTCTGATCCTCTGCTTCTTTTTTAGCATCAGCTATAATTTTATCTTTTATCTCACGAGCTTCTTTCATCATTGCATCTCTCTCTGCTCTGGCTTCTTTTGCTAATCTTTCGTTATCCGCTTGCAAGTTTTGCATTTCCTTACGTGCATTTTCTGCAGCATCTAAAGCACCTTGAATCCCTTCCTCACGCTCATTTAACGCATTTAAAATAGGCTTCCATGCAAACTTTGCCATTATAAAGATTAATAAAGCTAAAATTACTAGTTGCATAAAAAACAACCCTACAGAAAAGTCATTAAATATTCCCATTATTATATATTTTTTGTGTTTTTTTGTTTAATTGTGTAAACAATTCCTGCAACCAACCGTTACAGGAATTTGTTTGTTTTTTGTTGCTTATCCTAAAAGTAAAGCACCGAATGCTAAACCTTCTAATAATGCTCCAATAATAATCATTGCAGTTTGGATTTTACCAGCAGCTTCTGGTTGACGAGCAATAGCTTCCATTGCACTACTACCGATTTTCCCTAATCCTAATCCTGCTCCGATTACGATTAATCCTGCTCCAACTAAATTAAGTGTCATAATAATTGATTTATATATAATTAAACAAATTTTTGATTCTAGTTCTTAGTGATGGTCATGTTCTTCTACCGCCATACCAATAAATAACGATGATAACATGGTAAAAATATAAGCTTGTAGAAAAGCTACCAACAACTCTATAATAGTTAAAAACAAGGTTAAAAAGAAAGAGATTCCTGTTGCTCCCGCTGTTCCAAACTTTGCTTTTAATAAAATCATTAACGCTGCGATACCCATAACTACTGAGTGTCCTGCGGTAATATTCGCAAACAAACGCACAAATAAAGAAAATGGTTTAGTTAACATACCCAACACCTCAATTGGTGCTAATACTAATTTCATTAAGACTGGCACACCTGGCATCCAGAAGATATGTTTCCAATAATCTTTATTTCCGCTAAATTGTACGATAAAAAATGTAAATAAAGCTAAACAAACTGTTACTGCTATTTGACCTGTTACGTTAAAACCTAACGGGGTTAATCCTAATAAGTTTAAAACCCAAATAAAGAAAAACACGGTTAATAAGAACCCCATAAATTTACGGTAATGTTTCTCTCCAATATTAGGACGTGCAATTTCATCTCTTACATATAAAACTAAAGGTTCTAGTATACGTGCTACACCTGTTGGTATTGGCCCTTTTTTGTACCCAGAAGCCAAACTTCTAAATCCAAAGAACATTAACAAACCTGCTAAAAACATACCAAACACACTTTTGGTAATAGACAAATCCAATACTTTCTGTGCGTTAGTAGCATGATGCTCCTCATCAAAAGCAACCACTTCTTCACCCGCATTTAATTCATATATTTTACTATGTATTTTCACCAATTTCACATCACCTGCATCCACAACCAATGTACCATCATCGTTATGATGAAATTTTGACGACATGAAAAACTTAATTCCTTTAGTAGTTTTCACTATAACGGGCAATGGAAAGCCTATATGCTTACGCTCTCCTGCATCATTCGTATATGAAAACAAGTTAAAATCATGAGAATCTGCCAAGTGATGCTTAATATAAGCATCTATTGACTCTTTAGTGTTAATTCTACCACTATCATTAGAAGTTGTATCGTCTCCACCTGCAAATGCAGTTAACGATGAAAACACAAGTGTTAAAAGTGTTAAAAACTTGATAGTTTTGTTTGCTACCATCATACCTTTACTAAATATAGATTTTGGGTCTGTAAATTTCGGTGCAAAGGTACACATTTAATTAAAACTACAAACCCTTTTTTTGCTTAGTTTTAAAGAACACCACACATCGTCATAAACAACTCATCTATTTAGTGTTAAGTATTTTTGACAACGCTACAGTTTCGATAGCTAAAAACACCATAATAGGAATTAATAAGGTTGCTTTTTCTGGGTTTGTTAACCCTGCTTCTGAAAAAATACTCTTTTGGAATAGTAGAATAAAAATTCCGAATTTTACCATTAACATTCCTAAATATAAATATCCTGTTTCATTTGGTAAATATCCAAGTACCCATTCTATTAAAGAATAAATTAAAATAGTTGCTATTACATTAAAACAGTATACTTGTAATACAGAAAAAGAAAGTGTTACACCCGCATTAGAAAGCAAAAAACTGTTTAAAAAGAAGCCTCCTATACCTAAAACTAATATAATAGAAGAAAATACTAAAATTCGTTTACTCATTATTGTCGGTTATCTTAATTACTTGGCGTATTACAGAGTAAATAGCACCAAAAACTGCTGCAAGTGTACAAATTTTTACGTAAAGTTGGTTGTCGTTTGGATATTTTTGGTCTAACCATTTACCTAGCAAACTTCCTAGGTAAATAGTTAATCCCATTTGAAGTGCGATTCCTGTGAATCGTATGTATTTATTAAGCGGTTTTTTCTTTGAGTCCTTGCTCATTTTTATTTAGTTCTTTTACCGCTCCTTTCATGGCACAAGTGGCATTAAATTCTGCTCCTGGTTCTACAGATAATTTTCCTATAATTACATCACCATTAATATTTGCTGAAGATTTTACTGTAAGAGTGTTTGAAACAAAAAGCTCTCCTGAAAACTCTCCTTCTATATCTGCATTAGTACATTCAACTTTTCCTTTAATTAAACCAGTATTTCCAATTATTACTCTTCCTTTAGTTTCTATGGTTCCTTCTAATATTCCATCTATTCTAAAATCTCCTTCTGAAATAATCTCACCTATTATTTTAGTGTTTTTTCCTATAATGTTTCTCTCTGCAACTTTGTTTTCTCCTGTTTTTTTACTCTCTTTACCAAACATATTCGGGGAATTTAAGGGGTTATGCTTTATTTAATAGTTCTATAATTTCTTTTGCTTTTTTACCTTCTTGAGTAGTAGCATAACTAACTGCAACAAACTCTAGCGCTTTTTTATAGGTCTCTTTATCTTGATATTTACCTATCGCCAAGGCTTTTAGAAGTGCGAATTTAGGGATTAAATTTGAATTTTTTAGTGTACTTGAAAATTTATCTATTTCACTAACGACCTCTTCAAATTTATTTTCTTTATATAAATAATATATTTCTTTATACTTATTTAAAACCTGATCTTCTTTCTTCTTTTTAACAAGTTTTTTATCTGGGTTTAAAATTATTTGAGCAAAACTTGTTTCTGGATACTTTTCTAGGATAATGTTCTTATAATCATTTGACTTAGCTACATTTCCTTGCTTTTTATATATTTGATACAAGTGGTAACTTATTGGCAATTCCAACTTATTATTTATACTCACCTGTCTTAAGCGTTCTAGGTTTTTAATTGCTAGTGTAGTGTTTGTAAACTGCTCTTTATAAATTAGTCCTAATTGATATAATGCATCATTTCGCTCTTTTACAAGGTCATTAATTACATTGTCATCAGTTGGTATAGCTTCAAGATATGTTGAAAGCTCATATCTTTTGTTGATTTTTTTTCCATTAATATCATCAGACACATCTTCTGTGACGCTAATAGATTTGTCTGATAATCGCCAGTTATCTTCTAGAGGGCGTGTTCCCCATATTTTTTGAAAATCTGCTCTTCCAAACCCTAATGCTTGAGTATTGTAAAAGTACCACTTCCCTTTATTTGCACTATTATTTATAGATACACCGCCTCCAAAACCATTTCCAAAGTTCTGAGCATTGAGCATTTGTTGTCTTTTTTCTTCGTCTTCTTTCTTTATTTTTTCTATATATGTCACAAAAAAAGAAGTTCTTTCATCTAGCGTCATTCCAACTAAACTAAGAATACTGTCGTTATTTTTAACAGTTTCCTCATATTTTCTTAAAGTTGTTAACCCTTTACTCTTTCTACGAATTCTACGAATTCTTTTTTCTTGATCAAACTCTTTGGAAACCACCTGCAATACGCTATCATAATATGAGCCTGCTAACAAATAATTCTCTTTTTCAAAAGCTATATTTGCCAAGCGTTCATACGCATATGTTTTTTGGTAATTGTTGTTATGCTTCGCTTGTAAAGATTTTTTATAATATTCTGCTGCCGCTTCAGGATTATTTCTCCCTTCTTGAATCACCCCTGCTTGGTAGTATAACTCGTTTAAAAACTTGCGGTTATCAGAGTTTTTAATCAGTTTTCTTAACCTTGCCAACATTAATATTGATGTTGAATCATTTGGAGTATTTTTAGCAAGTTCAATATTTGCTCGAATACGGAACTTGTCTGGTGCTCTTTTAAATTCTGATAATCTTCGAAACACCATTCTTGCTGAATCTTTTCTATCTAATTCGCTGTAAACCTGACCTAACACAAACATATTTCTTGCTGTTTGCTCTTTATTGTAACGTGTTTTAGTTGCTAATTTTAAATAATCTACCATTTTTTGAATGGTATCGGTTTGTTCATATGCCATTGCCATGGCTGTATAAGCTTGTTCTTTTACCGTTTTATTTATTTTTTCTTTCTCATCTAAAACATCTAATAACAACATTAATGTTTCTATAGCTCTTTTTTCATTACCTAGACGAATATTTGTTTTCGCCCTCCATATTTTTGTTTCATAATTTAAATTTGCTTTTGGATAATTAACTATTACGTAGTTAAAGGCTTCTAATGCTGGAATAAAACGCTGGGTATAATATCTTGATTTACCTAACAATAAATAAGCGTCATCTATCTGGCTATTTTTTTCATAGCCATTAATATTCATTGAATGTGTTTGAACGGCTTTTATTGCTTTTTCTTCTGCTTTTTCAAAAGGAGTTAGGTTTTTGTCTTCTTCACTCTCTTCAGTATTAAATCCTGTACCTGGTGTAAGTACTTTCGTAGCTAACTTACTTTCATCAAAAGTTATAGGTTCTATTTGTAAGCGTTTCCAGAAATTGTCTTCGTGCTTTTCTTGAATTTCTTCAAGTCCTTTTAAATACGCTTGCTCTCCATTAAAAAGCACATTGTATTTAGTAGTAACGGCATGGTAACTTCTATTCAAAAAAGCATCCTTTTTAACACTACACGAATACACGATAGTTCCTAAAACACTGAATACTATTATCTTTACCCCTTTTTTCATATACTATTACTTTTACAGTACAACAACGTAATAATTGCATTTTTTGTACGTAAAGAGGTAAAAATAATAATTATAAGGTGATTTTTACCTTGTTTTATTCAGAAAAATAGCTTTCTAGCTCTTTTAAAGTTTCTTGTGATGTATTTATATCTTTTACAACATTTCCTTTATCTAAGACTACGATACGCCCACACACCTCAGTTACGTGACTTAAATCGTGACTAGAAACTAGTACAGTTACATCATTATTTTCTGTAAGTTTTTTAATTATTTTTTTTAATCTAATTTGTGTTGTAGGGTCTAAGTTTGCAAAAGGTTCATCTAAAATTATCACTTGTGGATTCCCCATCATTGCAGCTACAATACCTACTTTCTTTTGATTTCCTTTACTTAAGCTTCGTAAGTATTTTTTCTTTCCTAAAATCTCTTCATTAAAAAACTCATCAAACTGAGCTAAAAAAGCTTTTACATCAGCTTTATTCATCCCGCGTAAATCTCCAACAAAATCAAAGTATTCTTCAGGTGTTAAATATCCTATTAAAAAAGTTTCATCTATAAACGACCCTGTAAATGTTTTCCAGTTCTCACTTTTATTTACAATTACTTCATTATTTACAATCCCTCCTGTAGTTGGTCTAATTAAATCTAATAACAGGTTAAACAAAGTTGTTTTTCCTGCTCCATTATTCCCTACTAACCCAAAAGCTTGTCCGCTTGGAATATTCAACTCTTCTATGTTTAAAACTTGTGTACTTCCGTATGTTTTTGAAATATTATGTATAGATATCATTTTGTTTAGTTTTTGGTTAGTTATGATTTTTGGCTGAATGCATGTATTACTGCGTACTTACTTTTAATGTATCTTTTTTCTATAAAGTTCATAAAGTAATTTTTGAACGCTAATGCTAGTACTCCTGCAATAGCAATTGCTAAAACTCCTGCATTGAAACTCACAAACTTGTTGAAAACCCAGAATAAGAACATAGGAATTCCGATTATGGGAATTATGATTAAAAAATTGGTTGCACTGGTTCCTTGATAATTTGAAAACCCACTTTTATTTAGGTCTATACGTTTTCGGTTAAAAGAACCTGCAAACAATAAAAAAAGAGAGTTAAATCCTATATTAAATATTGCTCCTGCAGTTATCATTAAAAAAATATCTAATCCATAGAAATAAGCATAAGGAATGCTTAACAAATACAATGCTCCTGATACTACAACCATTAAATACCACTTACTTTCTAAAAATTTTCGATAACGGATATTTTGACTCATAAGCATTTTGTAATACTCACTATCCCATGCAGGAATAAACTGACCATAATTTAATGTAAATCCTCCTGTCACAAAAATTGCTGCAAAGACTAAGAAAGCAGGCATTTTTTCTCGATATGTTTCTTCTCCAAAGAAGAAAGTTCCGTAAAAAAGAAATATAAACGACATAAAAAATACTGTTTTGGTACGTTTATTCCTCCAAATTTGACGAATATCATTTTTAATAAATGGCGCGACATCTCCTAATCTATCAACAAAAGATAAGTCTGATTCTTTTGCTACTTCTTCTTTACTTTTTATAGCGTCATCTAAATATGCTTTTTCTCTTAATAATTTAAAGTTTATATAATATAAACCTATCAATAGAACCACTCCTATTAATGTAAAAGCAGGAAGGTTATATACTGATTGAAAAACAGGAGCAAACACATAATTTACGTTAAACAGCTGGTATTTATTTCCAAAAAACAATATTGCTAGTACAACAATCATTACTCCTAGTGCATAATTGTTTTTATTTATTAAAAAATTTACGTAGTTAGCACTTAACACTAGCATAACCATTAAAAACAACCATCCTAAAACCCCCATAATATCATAGCCTTGACCTATTAATACTATTGAAAAAGGCACATAAAAAAACAACGGCATTATATTGAAGAACGACACTGCTGATTTTCCTAATACAAAATGGACTAACTTTTCTTTTTTTACCGGTAAGTTTAGAAACGGCTTAATGTTTAGTACTGGTAATTTTTGCATTAAGTAGCGAAAAATTAAATCTCCAAGTAATAAAAAAACAAGAAATCCATTCACAAAAAAAAGTGGATCTGTATTTGGGTATTCTTTTTTAATGAAAAAATACCCTCCTATTCCTATCATTAAAAATGAAACTAGCATATACAATGCAAAAAAGCCCATGATAATTTTTAATGCAATACTTTTTCCGAAATAAGAAGAGCGAAAAAACTGCTTCCACTCTAACTTTAAAAAATGTGCAATCATTTGGTTTTGTATTTGGTTGATTATCTTATTTGTCTTTTTCTACAACTTTTTGTTACATAAAAAAAGCATCAATTTAAAAATTGATGCTTTTCTACCGTTGTTATGATTTATCTTTTATTTTATTTTTAAAGATTTTGCTATTGCTTCTAACTCAAATATAAAATCTCTTTTATTTACTGAAGGTGCATAAGTAAAGCCTTCAAAAACAAGAACACGGTTGTTTTCTTTATCAATTATCGAGTAATTAATAAACGGTCCTGCCATAAAATCATTCTTTACTTCCCATTTACCTCTAGTTTCATAAGCTTTTCTTCCATCAATTTCTGCATCGAAAGTAAATGGTGTATATGCTTGTTCGGTAATCATGTGCATTCCTTCTTTACTTCCTGGAATATATTTTTTACCAATCGTATCGCGCATTCTTGTTATATTATCTTCTACTTTACTTTCATCTTCTAATGGATAACTATACACTAAAATATTGTTGGTTCCATCTCCTCTTGCTATTCCGCTTTTTAAGTGTTGACGTAACCATAAAAAGTCTCCCGTATCTTCAACAAGTTTAAACCTTTCAGGAATGGTTAATGAAATACCTAATTTTTTTATTGTTTTGAATTGGCTTTCATCTAATTTTTCTTTTTTAAAAATGTTTTGAGTAAATTTTACATCTTCATCTTTAAATAGTTTAATAATCTCTTTTCCTCTGTTGCGAATCAAGTCAACCAAAGCTCCTTTACTTTTAGCTGTTGCATAAACTAAAATTTGAGGTTCAGCATATTTGTTTTTTTCTACTGCTATTTTTTCTTTTTCTCCTTCTCTAAGAATCAAAACAGCTCTTGCATTCCTTATAAAACCTTTAAATCCTATAGGATCTATTTGTCCTACTGAAAGTAATGTTTCAGGCTGTGGTAATCCTACCTGATGCTCCCCAAAAACAGAGCGAATTTCGTCACCAATTTTACCTTCCCAATCATTTCCTTTAATTACTACTAATATTTTATTAGTATTTCCATTTGATGTTGGTAAAACATAGTCGCTTTTCTCTCCTTTATTTTTACACGAAACTGTTATAAAAATCAGGGCAAATAATGCTATTAGTTTATTCATAGTTTGTGGTGTTTAGTAGTTGTTTTTTAGCTTTTAAATATTTTAAGTTTCATTCCTGGTTTCAAACTCTTAACACTCCAAATATTGTTCCATTTTTTAATTTCATCAACAGAAACTGATGGATATTTTTTTGAAATAGTCCATAATGAATCTCCTTCTTTAACAACATACACCTCATGCTTACCTGTTGGTGCTTTATATTTTTTCTTTGAAACCTTCTTTGGAACAGCCATTCTTTTAGGATAAACACTTAATCTCTGACCTATTTTTAAATGATGTGTGCGTAAACCATTCCAACGTTTAATATCACTTACTCGTACTCCAAATTTATTAGCTATTTTACCTAGATAATCTCCACTTCGAACTCTGTAACGAATACGTTTATCCATTTCAAAATACTTTGGTAATGGCTTTTCTCTTTTAGCGTCATCTTCATTTGCTAAAGCATATATTTCTTTTTCCTTTTCTAAGAAGTCCATTAAGTTTCTTCGAGGTAATCGAACTGCATAATTTTTTTCTTTTACATATGGAATAATATCTAGCTTATACGACGGGTTTAGAAACGCTAATAAATCAGAATCTATCCCTGTTTTTTCTGAAATCTGATCAAAACTAATGGTTCTTTTTACACGAACTGTATCTGTCTCAAAATTGAATATTTTCGGTGCTTCAGGGTAAATATGGTGCTTTTCTGCATACTCAAAAATATACATCGTTGCATAAAATGCTGGTACATACCCTGCTGTTTCACGAGGCAAAAAAGGGCGGATATTCCAATAGTTTTTATATCCTCCAGAACGCTTTATTGCCTTTGATACATTTCCTGGACCCGAATTATATGCTGCTAAAGCTAAATCCCAATCACCAAAAATTTTATATAGTTGACTTAAGTATTGACAAGCTGCTTTTGTTGATTTTACTGGATCTTGACGTTCATCTACATACGAATTTACTTTCAAATCAAACTGAACACCTGTTCCATACATAAACTGCCATAAACCTGTAGCTCCCACCCAAGAACGAGCGTCGGGTCTTAATGCTGACTCAACAATAGCCAAATATTTCATTTCTAACGGAATATCATATTGATCTAAGTATTGCTCAAACATTGGAAAATAATATTGAGCACGAGCCATTAATGCTGGATAGTATTTTTTTCGGTATTTTAAATAACTGTTTATTACTTTTTCTAACGCAGGATTATACTCTAAATGAAACGGTGTTTTTACGTTTAGGTCTTGTAATCTTTTCTTTAATAAATCTGTTGTTAGAATTGTGGTTGTATTTCCTAAAATATCTTTATCGTTAATTACATATTGAATACTGTCAAACAACGATGAATTAAATTTTTCTTCAATCAATAAGCTATCAATCATCTTTAAATCTTCTGTAGAAAATAGCTCTTGGTTTTGCGATAAGTTTATAGAGTCATTTACCACAACATCAATACTGTCTTTAGCTATAAAAAGACTATCAACAGGTTGTTGCGCAAAAATTGAAGTTGTAAAAAGTAGTAGTGTTAGTAATTTCTTCATGTTGGTTTTATAAATCTAATTCAACTGCAATTGGGCAATGATCTGAATGTTTTGCTTCTGGTAAAATATATGCTCTTGAAATTTTATCTTTTAATGGTTCGGTTACCATGTTGTAATCAATACGCCAACCTTTATTATTCGCTCTTGCATTTGCTCGATAACTCCACCAAGAATACTCTTGTTTTTCTGGGTGCAAGTGACGGAAACTATCAATAAATCCACTATTGATAAACTTCCCTAGCCATTCACGCTCTTCTGGTAAAAACCCAGATACTCCTTTCATTTTCGGGTTGTGAATATCTATTTCTTCATGACAGATGTTGTAATCTCCACAAATAACCAAGTTAGGAATTTCTTTTCTTAACTCTGTAGCATAGGTTAAAATTTCATCCATGTAGTTGAACTTATAGTCTAATCGAGCACTATTAGTTCCTGAAGGTAAATACATACTCATTACAGAGACCTCATCAAAATCTACACGAAGATTTCTCCCTTCAAAATCCATAGATTCTATTCCTGTACCATACTCTACATGGTTTGGTTCTTCTTTACAAAAAATTGCTACTGATGAATACCCTTTTTTCTCTGCTGAAAACCAATAATGGTATGGATATCCAGCGTTTTCAAACTCAGTTACATCTAATTGTTCTTTATGAGCTTTGGTTTCTTGAATACATATTACATCAGGGTTCGCTGCTTGTAACCAATCGATAAACCCTTTTTTTAATGCTGCTCTAATTCCGTTTACGTTGTATGAGATTATTTTCATCTATTTTTAAAATACAAAAACGTAAAGCTTAACACTTTACGTCTTTTTTTTATCCTATAATTTTGTTAAATATTCATTTCTGGAATGTCTCCTTCAACTACTAAAGTTCCTTCTGTAGCTGCTTTAATTTCTTCTACAGATACTCCTGGAGCTCTTTCTAATAAGTGAAATTTATTGTCTTTGATCTCTAATACCGCTAGGTTGGTTACAATTTTAGTTACACAACCTACACCTGTTAATGGTAAGGAACATTTTTTAAGTAACTTCGATTCTCCTCTTTTATTGGTATGCATCATTGCTACAATAATGTTATCGGCAGAGGCTACTAAATCCATCGCTCCCCCCATACCTTTTACCATTTTTCCTGGTATCTTCCAGTTCGCTATATCTCCATTTTCAGCTACTTCCATAGCTCCTAAAATGGTTAAGTGTACATGTTTACCACGAATCATTGAAAAGCTAGTAGCAGAATCAAAAAAACTAGCTCCTGGCATAGTTGTTATAGTTTGTTTTCCTGCATTGATAATATCAGCATCTTCTTCTCCTTCAAAAGGAAAAGGTCCCATACCTAATACTCCATTTTCTGATTGAAATTCTACTTCTATATCATCACGAACAAAATTGGCTACTAATGTTGGAATTCCGATACCAAGGTTTACATAATATCCGTCTTTTACTTCTTTTGCGATTCTTTTCGCTATTCCGTTTTTATCTAACATTTTTAATTTGAAAATTTGTTGATTTGAAAATTTTATAATTACTTCTTTTTTGAAGAAGCTATTATTTTACTTATTATCTTAATAATTGTTTTCAAATCTGTTAGTAACTTCTTTTTTGGGCTTGGGTAAAATTCTGATTGTTCACACAATAATAACCAATACTCCAATTCATCAGCTTCTTTCGCTGAAATTTTAAATTTATGAATAAAATCTGCTTTACTTTCTGCATTTTGTGCTTCTCTAATATTGGCTCCTATTGATGTTCCACTTCTAAAAACCTGAGATGCCATCTCATAACGATGTAAAGCTCTTATTTCTTCTGAAAACTTGATGATTTCAAGAGATAACTCAAAAGTTAATTTTACAATTAAGTTTTCTTTATCACTTCTCATTGTTACATCTTCAAATTTTCAAATTGATTCATTAAAAACTAATCTCGTTTGCGAACAGTTCGTTGCTCAATTCTCTTCTCATACTTTTCTCCTTGGAAAATGCGTTGTACAAAAATTCCTGGAATATGAATTTGATTTGGATCTAATTCTCCTACTGGAACTAAATCTTCAACCTCAGCAACTGTAATTGTAGCTGCCCCACACATATTAGGGTTAAAGTTTCTTGAAGTTCCTTTAAAAATTAAGTTTCCAGCAGCATCACCTTTCCATGCCTTTACAAAAGCAAAGTCTGCTTTAAATGCTGGCTCTAATACATACATTTTCCCGTCAAACTCACGAGTTTCTTTTCCTTCTGCTACCTCTGTTCCATAACCCGCTGGGGTATAAAATGCTGGAAACCCTGCTTGTGCTGCTCTACATTTCTCGGCTAAAGTTCCTTGAGGTGTTAATTCTACTTCTAATTCTCCAGATAACATTTGACGCTCAAATTCATCATTTTCTCCTACATAAGAAGAAATCATTTTCTTTATCTGACGATTTTGCAATAACAACCCTAAGCCAAAATCATCAACTCCTGCGTTATTAGAAATACAAGTAACATCTTTTACTCCTATTTTTACTAACTCAGCAATAGCATTTTCAGGTATTCCGCATAAACCGAACCCTCCTAACATAAAGGTCATTCCATCTTGCACACCTTGCAATGCTTCTTGTACGTTATTTACTTTTTTATTTATCATTATAGTTGTTGTTTTAAGCTTTATCCTACTAGGTGAGATTTTAAATACTTTACAATTTACTAAAAATCCGTATCGTCTGGTACTGTTTCTTCTTCTCCTTCTTTAGCTTCTTCAACTTTTGAACAGTCTAAATTAATACTTATATCTTTAGGTTTTTCAAAATTTCCTTTACTAACCTCTAGCGTTTTATCTTCATAGCATTTTCTCATAAATATTCCCCATGTTGGTAGTGACATTGTTGCCCCTTGACCATATCTTAGTCCTGCAAAGTGTGTTGCTCTATCTTCTCCTCCTGTCCATACTCCAGTTACTAAGTTTGGCACCATTCCCATAAACCAACCATCTGATTGATTTTGTGTTGTACCTGTTTTACCTGCAATAGGATTCGTAAATTTATAAGGGAAACCTGTTACTGCATCTCCTCCTGATGTCCATGTTGATCTTAAACGAGCTCCGGAACCTACTTGAGTTACTCCTTTCATTAAATCTAAAATCACATAAGCTGACTCTTCACTTAACACTTCTTTTGTCTCAGGAACAAACTCTTCTAAAACTGTTCCGTTTTTATCTTCAATTCGAGTAACCATTAGTGGACTAACACGTAACCCTTTGTTCGCAAAAGTTGAATATGCACTAACCATCTCTAATAAAGATAAATCAATTGCTCCTAATGCAATAGACGGATTTGCTTCTAATTTGGATTGTATTCCTGAAGACTCTGCTAGTCGAACTACATTTATAGGTGAGACTTTATCAATTAATTGTGCTGTAATCACATTTACTGATTTTGCTAAGGCGTCTTTTAACGTTAATTCACCTCCATATTTACCTCCTGCATTTTTTGGTGTCCAATCTTCTGGCATTCCATATTTTTCCTTCGGAATGGTGTATGGTGTGTTTGGTAATTTATCACAAGGTGACATTTTTAATTGATTAATTGCAGTAGCATATACAAAAGGTTTAAATGTAGAACCTACTTGGCGTTTTTGTTGCTCAACTGCATCATATTTAAAGTATCTATGATTAATTCCTCCAACCCATGCTTTAATGTGGCCTGTTTGAGGTTCAATAGACACCAAACCTGAACGCAAGAAGTGTTTATAATGACGTATTGAGTCATAAGGAGTCATTACTGTATCACGTTCACCTTTCCACGTAAAAATACGCATATCAGTAGCTGTGTTAAACACCTTATCTATTTCTTTTTCAGACTTTCCTGCTGCTTTCATTCGCTTATAACGGTCTGAATTTTGCTTTGCTCTTCTTATTATTTTTTCTATGTCCTTTTTCCCTATATCATAAAAAGGAGCTTTTTTATTTCTTTTTTGTTCTTTATCAAAATATGATTGAAGGTTTTCCATGTGTTCATAAACCGCTTCTTCAGCATATTTTTGCATACGAGAATCTATAGTAGTGTAAATTTTTAATCCATCTCTATAAATATTATACTCTTCTCCATTTGGTTTTGGGTTTTCTTTAACCCACTCTTTTAAGATACTTCTTAAATGCTCTCTAAAATATGTTGCTAAACCGTCACTATGTCCTTCTCTGTTTATATTAAGTCCTAGACCTAATTTTTGTAATGAATCTTTTTGTTTTAAAGTAATAAACTCACTTCTATTCATTTGCTTTAAAACAACATTCCTTCGTTGTTTTACCATCTCTTTTCTCCTTAAAGGATTAAAAAGGGAAGAGTTTTTAAGCATTCCTACTAGCATTGCAGATTCTTCTATATCTAACTCTTTGGGTTCTTTTCCAAAATAAATTCGAGCTGCTGAACGAACACCTACTGCTTGATTTAAGAAATCATATTTATTCAAATACATGGTTATGATTTCTTCTTTAGTGTATTGACGCTCTAGCTTAACAGCTACTACCCATTCTTTCACCTTTTGAAGTACTCTTTTGAAAATATTGCGAGAAGCTTTTCCTGTAAACAACATTTTTGCTAGTTGTTGGGTTATTGTACTCGCCCCTCCACTTCCTGGTTTTAAAACGGCTCTTGCTGTTCCTCTAAAATCAATTCCTGAATGTTCATAAAAACGCTCATCTTCTGTTGCAACTAACGCTTTTACCATATTTTGTGGAATGTCTTTATATTTTATAGGTGTTCTGTTTTCAACAGCGTACTTACCTAAAGTTTTACCATCAGCTGAAATAATTTCTGTAGCTAAATTATTCTCTGGGTTTTCTAACTCTTCAAAAGTAGGTAGTACACCAAACACTCCCCAAGAAGCTAGTAAAAATAGTAGGCAAACAAATAAGAACCCTCCTAAAATGATACCCCAAAACCATTTAATGTACTTACTAAAATTTGTTGTTTTTTTCTCTGTCATTACTTTATTTTTTCTATTCTAAACCCTACATGAGTTATTCCTTCTAATTCTTCAATTCCTTCCAACTTTCCATTTTTTCGCATGGCTTGTCGAACCTTAAAAGTATATTCTCCTTTTCGGGGAAACGTTATGTTTTCTTTATAAAAAAGTTTATTCTCTTTAATGTCTGTAAAACCTTGTCCTAAAAATTTCCCTGTAACGTCTGCCATATCATATTCCAATGTATCTATGATTATTTGTCCGTCAGGAAAATTCATTTGCGTAATTAAAAAAAGATTGCTGTATGCATAATCTTTATTATTTCTAAGGTTTATAAAAAGATTTTTCTTACCAATAGAGTCATTAATTGGAAATGTAAACTGTATTGCATTTTTTTTATTCCATGAGCTTTTAGGAAGCGCAATATAATTGTCAAACTCACTATTTGAGTCGCATGAAGCTAATAGTATGGCTACTAAAAAAATGATGCCAATTTTACTTCTCATTATTGGTATTGTTTTTATTATCGCTATTATTTCTTTTTCGTTGATTGTTGTTTTTTCTTCTGGGATTTCTCGGTTTTTTTTGTTGTCCTTGTGGTTTATCAGTTGTTTTACTTTCTGGTTTTGGCTTTCTAGTTTTTGGATTGTTTTTAGGTCTTGGTTTCCTATTATCAACTCTCTTTTTTTCTGTTTTTTGGCCTCCTTCAGTTTTTTCCGTTTTTCCTTGTGGTTTTTTCTTTTGCCTTTTATTTGTTTGTGGCTGTTTATCTACTTCCGCTTTATTTGCTGGTTTTCTTTTTCTACGCCTACTGTTTTTACGACTTTTTTTAGGTGCATCAAAACGCGTTAAACTATCTTGACCTACAACATTCTCAAAATCGACAGAAACCTCTTCAGCTATCTCCAATTCATATTCTTCTAACGGTAACGCAAGTTCATTATTTTTGTTTAATTCTATAATCTCTTGAACTTGATCTAACGATAGTTTATACCATTTAAAACTTTCCTCTTTGTAGGTATACCAAAGTAATTTTTTGAATATGTCCATTTTAACGAAAACAGCATCTCCTTTTTCTGTTTTTAGCACTTTATCTTGCTTCGGAAAGCTTTGTAATGCATCTAAATACGTATCTAATTCGTAGTTTAAACAACACTTTAGTTTACCACACTGTCCTGCTAACTTTAATGGATTTAATGATAGTTGCTGATAACGGGCTGCTGCTGTATTTACTTTTCTAAAGTCGGTTAACCAAGTAGAGCAACATAATTCTCTACCGCAAGAACCAATTCCTCCTAAACGAGCTGCTTCTTGGCGCATTCCTACCTGACGCATTTCTACTCGTATAGAAAAAGCACTAGCTAAGTCGCGAATTAACTGACGAAAGTCTACACGTTCGTCTGCTGTATAATAAAAAGTAGCTTTGGTTCCGTCTCCTTGATATTCAACATCAGAAAGTTTCATTTTTAAGCCTAAACGGCTAATTATTTCTCTTCCTTTTCGTTGTGTTTCTAACTCTCTTCCTCTGGCTTCCTGCCAAACATCAATATCTTTTTGAGATGCCTTTCTGTAAATTTTCTTTACATCATCACTATCCGCAGTAATTTTTCTTTTTTTCATTTGAACTCTTACTAGCTCTCCTGCTAAAGAAACAATACCAACATCGTGCCCTGAAGATCCTTCAACTGCAACCACATCTCCCATGGAAAGGGTTAAGTTTTCAGGATTTTTATAAAAGTGTTTTCGTCCATTTTTAAAACGGACTTCAAAAATATTAAATGGTGCTTCACCTGAAGGTAAAGTCATATTTGATAACCAATCAAAAACAGCGAGCTTATTTCCACTTCCACATGTACCTGTAGCACAATTTCCGTTACTCTTACAGCCATTTGGCACACCGCTTTTGTTAGTTGAGCAACTGCTACAACTCATACGATAATATATTTTTTTGAAATATTTTTTTGAAATATTTTTTAAACCTGTGGTATTTACAGTATCAAAAAATATTTTTATTATTTGATTTTCAGCTGTATAAAATTTACTTTATAACAACTATCCTTAATCTGTAAAGATACATATTCTAATGAAAAGTGGAAATTGATTTTTTTGTTAAAAAAAATGCTGCTTTTAAGTTAAAAAGCAGCATTTTTTATTTATTCTAGTCTTTGGGCACTAATTATTCTTTTTCGCCCAATTATCTCTTAGTCCAACCGTTTTATTGAATACTAAGCCTTCAACTGTTGAATCATCATCAACATTAAAATACCCTAAACGTTGGAACTGAAAACGGTCTCCAATCTTTGCTGTTTGTAAGCTTGGTTCAACGTAAGCCGTAATTTTTTCTAGCGAATTCGGATTTAAAAACTCCATAAAATCTTTGTCTTTATGGCTATCCGGTGCTTCATCTGAAAACAATCTGTCATACGCTCTTACCTCAGCTTTTACTGCATGTTTTATAGAAACCCAGTGTAAGGTTCCTTTCACCTTACGCTTACTTTCTTCTGTTCCACTTCCTGATTTTGTTAATGGGTCATATGTACAGTGAATTACCGTAATGTTTCCATTTTCATCTTTTTCTACACTATTAGCCGTGATGAAATACGCATTTTTTAAACGCACTTCTTTTCCTAACTTTAGACGGAAGAATTTTTTGTTTGCTTCTTCTCTAAAGTCTTCACGCTCTATATAAATTTCTCTTGAAAATGGAACTTCTCTTGTTCCTGAGTTTTCATCTTCTGGATTGTTTTCAGCAATTAAAATTTCTTCTTGATCTTCTGGATAATTATCTATTACCACTTTTACCGGATCTAAAACAGCCATTACACGATTTGCTGTTTTATTTAAATCTTCTCTAATTTTAAACTCTAGTAATGCTACATCAATCACGTTTTCACGTTTAGAAACTCCTACCGTTTCAATAAAGCTGCGTATAGAAGCAGGTGTATAACCACGACGACGTAATCCTGAAATAGTTGGCATACGTGGATCATCCCATCCTGAAACGATTCCTTCTTCAACCAACTTCATCAACTTACGTTTACTCATTACGGTATAACTTAAGTTTAAACGTGAGAATTCTCTTTGTTTTGGTGGTAATGGGTATTCTGATTGACTATATTCATACACATTATCTCTAAACCAATTGTATAGTTCACGGTGAGGTTTAAACTCTAGTGAACATAGTGAATGAGAGATTTGCTCTATATAATCACTTTCTCCGTGTGTCCAGTCGTACATTGGATAAATTACCCAGTCACTTCCTGTACGGTGATGCTCTTTCTTTAAAATGCGGTACATAATAGGATCACGCATTAACATATTTGGTGAAGCCATATCTATTTTAGCACGTAACACATGAGAACCTTCTTCAAATTCACCGTTTTTCATACGTGTGAATAAATCTAAATTTTCTTCAATACTTCTATCTCTATTAGGTCCTGCTACTCCTGGTTGCGTTGGCGTTCCTTTCTGTTCAGCCATTGCTTCAGAAGATTGGTTGTCTACATATGCTTTTCCGTCTTTAATTAATTGAACTGCCCAATCATATAATTGTTGGAAATAATCAGAAGAATAGCATTCTTTTTCCCACTGATACCCTAACCAAGCTACATCTCGCTTAATAGCGTCTACATATTCTTGCTCTTCTTTTGCTGGGTTTGTATCATCAAAACGAAGGTTTACTGGAGCATTGTATTTTTCTCCTAAACCAAAACTAATACCGATAGCTTTTGTATGTCCTATATGTAAGTATCCGTTTGGTTCTGGCGGAAAACGAAAACGCAAATTTTCTTTTGGCATTCCATTTGCCAAATCTTCTTCAACAATTTGCTCTAAAAAATTCAATGATTTCTTTTCTTCTGACATCTTTATAAATTATGTACGTGTTCTATTTTTGTTACCTTCTATTGTTCTCTCTTAAAATAGAATCAATTAAGAGCTTCCTAAAAGGTTTAAGCAACAAAATTACATAGAATCTATGAGATAATTACACAAAGAAAATTATGGATTATTTTTTTTAATAAAAAAACGGAAAACCTGTATAGATTTTCCGTTTTAATAATTTTATTTGGTTTGAACTTACTTTCCGAACGAATTGTTTTCTTGATTTACGTCTGCCATTAGTTTAGACGGGTCAATTTCAACTGATTTTACCTCTTTTTTTGTTGTAAAAGTGTATGTTGGATGTGCAAAAGTCCAATCTGTAATAACTGTAGCATTGGTTGGTTTCTCTCCACGCATCATACGTAACGGAATATTAAATGATTCTTTTGAGCCGTCTGTGTACGTTACCTCAACATCAATAGGCATTGGCATTTGACCAATACGTTCTAAGGTAATTTCTTTTCCGTTTACTGATTTTATTCCGTAATCGATAGTATGTGTTGTTTGCGTCCATTCATTTAAATACCAGTCTAACTGAAGTCCTGAAACTTTTTCAGCTGTACGTTTAATGTCATTTGGTGTTGGATGCTTAAAAGAAAAGTCTTCAAAATACTTCTTCAACGTTTTTGCTACATTTTCTTTTCCAATAATATATTCTAACTGAGATAAGAAAATATTTCCTTTTGAATAACTCGCTACTCCATACGCTGTGTTTGTATGATACCTATCAGCATGTGTTGTTAAAGGTTCTTCAATATTGTTTTTTACCACGTAATTATACCCTCGGTAAGATCCTGCATGTGGGTTTTCTTTTCCTTCTCCTAAAATTTCATTCTCTGCTTTGTTTGAAATATAAGTGGTGAATCCTTCATCCATCCAAGGATGTTTACTTTCGTTAGTTGCTAACAAGAATTGAAACCAAGTATGTGCTAATTCGTGTGCTGTTACTCCAAATAAGCTTCCCCATTTACGTTGTCCTGTAATTAAGGTACACATTGCATACTCCATACCTCCATCTCCCCCTTGAATAACTGAGTATTGCTTATATGGATACTGACCTATATGCTTACTAAAATACGTCATTAGCTCAGCTGTTTTAGGTTGTAACTTTTTCCAGTTTTCTAAATACTCAGCATCTAATGTTTTCTTATAAAGGAAATGTAAGTCGATTCCATTATCCATTTTATAAGTATCATGAATAAACTCAGGATCTGCTCCCCAAGTAAAATCATGTACGTTTGGCGCAGTGAATTTCCATGTTAATTTATCTCCTGACGGAAGGTTTAACGGTTTTGTTTTGTCTTCGTAACCATGACCTACTTCTTGTGGGTTTTGTACATATCCTGTTCCTCCAACTACATAATTTTTATCAATATGAAGTGTTACATCAAAATTACCCCAAACTCCATGGAATTCTCTTCCTAAGTATGGTGGTGTATGCCAACCTTCAAAATCATATTCAGCCATTTTAGGGTACCATTGTGTCATTGACAAAGCAACTCCTTCAGCACTATTACGACCCGAACGACGGATTTGTTTTGGTACTTGCGCATCAAAAATCATATCAAACGTTACACTTTCTCCTGGTTGAATTGGTTTGTTTAATGTAACTTCTAAAATCGTTCCAACAGTTTCGTGTTTTACTACCGAACCGTTTTGTTTTAAAGAACTTACTTTAATGTATCCTATTTCTGAAGGTGATAATTTACTAATACGATCTCCTACTCTTCTATCTGGATCTTGAATATTTCTTGAACGAACATCCATTTGTGAGTTTGGTTGAAATGCGTTGAAATATAAATGATAGAATACCTTATTTAACGCATCTGGTGAATTGTTTGTGTACACCAATTTCTGTGTTCCTTTGTATTGATATGTTTTAACATCCATATCAATATCCATAGTATAATCAACATGTTGCTGCCAATACCCTTGGTTAGATTGCTTGTGTACTTTTGTTTTTGTTACGGTTTTGTTTTTTGTACTATTTACGGTAGCACAAGAAATAACCGGTAACAATAAAAGGCTTAAAATTATTTTCTTCATGTTTAAACTGATTTAATCCCCATTGAGGTTAGTGTTTTCTTAAAATCACTTAGTTCTTTTTCATTTTTTAATACTGGAAAACTACGTCTTTTTCCATTGCGTAATTTTAGAAAAACCCGCTCTCTTCCGTAGGCTTTTCTTGTTTCTATTCCTTCAATTTCATTAAGTAAGTATTTAGATTTCCATGATCTTTTTACTACGTAATAAAATATTACTACTACAGAAACTACTGCAAGTAAAAACATAAAAACAAAAAGAGTTTCCTTGTTTTCATAACTCATTAAATGCAACTGAACTCCCATATTAATTCCATTAATTAACATTAAAGAGATAATTAACCATGAATGCATTGGCACTTCATCTTTAATTGTTAATTCCTGTGTTTTTTTGTTGAATTCTAGTTGCATGTGTTTTCCTATAACAAAAAAAGAGCATCAAAAAATAATGCTCTTTTTTAGCTTGTTTATACTGGTTTTATTTTCTTCCGTTTACCATTCTATCAGCCATTCTAACTGCATTGTATGCATTTACAACACGTCCTGATACTGATAGTTCTGAGAAAGGAACTTTTACAGGCGCAGTACCATATCTAGCTCCTGTTCCTGGTTTATTAACTTCTAAATCTATCTTCGTTCCTGAATTCATTAAAATATGCTTTACTTGACTCGCTGTTAACTCAGGATAATAAGAACGCACTAATGCAGCAACTCCTGCTGCTGCTGGAGACGCCATTGAAGTTCCGTTAAACTTCTTGTATTCATTGTCTGGAGTTGTTGAATACACTTGTACCCCTGGTGCAAACACATCTACATTCTTTTTACCATAGTTTGAAAAAGCTGCTGGTAATTCTTCATTATAGTTTGCACTCATTGCTCCGATTGTTAAGAAGTTATCTGCAACTTCATTCATTAAATCTGGTGCGTCGTTAGGAAAAGTCTTCTCAACATCAATATTCTTTCCATCATTTCCTGCTGCATTTACAATTAACACATCCTTTGATGCTGCATACTTTATTGCATCGTAAACCCACTCTTTGTTTGGTGAAAAACCTTTACCAAAACTTGTATTGATTACTTTTGCTCCGTTATCTACTGCATAACGAATACCTAAAGCAACATCTTTATCATACTCATCTCCGTCAGAAACTGAACGTACAGCCATGATTTTTACATTGGCAACCCCGTCCATTCCTTTATCGTTGTTTCTTGTTGCTCCAATGATACCTGAAACGTGAGAACCATGCGCTTCATCTTTTTCAGAATGACCTGTATTACCATTTCCATATCCTGGTTTATCATTAATATCATACGCATTATCACCAACAACAGTACGGTAATCTGTTTTTAAGTTATCTCCATTTATTGTCTTTTCAGCGTTTTTAATACCTTTTTCAAAGTACTCTTTAGCTTCTTCTAGCGTATCAAAATAACCAAACATTCTAGTTGCAAAGTTTTTTGCATTGCCTAACATTTCATCATTTGTATTGATAGCTCCTACTTCGTCTTTAGTATAGGTTGATTTTCCAAAGTATTTAGTAAATGCTTTATCAGCATCTGCAACCATTCCTTTTAAACCTCCATAACGAGCAACTGTTTTCTTTGCTTCTGCTACTTTTTCAGCTTGATATGCTTTTACTTCTGCTAAGGTTTCAGCATCTGCAACTTCTGGTTTCATTAAAATACGTTCGTATTCTAAATGTTCTTTGTATGAGTCTCCTAAAAAGTTCCATCCATTAATATCATCAACATATCCATTCTTATCATTATCAATTCCATCTCCAGGAATTTCCTTAGTATTTACCCATGCTACATCAACTAAATCTTCATGTTTTAAATCAGTTCCAGAATCAACGACACCAACTACAACTTCTACATGCTTTTTCCCTTTTAAAAACTCATAGGCTTTATTTACACTCATTCCTGGAATTGTATCTGTAGCCAAGTCTAAATGCTGCCAGTTTTCTTGCTCATAGTCTGTTAATTCAGCATTTTTCGCTGGAATATTCACTACGGTATTACTTCCTGCTGGCACAGGGATTTTGCTTACTGTTTTACAGCTAGCTAAAGTAGCCACTGCAATTGCCGAGTAAAATACGGGCTTTAAAACTCTCATAATCTCTATCTTAATTAAAAATATCTGTAAACTTAAATGTTTCCTTTAAACGAACTCCTTTTTCTGTATGCTTTACTGTTATTACTTCGTTGTAAGCATCATGTTCTAAAAACAGGTAAAATTCTTTATCTGCTGCTTCGTTTAAAAAAGCTTCTTTTTCTTTTAAGGTAAGTAGTGGCCTTGTATCGTACCCCATAACATAAGGCAAAGGAATATGACCTGCTGTTGGTAGTAAATCTGCCATAAACACCAATGTTTTTCCTTGATATTCTATTTTCGGTAGCATTTGTTTTTCGGTATGTCCATCTTTGAACAACACATCAAACCCAACATAATCTTTTGCGTTTAGATGTAAAAAGTTTAGTTGTCCGCTTTCTTCAATTGGTAAGATGTTTTCTTTTAAAAAAGATGCTTTTTCTCTCGCATTTGGGTGTACTGCCCAATCCCAATGACGTTGATTGCTCCAAAAACGTGCGTTTTTAAAAGCTGGTTCATACCCCGTTCTATCTTTGTTCCATTGAATTGATCCTCCACAATGATCGAAATGTAAATGTGTTAAAAACACGTCGGTAATATCATCTCTATGGAAACCATGTTTTGCTAAAGAAGTATCTAATGAAAAGTCTCCATATAAATAATAATATCCAAAAAACTTATCGGACTGCTTATTACCAATTCCTGTATCAATTAGCGTTAAACGATCTCCATCTTCAATCAACATACATCGCATGCCCATTGAAATCATGTTGTTTTCATCGGCAGGATTTGTCTTTTGCCAAATTGTTTTCGGAACTACGCCAAACATAGCGCCTCCGTCTAATTTAAAGTTTCCTGTTTCTATCGGATAAATTCGCATAGCTACAAAGATGCAGATTTTTAACGAATTAATTTGTTAAGGAAAACAAAAAAGCTCATCAATAATTGATGAGCTTTTTGAGGTGTCGAGCGGATTCGAACCGCTGTAGATGGTGTTGCAGACCACTGCCTAGCCACTCGGCCACGACACCTTATATTGATAAGGACTGCAAATTTACAGCTTTTATCTTTTTTTGCAAGCTTTTTTTACTTTTTACGCACTTCTGATAAAACAATTGCAACCTCAGCAACATTTCCTCCAATGGGTGGGTTAATTTTTGCTACGCTAACCTCCGCTTCATCAACCAGTTGTATTTCTTTAAAGATTCTACTTAAAATTCGTTGAGCAACATGCTCTAGTAATTTAGAACGAATTGCCATCTCTTCTTTTACAATTTTATTCAAATGCACATAATCTACCGTATCAACCAAATTATCTGTTTTTGCAGATGTTTGTAAATCAGCTTTTACTTCAATATCAACTCTATATTCCGAACCGATTCTTGCTTCTTCATCTAAGCATCCGTGATTTGTAAAAACACGAATGTCGTTTACACGTATTATTCCCATACCGCAAAAATAGTAATGTTTCTTTATTAAGTTGTGTAAATTTTATTTCAAAAAAAGAGAAAAACAGTTTTGTTTTTCTCTTTTATAATCTCTTTGTTAAAGAACTTCAAATGTTTGACTTAACTCACCCACTGTTACTTTATATTTCCCTTTAGGTAAATAATACTTGTTATTCTTTGCTTTTTTTACCTTAGCTTCTTTGTTTTTCTTTAAGTACTTTTTTCTTCCTTTTTCAGAAAAAGAAACATCATACACTACTTCATTAAATCCTTTTGTTGCTTTAGCCTTTATAGTATTTACCAAAACTTTACCCGAATATATTTCTAACACAACTTCTTTATTTGTAGTTACATAAAAAGGAATTGTGATTTTTGGTGTATTTGGTTCTAACCATTTACTCCAAGAACTACCCCAAGATTTTCTTTTCTTAATATCCTTAATACTGAAAATAGCTTCTTTGTTATCAAATTCTTGTAAAGAAGTAATATTCGCTTTGTACAAACTACGCCCATGTGTTCCTACTAATAAATGTTTTGCTTTAGGTTGAATTACTAAATCGTGTACTGCAACATTTGGCAATCCGTTGCTAAAAGCTTCCCATGTTGAACCTTGATTGAAAGAAACATACAATCCGTTGTCAGTTCCTAAGTATAGGACATTCTCTTTTTTAGGATCTTCCTTAATCACATTTACCGCAGAAGCTGGAATATTACTACTTATATTTTTCCATGTTTTTCCATAGTCATCAGACATGTATACATACGGTGTAAAATCATCAAAACGATATCCGTTTAACGTAACATATACACGCTCTTTCTTATACTTTGAAGCTATTACACGACTTACCCATAAATTTTGGGGTAAAGAATTAGAGATTTTCTCCCAATTTCCTCCTCCGTTTTTAGTTACTTGTACCAATCCATCATCAGAACCTACGTAGATTAATCCAAATTGAAATGGACTTTCAGAAATAGTAGTTAATGTTCCGTAAGCTACATTTCCTTCCTTTTCTCCTTTGGTTAAATCTCCAGAAATTTCTTCCCAATCATCACCTTTATTTAAAGAACGGTGTAACTTATTTCCTCCTAAATATAAAATATCTTGATTGTGTTTTGACAACTGAATAGGAGTTTGCCAATTGAATCGATATGCTGGTTTATCTTTTTTTGGTTTCGGCTGAATATAGGTTTGCTTTCCTGTTGCTCTATCAATTCGATAATAGTTTCCAAACTGATAGCCTGTGTACACTATATTCGGATTTCTGTCATCAACAGCAACCTGCATTCCGTCACCTCCCATTAAACTTTCGTAAGGATTTTGTCCTGTTTGATGCCAGCTTTTGTCAATTTTTGCATTGTGGTTTCCTACCCAAACTCCGTTGTCTTGTAATCCTCCATATACCTTGTACACTTCTTGATTATCCGCATATACGGTATAAAACTGTCCAACTGCTGGTTGGTTTAATTTAATCCAGCTCTCACCATCATCGTATGAAATATTTAGCCCTCCGTCGTTTCCATCAATTAAGTGTCCTTGTTTTTTAGGGTTTACCCATAGCGCCTGATGGTCTGCATGTACATTTTCTTTACTAATAGATGTAAATGTTTTTCCACCATCTTTCGACTTTAAAATTGGTACTCCTAATACATAGATTCCATTTTTGTCTTGCGGATCAACACGAATTTCTCCAAAATAATACCCATACGAATAGTATAAATCATCTAAATGCCCTTCATGTGTTTTTTTCCATGTTTTTCCTCCATCAGTAGTCTTAAAAACCTCCGCTCCTATTACTGGAGTATCAAATAACGCTGCATTTGCATCTTTTAAATAATCAATTAAATCACTTGGCTTCATTTCTCCCGGACTTGAGCGAATGATTTGCTTAATATTTTCCGCACGATATTTTTCTTGAAGACCATTCATTTTGATATATGAATTCAATTTTTTGTCTTTCATATTCAAAAGTTCATCTGCCGAAATTGATGCAAGCTCCTCTTTTGTTAAGGCTCCTGCTCCCTTCTCTTTCTTAGCAGCATCTTTTTTTCTTCGGAATTGACTATCGTGAAAAGCATATACCGTGTTTTGATCATATACTGCTAAACCAATTCTTCCTACTCCATCTCCATTAGGGAAACCATTATTATCAGAAATTTTAGTCCAAGTATTTCCTGCATCTGTCGATTTATAAATTGCAGAATTTTTTCCATCTCCATCAAAATTCCATGCTTTACGTTCACGCTCCCAAGCAGCAGCATATAAAATATTGAAGTTATTTGGTACAGGTTGAATATCTATAATTCCAGTATTTTCATCAATAAACAAGGTTTTTATCCAGGTTTTTCCTCCATCTGTAGTTTTAAAAATTCCTCTTTCATTGTTTGATGAATATAAATGTCCTATAGAACCTACTATTACTTCATCAGGATTTTTTGGATTGATTAAAATTCGTCCAATATGATGTGAATCGAGTAACCCAACGTTTGTCCAAGTTTTACCTTTATCGGTAGATTTTAAAATTCCGATTCCTGCATACGATGATCGAGAAGAATTATTTTCTCCTGTACCAACCCAAATTGTTCTATTTTTCCAATCTACAGCAATATCGCCTACATTTTGTGTAGGAGAGTTGTCTAGAATTGGAGTAAAAGTTGTTCCGTTATTATCAGTATGCCATACTCCTCCTGAAGCATAACCTACATAAAACTCTGTAGTATTTGCTGGGTTTACATCAATATCCACTACACGCCCACTCATCACTGTAGGTCCTATATTTTTAAAGGGAATATTTTTTACTGTAGAAGTTAAAGTTAATGCTTCTTTTTGTTGTAAAGCTTGTTGTATTTTCTCTGCAGATGTAGGTTGCTGTGCAGCTACTGTAAACGGAAATAAAGCTATTAAAGCTTTGGCTAAGGTTCTCATTATAATTTGGTTTAGAAGAAGTGAAAATACTGTAAGCAAAAACTATTTCAAAAAAATTAACAGAATATTGAGAGACTTCTTTTTGAAGTTCTTGTCAAACAAAAAAATTAGTAGCTTTGTTTAACCTCAAAATTTTTAGGTTATGACTATTTTTATTCTTTCTGTTAGTGACCAGATTTATTCAACACAAAGAATATATAAAGAGGCAAGTCGTCGTGGACATAAAGTTGAAATTATAAACCATTTAAAATGTTTTATAAAACTTGGCGATGGTAAACCTGCTATTCTATACAACGGTAAAAATATTATTGATATTCCTGATGTTATTATTCCTCGAATAGGTGTTTCAGCCATGAAACATGGAACAACAGTTGTAAAAGAGTTTGAAATGAACGGAGTATATAGTACTGCTAGTTATTTAGGTATTGTTGATGCACAGAACAAAGCTCGTACTTTACAAATAATGAGTAGAAATGGACTTCCTATTCCGCAGACTGTTTTTTCTGTTGACGCTGAAAATATTGGTGAGCAAATAGATTTATTAGGTGGTTCTCCTGTAATTATTAAGCTACAAGAAGGAACACATGGCTCTGGAGTAATTTTAGCTGAAAGCAAAAAATCTGCGATGTCTATTATTGATACTATGCACGGAACAAATACCAGTATTTTACTACAAGAATTTATTCAGGAAAGTAACAGTGAAGATATTCGTGCTTTTATTGTAAATGGCAAAGTGGTATCTTCTATGAAACGTAAAGGGCTCGAGGGGGACTTTCGTTCTAACATTCATAAAGGAGGTAGCGGACACAAGGTTACATTAACTCCCGAAGAAGAAGAAATAGCTATTAAAGCAGCTCAACACTTAGAACTTCCTATTGCTGGCGTTGATATGATTCGATCAAAAAGAGGACCTCTATTAATTGAAGTCAACTCAACTCCTGGCTTACAAGGAATTGAATCCTACACCAAAGACAATATTGCTAAAGTTATTATTAAATTTTTAGAAGAAAATGTTCGAACAAAATTTTAAAAACGAAATCATAGAAATTCGTGGACAAAAAATTGGTTTAGGCGAATCTAAATTAATTAAGATTCCAATTGATAGGTTACCTACAGGTACTCTAATAGAAATTCCTGTGTATATTTTTAATGGTAATCAATTAGGTCCTACTATTCTACTACAGGGTGGTCTACACGGAGATGAAGTAAATAGTATTGAATTAGTCAGAAGAATGTTAATTGATAAATCGTACAAAATTCACCGAGGTTGTGTTATCGTGGTTCCTTTACTTAATGTGTTTGGCTTTTTAAATATGTCGAGAGACATGCATGGTAAAGATGTAAATCGTAGTTTCCCTGGTTCAAAAACGGGTTCTTTAGCTAGTAGAATGGCGTATTATTTAATGAAAGAAATTACCAATAATGTAGATTTTGCTATTGATTTTCATACGGGAGGTGAACAACGAAATAACTTCCCACAAATACGATACACTCCTGAAGATAAAAAAGGAGTTCAACTAGCCAATATTTTCAATGCTCCATTTATGTTTGGCTCTAAACTTATTCCGAAGTCTTTTAGAAATCAATGTTATAAAAATAATATTCCTGTAATTGTTTATGAAGGAGGAGAATCGTTACGGCTTGAAGAGCATGCTATTAAACAAGGTATTAACGGAACACTTCGTGTTTTAAAACATTTTAAAATGATAAGTGAAAATATAGAAATACCTAAAAACACTACTTCAATACACATTAATAAACATAAATGGGTTCGTGCTAAAGTAGCTGGCTTATTTACTTCTGTTGTTAACAATGGTAATCAAATAATAAAAGGACAAATATTAGGGTATATTATGGATACCTATGGAGAAACAAATTTTTCCGTAAAATCACCTTACGATGGATATATCATTGCTAAAAATAATTTTCCAATCATTAATATGGGAGATGCTTTATTCCACATAGGGAAACCATAACAACTTTTCTTAATTGTTGTTTTTAGTTCTCTCATTAAATCAGTTATATTAATATAGAAGCATCTTAGGTAAGGCTTTTTTTATTTATAGCCGAACCCCAATAAAATAGCAGTACCTTTGCTGGCTCATAGTAGTATTTTCTTTAAATACTACTGAAGAATTATATATGACATTTACATCGTTAGGTTTATCAAAAGCTTTAGTGAAAGCTGTAACCGAAAAAGGGTACGAAACTCCCTCTCCTATTCAAGAAAAAGCAATTCCCGTTATTTTAGAAGGTAAAGACGTATTAGCCTCTGCACAAACTGGAACCGGTAAAACAGCAGGGTTTACTTTGCCTATTTTACAAAACATATCAGAAAAAAAGAATCCGAAATACCGTCCAATTAAAGCATTAGTGCTAACTCCTACAAGAGAATTAGCAGCTCAAGTATATGATAATGTGCGCGAATATAGCACGCATTTAAACATTAAATCTACCGCTATTTTTGGTGGTGTAAAACCAAGTTCTCAAATAGCTACTCTTAAAAAAGGAATAGATATTTTAGTAGCTACTCCTGGTAGATTAATTGATTTACATGAACAAAATCAACTTTCTTTAAAACGTGTAGATGTTTTGGTTTTAGATGAAGCCGACAGAATGTTAGACATGGGGTTTTTACGAGATATTAAAAAAATCATCTCTTTTTTACCACAAAAACGTCAAAATTTATTGTTTTCGGCAACTTTTTCAAAAGAAATAAAAAAATTAGCACAAGGTATTTTACACAACCCGGTTTTAGTTGAAACAGCTCCTGAAAATACAACTGCCGAAAAAGTAAATCAGAAACTATACAAAGTTCCGAAGAGCAAGAAAACAGAATTGGTTGGTCAGTTAATTTCAAAAGGAAACTGGAGCCAGGTATTAATTTTTACTCGAACCAAGCACGGTGCTAATAGGTTGACTGAAAAACTAATTAAACGAGGAATTTCAGCAGCAGCTATGCATGGTAACAAAAGTCAAGGAGCAAGAACCAAAGCTCTAAAAGGCTTTAAAGATAATTCTATCAGAGTACTGGTAGCTACCGATATTGCTGCTCGTGGATTAGACATTCCATTATTACCACACGTTATTAATTTTGAACTTCCCAATGTTCCTGAAGACTATGTACACAGAATTGGTAGAACAGGAAGAGCTGGTGCTAGTGGCGAAGCAATTTCTTTGGTCGCACAAGAGGAAGAAGCTTATTTAAAAAGTATTGAGAAGTTATTAGGGCAAAAAATAGCTATTTCTGAATTAGAAGGTTTTGATTTATCTACTATAAAAAATGAAATAACTACTGAGCGACCAAAGCAGCAATCTAGAAACAAACCGACTAAAAAAACACTTAAAACATCTTCTAATTCAAAGAAAAAAGTGTCAACAGAAAACACTAAAAAACATACTCCTAGAAAACGAAATAATCGTAATAGGAAAAATAATAACAAAACATCTCGTTAACAATTTTACTTCTTTAATTATTAAGTTTTTTGAAGTTTCATTACTAAAAAACTTCTATGTTAATTCTTTGAAAAACTAAAGAAGTTATTAAAATATTAGATAAAAAGCCTATACCAGATTAGTTGAGTTAAAATCAATTATCAATACAATTTATTTCAAAGGATGCTGTAAAAAGCATCCTTTTTTATACTTTTAAGCTAAAAATTTATTTCCATAAATGGATGCTTCTAAAAAAGCTATTACACAGCACATACAAAACATTATAAATAATGAAGTCTTAAATATGTTAATTCCAGAAATTATTGACTGTTTTAAAGAGTTTTCCTTATCTAGAAATGATTTTTTTGTTAAAAAAGGAAACGTTTGTTCCTATTTTTGTTTTATAGAAAGTGGCATTTTACAACATGCTGTCTCGGTTTCTGGAGAAGAAAAGACCACTTATTTAGCTTTAAAAAATAGTTTTACCTCATCATTAAAAAGTTTTTTACAACAAACTCCTTCTCCTAAAAACATTAAAGCTTTGAGTGCCTGCAAGCTTTGGATTATTAACATAAGTGATTTTAAACATTTAATGAAACATAATAAGGCCTTTTATCAGTTTTATTACAACTTAGTCGAACATCAAATTTTTTTGATTGACGATTACCGCATTGATTTACTGACTTTAACTCCTGAAGAGCGTTATAAAAAACTACTCGTAAACGAACCTAAACTACTTCAAGAAGTTCCACTACATTATTTAGCTTCTTTTTTAGGAATTTCTACTCGCCATATGAGTAGAATTCGAAAAAACATAAATTAGCGCCAAATGGCTAATATTTGCATAGTTTCTTTCCGTATTTTTGAGGGAATCTTATCAATTTAATTGAAACATTATGAAGTACGACGCAATAAACAGTCAATTATTTATAAAAAACCGTAAAAACTTCATGGCTCAAATGAAGCCTAGTAGTTTAGCTATTTTTAACTCAAACGATATTTATCCTGTAAGTGCCGATAGCACGTTACCTTTTGAACAACACCGTGATATTTTCTTTTTAAGTGGTGTTGACCAAGAAGAAAGTATATTAATTTTATTTCCTGATTGTCCGAAAGAAAATCTACGTGAAGTACTATTTTTACGTGAAACTAACGAGCATATTGCTGTATGGGAAGGTGAAAAACTAACCAAAGAAAGAGCATTAGAGACTAGCGGTATTAAAAACGTATACTGGTTACAAGACTTAGAAAAAGTACTGGCTGAAATGATGGCTTTAGCTGATACGGTTTATATCAACACGAACGAACATTACCGTGCTAATGTTGAAACTGAAACTCGTGAAGCTCGTTTTACTAAATGGTTATTAAACAAATATCCTGCACATTCAGTAGCAAAAAGTAACCCAATTTTACAACGTTTACGTTCGGTAAAAGATCAAATCGAAATTGATTTAATTCAAACGGCTTGTGACATTACTGAAAAAGGATTCAGACGTGTGTTAGACTTCGTAAAACCTGGTGTTTGGGAATATGAAATAGAAGCAGAATTCATTCACGAGTTCATCAGAAATCGTTCTAAGAAATTCGCTTATACCCCAATTATTGCTTCTGGTAACAATGCAAACGTATTGCACTATATTGAAAACAACCAACAATGTAAAGCAGGTGATTTATTACTGATGGATGTTGGAGCTGAATATGCTAACTATTCTTCGGATATGACTCGTACCATACCTGTTTCTGGTCGTTTTACCGACAGGCAAAAAGCGGTATACAATGCTGTTAACCGTGTAAAAAACGACGCTACTAAAATGTTAGTTCCAGGAACTCTTTGGGCTGAGTACCATGTTGAGGTTGGTAAATTAATGACTTCGGAATTATTAGGTTTAGGGTTATTAGACAAAGCTGATGTGCAAAATGAAGACCCTAACTCGCCAGCATACAAAAAATATTTTATGCACGGTACTTCTCACCACATGGGCTTAGATACGCATGACTACGGATTGTTACATGAACCAATGCAAGCAAACCAAGTATTTACAGTTGAACCTGGTATTTATATTCCTGATGAAGGTTTTGGTATTCGTTTAGAAGATGATGTAGTTATTCAAGAAACAGGTGAGCCATTCAACTTAATGCGCAACATACCTATTGAAGCAGACGAAATAGAAGATATTATGAATAAATAGTATCATTTTCCATATTTTAAAAGCGTTATTAAAATTTCTATTAAAAGGAGTTTTAATGGCGTTTTTATTTTACTACTTTTAGCGTTTAAAAATCATTATGATGACTACCTATATAGAAATGGTTGGAGTATGGCAACTAATTTTAATCTTAATTGTTTTACTTGGAATTATTCCAACAATAATTGCGCTTATTGATATTTTAAAAAGTAAATTTAAAGGAAACAATAAAATTGTCTGGATTCTCGTTGTTTTATTAGCTAACTTTTTTGGTGCTTTTTTATATTTCCTAATTGGAAGAGAACAAAAAATAAAAGAGTGAACAAAAATCCTTTACTATGAAAACCCTACTTTATATATTCGCTTTTGCATTGATTTCTTGTGCTTCAACTCAAATAAACAAGATTGATAATTCCGATTTGGTCGGAACATGGAATTGGACCAATACTGATGGTGGTTTTGGAAACCATATTCATAAAACTCCCGAAACACTCAACAAAAACGTACAATTAACCTTGTTGAAAAACAATCAGTTTTCTATATCAAAAAATGACTCCCTCATTTCAAAAGGTACATACACCCTAGAAATGAAAAAGGCAATTTATTCAAATAAACAAGAACGTTTTATACAACTTTCAAACGATCAGCAATTTTCAGGAATTGTCCTCTCAGGAATTATTAGGTTCATAAAACCAAATACTTTAGAAATTTCTGACAATAACTACGATGGACTTGGAAGTAGATTTGTAAAATTGAATTAAAAAACCCGTAAAAACGGGTTTTTTATTATTAATCAATTATTAAAACACTACTCTACTGTTAAAGTATATTGAGGTGTTGGATTAAGCGGACAAAAGTACACGTACTCCCCTTTTGTTAAAGTTACTTTTTTAGAGCTTGACTTACTGTTGTTTTTTACTAAAGAAGTTACATACGCGTTTTTTATATGATGCTTTTCTTCTGTTTTTCCTTTTGGCGCTAATACAAACCCTACATCGTGTCCTACGTTCTTGTTTGAAATTTCAAAAACATAAGTTCCTTCTGAAAGAGTTAACGATTTTTGAGTGAATTTTCCTTTTGTTTGCTCTAAAGAAATGGTTTTTGCTTTTTGCGCATTTGCTGTAAATGCAAATCCAACTAATAATACTAAAATAGCTACTACTTTTTTCATTTTTATTGATTTTTATGATTTTACTTTTTATAGATGAATAGCTCTGTAACCTAAAACCCCGTAACTACACTTTGTAAATAAGGCCACAAGAGCTATTCGTTTTTTATGCACTTTGTGTGAATTTTCCTGCTTCTACTTTTGGAAAATCAACTTCAGTTTCTGCTATATGATTTACATAGTTTGTTAAGGTGTTGGCTACAACATTTAATACAATTTCTAAAATATCTCCGTCGTTATACCCAGCTGCTTTTACCTCAGCTATTTCTACTGAACTTACATTTCCTTTGTTTTTTGTAACACTTTGTGCAAATTTTAAGCCTGCTTTGGTTTTAGCATCAGAAGCCTCTGCTTGTCGGTTTTGTTCAATTTCTTCCTCTGACAAGCCATTGTTTTTTCCTATTGCCGTGTGTGCTGATAAACAATAGTTACATTCATTTTCTTCTGCTATAACTAATGCTAATTGCTCTCTAAATTTGTTTGAAAAATTCCCGCTTCCATTTAATTCTCCCAAGCTTAGATAGCTTTGTAAAAGTGCTGGTGAATTTCCCATTACTTTAATTAGGTTTGGAATAAATCCTAACTTATTTTGAACTGCATCAAACAATTCTTTTGATTTTCCTGTTGTGGTTTCTGGGTTTAAAGTTTCAATTCTTGTGCTCATAATTTTACTATTTTAAAGTTGTCTTTTTAGTTTATTTTTTCACAGTTACATAATTCTCTTTCAGGAAACTGCTCATCGTATTCTTGATATCCCCAACAATTAGGGCATTGGTTAATTTCTGTTCTCATAATTCGTTGTTTTTGAATTCTGATACAAAGGTGCGACAGGAATAGACCTTAAAAAATGGACAAAGGTTCTTAAAACTTGGACAAGCTATTTTTGCTAACATTTTTCTTACAAAAAACTAGCTTTTTATTTATGGTTTCGTAAAATACAGGTAACGTAACAACACGTTTATAGTAGTACTTTTAAGGCGTCGAAAAGGTTGTTTGTATTAGTGTAACAAAAAACTTTATTAGTTGTGTAGTTTACCACGCGTTGCGTGGTTTTTTCTTTTATAAGCTATAACTTCTTTTAAATTGTTTTGGCGATTGCCCTGTAGCTTTGGTAAAAAACCGAGAAAAGTACGCAGGATCATTAAATCCTAAATCAAAAGCAACTTGTTTAATAGAGTCATCTGTATACAACAACAGTCTTTTTGCTTCGGTAATAATTCTGTTTTTTATAAAGTCGCTTGGAGTTTCCGTTCCTATTTTTTGAAGGTGTTTTGTTAGTGATTTTGGTGATAAGCCTAACCGATAAGCATATCCTGTAACTCGGTGTATCTTTTTAAAATTTTGCTCTACCAATAGGCTAAAATCTTTAAAAAGCTTGGTTTCTACACTCTCTTTTACAACATCTTTTTCTTTTTTTATTCGTACTGAATATACAATAAACTGTTTTAAAAGCGATTGTAGCATATCGTATTGGGCTGTTTCTTCTAACTCAAACTCTTCTTTTAGGTTTTGAAGAATAAAATCTAATTTTTGCGTTTCTTTTTCTGAAGGTACTACAAAAGGTGTTTCATATATATTATTAAACAATACTCCATTACATGATACCTCTGCATCGTGTCTTTGAATACAATAAAAATCTCTTGTAAAACTAAGTTGATAGGCTTCTTTAATTTTTTCGGAATCTACTGAAAATACTTGTCCTGGTGATAAAAAAAATAATACTCCATCTTCAAAAGAGTAACTTTTAAAATCGATATTATACTTACCTGTTCCTTCTTTTATCCAAAATACTTTGTATTGATTTATTTGCTGTGGTGAGTTTACTACACATGATTCTTCAAACTGAACTGTTTGCAACGAAAAAATATTTTGATAGGAGTAGTTTTGAATATCTTGTACCGCCATTTATACATAGTTTTATTGTTTGTCGAAAAAAATAGAGAGAGCTGACAAGTTTTTTAAAAACTTAAAATTCGTTTTAATACCCGAATAGTTTATTGTTCGGGTATTAAAACGAATTTTTAACTTCTATGGTTGAAAATTAATTCTTTTAATTCAACAATCGATACCCTACACCTACATTATGGGTAGGTTGATTGAGTTGGTTGATATTTAATCGGTAACTAGCAAACCATTTTCCTTTTCGATTGTATTGCAGTCCGAAACTGAGGTTGTCAAAGGTTTGTGGGTTTCCTCCTATTTCGGTAAAGAGATACAAGCCACTTCTGTAGGTTTTTGGATGCTCAATCGTTTTGGTAATAGTTATTTCTCGGGGTACTTTGAGTTTATACGATAACTGACTATCTAACAATTTTCCTTTTACCAAATCGTAGTTATAAATTTCTATATCGGCATTCTTTAAAGTATCTCGGTATATTTTTGCGGCTACATAATCGTTAGTGTCTTTGATAAAAATGGTGTCTTTTACAATCTTGGTGACATCATTTTTATGGACATACACTTTTTGGTATTTAATGGTTTGTACCTTAAACGTATCTATTTTGGTTTGCCAAACGGTGTCTTTTACTACGGTTATTTTGGGGGTTTGTGGGTTTGTTTTTTGATATCTTTTATTAAAAAGATTGACAAGTAACAGCACTATAATAACCCCCAATAGCAACCTATCGGTTTTGTTATTAAAAAAATTCATGATGTTTTTGTTTTAGATTTTATACCATTTACAACTTGAAATCATAACTGGTATTAGAAAAATGTTTGTCAGTTCAAAGAGCGAAGAATGAGTGACGAAAAATCTCTTAAAGATGAGATTTCTCCTCATATCTCGTCGAAATGACACCAAACACTAAAAATTAACAGGAAAAAGAACCACTAAAAACGATTGTTAGGGGTTAGACTTTGGTTTTTGGTTATTCTCTCTATCAAACCAATTGAGGAATAAATTTAACCATTCTTGCAACTCCTGAAGCATCAATATCTTGATAGTATAAATCTATACTATCATCTGGTTGCTTATAATAATTAGTAAAATTAAAGTTATAATTATATTTATCTCCACTGTACGCACTTACTGAAGGTATATTTAACCTACCTGTTAATTCTTTTATATTAAACTTCGCACCCCAAAAGCTTACCTTATTCTTAGGGTAAATTATTTCAAAGTCATTTATAGATGTATTAAATATACATTCTTTAAATGTAACTAAATTAGTGTAAGACTCACTAATGGGAACGTATGTACTTTCATCAAACTGTAGTTTAAAAGAATTTATTTTTCCATTAAAAATTACATTATATAATTCAGCAAAACAAGTGAATCCGTTTACCGTATTATTAAATGTTGTTCTTCTTACGTTATTAATAAAGTAACAAAATTCAATGTCTCCTTTAAATATTCCACTTAAACTTCTTCTAACAATAGTCCCTATTATTCTAACTCTATTGCTCGCGTTATCACTTTTAAGAAATATTGAGTTGTTTATACTACTAATGTAACCATAAGATATAAACAAGTCAGGTGCACTATCAATCCCCTTACTTAATTCTGTTTCTCCATTAAGAATCTCTAAATTACTTAAGTTAAAAACTACTGTATTTCCACTTATATTCACCAACTTTTTTTGCATCTCTGTTATACTTCCTAAAAAAACAGTACCAGGTGCTGCTGAAGAGTTTGTTTCATTTCTACCTACCATCAGTCTAACTTCTGTACAATTGGTTATAGTAACTCCTTCATTATATTCTGAATTAACATACTTTATCTCACAATCAAAAGCTTTACCTTTAATCACTATATTTCTATTATGAAGCTTTACCTTACAAGCTTGTTCTTTTGTAGGAATTGCTGTATTAGAAAAAGTTAAATACTCTTGTGAGTCGTTTACATCAATAACAATATTCATGTAAGCTTTAGTTTTTGTGTAATTATAGTCTTCAAAAAAAGTAGTTGTAGTACCAAAAGGTTGCCTATTCCAATAAAACAGGTTATTTATATTGTCACCTGCAGAAGAATTATCATTTTTATAAGCTACTCTCATATAACTCAAATCTTCTGGAGCTTTTGCCAAACTATATCTAGGATAACTAATTGATGAATCATATACAGGTATTGAACCTTTATATCTTACAAATTTTTCTGTTCTAAAATCGTAAGGAGTTTCAATTTCTAACTCCTTGTCAATCCTATTCAAAATAGTTCCTTGGTTAGCTATATTTGTTACAGGACTGTTTGCCTCATCTACTCCATCAAATGTTACAGTAGATACATCATATTCAACTTTATCATTTACATAGGTTAAACTTCTTGCTGTAGAAAATAAAGTATTATTAGTTTCTGCTTTTACGACTAGTTTTTCAACAGGTGAATCTTGCTTAATAACATCTGTATCAATCTGTTTATAGATATTTTTAAAATCAAAAGAGTATTCTTGATCTGGTACTAAACTATTTGTTGATATTAAATTTAATAAGTCATCATAAGTCGTTTCAATGACTGACAGCTCTGTTCCAATAGTCCCCACTAATGAAGATATATCAATACTAAAAGCACTATCATCATCTCTTTTAACAATAAGGTTGTTTCCTTGTACTTCTCCACTTACCAATCGTGCTAAATTTATATTATCTAAATAAGGCGTTAAGTCAATTTGTGAAACGCTTACGCCATCTTTTAATAAATCAACGGTGTTAGTTCCAGAAATGGGAGATAATGTATATTCAGGTGCTTGTTGCTCAGAAGCAATACTAACCTCTCCTGTTTCATCAATGACAAATCTGCGGTTGGCTTCTCCTTCGGGTTGTTTGGCATCTATATAACTATCAATTAAATCGGCATATTGTTGTTGTGTTGGCTTATCGCCTGTTTCAAAAAATTGCTTTAAAGTTTCTTTGTTTTGTTTCATTTTTGTTCTTTTTTATCGTTTTTAAATTTGTTTTTGATAAAAAAGAGCCGCTAAAAACTGGATTTGCTAGTGGCTATACTTTTTGTTAATTATTTTTAATACAACTAGCTTAATATCTCCTTTGATGTATATGAGAAGTTTATGTATAACGTTTCATTATCCCAAACCCTATCTTTAATATTTACTCTTCCTAAATCATGTCTTACATAACAACCATAATTCTCATGAGCTTGTATATTATAAACGGTTCCTGAGACAGATACACCAATGGGGAAACCATCAATGTTAGGTGCTATATATACTTCTCCATAAGTAGCTTGACCATCAGACGTTACGCCTGATAATATTATATCAACAAAAACACGGTCTCCAATAGTATAATACTCACCTTTTACTTGTTGTACTGAAAATGAAGATCCTGTAGCAAAAAAACTAGGTGTAAATACACCTTCTGTAATATTAACTCTAGGAGCTGTATTAATCACTGGTTGTAAAGGATCTGTTTCATCAATCATAATATTAGTTCCTGCTTGGTAAGTTGGAACTTGCTGTTCAGAAGTTACACTTACCTCTCCTGTTTCGTCAATTACAAACCTTCGGTTGGGTTCTCCTTCGGGTTGTTTGGCATCGATATAGCTATCAATTAAATCGGAATATTGTTGTTGGGTTGGCTTGTCGCCTGTTTCAAAAAATTGTTTTAATGTTTCTTTGTTTTGTTTCATTTTTGTTCTTTTTTATCGTTTTTAAATTGTTTTTGATAAAAAAGAGTCGCTAAAAAAAGTGTTAGCGACTAAACTTTTTCTTTGTCGTTGTTTTTTTGTTTTTCGGTTGTTTGCTCTAAGGTACCTTGCATACCCGCTTGTTTTAACAAACTGTGCAATGCTTTAAAGGGGTTTACTCCATAAATTTTGTTGTAGTTTTCTAAAATTGACTTTGTTTCTGTAATAGCTATAAATCCTGCTATTATTTTTAAAAAAGGAACTTCATTTACAATGTGTTTTTCTAAAAAATAAGCTGATATAATTACCAAGTTATAAATAACAAACTTAGAAATGGTATGTCCAATTCGTTCGCTTTTTATAGGTATTTGTAATTTTAAAGAGGCATAGGCTCCTGTAATAAAATCAACTACGATTAGTAACATCATGGTAGTTAACACTCCATTTAAAGGCGACAATAAAGCAAGCAACCAAAAAATGAAATGCGAAAATTTATCCATTCTTTTTTAGTTTTCTAAAGTCTAATACCCTGTTTTTAGGATATGCTTTAATACTTACACTATTTCCTTGATTACCTCCTAATAGATACACATATCGTCTGGTTTCTTTAATTAAGAACCCAACATGTCCTTTCCAGCTACTAGGATTTTCTCTCCATAAAACCACCACATCTCCTGGTTCTGGATTTGTAGTAGAGTCTCCTACCGACAACCAACTGCGTGCAGTTAGCTGGTTTGTGTGTTCATAACCTGCTTTTTTAGCTACCCAATTTGCAAAGGCACTGCACCAAGCGGTTTCATCTTTAAATTTTCCTCCATCAAAACCTAATGAAGTAAAATAGTTTATAATTTGAGGATGATCTTTTGAGCCTTTCACCTCTTTGACTCCATATTGCGATAACGCTACTGATATTAAATTATTCATACAAATGTTTAATTTTTTTAAAGCGTTTGCAGACAAAACTTGTAAGTTGTTGATTCTTTTTCTTTTTCTAGACCTGAAAGGGGTTAATCATAACTTTTTTTTCGTTTCTGCTTACATTAAAGATTAATAAATAACAATGAACTGTTAGAAAAGCAAGACAAATATACAACATATTACAATTAAAAACAAAACAAATTACAAGTATTTTGCATTATGTTTTAATTTAGAGATATTCTTGAAAATCCCCTATAACTTTTTACATAAAAAAACCGCCTAACTTTTAGGCGGTTTTTATTTCTATCTCTTAAATTCTATTAAAGAACCTTTAAAAGAGTTTTTCTATCCCAATTCTATAAAATCATGAGGAGTAGTAATATATAAAGCCTCCCCTGTTTCGGCATTTATATCTATAAACATGCTTCGTTCTTCAAGCCCCCAATACTCACCATAAGTCACGATAAAAAGATCTATTTTTTCTCCTTTAAATTTTCCAACTGGAATGGGATACCCTAATTCTTCTTTAGACTCAAATCTAATGTCATTAACATCATCTATACTGAAATACTCAATATCCTCTTTCTTTAAAACTTCTAAAGCTATTTTATAAGCCTCTTCTTTTGTAATCATAATTTACTTAATTATCACATCTTAAACATCTATACTCCATTCCGAAAATCAATTTCCTTAATTTCAGAAAAATCCTTTAAAAGCTCTCTTACCTTTTCTGCTCGCGAAGTGTTTTCAAAACTTGATAGACTAGTAAAATTTATCTCAACAGCCCAAGGACAAATTTTATGATAATCATTACCCTAAGAATCACCTACTCTAAATTGCTTCTTAATACATAAATAATCAACTAAACTCTTTTCTTTTCGAAAAAAACATAGGGATCTTCATCCTCATAAAAATCTTTAACTAATTCTATCTCTAATTTTTCTGAAAGAATTTCAGCTAATTTAGCTTTATCTTTTTGAGTATATCCAAAAATTGTATAAATCATTTTTTTACTCCTTAATTTAAGATTACCTCAATTCGTTTCCTTGACAATGTTTAGCTTATAGAAAATATGTACTCGTTTTTAATGATGGCTTTTAATAAATATATTAAAACTCTTTAATCAAAATCTTCATACTTTATAATAAATTCCTTTTTATCATACTTATCTATAAAAAACTGAATCCTTTCATAAAACAGTTTTGCATATTCATAAATATCATTATTAGAATAATTATTATTAATCAAAAAATAATTATCAAACAGTTTATTAAAATCATAATTTGGATTATCCACTATCCATCTAAATATTTCTTTTTTACTCTTTAAAAGCTCAATATCTATACCTGAGATATCTCCTTTCTCTATATCTTTAAAGAAATCTTTAAGTTCTTTAATTTTTTTTATATTTTTCCCGTAAATTGCAGAATGTAAAGCTTCTTCTATTTTTTGTTCTTCCATTTTTTCTAAAAGTTTATAAATTTTATTACTATTTCTTTTTCCTCACCAACTAAGCCATTATGAAATAAATAATCTCTATTCTCTAGTTCTTTTAATATATTCTCTTTAACATCTTTTAAAAGAGGACGATAATGCCCACTATTATTTGTAATCTCTTTTATAACACCTTTTTCTATAACAATTTCTCCCGCCGCAGAAACTTTTCCCCCTTGTAAAAAACTCGAATGATGAAATTCACCATATTTATTCAACTTAGAAAGATATATTTCTCCTCTATCTGACATTACAAAAATCGCTCTATTTGTTATAGCCTTAAAACCATCTTCCGCTATCGAAATACTATTATTTGTATCTATTAGGTTTCCTTTAACATCAACTATCTTATCATACTGTACAAAAATCTCTAATTCATCAACCTCAGATTTACTTAAATATTTCACATTCTTTTCAAAATCCACTTTTCTTCCTGTTTTATACAGGTTAATCATTTCTTTAGTTTTTTTATAAAGAAATTGTGACGCTCCCACCTTATCAAAATACTTCCAAGTATCATCCAAATAACTTTGAACTTTCTTTTTGCTATTTCCTCCGCTGGAACGAATTTCATCAATCTTTTTAGCAAATTTCCGAATAGCATCTTCAGTCCCTTCTAAAATGGTTTTATCTCCTTGCTTAACAGTGTAAATAACTCCGTCAGGGCTTACTAAAACTTCTCCTGTATTAGGATCTAGCTTCTCAAAAATAACAATTCCCAAATCATACAATAATTCTAAAACAGCTTCGAAGCCTTTAAATAATTGGTTTGCTGTACTCACAAGCTTCTCTATAAACTCTCCAATCCATTTTTTAAGATTATCTAAATGTTTCGCAAAGTTTTTAGCAAATTCTTTAAGCTTTCTAATCGCAGCTAAAACTACATCTACTGTTATTTCTGCTGTTTTTACCACTTTTTTAGCTACTACATTCGCTAACTCTTGATACGATTTTAATACTGCTTTGGTTGCTTTGGCTATATTGGCTGTTCCTCCAGTAGCGATAAACTGTACTACTTCCGAAGCTATAAAACCAACCAAAAACCCTATATAATACCCTAAAGCACCTGGATCTATCGTGATTTTTGTATTGGATGCCTTAACAAATAAACCTATTAATAGTTTAGCAGTAGTTATAGGCATTTCTATTAAAAACTGCATCCATGCTTTTAGGTTTGTTAACGTGAAGGTATTGAGTACTAAATCGATAAGGTTTTCAAAACCTTCTGCTAATAAACGTAGGTAATGACCTGGTTTTTCAAAGAACTTTCCTGTTTGGATAACGCCGTTTAAAACATCTACCAAAATAGCTAAAATATCAAAGATAGATTTAAAGAAATCAATAATACTATTAATAAGCCCTACTAACAATCCGTTAATAAAATCGTAGGTGTTTTGTACGTTTTCTTTTACACCATCTAAAAACTCTTTAAGTATGCCTGGTACGTGCTTAAATAACTTAGTAATACGTTCACTTTTAAAAGGCATAAGCTCTTTAAACAACCAATGTTTGTTAAATCGCTCTGCAAACGTTACAATTGGAGCTTCAACAGGAACTACATAATTTTTATAAATTGAATTTGCCAATTCCTCGGAAGAAAAACTCTCATTAATATTAAACTTGGGCAATAACGGATTGTATTTTGAGTTCTCTTTTCCTTCATCCGTTGTTTTCCAATAGCTTTCACCTAACTGTAACTTACCTATTTCTTCGCCTGAGCTTTTTAAGAATTTAGACAAGTTACTTAAAGTAACATCCGCTCCCCAACGTACTATTTGCCCTCCTTTTTTCAATACCAAATAAAAATCGCTCTCTGTTGATTTTTTAAGTTCTTGTTCCAGCATTTTACTTAGCTCGTTCGTAAATACATCTACTCCATAAGCTCTAACAATTTCCGCTATGCGAATTCTGTTCGTTTCTATAAGAGAATTTACATTTTTCCCTTTTTTTATTCTAAACACTGTTCCGAAAAGGTTACTTCCTGAACTGCGTTCAATAAAAATAACTACCTCGTGTGCACTTACATTTTGTATCGCTTCATAAGCTTGTAATAATTGCGCTCCATCTTCAGAAATAAATACAGTTGTAAAAGCTTCATATTGGATACTTTTAACATCTCTGGTAGTTGGTGAAGGGGTTGCATTTACAATTACCTCCTCTAAATCGATACTATTATCAAGTTGGATATAAAACTTTTCATTAATTTTATAATAAGGCAATGTTCCGTTTTGAAAATCAACAATGGTATTTTGAATAAATGCAAAGTTTTCATCATTTTCTTCATATTGCAGTTTATTAATTTGCCCATAAGGCGAATTATTTTCTAGAAAAAAATCTCCATATTCACCAGACAATCGACTATTAAAATGTAGTAACCATTTATTTGCAGTTTTTACTCCTTTTTCTATTTCTACATATATATTGGGACTTGGAACTGCAGTTTCTTTTATTTTTTGTTGCTGAACATCTGAAAACACCACCAAATCTTTAAAATTGGTTTTGTGTTTAAAATGTTTGCTTCCATATTCATGAGCATGCATATTTTTTATTTTTTATAATTAATAAAAAACAAACCTCACCCAGCTCTTCTCTTTTAAAGCAAAGAGAAGAGTATTAGAAGTGTTATTACGAGCTATACTTGGCAACCCTTTAAGTTTAAAACTCTTGATACATAGGTTGCTTCATTTTTTTTCGTAATGACGTAAAAAAATATAGGGTGAGGTTTGTGACTGTGTGTATAGAAAAATGTTTGTTTAACAAACATTTTTACTGCACTTATGCTACATTGTTGGTATCGCCTACAATATCGTAATCTACACCATCTGGTCCATCTCCTATCTTATAGGTACTTACATCAAATAAGCCTTGACCTTCACAGTCTGGATTACACGGCAAACCTCCTTCATTTAATACTACAGAATCTGCCTGTAACACGGTTAACGTTGTTGGTACACGAGTTTCCCAAGCACCTTCTACTTCACCTTCAATAGTTTGCATTTCTTCTGCAACAGAAACATATAAATCGTCATCCATATCGGTAACCATTCCTTGACCATTCCAAATTTCACCAGTTTTCATATACCAGTTTACAGCTTCTTCAAAACCTGGACGTACCGGTACTACTGATCTTGCCATACCACTTTGTAAAAAGGCTTGAAAAATAGGATCGCTACCTTCGTTGTACTCAAAATTAGCATCCCAACTACCTTCTGCTCCATAGAAATAAGGATAGAATGTATACGCCATAATTTCCCAATCAAATGCTTGTTCAAAAAACTTAACTGTTTCAGCGTGCTTTTGAAATTTAGCCGTTCTTACAACATGTTTGGCATCCACTTCTTTACCTTCTTCTTTATAATTATCTTGAGCGGTAACAACATCAAAAGGTTTTGTCATTAAATCGATAGCAATACGTTTTAATTCACGCTTTTCAATACTACGGTTTATTTGAGAACTTAGTTCTTTTTTCTTTTCATTAGGCTCTTTTTCAGTTTCTTGAGATTTTTTTAAATCTTCATATTCTTTTAAACGCTCATTATAAGCATCTATAATAGCTTTATAAGTTTCATTTTGCCATTTTTCAATACCTTTTCTATCTACCCTACACTTTATAACTACATTTAAACTACCTGTAAAAAAATCAACTTGTGTAGCAGAAACAGCAACATTACCTGTATGTCCTGACATTGTTCTAGTAACCTCTTTATGCAACTTCGGTTGATTTTCTCTATCTGTTATTTTAATGCTTCCTACATTAATAAAGAACCCTTTTGCATTTGCAGCTTTATCATCCTCCACACCTGTATAACTTACATTAACTTCAACCGACTCATAACCCTCAGGTAATTTTACATCCCCTTCAATTGAAGATGATTCATAAGCGTTAATAGTTTTAGTCGAATCTAATTTAAAAGATTCACTAACATAAATCTCATTAACTGGTGCGGTTTCAACCTCTGCATTATAAATCGAAGCTAAATACTGATAATTGTTTTGGTTTAATTCTTTTGAGTTATTAATCGCATACATTCTTAAACCACTTGGATGAACAGGTTTTCCCAAAATATCAAATCCTGTTGGTGTTTTTTCATTTTCTCCGCCATTTTTCAAATATGATTCAATATAAAACTTCGCAGGTTCTGGTAACGCAAATTCATACATTAAGCGTTTACCATAATTTATCAACTTATTCTTATAAATCTTATCTACCCAACGATACACTCCTGTAACGTGTTTATCTCCTTTACGGTTATCAAATCCATGAGTATTATTCTCTTCATATTCTCGTAATATACGAGACGTACGTTTGGTACTAATTTTCTGAACCACACGTTCTAAAGCTCTTTCTGTTACCTCCTGAGCATACGTTTGCGCTTGTAAATTAGAATCAGAAGCAGAAGTTGATGAAGAGTTATTATAATTAGCTCCTGCAGAAAATCTAGTTTTAGCAAATTCAGCAGACACACTTGCATTTGCTCCAAAACTAGTAGCATTATCACTATTTACAATAGACGACGCTTCGTTTTGCATTTCATTACGTTCTGTTGAGGTAGTGTCCGTCAAGTTTTCTACTTCTTTTTCTGTTGTTGTTTCCGTAGTTGTTTCTGAAACTCTTAAGTCCCTAGTAGAACGTTCTTTATATTCGCGTGCCATGATATTTTCTATGTGCGACACTTCTCCGGGCACATAGCAACACACTTCTTGTTCTACTCGCCTAAAATCTGCTACTCCTAATTGAGATATTCCATAAAGAACACCTTTTCCATCATTACTTGTATCCCCTGAAGCATTACCACTAACTATACATTGACCAACAAAATTGTTAGTTATTTCATAGTACCCATCATCAAACTTAACCTGAAACATAATGTTTTTAAACTCTAACGACACTCCGTTACTTAAAACAAAACTACCGTTCAAACCAAATACAGGTCCTGAAATTAACTGTTGTAAATTTTCTGGAAATAACTCAATTCGTAACAACGTATCATCAAAACTAGCAGGACTACTCTTAAATGAAGTACCAGTATACGGTACCTGAGCATCAACATCATCTAAAGTATAACTTGCCTGTGTTACTCTTACATTAGTAGAATCTTCAACCTTTAAAAACATAATAATTTTTGATCCTTTCCCCATTTGACCAAAAACATCTCCCGAATAAGAGTACAGTGGTGTACTTTTACTAAGGTTATAATTTAGAGTACCTCCTTGAATAGAAACAGCTCTCACTTTTTCTGGAGTGTTTTCTAAAATTTTCTGATTCTCTTCTTTTATTTTTTGTCTAAGAACCGTTTTTGCCTCATAAAAATTATCATATAATTTGAGTCCTTCAGAATTTAATAAATCTTTAGTCCCTTCTGAATACTGAAAAGTAGTTGTCGTTGTACCGTCCGCAGCTCTACTAATCTCTTCTGCTTTTTCAAATTCAAACTTAGGCAATTCTAAATCTGGATATATTTCTAATCTTTTTTCAAATCCTGATTTAGCGTCTACAATTGTTTGAATCGTTGGTTGAGCTGCGTTTTTTATATCTTCTACAGCTAATTCATGAGCTTGTAAAGCTTCTTTATATCGTACCTGCTCACTTTTATTATAAACATACTCAGCTTTTTCAATTTCCTTTAAACCTAGTTCATATTGTTGTAAACGTGTTTTAGCCATCTCAACCTGTAAACTAGATGTCAAATACTCTGATGAACTAGGACTTATGTTTGTAGCTCCTCCTTCAAATTGTTGATCTGAAATAACCACTTCTTTAGGCACAATAACACTTGCATTCGCTCTACGTACAAATTCTTTTTCATTTTCTTCTGTAAAAACAATTTCCCCCTCTGTTTCTTGTGAAAAGCTGTTAGTAAATACATTAAATGCTTTTAAAAACTTATTCGCTACCAACATTTGAATCAGTCCTTCTCGAACAATAGCCGATTCCTTATTAATGGTTTGATGAAATAAGTTTTCCCATAAAACTAACTCTTCATCAACAGTAAGTTCTTGTGCTGCATATAAATTAGCATCAATACCAGCATACGATAATACTGTCTTATTGCGCACTAACCATCCAGAAAACTGATATAACGCTTCGTGTAAATTTTTAATCTCTACCCTACTAGCTATTGGTGTAAAATTCGTACTATAAGCTCCTTTTAATGCTGTTTTTCTTTCTTCATCTGTAGTAGCTCCTTGTATTGCTTGAAAAGCTAAACTTTCTGCTTTTTTTTCTTCTGGAAAGGAAACAAATCCAGTTTCTTTGTCTTCAATTAATTGTGGACTACGTAATGTTACAAACCTAAATAGGTTTGATTTGATTGGTTTTTTACTCATTTTTATAAAATTTAATTAATTTTTTAATCAAGCTCAAAAAGAGCCCTGTTTAGTTGCTTTTCTAACAGTTCTTTTTTTCTTGATTTTTGTTTTATTCAAAAAAATGTTTGAATAAACGAGTATAGATTTCAAAAAAGTGAAGAAAATCAAGTTGAAATCTTAAAAACACAATCGCTAAAACCACACAAATGTTTGATTATTACAATTTTTTTGTATATTAGCAATTCATTAACGAGGCAAATATAAAACATATTACACATTTAAACAAACAAAAGTTTAATTATTTTTGCAATATGTAAAAACATAAAATGTTATGGGAATTTCCGAAAAAATAGCAGCAATTAGAGATGCTTTTAACTTAAATAACTTTTCTTTTTCAAAAAAAATAGGTGTTACTGGAACCACTATAGATAGCATTATTAATGGGAGGCCTCAATCTGACGGTAGTAGAAAAAAAACAAAACCTGGTTACGATGTTCTTACTTCTATTATTAATGAATTCAACATTAATCCTGATTATTTATTTGGAAAAAGTGATATAATGCTAAAAACAGAACCTACAAATATTCAAACATATTCTGGAGTTCCTCAGGTTGTTTCTGTGAATTCTTCAGGTAATGAAAACGTGGTTTATGTTCCTATACAAGCAAGAGCTGGTTATTTAAATGGTTATGGAGATTCAAATTATATAGAACAACTTCCTTCTTTTAATATGCCTCATCTTAACAATGGCACCTTTCGTTGTTTTGAAGTACAAGGAAACTCTATGGTGCGTACTTTTTTTGATGGAGATTTAGTTTTTGGAAAATATGTTGAAAATTTACATGATATTAAAGATGGTCGTGTATATGTAATTGTAAGTAAGAATGATGGTATTGTTTTAAAACGTGTAATTAATAGAATAGAAGAAAGAGGTAAACTTATTTTAAAAAGTGATAATAAAGATGGTAACTACCCTACTTATACCATAAATGCTGAGGAAATTATGGAAGTTTGGTATGTAACTATGTTCGCCTCTAAACAAATGCCTGAACCTGTTGATGTTTATGATAGATTACACGATTTAGAAAGTAAAATTGTTGAATTAGAAGAGCAAATTAGCAGTAAAAATTAATTTTTATGCTTAAAAAACTGCTTTTTTTAGTTCTTTTACTCCCTTTTTACACCAGCGCCCAATCCAACTGGCAACAATTTAAAAAACTACAAGGAGCTCAAAAAACATGGGTACTACTCCATCCTTTTAAAGCAAAAAAAGCTTTTATTGTTTCACGTGAAGCATCAAGAGTAAGTGACTCTCTAAGAGTTTCTCCCCTACTAGACGGAGATCATGCAGGCGGACAAGTAGATGCATTTCGTCATGCTTTTTGGATGGCTTTATTACGACAACAAATTGGAGAAAATGCAGCTCGTTCACTTGGTAAAGCTCACGAAAAAGATAACTATAAAACATACAAAGAGCGAAAATTAGAGGACGGTGTTATTCCTGATCAGATTTCTTCAGAAATGGATTTATTTAACAACGAAGTTGGTTTAACACTTTCCAAAAAAGGTGGTAACCTTCCTAAAAATGGATTGATTTACAGAGTAATCAATGCCATTCATCAAGGAAAATTAAAAATTATTAAAAAAGATAAAAACGGTAATTTTCTAACTTGTAATAATGAGGTTATTTCAAAAAAAATATTAATTGGCAAGTGGAAGAATAACAAATGTTTGGTTAGCTCTAATTATAAATAGATAAATGCAAAAAGTATATGTAATTTCAGGCACCATGTGTACGGTAGATTTATGGCAATATGTTTTTCCTAAACTAAAAAACATATTGCCAGTCCATATTGATATTACTCCTGCTAATTCTTTTGAGGAAATTAATCAAATGATACTGAATCACGTTGAAGAACCAGCCACTATCATTGGGTTTTCTTTAGGTGGGTTTTCCGCTATGAACTTTAGTGCTCATTATCCTGAAAAAGTAAAAAAGTTAGTTGTAGTTGCTGCCAATACTGATGGATTGAGTGATTCAGAAATTCAACTAAGAAAAAGCACTATTGACTTTTTAGAAAAACACACCTACAAAGGAATCTCTCAAGCAAGAATTCAACAGTTTTTACACCCAGATAATCACCGTAATTCCGAAATTATTTCTGTTATTAAAAAAATGGATGCCGATTTAGGAAAAGACGTACTACTTCGTCAGTTAAAAGCAACTTCAACTAGATTAAATATTTCACAAGAAGTTTTAAATTTAAACATCCCTATCTTTTTTATTGCTGCCGAAAATGATGCGCTTATCAACCCAAAAAAACTAAAAGAGTTTGCCAATAAAACTGAAAGAGGAACATACGTAATGATTAAAAATTGTGGTCATATGGTTCCTCTTGAAAAACCTGAAGAACTGGCATCAATAATGAACCTAACCATCAACGAATAATATAAAATGTTAACCAGCCTTAACAATGTTATCAGTTACAGCCCTAATTTTTTAACTGAAAAAGATGCTACAGAGTTATTTAAACAATTAATAAGCCTGTCTGAACTTACAAATATGATGGAAATGAGACTTTCATCTGATAAGGTAATTAAATACAACTTTGGTAAATTAATGTTTATTGACCCTGATTTAATGGAGAAAAATGTTTTTCAAAAATCAGCTTGGGGAAACACTATGATATGGCCAAAATATATGCTTCCTTTAAAAAAGCAAGTTGAAGAACACACTAGACAAGAATTTAAAACTTGTGTATGTATTTATTATCCTAATGGAAATTCTGGCATTGATTATCATTCAGATAAAGTTGCTTTTGGAAATACTGATATTATTCCTTCCCTTAGTTTAGGTGAAGAACGTATGTTTTATCTTCGAGAAAATAAAACGATGATTGAAAACAATATACTTCTGGAGCATGGGAGTTTATTAGTTATGAAAAAAGATTGTCAAGAATACTACGAACACAGCCTACCCGAAAACCCTGAATATTTAAACCCAAGAGTAAATTTAACATTTAGAAAATACGGTTTTTGAAACCCCATACATGAAAAAAAGCTTAAATTCACTCTCATTTTTTCCTCTACAAATATCAAAAAAACTGTTTTCTTAAATCACTATTTAAACCCATTCTAAATATTTAAGAAAACAATTCGTAAAGTTTGTTCAAGTACTGTCATCCTCTTAAATTTGTGCTATTATTTAATCAATAAACAAAATAATGAGCGGATTACTAAAATCTTCTATCGGAAGAAAGTTTGCCATGGCACTTTCGGCATTCTTCCTGATGTTTTTCTTATTACAACATTTTGCAATTAACATTACTTCGATTTTTCCAGATAACGGAGCTACATTTAACAAACTGTCGCACTTTATGGGAACAAACCCGTTAATTCAATATGTAATGCAACCAATTTTAATATTTGGTGTGGTATTTCACTTTGTAATGGGATTCGTCTTAGAAATTAAAAACAAAAGTGCTCGTAAGGTTAGCTATGCTAAAAATAATGGAGCTGCAAACTCTACTTGGATGAGTAGAAACATGATTTACAGTGGTGCTGCTATTTTAGCTTTTATTGTATTACACTTTATCGATTTTTGGTTTCCAGAAATCAACACCAAATTTATTCAAGGTGACTGGAGTGGTTTACACGATGGTGAGTTTAGATACTTCCACGAACTACAGCACAAGTTTTTAAGCCCAATTAGAGTTGGTGCTTATGTAATTGCTTTTGTTTTCTTAGCATTACATTTATTACACGGATTTAATTCTGCTTTCCAATCTGTGGGAGCAAATAATAAATATACTAAAGGATTGAAAACTTTTGGTAAGCTTTACGCAATCTTAATTCCGTTAGGATTCGTAATTATTGCATTATTTCATCATTTCAATCACTAATACGCAACAAGTATGGCAACTTTAGATTCAAAAATTCCAAAAGGTCCATTAAAAGATAAATGGACAACTTATAAAGATAAAATTGACTTGGTAAACCCTGCTAACAAACGTTTAATTGACGTTATTGTAGTGGGTACTGGTTTAGCGGGTGGTTCTGCTTCTGCAACGTTAGCAGAATTAGGATATAACGTTAAAGCTTTTGCTTACCAAGATTCACCTCGTCGTGCACACTCTATTGCAGCACAAGGTGGTATTAACGCAGCAAAAAACTATCAAGGTGATGGTGATTCTTTTTACCGTTTATTTTATGATACAGTAAAAGGTGGAGATTACCGTTCTCGTGAAGCAAACGTTTATCGTTTAGCTGAGGTTTCTGCAAATATTATTGACCAATGTGTGGCTCAAGGAGTTCCTTTTGCACGTGATTATGGTGGTCAATTAGATAACCGTTCGTTTGGTGGAGTATTAGTATCTCGTACCTTCTACGCGAAAGGTCAAACTGGTCAGCAGTTATTATTAGGAGCGTATTCGGCAATGAACCGTCAAATTGCTCGTGGTAAGATTGAAATGTTCAATCGCCATGAAATGTTAGATTTGGTAATTGTTGATGGAAAAGCTCGTGGTATTATTGCTCGTAACCTAGTTACTGGTGAAATTGAGCGTCACTCTGCACATGCAGTAGTAATTGCTTCTGGTGGATATGGAAATGTATATTTCTTATCAACCAACGCAATGGGATCTAACGCTACAGCTGCTTGGAAAGTTCACAAAAAAGGAGCATTCTTTGCGAATCCTTGTTACACGCAAATTCACCCAACTTGTATTCCTCGTTCGGGAGACTATCAGTCTAAACTAACCCTAATGTCTGAATCGTTACGTAACGATGGTCGTATTTGGGTTCCTAAGAAAATGGAAGATGTATTAGCTATTAGAGAAGGAAAATTAAAACCAACTCAAATTGCTGAAGAAGATAGAGATTACTACTTAGAAAGAAGATATCCTGCCTTTGGTAACTTAGTACCTCGAGATGTGGCTTCTCGTGCTGCAAAAGAGCGTTGTGATGCTGGTTATGGTGTAAATGCTACTGGTGAAGCTGTTTACTTAGATTTTAAATCAGCTATTGAGCGTTATGGTAAAGAGCAATGTAAATTACATGGAATTAAAAACCCTTCACAAGAGAAAATTATTGCTGAAGGTGAAAAAATAGTAGAAGCTAAGTACGGGAACTTATTCCAAATGTATGAAAAGATTGTAGATGACAATCCATACAAAACACCAATGATGATTTATCCTGCAACTCACTACACCATGGGTGGAATTTGGGTAGATTATAACTTAATGACTACTATTGATGGTTGTTATGCTATTGGTGAAGCAAACTTCTCTGATCACGGTGCTAACCGTTTAGGAGCTTCTGCATTAATGCAAGGTTTGGCTGACGGATACTTTGTGTTACCTTACACAATTGGTGATTATTTATCTAACGATATCCGTACAGGTAAAATTTCAACTGAAACTAAAGAATTTGAAGAAGCTGAAAAAGCGGTTAAAGATCGTATTGATTTCTTTATTAACAATAAAGGAGAGCATTCTGTAGATTACTACCACAAGAAATTAGGAAAAATTATGTGGGAAAAATGTGGAATGGCACGTAACGAACAAGGTTTAAAAGAAGCGATGGCTGAAATTAAAGCGTTACGTGAAGATTTCTGGAAGAATGTAACAGTTCCCGGAGGTGCAAATGAAATGAACCCAGAATTAGAAAAAGCAGGAAGAGTTGCTGATTTCTTAGAGTTAGGAGAGTTATTTGCTAAAGATGCCTTAAACAGAACTGAGTCTTGTGGAGGACACTTTAGAGAAGAGTCTGTTGAATTAGACGGACCTCAAAAAGGAGAAGCAAAACGTGATGATGCAAACTTTGCTTACGTTTCTGCTTGGGAGTATAAAGGAGAACCAGCTGATGCTGTATTACACAAAGAAGAATTAGAGTTTAACGATATTGAACTAAAACAACGTTCATACAAATAAGAAAAGAGATATGAGTAACATGAATCTTACGCTAAAAATTTGGAGACAAAAAGGAGCGAACGATAAAGGGAAAATGGTCGAATATAAGGTGACCGATATTTCCGAGCATATGTCTTTCTTAGAAATGATGGACGTATTAAACGAACAATTAGTTAATGCTGGTGAAGAGCCTGTAGCATTTGACCACGACTGTCGTGAAGGAATTTGCGGTATGTGTTCTATGTACATTAATGGTGAAGCACACGGACCAGATCGTGGAGTAACTACATGTCAGTTGCACATGCGTATGTTTAACGATGGAGATACTATTACAATTGAACCATTTAGAGCTGCTGCTTTTCCAGTAATTAAAGATTTAGTGGTTGATAGAGGTTCTTTTGAAAGAATTCAACAAGCAGGCGGTTATATTTCAGTAAACACATCAGGAAACACCACAGATGCGAATGCTATCTTGGTTCCTAAAGAAAATGCTGATAAAGCCATGGATGCTGCCACATGTATTGGTTGTGGTGCTTGTGTTGCTACTTGTAAAAACTCATCTGCCATGTTATTTGTTGGAGCAAAAGTATCTCAATATGCTTTATTACCTCAAGGACAGGTTGAAGCGACTGAGCGTGTTAAAAACATGGTTGCTCAAATGGATTTAGAAGGTTTTGGTAACTGTACTAATACTGGAGCTTGTGAAATTGAATGCCCGAAAGGAATTTCTTTAGAAAACATTGCTCGTATGAACTCAGAGTTCTTAAAAGCTAGCTTTAAAGGATAAAATAAAACACCTATACATAAAAAAACCGAGGCTAATGCTTCGGTTTTTTTATACCTTCTTTTATACTTAATATTTACACACTTATGCCTTTTTTAAATTTAAAGAAATGAAAAGCATATACATTTGTCTCCGATGATTACAATATGGTAATCCGGGGGGGCTATCTATTACTAAATCAATCATATCTCCAATTAGAGATAAAAAGCCTGAGCTTATAAACTCAGGCTTTTAAATTATTAAACTCTATCTTTTTCTTTCTCTTTTTCAATATGCCCTTTTATTTTTAACATTTTTCTAGATGCTTTAGCATTCGATATAATCGTAATGGCTTTTGAAAACCCTCCTACTCTTCTTGTATCATATAATACTTCTATTTGCCCTTTTTCACCTGGCATAATTGGTTTTTCTGGTTTTTTAGGAACTGTACACCCACAAGTGGATTTAATATCTTTTATAATCAACGGTTCAGTACCAATATTTGTAAACTCAAACACACGAACCCCATCAGCGCCTTGTTTAATTTTTCCGTAATCGATTGATGCTGTTTCAAATTGAAACTCTTGAGCGTTTGCCATGATTGCCATTAATCCTACAATTACACATAATACAGTATTTCTCATTTTTAATATTTTTAGTTAGTAATAAATATTTTATTTCTTCGAATTTATCTTAATATATCCCCATAAAAAAACTAATCGTATACACTACTTTAAAACATGTACAAACAACTTATAACATGTTATTGATACAAAGAAAAATGTCGTTGGTACTTTCTGCTTTGATTACAGCTTATATTTTGTTTACTTTGAAATACACAATGAGCCTTTTAAAAAAACATAGCGCTGAAATTCTAATCCACCTACTTTTTTGGGCTTTATTTATCTTTATCTCTCTTTTTGTATTTACCCAGTATTACTGGGCAGAAAACCCTTTTTTACAGTACTTTTTTATTCTTATCATTATCGTATATACTAACAATCAACTATTGTTACCGCTATTCGTTAAAAAGAAATGGTATGTGTTATACGGAATTGCTTTTGTTCTTATTTCTGTTTTAGCAACTCAACTATACTGTAATGTTTTTGCACGTTGTGGATGTTCCATTATGAAGTGCTTAAGCGATTATTTATGGCAAACTCTAGTCCCTCTATTATTTTTCTCTTTTATATGGATGTTGTTTAAGTTTTTAGACGGACAAGAAAAATTAGCACAAACAACCCAAGAACGAACAGAAATGGAGTTGAAATTTTTAAAATCACAAATAAATCCGCATGTGCTCTTAAATAATTTAAACACGATTTATGCGTATTCTATTGACAAACCTAACCAAACCCCTGATTTAATCTTAAAACTCTCAGAAAACCTTAAACATGTCTTATATGAGACAATTTCTGAAAAGGTTTCTCTTGAAAAAGAACTACTTTTCATACAAAACTATATCGATTTTCAAAAAATTCGAACTGAAGGAGTGAAAGAAATTGATTACCATTATAAAACTGATAGTAATCAATACCAAATTGCTCCACTCCTTTTAATTACCATTATTGAAAATGCTTTTAAACATAGCATTGCATATAGTAAGATTGGTATTTTTATCAACGTTACTAACCATCAATTACATTTAATAAGTAGTAATCAATTCAATATAAACACAAATAAAAATACCAAAGCCATTGGCTTAGAAAACTTAAAAAAGAGATTGCTATTAATTTATCCAGATAATCATTCTCTTTACATTCATCAAAAAGGAGATGTTTTTACTATAGAACTGAAAATAGATCAATTATGAAATGTATAATTATTGAAGATGAGTTGCCTGCGCAAGCTATTTTGAAAAAGTATATCGGTAAAATTCCAGATACTGAAATTGTACATGCTTTTCAAACAGCCATACAAGCTAATGAGTTTCTGAAAAACAATACTGTTGATGTTATTTTTCTAGATATTAATTTACCTGATATTTCTGGATTAGACTTTATAAAAACAGTTAAAAACCCTCCTAAAATAGTTATTACAACTGCATATCCTGATTATGCAGTAAATAGTTTTGAGTTAGAAACAATTGTTGATTATTTGGTAAAACCCTTTTCTTTTGATCGCTTTTTAAAAGCAATTAGTAAAGTAGAAAGTCAATTATTAAAATCAAAAACTTCAGAAAAAGAAGCTACTTATTTAAATATAGATAAAATTATACATAAAGTATATCTAGCCGATATTTTATACTTAGAATCTGATCGAAACTATGTGCATTTTATCACCTCATCAAAAAAATTGACGATTATAGATTCATTAAAAAACTGGAATGAAACTCTAAATTCAAACAAATTTGTACAAATACACAAATCATATATTGTAAATTTAGAAAAGATTGAAAAATATACAGGAACTTTTCTTTATATAGAAAACATCAAAATTCCTATTGGTAGAACTTATAAAAATAACCTATTGACTCTTTTAAAAATTAAGAATCAATAGGTTATTGGGACTACTCCCAAGTATTTTCAGCTGCATCACCATTCCAAATAACCGTAGCTAAATACGGATTATCAATAAACGGATTTCTATTTCCTTGCGCATTAGCAACTGCGTTGTTACGTTGTATCTCTATATCAGATACAGGATCTTCAGCATTCCACTGTAACAATAAAGTAACCATATTACTATCAGAAGCTGTAACAGAACCGACAGCTACATTCTTTGGTAAACATCTATCTCCATATCGCAAGTACATGTACATCATCATACGAGCAACATCTCCTTTCCATTCATTACCAGGGTACCAGTTCCCTGAAACGTCTCCGGCATTCCCTGTACCTGCAGCAAATAATTTATTCCCTCTTTGAGAATTAAAAGTTACATCTGAAGGCCTTAAATGATGCGCATCTGCCCCTGGACCTGAAGTTCCTAAATTTGGATTTCCTAATGACTTAGGGTATACATGCTCTCTATTCCAATCTCCTGTATTTCCTCCATTGGCATCTTTACTACGAGTTCTATCTGTTACATAATTACCATCTGTATCGTCATGACCATAAATTAAAACTACTTTGCTATTATCGTTAGGGTCTAAATCTGATTGTTTTAATACATTCCAAACATCTGGCGTATAATCTAAGAAGGTAGTATGACTATTAATAATTTCAGTAGCTAAAATATCTTTTAAAGAACTTCCTGTTAAGGTAAAGTCTACATCTTTATAATATTCTGATAATTCAGAAGGGATATTAAAACTTCCTGGATTACCATTGGCTGAAGCATTTATATTAATGATTACCGTTGCAGTAGAACAATTACTTGGCGTAATTGTACTGCAAATAGTATACTTAAAAGAATCTGTACCTACAAAATCTTGTGCTGGCGTGTATATAAAAGCATTATTGCTCTTAACTATAGTTCCATTTCTTGCAGAACTAGTCTCAAACGTTACTTTTACATTTCCTGAAGTATAAGTATCATTCTCTAAAAAACTAGCTAATACATTCTCTTTATTTTCTTCAGCTTCAAAGGAATCATCAACAGCTACTACTTTATCTTCTGTTGGTACAACATCACTATCACTTCCTCCACAATTAATAAACAACATTAAAATTGTTATTATTCCTATTATTTTCTTCATGATTCTATCTTAAATAATTAGTCTTTTTTATGTTTATCATGTACTTTGGTAGGTACATTATCATTCCATACTGTTAAAATATCTGTCGCTACACTTGCTCCACTTCCTGCTGCAATTGCAAACTGACTTCTCCACCCAGCTAAGGTTCCGCAAACATATAACCCTTCTTTTATTAAGTGGTTGAAATTACGTAACTGAATTCTATCTTTCATAGCATTTGCTCTAATATGACGCTCTACATATTGTTCTAAACCAGCTATTTCAAAAGGCTTTGAATAGTTTAGGGCTATAACAACTTTTTTACTGTAATATTCATTTTTATTAGTGATTATCTTATATCCATTTTCATCATCCAAAACAGCTATCACTTTTTCATTTTCAATTTGAGATACTTCTGGGTATAAATTTTTTAACTGATTTCTACCGCTTTCTAGAATATCTTTTCCTAAAGTTTCTGGAGCTAAACCTAAAACATTATTAAAGAGAGCATCTTGTAGGTGAGAAGAACGCTGATGCATTATAATTCCAACTGTTTTTCCTTTTGCATATTCTTTAGTAAGTGCAGAACCTAAAACTAAAGCGCATTGCATACCTGATACTCCTCCTCCAACAATAAGTACATCAAAAACCATAGTTAAGCTACTAACATTTTAAAGTTAGCCGCAAATAATTTAACTGCTATAGCTAACAAGATTACACCAAATATTTTTCTTATAATTTTTATTCCGTTTGGTCCAATTACTTTTTCAATTTTTCTGGACGTTTTTAACACAATATAAATTACAATTACATTTAATAAAACGGCTACAATAATATTTTCAAGGTTAAATTCCGCACGTAATGAAAGTAGTGTTGTTAAGCTACCAGGACCTGCTATTAATGGGAAAGCTAAAGGAAAAACAGTTGCACTTAATGCTTCCTCATCATCTTCTTTATAAAGAGTAATTCCTAATATCATTTCTAATGCTAGGAAAAACAAGATAAAAGCACCTGCCACTGCAAATGAGTGTACATCTATACCTATTAAATTTAATAGTCTCTGTCCTAAGAATAAAAACAGAATCATAATAAATCCTGCTATTACAGAAGCTTTTTCTGATTGAATGTGTCCTACTTTTTTACGTAAATCAATAATGATAGGAATGTTTCCAACAATATCAATTACCGCAAATAATACCATAAAGGCTGTGAAGATTTCTTTGAAGTTAAAGTCCATAGTTGCTATATTTTCGCGTGCAAAATTATATAAGTAATGTTACAATCTAGTATTTTTGCATTTAAATTTACAAGAAGTTAATATAAACTTCCCAATATTAAAGACATTTTATGTTTCAATTAGGAAAAACCATCGTTTCAGAAGACCTTATAGAAAAAGAGTTTGTTTGTAACTTATCTGCATGTAAAGGGGCTTGTTGTATAGATGGCGATGCGGGAGCACCCCTTGAAAAAGAGGAAACAATAATTTTAGAAGAAATATACCCAAAAATTAAACCTTTTTTACGAAAAGAAGGAATTGAAGCTATTGAAAAACAAGGTACTTGGATTACTAGTGATTTTGGTGAACTGGAAACTCCTTTAATTAATGATGCCGATTGTGCTTATGTTATTTTTGATGATAAAGGCACTGCCTTATGTGCCATTGAAGAAGCATATAACCAAGGTATTGTAGATTGGAAAAAACCCGTTTCTTGCCATTTGTATCCTGTTCGTGTAAAGGATTATAGTGAATTTGCTGCCGTAAACTACCACAAATGGGAAATTTGCGACGATGCTTGTTCTTTAGGTAAAGAATTACAAGTTCCTGTATACAAATTTGTAAAACAAGCTTTAATTAGAAAGTTCGGCCAAAACTGGTATGATGAACTTGAAAAAACAGCAGAAAAATATTTAAAAAAATAAGATAAAAAACGATGCTATTTAGCGTCGTTTTTTATCTTATTAGTATATATACTTAACTAATATTTCCCATTATTTTTCTATGTAAACGAATAGCATATCCATCAGATAAACCTGCAACATAGCTTGAAATTTGCATAATTCTATCATATAAGCTTTCTTTATCTTGTTGATATTCCTGTGGAATTAGATTAAGTACTAACTTATCATAATTAGATTGTTTATCATCAAATTTATTATTTAAAGCAGTTACAAAAACATCTAGAAGATCTGCTATGATTTTATATCCTGCAACTTCTTTTTCAACAACCTCTTTACTTCTGTAAATTTTATCAACACTTAATTTAATAATATCATTAATCTGAGCTTCATATTTACATTTATCTAATAACCCTTTATCAAAGGTTCCATTTAAAATAGCTTTTTCATTATCTAAAAAGATGGCTACTGCTTCATTAATTAATACTCCTATGGCTAAGGCACGTAAATAACTTACACGATCTTTAGTATGCTGTAATGAATGGTATTTTTTACTATCAATCGTATCTTTTACCAACTTAATCATATATTCTAAGGCATAATCTTCTTCAATTAAACCTAGATTGATTCCATCTTCAAAATCGATAATTGTATAACAAATATCATCAGCTGCTTCAACTAAGTATGCTAATGGGTGACGATAATAAGAAACTCCTTCAGATTCTTTTTTCAATAACCCTAAATCTTCAGCTACATCTAAAAAAGCATCTTTTTCTGACTGAAAAAAGCCGTATTTCTTATCTACAATATGATTTGTTGGTTTCTTTGGCAAACTCTCTTTAGGGTACTTTAAAAAAGCTCCTAGTGTTGCATATGACAAACGTAAACCTCCTTGAATTCCTTCTCTATTTTCTGTTAGGATTTTAAACCCGTTGGCATTTCCTTCAAAATCTATTAAATCTTGATATTCCGAATCAGTTAATTGATTTTTATACTGAAGACCTTTTCCCGTTTTAAAATATTCTCCAATGGCTTTTTCTCCTGAATGTCCGAATGGTGGATTCCCAATATCGTGCATTACTGATGCCGCAGCTACAATAGCTCCAAAATCATTAAAAGTGTATCCTAGTTCTTTTAATTTTGGGTGGCGCTCTAGTAATTCTTTACCTACTCTTCGTCCCAACGTGCGCCCTACAACTGATACTTCTAAACTATGCGTTAAACGTGTATGAACAAAATCGGTTTTTGATAATGGAATTACTTGTGTTTTATCTTGCAAACTACGAAAAGCCGATGAAAATATAATTCTATCAAAATCTACCTCAAAACCTAAACGAGTTTCATCTTGTTTTGCACGTTCACGTTTTTGGGTATCACCAAAACGTTTTAAAGAAAGGAGTTGTTCCCAGTTCATCATTCGTAAATAAAATTTTGTCGAAAATACAAAATCTTTACCCTAAACCTAGTTTTTCTTCTATATCATATTCTCTAATAACCTCTCTATCCGACGCAGCTACTTCTAACCATTCTGTAAAATTTTTCACCTTGTAATGTAAACATCCATCCATATAATAAGCTAATGACCATTCATTATCCTTTCTCTCTTCATGAGTTAACCAACACCATGCTCCTCCGTTTGAGTCTCCTATCATTAAAGAAAGTAAACTTTCTGTCATAATCTTCTCCTCTCCTAAATAAACAAATTCGTTTAAAGTTTTATTGTAATCGTATTCTTTATAAAAGCCTCCATTTTGGATGCTATCTATATTTTGTACAAAAACCCAATCGCCTCCATCTCCAAAATATTTCAGAAATAGTTTATATGACTTTGGGAGTTTTAGATTTAACTTCTCTTCAATCATTTTAATTTCTTCATCAGTTAATGTTTTTCCAACATTCTCATGATAATGGTAGTTTTCTAATAACCTAACTATACTTTTAGAAATAGGATGATTGTAATCAGTAGAATTCCTAAATTTATCTAGCAAACTTTTTGCTTTACTCCTAACAGCTTTTTTCTTTTCTATTTTACCTGAATCAATTCTGTTATTCTTTCTTAAAATAGCAACAGCGGCGGAAAAAATGCCAAGAATTATAAAATATTTTATCTCCATAGACCTCTAAAATATTAAAAAAGAGAAGCCTATCGACTTCTCTTTATCACTTTTAATTTAATTCTAGCTTAAGATCCACACATTAAACAATCGTCTGGTCCTTCTGCATTTTTAGAAGCTTCAACCATCGCTTTGAATTCATCTGTACTCATTGGCTTGTCTTCTTCCTTCTTTTCTATATTTAACGTAAACTGCTTCGCATTTACAGCAGATTTGGTACGTAAATAATACATTCCTGTTTTTAATCCAGATTTCCATGCGTAGAAGTGCATTGAGGTTAACTTCGCATAATCAGGATCTTGCATAAATAAGTTTAACGATTGAGATTGATCGATGAAGTATCCTCTATGACGTGCCATATCGATAATATCTTTCATACTCATTTCCCAAACGGTTTTGTATAAATCTTTTAAGTTTTGTGGAATAGCATCAATATGTTGAATTGATCCGTTGGCACGCATAATATCTTCCTTCATATCATTATCCCATAAACCTAACTCTACTAAATCTTCTAATAAATGTTTATTTACTACGATAAACTCTCCTGATAATACTCTACGTGTGTAGATATTAGAAGTATATGGTTCAAAAGCTTCATTGTTTCCTAATATTTGAGAGGTAGATGCTGTAGGCATTGGCGCTACTAATAATGAGTTACGAACTCCATGTTTTTTTACGTTTTTTCGTAGTTTTTCCCAATCCCAACGACCGCTCAACTCATCGTCTTTGATTCCCCACATATTGTGCTGGAATTCTCCTTGTGACATTGGGGAACCTTCATAAGTTGAATAGGCCCCTTTTGTTTTAGCAACTTCCATTGATGAGGTTACAGCTGCAAAATATAATGTCTCAAAAATTTCTTGGTTAAGCTTCTTCGCTTCTTCTGAAGTAAACGGTAAACGTAACATAATAAAAGCATCAGCTAACCCTTGAATTCCTAATCCTACTGGACGGTGACGGAAATTAGAGTTTTCTGCTTCTTTTACAGGATAATAGTTACGATCAATTACTGTATCTAAATTACGGATTACTTTTTTCGTTACTTTAAATAACTTTTGATGATCGAAGAACTTATTTCCGTTTTCATCTTCTGCAACAAACATTGGTATTGCTATTGATGCTAAGTTACATACTGCTACTTCATCTTCTGCAGTATACTCCATAATCTCAGTACATAAATTTGAAGAACGAATCGTTCCTAAATTCTTTTGATTTGACTTACGGTTTGCTGCATCTTTATACAACATGTACGGAGTACCTGTTTCTATTTGTGATTCTAAGATTTTCTCCCATAAATCACGTGCTTTAATAGTTTTTCTTCCTTTCCCAGCAGCTTCATAACTTGTATACAAACGCTCAAACTCTTCACCATACGTATCGTATAAATGAGGGCACTCATGTGGACACATTAACGTCCAGTCAGCATCTTCTTGCACACGCTTCATGAATAAGTCTGAAATCCACATTGCATAGAATAAATCACGCGCACGCATTTCTTCTTTACCGTGGTTTTTCTTCAGGTCTAAAAAGTCAAAAATATCTGCATGCCAAGGCTCTAAATACATTGCAAAAGAACCTTTACGTTTTCCTCCTCCTTGATCTACATAACGTGCTGTATCGTTAAATACACGTAACATTGGTACAATACCATTTGATGTTCCGTTAGTACCTGCAATATAACTTCCCGTAGCACGGATATTGTGAATAGATAAACCTATACCTCCTGCAGATTGTGAAATTTTAGCTGTCTGTTTTAAAGTATCATAAATTCCATCAATACTATCGTCTTGCATTTGTAGCAAGAAACAAGATGACATTTGTGGTTTTGGCGTACCTGAGTTAAATAATGTTGGTGTTGCATGGGTAAAATATTTTTTACTCATCAATTCGTATGTAGCAATTGCCTCGTCAATATCTTCTTTGTGAATACCTATCGCAACACGCATTAACATTTGTTGTGGACGTTCAACAATGTTTCCGTTTAACTTTAATAAATAAGAACGTTCTAATGTTTTAAAACCAAAATAATCGTAATTAAAATCACGACTGTAGATAATTGTTGAATCTAATTTATCGGCATTATTCATGATAATTTTGTACACATCATCTGCTAGTAAAGGAGCTTTATTTCCTGTACGTGGATTGATATATTCGTACAAATCGGTCATTGTTTCCGAAAACGATTTTTTGGTATTCTTATGTAAGTTAGATACGGCAATTCTCGCTGCTAATTTCGCATAATCAGGATGAGCAGTTGTCATTGTCGCAGCAATTTCTGCTGCTAAATTATCTAATTCAGAAGTAGTTACCCCATCATACAGTCCTTCAATAACACGCATTGCTACTTTTACTGGATCAACTATATTGTTTAATCCATAACACATTTTTCTAACCCTTGCTGTGATTTTATCGAACATCACAGGCTCTTTTCTGCCGTCTCTTTTTACTACATACATATTGATATTGGTTTTTGTTGGTTAATAGCGTCGTCAAAACATAGTTGTTTATGACAACATGTAAAATGTTAATACTAGTTTGTTTCTTTTGAAACGATTATAACGCTAAAGCACTGAAAAAAGTGCTCTAGCTGAGTAATACTGCATGTAGGGGAAATAGCAGCTTATTGGTTCCTAAAAATCTGCATCAAAGCTGATGCTTCCTGTACCTCCAGATTTTACTCCGGCTTTTTGGTACTCTGATACTCTTTTTTCAAAGAAGTTAGTTTTTCCTTCCAAAGAAATCATTTCCATGAAATCAAATGGATTGGTAGACTCATACTCTTTTTCGCATCCGAATTCTAAAAGTAGTCTATCGGTAACATATTCTAAATACTGAGTCATTAACGTTGCATTCATACCTATTAAACTCACAGGTAAAGACTCCGTTATAAATTCTCTTTCAATATCTAAAGCTGAGATAATAATATCTCTTATTCTTTCTTTTGGCACTTTGTTTACTAAGTGATTGTTGTGTAAGTGTACAGCAAAATCACAATGCATACCCTCATCACGAGAAATTAACTCGTTTGAGAATGTTAACCCAGGTAATAACCCACGTTTCTTTAACCAGAAAATTGAACAGAAAGAACCTGAAAAGAAAATTCCTTCAACTGCTGCAAAAGCAATTAAACGCTCAGCAAACGAATCAGATTCAATCCATTTTAAAGCCCAATCTGCTTTCTTTTTAATTGCTGGAAAAACTTCAATTGCCTTGAATAACCTATCTTTCTCTTCTTCATCCTTTATATATGTATCAATTAATAATGAATACGTTTCTGAATGAATATTTTCCATCATGATTTGGAAACCATAAAAGAACTTAGCTTCTGAGTATTGAACTTCGTTTACAAAGTTTTCTGCTAAATTTTCATTTACAATTCCATCAGATGCGGCAAAAAATGCTAAAACATGCTTAATAAAGTAACGCTCATCGTCTGTTAGTTTAGTGTTCCAGTCTGTTAAGTCTGAATGTAAATCAATTTCTTCAGCAGTCCAAAAACAAGCTTGTTGCTTTTTATACCATTCCCATAAGTCATTATGTTGAATTGGAAAAATTACAAATCTGTCTTTGTTTTCTTGTAAAATTGGTTCAATCGATGCCATGCTTTTTAAGCTCTTTTTAGTTTGTTATTTTTATTCCCTGAGTACAGAAACAAAGATTGGAAAAATTGCTATATTTTGAAAGCTATACTTATTCACAAATCCCTTGAAGTTTTTAACAAAACACTTTTTTTTCTTCAATTTACAATATTTTTTACATTTTACAAAAACCTACAAATCAAATACTTAAAATTAAAAAAAATGCTTGACAAGTGATACTCACTGAGTTTCTTATTTTGTGTTTAAACATAAAAAAAGTGACACTTTTTGCGCCACTTTTTAAACCTTTGTATTCTTCTTTTTTAGGTTATTTTTTAACCTTTAAAACATCCTCTATTATTTGTTCAATTTGTTTTTTTGGTAATGCTCCATGAGCCATTTGAGGTTCATCGTTAGCAGGACAAAATAACATAGAAGGAATACTTCTTATTCCAAAAGCAGCAGCTAATTCTTGTTCTGCTTCTGTATCTATTTTATAAATATGAACTTTCCCTTCATACTCTGCACTTAATTCTTCCAAAACAGGAGCTAATGCTTTACATGGTCCACACCAATCAGCATAAAAATCAATTATTGCAGGTAATTCTCCTTCAAACTTCCATTCTTTATTTTCTTCATAATTAAAAACCTTTTTTAAAAAAGCTTCTTTGTTTAAATTTTCAGTCATGCTTATTGTATTATAATTACGTAAAGGTAGTCGTTTTTATTTCAATAGATTTACAAAGCTGTTTTTGTTAAAATCATCTTAAAATAAATGACTATGAGTGTTTTTCTTCTAACTTTGGTCTAATTAACCAATTTTTTAATCATGAGAAAAATCCTTCTTCCCATTATTTGTGCAGGAACAATTTTAGTTTCTTGTAAAGAAGAAAAGCAATCTAAAAAAAATATTAGTGTGAACTATCCAGAAACAACTAAAAAGCCTGTTGTAGATGAATATTTTGGTACTAAAGTAACTGATAACTATCGTTGGTTAGAAGACGATAGAAGTACCGAAACTGAAGCTTGGGTAAAAGCTGAAAATGAAGTTACTTTCGATTACTTAGACAAAATTCCATATCGTAAACAGTTAAAAGACCGTTTATCTGAATTATGGAACTATGAAAAAGTAGGAACTCCATTTAAAGAAGGTGATTACACCTATTTTTATAAAAACAATGGATTGCAAAACCAATATGTTCTATACAGAAAAGATAAAGAGGGTAAAGAAGAAGTTTTCTTAGATCCTAATACGTTTGCTGAAGATGGAACTACATCGTTAGTTTCAGTAAGCTTTACCAAAGACGGAAAAACTGTAGCCTATGCAATCTCTGAAGGAGGAAGTGATTGGAGAAAGGTTATTATAATGGATGCTGAAACCAAAGAAATTAAAGAAGATACTTTAGTTGATGTAAAATTTTCTGGAATAGCTTGGAAAGGAAACGAAGGTTTTTACTATTCTAGTTATGACAAACCTAAAGGAAGTGAATTATCTGCTAAAACAGATCAACATAAATTATACTTCCATAAGTTAGGAACTCCTCAAAGTTCCGATGAAGTTATTTTTGGGGCTACTCCAGAAGAAAAACACCGTTATGTTGGTGGATATTTAACAGAAGACAACAAATATCTATTAATTTCTGCTTCAACCTCAACTTCTGGAAACAAGTTATTTATTAAAGATTTAACAAACCCTAATAGTAAATTAACACCTATCATTGACAATTTTGATAGTGATACTGGTGTAATAGACAGTAGAGGAAGTAAGTTATACTTAGTAACCAACTTGAATGCTCCTAATAAGAAAATTGTTACTGTAGATGCTGCAAACCCAACTCCAGAAAACTGGGTAGATTTTATTCCTGAAACTGAAAATGTATTATCTCCATCAACAGGAGCTGGATACTTCTTTGCAAAATATATGGTAGATGCTGTTTCTAAAGTATTACAATATGATTTTGATGGAAAATTAATCCGTGAAGTAGAACTACCAGGTGTAGGTTCTGCAGGTGGTTTTGGAGGAAAAACAGATGCAAAAGAATTATACTTCTCTTTTACCAATTACAACACTCCAAGTTCTTCATATAAGTTCAACCCAGAAGATGGAACTTATGAACTATACTGGAAACCCGCTATTTCATTCAACGCAGATGACTATGAAAGTAAGCAAGTATTTTATACTTCAAAAGATGGAACAAAAGTTCCTATGATTATTACCTATAAAAAAGGATTAGAGTTAAACGGTAAAAACCCTACTATTTTATATGGTTATGGCGGATTCAATGTAAGCTTAACTCCAAGTTTTAGTATTGCCAATGCGGTTTGGATGGAACAAGGTGGTGTGTACGCTGTACCTAACTTACGTGGTGGTGGAGAGTATGGTAAAAAATGGCACAATGCAGGTACACAGTTAAAAAAGCAAAATGTTTTTGACGATTTTATTGCTGCTGCTGAATACTTAATCAAAGAAAACTATACTTCATCTGATTACTTAGCTATTAGAGGAGGATCAAACGGAGGTTTATTAGTAGGAGCTACGATGACACAACGTCCTGATTTAATGAAAGTTGCTTTACCTGCAGTAGGCGTGTTAGATATGTTACGTTACCACACATTTACAGCTGGAGCAGGTTGGGCGTATGACTACGGAACTTCTGAACAAAGCAAAGAAATGTTTGAATACTTAAAAGGATATTCACCAGTACACAATGTAAAAGAAGGAACTCAATATCCTGCAACTATGGTAACTACTGGTGATCATGATGATCGTGTAGTACCAGCTCATAGTTTTAAGTTTGCTGCTGAATTACAAGAAAAACAACAAGGAGACAACCCTGTATTAATTAGAATTGAAACCAATGCGGGTCATGGAGCAGGAACTCCTGTAGCAAAAACTATTGAGCAGTATGCTGATATTTTTGGATTTACATTATTCAACATGGGATTTGAAACATTACCAAATGCTCCAAAATCGAAAATAAAAAGTTAAAAACTGTAACATTTTTATAAAAACAGACTCTTATTTAGAGTAAATTTACTACCTCGGGACAAAATCTCGAGGTAGTTTGTTAAAATTAAGATTCATTCAAAAAACATTAAAAATGAAAACCATTCACAAAATGCTGTTTACTACTGCCGTTGCTTCTTTAGGAGTTATTGCATGTAAAACAGATAAAAAGCCTGAAGAAAAAGTACAGGCAATTGTTTTAGAAAACATGGATACTTCGGTTAAACCTACCGATGATTTCTTTAGATATGTTAACGGTTCTTGGATTGATAACACTGAAATTCCTGCTGATGAAACTTCTTGGGGAGGATTTAATCAATTAAGAAAAACCACTACCAAAGATGTATTAGCTATCTTAAACAAGGCTATTGAAGAAGGTAACTTCCCAAAAATAAAAGATGCTGAAGGAAACGAAATAGATTCTGATCAAGAAAAAGCGGTAAACTACTACGAAACCATCATGGATACCGTAGCTAGAAATAAAGCAGGTAAAGCACCTGTACAACCTTTTCTTCAAAAAATTGAAGAAATTAAAGACTTAAACGACGTACAAACTTTCATTACCAATATGGCTCCTTATGGGGGTGCTGGTTTTTATGGTTTTGGAGTGTTTAACGACCTTAAGAACAGTAGTATGAATGCGGGTTACATGGGAGCTGGCGGACTTGGTTTATCAAGAGATTACTACGTAGATGAAAAGGTAAAAGACAAGCTTGAAAAATATGAGGTATTTGTAGCTAAAATGTTACAAGAATTTGGTGATGATGAAGCTACAGCTAAAAAGAATGCAGCAACTATTGTTGCTTTCGAAAAGAGTTTAGCTGAACCTAGAATGACAAAAGAAGAGCGTAGAGATACACGTAAAATTTACAACCCAATGACTCTTGCTGAATTAGCTGAATTGGCTCCTGTAATTGATTGGGAAGCTCATTTAAAAGGTATTGGAGTAGATAGTATCGATAAAGTTATTGTTACAGATCCAGGGTATTTCAAAGCAATGAATGAAGTACTTAAAAATAGTCCTATTGAAACTGTTAAATTATCATTACGTTGGAATGCTATCAACAACTCATTAGGTTTATTATCTACTGATTTAGAAAAAGCTAACTGGGAATTCTACAGTAAAGAAATGCGTGGAGCTAAACAACAACGTCCAAGAGACGAACGTGCTTTAGCTAATTTAAATGGCGCTATTGGCGAAGCTTTAGGTAAGTTATATGTAGATGAGAAATTTCCACCAGAAGCGAAGCAAAAAGCTAAGGAAATGATTGATAACGTAATGTTAGGTTTTGAAAAACGTATTGCGCAATTACCTTGGATGAGTGCTGAAACTAAAGAAAAAGCTTTAGAAAAATTACACAAATTAACTGTTAAAATTGCATATCCTGATAAATGGAAAGACTACTCAACTTTACTTGTTAAAGGATTAGATGAGGGAGGTACTTATTTTGACAACGCTGTTAATGTTCGTAAGTGGAACTTTGAAAAAGATATGGATAAATTAGGTAAAGAAGTAGATAGAACTGAATGGGGAATGTCTCCTCAAACTGTTAACGCTTATTTTAATCCTGTCAACAATGAAATCGTATTCCCAGCAGCTATTTTACAACCTCCTTTCTATAACTACAAAGCTGATGAAGCTGTAAATTATGGAGGAATTGGAGCTGTTATTGGTCATGAAATCTCTCATAGTTTTGATGATTCTGGTGCTCGTTTTGACGGTGACGGAAACTTAAAAAATTGGTGGACAGAAGAAGATTCAGAAAAGTTTAAAGAAGCAGGAAGCAAATTAATAAAGCAGTTTAGTGATATTGTTGCTATTGATAGTATGAACTTAAATGGTGAGTTTACTTTAGGTGAAAATATTGGTGATTTAGGTGGTGTACAAGCTGCTTATGAAGGATTACAAATTTTCTTAGAAAAGAATGGTCGTCCAGAAAAAATTGACGGATTTACTCCTGAACAACGTTTCTTCCTTTCTTGGGGAACTATTTGGAGAACTAAAATGCGTGATGAAGCATTAAAAAACCGTATCATGACTGATACACACGCTCCTGGAATGTACAGAGCTTATATGCCTCTTAAAAACGTAGATGCTTTTTATGAAGCATTTGATGTTAAAGAAGGAGACAAAATGTACTTAAAACCAGAAGATCGTGTAAGAATTTGGTAAATTCAATTAAAAAATAAGTACCTTTAAACCAGTGTATATACACTGGTTTTTTGTTTTCCAAAAATTAACAACAAGTTTTGTATATTCCAAAAAATAGTAAGTAATTCGCCCTCCTTAATTTTTAATAGAATGAGACTAATTGGAAGGATTGAAAAAATATCCTTTTTAAACTGGGAAATAGAAGATTTACCTGTAAAAATTGATACAGGAGCCTATACTTCTGCAATACATTGTAAGCATATTGAAGAAAAAGACGGAGTGTTAGAGTTTATATTACTCTGCCCAAAAACAGAAAAATATAATAATAAATTGCTCCAAACAACAAAGTATAAAGTTAAAAGCATAAGAAGCTCAAACGGAAAGAAACAAAAAAGATATGTTGTTTCCACCTCCGCTATTTTTTATGGTAAAAAATATAAAATAAAACTATCACTATCAGATAGAGGTAAAATGAATTATCCAGTATTAATTGGTAGAAAATTTTTAAACAAAAAATTTATTGTGGACGTTTCACAAAAAAACATCACATCAAAAGAAATATAAAAAATGAAAATTGTTGTTCTTTCTAGAAACCCTAAATTATATTCAACCAAACGCTTAGTAGAAGCAGGCGAAAAAAGAGGACATGAAATGGTCGTATTAGACCATACCAAATGTGATCTTATTATCGAAAAAAGAAAGCCTGCGATAGTATACAATCATGAGCTTGTAACCGATGTTGACGCTATTATTCCTCGTATTGGTGCTTCAGTTACTTTTTATGGTACCGCAGTTGTACGTCAATTCGAAATGATGAAAGTATTTTCTGCTGTAGAGTCTCAAGCTTTGGTACGCTCTAGAGATAAACTAAGTAGTTTACAAGTACTTTCAAGAGCAAATTTAGGACTTCCAAAAACGGTTTTCACTAATTATTCAAAAGACACTTCAGAAATTATAAAAAAAGTAGGAGGAGCTCCTTTAATTGTTAAACTTTTAGAAGGAACACAAGGCTTAGGTGTTGTGTTAGCAGAAACCAAAAAAGCAGCTGAGTCTGTTATAGAAGCTTTTAATGGTTTGCAAGCTCGTGTAATTGTTCAAGAATATATTAAAGAAGCTAAAGGTGCTGATATTCGTGTTTTTGTGGTAGATGGTGTTGTTGTTGGAGCTATGAAGCGTCAAGGAAAAGAAGGTGAATTTAGATCCAACCTACATAGGGGAGGAACTTCAGAAATTATAGAATTAACTGATGAAGAAGAAAATGCTGCTTTAAAAGCTGTAAAAGCAATGAAATTAGGTATCGCCGGTGTAGACATGTTACAGTCTGATAGAGGTCCTTTGATTTTAGAAGTTAATTCTTCTCCTGGTTTAGAGGGCATTGAAAAAGCTACTGGAAAAGATATAGCAAAAAGTATTATACGTTACGTAGAAAGAAGTGCTTAAAATCAAAACCGACATTAAATAATGTCGGTTTTGTTTTAATATTTAATCTGCTAATTCCATACAGTTAAATCCTTTTTCTTTTACTTTATTTATAATGTCAGCTTCTGTTATAATATCAGTTGCCTCTATTCTTAAAACATTATCAACATCTTCAAGATCAATAGATATATTAATTATATTATTATCTTTATTAAATAACTGACGTATAGAATCTTCTTTTTTCTTTGTGTCAATATCGGTTCCATAGATAAATAGTTTCATAACTCAATGGTTTTTATTCTTGTTCCGTTTCTTTATTTAATTTGTCTACATATTTTTGATAAGCTTCACTGCCTTCTTCTTTCCAAAACCTATCATAATGTTCCCATTCTGAAAACTTTCCTTTACAGTTCTTTTCATAATGTGATTTGAACTTGTGTTTTCTTCTTTTGTTAGAATATTTCTTTGATTTATGTTTTCCTCCACATTCACTAGAAGAAAATAAAATTTTAGCTAAAATAAATAACCCTACTGCTTGCCAGTAGTTAATAACTGGTAATCCAAAAATATCTGGCATAAGGTTATTCCAAAGCCACATAATTGCATATCCAAAAAGTATTGCAAGCATTAAAACTGCAATTATTCCGAATATTATTCTTCCTACAAATATTCCTGGAGATTCTCCATCTCTTCTTTCTTTAAACAAATTTTCCATCTTTTATTTTTATTTTTTGTTTTCAATTTTTCTAAGTAATATTCCTAATGCTCGATGTCTTCTTGACATTAATGTTCCAACAGGTACTTTAAGTTCCTCCGATAGTTCATTGTATGTGTACCCTTCAAAATCAATAGCTATAATTATTTCTTTATATACAGGTTTAAGGTTCATTATTCTTAATTCTAGTTCCTTTTTCATTACTTCAGAGTACGTATTATCAGGAGTACCATATAAAACCTCTGTAAATTCAATCAGTTTTATTTCATCAATATCTGAAGCTGAAGCTTCGTATTTCTTTCTTCTTAAATTATCAATGATTTTATTTTTTAGAGACCTGTAAACAAAGCTAGCTACATTGTTTATCGGTGAATTTCCATTAACTCCAGAAAACAATTTTAAAGCAACTTCTTGAATAATATCTTCTGCATCTTGATGAATACTTTGTTTAATTTTAGTTCCAACATAAGACTTAAGGGCACCATATTCTTTATCAAAAAAGGCTTTTAATTTCTTTTTATTTTCCGTTTCTTGGTTCATTTATAGGCTTTCTTTGAGCTCCTCAATTATAAAGACGTACTTTTTATTTTCTATTGCATTTTTTTTAAAAAAACTCTTCATACCATTTATAACAAATATACTTAGAGCTAATTTTTTAAAAAAGAAGACTATTTAAAGAGAAACTTGGAATGAAAAATCTTGTTTATAATTTATCTTAAACCTTTATGTATTTTTGCAACCATGCTACAAGTAAATAATATTTCATTCACTTATCCATCTAAAGAAAAAACCTTAGAAAACATCCATTTTACACTTCAAAAAGGTGAGCACTTGTGTGTAATGGGTGAAAGCGGTTGTGGAAAATCTACACTTTTAAAAATTGTATATGGTTTACTAGATGTTGATAAAGGGAACTTATATTGGAATGATATTCAAATTTTAGGACCTGAACACTATTTAGTTCCTGGAATGGAGTTTTTTAAATATGTAGCGCAAGATTTTGACTTAATGCCTTTCACATCTGTAAGTGAAAATATTAAAAAGTTCTTGTCACGATTTTACCCTAAAGAAGCTGAAGAAAGAACACAAGAACTTCTGGAAGTTATTGAAATGACCGAATTAGCGAACGAAAAAGTTAAAAACTTAAGTGGTGGACAGCAACAAAGAGTAGCCATTGCTAGAGCATTGGCTAAAGAACCAGAATTATTATTGTTAGACGAACCTTTCAGTCAAATAGATAACTTTAAAAAGAACTCATTAAGAAGACGATTGTTTGCTTATTTAAAAAAGAAAAATATTGCCTGTATTGTTGCTACGCACGATGGAAATGATGCTCTTTCTTTTGCTGATACCATGATGGTAATCCGCAACAACCAAATCATTGCGCATGACAGTCCAACAAACTTATATAAAAACCGAAAAGAAAAGTATGTTGCTTCTTTATTTGATGATGTAAACGAACTCACCATAAATAAACAAACATTACTACTATATCCTAACTTACTTGAGATTACCAAAAAACCATCAAAACTAGAAGGAACTGTATTGAAGTCTTATTTTAAGGGGGGGTATTGGCTAATAGAAGTTGCTTATAACAACCAATCCGTTTTTATAAACCACTTTGAAAATATTGAGCATAAAAAAACAGTCTCATTTAAGTTAAAAGAGACTGTTTAAACCAATAATAACTATCTCTATAATTATTACTCAACTATCTTAAAATAAATTATTTTCTAAAAAAAATACACCCTTACCATCTTAAACACCAAAAGATAAAAGTGTATTATAGCTTCTTTTTCTGTTCTGGTTATAACAACCTTTCCTGCATGTAAAACAAGTTATTTTTGTTTTACCCTACTTTTTCTTAAAAAATTTCTTTAATGACACTTTTTGCTCCGTTGAATTCAAAAGATTCACCCTCCTTTTTACCTAAAATTAACTTTCCAATAGGTGAAGATGGAGATATTGCGAAGTATTTTTTATTTTCAAAAGTTAACAATCCTACACTCACACTAATGAAATAGTTTATAGTTGAGGTGGTTATAACTACACTGCCTAAATGAGCAATTTTTGAAGTTGTATCTGTATTAATTTTAGCAAGTGTTTCTTTCATTTGAGCAATTCCACTAAGTTGCTGACTCGCTTTTTCCATTTCTAACTGTAGCATTGCCCTACCGGTTTCATGTTTATCTCCTGCAGAACTTTTTGTTTCAGATTGTAATGCTTTTTGATGAGAAGAAATTGTTTCTTCTACAGTTTGTAAACGTTTATTTACATACAACTCACATTGTTTGTATAGTTCTTCTTTAATATTCATTTCTTACTTTTCTAAGTAATACTAATTTACAAGTTGTGCTAACTCTTTTCCTACCAAACTTCCTATAGCAACTCCCATTCCTCCTAATCGTATACCACAAAACACATTATTTGAAAGCTGTTTTACAATCGCTTTTTTCTGATTTCCAACCCCCATAATTCCACTCCAGCGATGTTCTATTTCAACTTTAGTATTCGGTAAAATTGTTGTTTTTAAAATTTCTTCTAATTTGTTTTGAATAAGCAATGTTTGTCCAAACTCATCAGTTTCTTCACCTTTAAAATCCAAATTTCTTCCTCCTCCAAACAAAATTCTATTATCAATATTTCTAAAATAATAATATCCTTTATCTAGGTGAAAAGTTCCTTTTATATGTAAATTTTCAATCGGTTTAGTAATTAATACCTGTGCTCGTGCAGGTTGTACATTTTCTTTCAATAATTTATTTGCAAATCCGTTGGTAGCAATGAATAATTTTTTAGTAGTAAACTCAATCTGATTCGTTTTTACTTCTACTTCATCGTTGTTTTCTATAAATTCTTCAACCTGTATATTGTTGATAATTTTCACCCCTGAGGACAAAACTTTTTCTAACAACTTAGCCGCCATCTTACCAGTATCTATTTGCCCTTCAAACTGGTTGGTTATATATTGTTGATGAATATTTTGAAACCCAAACTTGTTATCATCAACTGAAAAAACATCCTTAGAAAACAACGGCTTTAAAAGCTCATTTATCGATGTTTTTTGCTCTAAACACGATTCATATAACTCTTTTGTTAAAAACAATTCATATCCTTTATTTTGTTGAAAATCTATGTTTTTATCGCCCAGTGTGGTGCGTAAAAGCTGTAAACCTTGCCAACGTTTTTTTACCAAGCTAAAAACCTCTTCTTCGGTATGTGTATTTAAATCATCTATCAGTTCAGATAAACTTCCAAAACAAGCAAAACCTGCATTTTTAGTGCTGGCTCCTTGTGGTAACACTCCTTTTTCTAAAACTAGAATTTTTGCCTTGGGGTATTTTTCTCTTAATTGTAATGCACAATTTAACCCCACAATTCCACTTCCTACTACAGTAAAATCAACATTTGTAAACCACTCTTTTAGTTCCCAGTAACTGAAATTCAACTTCATATAAATCTGATTATATTTGTGACTTGGCACACTCCTTGAATGTCTAAATTTAAACATTAAAAAACAACTCTATGAAATTAATTGGAATCTTAATTTTAGCTCTAAGCTTTACTAAATGCGCAAGTGTAAAAATGGAGAACAATCATCCTTTCAAAATAGAATCTGCAAGTTATTCTCATGTAACAGGAGGTGTAAAAGGTAGTTATAACTCTACTAACTTGATTATTAATTTTACTGCTGAGAAGCCAGTTGACTTTCAAAAAGTATATTTTCAAAATAGGATTACCAAGGCTATTGTTGAGCAACATAATGATAAACAATACATTACTGCTCGTTATAAAACCTCATCTAATGAGTTAAATGATCTTATTTTACATGCTGACCCAAAAAAAGAGTTTGGTAACACTCCTGCAGAAGAATTTCCTTTTGAATTAAAAGAAAATGAAGCAATGGTTTCTTATATTATTGAAGAGAAAACACACTACGTTAAAATAGAAAGCATTATAAAAAAAGATAAGGTCTTTATGCAATAAAAACCTTAGTATAGAATAACTTTAAACACCTCAAAAAAGAGGTGTTTTTTATTTTTGGCACGTAATTTGAAAACCTATAAGCATAACCATAAAATGAATGCTTATGAAACGTATAAAATTACTTTTAATACTACTTATTGGTGGTGTAACACTTACGTCATGTGTTGTAAGAAATGAAATTGTAGATGATGGTTTTTCTTTAAACGAATATATTTCAAGTTATGATTTATGGTATGTAGATTATCACAGAACAACTGGTAGTGGCGAAGTTCCTTTTTTATCAAGAGCTTTTACTATTTCTTTTTTAAACGGAACCATGTATGCAAATAATAATATTGTTGATATTGGTAAAACAGGAAATGGTTTAGGTATAGCTGTTGGTAACTATAGTACATACGGAACAATTTTAGAAACGCGTCATGATATAGATGGATATTTTGAATTTGATGTAGTACAACTTTCTAATAACGAAATTAGAATTGATGATTTATCACAAAATGTAAGTTATTATCTAGTAGGGTATCAAACAGATACATTTGATTATAACATGTTGTTTTATGAAAATATTGAGTATTTCTTACAAGAATTTAAAGCTTGGGAAAGAACTGATGAAACTGGAGGTGCTCCAAATCCTTTTGATAACGAGCATTATCTAAAATTTACTCATAAAAATGATGTGACATTCTATTCATCACATGACCCTTTTGGCACAAATGTTGATTATATAAATTGGGATTTTGAAGGAAGTTATATTGTTAGAAATGTTATAGGAGAAAACAATCTAAAATATTTAACACTTAATTATGATAACGGAGATACTGAAGAGTTTGATTTAACCGTTATAAATGACGAAACAATACGATTAAAGCACGTAAGTTCAAGAACAACATATATTTTTTCTGGTATAGAATTTATCCAGTATTTAAAAGCAGAAAAAACAAATACTACAAAACCAGCTGTAAGGAGTAGCGGTAGAAAACGTACTAAAATAAAAAGAGAAACAGTTCCTAAAAGGAAATAAAAATAAAGTTTGGTTAGTTGATTTTTGGTTGGTGTAGTAGCCAACTAAAAGAAACCGCTCCGCTAGGGGCGGTTTTTCATTTTATAATGGTGGCTTAACATAAAAAATATTACCTTTATACAAAACAAAAAACCATGCAACAAACTGCTTTAATTACTGGAGCAACCTCAGGTATTGGTAAGGCAACCGCTCAACTTTTTTCTAAAAATAACATCAACTTAATTCTTTGTGGTAGACGTGTTGAAAAGCTACAAAAACTGCAACAAGAATTATCAAAATTTACCAAAGTACATATACTTCAGTTTGATGTTCGTTATAACGAAGAAGTACAAAATGCGATCAATAGTTTACCTGACGAATTTAAACATATTGATATTCTTATTAATAATGCTGGAAATGCTCATGGATTAAACAGCATTCAAAATGGAAATATTGACGATTGGGACGCTATGATTGACGGAAACGTTAAAGGCTTATTATACGTTTCAAAAGCTATTATTCCTCAAATGGTAGAACGAAACAATGGTTTCATTGTAAATATTGGCTCTATCGCAGGAAAAGATGTGTATCCTAACGGAAATGTGTATTGTGCGTCAAAGTTCGCTGTAAACGCTTTAAATAAAGGAATGCGTATTGATTTGAATCAACACAATATTCGCGTATGTGCCATTCACCCAGGATTGGTAGAAACTGAGTTTTCTGATGTTCGTTTTAAAGGAGATTCTGAAAGAGCTAAAACTGTATATCAAGGATACAAAGCACTACAACCTGAAGATATAGCAGATATTATTCACTTTGTAGTTACTCGTCCGTATCATGTAAATATTGAAGATTTAATTGTATACCCTACAGCGCAAGCTAGTGCAACTATTGTGAACAAAAACGCTTAAGTTGTGATTAACAAACGTCTTTTAATTAAAAACTTACTGTCTCATAACGACGAGAATAGTTTTTATGATAAAAAACAAAAATTATCCTTTGGTTCTAAAGAAGGAAAAGCTAAGTTTATAAAACACGTTTGTGCACTTTCTAATTCAAACCCTAACAACAACTCATATATTGTTATTGGTATTGAGGATGAAGAAAATAAAATTATAGGAGTTGATTTTTATGATGATAGCAAAATTCAAAATTTGGTAAATGCTTATCTGAATAATCCACCAAAAATAGAATATGAAAATGTTCCTTTTCCACGTTTGCAACGCCACAAAGTAATTGGATTAGTAACTATTTATCCTACCAAATTAATTACCTCTTTAGCCAAAAATGTCTGGAAATATCGTAAAGGAACTATTTTTTATCGTAGAGGTAGTAATTCTATGCCTGCTGAAGAAAATTTTGTTTTAAAAAATAACAACAAAGCTATTGTTGAGGCTATTGAAAAAAACGCAAGTAACAATATTCAACTTACCCTTGATGGCGTTTTCGACTTTATTAATAGGCACAAACCAGAATATAATCCGCAATACAAAGTATTTAACGAACAGTTTGTGCTTTGTTGGGCAGGAAAAAAGAAAATTATAAATAATGAAGCGTTTTTTACTCGTGTTGATATTGAGTTGGTAAACGAACAAGTACGTTTGTTTTTTTCTTCGTTAGATGATGTACAAATTAGTTACAACGAACAGTCTTTTATTATCACCGAATACATTGTTTTAGGGATTGATAAGAGTGAAAAACGCTATCCGTTAGAAAAAACCATTATTAACTTTAAAGATAACGGAAAGCATGATATTGTTACGGAATTTTTATTTGAAGCTCCTCAATATCATAACGATATTTTACAACTTATTTATGATAATAATAATAGTATCATCGCTAAAATTGTGAACAACAAACCTCTTTCTGTTATTGAACATGAAGATGTATATCGACTACCTACTACCTATCTAATCTGTTATTTAAATGGATTTGAAATTGCTCCTCTACAACTTAAAAAAGCAAAAAATTATATCAAAAACTTAGAAGATAAAACTACCTATATTAAATACAAAGAAGCTATGCGAGTAATACGAAAAGTAAAATATCATTAAGAGATTTTTAAGACCTTATCTTAAATAATTGTTAAGTGTCTGTTTTTGGTGAAACGTTTTGTTTTTATAGGCGTCTTTTAGCTGTAACCTAATCATAAAAACACAACATCATGAAAAAATTAATTTTATCAGCTTTAGCAATTACTTTATCCTTCGGAACTATTACTGCTACTTCAACTCCATATGAAACACCTGTTAAAACTAACCTAGAATACCCTAATGTAAGTACTTTTTGTAAATTAATTAGAGCTGGAAACTTTGAGGCTGTAAAAGCTATGGTTGAAAACGGAACAGATATTAACAGAAAGTCTACAGGACTAACTCCTTTAATGTTTGCTGCTAGATATAACAAAGCAGATATTGTTCAATTATTAATTGATAACGGAGCAAAATTAAAAACAAAGTCTGAAAGAGGATATACTGCCTTAGAATATGCTAAAATGTCAAAAGCACATGAGTCTTATAAAGTTATTGCTAAAGCTTTAGGAAAGTAATGTATCCTACTTAATTAAAAACAAAAAGTCACATCTTTCGATGTGACTTTTTTATGTTTTGAAAATTATATTTTCTTATAAATCAAACTTAATTCCTTGTGCTAAAGGTAACTCATCAGAATAGTTTACCGTGTTAGTTTGACGACGCATGTATACTTTCCAAGCATCAGATCCAGACTCACGTCCACCACCTGTTTCTTTTTCACCTCCGAAAGCACCTCCGATCTCAGCACCAGAAGTTCCTATATTTACATTTGCAATTCCACAATCAGATCCTGCAAATGATAAGAATTTTTCAGCTTCTTTCATTTCTGCTGTCATAATTGAAGAAGATAATCCTTGCGCTACTCCATTTTGTAATTCAATAGCGTTTTCAACATCTCCTGAATACTTCATCAAGTATAAAATTGGAGCAAATGTTTCATGTTGAACAATTTCATAATGGTTTTCAGCTTCAATAATTGCTGGTTTAACGTAACAACCACTTTCATAACCTTCTCCTTCTAAAACGCCTTCTTCAACTAATACCTTACCTCCTTCAGCTTTTGCTTTTTCAATAGCAGCTAAATATGTATTTACAGAATCTTTATCAATTAATGGACCAACGTGATTGTTTTCATCTAATGGGTTTCCAATCTTAATTTGACCGTAAGCTCCAACAATCGCATCTCTTACTTTATCATATACAGATTCGTGGATGATTAAACGACGTGTTGATGTACAACGCTGACCACAAGTACCTACAGCACCAAATACAGCTCCAGGAACTACTACTTTTAAATCAGCAGTTGGAGTAATAATAATTGCATTGTTTCCTCCTAATTCTAATAATGATTTACCGAAACGCTCAGCAACTTTAGCACCAACAATACGTCCCATTCTTGTAGAACCAGTAGCTGATACTAAAGGAATACGAGTATCTTCAGTAATGTATTCACCAACTTTGTAATCTCCATTAACAATACAAGAAATTCCTTCTGGTAAATCGTTAGCTTTTAAAACCTCAGCTATAATATTTTGGCAAGCTACTGAACATAAAGGAGCTTTTTCTGAACCTTTCCATACACATACGTTACCACAAATCCAAGCTAATGCTGTGTTCCAAGACCAAACAGCCACAGGGAAATTAAATGCTGATATAATACCAACCACTCCTAATGGGTGCCATTGCTCTCTCATTACGTGTCCTGGTCTTTCTGATGGAATTACTTGTCCGTTTAACTGACGAGATAAACCTACAGCAAAATCACAGATATCAATCATTTCTTGAACCTCACCTAAACCTTCTTGGTAAGATTTTCCCATTTCGTAAGAAACTAACTTACCTAATGGTTCTTTTAATTCTCTTAACTTGTTTCCAAATTGACGAACAATTTCTCCACGTTGAGGTGCAGGCATTGCTCTCCACTCTTTAAAAGCAGTTGTAGCTACATCCATCACCTTATCATAATCTTCACGAGTACTTGCTACTACTTTACCAATTAACTTACCATCAACAGGTGAATAACTTTCAATAACTTCTCCATTTGCAAAGTTTACTGAACCTGTAGAAGTTCCGTTGTTTATATCTTTTAAGCCTAATTGAGCTAAAGCTTCCTTAATACCAAAATCTGCCATGTTTTATATTGTAATTTTAGTTTTTATATTTAAAACTCAAAACTACGAATAATTTTACAATTAATAAATTAAACAAAAACAACTTAGTTTGTTTAAAAATTAACAAAATAATGAAAAATATTTACAACTTCCTTGCCTTAATTTTGTTACTATTTTCTTGCAATCAATCTAAAGTAACTTCCAAAGAGCTAAATAATACTCCTACTAATGAGTTCGCTATTATTATTCATGGGGGTGCTGGTACCATTTTAAAAGAGAATATGACTCCCGAAAAAGAAACTGCTTATAAAACTAAGCTAAAGGAAGCTATAAAAACAGGATATGAGATATTAAAGAATGGAGGATCTAGTAACGATGCTGTTGTAAAAACTATTCAGGTTATGGAAGAATCTCCTCTTTTCAATGCTGGAAAAGGAGCTGTATTTACACATGAAGAAACTAATGAATTAGATGCTTCTTTTATGGATGGAAAAACATTGAATGCAGGTGCTGTAGCTGGGGTAAAAGATATAAAAAGCCCTATTGAAGCTGCTAGAACGGTGATGACAAACTCCGATCATGTGCTGCTTTCTGGAAGTGGAGCTTCCAAATTTGCTAAAGAACAAGGGTTGAAAATTGTAGACCCGAGTTATTTTTATACTGAAAATCGCTTTAAATCTTTACAACGAATTAAAGACAAAGAAAAAACGGAGTTAGATCATGATGATAAAGAAGCTGCTTTTTATGATATTGACATTAAAAATAGTAAATTCGGTACAGTAGGTTGCGTTGCTCTGGATAAAAAAGGAAACATTTCTGCAGGAACTTCTACTGGAGGCATGACTAACAAACGTTGGGGACGAATTGGAGATTCTCCTATTATTGGTTCAGGTACTTATGCAAATAATAAAACCTGTGGTGTTTCTTCAACTGGTTGGGGTGAATACTTTATAAGATCTCAAGTAGCGTATGATATTTCTGCTCAAATGGAATATCAACAAAAATCATTAAAAGAAGCTACCAAAGATGTGATTCAAAATAAATTAACCAAACTTGGTGGAACAGGTGGTGTTGTTGCACTTGATAAAAATGGAAATATGTCTTTTGAGTTTAATACTGCAGGAATGTACAGAGCTTCAATGGATGATAAAGGTAATTTAGTAATTAAAATTTACAACGATTAAAACTGATAATTTAAACCTGTATAAACACCAATAAAGTATGGCTGAAACCCATTTGAATCGTTTTTAAATGTATTTAACTGGGTTTTTAGCATTGGATTAATATTTAGAGACCATTTTTTACTGAACTTATAACTAAAATCTACCCCTAAATTTCCACTAAAGTTAACGCTATTTAAGTTGTTTGCTTCTCCTGATGTTAAAAAATCGGTAGTTTTTAAGTTTACATCATTCTTATTTAAAAACAAAGAACTAAAACCCATAACTAATTGTGTTTTTAGCTTTTTTCCTTCTAATACACTATACTTAACTTCTACTGGAACTTCAATATATCCATAACTTTGATTCAACTCACCATCTAGACTACCTGAGCTAATGGATACTGAATTTGTACTAAAATTTGTTTGAGAAGTATCATTTAATTCATAACTTTCTCCTGAACTAAAAGCTACACTTGCAGTACTTGAATTTGCAGGATTAACAGCTACGTTGGTATTAGAATACCCCATTTCTTGGAGGTGTACTCCTGACTGAATAGACCATTTTTTACTTAATTGATAAGCAATTTGAACACCATAAGAATAACTTGTACTTCCTTTTGTAGAGTTTGATAAACTTGCATCTATTGGAGATGATTTAGAAAAAGAATTTGAGTTTAATACTGCTACTGTTGGAGAAACGGTCCAAAGTTTCTTTATCTTATCCTCTTCTTTTTTATCCTTTTCAGCATTTACAACCGCTAAAAAATCTTTTTTTGGTTTTATAATCTTACGAATTGTATCATTGTTTTTTTTGAAAAAACTTATTTCTTCTTTTTTAAGAACTGGCAAGCTATTTTCAAGCTTGCCAGCAGAATTTTCTTCTTTCACAACATCATTTTTAGCCAGTAAAGCCCCTTCAACTACTCTACTTGACACATTATTGCTATCTTTTTCTTGCAATTCTTTTTTACTAACCTTCACAACATGATTAGCGGTTAAAACTTCGTTTTTACGATGTTTTTCTTTCAAATTATTTTTCTTTTTCGTTACTTCTTTTACAACAAGTATTTCCCTTATATTTTCTTTTGTTGGTTTTATTAATAAATTATCTTTTAATTCTTCATTTTTATTTTCTTGCTCTTTAGTTGCTGGTTTTGGTGATTCAACTATAATTACATCTGTATCATCTATATTTCCCTTTTCATAAGTAAATGGATAAAACAAAAAACCTAAAACAAGCATAGCTGCAACCCCTCCAGAAAACCACCAAATAGGAAAAACACGCTGTTTTTTCTTTTTTTGGAGCTTTTCTTCAATAGCATTCCATACATTTTCATTTGGAGTTACCTCCAAATCTTTAAGTTTTTCTTGAAATAGTCTATCGATATTTTTTTCTTCCATCAGTTATGCTTTTGCCTCTTTTGCTTGATACAATTCCATTTCTTTTTTCAATATCTGTCTTGCTCGTGATAAGTTTGATTTTGATGTTCCTACAGAAATATTTAATAATTCTGCTATTTCTTTATGTGAATAATTATCTAATACATACAAGTTAAAAACTAAGCGATACCTATCTGGTAAACTTTGAATGAGCTCTAATAAAACATCAATATTCACATTTTCAGTTTCAAGCTCTATTTCTTCTACTATTTCCTCATCAGGAGCTTCTGAAACTAACTGTAAAGGTGATTTTTCTCTATACTTTTGTAATGCTGTATTTATAGTTATTCTCTTCATCCATCCTTCAAAAGAACCTTTATGCTGATATTGAGGCATCTTTTTAAAAATAGTTAAAAAACTATCTTGTAATGTATCTTCTGCATCTTGATAATTACGTGAATACTTTAAACACAGCGCAAAAAGTTTACCAGAAAACAACTGGTAAACTTGCGCTTGCGCTGTGATATTTTGATGACAGCATCCTTGTATGAGTTTTTCTAAATTGATGTTACAAATTTACTGGAATTACCACTTCTTCGTATACATCTTCTCCTTCATCATTTTTACCTTTCCAAAACTTAAAAACATAATCTTCTTCTTGTGTTGCCTCAACAGGAAAAGCATATTCTTCTTGTCTTACATCTTGAGTGCAAGCAACATCAAGAGCTACTATTGCTGTACCAGCTACAATTCTAGTTGTATCTACTTTTTGATAATACAATCCATTAAAAGAGTAACAACTATTGGGTAATGTATACTTTATCTTAATTGTATCAACTTCTCCGAATGTAAAACTTTCAGGAGTTGTAGCACTATCAACCTTTAAAAACTCATATCTAACATTAGGGCTGTCATCATCTAAACAAGAATAAAACGTAAATACACTTAAAAAAAGGATTAAAATTTTTTTCATGACATATATAATTAGGGTTATTATTTTAACTTTCCATGGTTTATGTAGTAGATGAAAAAAAATTAAAAAGGTTGCGTCGAATACTCTTACTTTTGTAAAAGTTTATGAAGAACACCATTTTTAACATACAGTCTACAGAAGATTTTAATAAAACTGCACTACAAGTTTTTAAACATCAGTTTACAAATAATAAAGTGTATCGTTCTTTTTGTGATTTGATATACGTTCATCCTTCTGATGTACATACTATTGAACAAATTCCGTTTTTACCTATTCAGTTTTTTAAAACTGGAGAAGTACTTTCGTCTACAAATGAAATTCAAGAAACCTTTACAAGTTCTGGTACTACAGGAAGTACAACCAGTAAGCATTTAGTTACCGATTTATCTTGGTACGAAACCAGCTATTTAAAAGGTTTTGAACATTTTTACGGTAATATTGAAGACTATGTTGTACTAGCTTTGTTACCCAATTATTTAGAACGTAAAGGATCTTCTTTGATTTATATGGTTGAAGACTTAATTAAACGTTCTCAACATCCTGAAAGTGGATTTTACCTCAACAATTTAGATGAACTTGCTCAAAAGCTTACAAATTTAGATTCACAAGGAAAAAAAGTATTACTTATAGGCGTTTCTTTTGCTTTATTAGATTTGGTAGAACAATATGAATTCAATCTTTCTAATACCATTATTATGGAAACTGGTGGAATGAAAGGAAGAAGAAAAGAACTTATTCGTAACGAATTACATGCGATTTTAAGCAATGGTTTTGGAGTAAATGAAATTCATTCTGAATATGGAATGACAGAATTATTAAGTCAAGGATATTCAAAAGGAAATGGTGTTTTTAACTGTCCGCCTTGGATGCAAGTCTTAACTCGTGATACTGAAGATGCTTTGACTATTTTACCTAAAGGAAAATCAGGCGGAATTAATGTAATTGATTTAGCAAACTACAATTCTTGTTCTTTTATTGCTACACAAGATTTAGGAAAGGTATACCAAGACAATAGTTTTGAAATTATAGGACGTTTTGATAATTCAGATATACGCGGTTGTAATTTGATGGTTTTATAATCCTTTTTTATTTTTTACTATCTTCCCAGTCAATTAACCTCTATTATTTCAAGGTCTTATGAAAAACTGGGCAGAAAATGTACGGTGGAATCCATCTGCAGTTGCATTTCCTCATTCGGAAAATGAAATTCAACAACTTGTTTTAAAAGCTATACAATTTAATCAAAAAATTAGAGTCATTGGTTCTGGTCACTCTTTTACTTCTTTATGTAGTACTGACGAAATATTAGTAACTCTCGATAACTTTCAAGGACTCATTTCAATAAACAAAGAAAAAAATCAAGCTACTGTAAAAGCAGGAACAAAACTTTCTTTATTAGGAGAACTTCTTTTTCAAGAAGGATTAGCTATGGAAAACATGGGAGACATCAACGTTCAATCAATTGCAGGAGCTATAAGTACAGGTACACATGGAACAGGTATCGAACTTAAATCTATCAGTAACCAAGTCGTTGGATTAAAATTTGTGAATGGAAAAGGTGAAATCATTGAGTGTTCTACCGAAAAAAATATTGAGTTATTCAAAGCTGCTCAAGTATCATTAGGTTGTTTAGGTATTATTACTGAAGTTACTTTACAATGTGTTCCTGCTTATAAACTAAAACTTCAAAATAAAAAGGAAAAGTTAAGTGATGTATTGGCTACTTTGGGCAAAAGAAATTCTCAAAACCGTAATTTTGAGTTTTACTGGATTCCATACACAAACACAGCATGGACAAAAACTTCAAATATTGTTGAATATTCTGAGCCTGATAAAGTAAACTTTTTTAATTATTGGACAGAATATGTACTCGAAAACTATGTTTTTAAGTTGATGTGCGAGTTTGCAAAAGTTTTTCCTTCACAAAACAAAACAGTTTCTAACATTACAGCAGCTAGTATAAGTAACGTAAAAAAAGTATATCACAGTCATAAAGTATATGCAACACAGCGAATGGTAAAGTTTCATGAAATGGAGTATAATATTCCTGCAGAAGCCTATCAAGATGTATTTAAGGATGTGCAAAAAATTGTCAACTCAAAAAAGTTCAATATTCATTTTCCTATTGAAAATCGCTGGGTAAAAGGAGATGATGTTTTTATGAGCCCTGCCTACAGAAGGGATTCGGCATATATTGCTTGTCACGTATACAATAAAAAAGATAGTAGTGCTTATTTTGCTGCTTTAGAAGAAGTTTTTAAAGCCTATGACGGAAGACCTCATTGGGGTAAAATGAATACATTTACTTCGGATGATATTGCTAGAATGTACCCTAAATTCACCAACTTTATGACTTTCAGAAAAGAACATGATCCAGAAAATATATTTGTGAACCCGTATCTTCAAAAACTATTAGGTATTTAATATTATGGATGCTTATTTTAAAATCTTAAATAAAGAACTTAAAAACTACCAACGGGCCATTCCTTGTTTGTTAGTAGATTTAGATATTCTAGATGAAAATATTACAGAAGTAATTTCTAATTTTAGAAAAGATGCATCACTCAGAATTGTAGTAAAATCATTGCCTTCGGTCCAATTAATTGAATATATATTAGAAAAAACACATTCAAGCAAGTTGATGGTTTTTCATCAACCTTTTTTAACTGATTTAGTTGCTCGATTGGGGAACAAAGTCGATGTTTTATTGGGTAAACCCATGCCTATAAAAACTGCGGAATATTTTTACAACAACTTACCTCAACAGCACAACGGATTTAACCCATTTACTCAAATTCAATGGTTGGTTGATACCGAAAAACGAATTGAAGAATACATTAATTTGGCAAAACAACTCAATCAAAAATTACAATTGAATATTGAGATAGACGTGGGTTTGCACCGCGGTGGGGTTTCTTCTTTAAAAAGTTTAACAAAAGGACTATCACTTATTGAAAACAATCAAAATTTTGTTGAATTTTCTGGGTTTATGGGCTATGATCCACATGTGGTAAAACTTCCAAAGATTATTCGTTCTCAAAAAAAAGCATCACATTTAGCAAATCAATTTTACGAGCAATGCAAAAAATTAATTAAAAATGATTTTCCAGAACTATGGAATAATAACTTAACCTTTAACGGAGCTGGAAGCCCTACCTTAAAATTGCATAAAGAACAAAATTCTCCAATAAACGATATTGCTATTGGTTCATGTTTTGTAAAACCTACAGCGTTTGACATTCCTTCCTTAAAAAGCTATAAACCAGCAACATTTATAGCTACTCCTGTTTTAAAGACTTTTTCAAATACAACGCTTCCAGGTTTAGAAAAACTAAAACAATTTTTTAGTAAGAAATCTGCTTTTATTTATGGCGGTTTTTGGAAAGCTGACTATTACTACCCTATAGGGGTAAAACAGAATAATTTGTTTGGTTCTTCTACTAATCAAACAATGATTAATGTTCCTAAAAACATACCTTTACAAGTAGATGATTTTGTCTTTTTAAGACCACACCAAAGTGAGTTTGTTTTTTTACAATTTGGAGAAATTTTGCCTATTAAAAACGGTAAAATTCAACAGCCTTGGCAATTATTAAATAATTCTTAATTATTCAATTGTAATGTTTTTTGTTTTTCATCGACTACTCATAAAATCTACAAACAATGAAAAACTTTATTACACTACTTTTAGTAGTAGTCTCTACTGCATTATACGCTCAAAAAACTGACTACAATACAAAAAAAGGTTATGTAGCCGAAGGTTACGATGTTGTTTCTTACTTTACAAATAGTGAACCTGTTGAAGGAATAAAGAAGTTTCAAACAACTTATGATGGAGCTAAATTCAAGTTTTCTTCAAAAGAAAATTTATCCCTTTTCAAAGAAAATCCAATAAAATACATTCCTCAATATGGTGGATATTGTGCATATGCTGTAGCTGCTAAGAAAACTAAAATGTATATTGATGCAGAAGCTTATGAAATTAGAGATGGTAAATTATATCTTTTTTATAGTTCTTGGCTTTCTAGCAAACTTGATGATTGGAAAAATGGTGATACTAAAAAGTTACAAAATCAGGGAGATATAAACTGGGAAGAACTAAAACATAAAAAAAAATAAAATGAAACATATATTTATCTTCTTTCTATTTTTTTCAAGTATTGTCTTCTCACAAGAATACAATACCAAAAACGGAGTTATTGCTAAAGGTTACGATGTAGTAAGTTATTTTCATAATAAAGCCGAAAAAGGAAATAAAAAAATTACAACTAAATATAATAACGTTTCCTTTCATTTTTCGTCAAAAGAAAATTTAGCTACTTTCCTTAAAAATCCTCAAAAATACAATCCACAATATGGAGGGTACTGCGCCTATGCCATTGGAAAAACTGGTGAAAAGGTGGATATTGATCCGAAAACTTTTGAAATACGAGATGGTAAACTGTATTTATTTTATAACTCTTGGGGAACCAATACTTTAAAAATGTGGTTAAAAGAAAATCCAGAAGAGCTCAAAAAACAAGCAGATACTAATTGGAAAAAATTGAATCGTTAGTTTTAGATTTAATAGTTGTGGGGGCGACTTCTAAAAGGGCTGATAATTTCAGCTCTTTTTTTATGCTTATCGTTTCTTTTTATTCTTATTTTTGGTTGATAAAAACAGCTCTATGAATAATTTCTCTTCTTTCAATAGAAAAAACATTCAACAAGAATTACAAACTACCGAATTTGATATTCTAGTGATCGGTGGTGGTATTACAGGTGCAGGTATTGCTTTAGATGCTGCCTCACGTGGAATGAAAGTCGCTTTAATTGAAAAAAATGACTTTGCTTCGGGAACCTCTAGTAAATCTACCAAACTAATTCATGGAGGTTTACGCTACTTAAAACAATTTGATTTTTGGTTGGTAAAAGAAGTGGGTACTGAGCGTGCTATTGTTCATAAACTAGCGCCACATTTGGTAATTCCTGAAAAAATGATTTTACCATTAATTGATGGCGGAACTTACGGTTCATGGCTAACATCTATCGGATTAAAAGTATACGATGTGTTAGCTTCTGTTGAAGGAGATGATAAACGTAAAATGCTTGATAAAAAAGAAGCGTTAGAAAAAGAGCCTTTATTACCTAAAAGTATTTTAAACGGTGCAGGTTTTTATGCAGAATATCGTACTGATGATGCTCGTTTAACTATAGAAGTTTTAAAAACAGCAAGTCAATACGACGCACAAATATTAAACTACACGCGTGCAGACGAATTTATTTACGAAAATAAGCGTGTGGTAGGTGCTAAAGTAACGGATGCTTTTACTGAAGAAAGTTATGATATTAGAGCTAAATATGTAGTAAACGCAGCTGGACCATGGGTAGATGAATTACGCCAAATTAACAATTCTAAAATTGGAAAACGTTTGCATTTAACCAAAGGAGTTCACTTAGTTGTTCCGCATGAAAAGTTGCCTGTAAAACAATCTGTGTATTTCGATATTCCAGACGGTCGTATGATGTTTGCTATTCCTCGTGGAAAAGTAACCTATTTTGGAACTACCGATACCAATTATCAAGAAGATAAAGACACCGTTGAAACCTCAATGGTGGATGCTTTGTATTTAATTGAAGCAGTAAATAACATGTTTCCTGATATTCAATTAACCATAGATGATATTCAATCATCATGGGCAGGATTACGCCCGTTAATTCACGAAGAAGGAAAATCGGCTTCAGAATTATCTAGAAAAGATGAAATTTTTGTTTCTGATACCAAGTTAATTTCAATTGCTGGAGGAAAATTAACAGGTTATAGAAAAATGGCAGAACGGATTGTGGATATTGTTGCGAAAAAAATGAAACGTCGTTTTGAAGTTGAATTTGATCCAATTCAAACTGAAGAAATTGTTTTATCAGGAGGGCCTTTTCAAAATTATAAATCAGTAAAACTATACATTAATCAAATTTATAAACAACTAAAATTACATGGTTTTACTGAAAAAGATGCCAGTTATTTAGTATATAACTATGGTAAACAAACCGAACTTATTTTAGATAAGTTTGATGAGCTTAATGAAGAAAATATACAAGAGCGCTTATTAAAAGCTGAAATATGGTTTGTAATAAAGCATGAAATGACCTGTACTCCTACCGACTTCTTTATGAGAAGAACTGGTCGTTTATTTTTTGATAAACCTAGTGTTGATCTTTATAAAAACTTTGTTATTCAAGAATTTACAAGCCGCTTTAATTGGGATGAAAATACAACTTTAAAACATCAACAAGAATTGGATAAAAAAATAGCTTTAACCTTAAAATTTAACTAGTTTCTTACATAGAAAATTAATCGAGTATTATATCTTTGGCGACTGCAAAAACCTCGTTCTTCGAAAGGGTTTATACAATTAATTTTTAAGTAATATGAAACAACTAATACTAGTATTTTTTCTATTAACCGCGTTTATAGCAAAAAGTCAAACTAATATTATTTCGAACTCTGATTTTGATAATATTAAAATAAATAATATTGCCTTAACTGATATTAAAAAAACTTTAGGTAAACAAGCTAAAGTAGAGTCTTTATTAGGTGCAACTGTTTCTTTTGAAGATAATGGTTTTTATTACTATTTTAAGTTTAATGGTTTAAAACTAGATTTTTCTACTTCTGGAAGAAAACCATATATCGAGTCTTTAGATGTTTTAAGTAATGAAGCTACTTTTACTATTAAAGGAATAACAATTACTGTTGGAGATCCAATAAGTAAGTTAGGAGAAGTTGCTTTAACAACTGGTAGAAATGGCTCTAAGAGTATTTTATATGCTGAATGTGATAGTTGTGATGTTTTTATTAATATTAATTTTGATCAAACTACTAAAAAAATTACAAAAATCAATTATTTTGATATGTCATAATTGATTTACTTTAAAAAGTATATTAAAAATGCCTAGAAATAATTTTCTAGGCATTTTTATTTATATCTATAGAACATCAGTTTACTTATCATTCTTCCTTCTCATGCTCTTCCAAATCTTTAGTTAAATCTAACTTTCTAAGCGTTGGATTTAAAACTCCAGTAGTAATAACGGTAATTAAAGTCATAGTACCACCAAAAACCACTGCTGTTACTGTTCCCATTAACTTTGCTGTTACCCCACTTTCAAAAGCTCCTAATTCGTTAGAAGAACCTACAAACATAGAATTTACTGAAGCTACTCTACCACGCATATGATCAGGTGTTTTTAACTGTAAAATGGTTTGACGAATTACCATAGAAACACCATCGGTTACACCACTAAAAAATAGGGCTACAATAGAAATCCAAAAAACGGTTGATAAACCAAATACTATAATACAAATTCCGAAACCAAATATAGCTGTTAAAAGCTTCATTCCTGCATTTCTACTTATAGGTATATATGCAGTAACTAACATCGTTAAAAAGGCTCCTATGGCTGGTGCTGCACGCAATGCACCAAATCCTTCTGGTCCAACTTTTAAAATATCTTGAGCATATACTGGTAATAATGCTACTGCTCCACCAAATAATACCGAAATCATATCTAATGTAAGTGCTCCTAAAATAGCTTTTGTTTTATATACAAAACGTACTCCTTCTTTTAAACTTTTCATTACGGGTTCTCCAATTTTTGGATTTAGAATTGGTTTCTTTTTGATAAAAAATACCGTAAAAAATGATATTGAAACTAAACCAAATACAACACATAAAGACCAATGTACTCCAATCCAAGAAATAGTAAACCCTGCAAAAGCTGGTCCTAATACTGAAGCTATTTGCCAAGTTGAACTACTCCATGTTGCAGCGTTAGGATATAATTTTTTAGGTACAATTAAAGCAATTAATGAAAAAATCGTAGGTCCGAAAAAAGAACGTAATAATCCACCAAAAAAGACCAGAGCATAAATAGCATATAGCACAGTATTTTTATTCCAATCTTCAATAAAACTAGGCAATGTTAAAAAGAATAGTCCTAAACTTATGAGTGAAAATAGGCCAATACACAAGGCTAGTAGATTTCTTTTTTCTTTTTGATCTACAATATGACCAGCAAACAACGCCATAGATACTGCAGGAATTACTTCCATTAGTCCAATAATTCCTAATGATAATGGATTTTTAGTGATACTGTAAACCTGCCATTCGATAATAATAAATTGCATAGACCATGCAAATACTAAGGCAAAACGTACTAAAAGAAAAATATTAAATTCTTTAATTCTTAAGGAAGCATAGGGGTCTTTTTTTTCCATAAATTAATTTAATTTCAAATCCATTAAAATTGCAAATGTTTCATTTACATCTCTTTCTTTTACTACTATAGTCATTTCATGTGTTGTAGAAATTACTTCTTGTACCGCTATATTTGCCCAAGCAAATTGTTTTAAAATAAAATAGTATATACCTGATTGATCTAAGTTTCCTTTTGGTAGTTTTATAGTTATAGAAGCTAAATCGTTTACATTATTAATTAATGCTTCTTTCTTAAAAATTTCTTCAACAAAAGGTTGTAAGTTTTTACTTGTTACAATATTTGTTTCAAAAATACCTTGTGAAACCGTTAAGAAATAATCTTTACTATCTGCTGATTTACTTAAAATTTTAGCAATTTCTTTTAATAAAGACGTTGTATTTTTGAATGTAAAATCACATAAATCAGATCGTACAATTACGTCTCCTAAATTTAAAGCAAGTCTTTTAATATTTTTTCTAACTCTCAATTCATTAGCTGGAGATAACCTGTTAATAGCCATCATTACAGCACCTACTTTTACTTCTTTTTTTAAAAGTTTAGAAACTTCAGGTAAAATTTCTCTTGCTAACGATGACACATTAATTAACTTCTCATTTAGAGCTTCTTCTATGAAAGGAGTTTTTCTGATAGTTATTTCAACAGCTTCTTGAATTGTTTTCATTTTTTGTTTAATTTTAAACCAAAGAAACAAAAATAAAACTTATAGTAAAATTATTTCATAATTAAAATATCTAATATTTTTAATTAAAAACTTTGTTAATCAGAATTTTAATCTAAATTTGTTACTATTGTATCTTGTATACAAGACCTATACACAACTAAATATAGGAGCGATTGATGGGGCTTCTTAATTTTTATTAAGAAGGATTATTTGTACAAATGCAAACAACTAATCTAATCTATTTGTTAACTTTAAAAACTCATCTTTCGCTTCTTTCTTGTCGTATAAAACGTTATAAACAGCGTTGATTATTGGAGTTTTAGCTTTGTTTTTTTGATTAATTTTATAGGCACTTTTTGTTGCATAGTATCCTTCAGCAACCATACTCATTTCTAACATAGCAGATTTTACGGTATAGCCTTTTCCTATCATATTTCCAAACATTCTATTTCTACTAAATGTAGAATATCCAGTAACTAATAAATCACCTAGGTATGCTGAATTGTTAATATTGCGCTTCATTTTATGAATCTTTTTAATAAAGCGTTTCATTTCTCTAATACCATTACTCATTAATACCGCTTGAAAATTATCTCCATAGCCTAAACCATGAGCAATTCCTGCAGCTATAGCATAAATATTTTTTAACATCGCTGCATATTCAGTACCAATAATATCATCAGATATTTTAGTTTTAATATAGCGTCCTGCTATAGCTTTACTAAGTTTTTTAGCTTTTTCTTCATCTTGACAAGCAAGTGTTAAATACGATAAGCGTTCCATGGCTACTTCTTCTGCATGACATGGTCCAGATATTACCCCAATATTTTCATATGGTATATTGTATTTTTCATGAAAATGTTCACCAACAATTAATCCTGATTCTGGTACAATTCCTTTAATGGCTGAAAAAATAACTTTATTCTCTAAAGAAGCAGTAAGTTTTTCTAATTCTCCGTTTAAAAAAGCAGAAGGAACGGCAAAAATTAACACGTCATAATTTTCTACAATGTAATTTATATTTTCAGACAAATCTAACTGTTCAGGATGTAACTCTGCAGAACTTAAATAACTAGGATTATGTTTATTACGTTTAATATGTTCAATAGCATATATGCTGCGCATATACCAACCAATAGTTTCTAAGTTTTCAGATAACATTTTAATAATAGCTGTTGCCCAACTTCCACCTCCTAAAACGGCTATTTTAGTTTGATTGTTCATAAGTAGTATTTGTTTGTATTACAAAATTAAGAAATCTATAATCGACTCTCTAAACTTAAAGCTTATTATATTTGAATTTTAAAAACTATATGAAACATATGAACGTACAAATCATAAACAAATCCAAACATCAAACACCAGCTTATGAAACCGAGGGATCTGCAGGAATGGATTTACGTGCAAATATAGATGCTGCTATTATTTTAAAACCTTTAGAGAGAGCTATTATTAAAACAGGTTTATTTATTGCGCTTCCTGTTGGGTATGAAGCTCAAGTTCGTCCACGTAGTGGACTCGCAGCCAAAAAAGGGATTACCGTATTAAATTCTCCTGGTACAGTTGATGCTGATTATCGTGGAGAAATTGGGGTGATTTTAGTAAATTTATCTAACGAAGATTTTACAATTAACGATGGTGAGCGAATTGCGCAATTAGTTATTACAAAACACGAACGTGTAAACTGGCAAGAAGTAGAAGTTTTAAACGAAACTGAACGTGGTGCTGGTGGTTTTGGTAGTACTGGAATTTAAACACATATCTTATTCTTTCTAAAGAAAAAAAGCTGTTGAAGTTTTCAACAGCTTTTTAGTAATAGTTAGAACTTTTAAATTTAAAACTTAATCTTGATTTTCAATAGCATCTTTTATTTTATTTTCTAACTCTTCCATTAATTCAGGGTTGTCTTTAATAACACCTTTTACAGCATCTCTACCCTGACCTAATTTAGTGTCTCCATAACTAAACCATGAACCACTTTTCTTTATAATTCCGTATTCTACTCCAATATCCAAAACTTCACCAACTTTTGATATTCCTGCACCATACATAATATCAAATTCTGCTTGTTGAAATGGCGGAGCAACTTTATTCTTTACAATCTTAACTTTAGTACTGTTACCAATTACTTTATCGCCATCTTTAATTTGTGTTCTACGACGAATATCTAAACGAACAGATGCATAAAACTTTAAAGCGTTACCACCTGTTGTAGTTTCTGGGTTACCAAACATAACCCCAATTTTTTCACGTAATTGGTTAATAAATATAACTGTACAGTTTGTTTTACTAATAGTACCTGTTAATTTACGTAGAGCTTGTGACATTAAACGTGCATGTAATCCCATTTTAGAATCACCCATTTCACCTTCAATTTCAGATTTTGGTGTTAATGCTGCAACCGAGTCAATCACTACAATGTCAATAGCTCCCGAACGAATTAAATTATCAGCAATTTCTAATGCTTGTTCTCCATGATCTGGTTGGGAAATAATTAAATTATCAACATCTACACCTAAACTTTCAGCATAAAAACGATCAAAAGCATGTTCCGCATCAATAAAAGCAGCAATACCTCCTGCTTTTTGAGCTTCTGCAATTGCATGTATTGTTAAAGTTGTTTTACCTGATGATTCTGGTCCGTAAATTTCTATAATTCTTCCACGAGGATACCCTCCTACTCCTAAGGCTAAATCTAATCCTAAAGAACCTGACGATATTGCATCTACATCTTCTACTTGGCTATCTCCTAACTTCATTACGGTTCCTTTACCGTAAGTTTTATCTAACTTATCTAGTGTAAGTTGAAGCGCTTTTAATTTCGCTTCTTTTTCTTTATCTGCTGCCATAAATCGTACTAATTATTTTAAGTAATAAGAACGGCTAAGTTATGAAAAACTAGCTTTAGTATCCTATCTTTTTATGTTACATTTTGTAATATTGTACTTCTTAAAAAAGAAAAGATGTCAAACCATCGTCACTTCATGATTTACAAACCTTATGGTTTTTTATCACAATTTATTACAAATCAAAAAAAAGGAGGTAAACACAAATTATTAGGTGAATTATACAATTTTCCTGAAAAAACAATGGCTGTTGGTAGATTGGATGCAAAATCGGAAGGTTTATTGTTGTTAACAACCGACGGAAAAGTAAGCGACTTTATCACTACCAGAGGTGGAGTTGAAAAAGAATATTATGTCCAGTTAGACGGAGCAATTACTTCAGAAGCTATTGATCAATTAAAAAATGGGATTGAAATTGGTTTTGACGGAAAGAAATATATAACTAAAGCTTGCAAAGTTAAGTCAATTGATACACCAGATTTACCAGAGCGTTCTAAAAAAATTAGAGATGCTCGTCACGGTCCTACTCCTTGGATATCAGTTACATTAACCGAAGGAAAATTTAGACAAGTACGTAAAATGACCTCAGCTGTTGGTTTTCCTACACTCCGTTTAGTACGCGTTCGTGTAGGTAACATTTTACTAGGTAACATGCAAGTTGGTGAAGTTAAAGAAGTTGAAGAATTGATTTAGTTTGTTACTTTTACAGCTTTATAAAAAGCTATGAAAAAATATATAACTCTTTTACTTTTCTTTTTTACTTTATTTTCTTACTCACAAAATACTTATGTTCCCGATGATGGTTTTGAACAATATTTAATTGATTTAGGGTATGATTCTGGTCCTTTAGATGATTATGTTCCTACTAATAATATCAGCACTGTAAACGACCTATCAATATCAGGAAGTGCTGATTATATAAACGGAATCAAATCCTTACAAGGTATAGAAGACTTTATTGCTTTAGAAAAATTAACAATTGAATTAAATGAGGTTGTAACTATTGATCTTTCTAGTAATACTAATTTGATAGATTTATATATTTATAGTGATTCAATGCTTCAAAATTTGAATATTTCAAATAATAGTAAACTAGAAAATTTTCACTGTATTAACACTAGTATAAGTTCAATTGATTTATCAAATAATATTAACATTAAAGATTTAACTATAGGTAATTCTAGTATTACAGAATTAGATTTATCAAAAAATATTAAAATTGAACAACTTAATTTAAGTCACGGAATTTTAGAAAAAGTAAATTTTAAAAATGGTAATAATTCATCTATTACTCAATTTTATTGCATTGATAATCCTAATTTAACCTGTTTTCAGGTAGATAATGAAAATTATAGTAAAACTAACTGGATAGATATTGATGACAACTCTGTGTTTAGTACTAATTGTGCTACTCCTCTATTAACCTATGTACCCGATGATAATTTTGAACAAGAGTTAATAAACCTTGGATATGATTCTGGCCCTTTAGATGACTATGTGTTAACTAGTAATATTGAAAACATACTAGAATTAGAAATTCAAGAAAAAAATATTGCTGACTTAACAGGTATACAAGATTTTAAGAATTTAACAAAACTTATATGTTATACTAATTCTATTACCTCTATAAATCTCGATAACCTTAAAAATTTAACACATTTAAATATATCAGAGAATAATATTACAACACTAAATGTTAGTAATAATTTAAAATTAGTAGATTTATTTTGTAGTGATAACTTTCTTGATGAAATAAATGTTAGTAATAATATCAAGTTAGAAAGGTTGGTGTGTTCTCTAAATAAAATAAAGGATTTAGACATATTTAGGAACTTAGAGCTATATCTTTTATGGTGTGAACATAATCTACTAAATCAATTAAATTTATCATTAAATAAAGATTTAAAAAGATTAAGTTGTGGAGGTAATTTATTTACTAGTATAGATGTATCAAATAATATTATTTTAGAAGAATTTTATGCTCCTGATGGAAATTTAGAGTCATTGGATTTATCTAATAATCCAAAAATAAATTACTTCGTTGTATCTAACAATAAACTAACTTTTTTAGATTTAAGAAATGGTGCTAATCAAAATATACCAGGAAACAGTTTTAATACAACAAATAATAATTTGGATTGTATTCTTGTTGATGATAAAAATTTTAGTGAAGTAAATTGGATTTCTATTGATGCTACATCTACTTTTATTAATGATGAATCAGAATGTAAACAGACTACTTGTAACATAACTGTTGATACTTTAAATGATGTTATCACCTGTGATAATTACTCTTTACCTAGTTTATCTGATTGAAAATACTATACTGAATCTAATGGAAATGGAAATCGATTGAACCCTGGAGATATTATAAATAAATCTCAAACAATTTTTATTTATAACGAAGATTCAAGTAATCCTTCTTGTTCAATTGAATCTTCATTTATGGTTACTATAAACAATTCACCTGATGTTGATATTTTAAATGATGTTTTTGCTATTAATGAATTTACTTTACCTAATCTAATAAATGGAAATTATTATACTGAATCTGGAGGAAATGGAAATCAATTAAATTCTGGAGATATTATTACTGATTCTCAAACAATTTTTATTTATAATGTAAACCCTATAAATACTAGTTGTAATAATGAAAGTAGTTTTACCATTCTTATAGAGGAAGAAAGAGATGTTACCATTCCAAACTTTTTTACTCCAAATAACGATGGTAACAATGATACTTGGATTGTAAACGCTAATAACAATCTTATTAAAGAAATTTATATTACTGATAGATTTGGAAAGATAGTAGGTAAAATTAAACCAAACACTATTGGTTGGAATGGTTTATACAATGGAAAACCACTTCCAAGTACTACATACTGGTATCAAATAATTTTTACAAACGGAGAGGCTAAAAATGGTGCTTTTGCTTTAATTAGAAACTAATTTCTAACCATTCTTATATGCGGAATACCATCTTCTAAATAACCTTCACCTATTTGTTTAAATCCGTGAGATTCGTAGAATTTTTGCAAATAGGTTTGTGCAGAAATCGTTATGGTAGTTTCATTGTAGTTATCAACAATAGCTTTTATGGATGCTTTAATCAAATCGTGTCCGTAACCATATTTACGTTCCGTTTCTTTAACTACTACCCTACCAATACTTGGTGTATCAAAATATTCACCACTATTAAATAATCGTGTATAAGCTACTATTTTACCTTCTTTAACTCCTATAACGTGTAAAGCCTTTTGATCTTTACCATCAATATCTTGATACACACAATCTTGCTCAACAACAAAAACTTCAGAACGTAATTGCAAAAGCTCATACAGTTCTGAAGTTGTTAATTCTTGAAATCTTTTTACTATAAAATTCATTAACAGCAAGCTATTTTATTTACTCTATTCGCGTGACGACCTCCTTCAAATTCGGTAGATAAAAAAATCTTTACAAAACCTAAAGCTTGTTGTAACGATACAAAACGAGCTGGAATTGTTAAAATGTTAGCATCATTGTGCTGACGTGTTAATTCAACCAATTCGTTATTCCAACATAAAGCAGCACGAATTCCTTGGTGCTTATTAGCAGTCATTTGCGCTCCATTACCACTTCCACATAAAATAATTCCCATTTCTGCTTGTCCTGTCTCCACAGCTTCAGCAGCTGGATGAATTGTATCTGGGTAATCCATACTATCGGTTTCATTCGTACCAAAGTTGATTACTTTATGTCCTAATTCTTCTAAAAGCTTAACTATTTCAAATTTGTATTCGGTGCCTGCGTGATCGTTTCCTACAGCGATTGTCATAATTTGTTGATTTTAATTCAGTTGTGAATTACAAAAATACAGTTATTCACGGTTATCAACAGTAATTAACAATGCTTTTTTTAGCATTCTTAATAACCTATTTAAAATTAAGAAGTTAAGCTATATTATCAAATTGTTAAGAAGTAATAGTATATTCTGAAAAGAAAATTTGATTTTCTAGATATTTTTTACAATACAAGAACAAGAATTAATTATGCAACTTTTTTTTTTAGATTTTAATGAACATTTATCAACATTAAATTAACCCTTTTTTTACATTGAAAAGAAAATTAACTATCCATAATTTTCAGTGAATTGCTGTTTATAACTTTTGTTAATAACTCTATTTTATAGTTGATTTTTAAAGTTTTATTTAACTAATAACTTGTTTATTTATTTTAATAAGTCACTTCACCAAAAATAAAATATACTTTTTATGCTACATATTAACACACTATAATAACAATCATTTCTTTTTTTAAATTTTTAAAATCTCTTTTATTAATAATATAATATGTTAATAACAGTTTTTTTGAAGTTTTGAGTTTTACAAATTCTTCTACTAATCATTTACTGAGTTTAAAAAACTAGTGTAATCTCTTTGTCTTCTTTTAGGGCAAATTGCAAAAAATAAGGCGTAAATACCACGTTTGTTGAAAAGTGATAATAAGTGAGTAAAAAAGGCTTATACGGCTTTCTTAGAAGCTTTGATAAGGTAAATAGTATCTTTAGTTACTACTTCTGAAGGAGTTTTTTTGTTTAAAGTTGTATTTATACTCACTACTGTTACGATAATTCCTGTAATGAATATGAAAATAAACAGTGCTATTATTTTGCGTAAGTTTTTCATTTATAACGACTTTCTTACTATAAAGACGTATGAATTTAAGAAACGTTACAATTTTATTAAGTTTTTTTTAACTTTTTAAGGAATAACTATTTGAATAGCACTTTTTAGAATACTAACTTTAACTTGTCCTCTACCTATTAACTCACCATCTGCTTGAATATAAGGAAGTTCATCATTATTTTTAGGAGTTATTAACAATGAGTTAGCCAAATGCGTTTCTACTTTTTTATGCTGAAGAATTTTTCCGTTGTATAATTTTTTAATTGAAAATAGTAAGTCCCAAAAGGACAGATTTTTAGCTATTGTTATATCAAATAAACCATTATTAGAACCTTTATAATCAGTTAATTGCATACCTCCTGCTGAATATTTACAAATACCAAACAAAGTCATTAAACACTTTGTTTCAACAGATTTATTGTTAATAGTTATGTTAAAAGTAGTTCTTTTGTAGAGTAATAAACCCGCTATCCCACTCAATAAGTAGGCTATAGATCCAAATCTCTTTAATTTATTCAACTTGTTAACAACATATCCGTCATAACCAATACCAGCTACATTATTAAAATAGGAAGAAGTATCAGGTAATTCCAAATAACCGATGTCTTGAAAAATAGTTTTTCCGTGCTTTATTAAACCAACGGAATCTTTTATATTCTTAGGTATATTGTATGTTTTAATCCAGTCATTACCAGTACCTAATGGAATAACAGCAATAGTTATTTCTTCAGGTTTTATAGTATTTTGAGTCATAATTCCGTTAATAACATGATGTAAAGTACCATCACCCCCAACAGAAATTATTTTCTTATAACCTTTGTTAATAGCTTGTTGAACAATTAATTTTTCATGATTAGCATATTCAGTTTTTGCATATTCATAGGTTATATTATTAAATTTTAATTCCTGTTGAATATCTGACCAATATTTATTGAACTTACCATTACCAGCTAAAGGATTAACAATAACAAACCAAGAATTATTCATACCATCACTTTAAATAAAGATTGGAAAAGTACGAAATCAATTTATAACAGTTATTTAAATTACTAGCATTAATTTTATTCGTACTTTGGTTGAAAATTAAATAAGACGAAAGATTAATGACTAGAAAGAAAAAAATCTACAAAAAAAAGGGTAAAGTTATCAAAGATCTTACCCGTAACATTTTCAAAATACTTAACGAAGACAGTAATAAATATTACAATTACAAACAGATTGCTTCTAAATTGAAAGTTTCTGATACTGATGGCAAAAATCAAATTATTAAAAAGTTAGCAGAATTAACAGCTAACAAGAAAATTAAAGAAGTTGATAGAGGTAAATATCAAATAAATGAAGACCGTAAATACCATGTTGGTACTTTAGATGCTACCTCTAATGGCAATGCTTATTTTATTTGTGATGATTTTGAACACGATATTTTTGTGCCTTCAGTAAACTTAGGTAAAGGTTTACATAATGATACTGTAAAAGCCTATGTGTATAAAAAGCGTAGAAGTAATAAACTTGAAGCCGATGTTGTAGAAATTATTGAGAGAGCAAAAACTGAATTTGTTGGTGTATTACAAATGAATAAAAATTTCGGATTTGTTATACCAGATAGCACTAAAATGTATGCAGACATTTTTATTTCTCAAAGTAAACTTAATGGCGCAAAAGATGGTGATAAGGTTGTTGCTACAATGACTGATTGGCCAGAGAATTCTAAAAATCCGTTTGGAAAAATTACTCAAGTTTTAGGAAGACCAGGAGATCACGATACAGAAATCCATTCTATTTTATTAGAATATGGTTTACCTTATGAATTTCCTACTGAAGTAGAGAAAGAAGCATCTGAATTACCTATTGAAATTACTAAGTATGAAATAGCTAAGCGTAGAGATATGCGAGGAGATTTAACATTTACCATAGATCCTAAAGATGCTAAAGATTTTGACGATGCTTTATCATTTACAAAACTTGAAAATGGAAATTATGAAATAGGTATTCATATTGCTGATGTTTCTCATTATTTACAACCAAAAACTGTTTTAGATGATGAAGCTTATGATCGTGCTACATCAGTATATTTAGTTGATAGAGTGGTACCAATGCTACCTGAAATGTTAAGTAACGGAGTTTGTTCTTTACGACCAAATGAAGAAAAATTAACTTTTTCAGCAGTATTTGAAATGAATGAGAAAGCACAAGTTATTAACCAATGGTTTGGAAGAACTGTTACTTATTCTGATAAACGCTTTGCTTATGAAGAAGCACAAGCAATCATTGAGAATAAAAATAATATAATTCCTGCTGATGTTTCTTTAACTGGAGAAGTATATGAAGTTGATGAAACTATTGTTGAAGCTACATTAAAACTTGATGAACTAGCTAAAAAAATGCGTAAAAAGCGTATGAAATCAGGAGCTATTTCTTTTGATAGAGTTGAAGTTAAATTTCATTTAGATGAAAATGCTAACCCTACAGGAGTTTTCTTTAAAGAAGCTAAAGACGCTAATAAACTGATTGAAGAATTTATGTTATTAGCAAACAAAAAAGTAGCTGAATTTATAGGGCTTTCTGCAGGGAGACCAAGTAAGAAAACTTTTGTTTACCGTGTACACGATGAACCAGATGTAGAAAAACTAGCATCGTTACAAAATATTGTTAGTAAATTTGGATATAAAATCAATACAGAAACACGCCAAAAAACATCGGATAGTTTAAATAAATTATTATCAGACGTTCATGGCAAGGGAGAAGCCAACATGGTAGAAACCTTAGCCATTCGTTCAATGAGTAAAGCTGAATATACTACACAAAATATAGGTCACTATGGTTTAGCTTTTGATTATTACAGCCATTTTACTTCACCAATACGTCGTTATCCTGATGTGATGACACATCGTTTATTACAACACTATTTAGATGGCGGAAACTCACCTAAAGCCGAAATTTATGAAGAAAAGTGTAAACATTCTTCTAAAATGGAAGAATTAGCTTCAAAAGCTGAAAGAGATTCCATTAAATATATGCAGGTTAAATACATGCAAGATCATAAAGATCAAGAATTTGAGGGAGTAATTTCAGGTGTTACAGAATGGGGAATTTATGTTGAAATAAAATCCAATAAATGCGAAGGTATGGTACGTATTAAAGACATTAAGGATGATTATTATATCTTTGACGAAAAACAATATGCTGTGGTTGGACAGTCAACTAAAAACATTATTCAATTAGGGGATGAAGTTGTTGTAAAAGTAAAACATACCGATTTAGAACGTAAACATTTAGATTTTAACTTAATATCACATTAAAAATTATATATAAAAAACTATGAAAATTTGGATTACTACTGAAGAAGAAAAAAATAATATTTATCTAATTGCTAATAAGAAATCCCTGTGGATAACAGAACAACCTGTTGAAGTTGATGTTAGTAATCTAATTTCAGAACAGAAGTTAACAAATACTACTATTATAATATTTGAAGAAATAAAAGAAATTTTATTAAATGATACAGATCAGATTATAACAATTAGTTTAAAGGATGATAAGGAAAATGAAATTGAAATAATAATTAATTCAGCTACTTATTCTGAAATTAAAACATATTTATTAAATAATTTAAAAGGTATAGTAGTAAAAAATTATTCACTTTTCAAACAAATTAAATCTTATATATTTGGTTTATTATTATTTGGAGTTGTTACCTGGATCCTACATAACACTGCTCTAAGTTTACAAAATGGTGAAACATTAAACACAAGTGGCAGAAGAGGTTTAATAAAAAAAATATTTGTAGGAGTAGCAGACTTTTTGGGACCAACTGGAGTATTAATAATTGGAGGAATTTTTATACTTATTTTTATAGTAGGCCTTGTTAATACAATTAAGAAACCTAAAGTAGGAGAAATTATAAAATTTAAGAATAATACAGAATTAATATTCAGTTAAAAACAATATTTTTAAGTATTTACCTTTATAGTATTGGTATAATTATTGGTTATACTCAATTAACTAATGGAATTTATTATGAAGAAGTTAGCAATATTAAGTTTGTTCTTGATGACCGTTTTAGCATCAGCTCAAACAACCATAACTAAGAATTTAGGAGACTTTTCAATAGTAAAAGTGTACAATGGCATAGATTTAAAACTAGTAAAATCTGATGAATCTAAAATAATAGTTACTGGCGAAAAAACAGACAAAGTTAAAATTAAGTTGGATGGAACGACCTTAAAAGTATTATTAAGGTTCCCAGAAACTACTGCCGATGGTAAAGTTAAAGCAACGTTATATTACAATAAAACTTTATCAATTATTGATGCAAATGAAGGAGCAACGATTACAGGTAAAGACATTAACCAACAAAAAGTCGAAATTAGAGCTCAAGAAGGAGCTTTTATCAACCTTGTGGTGAATGTTAAGCATTTGAATGTAAAAAGTTCTTCAGGAGCGGTTATTAGGCTTTCTGGAGTAACAAAGAATCAAAATGTAAATGCTGATCTAGGAGGAATGTATCACGGTTACAAATTATCGGTAGAAGAAATGACAGCTGTAAAAGCAGGATCTGGTTCTAAGGTTGAAGTACAAGCTGGAGAAACCTTAGATGCTAAAGTATCGTTTGGAGGCTCTATTTTTTACAAAGGAAAACCAGAAGTATTTAGAGACAAAAAAGTAATTGGCGGAGTAATAGAACACCGAAGTTAATTTTGTATCTTTGTAGCGCAAAATTTAATAAAAATGAATTTACTTACTATATTTTTAGGAATTATTGGACCATGGCAAATAGCTATAGTCGTTGCATTAGTACTATTATTATTCGGAGGAAAAAAAATTCCTGAATTAATGAGAGGTTTAGGTACTGGTATTAAAGAATTCAAAGATGCCACTAAAGATGAAGAGAATACTGATAAAGTAGAAGAAAAGAAATAAGATCATTATCTTATTAACAATAAAAAGAAAACCGAAACATTTAATGTTTCGGTTTTTTATTTAATTAAAGTTTTACCGCTGTTCCAGAAGCAGTAACCATTAACATGCCTCCATTGGCGCCAACGGTTTCATAATCTAAGTCGATTCCTATAACTGCATCAGCTCCCAATCTTAGAGCTCTCTCTTCCATCTCTTTCAAAGCTATTTCTTTAGCTTCTCTTAGAACTTTTTCATAAGAACCAGACCTACCTCCTACTATATCTCTAATACCGGCAAAGAAGTCCTTAAAAATGTTTGCACCTATAATTGTCTCACCAGTAACAATACCTAGATATTCTTTAGCTGGTTTATTTTCTATTGAAGGTGTAGTTGATAGTATCATAATTATTCTTTGTCTTTATTTTCTTGTGCTTTCTTCATTGCCTCACCTATTTGATTACTTGCTGTAAAGCTAGCTACCATATCATTTAACATATTACTACCTGCTTGTGGTGAATTTGGTAGTAAAATTAAGTTACTGTTAGTTTCTTCACCAATTGATTGTAAAGTATCGTAGTGTTGTGTAACAACAATTAAAGCTGATGCTTCTTGACTGTTAATTCCTACTTTATTTAAAACTTCAACAGATTCTTCTAAACCACGAGCAATTTCTCTACGTTGATCGGCTATACCTTGTCCTTGCAAACGTTTGCTTTCAGCTTCTGCTTTAGCTTTTTCAACAATTAATATACGTTGTGCGTCTCCTTCAAATTGAGCTGCTATTTTTTCACGTTCAGAAGCATTAATACGGTTCATTGCTGCTTTTACTTGAGCATCAGGATCAATATCAGTTACTAAAGTTTTTATAATGTCATAACCATAATCAGCCATGGCATCGTTTAATTCAGTTTTTACAGCGATTGCAATATCATCTTTTTTAACAAATACATCATCTAACTTCATTTTAGGTACTTCTGCACGCACCACATCAAATACATAAGATGTAATTTGATCGTGCGGATAATCTAGCTTATAAAAAGCATCGTACACCTTATCACGAATTACTTTGTATTGTACAGAAACTTTTAACTTAACAAATACATCGTCTAAGGTTTTTGTTTCCACAATTACATCTAGTTGTTGAATTTTTAAACTCAACTTACCAGCAATTCTATCCACAATAGGAATTTTTAATTGTAAACCAGAATGACGAATGCTTTGAAAGCGACCAAAACGCTCAATAATAGCTGCTGTTTGTTGCTTAACAATAAAGAATAATGATAAAAATACTAGAATCCCGATAACAATAACCGGATACATATAAATTGACATAGTTTTTAATTTTTAAATGTTAGTAATTTTTTTGATAAAGATACTATTTAATAGTAGATAATTATTAGACGAATTTTATTTGAATTGTTACAATTCTTATTTAAAATTTATATTTGTAAAAAATCAATTATATGGAACTTATACAACAAAGCATAACAGAAATCTTACTTTTACTTTTTTTAATCGTTACTTTTTTACAATCTGGAATAGATAAGGTAACAGACTGGAAAGGAAATTTATCTTTTATCAGAGGGCACTTTAAAGACTCTCCCTTAAAAAATTCGGTACCTCTTTTACTTGCTATAATTTTAGTAATGGAATTATTAGCTGGTGCATTAATGTTTGTTGGAATTTTTCATTTATCAACAACAGGTAACCACAATATAGCTTTAATTGGTGCTGAGTTATCAGCAGTAACTTTAATCTTTTTATTAGTTGGTCAGCGATTAGCAAAAGACTATGCAGGAGCTATGACATTAGCAGTTTACTTTATAATTGCAATTTTAGCTGTTTATTTATTAAATAGATAAAAATTATATATATTTATATTTAATATAATTTTTGATTATTTAAAAACCTCTTAAAAAGTGCTTTTTAAGAGGTTTTTAAATTTTAGTAAGGTATTTGTATGTTTTATTTTTAAAAGTAGTTAAAAACAATATTAAATTAAGTTTTACTTGTTTTTTAAGATGTAAATCAAAGAAGAATACTCACCAGAACGATTTGCTTTAAAATTTGATTTCAATCCAGTTAAAAAAGCACGAATTGGTCTTGATTTTTTTGTTTTATATTTTTCAGATAATAAAGAAACATAAAAAGAATCAAATTTCATTGGAAGTGTTTTTTCTACTTTCATTTCAACTAATGAAAATATTTTTGATATTGATATTCTTGAAAAATGCCACAAGTGTCTTGGAACATCATAAGCTGCCCAAAATTCTTTGTAGTATTTTGCATCAAAGCTTTTATGATTAGGAACAGCAATAATTAAAACACCATTTGTTTTTAAAAGTGATTTTAATTGCTGTATGTATTCTGTTAAATTAGGAATATGTTCTAGGACATGCCAAAGAGTAATAACATCAAATTGTTTGCCTTCTATTTTTGAAAGATCTTTTAAAAGATTTATGTTTTTATTTTTAGCAAAACTTCTTGCTTTTTCAGAAGGTTCAACACCAGCAATTTTCCAACCACCATTTTCACATACTTTTAAAAAATCACCAGTACCAGCACCAACATCTAAAATTAATTTATCTTCTGTGTTAAAAGAGTTAATTAATTTTAGTTTCTTTTTTAAAGTATAGTTTTTTACAAACTGATATGTTTTATCAAAAAGAGATGTTTTACTATCTGTATGTGAAATATAATCTTCACTAGCATAATATTTATCTAAATTATTAGGTACAGGTGAAGTTACTAATATATCGTATTCTTCATTTTTCATTACCTCATAACTTTCTTTAGATACTGTATGATCGATACAATTTAAAAAAGGTTTTAAGTCTTTATATAACTTTTTTTCTGTAATCAAATTAATATGTTGTGTTGAGTGTTCCTTGTGGAACATTAGTTTTAATCGAACAATTATACATAAAAAAATAAAACGTTCCACATGGAACGTTTTATTTTTATCTACCCATATATACAAGTAATACAGATATATCACTTGGTGATACTCCACTTATTCTACTTGCTTGTGATATTGAAGTAGGTTGTATTTTAGATAATTTTTCTCTAGCTTCATATGATAAAGATTTCACTTTACTATAATCAAAAGTAGCGGGAATAGGCACGTTTTCTAATCTATTTAATTTGTCTGCATTATTCTTTTCTTTTTCAATATAACCAGAGTATTTTAAGTGGATTTCAACTTGCTCTATAATTTCATTATCAATTTCGTTTTCCTGAATATAATTTTCAAGCTTATCAATAGATCTAAAATCAGAAAACGTTAATTGAGGTCTAGCAGCAATTTTATACAATTTCATAGATTGATTAATTGTTGCTAAATTTTTCTCTTCTAGAATAGGGTTGATATCCTCTTTTGTTACACTCAATCCTTTAATGTAATCGATTAAGTTTTGAGTCTTATTTTTCTTCTCTTCTACTCTATCCATTCTTTCTTGAGAAGCCAATCCTAATTTATAAGATTTTTCTGTTAAGCGTAAATCTGCATTATCTTGTCGTAAAAGAGTTCTATATTCTGCACGAGAAGTAAACATACGATAAGGCTCCTCGGTTCCTTTTGTGATTAAATCATCAATTAAAACACCTATATAGGCTTCGCTTCTTTTTAGAATAAAAGGTTCTTTATTTTGAGTTTTTAATGCTGCATTTACACCTGCCATTAAACCTTGAGCAGCTGCTTCTTCATAACCTGTTGTACCATTAATTTGACCAGCAAAAAATAAGTTCTCAATTAATTTAGTTTCTAAGTTGTGTTTTAATTGTGTTGGTGGAAAATAATCGTACTCAATTGCATAACCGTATCTAAAGAATTTTACGTTTTCAAATCCAGGAATAGAACGAATGGCTTTGTCTTGAATATCTTCAGGAAGTGATGTTGAGAATCCATTTACATAAATCTCAACAGTGTTCCACCCTTCTGGTTCAACAAAAATTTGATGACGTTCTTTCTCTGCAAAACGATTGATTTTGTCTTCTACAGATGGACAATAACGTGGTCCTGTAGATTTAATTCTACCATTAAACATTGGTGAGCGTTCAAAACCCTCACGAAGTAAATCGTGTACTTCAGGATTGGTGTAAGTAAGATAACAAGAACGTTGTTTTGTTAATGTTTTTGTTATTGGTAAATAAGAGAATTTTTCTGGAGCATCGTCACCAGGTTGTTCGGTCATTTTAGAGTAATCTAAAGAGCGACCGTCTACACGAGGAGGAGTTCCTGTTTTCATTCTGCCAGCTTCAAAACCTTTAGCTACTAAATCTTCAGTAATACCAGTTGAAGCTCCTTCTCCTGCTCTACCACCACCAAACGTTTTTTCACCAATATGAATCAATCCGTTTAAAAAAGTACCTGCTGTAACAATTACTGTTTTAGCTTTTATTTCTAAACCTAAGGCAGTTTTAACACCAATAATTGTATCGCCATCAAATAATAATCCATTAACAGAGTCTTGATAAAAATCTAGGTTTTCAGTTTGTTCTAACATGGTTCTCCAGCACTCTGCAAATTGCATTCTGTCCGATTGAGCTCTTGGGCTCCACATAGCTGGTCCTTTAGATTTATTTAGCATTTTAAATTGAATCGCAGTCTTGTCAGTTACAATACCACTGTAACCACCAAGTGCATCAATTTCACGAACTATTTGCCCTTTTGCAATTCCACCCATAGCAGGATTACAACTCATTTGAGCAATGTTTTGTAGGTTCATTGTAATTAACAAAGTGTGTGCTCCCATGTTTGCACTTGCTGCTGCAGCTTCGCTACCAGCATGTCCACCTCCTACTACAATTACATCGTATGTTGTATTAAATAAACTCATTCTTTATAATCAGTTCCACGTGGAACTCTTTTATTTTTTATCTAAAATTTCTAAACATTCATTTTCTTTAGAGCGCATAATTTGCTTCTCTTCATCCGTCTTATCTTTGTATTTCATGTAATGTAAAATACCATGAATTATTACGCGGTGTAATTCATTTTCAAAAGAAGTATTAAACTCCTTTGCATTCTCTTCTACTCTTTCTACTGAAATAAAAATATCACCTCCAACTAACTTACCTAACGTGTAATCAAAACTAATAATATCAGTTAATGTATCGTGTTGTAAAAACTCAACATTTATTTTATGTAAATAAGCGTCATCACAAAAAATATAGTTGATTTCTCCCAATTCAAAACCTTCTCTTTCGATACATTCTTGTATCCATTTAGAAGTATTTTCTTCATTGTTTAATTGAAACTCGGTTTCGTAATTAAATGCGATCATTTTTTTATATCAAATACTATTGTTATTATTTAAAAACATAATTAAAAAGCAATAGTATTTTTTATAATCTAAAGGCTTTTTAATACGTTATTTTCTATCCTTTGGAAGGCTAAAGTACTCTTGCACCTTCTTTTTGTAATTTTGGCGCAAAGGTAGTGATTGTCTGTTTAATATCTCAGTTTGGTTATAAAACAACTTTTTAAACTTCAATTCCTTAGTTGTATTGTTATTAAACTCTTGTAAATTGGTGTTTGATTTACGTTGTTTATCTCTGTTTTGTTCGAATGTAGCTTTGTCTAATTTAAGTAGCTCGTAGTTTAATTGCTGCATTCTATTAATACTCTCTTGTGTAAAACCTTTTTCCAAAATTTGATTTTCTAACTCCTCCATCTTTTTTAAAGCTTTTTTAGCTTCTTTATTCCCTGCATTTCCTTCGTTAATAGCATTTTTTAACTGTTCTCTAAGTTGTGATTGTTCTTTGTAAATTTGATATAATTCACCATCTAAATCATCACTTTGTTCACCGTTTTGCCCTTCTTTTTCACCTTTATTTTTACCGTCCTTTCCATCCTTTGGGTTTCCTTGATTTTTCTTTTGCATGCCTTGTTTCATCTTTTCCATTAATTCACTTTGCTTTTGAATGATGTCTGGCAAGCTAAACGATTTACCTTTTCCCTTCCCTTTTCCATTTCCAGGTTTAGGATTTTGCATAGCATCTAAAGTATTACTCAACATATCCGCTAATGTATTTGCTGAAGTCATTACATACTGTTGATTAGAGATTCCGTTTTGAAAATAATTATCTGCAAAATTTTCTAAAGATTGATCTAAGTTATAATGTGCTTGTGCTAAGTGATCTTGAATTTTTGAAGATATACTAGGAACTCTCATAGAAAGCACAAATAAGCTATCATCAATATGTTCAAAATAGGTTTTAAGTTGGTGTTGCTTTTGAAGGTTTTTACCAAAGTTTGGATGTGATGAATTTGAGGAAGAAAATTCATTCATTAAAGCTTCCTGATCAAATGAAAAAGTAATAAGGTTTTCTAATATTTGACGCAAATCTTCCATGTTTTCTTCTTCCATTTCAGCACTCATCGATTGCATTGATTGTTGCATTTTCTGACTCATTTGCTGCATTTTTTTAGCAGCCTCTTTTTGATTTTTCTTTGTTTCAGAAGCGTTATTTTTATCTAAATTTTCTTCAGCTTTATTAAGCTCTTCTTGAGTTTGTTTTTCTAAATCTTCCATAGAAGGCATTTCCATGGGTTGTTTTAAACCTTGATTATCTTTTTCTAAATCATCTAACTCTTTCTTTGCCTTTTGAAACTCTTCATTAATTTGTTGCTGTTCTTCTTTACTAGATTCTTTGTCACTTAACTCTTCTTGTTTTTTTGACAAATCTTCTAGTTTGTTTGCTAATTGATTCATCTTTTGTTCTACATAAAAGCGCTTAGTCATTTCTAAAATACGTTCCAAACTACGTTCTTGTTGTTTGTTTTGTTCAGTTAGTTCTTTTGTCTTTTTAATTAAATCTTCTTTCTTAAGTTTATCAGCAAGCTTGTGTAATTCATCTAGTAATTTTTGTTGCTTTTCTAACTTTTTAAGTTCTTCAATACGCTTTTTAAGATTTTCTTTTTTCTGCTCAAGAGTTTCATTTTCCTCTTTCTTTTCAGAAAAATTCTCTTGTAATTTTTGTGTTTGACGTTGCATCATTTGCTTGTATTGCTCCTGACGCTTTATTAAATTCTGAATTTTCTTTTGATCGTTCCAGTTAATATTCTTTTTGTTTTGTAAATCAAACTGTATTTTCTCTAAATCTTTCTTACTTTTTTGTTGTTGATCTAGTGAGTTAGTTATGTTTTCTATGTAGTTTTTTTGTTCTTGTAATAGCTCTTCCTCTATTTCTTCTTTTGTTTTTTGTTGGTATCTAAACTTTCTACTCATGGTTTTTTTACTACCATTTACAAGATCATTATCGTATACTTGAAAGTACATTTCATAGTCTATTCCCTCTTTTAAATCCAAACTTCCAGGAAATTCAAAATAAAAGGTTTGAATGTTCTCTTTATTTATTTTAATTACTTGATTATTAGTGTTTTGATTATTTTTTTTATCGTAATAAACCAATTCTAACCTCTTAAAACCATAATCATCAGCAATTTGACCAACAAACTGGGCATTTCCACGTGAAATACTATCAATATTTGAATTTACATTGATAGTTGGATATTCATCTTTAGTTACATTAATAGAAAACTGTAGCTGTTCGTAATCTGTTAGATTTTTGTTAGATGTTGTAATTTGATAATTAGTATTATTCAGTACACGTTTAGAAAACTCAAATTCGTTATTTTCTTTTTGTTTAAAAATTGTTCTTTTTTCTTTTTCTATAAAGGTAACTGTATCGGTTTCAGAAGTTTTAATATCCCATTTTATAATTGTTCCTTGTGGAACATTTAAGTTTCCGGTGTTGTTAATTGTTTCAGAAGCTTTTCCTATGTATGATGGATAGGTTAGATTTAATGAAATATTTTGAATCGATGGAGTTTTAATAATCGTTATAGTATACTCATTAGATTCAATTCCGTTGGCACTTGCATAAAATAAAATAGGATTTTGAACTTCAGAAAACGTATATGAAAACAAACCATTTCCTTCACTTTCCATAAAGTATTGTTGATTATTAAAATGAATTTTGGTTTCCTGAGGTATTACCTCCCCTTCTGTTTGTATATATACAGTTATATCTTTTCCTTTAATAACACGTAAATCTTTTGAGGTTAAATTAAAATAAAAAGGAGCTGGAGGATTATATGCTACTGAATGATTTACTACACGATTAAAACTTTGTGAGAGCTTTTTAGAGGTTCCTGTAAGTAATGAAATTCCCCAAATTAAGAAAGGAATTAAAACATATTTTACATACTTTCTATTTCTACTAAAGTCAATGGCCTTATTAAAAGAAACAGGTTGTAATTCTTTCGATTTTTGTTCAATACTAGCAGCTAATAAATCAGACTGCTGATTGTTTTGTTGTAGCTGTAAAACATTTAATAATTTATCTTTTACTTTAGGAAAGTGATTTCCGATAATTTTAGAAGCTTCTTCAAAAGAAATTCCTTTTTGTAAACCTGCAATTTTAAAAATAGGAAAACAAATAAAACGGAAAAATAAGAACACTTCTACTATAATAAATAACCAAAATAAAAAAGTTCTGGCGGTTGGTTTTAACCACAAAAAGTATTCAATAAACAGAGTAAAGAGCAAATAAATTAATCCTAAAGAAACAAATAAAATGCTTCCTTTTATCAATTCATTTGTATAAAACTTCTTACTAAACTGCTTTAGCTTTTGCTGTATTTTATTAAAATCTTCCATATCTAAGTATAAAAATACGTGTTTTAAGAGAGAATTTTAGTTAAAGATTTATTTAAACCCCTATTTTTCATTAATAATCCCCTTTAAATATGTTATTTGAAGAAAAAATAAGGATTTACCATACCTTTTATAAGGGAAAAAAGACGAAGAGTTTTTAAAGTTGAATTAAATTGCTGGTACTAATTTTAAAAACTTTAAAGATGTTAAAAAACATTTCAAGCTTAGGTGTTTTACTTAATAAGGTAGCACAAAAAAACATAAAAGGAGGTTTCTTTTCAGGAAATAATGGATGTGATATTACAGGTTGTCATGAAAGGTATCCGGGAGGAAATGGATATGTAGGTTTTGGAGAAGGTAATCCATGTGCGTTTGATACACCGACAGGAATAAGTTGTACAGGGATTATACAAAATCATTTATGTTGTATAAGCTAAGATCCAGAAAATGTATGAAAGTAGTGTTAATTAAAATACTACTTTATTTTTTAGAAAGGTATTATAAAAAATAATATCCTTTTGTAAGGAATGAAAGCTTTTGTAAACTAATTATAAAATCTTTTAAGCATGAAACAACTAATTTTACCAGCATTATTTTTAATTACATTTAATGCTTTTTCTCAAAGTCCATGGACAAAAAATAAAAATGAAGGATATCTTCAAGCTTCATTTACTACTATTGGAAGTTATGATAAAATCTATGGTAATCCAGACTACAAACCCCAACGAGAAATCACCGACAATACAGTACAACTGTACGGAGAATATGGTGTAACAGACAAAACAACACTATTTGCTAACATTCCTTTGAAAATGGTTAAAACAGGTGACTTTACTGAAGATATGTCTGTAATTTTTCCTTCTTTTACTATTGAAGAAACTTCTGAAACTTTATTAGGAAATATTCAATTAGGAATAAAACACAACTTTTCTAATAATAAATGGTTGTTATCAGGACAACTTTCTATTGAAGCGAATACAAGCAGTTATAAAGAAAATTCAGGAATACGAACAGGCTATGATGCGTGGACATTCACACCGTTGTTTTTAACAGGAAGAGGTTTTGATTCATGGTATATACAAGCATTTACAGGATTTGATATTAGAACAAACGACTATAGCTCTAACTATAAATTAGGAGGAGAAGTTGGTTACAAAGCACTAAATTGGTTATGGGTAGCAGGATTTTTAGACGGTGTTGCTTCTTTAAAAAATGGTGATGTAATACTACCTCAAGAAAATTTAGCTACAGGTTTGTATGTAAACGATCAAAGCTATGCTGCCTTTGGACTTAAGTTTATAGGTGAGTTCAATAAATCTTTTGGAGCTAATGTTGGTTTCGGAGGTGCTTTTGCGGGAAGAAATGTAGCTAAAGCTCCAGCATTGAGTTTTGGATTGTATCATAAGTTTTAAAAAAGTAAGGCTTTTCCTTACATTTTGTAAGGTAAAATAAACGAAGAATTTTTAAAGTTAAATTAAATTGCTACTACTAATTTTAAAAACTTTAAAGATGTTAAAACACATTTCAAATTTAGGTACTACCTTAAAAAAGACAGAGCAGAAAAATATTAATGGAGGTTTCGGACTTACCAGGTGTAAATATGATCAAGACTGTCCAAGAAGAGATATGTATTGTTTTCATGGCTACTGCCAGTATAAATAAAATTTTAAAAGCGAGTTTAACTCGCTTTTTTCTTTTTTTCTCTTACCTCCCTTTTCTTTTCTATCAACATAAAACTATCTTTGCGCTTTCAAATCAATAAAAAAATGACTGAGAACGTAAGAGTACGCTTTGCTCCGAGTCCGACAGGACCATTACACATAGGTGGTGTAAGAACTGCTTTATTCAATTATTTATTTGCTAAAAAACATAACGGAACCTTTGTTTTACGTATTGAAGATACCGATCAAACACGTTATGTAGCTAATGCAGAAAAATACATAATCGATTCTTTAGAATGGTGTAACATTCCGTTTGATGAAGGTCCAGGTAAAAACGAAAAATTCGGACCCTATCGTCAGTCAGAACGTAAAGATTTGTATAAAAAATACGCAGATCAGTTAATTGAATCTGGTTGGGCATATTATGCTTTTGATACAGCTGAAGAATTAGATGCACACCGTAAAGATCATGAAGAAAAAGGAAAAACCTTTATTTATAATTGGCATAATCGTTTAAAGTTAAACAATTCGTTGGCTCTTTCTGCTAATGAAGTTTCAGAAAAAATAAATGCAGGAGAAAAGTATGTGATCCGTTTTAAAACTCCACAAGACGAGACCTTAATTTTACAAGATGAAATCCGTGGTACGATTAAAGTGGAAACAAACACCTTAGATGATAAAGTATTGTTTAAATCTGATGGTATGCCAACATATCATTTAGCAAATATTGTAGATGACCATTTAATGGAAATTTCACATGTAATTCGTGGTGAAGAGTGGTTACCTTCTCTCCCACTTCATGAGTTATTATATCGTGCATTTGATTGGAAAGCACCAAAATTTGCACACTTACCATTAATTTTAAAACCAGTAGGAAAAGGAAAATTAAGTAAGCGTGATGGCGATAAACTAGGTTTTCCAGTATTTCCGTTAGAATATACCAATGAGCAAACAGGTGATGTTTCACGTGGATACAAAGAAGACGGTTATTTTGCTGATGCATTTATAAATATGTTAGCATTCTTAGGATGGAACCCAGGAACAGAACAAGAAATTTTTAGTTTAGAGGAATTAACAGAAGCGTTCGATTTAGCGCGTGTAAGTAAATCAGGAGCTAAGTTTAGTCCAGATAAAACAAAATGGTTTAACCAACAGTATTTACAACAAAAGTCTAACAAAGAGCTTACAGCCTTATTCATACCTATTCTTGAAGAAAAAGGCATAACAAAAGATAAAGATCAGGCAGAAAAAGTAGTTTCTTTAATAAAAGAGCGTGCGACGTTTGTAGCTGATTTTTGGGAGTTATCTAACTTTTTCTTTGAAAACCCTTCAGAATATGATGAAAAAGCGGTTAAAAAACAATGGAAAGATACTACGAGTGAATTAATGCAAGAATTAGTAGAAGTAATTTCTAAAATAGAAGATTTTTCAATTGAAAATACTCAAACAGAAATCAAAGGATGGATTACTTCTAAAGAAATAGGATTTGGTAAAGTAATGCAACCACTTCGTTTAAGTTTGGTAGGAAAACTAGCAGGTCCAGATTTGTTTGATATCATGACAATGATAGGCAAAGAAACTACTATTACCAGAATACAAAACGCGATTAACGCGTTATCATAAAGCAAAAAAAAGCCGCTTTTAAAGCGGCTTTTTTGTATATTAAATTAGAAGATTAAAACATACAACCTCCTAAATGTTTTGCAGCATTACGAGCATTGTTATCACCTCCATTGTTCCAATTTAGTTTAAATACAACACCCAGAGTTCCTTGAATATGTGAACGCATACTTTCATAACCTTCAAAAGAATGTTTGTAGTATAGCTGTGGGTTAATACCAATATTATCACTAACCCAATAAATTCCACCAGCACCAACATTAAGTGTAGGTGTCATTTTACGTTCAGAATCTACTACACTACCTCCTATAAAAACATACGGAGCAAACTTGTTAAAAATAGCATTTAAGTTATAACGAAATGAAGCATCCATAGAAAAATACTTTGCAGAGTTTTTGATAAAACCAACGTCATCAATAGTATTAAAAGATACAGCACCATCTAAAGAAAAACGATCGCCAATAGGCATGGTTAAACTTACAGTAGGCACTTGAAATAAATATTGATCACCAATAAAAGCGGCGTCACTTTCACTAAATTTTGTTATTCCAAAACCTACACCTATTTGCCAAGAGTCGTTTAAATTTTGTGAAAAAACAGACGTTGTTAAACAGGTAAGTATTGCTATGAATAAAATTTTATGTTTCATCGGGAGATAAGTGTTTAGAGTAATAACTGGTTTAATAAGTTTTTAGTATAATTATTTTAATTGGCATTTACCTTTTTAATAGCTTCGGTAAAATTATCTAAGTCGTTATTGTTTAAAACTAAATGAACGGCTTCATCGCAAACTTTTTCAGCATTATCAGTAGAGAAATGTAAAGCTATAGCTATTTTACGTAGTATACCAACTTCTTCTTTGGCTACATTTTCATCAGCAAAAATCATTTTTGTTAAATGAAATAAACGTTCAATACGCTCTTCGTAACTAATAGGTGCATTTATTGGATACTTCTCAGGATTTTTTAAAATACCTTTATATTCTTCCTCGTTAATATTTAATTTTTTTGCAGCTCTGTCCAATAGTAATTGTTCTCCTTCAGAAATTACTCCATCAGTTTTAGCAATTTTAACTATACTAGCAAAGTGTCCTATTTCTTGTTTATGTTTTCCACTTGAATATAAATCTGATATTGACATAATTTTTTTTAAATTTTTTTAATTGAAAGTAAAGTGTATTTATTTAAAAACAAGTTTTAAATAAAGTCACAAAAATATCGCCGAAAGTTAACAATTCTAGTCAAAAACGAAGTATTATTTTTTCTTATCGTAATTTATAAATACATAAGATATGTTAATTTAAAACAGTGTTTTTTTATCTGATTTAAAGGCTTTTTATTCTTAGCTAATACAAATCCTTAGGGCAGCTTTTTTAAACCCTTTAAAACACCGATTACGTTAGTTTAAATAAAAAAGATAGAGAAAAAATAAAAGAATAAATAATACTTATAAAACTAAAAATAACAATTGATAAAACTTAAAGTAGTTTTCACTCTTTAAAAATCACTAACTTGTTAACAAATGAAATTCTAATCTTATCAAAAATGAAAACGGTATATACTATTTTAATTTTATTAGTTTCGGTTGCGTTGAGTTTTTCACAAAACAATGGAATAATAGAAAAAGAAGTTAATCAACAAATATGGCAACCATTTAAAAAATCTTTTGAAGCTAGAGATTGGGAATCATTTAATAATTTACATACTAACGATGTGTTAAGAGTAAATAAGTATGGAATTCGTATAGGAGAGGAATACAAGAATTCAATACAAACATCCTATCAAAAACCAACAACAAAAAAAAGACAAATAGATTTTTGTTTTAATCAAAGAATCTATAAAGAAAACACAGGTTATGAAGTAGGGTATTATCGGGTCATATATACTGAAAAATATAAAGAACCTCGCACAGTATATGGTAGGTTCCACGTGGTACTAAAAAAAAAGGAAAATACTTGGTTAATTGCACAAGATTGGGATACTGACACTATAAATGGAAAATCAATTACCAAAGAAGATTTTGAGTCAGGTAAATGTTTGTGAATTAGATAATAACTTTTAAGTTCTCTTATTCTACATTTTTTATTTCGACTTTAAAGAGAAGTCTGTTTTAATTTTTAGTAGCAAACATCCTATGAAAACTGAAGCTGGCTTAAAAAAATGTATCTAATTCAAAACTAAATAACTAAGAAAAACACCTTTTTTTCATCTGTTAAAGTATTGTAAAATTTGAATTTTATTAAGTGTAAAACCTGAACGAAAACGTAAATTTGTGTAGAGTTTTGCGCAGAGTTCCCCACGATTGTTAATTACTTCAGCTTAAAAAAAGAATAGCAAAAACATTGCTGTAGTTTCTATTCAGTCACTCTTCTCAAAAAAATTGAAAAGAAAACTAAAAATTTTATTGTAAATGAATCAATTTGATAAGCATCAAATCATTCCTTTTTATTTAGGAAACGAAACCTCTATTAAAGAAGCTCTAGTAAAGTACAAAGAACTATTAGACAGCAATAAAGCAGTCGTAAACCAGGTGTTTGATGTAGAGTTTAAAATTATTGAAAACGATACTCAACGTCGTATTCAAGTAGCAGATACCAACAATCAAAAGTTGGTAAAAAATGCACTGAACATGGGACCAGATGGAGGTTCAAGCTATTACCCAAACCATATTGGAGATACTGATGAAATTTATATTTCAGAAGTACTCTTTTTTGCCATTGCACTAGAGTATCCTTCATTAAAAGAAGCGGTAGTTACCACCGCAAAAGCAATAGTAGCACACAGTAGGCGTTTTAATGATACTTGGAATTTATGGATAGACGATATGCGTGTTTTTGGTATCGAGGCGTTGTATATGCTAGCGCTAACAGATGCTAATTATACCTACTTATTATCGCAATTTTTAATTCCTTATTGGGATGATGAACACGCTGTAGGTTACGAAGAGTATTTACGCGATTTATTCCAAAAAAATGGATGGAATAGACCTATGATTAAAGCTTTTATTTGGTGTGATAATAGTTATTTTAGACAAGCAATTGTAACATCACAAGAAAAATCATTAGGAAATTATTTAAAAGCAAATCCAGAAGAATATACCTATTTTAAACGAGCGCTTCAAGAGCGATTTGTAGAAGAACCAGTACTATTACCTTACGGTGATGATGACCCAGAAGAAACGCATCCTGTATTAGATATTTACTTCAGTTTAGTAGTTGTTGCTGAAGAATGGGCTGAGTCGATAGAGGATAATGAAGAGGTATTACAAGAACATTTTATTGAAGACACCTTAGAAAATGAGGCATTTGATTTAGAAAAAAAGATTAAAAATACACTTCAAAAACCTTTAAGTAAAATTAATGAAGAGGCGCAAAGAGAAAAGGACGAAGACGAAGAAAGAGAAGCCTATTTTGATAATTATGAATATGGAGACGGTTTAAAAAGTGTAAAAGAGTTAATCTTACATTTACATCGTGGTGCAGATCTTTGGAAATATGTACAAACAGGTCAACATAAAGAAGCTTTAAACGATTTACCACAGACAGATTTATTACCCTTAGCTAAAGAGCATGCTCGTGTTATGTACTTACGAATGCTGTATTTCACAGGTGGTTATCGTGATGAAAATGAAGTTCGTGAATCTCTAGAAAATATTATTAGTGATGTTACAGCAGAATTGCTGTCATTAGAAGAAGATGATGTTGAAAAAATCTATCAAAACGGTCTAATTCTTACCATTAAAACACGACCTACAGGTACACCAGAAGATACAGAAGTAGCACAAAGACAACAAGAACGTAACGCTATGTATTTACGTATACTAGATGTGTTTTATTACGCCTTTGGTAAAAAACCGTTTGATGACGATATTAAAGATGTTGTAACTAAAAACGATCCTTTATTAAGTGTTGAAGAATATCAGCAACGTTATCATCCGCAGCTTTCAAAAGGAGCAACACCAGAAGAGAAAGAAAAGCATGAAAAAAATATCATAATAGAAGTATTACGAGAGTTTGCAGATCTTGATACAAAACTTTCTAAAAAGAATTTTGACGATGCAGCTTTTGTTTTTGAAGAAAAAAGAGAACGACGCGATTGCTCTTGGTGGCCAAAAGACAATTTAGGATGTTGTGCTTTAGCAACGCACCTACTTTTTCAAGACTTTCAACAACGTGTTGGAGATGATTATACACAAAGACTTTTTAAATACGTTAATGAAAATGTTTGGACGTTGATAGCTAAAATGGTAGAAGAATCATTGATAAATCCTATTGATGAAAAAAATAAAGACTTAGATCCTATTAAAGAGCAAGCTTTAGGATATATTACTGAGGTAAACAGCACGTTAACGGAAGAAGAAGCACTAGAAATATTCAAAAAAGTCTTACGAGTAGACAAAAAAGAAGAAGCAAGTACTAAACAAAAAAAGTACGATTTATTCGATAATGCCTACGAAGACAATCAACGTACAGTACTTATTTGTTATTGGTTATCACAAATGCCATTACCAAGTCAGCATCAAGCAAAGCGATTGTGGAAACTATGGGTTGCTTTAGCTCCACAAAAAGTAATACAATTATTAGCAAAAATAACAGCAGACGATGAATACGACTATTCGTTTGAAAACCCATTAAAAGAAATTGATTTTTACGACAGAATTGAAAAAAATGGAGTACCAAAATCACAAAGTATTGCTTTTCAAATGGTAGTAGCTCAAAAAATGTTTCATAATAGTTGGGAAGGAGATAAAGCCCCATATTTAGTATGGTTAGATAAATATAATGAAATAGACAGTACTGCAACAGGTATGTTTGATGTAATAGATAAAAAGCGTGCACTAGCCTTAGATGAAGGAATGCACTGCATTGATGCATATAGACGAATTGAATATTTTATCGATTTATCGTTACAAAATGAACGTTTTCCTTTCAATCAACCAGAAGCATTTAAAGAAACAGTAAGTAAATTATTTCAAGAAAACTTAGTACCGTGGTATAAAAGATTGGCTACATACAATGCCAGTGTATGCAAAAGTTTTTATAATTACTACAACTATGAAAATAAAGAAACTTCTGCTTTAGAAAAATTATCAATATCATTTCATCCAAACGCAGTTACCAACCTTTCCACAAAAATTAACGACTATAACCAAGTTCAATTACTTCAAAAGAAAGGAGAAGAACTCGTTATTTTACAGTTAGATAAATCGTATAATGACCATAGGCTTGAAGACTCACAAATAACATCAAAAAAAGTATCATTACCATACGGTCAGTTTGTGTTATTTCCAGAAGAAATAGATACAGAAGCAATTTTAAACGCCATTCGTAACCAAACTACCGATGCAGAAGATGTTGAAATGTTAGTTACCAAATTACAAGAATATTTAGATGATGAGGTGAGTTATGCAGATATGGCATCATTATGTAATAAAATGCTCAAAAAAGAAGATTTCAACGCCTATGATAGAAATTATTCAGCGATGACAATTCAGCAATTTATTTGGATGCTATCTGAGGAAAAACAACATCGTTTTATCAAACTTTTTGCAAATCACAGCCTCGAAGGAACCAAAATGTTGACGAGAGACTTTACCAAAGCATTTTTACGAATGAAAGTACGTGAAAAAGAAGTTAGTTTAGAAGAAATAAGAGAAAAATCAGAAGAAGAAGAGTACAAAGAAGCAGCATTTACATACCTACTAAACCTTTTGGATAGTTTAGAAGTTAATCCATTATACATTGCAGATATAGCACTTGATGAATATAATGAAGCCTCAAAACATTGGTTTATTGCTTTAGGAGCAGAAAAACTGTTTGATTTATCACAAAACTTTTCAGTTGACAAACGTGTAGAACTAATAGAAATGCTTTCCGAATCTGAAGAAGCTACAAATGTTTTAAAACCTTTTTTAGAAGATGTATCCAGAATGGTAAGAGATGCTGCAGAAAGTGTCTTAAACACTTCAGAAACGATGTAAAAACAAAAAGCTGTCTATTTTAGACAGCTTTTTTATTCATACCTTTATTGTCATTTAAACCGTCATTGCGAGTGCTAACGAAGCAATCTTTCAGTCGTTTGTTCCCAACAAACAAATTACTTCACCCCTCACCTACATCATAATAACATAGAGCAGGTATAACTGATTAAAATAAAGGAATAAAAGCGTAAAAATAATTTTCAAAATACCTTATTTTTATCAACATAAGCTTTAAAACCAACCTATGAACAACGAGAAGAATTCTGAAACTTGGAAAAAACTCTATCAAAACTCACAAGAACTCACCAAACCAACCTCTGTAGATAACATACTTTCTGATGACGATGTAATCTTTTTAAAACAAGAATTAAAAAACATCATCAATCGGTTTTTAGACAAAGGAGAATTGCACAAAGGCATCAAAGTATACATAAACCACGAACTTCAAAACGGAATAGCAGAAGAAATGGTAGCCAATAGACCAAAAGAAGAGGAAACTATTGAGCAATGGTGTAAGAAGCTCTTCGAAGATCAAAAATTCGGAGTTGTTTTTAATAGCTTGGAAAGCTTTAGTAATAAATTTACCGAGAGAATGTGTCACATTGTAGCTCCCTTACTTCAAAAAGCAGGAATGCCTTTAGGCGGACTCTCTTTTTTGTTTTTTATGGGAAACTATGGTTTTACACCTTTCGGAATTCATAAAGAAGCCAAAGGAGAAGAAGGTTTTTTGTTTCATTTAGGCCCCAACCATAAAGATTTTTACACTTGGGATATTGAAGAATACAACCAAATAGAACACAATACTCAGGTGTTCCACGAGGTAGATACAATGCTGCCAACATCTACAACATATCCGTTAAAAGCAAAATCGGCCATGTTTATTCCGCATCATGTATATCATATTGCAAAAACTGATGAGTTTTCGTTGAGTGTGGTAATGGATTATATAAATCCGTCCAGAGATTATTTAGAAAAAACAATTGCCACACAAATAGCCTCAAAAGAGCTACAAAAAAATCCGAATGTAGGGTATTTACCACCAGTAGATGTAACCACCGAAGAATTGGATTGGAATAGCTTATTAAACCGTAAAACGTGGGAACAGCAATACAAAAAAACACTTTCAAAATATATTACTAGGCTAAAAAGTAACGCAGGAGTTTTACAACCTTCAATAGTTGAGAACAAAGAAAGTTTACCCAACCCGCCATTTCAAATTAAGGGAAAGACAATTTTTCCGTTGTTAATACATACAGAAAACACAGAGAAAACCTGTATAATGGCAAGAGGAAATGAAGTTGTTGTTAGTAATAACTCACAACTAAACACAATTATAGAAAAGCTAAACATAGGAGAAACCATAAGCTTTGAAGAATTACAAAACCACCTCACTCCTACTTGGGAATTGATGGATGTATTTGATTTTGTAAGTCAGTTAGCACGAGTTGAAGCGATTGTTATTCATAAGGGATAACCTTACTGTCATTTCGAGCGATAGCGAGAAATCTCTCTCAAGGGAGTCAGAAATACCTGTGAAAGTACCTAACACGCAATTTTAAGATTTCTCAGTCGTCACCTCCTTCGAAATGACACTAAAAAAATTATTCTATCTTTAAAAGAAAAATGCTAAACAAATACGTTGTATACATCATTACAAACAAGAATAAAACCACATTGTATATTGGTGTTACCAACAATCTTCAAAAACGATTATCTCAACATTATTTTGATAGCGAGCATGCTAAAAAATCATTTGCAGGAAAATATAATTGCTATTATTTGATTTATTATGAAGCTTTTGAAACGATAAACGAAGCAATTCACAGAGAAAAAGAATTAAAAAAATGGAGTAGAGAAAAAAAGAAAACTTGATTAACAGTTTCAATCCTGAGTGGCGTTTTTTGAATAATGAAGTGTTTTAATTAATACTGTCATTTCGACCGCAGGGAGAAATCTCACTCACGGGAGTTACAAATACACTTGAAAGTGTTCAATACACAATTATAAGATTTCTCACTTCCGTTGCACTCCAGTTCGAAATGACGTTGAAGTTGCATGGTGTCCTGTCATTTCGACCGCAGGGAGAAATCTTTTTAAAGAGAGTTACAAATACTCTTAAAAGCTACAAACACCCTTACAAACTCACACACAAATAAATAACCCTTGCCTCCCTCCTCTTTTTTTTACTATGTTTAACACGCTAAAAAAGTAAAAAGTAGTACTACCCCTTATCTCAACTATTTTTTCTTAAAAAAGTAAAAACATACTTCTTTATGGATTACCGTAAAGAATTGTAATTGAATATATCTACCTTTGTTGTATTAAAAAAGCTTTTATATACTGAAATAAAGGTATATGATGATTTGTTTTTACAAAAAAACACTTTTAATAAATGAATTTAAATCTTGAAAATGGCGTTAGTCTTAAAATAGAAGGAGAGCTTGGTAAAAACCAAACTCTTTCTGTAGATGCTTTGATAAAAATAGCTCAAAATTTACAAGATTTAATTATTACAATAGCAAAATATGATTTACCAGCTGATGAAGCGATTGACTTAAACAATTTTAAAATTGAGTTAATAGATTACTCAAAAGGAAGCTCAATTCCATCTTTTGCTCTTTCTTCAAACCCTACATTAATTACAACATCGGACGTTTATAAACAAAGAGAAGTTGTAAGTGAAAAATTAAACTCATTATTACATATATCCGATAAAGGAACATACTATGATTTAAAAGAGCTGTATCCTGAGCCCACAAAAAGAAATCAATTCGTAGAAAAGTTATACAACTTTAATAATAGCTTTAAAGACTCACCGGTTTCAATTTATGAAAAAGACAAAGAAGGGTCATTTTATAAACTTCAAAAGTTTAAAAGTACAGTAAAAAAAAATTTACTTGTAGAAGTGAAGCAGCTTGAAGAAAACAAAACGGTTGAAGAAGGATTGGCTAGAGTTAAAATTTTTAAAAAAGGAGAAAAAACCACGAAGACAAAGGTACATGAAGTGATTTTATCAAAAAACCACTCTTTATCTTACTCACCAGAAATTATAAACATAAATGAGAAGCAATATATTTTAAAATTTCCTCTAAGATGCCTATTTGAAAAAGAAGAAGATTATTATTTAATTGAACATGAAGCATTAGATATTATTGGAACTGGGTTAACTCAAGAGGAAGCTGAAAACAATTTTAATGAAGAGTTTGACTTCTTGTTTACTAGATTAAATCAAATAGATGATGAAAAATTAACAAATCGATTAATAGGGATTAAAGTAATGATTAATAGTTATATAAAAGAGATTGTCTAATATGGTATTGAATAAGAAAAAAGCGTATAAAAATTTAAAAAAGAAAGGATTTGTAGACTCAATAAACCATAGTGGCGATCATAAATATCTTGAGTTCATACACAATGGAAAAATATGTTTCTTCACCAAACTAAGTAATGGTAGTAAGAAAGATCTTGACAATTATTTAATAAGTCAAATGTCTAAACAGTGTAAAATTTCCAAAAATGAATTTGCCGATTTGGTAAATTGTCCTTTATCAAAAGAAAGGTACTCAGAAATATTAAAAGATAAAGGTTATTTAGATTAAAAAATATCAAAACAAAACTTCTCACACACAAAAAAAATCCTCAGACATTTACGTAAAATTTTATACGTCGAGCAAACAATCTATTGTGAGTCTGTTTCAAAAAGACACTTGCTAAAACAGTTTTGGTAATTATTTACTTTTCTAAAATAGTAATCACTCTATATTACGAACCATGAAAACTAATTTTCACGAAGAAATAAGTCACCTTAAAAGAGTAGAAGAAAAAGAGAATAATAGACAACAACTTGGTAAAAAAGAAATTCGTAAACTTAGAATGTACCATGAGAATTTGTCCGTAGATTATATTGATTTTTTAAAAAATATTGGTGCTGGAAGTTTTAGAGAAAAAGCATTCAGAATATATGAAGGGTTATTTTATCTAGAAGAATTGGGTATTTATCCCTCGATTGATGTGAATAACAAGATAAAGTTCTTTGGAGATGATTATGAAGATGAATATTTTGGGTTTGATTTAAAAACTAAAGATTGTTTAGTTATTGAATATTCTCCAGGAGGCGATGAAACTATTCACGAAACAGGAAAATCCTTTAAAGAGTATATTAGAGAGAAAATATTTGAATAAAAAGCATTTTCCACTGCACTAAATAATATAAGTAAGAGTTAAAAAACAACCCTTTCAATAAAAAATAAACCTCGTACATTTGCGTAAAATTTTTGTACGTTGAGCAAGCAAGCAATTGTAAATCACTATCAACAATCTGAGAATGTAAAACAGATTGTTAATCAGCTTCAACAAGATCCACACCATTTTCAACTAACGAATTTGGTCGGTTCTTCGTTGTCTTTTGTCATTTCCGAAACTTTTAAACAAGCCGATAAACCCTACTTGTTAATTTTTAACGACAAGGAAGAAGCTGCTTATTATCTAAACGATTTAGAACAGTTATTGGGCGATAAAAACGTGTTGTTTTATCCGGGTTCGTATCGCAGACCGTACCAGATTGAAGAAACCGACAATGCCAATGTACTGCTACGTTCAGAGGTGTTAAACCGTATCAATTCGCGTAAAAAACCTGCGATTATTGTTACCTATCCTACTGCGCTGTTCGAAAAAGTAGTCACCAAAAAAGAGCTAGAAAAAAACACGCTTAAAGTGGTAGTGGGTGAACAAGTATCGCTCGATTTTGTCAACGAAGTACTGTTTGAATACCATTTTAAACGTGTCGATTTTGTAACCGAACCAGGAGAGTTTTCGGTACGTGGTGGAATTATCGACGTGTTTTCGTTTTCTCACGACGAACCCTATCGTATTGAGTTTTTTGGTGATGAGGTAGACAGCATCCGAACCTTTGATGTAGAAACGCAACTTTCTAAAGAAAAACTGAAGAAAGTGAGCATTATGCCCAACGTAGAAAACAAAACATTGCAGGAATCGCGAGAAAGCTTTTTAAAATACATATCAGCAAAAACCGCGGTTTTTGTGAAGAATGTAGATTTATTAAGCGATTCGTTGGATAAATTTTACCGAAAAGCAGAACTATCGTTTAACGAATTATCTACCGAAATCAAACATGCAAAACCCGAAGAACTGTTTTGTAACGGTGAGCTCATTCGAAATCAACTACAAGATTTTACAACGGTTGACATTGGTAAAAACCGTCATTCCGAACGAAGTGAGAAACCGCAAGGTTCAGCGGAGCTAAATCTCACTAACGTAAGCATCAACTTCGATACTCACCCACAACCCTCTTTCAACAAAAAATTCGACCTGTTAATTCAGAATTTCAACGAGTTTTCGGCTAAAGGATTCACCAATTATATTTTATGTTCTAACGAACAGCAAGCACAACGTTTCCACGATATTTTTGACGACCATGAAGAAGAGGTTTCTTATGAAACCATTGTGTTTCCGTTGTATCAAGGATTTGTGGATATTGATAGCAAAATTGTTTGTTATACCGATCATCAAATCTTTGAGCGTTATTACAAATTCCGACTCAAAAATGGATATGCGAAAAAGCAATCCATCACCCTACAAGAGCTCACCAAATTAGACGTAGGCGACTATGTAACGCATATCGACCACGGTATTGGAAAGTTTGGCGGACTTCAAAAAATAGATGTAGAAGGCAAAAAACAGGAAGCCATTAAGTTAATTTATGGCGATCGTGATATTTTATACGTAAGTATTCATTCGCTACACAAAATTTCCAAATTCAACGGAAAAGACGGAAAACCACCTAAAGTATACAAACTAGGGTCGAATGCTTGGAAAAAAGTCAAGCAAAAAACTAAAGCCCGTGTAAAACATATTGCGTTCAACTTAATTCAGTTATACGCAAAACGAAAACTACAAAAAGGATTTGCTTTCGGACCCGATACGCATATGCAGCACGAGCTGGAAGCGAGTTTCTTATACGAAGACACACCTGATCAGTTCTCTTCTACCCAAGAGGTAAAAACTGATATGGAAAAAGAACAACCAATGGATCGTTTGGTATGTGGTGATGTTGGTTTTGGAAAAACAGAAATTGCCATTAGAGCGGCTTTTAAAGCGGTAGATAACGGAAAACAGGTTGCGGTGCTTGTACCAACTACAGTTTTAGCATTTCAGCACTTTAAAACCTTTTCTAAGCGATTAAAAGACTTTCCGGTTACGATTGACTACCTAAACCGTTTTAGAACCACAAAACAGCGCAAAGGCGTGTTAGAAGGGGTTGCTGATGGAAGTGTAGATATTGTAATAGGAACGCACCAGTTAACCAATAAAGCAGTTCAGTTTAAAGATTTAGGATTGTTGATTATTGATGAGGAACAAAAGTTTGGGGTAGCAGCGAAAGACAAACTAAAAACCATTAAAGAAAACGTAGATACGTTGACTTTAACGGCAACGCCAATTCCGCGTACTTTACAATTCAGTTTAATGGCGGCGCGAGATTTATCGGTGATTAAAACGCCACCACCTAACCGTCATCCCATAGAAACCAATGTAATTCGCTTTAGTGAAGAAACCATTCGCGATGCGATTTCGTATGAGATTTCTCGTGGTGGACAGGTGTTTTTTATCCATAACCGTATTGAAAACATCAAAGAAGTAGCAGGATTGTTACAACGTTTGGTGCCAAGTGCAAAAATTGGCATTGGACACGGACAAATGGAAGGAAAAAAGTTAGAAGAACTCATGCTTGGTTTTATGAACAATGAGTTTGATGTGTTGGTGTCTACCACGATTATTGAAAGTGGATTGGATGTACCGAATGCGAATACGATTTTCATCAACAATGCGAATAATTTCGGACTGTCGGATTTACACCAAATGCGTGGTCGTGTAGGGCGTTCAAACAAAAAAGCCTTCTGTTATTTTATCACACCACCGTATCATCACATGACCGATGATGCACGTAAACGAATTCAGGCATTAGAACTGTTTTCTGATTTAGGAAGCGGATTGAACATTGCCATGAAAGACTTGGAAATTCGTGGTGCTGGAGATTTATTAGGTGGAGAACAAAGTGGATTTATTAATGATATAGGTTTTGATACCTATCAGAAAATCTTACATGAGGCCATTGAAGAACTGAAGGAAAATGAATTCAAAGACTTATACCCTACAGATGAAAGTGCACCAAAAGAATATGTAAAAGAGGTGCAAATTGATACCGATTTTGAAATTCTGTTCCCAGATGATTATGTAAACTCAGTAACCGAACGTTTGAGTTTGTACAACAAATTAGGAACCTTAACTACGGAAGAAGAATTACAAACCTTTGAGACCGAAATTATCGATCGTTTTGGAGAATATCCAACTCAAGTAGCCGATTTATTAGACAGTGTTCGTATTAAATGGTTGGCGAAAGAATTAGGTTTAGAAAAGGTAATTTTAAAGCAAAAACGCATGTTAGGTTATTTTGTATCCGATCAGCAAAGTGCTTTTTATCAAACCGAAGCATTTACCAAAATGTTGAGGTATGTACAGCAAAACCCGAAGAGTTGTGTAATGAAAGAAAAGAAAACCAAAAACGGATTGCGCTTACTCATCACATTTATTAAAATTGATAGTGTACACAAGGCGTTAGAAACCTTACAGAAAGTATAAAACGTCATTGCGAGCGAGGAACGAGCGAAGTAATCTGTTTATTAAGAACTCACGACTTAGAGATTGCTTCACTTTAGTCTGTCTTGAGCGACAGTCGAAAGATTCGCAATGACGGTACAAAGAAGTTGTCTGTTCGAGTGGTTTTCACGATTAGAATGAGTGAAAATTGTATCGAGAACTAGTTTGTATACATCTCGATACAAATTTCTTCCTTCTATCGAAAAAGAAATTCACTCGATGTGACAATTAAGCTCACAACCAAAATATGGGTATGCTCACTTAGCAATGACGGAATAAAGAATTGTCATTTTTGTAAAAAGTAATTAGTTTGTTGATAAATTTTAAAATGAAAATATACTTTGTTTACATATTACAATGTTCAGACAAAACCTATTACACAGGAGTAACTTCAAACCTATCTCAACGAATATTTCAGCACCAAAATGGAACTTTTAAAGATAGTTATACTTCAAAAAGAAGACCTGTTGAATTGGTTTTTTATTGTGAGTTTACTAACGTAGAAATGGCTATTGAAAAAGAAAAACAAATTAAAAAATGGTCTAGAGCAAAAAAAGAAGCTCTTATAAATAATGAGTTTGAAAAACTACCGAACTTAGCAAAGAAGAAGTTTAATAATTAAGCTCTGTCTGTTCGAGTGGTTTTCACGATTAGAATGAGTGAAAATTGTATCGAGAACCAGCTTATATGCATCTCGATACAAATTTCTTTCCTCTATCGAAAAAAGAAATTCACTCGATGTGACAATGTAAGCTCATAACCGAAAGGTTACCGCGCTCCGCTCGCAATGACGAGAACAAACAAAACGTCATTTCGAGCGGTAGCGAGAAATCTCATTCAATTGAGTAACTCATCTTCTTAAGATTTCTTCCTCTGGTTGAAATGACATACATTTACCCTCATGCAAACTAAACATATTAAAAACCTTTCAGGGCTATTATTAGCTACCTTATTCATCAGTACATCGGGTGTGTTAGGTAAGTATATTGCAATGCCTTCAGAAGTTATTGTGTGGTTTCGTTCGGTGATTGCTATGGTGATTTTGTATGTCTTTTGCCGATTCAAAAAGATTGATTTAACCATACAATCAAAAAAACATTTGTTTCCTTTTTTAATGGGGGGAATTTTTATGGGTGCACATTGGATTACTTATTTCTATGCGTTAAAACTGTCCAATGTAGCTATTGGAATGTTGTCATTGTACACCTTTCCGGTCATGATTGCCTTTTTAGAACCCCTGTTTTTAAAAATAAAATTCAACCCGATTCATATTGTTTTAGGGTTGATGGTGTTGCTAGGTTTATACATTCTAGCTCCTGATTTTGATATTAAAAATACACAAGTACAAGGCGTGTTATTTGGCTTGCTTTCTGCATTGTGTTATTCTGTTAGAATTTTGATTTTAAAGCAGTATGTACAGCAATACAATGGAGTAATGTTAATGTTTTATCAAGTGGTAATAATTACCATAACTTTAGTTCCCGTTTTATTTTTTATGGATGTTTCAGGATTTCAAGAGCAACTCCCCTATTTACTATTATTAGCCTTGTTAACTACGGCTATCGGACATAGTTTAATGGTACATTCACTACAGTTTTTTTCGGCATCAACCGCAAGTATAATTAGTAGCATTCAACCTGTTTTTGGAATTTTGTTAGCGTTTATTTTCTTAAACGAAATTCCTACGTGGAACACGTTTATTGGTGGAAGCTTAATTTTAGCAACAGTGATTATTGAAAGTATTCGAAGTAGAAAAGGCTAGTGTAATCTTTGCTGTTGTTGAATAATGGTTTTCATACTCACATCTTCGTAATTTCTACGAACAAAAGTTAATGCACTGTCTAAAACTTCACCCATACCATCACTATCTCTAAAATTAATATCTCCTGTAAATTCAAAAATTTCTGATTTTAATTGTTCGATATTTTTTGGTATAGAAATATTATCTGATTTCATAGCGGAAAGCAAACGATTCAATCGAGAACGAGAACCTAAAATTCTTTTAGCAACAATTGATCGCTCTTCTATTTGATATTGCTCAATAGATTCTGAAGTAAGCTTATCTCCTACTAGTTGAACGAGCTTTAAATTTTCTTTAAAAAACTGTGGATAATACACTTTAAATTTACCTTCGTAACATTGCTGGTCAAAATCTATCGGACGAATTTTATACACAACATTTTCAAAATCGTGTGTAGGTACTACTACGTAGTTATACGAACGCATATCGCCCAACAAACGAATCATACAACGCTCGTTAAATTTAACAAACTCTTTAGCCAGTTGTGCTTTTTCAATGTCTAAACAATCATCTAAATAATCATTGATAAAAACATCTCCTGGAATTCCTGATATATGCTCTTCTATCAACGTGTCTTCATATACCAAAAAGTTTAGGTTGTAAGGAGATAAAATATCCTCTAACTCTAGTCCGTAAATACGAGAAGCATCGGTTTTCTTTACGTAAAAATAGGTGTAGTTATCATTTAAAATATTTCGAATTTTTATACGAAAAGGTTTAGAGTTACCAAACGTACAAAAATCGATAGCATCAACATTTAAATGCTTAATACTAGCATCAGAACCGTTAGAGTGTAAGATATTATATACTTTTTTTAGGTATAAATCAATTTCAGCCCGCTCAAACTCATTATAAAAAACACGTATCCATAAGGTATCATTATCGTGTTTATCATACACAGCAACCGAACCTTGAAAACGCAACAAATCATCATAAAAAATAGGAATTTTTATAGTTCTGTTATGTCTTTTTAAGTAGTTTCCTAGTTTTTTAGTAACAGGAAAAGCTGGTTTTTTTTGTGATATGAGTTTATATTCTGACATGCTTCAAAGGTACTAAACTTCAAACATTTTTCCGGGTAAAGGTTTTATAACCCCTTTTAATTCCATTTGAACCAAAATAGAGGATAGTTGATAAGTAGGAAGATTACAATCTAACGCAATAACATCTAACAACTGTTTACCATTTTGTTGTAAGTAATTGTGTATTTTTTGTTCGGTTTCATTCAAATCAACAAAAAGCTTGTTTTGAATAGGTGCCGAGGCTCTCGGCAGATCCCAATTAAGCATTTTTACAATATCTTCAGCAGAGGTTAATAAATGTGCTTGATTGTTTTTAATGAGGTTGTTACAACCTTTGCTATATATATCGGTTGCTCTACCCGGTAGCGAAAACACATCACGATTGTACGAATTGGCAATATCAGCAGTAACTAACGACCCTCCTTTTTTAGCAGATTCAATAATAATGGTTGCTTTAGATAGCCCAGCTACAATGCGATTTCGTTTTAAAAAGTTTTCTCTCATAGGTTGCTCATCGTGCCAAAACTCGGTAATAAAACCACCATTCTCATTTACTTGATGAATATATTTTTTATGTGTTTTTGGGTATACTTCATCCAATCCGTGTGCTAAGACAGCAATAGTTTGCAGGTTGTTTTTTATTGCAGCTTTGTGTGCGCAAATATCTACTCCATAAGCAAAACCACTTACAATTATAGGATTGTATTCTTTTAAGTCTTTAATAAGTTGATTGCAGAAATCGCGTCCGTACGAACTCATTTTCCGAGTTCCTACAATCGAAATAATTTTATCATTGTTTAAGTTGAGGTTGCCGTCTTTAAAAAGTAAGATTGGAGCATCAATACAATGTTTTAGCTGTTGCGGATAATTGTCATCTAAAAAATAAGAAAAAGTAGTGTTGTTTTGTTGAATATAATACAGCTCCTCCTCTGCTCTTTTCAGGTTACTTTCATCAAAAAGATATTGAGTTACATGAGTTCCTATTCCGTTAATTTTATGGAGTACATTTTTCTTCTCTAAAAATACTTGTTCAACACTTCCTACAGAGGTAATTAGCCTTTTTGCCAAAATATCACCTATGTTTTTAGTTGCTTGTAAACGTAAAATAGCAAGTAATTTTTTTGTATTCATGATAGCAATAATTTGAGTATCAATATACAAAAAACTGTTGATAAAAATTACAAGATTACTTGAAAGTAATTCACTAAAAAACTATATTTGTTATTATGACATTAGCCAACTACATTAACGATTTATTATATAGATACGATTGCGTAATTGTTCCTAATTTTGGAGGATTTGTAACCAATAAAATTGGTGCTAGAGTAAATACAACTACTCACACTTTTTATCCGCCAAAAAAACAACTCACGTTTAATGCATATTTACAGCATAATGACGGTTTATTGGCAAATTATATAGCTTCGAGTAAAAATATTTCTTTTGAAGAAGCTACTGCTTTTATTGCAGAGGAAGTTGCACAATGGAAAGAAAAGTTAGCAACAGCAACTGTTACTGTTGCTTCTGTAGGAAGCTTGTCATTAAACGAGGCAAAACAAATTATTTTTGAACCAAATCCATCAAGTAACTTTTTAAAAGAATCTTTTGGATTAGCTGAGGTTTCAACACCTTCTGTAGAAAGAGTAAAAGAAGTAACAATTAAGTCATTACCTACTACTAAAGAAAACAGAAAAACAATTCCGTTGTATTTAAAAAGGACTGCCGCTGCAGCTGTTTTTGTAGGAATTGCCTATGTGGGTTGGAATGGTGTTCAAAATCAACAACAAGTATTAGCAAATCAAGAAGAAGCTGTTGAGAAGAAAATTCAATCAGCAACTTTTGTAATAGAGAATCCGTTACCAACAATTAACTTAAACGTTAGTAAAGAAGATAGAAACTTTCATATCATAGCTGGAGCTTTTCAAGAAGAGCATAATGCTGAAAACAAATTAACAGAGTTAGAAGATAAGGGCTATGATGCTTCTATTGTTGGAAAGAACAGATTAGGCTTAACTCAAGTAGCTTTTGCAAGCTATGCAACTAAAGAAGAAGCTAGAAAAGCTCTAGAAATTATTAAAGAATCTGTTAGCGAAGACGCTTGGTTATTGGTTAAATAAACTACATTTATTTTAGGTAGATTTTTTTGTTGCTGTATCTTTGCATCAAAATTTAATTGATGAGAGCAAAATCACCAAGAGAATCGTTAACTGTACTTACCGATTTAGTTTTACCAGGAGAAACAAATTATTTAGATAACCTTTTTGGAGGAGAGTTATTAGCTCGTATGGATAGAGCTTGTAGTATTGCTGCACGCCGTCATTCGAGAAGAATTGTAGTAACAGCCTCTGTAAATCACGTAGCCTTTACCAAATCGGTACCTGTAGGAAGTGTGGTAACTTTAGAAGCAAAGGTTTCACGTGCTTTTAAATCATCAATGGAGATTTATGTAGATGTTTGGATTGAAGATCGTCAATCGGGTGAAAAAACGAAGGTAAATGAAGGAATTTATACGTTTGTTGCTGTTGATGAAACAGGAAAACCAGTACCAATTCCTCAAATTGAACCAGAAACCGAATTAGAGAAACAACGTTATGAAGCTGCATTACGTAGAAAGCAATTAAGCTTAGTTTTAGCAGGTAAAATGGATCCTAAGGAGGCTTTGGAGTTGAAATCTATTTTTATGGATTAAAATCGTTTATATGTCATCAACATTGCCATTTTCTGATAGAAAGATGGCAATGTTTTTTGTTTTTTCAAACTGAGAGAAAATAATAATCATAATTACTGTAATTGGTACCGATAATATCATACCAGTTATTCCCCAAATTTCTCCCCAAACAGCTAAAGAAAGTATTGTTACAAGTGGGCTTAAGTTTAGCGACCTTCCAAAAACTTTTGGTTCTACAACATTACCAACAATAACTTGAACGGCTCCTACTGCTATAGCAACAATTAAAAAAGGAGCAAACTCTCCAAATTGTATTAGGCAAAAAATAGCAGGAAAAGCTGTAGCTACCAATGAACCAATAGTTGGTATATAATTTAAAAGGAAGATTAAGAAAGCCCAAAAAGGAGCGCCATCTACTCCAACCATTAATAAAATAAAGTAGCTTAAAACACCTGTTAGTAGGCTTACATATGTTTTTAATCGTAAGTAATTAGAAATAGAGGTTTCTACTTTTTTTAAAATTGCTTGAAAACCTTTTGAATTCTCTGAGGTATCTAAAAAAACCTTTTGTAACTTTTTTTTAAAGTTACTTTCCTCTAAAAAGATAAATAAAGCATAAATTATTATCATAAAGGTATCACCGAGCAAGCTGCTGATTCCGTTTGCGATATCACCTAAAACAGAGCCATAGTCAAAATCTCCAATAACAGATTTAAGTGATGTAACAATATCTATATGAAAGTAAGCATTAAAACGCTTTATAATAGCATCAATATTTGGTTCATATTTTGAATATGATGTGGTTAAGTTTGAAATACTATTTGTTATAATTTCAGAAATAAAACCAAAACCAAGTATAATTAATGTAAATACAAAAACATTACTTAACCAAAATGGAATAAATCGTTTTGCAAAAGGTATTCTATATATTGTTTTTCGGATTTCACGTGTTAAAAACCAAAAAATAATAGCAAAAATAAAAGGAATTAAAATCCCTTTGCCAATGACTAATGTTGCAATAATTGCTACAGTTACAATAATAAAGTTTGATGCGTTTTTCACACGTTTAAATTTGGTTACAATTTAAAAATAAAATTTATAACTGTTTTAATGGTGTTAAGAACGAATCCATTGTGCAGGGTTCAATCGGTTTCGGTCTTTATACAACATAAAACTAAGTTGTGTTTTACCTGTTACTTTGTTAGTGAATACTTTTCCTAGTTTGTCGCCAGTTTTAACAGCATCACCTTTTTTTACATAAACTTCTTTTAACTTATTGTATGCAGAAATATAGTTACCATGTTGTACTAAAACTGATTTTCTTCCATCAGGATGTAATTGAATAACTAAAACTTTTCCGTTAAAAATACTCTTTACATCGGTATTTGCTTTGGTTGCAATGTATAACCCGTGGCTATTGATAGTAATTCCAGGAAATGTAGGGTGTGGTTGAACTCCATATTTTCGTGTAATAACACCTTTAACTGGCCAAGGTAAATTACCTCTATTTTGCTCAAAGTTAGCAAGTAAAGCTTTTTCTTCGGCATTTAAAATAAAACCAGAGCTTTTGGTTTTACCTTTTGTAGTTTTTTTGCCTTTGTTTGCTTTAGCAATAGCATCTCTAATTAACTTATCAATTCTGGCAGCAATTCTTTTTTCTTCTCGTTGTTTCTTTTGTAAATCGCTTTTGTATTTTTTCTCTTCCTTTTTAATTTTTGAAATTAATTGCTCTTGATTTTTCTTCTCGTCTTCAATTTCTTTTTTCTGACTTTTCTCGTCAGAAAGTAACGCTTCTTTTGATTTTTTTTGCGCAGCTAACGAGTCGTTTAGTTGTTCTACTTCTTTCGCTTTAACTATAATTTCTTCTCCTTGTTTTTTTCTGTAGTCTTTATATTGTTGCATGTATTTTAATCTCTTATAAGCTTGATAAAAGCTTTCTGAAGACAATAAAAACATGGTTTTACTTTGTTGCGATTTACTTTTGTAAGATTTAACGACCATATCTCGATAGTCATTTTTTAATTTTTCTAGCTCGTCATTATATTTTTTTAATTGCTGCTCGTTTGTATTGATCTCTTTAGAAAGTAATTTTGTCTCTAACTCAATAGTTTCAATTAAACGCTCTCTAACACTTATTTTTTGGTTTAAGTCTTTTAAATCGTCTAAAGCACTAGTCTTTTTTTTCTTTGTTGTGAACAAAAGATTATTAACTAGCTCTATTTCATTTTTAAGTTTCTTTCGCCTATTTTCAAGCTCTTTCCTACTTTGAGCAAAAGAAGAAATTCCTACAAAAAATAGGCATAAAAAAGAGATGTAAAAAACAGGGTACTTCATAATTATAATTGAATTTCTTTATAACCGTTAGGTATATTAAAACTTACATTTAACTTAGTGTTATATTCTACTGAACGAGTTGTAATATCAATAATAGTAAACTTATTTTTTTCTTTAGCTCTTATGTTAATTTTTTCAGGAAAAAAGGTAGTGTTTTTCTTATGATATTTTGGATAACTAATGTCTAAACGTTGGTCTTTTAACGAGTTTACTATTAATTGCTTGTTTAGTTTAAAGTGTTTAGGGTTTACATAAAAAAATAAGTCGAATAAAGTAGGTTGTTTTTTAGGAGACAATTGATATGATTTTTCTTGAATTTGAACTTCTTGACGTTCAGATTTTACATCCATCAACGCCTCACCTAATAACATGCTTTGTAACTGTTTAAAATTAATATCGGTTCCTAATAATTTTTTTAGCATCATAAAATCTCCATCAAAGTAGCTTTTTTCATATGGAGAGTAAAATTGCACTTTGGTAGGAGTGATTTTAGCTTTAAAAATAGAGATGATTTTGGTTCCTTTCAACCAAATAACTTCGTCTTTTTTAATCTTCATTCTTACTGAAAAGCCTAAACTTTCTTTATTGTTTTTGTAATTAACTTTTAAACGAGCATCTACCGTTTTTTTGTCAAAATTTGAGGCAATGTGTTTTTTAGCTACTTTGCGTGCCGATAATTCTTTAATAACGACATCACCAGTAACGTTTTTGGTAGATTTACATGAAGTTAAACCTAAAAATAATATAAGTAATAAAGTGGTGTATTTCATAAATTTTATACTAACGAAACCTATTTTAAAATTTTTTCAGCTTTGTTTTTATAAGAATTGGCTTTTTTAACATCATTCAATCCTTGGTAAGCTTTAGATATTTCTAAGTAAAATTTAGCTTCTATTTCATTATTGTCAATAACAAAATCAATGCCGTTCTGTAAGGTTTCTATTGCTTTTTTATAATCTTTATTGTTATTAAACGCTTTTCCGTTCATTAAATATACAAAAGGTTGCGCAGGAAAAAGAACTAAACCTTGTTCACTGTATTTTAATAAGTCAGTATCATTGTTTGCGGCCAACTTATCTAGTAACGTTTTTAAATTGGTATAAGATTTTTCTTTCTCAAAAAGTGATTTTGGATCAAGGTTTTCAGTGATTTTTTTTGGTTGTGCCTCGGTTGTTTTTCGAGCATTTATTTTTCTTTCAATAGAGCGAAGTCTGGCATTTAATAATTTAGCTTCTTTTAACTCTGTTAATACTTTTTTAGCAGAGGTAACATCTTTGTTTTGGAGATGTAAGAAAACAAGTAACTGTTTTTTCTTTGGGTTTGTTGTAGCTATTTTTTGTTGCGTAATAATAGCGTCCTCAAAATCAGCTAACTTTCTTAAAATAAACACTTTGTGTTCAAGCATCCAAACATTATTAGGTTCTGTTTCTAAAGCTAAATCAATGTAAGATAGAGCTTCAGGATTTCTACCTAATTTTTCATAGTTTTTAGAAAGTTCAAATAAAACAGCTTTATTATTTGGAAGTATTCTGTTACACTCTTCTAAATTTTGTATAGCTTTTTGGTAATTAAAAATAGCTTTGTTTGAAAGCGCTTTAAAAAAATATTGTTGAAATTCAATATTGTTTTTTTCAGCAATGTTAATTGATGCTGGAATGCTATCTTGAGCGTTTAGAAAGTATGAAAAGAAGAGAAAGAAAAAAGACAGTATTGCTTTAGAAAAAAACTTTTTGTCTCTCTTCTCTCTTCTCTTTTCTATTGAGTTTTTATGTAAGTTCTGTATAATCACCTATACTTACCGATGTATGATTAGCATTGTATTTTGCATGGTTACCAACCATAGCATTATCTAAATTGGCATTTGAAATATGCACGTTTGTTTGAATTAAAGAGTTAGTAATTGTTGAGTTTTCAACAACACTGTTTTCACCAATTGAAACAAAAGGACCTATTTTGGTGTTTTTTAACACTACATTTTTTCCAACATAACAAGGTTGAATAATTTCAGCGTTCTCTAATACAACGTCTTCAGATACTAAATTGTTGCCGTCTGCTTGTTCAAAGCCTAAAACTTGTTTGTTGGTATCTACTGTAGGGTCTTTCTTACCGCAATCCATCCAAGTATTTACTTTTCCAGGAATAAACTTGGCTCCTTTTACTTTTAAAGCTTCTAGAGCTTCTGTTAGTTGATATTCACCAGAAGGTCTGATATCATTATCAATTAAATATTTTATCTCTTCTAATAATTTATCGGCATCTTTAAAATAATAAATACCAATAATAGCTAAATCAGAGACAAATTCTTTTGGTTTTTCAACAAAATCAGTAATAAATCCGTCTTTTAATTTTACTACACCAAAAGCACTAGGATCTTCTACTTGCTTCACCCAAATAGCCCCATCAGCGTTAGCATCTAATGTAAAATCAGCCTTAAATAAAGTATCGGCAAAAGCCACCACACAAGAACCTCCTAATGATTCTTTAGCACAATAAATAGCGTGAGCAGTTCCTAATGCTTCTTCTTGCACGTATACAGAACCTTTTGCTCCTAAGTTTTCGGCTATTTTTATTAATTTATCTTTTGTATCTGCAGGAAACCCTTTAGAAGCAGGTCCAATTATAAAAGCAATTTCCTCTATAGGTTGATCTACAACAGAAGTGATATCTTCCACTAATCGTTGTACAATTGATTTACCAGCAATAACTGTTAATGGCTTAGGAGTTGTTAATGTATGAGGTCTTAAACGAGACCCAATTCCTGCCATTGGTACTATAATCTTCATATTCTTTCTTTTCGTTTTTAACGGTGCAATATACCATTAATAACGCAGTGAAAAAAGTTACAGCCCTTTTGGGATGGCTTCTATTAAAGTTTGGGTGTATTTTGTCTTTGGATGTTGGTAAATTTCGTCAGCATCAGCTATTTCTTCAATTCTACCCTTGTTCATTACAACTAATTGATCTGCCATGTATTTTACCACAGATAAATCATGAGAAATAAATATATAAGTAAAATTAAATTCTGTTTTTAATTGATTCAATAAGTTTAATACTTGTGCTTGCACTGATACATCGAGTGCAGAAACCGATTCGTCACAAATAATTAGTTTTGGTTGTAGAGCTATAGCACGAGCAATTCCTATACGTTGGCGCTGTCCGCCAGAAAATTCATGTGGGTAACGATTAAAGTGAGTTGCTTCTAAACCTACTTTTTCTAATAAGTTGCAGACATATTCTTTTCGCTCTTTATTAGAATTTAAAATGTTATGAACTTTCATCGGTTCTAAAATAGCATCACCAACAGTAATTCTTGGATTCAATGAAGAAAACGGATCTTGAAATATAATCTGAATTTCTTTTCGAAGTTTTTTAAAGTCTTTTCTCGAGAGTTTAGTAATATCTTTTCCGTTATATAGAATACTTCCCGAAGTGGCTTTTTCTAGTTGTAAAATAGTCCTACTTAAAGTGGTTTTTCCACAACCACTCTCTCCTACTAGTCCTAAAGTTTCACCTTTATAAATCTTAAAAGAAACGTCATTGACGGCTTTTACAACAGTTGGTTTTGAAAACCATGAAGCATTGCTGATAAAATCTTTATGCAAATCAATAATTTCTAACAACGGAGGTTTATTATATATTGTTTGATGAAAAGCAGTGCGCTCCTCATTTGTATACACTGTAGAGTTTATAGTTTCATTAATAAAATCGTTAACTGTAGGTAAAGTTTTTAATCGTTTTTCTGTATTTGGTTTTGAGTTGATTAAAGCTTTTGTATAACTTTCTTTTGGGTGTAAAAAAACATGATTAGCACTTCCCTTTTCTACTATTTTTCCTTTATGCATTACCACAACAGAATCTGCAATTTCAGAAACCAATGCTAAATCGTGTGAAATAAAAATAATTCCCATTTCAAACTCTTGTTGTAGTTCTTTCAAAAGTAAAATAATTTCTTTTTGTACGGTTACATCCAATGCTGTTGTAGGCTCATCAGCAATAAGTAATTGTGGCTTGCAGGCAATTGCCATAGCAATCATCACACGTTGCTTTTGCCCGCCACTTATTTGATGAGGATACGAATCGTAAATAGTTTCAGGTCTGGGAAGTTTTACCTTTGAGAATAAGGAAATAACTTCCTCCTTAATTTCTTGATTAGATAATTGTGTATGCTGTTGTAGCATTTCAGCAACTTGAACACCACAAGTTAATGTAGGGTTCAGAGAACTCATAGGTTCTTGAAAAATCATGGCTATTTGGTTACCACGTATTTTTTGAAAATCTTGCTCATTAAAACTCAACAAAGATTGTTTGTTAAAAAGTATCTCCCCTCTTATGGAAGCAGTTTTAGGAAGTAATCCTAAAATAGCTAAAGAACTTATTGATTTTCCACTACCGCTTTCACCAACAATTCCTAGTATTTTGTTTTTTTGAAGGCTAAAAGAAACTTGTTGAACTATGGGTAGAGAGTTTTTAAAGGATATTTCTAAATCTTTAACTTGAAGCATTAATTATAAATTTTAATAAAAATACGATTAATATTTCCATTTTCTTTCCTTGAAAGAAGATTTTGCTATAACTATTTGATAGTGAGTAATAATAAAAAACTTTCTCTATATCCTATAAAACCTAGTGTTTAATTGGTGTAAAACAATGTTTTTGTTTTGTAAAGTGAATATAAACAGTTAATTAACTATTTTAAATTTATATTTTTTTATCTTTTTTTATATATTTGTCAATGTTTTAACAAATAATTAAGAGTAGAAATAAAAAAGCTCTTAAATTTTATTAACTCAATTAAAAACCCTTCAAAATGAAAAACAAAATTACTCTAGCACTTATGTGCTTATTTTTTGTTGGTGCTTTGTATGCCCAAGAAAAAAGAAACTGCCACTCAATGGAAAACCTTGAGTACAGACAATCCCTCAATCCTTCTTTAAAAAGTAAAATGCAAGAAATAGAATCCTTTACCCAGAGGAGACTAGCTGAAAAGAAGAATCAACAAGGAAAAATAGTAGGAAATATAATTCAAATTCCTGTAGTTGTCCATGTAATTTATAACAATTCTCAAGAGAATATTAGTGTGGCACAAATTCAATCACAAATGGATGTTTTAAATGAAGACTTCAGAAGAACTAATTCAGATAAAACAAACAAATGGTCACAAGCAGCAGATACAGAGATAGAGTTTTATTTAGCTCAAGTTGATCCAAGTGGTAATCCAACAAATGGAATAACAAGAAAGTCTTCTACTAGAACTTCATGGGGAACTAATGATGCAATGAAAAAATCTTCACAAGGAGGAGTAGATCCATGGGATACTTCTGAGTATCTTAATATGTGGGTATGTAATATTGGTGGTGGAATTTTAGGATATGCACAGTTTCCAGGAGGTAGTGCATCTACCGATGGAGTTGTAATGAGTCCACAATATTTTGGTAGTTCAGATAAAGGATCAGGTTTTTACTTATCAGCTCCTTTTGACAAAGGAAGAACAACTACGCATGAAGTAGGTCACTTTTTAAACCTAAGACATATTTGGGGTGATGGAGGCTGTGGTGTTGATGATTTTGTTTCTGATACTCCAGAGTCTGACGCTGCAAATTATGGATGCTCAACAGGACACACATCTTGTGGTTCAGAGGATATGGTTGAAAATTATATGGATTACTCAGATGACTCTTGTATGAATTTATATACACTTGGACAAAAAAACAGAATGCGTGCTGTTTTAGAATCTGGTGGCGTACGTAGGAGCTTAGCATTATCTGATAAAACAGGAGGTTCTACTTCATGTACAGCAACTGTACCAACAGGAGTAACAGTATCTGGTGTAACTTCATCTGAAGCATCAGTTTCTTGGACAGTAGTTTCAGGAGCTACTTATGATGTAAGATACCGCCAAACAGGAACATCATCTTGGACAACTAATGCAGTTTCAGGAACATCAACATCTTTAAGCGGATTATCAGCTTTAACTCAATATGAAGTACAGGTGCGTAGTAAGTGTTCTGATGGATCAAACTCAGCGTATAGTGCATCTTCAACTTTTACTACTCCTGAAGTTACACTTTCTTATTGCTCCTCAAAAGGAAACAGTGTTTCTGATGAGTATATTGGAAGAGTACAATTAGGAACTATTGATAATAGCACAGGAGGAGGAAATGGATATTCAGATCATACAGCCATTTCAACAAATTTAGCAAAAGGAACTTCTCATACAATTACTATTACACCAACTTGGACAGGAACAGTGTACAATGAAGGATATGGTATTTGGATAGATTATAACCAAGATGGTGATTTTGCTGATGCCGGAGAAACAGTTTGGACAAAGGCACCATCAAAAGACACACCAGTTAGTACATCTTTTACAGTGCCAGCTACAGCTACAGATGGAGCAACAAGAATGCGTATAGTTTTAAAATATAATGCAACTCCAACGGCATGTGAAGCTTCATTTTCTTACGGTGAAGTAGAAGATTATACAGTAGTAATAGGAGCAGGAACAGCAGATACAACAGCACCAACTGTACCAACAAACTTAGCAGCTTCTAGTGTAACACAAACATCATTAACACTAAATTGGTCTGCTTCAACAGATAACGTTGGGGTAACAGGTTATGATGTTTATCAAGGAACAACAAACATAGGATCTGTAACAGCAACTACAATGAATGTAACAGGATTATCAGCTGCTACTGCCTATACTTTCTCAGTAAGAGCAAAAGATGCAGCAGGAAATGTTTCTGCTTCTAGTAGTGCAATAAACGTAACAACTTTATCAAACTCCGTTTCATACTGTGACTCAAAAGGAAATAATTCTTCGTATGAGTGGATTGATAACGTTGAGTTAGGAGGAATGACGAATGCAACTGGAAATAATGGAGGGTATGCAGACTTTACCTCTAAAACAGCAACATTGGCAGTTGGCAGTTCAAACCAAATGACTGTTAGCGCAGGATTTAATAGCTCTTCATATACAGAACATTGGGCTGTTTGGATTGATTTTAATCAAAACGGAACATTTGAGAACAGTGAAAAAGTCGTAACAGGATCTTCATCAAGTGCTAATAACTTAACATCTACGGTTGATGTTCCTGCAGGAGCCGCTTTAGGAACAACAAGAATGCGTGTTTCTATGAAGTATAACTCTGCTCAAACAGCGTGTGAAACATTTACTTATGGAGAAGTTGAAGACTACACTGTAAATATTGTTTCTAGTACAAGACAAAACCATTCAGCTAGTGTGAGTGGAGAAAGACTGGGCAATGAAAACAGTTTAGACTTCATGGCATACCCTAATCCAGCAGTAGACTTTATACAAGTAAAATTAGCTTCTAGGGCTGATAATATGACTTATAAAATTGTAAATACAATTGGTAGAGTAATGAAATCAGGTCGTTTAAATTCATCAAACATCGACGTTTCTAAACTAAATACAGGTATGTATATCTTAGAAGTTAATGATGGTCAAAAACTACTAACTACTAAGGTATTTAAAAAATAAATCTTACAAAAGCCTGAGAAATAACTCAGGCTTTTTAATTAAAATCAATTAACTAAACCCTTCAAAAATGAAACACAATTATGCAAGAACTGTGTTTTTATCTGCTTTTCTATTCGCAGGAGTTTATACAATAAATGCCCAAGAAAATAGAGAGTTAAAACACCTTAAGTTCAACAAATCTTCAAAACTGTCTTTACAAAAGGCACCAGATTTAATTAGAAAAAAATTAAAGCTATTTAAAAATGATGGCTTACAAAAAATCCAATCAAATAGAGATGATTTAGGTTTTACACACGAGAAATTTCAACAAAAATTTAAAGGAGTAAAAGTAGAATTTGCCACTTATACAGCCCACGCAAAAAACGGTGCTTTAATGAGCATGAATGGTGAGTTTTACGATGTTGGAAAGGTTAATATAAGTCCAAAATTATCTAAAGATCAAGCATTTCGAAAAGCTTTATCACACACAGGAGCAGAAAAGTATTTATGGGAATTTCCTGAAGCAGCTAAAGAAATGGATAATTATGAGAAACCTAAAGGAGAACTATTAATTCTTCCAAGAGAAGTTATAGGGAAAAAAGAAGCAAGGCTAGCTTATAAATTCGACATTTTTGCTACAAAACCGCTAAGCAGAGGGTATTTATACATAGATGCTCATACAGGAGAAACGTTATTTTATAACGCTATAATTAAACATGCAGATAAATTTGGTCATGTAGGAGAGCTTACTAAGCATGCTAAAAAAAGTAAAAAAGTAGCAGAAGCTATTACTACCACATTAGCATCAGGTACTGCACAAACTCGTTACAGCGGAACTAGAACAATAGAAACATCACTAAGTGGAGGTAACTACATTTTAAGTGATTCTGGAAGAAAAATTTACACCAGAGATGCAAAAAACCAAGCACCAGGTTCTACATATCCATATGTTACAAATTACGATCAATTTACTGATAATGATAATAATTGGACCACAGCAGAACATAGTGCTAACAAAGATGATGCAGCATTAGATGCTCATTGGGGAGCAATGATGACCTATGAGTATTTTTTACAAAAGCATAATAGAAATAGTTACGATAACAGTGGAGCTCAAATTAGAAGTTATGTACATGTTGATACTAACTATGATAATGCCTTTTGGAATGGTTCTGTAATGTCTTATGGAGACGGTTCTTCTAATGGGCAGGAAGGAAACGGAAACTTTGATGCTTTAACTTCTATTGATGTAGCTGCTCATGAAATAGGACATGCCGTTTGTACTTATACAGCAAACTTAGCATATCAAAGAGAGTCAGGAGCTTTAAACGAAGCTTTTTCAGATATTTGGGGGGCAGCTGTTGAACATTTTGCAAAAGGAAATGGAAATGATTTAAACCCAGACCTTTCAGTTTGGTTAATAGGAGACGAAATAGACAGACGTAGTGGTTCTGCTGCTTTACGTTCTATGAATGACCCAAAATCACAAGGGCAACCAGATACTTACGGAGGAACTTATTGGAAGAACCCTAACTGTGGAACACCTACAAGATTTAATGACTACTGTGGAGTTCATACAAACTCAGGAGTTTTAAATAAATGGTTTTATTTATTAACTGTTGGAGGATCAGGAACAAATGATGCGTCTGATACATACAATGTTACTGGAATTGGTATGGCAAAAGCTGCAAAAATAGCGTATCGTACCGAAGCTAATTACTTATCAGCTAATTCAACATATGCTGACGCAAGAACAGCAGCAATTCAAGCAGCTACCGATTTATACGGAGCAAACTCTCAAGAAGTAATTTCAACAACAAATGCTTTTTATGCAGTAAATGTAGGAGAAGAATTTGTACAAACTTGTGCTTTAGCAGCACCAACAAACTTAAATTCATCAAATATTGGTGATAATGGATTTACAGTAACTTGGACGGCAGTTTCAGGAGCAGCTTCTTACGATGTAACCACTGGAGGAAATACAACAAATGTAGCAGGAACAACATTTAATGCTACAGGGTTATTAAGCGGAACAGAATATATTGTATCTGTAGCTGCTAAATGTACAGCAGGTGGAACAGGAACACCAGCAACATTAAATGTAACGACAACAGGTACACCACCACTTAATTATTGTTCTTCAAAAGGAAATAGTGTTGCTGATGAATATATAGAAAGAGTTCAATTAGGAAGCATAGATAACACTTCTGACGGTGGTGGTGGGTACTCTGATTTCACTACAATTTCAACAGATTTATCTATTGGTGATTCTAATACAATAACTATTACTCCTAAATGGACAGGTACTGTTTACAGTGAAGGTTATGGAGTATGGATTGATTATAATCAAGATGGAGATTTTTCTGATGCTGGAGAAACAGTTTGGACAAAAGCAGCATCAAAAGATACTCCTGTAAGTACATCATTTACAGTGCCAGCTTCAGCAACCGAAGGAACTACTAGAATGAGAATTGTATTAAAATACAATGCTACACCAACGGCTTGTGAAGTAACATTTTCTTATGGTGAAGTAGAAGATTATACAGTTAATATTACAAATGCTACACCAGATACAGAAGCACCAACAGCGCCTTCTTCAGTAACAGCATCTAATATTGAAGAAACAACAGCAACATTAAGTTGGACAGCATCAACAGATAATGTAGGAGTAGCTAGTTACGAAGTATTTAATGGAACTACAAGTACAGGAACTGTTAGTGGTACATCAATGAATTTAACTGGGTTAACTGCAAATACTACATATAACTTTACAGTAAAAGCTAAAGATTCTGCAGGAAATGTTTCAGCAGCAAGTAATACAGCCACTTTTACAACCAAAGATGTATCTGTAGTAGAATATTGTACTTCTCAAGGAAACAATTCTTCTTACGAATGGATTGACAGAGTTTCTATGGGAGGAGTTGATAACACTACAGGAAATGATGGTGGTTATAAAGATTATACAAACTTAACTATGAATGTAGCCCAAGGAGCTAATCGATTATATGTGAGTGCTGGATTTAATAGCTCTTCTTATACCGAGTACTGGAAAGCATGGATTGACTACGATAAAGATGGTATTTTTGAAGATACAGAAGTTGTGTTAAGTGGTTCTTCATCAAGTGCAGGAGATATTTATGAAGACTTTACAATACCATCGAATGTTTCAGGAACTACAAGACTCAGAGTTTCTATGAAGTACAATAGTGCTCAAACGGCATGTGAAACATTTACTTACGGTGAGGTAGAAGATTATACTGTTAACATTTCTTCTGGCTCTTCAGTAAATACAATAGCTGGTTTTGCAGCAAACATTAATGGAGAAGCAATAGGAAATGAAGAAAGTTTAGACTTACTAACATATCCTAATCCAGCAGCAGATTTTGTACAAGTAAAACTAGCTTCAAAAGCAGAAAAAATACATTATAAACTTATAAATACTGTGGGTAAAGTAATAAAAGAAGGTCGTTTAAAATCTTCTAATCTAGACGTTTCAAAATTAAATACTGGAATGTACATTTTAGAAATAAATGACGGACAAAAACTACTCACAACAAAACTGTTTAAAAAGTAAGTTTTAAAAACATTAAAGAAAAACAAAAGTCTGAGTTTTTACTCAGGCTTTTGCTTGTTTTAAATTGTAAATACCATTGAGAATAAAATCTTTGACTTAGCTAGGGGTGGCTGAACTATTAAAGTTGGTTTATAAAGGGTTAAAAAATGAGTCTATTCAAAAAGGTAAGAGACGAAGAAAAGGTAGTATTATAAAAGAGCTAGGAAATAAAAACTTAATTATTTAATTAAATTAATTCAAATGAACAAAAAGTTTAAATTTCTGATTGGAGGGCTGTCTGTTGCAGCAGTTTCAATTATTGGTTCAGATTATCTTAAAAAGCAAGATGTTGCTGATAAACTGGCCGAACAACGTAAAGTACATAGTACTTTTTTAAAGGAAAGTCCTTTGAATGAATCGTTAAAATGGGGGAAAAAAGAAAGAAAACTTAGAGGATTACCACCCAATAGGTATTTCGATCAAATGCAATTACTTACCATGAACCCAGCTACAGGAAAAATGGAAGATGGAAGTCTAGCAGGATTGAGAGAAGATCTGTTAAAAAAACGAGCACAACAAAAAAACCCAGGAGACAATGGAAACTCTTGGACAGAAAGAGGGCCTAATAATGTAGGAGGCCGTACAAGAGTCGTTTTATTTGACCCAAATGATGCTACAAACAATACTGTATATGCTGGTGGAGTAAGTGGTGGTTTATGGAAAAATACAGACATCAGTAATGCGAATTCGCAATGGACAAGAGTACTAAACGTACCAGGAAACTTATCTGTTACGTCTATCACAGTAGATCCAAGAAACTCTAACAGATGGTATGTAGGTACAGGAGAACAATATACAGCAGGAGACGTAGTAGGAAATGGAGTTTATGTAACTACCGATGGAGGTACAACATGGAATGCAGTTAATATACCAGCAGCTGGAGAAGCAATTATTAATCACAATGCAAGTAATGTTTTCTTATCAGGAATTCATTATGTTAACGATGTATTAGCATGGGATAATGGAGCTTCAACAGAATTATTTGTTGCAGTAGGAGCACATGTGTATGGAGATTCTTCTAGTCCTAGAAATTGGTTAGGTTTACAGTCTGCAGGATTGTACCGATCTACAGATAATGGGGCTACATGGAACAGAATAGAATCTGCTAACATGAAGTATACCTTCGGTGGAAAAGATTACTATTACATAGCTAATGATTTAGAAGTAAGTGCAAATAATACACTATGGATGGGAACTATCGGTTCTGCTTTAGGTCAAGGCGGAGGTAGAGTGTTTAGCTCTACAAATGGAGGTACTTGGACAGAAGCAGCTGCATCTCCATTAACTGAATCTAATAGAGTAGAAATTGAACCTTCTGCTACCGATGCAAATAAAATTTACGCATTAACACAAGGTACAACAAGTACAGCGCCTGTTCATATTTATAAAACAACCAATGCTTTTTCAACAGCAAGTGCAACATCATTACCAAATGATGCTGATACTGGAATTGCAGCGAACGATTTTTGTCGTGGACAAGCATTTTATGATTTAGTAATTGAAGCAGATCCAACAAATGACAACATAGTATATGTTGGAGGTATTGATTTATTTAAAACGACAAACGGAGGCTCTTCATGGTCACAATTATCACACTGGTATGGAGGATTTGGTTATCAAAGTGTTCATGCAGATCAACATTCAATGGCTTTTGGAAATAATGACTCTTCTAAAATATTATTCGGAAATGATGGAGGAATCTATTATTCAGGAAATTCTGGAAGCACAATTAGCGTAAGAAACAAAGGTTATAATGTAACTCAGTTTGTAAAAGCAGGAATTGGTCCAGATGGCGCAGGAGATGTTAATGGAATTTTTAGTGCGGGTGCTCAAGATAATGGTACACAAGCATTTAGAAATGCAGTAGCAGGAATTAATAGTTCAACTGAATTAAGTGATGGTGATGGATTCTATACTTTCGTTGATAAAGATGGAGACTATATGATTGCTACATATGTAAACAACGTAATATATAGGTTTAACTTACCTTGGAATGGATTAGGTAGACGACAAGGAGGAGCAACAACATTATCAAGTGATCAAAACACAGGAGATTTTGTAAACCCAATGGGGTATGATAATGATGCAAATCGTCTATTATCGAACGCATCAACAAGTTCGGCTAGATCAATTTTGAGTATTAATGTAGCATCAAATTCAAAAGGAAATATTACAAATGCATTATTAGATGCAAGCCCAACTGCTTTTCAAGCATCTCCTTTTACAAATAATACATGGTTTGTAGGATTAGCGAACGGTAAACTATTAAAGTTAACGAATGTTACAAATTCTAACGCAACATGGTCAAATATCAATACTCCTTTTGTTGGTTCAGTATCTTCAGTAAGATTCGGAGCTACTGAAGATGATATTTTCGTAACAATACATAACTATGGTGTAACGAGTGTTTGGGCTACTTCAGATGGAGGAGCAAATTGGGTAAGCAAAGAGGGAAACCTACCAAATATTCCTGTAAGAGATATTTTACAGAACCCATTAGATAGAACAGAAGCTATTTTAGCAACACAACTAGGAGTTTGGTCTACATCTAACTTTAATGATGCAAATCCTAATTGGAGTCAAGCGTATAATGGAATGAGTGATGTTAGTGTTACTTCATTTGATTATTGGAACGTAAGTGGAGATCATGTTACTAACAAAGTAATTGCATCTACCTACGGTAGAGGAGTGTTTACAGGTTCATTTACAAGTAATGCAGCTGCCGATACAGAAGCACCTTCTGCTCCAACTAATTTAGCTGCGAGTTCTATAACAGCAACAAGTTTAACGTTAAATTGGACAGCATCAACAGATAACGTAGGTGTTACAGGGTATGATGTGTACCAAGGAGCAACTAAAATAGGAAGCTCAACAACAACTACATATAATGTAACAGGTTTAACAGCAAGTACAGCATATACATTTACTGTAAAAGCAAAAGATGCTGTAGGAAATATTTCAGCAGTGAGTAATACAGCAAATGCTACTACTACAGCAGCAACAATTACGTATTGTACCTCTAAAGGAAATAGCGTTTCAGATGAGTATATTGGGAGAGTTCAGTTAGGAAGTATCGATAATTCTTCAGGAGGAGGAAACGGATACTCTGACCATACTTCAATTTCTACCGATTTAGAAAAAGGAAAATCAAACACAATTACAATTACTCCAAAATGGACAGGAAATAGTTATGACGAGGGGTATGGAGTTTGGATTGATTATAACCAAGATGGAGATTTTTCTGATGCCGGAGAAACGGTTTGGACAAAAGCTAAATCGAAAGATACTCCTGTAAGTACATCATTTACAGTGCCTAGTTCAGCGGTAGATGGAGCTACAAGAATGAGAATCGTTATGAAGTATAATGCAACACCAACAGCTTGTGAGGCATCATTCTCTTACGGTGAAGTAGAAGATTATACAGTAAATATTACAGCTGCTGTAGCAGATACTCAAGCACCAACTGCACCTAGTAGTTTAGCTTCATCAAACGTTGCACAAACTACACTAACTTTATCTTGGACAGGATCAACAGATAATGTAGGTGTTACAGGATATGATGTATATCAAGGAGCAACTAAGTTAACAACTGTTACAACAACATCTTACAACGTAACAGGATTAACCGCTAATACAGCTTATACATTCTCTGTAAAAGCAACAGATGCAGCAGGGAATATTTCTGCAGCAAGCAATACAGTAAATGTTACTACATTAGATAATGTTGTTACTTATTGTGCTTCAAAAGGAAATAGAGTTACTTATGAATGGATAGATTATGTTTCTTTTGGAGGAATGACCAATACAACTGCTGCAAATGGAGGATATGGTGATTTTACAAACAAAATAGCAACAGTTACTCAAGGAACAACCAATCAAATTATTGTAAGTGCAGGATTTAGTGGTTCTTCATATACTGAGTATTTTACCGTTTGGATTGACTACAACCGTAATGGAACTTTTGAGGCTAGTGAACAAACTTCTTTAGGTTCGTCTGGTACAGCGGCAAACAGATCAGCTAATATCTCTATTCCAGCAGATGCGTTATTAGGACAAACAAGAATGCGTGTTTCTATGAAATATAACGGAGCATCAACAGCTTGTGAAACTTTTGCAGATGGAGAGGTAGAAGATTATACAGTGAATATTGTTAATTCATCATCTTCAGTAGCAGTCTCAGGTACAAGTGATGAGTTTGCTGAGCCATTAGACAAAGAAGCAAAATCAAGCTTAATAGCATATCCAAACCCAGCTGTAAGTAACGTTACTGTAAAATTTGGAAGCAACGAAAATGTAAGTTATAAAATAACAAATACCATTGGTAGAGTTGTGTTAACAGGAAAAACAGTTAATGGTACTGTAAATGTTTCTAACTTAAAAACAGGAATATATTTATTAGAAGCAAATGATGGTAAAAAATCAGAAACCATTAAGTTAATGAAGAAATAAAAGTATTTCTTTTAATTATAATAAAACCCGAGCAATTGCTCGGGTTTTTTGTTTCTTTGCATAAAATTATAGAGAATGAATTACCTATCAGTAGAAAACATAGCAAAATCGTATGGTGAAAAGGTCTTGTTTGAAGATATTTCTTTTGGAATTAATAAAGATCAAAAAATAGCCTTTGTTGCTAAAAATGGTAGCGGAAAAACCTCTATTTTAAACATTATTGCTGGAAAGGATACACCAGATGAAGGACAAGTTATAAGCAGAAAAGGAATTAATATTGCTTATTTGGCGCAAGACGATGACTTGAACCCAGATTTAACCATTGAAGAAACTATTTTTTCTACTGAAAACACTATTCTTCCAATTATTCAGCAATACGAAAAAGCATTACAAAATCCTGATGATGCAGAAGCATATCAAAAGGCATTTGAATTGATGGAGCAACACAATGCATGGGATTTCGAAACACAATACAAACAAATTTTATTCAAGTTAAAACTTGATGATTTATCACAAAAAGTAGGAAATCTTTCTGGAGGACAAAAGAAGCGATTGTCGTTAGCTATTATTCTAATTAATAAACCAGATTTATTAATATTAGATGAGCCAACAAACCATTTAGATTTGGAAATGATTGAATGGTTAGAAGCTTTTTTTGCGAAAGAAAAAATTACGTTGTTTATGGTTACGCACGACCGTTATTTTTTAGAGCGTGTGTGTAATGAGATTATTGAATTAGACAACGGAAAACTATATAAATATAAAGGAAACTATTCGTACTATCTTCAAAATAAAGAAGAACGAATGGCTTTAGAAGCCACAAATTTAAGTAAAGCTAAAAGCTTATTTAAAAAAGAATTAGATTGGATGCGTCGTCAACCAAAAGCCCGTACAACCAAATCTAAATCACGTATTGACGACTTTTTTGAAATAAAAAAGAAAGCGCATCAACGTAGAAAAGAACACGAAGTTCAGTTAGAAATTAACATGGAGCGTTTAGGAAGCAAAATTGTAGAGCTTCATAAATTAAAAAAGAACTTTGGAGATAAGGTTATTTTAGATGGATTTGATTACGTTTTTAAACGAGGAGAACGCATAGGAATCATCGGAAAAAATGGGACGGGAAAATCCTCTTTCTTAAATATATTAACAGGTAAAATTCCTGTAGATGGAGGTAAGGTAATTGTAGGTGAAACGGTAAAATTTGGGTACTACACTCAAAAAGGAATCCAAATAAAAGAAGGGCAAAAAGTAATAGAAGTCATCAAAGAATTTGGAGAAGAAATTCCGTTAACTAAAGGAAGAAGAATTTCTGCAGCTCAATTATTAGAACGTTTTTTATTCGACCGAAAAAAACAACACGATTTTGTTGAAAAGTTAAGTGGAGGAGAGCAAAAGCGTTTGTATTTATGTGCGGTGTTAATTCAAAACCCTAACTTTTTAATTCTTGATGAGCCTACCAACGATTTAGATGTAGTAACTTTAAATGTGTTAGAAAGCTTCTTATTGGATTATCCCGGAAACTTAATGGTAGTATCGCACGACCGTTATTTTATGGATAAGATAGTTGATGGCTTATTTGTTTTTAAAGGAAATGGAGAATTAGAAAACTTTCCAGGAAACTACTCTGATTACAGAGCATATGAAAGCTCTTTACCACCAGAACCTAAGGAGGAGAAGAAAGTAGCTGAAAAGCAAGAAAAAATACCACAGAAAGGGAAGTTAAGTTATAACGAAAAACGAGAGTTTGGTCAATTAGAAGTAGATATTGAAAAGTTGCAAAAAAAGAAAGTAAAATTAGAATCGCAATTTACGAATGGAGAAATAGCGATGGATGATATCAATGAAAAATCCCTAGAGCTACAAGAGGTTATAGAGAGTTTAGAGGAAAAAGAAGAACGCTGGTTTGAACTTTCGATGAAACTGGAAGGAAATTAATAAAATTTACGTTAAAATAGTAGTTTCTGAGAAGCATTTAGAAACTACTACTTTTAATAATGTTTACTAACATATTAATTCTTCTGGAACACATACAGATTGCTGGCAGCTGTATTCTCGAAAGCAACCAGAACCATCATCTTCTACGGTAAAATCATAACAATCATCTGCTGTTTCACAATTGTTGCCATAATTACCTCCATTAATTGATTTTTGTTCTACCTTACTTAAAGCTCTCCAGTTTTTTAAATTAATTTTTTCCATAATTTGTTTTTAGGTTAATCTTTTAAAGGTAAGTTATTTAAAGTTGATTTAGAATGATTTTTTTTAAACATTAACTATATTCTGTTCTTCAATCAAAGGCTTATTTAAAAACCGCAATAAAAGTTGAGCTACCGCTACAGTATCTCGTTCACAATATTCAACAATACGTGATAGATTTTTTTCTTGGTAATATACATTAGCAACTTCACTTCCATCAATATCTTGTTTGGGTGATGGAATTCCTAAAATAGCAGTCAGTAATTTTAAAGAAGTGTAGTGCTTATAATCGCCAAATTTCCATAAATCCATTGTATCTAAATGCGGAACTTCCCAAGGTTTTTTACCAAATAAATTGAGTTTATTAGGCAATTCAATTTGATTGATAATCATACGTCGTGCGATATACGGAAAGTCAAATTCTTTACCGTTGTGTGCACATAAAAGGTGGTTTGGATGGTTAAAATGTGTATCTAACAAATTTTTAAAATCAACCAAAAGTTTATGCTCGTTATCACCATAAAAAGAAGTAACCCGAAGTTGGTTTATCCCCTTGCGTTCTACAAAATACCCTACTGAAATACAGATTATTTTCCCAAACTCAGCCCAAATACCAGCTCTATGATAAAATTCTTCAGGAGTAAATTCATCTTTACGCTGATATTGTGTTTTTAAAGCATACAACTCTTGCATTTCAGGAGATAAATCAGCAAACAATTCTACTTCAGGAACGGTTTCAATATCTAAAAACAAGATGTTTTGTAAGTTGATTTTATTCAGCATTTTTTTCTTTAATTAAAACATAAAAAGTAGCATCAGATAAGTAACTTTCTAGAGCGTCATCATCTATTTTAGATAAACTAACACTTTGAAAAATAAGTTTTACATTCAATATTTCAAAATGCTGTTCAATAGTCATTAAATTAGGTGATATATTATAGTTTTTTTGTTGAGCCTTAAGTTTTTTTATCATTTCAGAACAATCAATTTCGCCTATAGAAGCATTACCTTTTGAGATTCTGATGGTGTTTGTTTTTTCACTTAAATAAAAACGATATCCCTGAATTTTATTTTCATTATCATAGCTATTGAGGTACAACCTTTTTAATACATCGTATTTTTGGGTATTAATAGTTAGGTTTTTCTCATCAATATTATAATAACCTTCAAAAAGTAAATTATTTATATCATTAGAATTATCAGTTACTTTTATATCTAAACTATCCATTAATCTATTTTGTAATTGCCAACGACTATCAGTTTTAAAAGTTGTTTTTGGGTTATAACCTAAGATGTTCTTTACTTTATGCAATTCATGTTTATTGTTTAAGTATCTAATAATAGAACGAAGTTGATTTTTCTTTTCAAACGTGGTAGAAAAGTTATCTTTTTTAATGTCAGCATATACCTTTTCAAATCGAAGAAGTTGACTCTTTGTTGATACCGAAAAAACGCCCCAAAACCCAAAAGAAACTAGAAAAGTAATAAGAGCCAAACTAAAAGGAAATATCTTAATTTTTTTACGTTTGCTAAAAAGTATGTAGAGGCACATAGCCAAAATCCAACAAGCTAAAACAAATACGAAATAACGGTTTTCGGTGACACCATATTCATTAATACGCCTAAAAATGGCAATAAAAAGTAAAACAATTAACGGTAATAATAAATAATAAAACCATGGATAAAACTTTTTAATTGTGCGAGAATCTATAGTTTTTTGAATAGGATTGATAAGTATTTGAACAATAAACCCTAAGAAAGAAAGAGCAATAACTAAATAAGAAACCCATCCTTTAGGCAAGTTCCAGTTGATTACTATTTTTAAGCTATAAGCATATAAAATGATGAGGTATAAAATTACTAGCGGAATTAAGATGTACTTAACCAATACCTCTAAAACTTTGGTGTAGTTAATAGCAAGTTGATTATGAACAACTTTTGGAAAATCAGAAAGATAAATCCAGGTATTTATAATTCCTATGCAAAACACAAAAACCTGAAAAAAACGTTCTCCTTTAAAATCAATAGCAAACAAATGTTTAATAGCCAGAAGTGCTAATACAATTCCTAAATATAAAACCAGAGAGAAAAAAAGACTTCTAACTAAGGCTATAAAAAGGGATTTTAAATAATTAAAATACGCAGATTTATTCCAACTGAAGATAAAAGGAGCTACCATTACAAGTAAGTGCCCAGTTATGAAGTAAAGAACAAAACGAATGATTGAGTTTTGATGAATTTCAAAACCATCAACCTCAATACTAATATAGAACAGGCTTAGAAAACCTAAAGTTAGTAAGAATATCCAAGTTTTATCTTTTTTAAATTGTTCTTCAAAAAAACGAGTTGCAATCAACCAACTAATTCCTAAGATAAAAATTAAAATAACCTTGCCGTAAAAAGCACTATCAAAAGTATTAGTTTCAATTGTAAATAAAGTAAATAAGGTACCTACAATTGCCCAGAACAATGTTATAGGGAATCGCTTAAAGGTATTTTTAGCTCTGGAAGTAATTTCCCCAAGAGAAGAAATGATTTTCATAGTAAACAATTTGTATAAAGATACAAAAACGACAAAAAATGAAAAACAAAAGATTTCTTGTATTTCTTTTAAGCAAAAGTTTAGTAAATATTAAATGAACGTTAAGTTAAGCATGCATATAAAGGGTTTATTTTTTTATGATTACTTTTGAGTAACACAATAAAAATGAATAATGAACACTAGCGACATTAAAATTTTACTAGTTGATGATGAACCAGATATCTTAGAAATTGTAGGATACAATTTAAAATCAGAAGGATATCAGGTTTTTACTGCAAACAATGGTGCAGAAGCTGTTAAAACAGCAAAAAAAGTAACTCCACATTTAATTTTATTAGATATTATGATGCCTGAGATGGATGGTATCGAAGCGTGTGAAAAAATTAGAAACGTAAAATCTCTCGAAGACGTTATAATTTCTTTTTTAACCGCTAGGGGAGAAGACTACTCACAAGTAGCAGGTTTTGACGCTGGAGCAGACGACTACATAACTAAACCAGTAAAGCCAAAAGTGCTGATAAGTAAGGTTAAATCGTTATTACGTCGTTTAAAGACAGAAGAAAAAGCAGATACTACTACAAAAATTGGAGATATAGTCATCAATAGAGATGAATATGTAGTTTTTAAAGGAGAAGAAAAAATATCTTTACCAAGAAAAGAATTTGAACTATTCTCTTTATTAACTTCAAAACCTGGAAAAGTATTTAAAAGAGAAGTTATTTTAGACAGCGTTTGGGGAAATGAAGTAGTTGTAGGAGGTAGAACTATAGATGTACACATACGTAAACTCCGAGAGAAAATAGGAGATCACTATTTTAAAACAGTAAAAGGAGTTGGATACAAGTTTGTGCTAGACGAAACAGACAAATAATTTTTAAACTCAAAAATTAATAAGTAGATTGCTAGCTAGCAATCTATTTTTTTATCATGAAATGAGCTATAATAATTCTTGATATTATGCAAGATAACTATTAGCGAATTACATCTGATATTTAAAAACAATAGAAAATAAACAGATGAAAAAAATAAAAAAAACATATAACTACGCACTTTGGTCGGCTTTATACTCAACATTATTATCTATAATTATAGCAGTATTATCGTATTTATTTTTATTAAATAGCTTAGGAGTAATAACTATTGTAATTTTTGGTATTGCAATGTTTATCATCTCTTTTTTCGTAATTCAATATAGAGCAGAACACTTTATTTACCAACGAGTAAAAAAGATGTATGAAGATATTTCTATTTTAGATGTGAATGACTTAAAAAGAAATAAAGTAACTACAGATATAGAAGCGTTAACCAAAAGTGTACAAGAATATGTAGAAGGTAAGAGTGAAGAAATTGCTAGTTTAACACAACGAGATTCATTTCGTCGAGACTTCTTAGGTAATGTTGCTCATGAGTTAAAAACGCCACTTTTTACCGTACAAGGCTATATTTTAACCCTTATTGAAGGAGCTGCTGAAGACAAAGAAATTCTTGAAAAATATTTAGAAAGAGCTAATAAAGGAGTGGAAAGATTAACCTCAATTGTGAAAGATTTAGATATGATTGCTAAGTTAGAAACAGAGGGAATGAAAATGAATATGCAAACTTTTAACATTATTGAGCTAATTCAAAACGTATTTGACTTGTTTGAAATGAAAGCAAAAAAGAGAAATATTACATTACGTTTTGACCGTGTGTATGACTTTCCGCATTTGGTAAAAGGTGATGTTGAGCGAATAGAACAAGTGTTAATTAACCTTGTTGTAAATTCTATTAAATATGGTAGAGTGGGAGGAATTACTACTGTAAGTGTTGAACCCTATAACCAGCATAAGCTTATCATTAAAATAAATGATAATGGTGAAGGAATAAAGCAAGAACACCTTTCACGTTTATTTGAGCGTTTTTATCGTGTAGATCAAAGCAGGTCTCGTGAACAAGGAGGGTCTGGATTAGGACTTTCTATTGTTAAGCATATTATTGAAGCACATAATGAAACAATTCTTTTAAAGAGTGTACATGGTCAAGGTTCTGAATTCTCGTTTACGCTAGAAAAAGCAATGAAATAAAAAAAGGAGTTGACTATCAACTCCTTTTTTTATTGTTATTTATTTTAAATCGAACCCAATATCTTTTCGATAATTCATTTTATCAAAAGTTATTTTATCAATGTTTTTGTATGATTTTTCTAAGGCTTCTTCCATAGAATCTCCAAAAGAAGTAATTGCCATAACACGTCCACCACTAGTAACTACTTTACCATCTTTTAAAGTAGTTCCTGCATGAAAAACAATAGAATCTTCCACAGTATTAAAACCTGTAATTTCTTTTCCTTTTTCGTAAGCTTCAGGATATCCACCAGAAACTAACATAACGGTAGTTGCTGTTTGTGGAGTAACCTCATATGATTTTTCTCCTAAAGTTTGCGTTGCAACTCCTTCAAATAAATCGACTAAATCTGATTGTATACGAGGTAATACTACTTCTGTTTCAGGATCTCCCATACGAACGTTGTATTCAACAACAGATGGATTTCCGTTATCATTCATCAATCCGATAAAAATAAACCCTCTGTAATCAATTCCGTCTTTTTGCAAACCGTTTATCGTTGGTTTAACGATTAATTCTTCCACTTTCGTTAAAAAATCACCCGTTGCAAAAGGAACAGGAGAAATAGCACCCATACCGCCTGTATTTAGCCCTGTATCGCCTTCTCCAATACGTTTGTAATCTTTAGCAGAAGGTAAGATTTTATAATTCTTTCCGTCAGTTAAAACGAAAACAGATAATTCAATTCCCTTTAAAAATTCTTCAATAACGACTGTTGATGAAGCGCTTCCAAATTTTTGATTAGAAAGCATTTCTTCTAATTCAGCTTTGGCTTCGTCTAAATTATTTAAGATTAAAACTCCTTTTCCAGCAGCTAATCCATCCGCTTTTAATACATAAGGAGCGCCTAAGCTTTCTAAGAATTTTTTTCCTTCAGCTAAGGTTTCAGTAGTAAAAGATTGGTAACGAGCTGTAGGAATGTTGTGTTTTTCCATAAATTGCTTTGAAAAATCTTTACTTCCCTCTAATAAAGCACCATCTTTTTTAGGTCCAATTACAGGAATGTTTTTTAACTCTTCATCTGCTAAGAAAAAGTCGTGAACTCCTTCAACTAAAGGTGCTTCAGGACCCACAACTACCATATTAATATTGTGTTGTAAAACGGTTTCTTTTACCTGTGCAAAATCAGTTGGATTGATAGCTATATTTTTAGCGATTGCATCAGTTCCTGCGTTACCAGGAGCTACAAAAAGATTATTTATTTTTGTGCTTTCTGAAAGTTTTTTAGCAAAGGCGTGTTCTCTACCGCCCGATCCTAAAATTAGAATATTCATTGTTGTGTGTTGTTGTATTGTGAGTGCAAATATAAAATAAGAAAAAAGGCTATGAACAAAACCAGTCTTTAAAATTGCATAAAAAAAGTAAAAAGGCATTATTTCAACTGAAATAATGCCTTTTTACAGTGTAATTAGGTTTTTGATAGTCGTCCTGCAACTAAAATATTTGTTCTAGTATCTTTTGTGTAATAGCATAAGTTGGTGTTACTCCACTCATTCCAAGTCCTCCAGAGGCAAGCGTAGCTCCTGTTTCTAGGGGGTTGTCTGAAGCGTAATATGCATAACGAACCTTTACATTTTCTGAAATATTACCTCTAATTTTCGAGGCTGATTGAATGGCTTTTTGATAGTGCGCTCCCTCCATTTCTAGTCCGATTACATTCCAAGTTGAATCGTGGAAGAATCGTAGTAAATCTTTGTTTTGTAATGAAGTTCCTAACACAGTAATCATTGTGCCATCAAAAACCTGAACACCAAAACCTTCTAAATCTTCTTTTGATAATTCGTTTTTAAATGGATAGTTATCAGCAGTTCCCTCAAAAATATGTGAAGAAGGAATCATAATATCTCCTTTGCCACCTTCTAAAATACCTGCTTTTCCCATGATAGAAACAGATTGAACATCTAAATGAATTTTTTCTCCTTTTGTTTTATAAGGCTTTAACAATTCATCCATAGTTTCAAAAGCCTGTTCACCAAAGGCATAGTCCATCACAATAATTACAGGGTCTTTTCCAATAGAATTAACTTTGTTAAAAGAGTTCGTTTCAAAATTAATTTTTTGGGTATCAATTACCTGAACATTAATGTTAGTCCCAGATGTATCTTTGATATATATCAGTCCGTTTTCGGAAGCATAATTTTTAACGGCAGACTGTAAAGTACTGCTATTAGCATTACTCAATACTTCAAAAAGTTGAAAATCTTTATGTTTTTTAGCTTCTTTTGGTAAAGCATTTTGAGCGTAAATACTATTCATTACACTGTGCATGTTTGCACTAATGATATGGATAGGACGTTCTATTAACTCGTTGCCTAACAATACTTTTTTAATATTGTTAGCCCACATTTCTCCATAATAATGGTGTCCTATTTCTTGAGTTAGAACAGAACTGAATTTAATAGAACGTTTTTGGTCATACAGTGTTTCATTAATAGCTAATTTACCTAACCAGTAAATTAGATGGAAAAACCTGTTAGGGTTCTCTTTTGTTGAAAATGTGTTATAAGCATCATATACCTCATCGTAAGTTCTTCCTAAAATATTACCAAGATGTACAACAATTACATCTTTTTCTTCATCCGTAAGTGTTTTATTGTGTATTACAATATCTTCTAATAATAGCCATTCACGAATAAAGCTTTCTCCATTATTAAAAACTACACGGTCTTTAATTTTGTGAGATTCAATAAATAAAAAAGTTAAGTGTGTAAGAATATCGTAAATTTCTGAGCGTCCTCTAGTAATTTCAATATTCATTTGATCTTTATCAATGCGATAGCAATTTCTCCTTCTTTTAGGAGGAACGATAGCCTTAAATTTTGAGTTACGATATCCCTCATCTGCGGTTAAATATATAAACTGACATTCTTCAATTCCTTCAGGTAAGCGTTCAATAACGTATACCAGTCCGTTTAACTCAGTTTTATTTTCTGCAATAGAACCATAAATTTCTGGTCGTAAAGATAATAGTGATTTTCGTAAGGTTTCACCAGAAACACCCATTGGTTTGTAAAAACCGCGACTAAATAAGTGTCGCATTGAAATGTATAAACGCTCAATAGCATTTGTAGATTCTTGGGCTCTTGTACGTTCTTTTAGGATAGGTTTTGACATATGTTTTTAAAGTACAAATATACAAATTATGTTAAAGAAGCTATTTTTTTAAAATACTGCTATATTTTTTAGGATTATTTAGCAAGTTAACAGCATTTTTTATAGTTATATCATTTTTAAATAAATGCTTATACATTCCTTCTTTGTACGCATAACGCTCAATAATTTCATTTTCAATTTCTTTTGATAAAAGATCTTCATTTACCAAAACTTTAGCAACTTTAGCTGCTTTTAATTGTTGGATAATCGCGTTATATTCAGAAGTGATTTTTTTGTTGTTTTCTACTGATTCATATGCTTCTTGGAAAAGCTTTTCTTCTTTAGATACAAAAGCAGTGTCTTTACGAAGTAAATATTCTTTAAAGTTATTGAAATCAGAAGAAGAAAAAGTATAGTTTTCAGTAGATAAATTAGGATTTTGATATGTGAAATCTGTTACAAAATTGAATATTGCTCTTGATTTTAGTAAATCATCTGTTTCTTCTGTTTTTTTAGAAAACTCACTTGTTATATCTGGAGTTACCCCTCCACCATCATATACTTTTCGTCCGTTTTGAGTTGTGAACTCATTAAGAATAGTATCAGAAAACTTAGGTACTTCACCTGTTTTTGGATCTCTATTGGCATAATCTAATTCTTGAATACAACGTCCGCTTGGGGTGTAATATTTAGAAATTGTTATTTTCATTTGTGTTCCGTAACTCAAATCAAAGTAACGTTGCACCAGTCCTTTTCCAAAAGAACGCTCCCCCATAATTACAGCTCGGTCATAGTCTTGCAAAGCACCTGAAACAATTTCTGAAGCAGAAGCCGATCGACCATTAATTAAAACTACAATAGGAATTTCAGCATCTAAAGGAGCTTTATTTGTTTTATAGGTTCTACTGTTTTTTTGAGTTTTTCCACGAGTATCTACAACTTTCAAGCCTTTAGGAATAAATAAATTGGTAATGTTTACTGCATCAAATAAAGAGCCACCAGGATTGTACCTTAAGTCAAAAACCAATTTTTTCATCCCTCTTTTTTTAAGATCACTAAACGCGTTGACAACGCTTTCGGTAGCTTTTTGACTGATAAATCGTGTTAAAACAATATACCCAGTTTCGTTATCAATCATATCGTAAAAAGGGACAGGGTCTAAAATAACTTTGTCAAGTTTAACTGACACACTTTTTGTTTGACCGTTTCTTTCTACTTGTAAAGAAAGCTCTTTTCCTGGTACACCTTTTAGCATTTGTGAAAATTGACTTCTTTCCAAAGAAGCTAATTCTTGTCCGTTTACATTGGTAATAATATCACCTGCTTTTAAGCCAGCTTTATCTGCCGAAAAACCTTTATAAATTTCAGAAACCACAATTCCTCTTTTGGTGTAAAATGTAGAAATACCAATACCTCCATATTCACCTTCACGACGAATACGTGCATCTTCAACATCTTGTTCGTTGTAAAAATTAGTATATGGATCTAAATTTTTAAGGGTGTTTTTTATCGCTTTGTCAGTTAAATCACCAGGGTTGATTTCATCAATATAGTTAATGTTCAACTCTTTAAAAAGGTTGTTATAGATTTCTATTTGTTTAGCAATCTCAAAAAAACGAGATTGAAAAGAAAAGAAAAGGGAGATGACTATAAGTGAACCAAAAAAAAAGAGTTTTTTATTTTTCATCTTGAGTAACTTCTGTAATAAATTGTGTTAATAATTTCTTCATTTTATGCTCAATATCGGCATATTTCCATTCATCTCTTGCAAGATAAGAAATCATAAACACATACGGTTTATCTACAGTCTCATAAATAGTATGCTTTTCTTTACGGTAAGTTTCACGAAGTAATCGTTTAATACGATTTCTATCCACCGCTTTTTTAAAATTACGTTTAGGTACAGAAACTCCAACTTGTGCAGGAAACTTAGAGGTATGTTCGGTTTGTACATATACCATTCTTAGTGGAAAAACTTTTATCACTTTTCCCTCTTCATATAGTCTTCCTATGAGCTTTTTGCTTTTTAAGCGCTCCTCTTTTCCTAAAGTAAATCTCATTAGTACAAACATACGCAAACCTGCACGAATAACCATTTTTTTAAGTATTTTTGAAACAATTCTTTTAAGAAATCACATAAAATCAAACCGCGATTAATTTTACACTTCTCTTATACAATTAGTAAAAATTAATTTAAAAACATATTTATGAAGTCTGATTTATTTCAAGCGCCAGATTATTATCAAGTAGACGATTTATTAACTGATGAACATAAACTTATTCGTGATACAGCTCGTGAATGGGTTAAGAAAAACTTGTCTCCAATTATAGAAGAATATGCACAACGTGCTGAGTTTCCAAAGGAATTAATTAACGGATTGGCAGAAGTGGGAGCTTTTGGATCTTATATTCCTGAAGAGTACGGTGGTGCTGGGTTAGACCAAATTTCTTACGGGTTAATTATGCAAGAGCTAGAAAGAGGTGATAGTGGAATTCGATCTACTGCTTCAGTACAGTCTTCTCTTGTTATGGGGCCTATTTATAACTACGGAACGGAAGCTCAACGACAAAAATATTTACCAAAATTAGCTTCTGGTGAATGGATGGGGAGTTTTGGGTTAACAGAACCTAATCATGGTAGTAACCCTGGAGGAATGGAGACTAAGTTTAAAGACATGGGAGACCATTACTTGTTAAATGGAGCAAAGATGTGGATTTCAAATGCACCAATTTGTGATGTAGCAGTTGTATGGGCAAAAAATGAAGAAGGACGTATTCATGGTTTGATAGTAGAACGTGGTATGGAAGGTTTTTCTACACCAGAAACTCACAACAAGTGGTCGTTAAGAGCCTCCATTACTGGGGAGTTAATTTTTGATAATGTAAAAGTTCCAAAAGAAAACTTATTACCTAATAAATCTGGGTTAGGAGCACCATTGTTGTGTCTTGATTCTGCACGTTATGGTATTGCTTGGGGGGCTATTGGTGCTGCAATGGATTGTTACGATACAGCGTTACGTTATGCGAAAGAACGTACACAATTTGGAAAACCAATAGGACAGTTTCAGTTACAACAAAAAAAGCTAGCGGAAATGATTACCGAAATTACCAAAGCACAGTTGTTAACATGGCGATTGGGAGTATTAAAAAATGAGGGTCGTGCAACATCTGCTCAAATATCTATGGCGAAACGAAACAATGTGGACATGGCATTAAAAATAGCACGTGAAGCAAGACAAGTGTTAGGTGCAATGGGTATTTCTGGAGAATACTCAATTATGAGACATGCAATGAATTTAGAAAGTGTAATAACCTACGAAGGAACGCACGATGTACATTTATTAATCACAGGATTGGATATCACAGGATTAAACGCATTCAAATAAAAAGAAGAAGAAGCACTCAAACGTTAAACCACTAACACATTATTAAAGAGTGCTTCTTCAATCAACTATTAAAACTAAATTTACCTACTCTTTCTTCTTGCCACCATTAACAAGAATTAAAAGAGCGGTTATTAAACCTATACAAACCAAACCGAAAATAACCATCATAATGGTTCCGTTTGTCCAAGATACCATTGGGATGTTCATTAATTGTACCATTTCTTCTTATACTTTACTGTCTCAAAAGTACAAGCATAGTTTAAGTAAAAACATGATTTTTATCAGGATTTTGAAAAAAGAAGATATTTTTTTAAATAATTTAAGAAGATGTTTCTTCTTTTAATAAAGAATCAAAGCCATCGATACTAGTTTGGTTTCTGTCATTCCAATATTGTTTAATTCCTTCTTCACCTTTTTCAATAGCCCAATCATTTAATTGATTTCGTTCTCCTTGGTATTCATAAAAAGGAATAGACATTCCACAAGAGGTTTGTACACTTTCAACAGAAACAATAAATATTTGTCGAGTACCTGGAAGATTAGGAAACAACTTGACATAATTCTCCCATTTATTATAAGTTGGAAGAATTTCTTCTGCCCTTCCGTATAGTCTTAGTATGTTTGGAGCTCCTTCAAAAGCACAAAACATAATTGTTATTCGGTTATCAGCTAACAAATGTGCAGAGGTTTCATTACCGCTTCCTGTAACACTTAACCAAGCTACTGTATTTTCGTTAAGTATCCTAAAGGTATCCATTCCTTTAGGAGAAAGATTAATTCGTCCTTCTTTTGCTGCTGTAGCAACAAAAAAGAGCTTTTGTGCTTCAATAAACTGTTGAATTCTAGTTGTTATTTTATCGTAAAACTTTGCCATGATTTTTATTTTTAATCAATCCAATCTTTAGTACGTTCAACAGCTTTTTGCCAAGTACGGTATAATTTTTCTCTTTTCTGTTTAGAGAAAGAAGGAGTAAATGTTTTATCTATTTTTCTTTTGTTAACAATATCGTTTTGTTGCCAAAAACCAACACAGAATCCAGCCAAATAAGCAGCTCCCATTACGGTGGTCTCAATTTCTTCAGGACGCTCTACTGCTACATTTAAGATGTCTGCCTGAAATTGCATCAGTAAATTATTAGCACATGCTCCGCCATCTACTTTTAAAGAAGAGAGTTGAAGCATGCTATCTTTTTGCATAACATCTAAAATATCTTTGGTTTGATAAGCTAATGATTGTAATGTGGCTTTAATTAAGTGATTTTTTCCTGTATCACGAGTCAAACCAAAAACAGCACCTCTAGCGTACATATCCCAATACGGAGCGCCCAAGCCAGCAAAAGCAGGAACTACGTAAACAGGGTTTTCTTCGGTAACTTCTTCAGCAAAAAGTTCACTTTCCTCTGCATTATTGATAATTTGTAGTCCATCTCGTAACCATTGAATTGCTGAACCAGCAACAAAAACACTTCCTTCAAGAGCGTAATACACTTTGTTGTTAATTCCCCAAGCAATTGTAGAAATTAAACCATTTTCAGAATATTCTAAGTTTTCACCTGTGTTCATTAACATAAAACACCCTGTTCCGTAGGTGTTTTTTGCTTCTCCTTTTTTAAAACATGCTTGTCCAAATAAAGCAGATTGCTGATCTCCTGCTATTCCAGCAATTGGAATTTGAACTCCCTCTAATTCGTAGTTTCCAAAATGAAAAGATGAGGGTTTTACTTCAGGTAACATTGAAATTGGAATGTTTAGTTCTTTTACTAAAGTTTCATCCCAACACAAGTTTTTTATGTCGTATAGCATGGTACGTGAGGCATTACTATAGTCTGTTGCATGAACTTTTTTATTGGTTAAGTTCCATAAAAGCCAAGAATCAATAGTTCCAAATAACAAATTTCCTTTTTCAGCTTCTTTTTGAGCTCCCTTTACATGATTTAAGATCCAATGAATTTTAGTTGCAGAAAAATAACTGTCAATTACCAGTCCAGTAGTTTTACGTACATAGTTTTCGAGTCCAGTTTCTTTGAGTAACTCACAAGTATCAGCTGTTCTTTTATCTTGCCAAACAATAGCATTGTATATTGGTTTACCTGTGTTTTTATTCCAAACTACAGTTGTTTCACGCTGATTAGTAATACCTATTCCTGCTATTTGTGAAGGTGATATTTGAGCCTGCTCAATAGCTTGTTGTAAGGTTTTTAACTGAGTTTGTAAAATTTCATTAGCATCATGTTCTACCCAACCAGGTTGTGGAAATATTTGTTGAAACTCTTGTTGAGTTTTTGCTATAATCTTTTCCTCTTTATTAAGAATTACGGTACGACAACTAGTTGTTCCTTGGTCTAGAGCAATAATATATTTTTGAGTCATTTAGGCATAAAATGATTGAACGCCTAATTTACAATTTTAGTAATGGTAATAAAAAAAACCTTCTAGAAATTCTAGAAGGTTTACACGTTTAAGTTTGGTTAATTAACTTTTAGTGTCTTAGAGCATATCCAGCACCTTTACCGAATTCGGCTAGAACTGAAAGTAAAGTGTTAAAACCTCTGCTCATTTTACGTAATAGTAGTTTCCCCATTTTTAAAATGATTTAATTAATTCCCCTTTAATTAATTGTCATTAAATAATGAACATGTCAAATATATGCTGATAATCAGGAGTGTAAAAAGGGATTTCCGAAGTTAAAAGTGCAATTTTCCGAAATAGCATAAAAAAAACCTTCTAGAATTTCTAGAAGGTTCATTATTCCCCTTAAATGTCTTTTTCCAATTAATCTTGAAAAGAAGATGTCACAAATGTAAAGAGAGATTAAAGGTTAAAAAAGGGTATTTCCGCAAAAAAATGTGTGGTTTTCCGCAAGAGAAAAAATAAGTCAATTTTACAATAGCATATTTTAGGACGAGATAGATAGCATAAAAAAGCCTTTAAATATTTAAAGGCTTTTTTTACATTCTCTCTCTTTTCAAGATTCTTCCCAACAATGGTTTGAATTCCATTGCGAAATTACTGTTTAGTTGTAATTTGTAAAATGGGATAACCGCAAAAATAAATGTGTATTTCCGCAAAAGAGGTTAAGCTTAATCTATAATTCCTAATTCTTTTGCTTTTAATACCAGGTCTGTATTATTATTGGCTTGTAAGTCTGTTCTTAGTTTAGATAGTTTGCTTTCTATGGATCTGACTTTTATTAATGATCCATCGTCCTTTTTAATTAAGCCTTCTAAGTTAGAAATTTTAGCATGTTTAGGTAGCTCTTTTAAAATTTGGATGGCAATATCATCCATTTGTATTTCAACTAAAGCCCTTTTTAAGAGTTTTTGGTGAATTTCGTGCGTATAGTATATTTCACCTTTTAACATTTTTTGAATAGCAAAGGTTAGTTCATCTGTACTACACTTTCCCTTTAAAATATAGGCAGAAGGGTTTAAATTATGTATAACATTAAAAATTCTGTTTGTTTCAGAGTGTCCTGTAATTACACCTACTTTAATAGGAATTGCTTCTTTAAGTATAGATTTTATAAAAGCTTCTCCTCCATCTAAAATAACATTTTTGTTTTGGTTGTCAAAACTCAAGTCGGTAAAAACGATATGAAATGGATTTTCGCTTAAACTTGATTTTATTTTAGAAAAAGCTTCATCGCATGAATTAGCTGTTTCAATTTCTAAGTTATCTATATCTTTTAGATATGAAAGAATTCCTTCCAAAATCAATTGATGATCATCAACTAAAAGTATTTTTGTTTGTCCAGCCATTTAAGGGTATTTGAATACTGGTTTGGGTTCCTTTACCTACTTCACTACTAATAGTTAATTTACCATTTAACTCTTCAATGCGTTCTTGTAGGTTTTGTAAACCAATTCCTTTTTTATTAACGGTGGTATTAAAGCCAATACCATTATCAATAATACCCAAATGTACGTATTTTTTACGTACAGAAAAATTGATAGTTATTTTACTCGCTTTTGCGTGTTTTTTACAGTTTTGTATACTTTCACGAGTACTTAAATAAAGTAGTCGTTTTATAGAGTTGTCAAGGGTAGTCCAATCATAATCTCGAATACCGTAGACTTTTATTTTAAAATCTAACTCAAAATAATCACTTACTAAATTGATAATTTGATCTTTAAAAGGTACTTTATCAAAACTAACACTGCTTAATTGATGTGATAAATTACGAACATTTTCTTTTACTGCATCTAACTTTTGAGCTTCCTCTAATAAGTTAGATTTCTCTAATTTACGATGTAGTAAGCGTAAATCACCAGCAACTTCATCGTGCAAGGATTTTGCTATTTGTTTACGTTCATGTTCTCTTGCCTGTATTCTTTCTAATTGGGCTTGATAGAGTAGTTTTCTTTTTCTGTTAAAATAAAACAATACTCCTACACCAAATAACAATAAACTAAGAACGAACAATAACCAACCTATTGTTTTTTGTTGTTTGTGTTGAAGTATTTCTGCCTGTTTTTTCTCGTTTTCAGTTTTTAAAACAGTATTTTCTTTTTCTTTTTTATCCGTTTCATATCTAATTTTAGCAAATTGATTCTTTAACCTACGTTCATTTTGAAACAAACTATCATTTAAAGCTATATATTCTTTTAAATATTGTTTAGATTGTTCACCACTAGTTAAATCTGAAAGGTTTTTTAAAGCTTCTAACCAACGCTTATTGTTATGGGTTTGTTTTGCATATTGTAAAGCTTCATTAGAGTGAAACAAAGCTTTTTTAGTTTGATTAAGGTTTTTGTAATAATCTGCCAAGTTTATATGAGTTGTGCTTAATTCTGTAAAATCCTTTTCTCTTTCCCTTATCCTTAGAACTTTATTATATTGTCTCAGTACATTTTCTTTTTTACCTAACAAAAAATTACTAGCAGCCAAATTTTCTAATAATAAAGCATATTGAGTAGGGTACTTTTCTTTGATACTGTCTTGAGATAAACCTTTATTAAAATAGGAGATAGCTTTTTTATGGTTGTTTCTTTTTTGGTAAAGCAAGCCTAAGTTGTTATTAGTGAATGTGTAGCTTCGTTTGTCTTTAGTTCTTTTATTAATATTTAATGTTTTTGCATAGTACTGTATGGCATCGTCTTTTTGATCTAATTCTTCAGAAATAAGCCCTAAGTTAGTATATACACGTTCTAAATAAATAGAAGTTTGTATGGGTTCTAAATATTGCAAAGCTTCAATTAAACTTATTTCACCACCACGATAATCTTTGGCTTCTCTTTGTAATATAGCTAAACTTAACAAACGTCTTCCAACTGCTAAAGAATCATTTATTTTTTTAGAGATATCTTTTGAAAGGTGGTAATAGTAAAAAGAGCTGTCGTTAGTATAAGTAAGCTTATTTTGCAGAGCTTTAAAATGATAATACTTAGCCAATAAAATAGAGTCCTTTGTTTTTTTATAAAAAGAATCAACTTGTGTAGTGATTGTTTTCAATAGAGGAAGCTTTTTACTAAAGTAAGCCTGTCTTCCAGCTTCTATTAGTGAGTCTCTTTTAGAGAAATAGTCCTTGTTTTCTTGAGAAAACAGAAAAGAAGAGCAAAATAGAAGAATATAGAGGAAACGTTTCATCACTAGTCATAAAATAAAACCATTACTTTTCAAAAGTAATGGTTTTATTTTTAAGTTGTATGTAAGATTAATTAGTTGACTAAGTAATTTTAAACTTAATCACCACCATCACTACCACCACTACCACCAGTATCAGTAACAGTTTTAGGATTGTCTGTTCCACTATTATCGGTTGTAGTTTCAGTATCTCCATCAGGGTTTAAACTCATTGCTGTTTCTTTTAAGTACTTGTTTTCCATATTAAATAGGGTTTTTAATTACAAAATAACTCTTGGGGATGGGGTAATCAAGTGCCTAATATAGTAGGTTTTTAGGATAAATTCAAAAATTTAACACTCTACTTTAAAAGAATGATATTGTCATTACGAATCTTTCGACTGTCGCTAAAGACAGGCTAAAGTGAAGCAATCTTTGAATTATGAACTCTAAATAAGTAAATTACTTCAGATTTATTTTTAGGAAACAAAACCATTACTTTTCCAAAAGTAATGGTTATTATTATTCGTTATACGTGAAGGTTAAAAGATTTAATCTCCTCCTGTATTACCACCACCACCACCAGTTTTTGGGTTGTCGGTTCCGCCATAATAATCATCGTCTATAAGGCATAGGTCTAAGGCAGGTATATAAGTCCAACCAGAACCGCATCCTCCTCCTTGAATATGTTTTTGCTCAGTTTTATCCAAAACTGTTCCTAAATTTGAAATGTTCTTTAACATAATTAATTTGTTTATATAGGCGAATATAATGTTTTTTATAAAAAAAGAGATTATCAAAAGAGATAGTAATGACGTTACTTTTTCATTTTAGTAAACAAATCCCATAAAACCACACCACAACTCACAGAAATATTTAATGAGTGTTTGGTTCCTAATTGCGGAATTTCAATACAAACATCAGAAGCAGAAACAACCTTTTGTTGTACACCTTTTACTTCATTTCCAAACACTACTGCGTATTTTTGGTCAATTTCAGGAGTAAAAGTATCTAACATTGTACTATTTTCTGCTTGTTCTATAGATAAGACCTTTACGTTTTCTGCTTGTAATTTTTCAACCAAGTCTATAGTATTTTCAACATATTCCCAATCTACAGATTCAGTGGCACCTAAAGCAGTTTTATGAATTTCTTTGTTAGGGGGCGTAGCAGTGATACCACACAAGTAAATTTTTTCAATCAAAAAAGCATCCGAAGTTCTAAAAACAGAACCTACGTTATTCAAACTACGAATATTATCCAATACTACAATGATGGGAGTTTTGTTAGTTTGCTTAAACTCTTCAACTGTTTTCCTGCCTAGTTCGCTGTTTTTTAATTTTCTCATAAAGTGGTTTTCAGGTTCAAAAGTTTAAAGTTGTGGATAACTTGAAACAAAAGAAACTCTAAACTTTTCTATCTTCGCAAAACTAACCCAAAAAATCTAGAAACTTGGCAAAAACAAAGGCAAAAAAGGTAACTCCATTAATGCAGCAGTATAACGGAATCAAGGCAAAATATCCGGATGCGATGTTATTATTTAGAGTAGGCGATTTTTATGAAACCTTTGGAGAAGATGCTGTAAAAGCGTCAGAAGTTTTAGGTATTATTTTAACCAAAAGAGGAAGTGGCAGCGAAAGTGAAACAGCATTGGCAGGGTTTCCGCACCATTCTTTAAATACGTATTTGCCTAAGTTAGTAAAATCTGGATTACGTGTTGCTATTTGTGATCAGTTAGAAGATCCAAAAATGACTAAGAAGATTGTGAAACGGGGAGTGACGGAATTGGTAACTCCTGGAGTTGCGTTGAACGATGAGGTATTACAATCGAAGTCGAATAACTTTTTAGCAGCAGTTCATTTTGGGAAAAAGCTATTAGGGGTTTCGTTTTTAGATGTGTCTACTGGAGAATTCCTCATAGCACAAGGAAATGAAGAATACATAGATAAGCTTTTACAAAACTTTACACCAAGTGAAGTTTTGGTAGAAAAGAAGTATAAGCAGCGATTTTTAGAAGCTTTTACCAATCGTTTTCATGCTTTTTATTTGGATGATTGGGTGTTTCAAAAAGATTATGGAGATGAATTACTTCGAAATCACTTTAAGGTAAAAACGTTAAAAGGATTTGGAGTTGAAGAGTTAGAATACGGAATTGTAGCGGGAGGTGCAGCCATGTACTATTTATCTGAAACGCAACATAACAAAATTGAACATATACAATCAATTAGCAGAATTGCTGAGGATAAGTATGTGTGGATGGATCGTTTTACCGTAAAAAACTTAGAATTATACGGAGGAAACTCGGTGAACTCTGTTTCATTATTAGATGTAATCGATAAAACGATTTCTCCAATGGGAGGGAGATTGTTAAAACGTTGGTTAGCCCTTCCGTTAAAAGATTTAGACCAAATTCAGCAGCGACACGAATTAGTGAAGTTTTTAATTGATAACGATACTTTTTCTGAAACTGTAACCTACCAATTAAAACAAATTTCTGATATCGAACGATTGATATCGAAAGTTGCGACAGGAAAAGTATCTCCAAGAGAAGTCATCTTGTTAAAAAATTCGTTAAAAGCGATTCTTCCGATAAAAGAATCCGCAGAAAGCAGCGAAAACGCTGCCGTTAGGTTATTAGGAGAAAAAATTAATACTTGTGATGAATTAATTGATAAAATTACCGAGACTGTTTTAGAAGAAGCCCCTGTAAACATCAATAAAGGAAATGCGATTGCAAACGGAGTTTCAGAAGAGTTGGATGAATTGCGTAACATTTCAAACTCTGGAAAAGAGTATTTAGATACGATGCTAGCTCGTGAAACGGAACGTACAGGGATTCCGAGTTTAAAAATTGCGTTTAATAATGTTTTTGGATACTATATTGAAGTTAGAAATACGCATAAAGATAAAGTTCCTGAAGAATGGATTCGTAAGCAAACTTTAGTGAATGCAGAGCGTTACATTACCGAAGAATTAAAAGAATATGAAGCAAAAATTTTAGGAGCAGAAGAGAAAATTCAGCAATTAGAAACGGAGATTTTTGCCAAGTTAGTACAGTACATTATAGGCTTTGTACAACCAGTACAACAAAATGCACAAAATGTAGCTAAGATTGATGTATTGCAATCTTTCGCAACCTTAGCTACCGAGAATAATTATGTGCGCGCTTTAATGGACGATAGTACCGATATTGAAATCAAAAATGGTCGCCACCCGGTTATTGAAAAACAATTACCAATAGGCGAAGAATACATAGCGAACGATGTGGTGCTGAACCGTAATCAGCAACAAATTATCATGATCACAGGTCCTAACATGTCGGGTAAATCAGCAATTTTACGTCAAACAGCATTGATTGTATTATTGGCACAAATGGGAAGTTACGTTCCTGCTCAAAATGCTCGAATAGGTATGGTGGATAAGATTTTTACAAGAGTAGGTGCGAGTGATAATATTTCGATGGGAGAGTCGACATTCATGGTTGAAATGAATGAAACCGCATCGATCTTAAATAACATTTCTGATCGTAGTTTGGTGTTGTTAGATGAAATTGGACGTGGAACATCTACCTATGACGGAATTTCTATTGCTTGGGCAATTTCGGAATACTTACACGAACACCCATCGAAAGCAAAAACACTATTTGCAACGCATTATCACGAGTTAAACGAAATGACTTCCACGTTTGAACGTATCAAGAACTTTAATGTATCGGTAAAAGAGCTAGATAATAGTATTATTTTCTTACGTAAGTTAGTAGCTGGAGGAAGTAATCATAGTTTTGGAATTCACGTGGCGAAATTAGCAGGAATGCCAAGTATGGTAATTCATAGAGCAAACAAAATTCTAAAAGAGTTAGAAAACTCACATTCACACAAGGAGGTAAAAGAAACCTTGAAAGAAGCACAGCATGAAGATATGCAAATGAGCTTTTTTCAGTTAGATGATCCGTTGTTAGAAGATATTCGAGAAGAAATTTTAACTACAAACATCGATACACTAACACCTATTGAAGCTTTAATGAAGCTGAATGAAATAAAACGAATGTTAACGAAGAAGTAATTGGTTAATTATTCTCTATTTTCAAACTCACAAATTTTAAAAAACTCATTACGAACAGCTAAATCATTAAAACTTCCTCCGTACTCAATAGTTGTTGTGTAACTATTCTTGTCTTTAATTCCGCGAGAAGAAACACATAGGTGCTTTGCATTCACCAGTACAATTACATCTTCTGTTTCCAAAGTTTCTTGTAAATCTGTTAAGATTTGTAAACATAATCGCTCTTGTACCTGTGGTCTGTGTGAATAATAATCTACTAAACGATTAATTTTCGAAAACCCGATAACCCTATTTTTTGGAATATAACCAATATGTGCATAGCCACTAATAGGAAGAAAATGGTGTTCACATGAAGAATCGATAGTAATGTTTTGTTCCACTAACATTTTACTATAACCGTATTTATTATCAAAAGTAGAAGCTTTGGGTTTATTAGCTGGGTTCAATCCATAAAACAACTCTTTAACATACATTTTAGCAAAACGATAAGGTGTCCCAGACAAACTATCATCTGTTAAATCCAAACCGAGCTCCTCCATTATTTTTGCAAAATGACCTTGAATATTTACAATCTTTTCTTCGTCTGATTTATCAAAAGCGTTTGGTGTTAAAGGTGTTTTAATATTTGTTAAAATGTGATTATCACCTATGTAATCATGCTTGTTCATTACTTAAACTATTTAATTATTAGCGCAACAAGTGTTGTTTGCACATTGACAATACTTTCTATTATATATATGTAGAAACACTAAACCTAATGATGGTACATAAATACTTTCTTCAGGTAATTTCATGGCTTGTGTATATTCGTTTAAAATGATTATAAACAAAATCAAAAACGTAATCCAAAGAGCATACTGCATCCATTTTTTTGAAGTAGTTTGAACGGATTTTTGAATAGCAAAAAATGAAATGACTAGAAATAAAACGTCTATACTTTTCCACCAAAAAGGAACTGCTTCATGACTACAACAAGCAGCATGAGATTGTATAACAAACAGAAAAGGTGTAAATACGCAATGTACCAAACATAGACCGCTCGACAAAGCTCCTAATGTATCTGATTTTTGTTTGAGTACCATTGATTTTCTTAATTTAGTATTTTGAAAAGCAAAAGTACATTATTTTTTTAATTGCAACAATGTTGCATTAATTAGTTTTATGGGAGTTATTAGGAAAACAAAAGCAGTAAAAAAATTATTAAGCTTATTTGAGTCTGGAGTCTCAGCAATTGCTGCTGTTGATTTAGTAAGCAAATTAAATGACGAAATGAATAAAACTACGGTTTATAGAGTTTTGGATCGTCTGGAAAACGATGGCGTTATACATTCTTTTATGGGGAAAGAAGGTGTAAAATGGTATGCTAAATGTACTAGTTGTTCTTCGCATCATCATAATGATATACATCCTCATTTTCAATGTACTGACTGCAAAAAAGTAACATGTTTATCAGTTGATATTTCAATTCCTCAGGTTGAAAATCATATCATAGAGAGTGCTACTGTTTTTTTAACAGGTAAATGTGAGATTTGCTCTTAAATAACATTAATAAAACAATACACTGCAATTTCATTTTCCAACTTCAATAATAGTTATTTTTGTTAACTATTATGCAACACAACATTAGTTTTAAACACATAAATAAATTAGCAATGCCTGCATTAATTGCAGGTGTTGCTGAACCGTTACTTTCTACCACAGATTTAGCCATCGTAGGTAACATTGAGCACAATGCTACCGAAAGTATTGCTGCGATTGGTATTGTAGGGGCTTTTTTATCCATGTTAATTTGGGTATTTGGGCAAACACGTAGCGGAATTTCTTCTATCGTTTCTCAATATTTAGGAGCTGATAAACTTGACGAAATAAAAAACCTACCAGCACAAGCTATTGTTATTGTGTTAGGGGTAAGTGCGCTTATTTTAGGAATCAGTTACCCTTTTGCAAAAGAAATTTTTGAGTTGTATAATGCTTCAGGAACCATTTTAGACTATTCTGTTTCGTATTACAAAATTCGTGTTTTCGGATTCCCGTTTACGCTTTTTACGATTGCTGTTTTTGGTACGTTTAGAGGGTTGCAAAACACGTATTATCCGATGGTAATAGCACTCATAGGTACGTTTATTAATATAGGGTTGGATGTTGTATTGGTATATGGAATAGAAGGCTTGATTCCTGCAATGCATATTCAAGGTGCAGCCTATGCAAGTGTTGTAGCACAAGCTACTATGGCAATAATTTCGGCGGTATTATTGTTAAAGAAGACAGATATTCCATTAAGGTTCAGCCTGCCTCTTAATGCTGAAATACCAAAGTTTATAAACATGGTTTTAAATTTATTTGTGCGAACTATAGCGTTAAATGTTGCTTTATATTTTGGTACTTCCTATGCTACTGATTATGGCGACGCTTATATCGCAGCTTATACGATTGGTTTCAATTTATGGCTTATGGGCGCTTTTATGATTGACGGCTACTCTTCTGCAGGAAATATATTATCAGGAAAATTATTAGGAGCAAAAGCATATAAAACCTTAGTCATGTTAGGAAATCGATTAATTACATACGGATTCCTTTTCGGACTCTTACTCACAGTTGTAGGTTTTGTTTTATATCAATTTATAGGAAAAATATTCACGAAAGAACCTGAGGTTTTAAAACAATTTTACAATACTTTTTGGATTATTTTACTCATGCAACCTGTATGTTCTATCGCTTTTATTTATGACGGAATGTTTAAAGGTATGGGAGAAATGAAGTACTTACGAAACGTTTTATTATTAGCAACAGGATTCGTATTTGTCCCAACCTTATTATTTTTTGATTCACTAGATTATAAACTGTATGCTATTTGGATTGCTTTTTTCCTGTGGATGATTGCTAGAGGAACTCCATTAATTATAAAGTTTAGAAGAAAGTTTTTACCACTTGCTCAAAAAACGTAATTTTGAGCAAACAACAATAAACAAATGACTACAACTAGAGAAAACGGAAGTTTATATACACATATTGAAAATAAGATTGCTACGGTTGAATTTGGGCATCCAGCAAGTAACTCCTTTCCAAGTGTGTTATTAGAACGTTTAGCAAATGAATTTGATAAGCTTTCAATTAATAATGAAGTTTCAGTAATTGTACTAAAATCAGAAGGAGAACGAGCTTTTTGTGCTGGAGCTTCTTTTGATGAATTGGTAGCAATTGATAATTTAGAAGATGGGAAAGCTTTTTTCTCAGGGTTTGCCAATGTAATTAATGCGATGCGTCGTTGTTCAAAGTTAATTGTTGGTAGAGTACAAGGAAAAACTGTGGGTGGTGGAGTTGGATTAGCAGCTGCTTGTGATTATGTATTAGCTACAGAGCACGCTTCTATTAAACTTTCTGAGTTTACGATAGGTATTGGTCCGTTTGTAATTGCTCCTGCCGTAGAACGCAAAATAAGCGTAAGCGGATTGGCAGAGTTAACCTTAGATGCAACGAGCTGGAAAAATGCGTATTGGGCGAAAGAAAAAGGGTTGTATGCGCGTGTTTTTGAAACACAAAGTGAATTAGATAAAGAGGTTGAAATCTTATCAGAAAAATTAGCTTCGTATAACCCAGAAGCATTGGTTGAAATGAAAAGAGCGTTGTGGATTGGAACGGAACACTGGGAAGAACTGTTAATAGAACGTGCAGAGACTTCTGGAAAGCTTGTTTTATCCGAGTTTACCAAAAAAGCCTTAGAAAAATTTAAGAAGTAAAAAAGTACGGTATTAGGTATAAACTTTAAACTAACTAATACCGTTCCAAATATATAGTAAGCTTAAGCTGAACTTATTTACTTTTAAAATAATCAGGCTTCCAAATTAGGTTTCCAAAAATTATTTTTAGCTTATGTTTTAATGTTTTACATCTTTTTACTTCTTTGTAAATATTAATATATTCTATAAAATTAATTTTAATAGGGTTGTTAGTTTTTATGTTCTTTGTAAGCCCATAAACTACTTTTTCTTGTTCTCTTTGAAATGTTCCAAAAAGTTTATCCCATATAATAAAAACACCTCCATAATTTTTATCTAAATATTTTCGGTTAGATCCATGATGTACTCTATGATTGGATGGTGTGTTGAATATTTCATCTAACCACCCTAACTTACCAATTCGCTCCGTATGAATCCATGTTTGAAATTGTGCGACTAATATTAATCCTACAATAGCCTGAAATGGTGAAAAACCTATTAGTACCATCGGTATTAAAAAAGCCCATTCAAACAATCCTTCTACAATACTTAATCGCATAGAAATAGTTAAGTTATAATCTTCTGAAGAATGGTGAACACTATGGCTAGCCCATAATATTCGATGTTCATGCTCTAAACGATGCATCCAATAATACGTTACATCTGCTATAATAAAAGCCAGGATCCATGTATATACATTACTAGGAATCGTTATTGGTGTTATCCAATGAAAAGGCATTAAACAAATTACACCAATCGATCCTATAATTGTTTTTTCTATAAGTTGATTCATAAAAAAAATAGATATATTGGCTAAGGTATCTTTCCATTTTCTCTTTTTTCTAAACAGCACATCAATAATTATTTCTAATACTATTAAACTTGTATTAAATAAAAAAAAGTAACCGATATACAACATGATTGTAGACTCTTCAAAAAGTGATATTAATTTAGCAAAACTCATTTCGTAACTTTTTTTAATTATGTATTTAGGAATAGGACAAGAAAACCAAAATAGAATTGTTTCCTTGAGAAAAGCCAATTATACAATCCCAGAAGAAGGTAAGAATCTATGTGCCAATACTTTTGTAATTTGTAACTTTTCATGTGTTTTATTTGTTTAATAACACAAAAGTAGGCTGGAAAATGTAGGTGTGTTTGTTTATTTAGGACAAAGAGGAAGTATAAATTTCAAAGAAAAAATATTAATTTTTATTTGTTGGTTTTGCGTTAAACAATAGGAATGTAAATTTCTGTTATTAATTCTTCTTGAGGAGTATTTTTATCGTCATTTAAATAAAACTCTAAAATTGGTGCGTCCGCAAACTCTAATTGTATATCATACATCCAATGTGAATAAATTGTATTGTATGTTTCAAAACAGCTTTCATGACTTCCTTTATGAATAAACTTGGCATATTTTTGAGAGATAACTTCTTTAACTTTAAACATTCCTTTAACTTCAATTTTTTGTACTTCTGTAAGCATAATCCCTGCATTATACCTACAATTAACAAATTCTGTTATTTCATCATCATCCAAAATTTCACCAACAATAATAGTTTTATCAGTTAATAAATCATGCTTATCAGCATACTTTAAAAGCTGTTTCCATGTTCTTTCAATCCCTTTTATATCTTCATAAGTTCCTTGATATTGTAAATACAACATTTGAAATGATGGTATAATTTCAATTTCAAATTGTAATAAAGAATCATTTTTTTTATTAGGTTCTTCTAAAATTTGATTCGTAATTTTTTGTTGAAATGTATAAGAGCTTTTAAAGCTAGAAGGTGTACAGCGAAAATGTTTTTTAAAAGCTTTACTAAAAGCTGCCACATCACTATACCCAACTTCTAGGGCAATATCTGAAATTTCAATATCTGAAAATTTTAAATACTGTGCAGCTTTTTCTAGTTTTCTTCTTTTAAGAAATTGACCAATAGTTTCATGTTGTAACGCTAAAAATATTCTATTGATATTTCGATAAGAGTAAAAGGAAACATCTTCTATTTCATGTGTGTGAATTGATGTTTTAAAACGCTTTTCTAAAAAATCTAACAACTTATTATATCGCTCTATTTGTGTTGAGTTTTTCATTTGTGATGCTTTATCCATCAAAATTACAATAGGTTCTTACTTTATAGTTTGTCTATTTACGACAAAAGGTAATAAAATAATCATTGTCTTAAATAAACAAACTCACATTTTACTTGCCTTATACTTTTACCTGGAATTTAATAACCACTTGTAATATGTATCGAATTGTTTTACTTGTCTTCTTGTTTTTAATATCTCTATCTCTTTTTTCTCAAAAAAGTCTAAAATCTAAATTAATTGGAAAATGGCGCATTCAAAACTATGAGGTATTTGGTGAAGTGCATCAACCTTCTTTAAAAGAGAGTAATGATTATATCTTATTTAAAACTAACATGTTTTTTGAAGCCTTCTCTGAAGGATATCATGATAAAGGAACTTGGAGACTAAACGGGGAGACTAAAATATCTCTGATAGTAGACAATAATGAAATTTTAGATGCTACTGTATTACAAATTACCTCAGATTTTTTAACTATAAAGTACAACACTAAAGAATTAAACTACATTATTTTTCACTATAAAAAACAATAAAATATGCGTTGCTTATTTTGGTTAATTTTTTTTGTTAGCTTCGTTCATGCTCAAAACCCTAGCATAAGTAATAAAAAAGCTCCAAGAACTATTCATATACTTTCTTACAATACTGTTTTTAGTAAACACTATAAAGGATTTAAAATAAAATACTCTGAGTTTTCAGATACAGAGGAGGATTTTATAATTCCAACTGTATTTTCATTCAATAACTATCAATTAAAACCCAACCTTTTAAAGAGTAAGGGGTATAAAAGTTTTAATCAGTTTTTATTAGGAGCTGGTTTAGATGGGTTTATTAAATTTTACAAAGGTATTTATGTAGGTGTTGGTATAAATGTTCCTTTTGGATATGAAACAACTAGGGGTCTGAATAACGAAAAAAAATCCAAACTCTTAATTGGGCTTGAATCTAAACAAGGAATAAGGTTAATTCCTTGGGAAGAGCTAGGTATAGTTTTAGGTATAAATTACAAACAGCATTTTATCAATTCTAATGTATTAAATAAAGAATTTAACCTTGAATTGGAGTTAGGTGTTAATTTTTAAAGATTTTATTCTCTAGAGAGTGAAAAAATAATAACATTTAAAATCAAATTCGTACTTTCGGCGAATAAAAGTAAAATATTATGGGTGGAGATTATTTATTTGCCATTTTAGCGGCGGGTGTAGCTGTAGTTTATTTCTTTAATAAATACAGAGCAAACAAAAAGTTTAAAAGAAAATAAGAGTCAATACACATCTTTAGTTGTCATTTAAGGCAGGTTAAAAGAGAAGTAATTTTTTAAGTTTATTTCACTTTAGAGATAGATATTTATGAGTAAGATTCGAATTACCAAGCAGTTTACTTTTGAAACTGGACATGCGTTGTATGGTTATGATGGAAAATGTAAAAATGTTCATGGGCATAGTTACAAGCTTTCGGTTACTGTGATAGGCTCTCCAATTACTGATACATCCAATGTGAAGTACGGAATGGTAATTGATTTTGGAGATTTAAAGAAGATTGTAAAAGAAGAGATTGTAGATGTATTTGACCATGCTACGGTATTCAATAAGAATACTCCCCATGTAGAGTTAGCTAAAGAGTTAAAAGACCGTGGACATCATGTTATTTTAGTAGACTATCAACCAACAAGCGAAATGATGGTGATTGATTTTGCTAAGAAAATTCAAAAAAGGCTTCCAGAAAACATAAAATTACACGGCATTAAGCTACAAGAAACAGATACTAGTTTTGCTGAGTGGTATGCTTCTGATAATTAATTTTTGAATAAGTTAACGGTGTAAAACGTAATTATTTTCCGTTAAACTCATTCATGGTATTAGCTAAACCAGCTGTAATAAAAGAAGTAACCGCTTTTACAGAAAAAGGAATACGCTCAATCATTGCGCTTTCCTCATCAGGATTCCATTTGCCTAAAACGTAATCTACTTGACGACCTTTACTATATTCAGCTCCTACACCGAAGCGAAAACGAGGATAAGCACCTGTATTAAACTTATCTTGGATGTCTTTTAGACCGTTATGTCCGCCAGAACTTCCTTTTCCTTTGATACGAATTTTTCCAAAATCAATATTTAGGTCATCAGTAATAATTAACAAGTTTTCAACTTGAATGTTTTCTTTTTGCATCCAGTATTTAACCGCTTTACCACTTAAATTCATATAAGTATTAGGTTTTAAAACAAGTACTGTTTTACCCTTAATTTTAAGTTTAGCTATATCTCCTAACTTTTCGGTTTCAAAAGAGCCTTCATGCTCTTTAACAAAAGCATCTGCGATTTTAAAACCTATATTGTGACGTGTATTGTCATATTTTTCGCCAATATTACCTAAGCCTACAATTAAAAATTTCTTCATAGAATCGTCTTCTTTATCTGTTAATTGTTTTGTAGAAAAACCAAATAATTGTTTAAAAAAAGGTGTAATAATCATACATCAAAAATAAAAAAAGCGCTACACATGGTAACGCTTTTGTATGATTATTGTTTTGCAGTCTATGCTTCAGCCTCAGCTGCTGCTTTAGCGGCGTTACGAGACATACGAACTTGAGCAACCACTGTGTTATCTGGGTGTAATAACGTATAGTTGTCATTCTTTAACTCAGTAACATATAATTTATTACCAATTTCTAACTCAGTAATATTAGCTTCAATAAAATCTGGTAAGTTAGCTGGTAATGCTTTTACTTTTAATTTACGTAAGTTGTGACGTAAAGCACCACCTACCATAACACCTTTAGAAGATCCTACTAAACGTACAGGAATATCCATAGTCACAGCCTTGTCTTCAAATAATTGGTAAAAGTCTACGTGTAAAATGCTATCATTTACTGGGTGAAACTGTATGTCTTGTAATACAGCGCTATATGTTACACCATCTAATTCAATCGTAGCAGTAAATACGTCTGGAGTATATACTAATGGCTTGAACGATTTTTCTTCAGCTGAAAAGTGAACAGGCTTGTCTCCTCCGTATAATACGCAAGGAACCTTTCCAGCATTACGTAAGGCTTTTGTTGCTTTTTTACCTACGCTTTCTCTTTGAGATCCTTTGATTGTAATTGATTTCATTACTTTGTTTATTAAATTTATTTACATTAAAAACTTATCGCTAATAGATGTATTGTCTTGAACTTTATGCATCACATCAGCAAATAAAGCGGCGCAAGATACAACTTTTATTTTAGAAATACTCTTTTTTAAAGGAATTGTATCTGAAACGATTAGCTCTGTCAACTGTGAATTTTGAATTCTTTCGTAGGCATTTCCTGAAAGAATTGGGTGTGTACAAATAGCACGTACACTTTTTGCACCACGTTCCATCATTAAATCGGCTGCCTTTGTAAGTGTTCCTCCTGTATCAATCATGTCATCAACAAGAATTACATTTTTACCTTCTACTTCACCAATGAGTTCCATATGAGCAATTACATTGGCTTTTTGACGCTGCTTGTAGCAAATAACAACATCACTTTCCAAGTATTTGGAATAAGCATAAGCTCTTTTTGAACCTCCCATATCAGGAGAAGCAATCGTTAAATTATCAAGCTTTAAACTTTTAACATATGGTAAAAAAATTGTAGAAGCATATAAATGATCTACTGGCTTTTCAAAGAAACCTTGAATTTGATCAGCATGTAAATCCATGGTCATAATTCTAGTTGCACCTGCAGTTTCTAATAATTTAGCCACTAATTTAGCGCCAATTGCTACACGAGGCTTGTCTTTTCTGTCTTGACGAGCCCAACCAAAATAAGGCATTACAGCGGTAATATGTCTTGCCGATGCACGTTTTGCAGCATCACACATTAATAACATTTCCATTAAGTTATCAGTAGAAGGAAAGGTTGATCCAACGATGAAAACTCTTCTTCCTCTGATTGATTCTTCAAAAGCTGGTTGGAATTCACCATCACTAAAATGTGTGGTAATTACATTTCCTAGTTTGGTTCCGTAGGCACTGGCAATTTCCTCTGCTAGTTCAATACTTTGTGAACACGCAAAGATTTTTGGGCTTAATTGATTTGTAGCCATTTACAAAAAAATATTTTTAGTTAGTGTTGTTGTTGGGGCAAAAATAAAACTATTTTAAGAGTTTAAAAGATATTTTAAATGAAATATTTTATAGATTTGCACTCACCAAAAGCCAAAGTGGTGGAATTGGTAGACACGTCGGATTCAAAATCCGATGCTCGCAAGGGTGTGTGGGTTCGAGTCCCACCTTTGGTACAAAAGCACACTATTTTTTAAAAAAATAGTGTGCTTTTTTTATGCGCCTAATTTAAAAGTAGAGAATTACCACTTGCTCAAAAATAAATCTAAACTACATTAATATAAGTTATTTCTATTTAAAATTTAAAAAACATAATTATTTCAAATATAGATTTGCTGAAAATCAATTAATAATTTATAATGAAAAAAATAATCTTAAGCGTAGTAACAGCTTCTTTGCTTTTTTCTTGCAGTGGTAAACAAAACCATGGAGAAGAAAAAGAAAAGGGAGGATGTCCTTTTGGTTTTGACAAAGGACACAAAAAAGAACAGTTAAAAGAAACTAAGTCAAACAAAGATTGGTGGCCCAATAAGTTAGATTTAGATGTACTTGCACAAAACTCGGAATTATCGAATCCGATGGGTGAAGAATTTAATTATGCTGATGAATTCAATAAGCTAGATTATGTAGCGTTAAAGGCAGACCTAACTAAGCTAATGACAGATTCTCAAGATTGGTGGCCTGCTGATTACGGACACTACGGACCTTTATTTATTCGTATGGCGTGGCATAGCGCCGGAACATACCGTACAGGAGATGGTAGAGGAGGAACCCGTATGGGAATTCAGCGTTTTGCTCCACAAAATAGTTGGCCAGATAATGCTAACCTAGATAAAGCTAGAAGATTGTTATGGCCTATTAAACAAAAGTACGGCAAGAAAATTTCTTGGGCTGATTTGATGATTTTAACAGGAAATGTAGCTATAGAGTCTATGGGATTAAAAACTATAGGATTTGCAGGGGGAAGAGAAGATGTTTGGGTACCACAAGAGGATGTGTATTGGGGTTCTGAATCAGGCTGGTTAGAAAGCAGAAGGTTAAATGAGGATGGAGAGCTAGATTTAGAAGTAGAAAACCCTCTAGCAGCTGTACAAATGGGATTGATTTATGTAAACCCTGAAGGTCCAGATGGAAACCCAGACCCAGTAGCATCAGCAAAAAACATACGTATTTCATTTGGTAGAATGGGAATGAATGATGAAGAAACAGTTGCTTTAATAGCAGGGGGACATACCTTCGGAAAAACTCACGGAGCAGGACCAGCTGATAACGTAGGACCTTCACCAGAGGCTGCTGGCATTGAAGAACAAGGATTAGGATGGAAAAGTAGCTACAAATCAGGAAAAGGGAAAGACGCTATTACTTCTGGGTTAGAAGTTATTTGGACGCCTACGCCTACTCGTTGGAGTCATGCTTTTTTAAATACGTTATTTGATAATGAATGGGAACTAACCAAGAGTCCTGCAGGAGCACATCAATGGGTAGCAAAAGACGTTGGAGAGGTTTTTCCAGATGCTTTTGATAAAAATAAGAGACATAGACCTACGATGTTAACTTCAGATTTAGCTTTAAAGTTTGATTCTGAATATAAGAAAGTTTGTGAGAAGTTTTTAGAAGACCCATTATCTTTTGATAAAGCCTTTGCTCGTGCATGGTTTAAATTAACCCACAGAGATATGGGGCCTAAAACAACATACTTAGGATCAGATATTCCACAAGAAGAATTTATTTGGCAAGATCCTATTCCTATACGTACTCATAAACTGATAACCGAAGCAGATATCAATTCTCTTAAAAAAGAAATTTTAAATTCGGGAATTCCTTATAATCAGTTAATAGAAACAGCTTGGGCTTCAGCGTCTTCTTATAGAGGTTCAGACAGAAGAGGAGGAGCAAATGGAGCTCGTATTCGTTTAGAACCACAAGTTAATTGGGAAAGTAATAATCCAGCGCAATTAAAAAAGGTGTTGGCAGTTTATGAGAAAATTCAAAATAAATTCAATGAATCGTTAAAGGAGAAAAAAGTTTCCATGGCTGATCTAATTGTTTTAGGAGGATCCGCAGCAGTAGAAAAGGCAGTAGAAAGAGCAGGATTTTCAATAAAAGTTCCTTTTAATCCTGGTAGAATGGATGCTACGCAAGAACAAACCGATGTAAAATCTTTTGCTGTTTTAGAACCAATGGCTGATGGTTTTAGAAACTATCAAAAAAAGAAATACACACTTAAACCAGAAGAATTGTTAGTTGATAAAGCACAATTATTAACTCTAACAGCTCCTGAAATGACGGTGTTGGTTGGTGGTATGCGAGCTTTAAATGCAAATTATGATAGTTCAAAAAAAGGAGTTTTTACAACCCAACTAGGAGTGTTGACAAACGACTTCTTTATAAATCTGTTGGATATGAATACGTATTGGGAGCCTATCTCTGAAGAACAATTAATTTTTGAAGGAAAAGATAGAGTTACAAATGAGGTAAAATGGACAGCAACTAGAGCAGATTTAATTTTTGGATCTAATTCTGAATTAAGAGCTTTAGCTGAGGTATATGCGAGTAATGATGCAAAAGAAAAGTTTGCAAAAGATTTTATTGCAGCTTGGGTTAAGGTGATGAACCTAGATAGGTTCGATTTGAAGTCTTAAATAATACAGTACAAGAAGGAAATATTATAAATATATAAACCTATACCAAGATGTTTCTGGTATAGGTTTTCTTATTAAATCTAATTTTGTTTGTAGCTTTTAAGAGTTAACCTCTTTTATAGCTTTTTTATAATCTTCTGGAGTGTTGATGTTTCTAATTAAATTATCATCAACCTCAATAATTTCAACATCAGAATTAATTAACATTTTACGAGGACACGAATAACCTTGTGCTAAATAGGCTAATAATTTTCCGTAAGCTTTTGGTTCGTATATTGTGATTAAAGGTTCAGGAAATTCTTTGTTTTTTCCTTTAACTGTAGTTGCAATTTTAGATGGATTTCTTTTTTGTAATAATAATTGAATAAGCTCATTATTTACAAATGGAATATCTGTAGCCATTACCAACCATGCTGAGTTTGGATCTTTTTGAAAAGCAGAACAAATACCTCCAAAAGGTCCTAGGTTTAAAAAGGTATCGTGAATTTCATTTGTCGTTTCTGGAGAGGTAGATAAATCTCTTACAGAGTAAAAAGTTTCTAAATTGTTGTTTTCTAGTAACTCTTTTACATGTTCTTTTTGAGGCTTTTTATAGTACAATAATTCCGATTTGTCACGACCCATTCGAGTACTTTTCCCGCCTATTAAAACCAACCCTTTTACAGGAGCAATATTTTCTTTAATGAGATTATGTATATGATTAGATATTTTATCAATCTCATTAATCGTATAAGAGGTGCTATTTTTGATGTTTGGAAAACGTTCTAACAAACAATCAAAATATCTTGAGTTTTTATTCAACTTAACTATAAACTGAATGTTTGTTAATTGATCTAACCTTTTTTTTACAGAAGCTTCTTTCTCATCATCTAAAATCAAAATTTGTTTCGCCCCTTGGTAATGATTTCCATTAATAAAGACAAAATCGTGATTGTAAAACTGTAAACGTTGTTCGTACTTGTTTACAGGTGAAGAAGTGTTTATTTGTAAATTTCCTTCATGATGAAAGGTATATTCAGCTAACGTATTTTGTTCGACATCTTTAGCATGTGAAGCGTCGAAATATCCTAAATTGTATTGTGATAATTTTTTTGAGACTTCATGAACTAAATCAGCAATAATTCTACATTTGGTTCCTAAGATAGCTACTTCATTAGGCGCAAAATTATCATTATACTTCTTAACTAGATTTGTATGTTTAGTATGTTTTTTATCCATTTTTAATATCCGATTTACCACCAGTTTTCTCTACCAATTTCACTTCTTGAATCACCATTTTTTGACTAATAGCTTTACACATATCGTAAATGGTTAAACAAGTTGCAGAAGCTCCTGTAAGCGCTTCCATTTCTACTCCTGTTTTTCCTTCAATGGTTACTTTACAAAAAACCACTACATACTCATCGTCTACAATATTGATGTCAATATCCACTCCATTGATTAATAAAGGATGACACATTGGAATAATATCAGAGGTTTTTTTTACTGCTTGAATTCCAGCAATGATAGCGGTTTGAAAAACAGGTCCTTTTTTAGTGATGAGTTCATCATTTTTAAAATGACTCACAATTTCTGAACCTAAAAACATAGTAGCTTTAGCAATGGCTATACGTTTCGTGATTTTTTTATCAGAAACATTTACCATCTTAGGTTGATTTTGTTCGTTTATGTGGGAAAAGTTGCTCACTCTGTATAAATTTTAAATGTTGAGTTTTTAATTTTTAGTTAAACTCTGTTGTGATGTTTTTACAATTGCTGTTAATAGCCTAATTAGCTCGTGAATGTCCGAAAGTATATCTGTAATATCAATATTTGTTAAGTCACTTTCTTTTAATAAACGTAACCAATATTAGTTTCTCTAGCTTCTTTTGAAGAAATAGACATTTTAGAAATAAAGTCTCTCTTACTTTGACCAGCTAAAGCCTCTTCTATATTTGCTTCTATTGAAGTTCCACTTCTTAAAAGCTGTTTTGAAAATATAAACTCTTTTTCTTGTTGTAGTTTTTTGTACAGAGAAATTATTTTTAAAGAGAATTGAAAACTCTTGCCTTGAACAATACTTTCCTTCATTTTAAATTTTTAACTCAAAACTAAACATTAATAATTAAAAACCCCGATACGTTAGTATCGGAAAAACACTTCCTTTTTTAAATTCTATCTCTTCAGTTTTTGGAAGTTCAATAAAACTATCAGCTTCAACCAAACTAGCTAAATCACCAGAACCATTTCCTTGTATTGGAGTTGCATATACTTGCCCGTTTTCAGAAGTTAATTTTACTTGTAAAAAACAGCTTAGATTAGGTTTAAAAGTAATGTCTTTTACTAAAATTGCTGTTTTTTCTTCGGAAGAAACGCCAATAGACTTTTTATACCAAGGATAAAAATAGACCAAACAATTTACAAAGGTTGAAACTGGATTTCCAGGAAAAGCAAACACGTTGCAGTTGTCTGTAGTGCCGAACCAAAATGGCTTCCCTGGTCGTTGCGAAACTCTGTGGAATAATTTTTTAACACCCAATCCATCTAAAACTTCAGGTAAAAAATCAAACTTACCTTTACTAACAGCACCACTAAATAAAAGCACGTCATATTCTTGTAGAAAAGACGCTATATTTTCTTTTAAAATTTGTTTTTCATCAGTAATATGAGCTGTATCTGCTGGGATTTTTAAATCGTTCAATAAGGAAACTAATGTGTATACATTGCTTCTACGAATTTGGTGGTCTAACGGATATTCATTTACATCAACCAATTCATCACCTGTAGAAACAATCATTACTTTAGGTTGCTTGGCAACTTTAACAGTGGCTTTACCTACAGTAGCTAATACTCCAATTTCAGCAGCAGAAATTATAGTGTTCTTTTTTATTAGAACTGTACCTTTACTTTTATCAGAACCTTGTGTGTGAATGTTCTGTCCTTCTTTAATTTCATCAATAGTAATAGTGGCTACTAACGTATTAATATCAACATCTTCATAGCGAATTACCGTGTCAGTATTGTTAGGTAATACAGCTCCTGTCATAACCTCATAACAGTTGGCGGCATTATCCAGTGTTTGTTGTGGACTTCCAGCAGCTTGGATTCCTTCAATTTTAAAATCGCGAACACCGTGCTCAAAAAAACGATAATTGATAGCAATACCATCCATTGCCACTCGGTTGAATGGAGGAAAATCTCTGTCGGCAACAATATCTTCCTTTAAAACTCTTCCGACAGCTTCTAAAAAAGGAATTTCTTCAATTCCGAAATCTTGTGTGTTTTCTAAAATTATATGTTTGGCTTCTTTTACTGTAATCATATGTTAAAGTGTAACTGTTAAAAAGTTTAATTGTTACATTTTCAAATTATATAATTGATACATTGAAATTTACCCCCCAATGGTACTCATACTTTCGGTTACGTTTCCTTTTCTATTTGCTTCAGCCACAAAACCATTTTCAGGTTTTTCTTTTATCAATGATAAAAACAAAGTTTTTAAATCTTCATTGCTTGCACCATTTCTAATAAAGTCACGTAGGTTAAAAACACCATCATCAAACAGGCAATTTTTAAAAGTTCCTGTTGAGGTAATCCTAATTCGGTTGCAATCATTACAAATAGTACGAGTGAATGCAGGGATTATCCCTATAGTTCCCTTATGATTCTCTATAGAAAAGTTTCTAGAAGTAGATGATTTTTTTGAGGGGAGCTTAGTTACAGTGAACTGAGACTGGATTTTATCTAAGATTTTATGGTAGTTCCAAACCTCTTCTGCATTTCGTTGTCCTCTACCATTAAAAGGCATTTCTTCAATAAAACGAACTGCAATACCCTTGTCTTTAGTAAGCTGCACAAAATTGTTAATTTCATCAGTGTTAAATCCAGACTGAACAACTACATTCAGTTTTAAATTCAACGAACTTTTTTCTAATAACTCAAAGGTTTTATATACTTCTGGGAAAACATCTCTACGGGTAATTTTAGCAAACTTTTCAGGGTGTAAACTATCAATGCTTAAATTGATATTCTTTACCTTTTTAAGGTTTTCTATCGTTTTGATGTGTTTGGAAATAAGCGCTCCGTTGGTCGTGATATTAATATCCTCTAACAAATCATTATACGATAACATCTCCAAAAAAGAAACAAAATCTTTTCTTACAAAAGGCTCTCCTCCTGTTAAACGAACTTTGTTTACACCCAACTCAGTAAGTACTCGAATTATTCGGTACATTTCTTTGTAGGTAAGTAGCTCTTTTCTTGGAACAATATCAATTCCTTGAGCAGGCATACAATATTGACAACGTAAGTTACAGCGGTCGGTTACTGCTAAACGAACGTAGCTAATTTGTCTTCCAAAATTATCTATGAGTTTGCTCATATTGTAAAGGTAGTAAAACTAAAAATCATACCCTTTTAAAAGGGTAAAAAATCGTATTTTCGTAGTATGCCAACGTCACTCGAACTTCAAGTACAAACACTACCGAACTCACCAGGAGTTTATCAATATTTTGATAAAGATGATACAATTATTTATGTTGGAAAAGCGAAGAATTTAAAGAAACGAGTTTCATCGTACTTTACTAAAAATCATGAGAATGGTAAAACACGAGTTCTAGTAAAAAAAATTGTTAGAATAGAGCATGTGGTGGTTGATACTGAAACAGATGCGCTACTTCTTGAAAATAATCTTATAAAGAAGTATAAACCTAGATACAATGTTTTGTTAAAAGATGATAAAACATATCCGTGGATTTGTATAAAGAAAGAGCGATTTCCTCGTATATTTTCTACAAGAAGAGTTGTTAAAGATGGATCGGAGTATTTTGGACCTTATACTAATGTACGAACTGTATATGCATTGTTAGACTTGATTAAAGAACTATATCCGCTACGCACTTGTAATTATGATTTAAGTCAAGAAAAGATTGATGCTGATAAGTATAAAGTTTGTTTAGAATATCATTTAGGTAATTGTAAAGGCCCTTGTGAAGCATACCAAAGTGAAGAGGATTATTTAGAGGACATCAGAGCAATTCGAAATATCATAAAAGGAAATTTTAAAGAAAGTTTACAGCAGTTTGAAAAAATAATGTTTGATTTAGCTGCAGATATGCGATTTGAAGAAGCACAAAAAATCAAAGAAAAGTTAGCTTCTTTACAAAACTATCAAGCCAAATCAACAATAGTGAATCCATCAATTAATAACGTGGATGTGTTTTCTATTATTTCTGATGAATCGCATGGATATGCAAACTTTTTCAAGATAATGAACGGTTCAATTGTACAATCCTATACCACAGAAATTAAGAAAAAATTAGAAGAGACAGATAAAGAACTTTTAGAGTTGTTTATTATTGAAACTCGTCAACGATTTAACTCGTTATCAAGAGAAATTTTTGTTCCTTTTAAAGTAAATGTTGGTAAAGATATTAAAGTAACCATACCTAAATTAGGAGACAAAAAGCGTATTGTTGAATTGTCTGAACGTAATGCAAAGTTTTATCGTCAAGAACAGTTTAAGCAAATAAAGATTGTAGACCCTGATCGTCATGTAAAAAGAATCATGGCACAAATGCAAAAAGATTTAAGACTAAGAAAAGAACCACGTCATATTGAATGTTTTGATAACTCAAACATACAAGGAACAAACCCTGTTGCTGCGTGTGTGGTTTTTAAAGATGGAAAACCGAGTAAAAAAGACTATCGTCATTTTAATATTAAAACAGTTGAAGGCCCTGATGATTTTGCTTCTATGGAAGAAGTCGTATATCGAAGATATAAACGATTATTAGATGAAGATCAGCCACTACCACAGTTAATAGTAATTGATGGGGGTAAAGGACAGTTATCTTCAGCCTTAAAGAGTTTAGATGCTTTAGGTTTAAGGGGTAAAATAGCTATAATTGGTATTGCAAAAAGATTAGAAGAAATTTTTTACCCTGGAGACCCTATTCCGCTATATCTAGATAAAAAATCAGAAACACTTAAAATAATTCAGTACCTACGTAACGAAGCTCACCGTTTTGGAATTACTTTCCATAGAAACAAAAGAAGTAAAAGTGCTATACAATCAGAATTAGAGCAAATTCCAGATGTAGGAAAGCAAACTATTACAAACTTACTACGTAAGTTTAAATCAGCTAAAAGAGTAAAATCAGCTACTTTTGAAGAATTAAAAGAAGTGGTTGGGAATGCTAGGGCTCAAAAAATATACAAACACTATCATAAAAAAGGGGAATGAAAAAGTTATTAATTTTATTACTGCTACCAACATTTATGTTGGCGCAAAACCAACCTAAAGTAGGACTGGTATTAAGTGGTGGAGGTGCAAAAGGGATTGCGCACATAGGGATTTTAAAAGAGCTTGAAAAAGCAGGTGTACAAATAGATTATATAGGTGGTACAAGTATGGGGTCTATAGTAGGAGGCTTATATGCTTCTGGTTATACAGCCAAACAAATAGAAGAGGCTGTCTTAGAAACTAATTTTATAGATTTATTACAAGATAAAGTTTCTAGAAGACAAAAGCCTTTTTTTAATAAAGAACATGGAGAAAAATATGCTGTTTCATTACCTATAAAAAAAGGAAGTTTAGGCTTGCCTTTGGGTTTGTCAAAAGGGCAAAACGTGTTGAATTTTTTAACAGAGTTATTAGCGCCAGTTGATGATATTACAGATTTTTCTAAACTACCAATACCTTTTTATTGTATAGGAACAAATATAGAAACAGGTGAAGAAGAAGTGTTAGAGAATGGTTCATTACCGTTGGCTTTAAGAGCAAGTGCTGCTTTTCCTTCGTTGTTAAATCCAGTAGATATAGACAATAAATTATTGGTTGATGGCGGTGTAGTTAATAACTTTCCTGTTGATGTAATGAAAAAGAAAGGTGTTGATATAATTATTGGAGTTAGTGTACAAGGAGAATTATTGAAAAGAGAAGAATTAACTTCTGTGGCCTCTCTGTTAATGCAAATAATTAATTTTCAAATGTATCAGAAATCAGACCAACAGGTTGAATTGTTAGATGTTTACATAAAACCAAATGTAATTGACTACAGTGTTATTTCGTTTGATGCTAAGAAAGAAATTTTAGAAGAAGGAGAAAAAACAGCTAAAATGTATAGAGTGGTTTTTGATAGTATTGCTAAGATGCAAACTAAAAAGAATAGAAGACTAAAAATATCACCAAAAAGAAAAAGGTTTTTAGTTGATAGAATTATTATAAAGGGTAATAAAAACTATACTAATAATTATATTTTAGGAAAGCTACAGCTACGTGAAGGAGATAGTGTGTCTTACAAAGAAATTTCTAAAAAAATAAACACATTAACAGCTTCAAAAAACTTTAAAAGAATAGATTATCATTTTGAAAAATCTTTTCAAGGAAAAAAATTAGAGATAACTGTAAAGGAAGAAAAAATACAATCTTTTTTAAGACTAGGTTTACATTATGATTTACTATACAAATCAGCAGTACTACTTAATTATAATCATAAAAAGCTGCTTTTCCAGAATGATGAACTTTCATTAGATGTAGGAGTTGGTGATAAAATAAGGTATAATTTAGAGTATTTCATTGATAATGGGTTATCTCCAAGTTATGGAATAAGAACAAGGTATAATACTTTTAATAGTGATTTTTTATATAATAAAGGGATTATAAATGGAAAGTATAGAGATTTTTCAACCTCTTTATATTTGCAAACAACATTTGATAAAAAGTTTGCAATAGGTGTAGGAACAGAACATAAAAACATTAATGCAAGAACAAAAAACATTTCTACTGAAGGAAAAGAAGATTTTTTTGATAAAAGCAATTATATAAACACTTTCGCTTTTTTAAAATTAGACACCTATAACAAAGAGATGTTTCCAACAAAAGGGTTTTATGCAGATATAGGTTTTAAGTGGTTTATATGGTCTGATAGAGATAATAGACTGGATGAATTAATACAAGGTAGTGAACCTTTCCATCAGTTTTCACAATTGGGTGGTACGTTGGGGTTTGCAACTACTTTTTATGATAAATTGACATTTCAATATACTTCACAAGCAGGATATACGCTCGGAAAAAAATCGTTTGAAATATTTGACTATCGTTTGGGCGGATATAATCAAAATTATATTAATAATTTTATTCCAATGTATGGATACGATACAGGTGGGCTAAACAATCAGTCTTATTTAAGATCTGAATTTAACTTACGCTATGAGGTTTATAAAAAACATTATGCAATGTTTATAGCAAATTATGCTCGTGTTGAAGAAGATATATTTGAGGATGGAGATTTGTTTAAAAACACCAAATCAGGATATGCTATAGGGTACAGTGTAGAAACATTTTTAGGTCCTATAGAATTAAAATACACATGGTCTCCTGATCATTCAGATCATTATTGGTTGTTTAATTTAGGTTTTTGGTTCTAAAAATAAAAAAATCCCATATCAAAACGATATGGGATTTTTATTTCATAATAAGATTGCCTTACTTACTTTTTTTGTTTTTTTTCAAATAAAACTTATACTGTAAGTATTGGTAAGCATCTCGAGGTAATATTTTAATCCACTTTTTGTGTTGAATAAACCATTTAAAACGAATTGAATTAACGCCTTTTGTTAAATAGGCAGCTATAAACGGATGCACATTTAATGTGATTTCTTTATATTTTTTGCCGCTATTAAGTATACGTTCTAATTCTGATTCTATTTTATCTAATAAAACAATAGGAGCTTCAACTTCTCCGTTTTTATTAGGGTTTGGTTCACGTGTTTTTATTTCTAATTCAGGTCGTACACGTTGTCTTGTAATTTGTACTAAGCCAAACTTACTTGGAGGTAAAATTTTATGTTTAGTACGGTCTAAAGACATTGCATCTTTTAAATGTTGATATAGTTTTTGTCTATTTTCTGCAGACTTCATATCAATAAAGTCAACAACAATAATTCCACCCATGTCTCGTAATTGTAATTGACGAGCTATTTCACTGGCAGCAATTAAATTGACTTCTAAAGCAGTTTCTTCTTGGTTTAAGGATTTGTTAGAGCGATTACCGCTATTTACATCTATAACATGTAAAGCTTCTGTATGCTCAATAACTAAATAAGCTCCTTTACTCATTGAAACTGTTTTTCCAAACGATGTTTTAATTTGTCGTTCAATACCATATTTTTCAAAAATAGGAACATCAGAACGATGATGTCTTACAATATTTTCCTTTTCAGGATATATTTCTTGTAAGTACTCTTTAATTTCAACTTTTAAGGTTTCATCGTTGGTTACAATACTTGTAAAAGAATCGTTCATAACATCTCTTAAAATAGAAGATGCTCTGTTTAATTCGCTTAATATTTTTGTAGGAGTATTATTATTAGCTATGCGTTTGCACATAGTTTTCCATCTATCAAGTGAGTTTTGTAAATCTTTGTCAAGTTCTGCTACCTTTTTACCTTCGGCAACAGTACGTAAAATAAGTCCAAACCCTTTTGGTCTGATACTTTTTGCTAATTTTTTTAAACGTTCCTTTTCTTTCGGATCTGCTATTTTCTGTGATACCGATATGCGGTTAGAAAAAGGAACTAAAACTAAAAACCTACCTGCAATAGAAAGTTCCGAGCTAATACGCGGACCTTTGGTAGATATTGGTTCTTTTACAATTTGTACTAATAAATTTTGACCTGATTTTAGTACATCGTTAATACTTCCGTCTTTATTGATATCTTCTTCAAAACGAAAGTTTTTTAAAGTGAATTCTTTGTAATTACCTGTGCTTACTTTTTTAATGAATTTATTTAAAGATTGTACTTGTGGACCTAAATCGTGATAGTGTAAAAAACCATCTTTAGGATAACCAACATTTACAAAAGCGGCATTTAAACCAGTCATTACCTTTCCTATTTTAGCAAGGAAAATATCACCGACTGAAAAATTATGATCGCTCGTTTCTTTGTTTAACTCAATAAGTTTACCATCTCTAAGTAAGGCGAAATCAATATCAGAAGAATTGGAACGAATTATTAATTCTGTTTTCATTCTGAATATGGTTTTGTGCCATCGTAAATTTTTACGAAGACGGATTAAAATTTGTAAACAGGTATGTTGTTTATACCATTTAAGGTGTTAAAACCTTAATGTCAATGAACGTAATTTATAAAAGCAACGAAAAAGTAAGCTACTGCTTACTTTTTCTTATGGCGATTTGCTCTTGCTCTTTTCTTTCTTTTGTGTGTAGAGATTTTAGCTCTCTTTCTTTTTTTACCACTTGGCATAGTTAAAATGTTTTGTAAAACCTTTTTATTGAAGGTTTTGGGTTAATACTTTTTTAATTATTTTACAGCTACTTTTGTTTTTACCCCTTCGGTAAATACTTTAGAAGGCTTAAAAGCAGGTATGTTGTGTGCAGGAATTTTGATAGTTGTATTTTTAGAAATGTTTCTACCAGTTTTTTCTGCTCTAGTTTTAATAATGAAGCTACCAAAACCTCTTAAATATACATTGTCACCATTCTCTAATGCATCTTTTACCTCTTCCATAAATGCTTCAACAGTGGCTAAAACATCTGCTTTTTCAATTCCGCTCTTATCTGAAATCTTAGATACGATATCTGCTTTTGTCATTATAAATATATTTTGTTTGTTTTCTTTTAAAAAATTGAGGGTGCAAATATATGATAATTAATTCATTCCGGAAAAAATAAGAATAAAAAACCCAAAAAACAATTGTTTTTTGGGTAAGTTTAATGAGAACAAGCTTTTATTTAACTATTGTAAACACAAAGTTAGGGTCGCCATCACTTGTTAAAATGGCTGTATCAGGGTTTATTAACTGCACTTTATAAGGAGATTTATTCACTAATAAATCAACTAGAGGATTTAAATGTGGTAGTAAACTCCAGTTTCTACCAGGGGCTAATTTACCTATAGCTAATAAATCTTTATTGCCTAAGACACCAGAAAAAGACATGCCATGTACACCAGAAGTAGAGCCTATTAAAAATGTAATCTCACCTTCACCAAGAAGATATATGTCATTTAAAGGGAAAGATGGAAATAACGAGTCGTGGATAGGTTTTACTGTGTTAAAAGTATCAATAAATTCTTGATTACTAAATGCAGGTCTAGCAGCTGTAGTCCAAGTAACAGTCATGTCGATAGGACTAGACACTATAGAAATAGAAAGGTTTCCATCAGCCGAAGTGTATTTATTTTCCGTTTCATTTAATGTAAACTCAGAATATTTTGTTCCGTTAACATCAATCGCCGGTGAAATTTCGATGCCACTAGACGTGAAGCCTACTCCGAAGTTCAACGAAGAATTACCTTCAAGGTTTGTAGCAAACCTTATTTCATCGTTTCCGATATAAGAAAAATTGTGAACAGTTCCATTATTTTCATAAGCTAAATGACCAGAAGAACTATTAAGAAAATCTTTCATGTCTTGGTACTTTTGAAAATCTGTCCAATCTTCTGCTGTAGCTTTTTTAAATCTCACCTCAACAAAATCTCTAGAAGTTCTAAAAACAATTTCATCGTTTTCAACACCGTAGTACATAAAGTTAAAATCACCTTTATATCCACTACCGCCAAAATTAGGCAATGGAGCTGAGTTACCAGAATCTGATAATTCATGAAGTTCACTTTTTGTTGTGAAAATTAAAGTTGTTGTAGTGTTTAAACCTATGGTATATTCACTTTCAACTGGTGAAATATTATTATTAAAGTTACCTATTGTTCTAACTCTAGATTCATCTAAAAAATCAAATAAGAAAGTATATCCTCCTAGGTTATTATTATCAGTAAAGTATACTGTTTTCCATCCGTGTTCTGAAGAAAGAAGTAAATCTCTTAATTCTTTCTCTCTTTGATTCATACGTTCGGTTGGCGATTGATTAAATAACTCCTCTTCTTTATTTTCATTACAAGATGTAATAAAAAGAGATAGAGTAAATAAAGCCAAAAGCACACGTATTTTAGTTATATGTTTTTTTATCATTTTAATTATTTAGTGAATTCATCAACATTTTTTGCTACTAACTCTTGTAGTTCATACAAGTCTATATTAAAATTATCTTTGTAGTATTTAACTACAACAGCTTCCTTTTTTCTGATATCTTCTTTTGCTTTAGTGCTTGTAATACCGTTTACTTTTGCATCATAATCTGCTTTGTTTGAAGATAGCATAGCGTTTATCATTTCAGCAAAATCTTCATGTTCGTTTGCTCTTGCATAAGCAGAAATAAACCCTAATTCTCTAGCCTCAGCATCAGATATCTCGAACCATTGCCCTGTGTAATCAGACGGAGTAATGTTTCTATAAGCTATCTCATCAAAGGGAATTCTTTGGTTTAAAATATGTATATATTCATGTTGAATTGTTCCAATGAATTGTATTAATTGATCTTTGTTTTTATAGTCTTGATTATCTACTTCAAAAAACACGATTCGCATTCCACTTTCGGCTAAACCTAAAACAGAAGTTGCTCCACCTGGGTTTATGTTTTGTCCACCCACTAAAAGAATTTCTCTAGGTGCTATATTTTTAATAAAGTTTTCACCTCCTAATTGTGAGTAAGGTTCAACCCAAACTGCTTTAATAGCCTCCATTGCAGGTCTAACATTCTCTATCTTAGGTGGGTGTAAATATCTGTTTAAATCAACTTTCCCTGGTCCCCATTTGTAAGAAACCTCTATGTTATAGGGTGTAGTATAATTATCTCGTAACCACTTGTCGGTTTCATTCAGTACAGGTGTAGAGATATTTATATTACTTGAACCTAAATCTTCCTCCTTTGTTGTGCATGATGAGCAAATTAATCCCAGCACGCCAATACCTAATAATAATTTGTTTATTTTTTTCATACTGTTTGTTTTATCTTGGATTTTGCTGTAAACCTCCGTTTTGAGCTGTTAAAGGTATTTGTAATTGTTTTCTTAAATCCTGTTTTTCAAGCACAACATTTGAACCATTATCTAGTTCGTGTGTAATACTTAGGTTAAAACGTCTTACATCGAACCAACGGAAGCCTTCGTGGTAAAACTGTCTTCTTTTAAACTCAGCTATAGCTTTAATGAAAGAGGTTTGCTTATCATTTAAGCCATAAGCTGGTGTGTACTCATTAGCAATAACAGGATATTCTGATTGAATTAAGCTTTCTGTTAGTATATCGGTTTTAGGATCATAGGTTTCTGTTTTGTTTCCTATGTAAGCGTTTAAGTAATTTAAGGCTTCATTATAATTTTCTAACATAACAGATGCTTCTGCTCTATTTAGTATTACTTCGTCTTTATCAAACATTGTTTGTGCTAAATAAGGTAAGCCTATACCAGCACTTTCATTTGTATACTTGAAATATTCGTTATATTTTGGAGTAAAATAAGTGTACTGATTAGATCTATATGTGTCATAAGCCCAATTCTTTTTAAATGGGTTTGATGATCCTGTAAATAATTGAGGTCTTATTTTGTCTACCGATAACCCAAATCGTGAAGATCTATGTCTTCTTGCCCATATTGAGTTTGTAGAAATGATTAATAAATTGGCAGGCTCGTCAACACTATTATATAACATTCTTATTCCTGTTAAATTCATATTTCCATAAGCAACCATATTTCTAGCTTCAGAAACAGGATTGGTAACTACTTTATCTGCATGCTCAATTACTTTATCCCATTGACCTTTGTATAAATAAAATCTAGCAGCAAAGGCATTAGCAGCATCTTTAGTGAAATGAAACTTAGGAGAGTTATAATTATCACCAACCATTGAAAGTCCTTTAATTAAATCTTTCTCAATAAGATCGTATACTTCTTGAACTGTATTTCTTTTGTAGGTTTTAAAAAGAACAGTTTCAGGTTCTAATACGTAAGGAATTCCTAGGTCGGTAGAAGCTGTATTAGCATCATAGTGTTTTGCCCAAAAATTAACTAACATAAAATGAGCATAAGCTCTAGCAATTAAAGCTTCACCTTTTTGAGCATTTAAGTCAAACTTATTTTTTAATTCTTCAATAGAAGCTAATGCTTGGTTTGCTTGTGAAATTGCTTCATAACAAGAATTCCAATAGTTAACAGGAGAGCCTCTTTCTTCTAAATTAGAGTCTTGCCATTGATATAGTTGTAGATCTAATTGTTCAACATTTGAAACATTACCTTTATCATCAGCATTGTCAGACATTATTTCTGCCATTAGTGCATAATCTTGATCTGGATATGCTGCTGTAATTAATTGAGAAACTTTATCAGGAGAATCAATTAATGTTCTGTTATCTGGTAATTCAGATAAGTATTCACTACATCCTACAAAAGTAAAGGCTAATGTAGCATATAGTATAACTTTGTTTATTTTATTTTTAATCATACTATTATTTTGTTAAAATCCTAAATTTAATGAAAAAGTATATTGCCTAGTAATTGGTAATGCAACTCCACCTGTTTGATAGAATTCTGGATCTTGACCGTTAAGTTTAGAGTCAGAGTATAATAAAAACAAGTTTGTTCCTTGAAATTTAACTTTTAAATGTGAAAGGCCTAGTTTTTCAACTAGTTCATTATTAAACTTATATCCTAATGAAATGTTTTTCATACGTAAAAAATCCCCATCTGCTACTCGCTCAGTAGAATAGTTGTAAGCATTATAAACCGTTCTTAAGTTTGAGTTTCTTTGAAAAGCAGAAGGGTCTGGTAATACAGGGATGTTGGTTATATTCTCATCTCCAGGGTTAAGCCATCTGTTTACATGGCTCTTAGAAAAAATGCTTGTATCAGAATAAGTAGAGCTAAATACAGGGTTTAACCTTACTTTATTTCCTCCGCTACCAGTTATCAATACTCCTAAATCCCAGTTTTTGTAAGTGAAATTGTTAGAAAAACCAACTGATATATTAGGGTTTACAGAACCTTCGTGTTTTAAGTAGTCAGTTAAGTTTTCGTTGTTTTGAAAGTCTAAAACAGAAGCTACTTCACCATCTTTATTTATAAACTGTGGTAATCCTTCGTTATTTAAACCTGCAAATTGAAAAGAAAACATTGAGTTGATAGGGTACCCTACAACATTACCTCCAGTTTGATCTACTAAATCAAAGGCAATAGGTGTATTGTCTAATTTTGTAATTTCTTGATCAAAATATGAGAAATTAATGTTAGAAGACCATGTAAAGTTATCTGTTACTATGTTTTTAGTGTCTAAAGTAAATTCTATACCATAAGTTTCAACATCTGCGTTATTTCCTTGTTTTATAAATTGCCCACCGATACCAGAAGTTCTTACAAAATCAATATTATCAAATATATCTCTTTTGTAAACATCTGTTATTAAATTAATTCTATTGTTGAATAAGCCTAAGTCGACACCAAAGTTTAATTCATATTGCTTTTCCCATGTTAACTCAGAATTTTGTAATGCAGTTATATTTAAGAAGTTTTCTCTATCTGCTGGTAAAAGTCTGTCTGCTATTTGACTTGTAAATATAGCTAATGCATTTGTTGCGTTACCAGGAGTTGCCACTAAACCATATGAAGTTCTAAACTGTAAGTTACTAAAAGTGTTAGAGTTTTCTAAGAAAGACTCTTTACTAGCGTTCCATTTAGCACTAACAGTTCCTGTTGGTAACCACCTTGAGCTACTACTGCGCCCTTGTCTGTTAGACCCGTCATATCTTCCTGTTAAAGAGAAAACATATTTATCGTCATAAGAATAAGTTGCCTTACCAAAGAAAGCTACTGTTCTTTCTCTTTCTTTAGTTAATCCAAAATAAGCTTCGCCTCCATTTATCAGTTTTTCAAGAATTCTAGGGTCTGTGAATGCTGTTAAACCATTGTCGTATTGTAATCCATATCCTGTAAACCTGTCTGAATTTCTATTTACAAATCTTATCTCTTGACCTAACAATGCATTAAAATTATGTTTTTCATTAAACGTATTGTCGTACTTAAAACTATTTCTAGCATAAAAAGTCGTTAAGTAGTCGTCGTTTTTAAAATAGATACCACCGTTTGGTAAAACCGCAACAGGTAAAGCATCAGGATCTGTAGGGTCTTGATATAAGAATATATTATCATCTCTTAAAACAGTTGAAGAATCAGCATTATAAGCTCTTACAACATTTGAATTTTCTCTAACGTTATGTTCTCTTACGGTATTAACAAAACGACCAGCACCATTAAAATCGTAAGTGATGTTGTCTGTTATTTTATAAGATGCATCTAATTGGAATCGAATATCTCTTTGGTTGATGTCAATAGAGTTGTTAGCTAACTCTTCTAATATATTAAAGTCAGCCCAGTTGTTTCTATAATACTCATAACCTCCAGTATCGTTATATGGTCTTAATGTTCTGGAGGTATTAAGAGCGTAACTAAAAGGGTTGATATCAAATTCACGAGATATGTCTCCTGTTACTGGATCTGATTCTCTGCTGAATGTACCTGGTGCTTTTTGTTTTCTTATGGATGCGTTAACAGCAAGAGTAGCATTAAACTTATCAGAAAAATAGAACGTATTTTTTAAGTTAGTTGTAAAACGAGTTACCTTGTCAGCAATCGTCCATCCCGGATCATGCAAAAGACTCACAGAAGCATAGTAAGAATTACTTTCACTACCACCAGAAAGACTTAAAGAGTGGTTCTGCATTAAAGAGCTATTTCTAAATAATGTTTTAAACCAGTCAGTATTAGCTAGCTCATACTTACGTAAAAAAGCTTCTCTAGCTTCAGGAGTATTTCCTAGTTCAAACATTCCAGTAGATTCATTGTAATTATCTAAAGCAGTAGCTCTAATATAATAAACACCACCATATCTGCCTCTAGAAACGCTAGGTAATTGGAAAAACCCCCTACTTTCATTTTCTCTAAAAATAGCCATACTTTCTTTAGAGTTTAATAAATCAAAATTATTATACGAAGGTATGTCGCGTATTGTTTGTTCTAGGTTATAATTAAGTTTTAAAGGAGAATCTTTTCTACCAGACTTAGTAGTTATTACTACTACACCATTTCTTGCTCTAGCACCATAAATAGATGTAGCTGAAGCATCTTTTAAAATATCTATTTTTTTAATATCATTGGCATTTATACCTGCTATAGATGAGCTGATTAAGGTTGAAGGGTCACCAGATGTTAATTGATCTAGGTTTTGTTCAATAACATCTTCTTGTACCACACCATCAATTACATACAAAGGTGTGTTGTTTCCAAAAATAGAAGAAGACCCTCTAATGGTAATGTTTGGAGCAGTACCGAATGTTCCTGAAAGGTTTTGAATGTTAACCCCTGCAACTCTACCTTCTAACATGCGAGTTACATCTACAACTCCATCTAATTTAAGATCATCTATCCCTACAGAGACGGCGGAACCCGTAAAGGTTTTTTTGTTTATTTTGTCGTAACCAGTAGCGATAACTTCTACTTCATTAAGAATGTTAGCGTCATCTTCTAATACTAAATTAATTACGGATTGGTTTAGTACTTTTACTTCAGTAGTCTTTTTTCCAATAAAACTGAAAACAAGTACATCTCCTTGATTTACTCTAATGGTATAATTTCCATCAAAATCTGTTTCTGTTCCTTTGGTTGTGTTTTTAATTAAAACAGTAACACCAGGAAGAGGTCCAGTTGTGTCGGAAATTGTACCAGAAATACTTTTTTCTTGAGCGTATGTTATTCGCCCAAGTAACACTATAAATAGTGTTAGCATGAATTTAGATTTCATTAATTAAATTATTTAAATTAGTACCCGGAAAAAAATAAATTTTCCCCTTCATTATCAGAAGTAATAACAGTTTAAAGTATTTTTACCCTACTTTTTTGTAAAAAAAAACTAACTAAATTATGTTTTTGTTTGTTTTTTGTTGTTTTAAGTGGTTATAATGTAATTGTGTTTTTGTTTGTTGTGTTTTTTTTAATTTAAATAGTGTTTTTTTTTGGTTTTTAAATTGATTTGTTGGTATGGTGAGAATAAAAGGAGTCTTCCTTGGAGAGAGACAAAGAATCCTTATTTTATTTGGTTGAGTGAAATAATGCTACAACAAACCAGAGTAGAACAAGGTTTGCCTTATTACTTAAAGTTTACAAAGGCATTTCCAACAGTGTTTGATTTAGCAAAAGCAGATGAAAGTGAAGTGTTAAAATTATGGCAAGGTTTAGGTTACTACTCTAGGGCGAGAAATTTACATTTTACAGCTAAATTCGTGGCAAATGAATTAAAAGGTATGTTTCCTAGTTCGTACAAAGAGTTGATTAAGTTAAAAGGCGTGGGAGATTATACGGCTTCAGCTATTGCTTCCATTTGCTTTAAAGAACCAGTTGCTGTTGTTGATGGTAATGTGTACAGAGTTCTTTCTCGTTATTTCGGCATAAGTACCCCAATAAATTCAACTAAGGGAATTAAAGAGTTTAAGGAGTTGGCGCAAACACTTATTGATACCTCACAACCGGATGTGTATAATCAAGCTATAATGGATTTTGGAGCGATGCATTGTAAACCTCAAAATCCTCTGTGTAATAAATGTCCATTAGCTAATGGCTGTGTGGCTTTAGCAAAAAATCAAATAAAAGAGCTTCCAGTAAAAGAGAAAAAAACAAAAATTAAAAAAAGATATTTTAATTATTTGGTTCCAATAACAGAAGAAAATGAAACTGTTTTAGAAGAACGAAAGGGTAAAGGTATATGGCAAGGATTGTATCAATTTCCTTTAGTGGAGACACAAAAGAAAACAAGCGAAGAAGAATTAGTGAAAAATAAACAGTTTACAATGCTTTTCCCAGAAGAAACTACAATTTCTCTTTTTAATACTGAAGATATTATTCATAAACTATCGCATCAACACTTAATTACTAAGTTTTGGATAATAAAAACTAGGAAAGTTAATGAACAAACGATGGATTGGGCTGTAGTAAAAAAATATCCAGTACCAGTGTTAATTGATAAGTTTTTAGAGGAATATTTAAGCAAAGAATCTTAAAATTTGTATATTTGATTTTACGCAAAATTATAATGCTATGGCAGGAACAATAAATAAAGTCATTTTAATAGGGCATTTAGGTGATGAGGTAAAAATGCATTATTTTGAAGGAGGAAACTCAATAGGGCGATTTCCTTTAGCAACCAATGAAACCTACACCAACCGACAAACAGGAGAAAGAATAACAAATGTTGAATGGCATAATGTAGTTGTACGTAATAAACTAGCAGAAATTTGTGAAAAATACTTAACTAAAGGAGATCGAGTGTATTGTGAAGGGCGTATAAAAACACGACAGTATGAAGTTGATGGACAAAAAAGGTATACAACCGAAATTCATGTACAAGACATGACGTTTTTATCAACGAAAAAAGATCCAAACAATGCACAACCAAATGTGGTGCCTACTCAAGGAGCTCCTAATCATACACCACCAAATGTAGGTAATGAAGAAGATGATGATTTACCGTTTTAGTTTAATTAAATTTTAAAAATTGGACCCAGAACCCGAACCTTTACTTTTAGTATTATCAAGTTTTGATTGGTTGACTGCTATCAACTGTTTGTTGTTACTTTTATTATTGATTTGTTCTGCATTAGTTTCAGGAACTGAAGTTGCTTTCTTTTCAATTTCACAAACAGAATTAGATGAGTTGTCAACAAACACCAAAGAAGAAAATACCGTAGTAAAACTGCTTCAAGATCCTAAAAAGTTATTAGGGACCATTTTAATAACAAATAACTTTATTAATATTCTTATTGTATTACTCTTTGCAAGTATTGGTAGAGTGTTTTTTATTGGTTTATCAGATGTTTTGAGGTTTTTGGTAGAAGTGATTCTTGTTACTTTCTTAATTTTATTATTTGGTGAAGTGTTACCTAAAGTATATGCTAGTAGAAAATCATTACAGTTTGCAGAGTTTATGTCAAAACCTATTTTAGCATTAAACACTTTACTTACACCTTTAAGTTTACCGCTTATTAGATTAACAAGTGTTGTTGAAAACAAGCTTGGCAATAAGAATAATAACCTTTCTGTAGAGCGTTTGTCACAAGCATTGGAGTTAACATCTGATGACGCAACGACTAAAGAAGAACAAAAGATTTTAGAAGGGATTGTAAGTTTTGGGAATACTGAAACGGTACAAATTATGAAGCCTCGAACAGATGTGTGTGCAATAGCAGATGATACTAGTTACGAAGAGGTGTTACAAACTATTTTAAAAAACGGATATTCAAGAAATCCAGTATATCATGAAAGTATTGATAATATTACTGGAGTTTTATATGCTAAAGATTTATTAGAGCACTTGAGTAAGAAAACGTTTAAGTGGCAAAAGTTGTTGAGAGAACCATTTTTTGTGCCAGAAAATAAAAAACTAGATGATTTGCTAGTAGAGTTTCAAGAAAAGAAAAAACATTTGGCAATTGTAGTCGATGAGTACGGTGGTACAAGCGGAATTGTAACATTAGAAGATGTAATAGAAGAAATAGTAGGTGATATCAATGATGAATTTGACGATGAAGACCTCACTTACTCAAAACTTGATGAAAATAATTATATTTTTGAAGGAAAAATAACTATTAAAGATTTTTGCCGTGTCTTAGAAGATGAAGATGAGGAAAAATTTGAAGAGGCTAAAGGAGAAAGTGAAACTATAGCAGGTTTTATTTTAGAAGTCTCAGGTAAATTTCCAAAAAAAGGTGAAAAAATAAACTTTAGTAATTATACGTTTACTATTGAAGCGTTGGCTAAAAAACGTATAAAACAAGTAAAAGTTACCCGAAATGCGTAAACTCTCTTTGCTGATATCAGCAATATTTTTAATAAGTTGTGGTGAGGAAACCTTACCTAAGCCAAAAGGTTATCTAAGTTTAGAGTATCCTGATAAGGTTTATAAAAAAGAAAATTTAAATAAACCATATGCGTTTGAAATAGCTCAAATAGCTCAAACCAAAGATTTACCGAAAGGCTGGATAAAAATTGAGTATCCAAGTTTAAAAGCATCGGTAGATATCACATATCGCCCTATTGAAGGAAATTTAAGAGAATTATTAATAGAATCTGAAAAACTAGTATTTGAACATGCTATTAAAGCAGATCAAATTACTGCTCCAGTAGAATATGCAAATCCAAATACAAAAGTTTACGGAAGTTTATACCAAATTTTGGGGAATGCTGCTTCACAAGTGCAGTTTCATGCAACAGATAGCTCTAAACACTTTTTAAAAGGGTCTTTATTCTTTTATACTAAACCAAATTATGATTCTATTTTACCAGCAGTTGAATACATCAAAAAAGATATGATTCATATGATGGAAACCTTGGAGTGGAAGGATTAATATGTTAAATTTTAAAATTGCTTATTGATGAGAAAAGTTGGTTTTATGTTTTTTGTACTTCTTCTCTTTAATTGTAATAGTAAGACATGTTTTGAAGAGAGGTCAATTAATGAGTTAAAAAATATCTTTTCAAAAGATACTTTAAATAATGAATATTATAATTCTTTGAAAGAATATAAACTAACTAAAGAAGATATTGACTTGATTGATGAGTTAATTAAAAAAGCTTTTATTGAGTTCAATAGTAATTTAAATAGAGGAGGATATAGATTGAAAAAACTTCCAAGTTTCAAAGAGTATGGATATATTTTATCTCCTTATATTGATAAGTTAGGGGGCAAAAGAGTGCAAATAAATGCTTCTTGGAATGATGATGAATGCCCTGAGTTAGGGTCGCTGGAGGAGTGGTATGGGGTTATGGATGGAGGAAACTCATTAATAAGGTTAAATATAAATTTATCAACAAAAACAGTCTCTTATATAATGCCTAACGGAGAAGCTTAATACCTAAAATTGTTACAATATCTTACTTGTTATTCCTCGATTGTAACCACAAATAAAATTGTAATCCGAATAAAATAGCACCTGATAATAAGTGTACAGCTTGCGTGCCTAAAGGGAATTCTGCATAGTACATTAAAATACCTGTAATCGTTTCTAAAAAGATTAAGAAAACTATCCAATTTACTAGTTTATATCCTAAATTTTTTATTTGATTTAAGTAGAATAATCCAAGATTTACCAATACAATAGCAATAGTAAACGAACGATGAATATAAAATTTAAGGTTAGGATCCATTAAGCTGTAGTGCTTGTTTTCAAATCCGTGTAGTTTTACTTGTTCGTCAATAAATTGGCGTACTTGTGTTCCTAAAGCAATTTGTATTAGCGAAAATATAGCTGAAAGAATTACTAACTTACTAAATAATGAATTGTATTTGTAAGATGTTTTCTTTCGATCGGAAACGATGTAAAGCAGCCATAATAATAAAGCAACAATAACTAAACCTCCAACCATATGAATGGTGATAATTGTTGGTTTTAGGTTTGAGTCTACAACAGTTTTTCCTAACCAAGCTTCAAACAACATTAAAAAGAAAGCTCCGAATGATAAAAGAGTTATTTGTTTGTTTTCTTTCCAAAACTTAACAGAAACAAAAATTAAAAACAAAAAAGGAATTCCTGCCAAAGCAGAACTTAATCGGTTAATATACTCTGTCCAAGTATGAAATTTGTTGAATTTAGCGTAATCGTGTTTGGTGTACTTTTCCCAGTTGTTAGCGTTAAACTCATCAGTAGTTTTAATATTATGGTCTGCGACAAATAAGGCTTCATCTTTTACGATAATCATCCCTTTTTTATACTCAGAGTTAGGTTGCCAAGTAATTTGTTCTTCAGAAGTTGGTGGAATATAATATCCAAAACATTTTGGCCAATCTGGACAACCCATTCCTGAACCTGTCATACGAACAACAGAACCAGCTAAAAAAATAACATATACAGCAATCAACGAGATTTTTACAATGAGAGGAAAATATTTCTTCATCTGACGAAAAGTTTTAGCAAAGATACTTAAAAGGCATAAAAAAAGCTCCTTAATAAGGAGCTTTCGATATTGTTTAAATTGAATCTTATTTACGCCAAATTAAGATGTAGCAAGGTTATTCTTCTTCTTTTTTTGTAATCTCTGAAGCCTTGTACATGTCACCGCTACCAATTCCTTCAACAAAAGCAATTAAATTAGTTTTGTTTGTTTTGTTAGCATCATATTTAATAGTTGCAATACTATCATTAAAAACAACGTTTGCTTCTAAAACGCCTTCTTTCTTACTTAAGTCAGAAGCTATTTTTCTAGCACATCCTATTTCACAAGTCATTCCTGAAATACTTAAAGAAAGTTCTTTAGCATTAGCAGCAATTTCAGTTTTTTGTTCTTGAGTAACCTCCTCTTTTTTAGCTTCATTTTTACATCCAACAGCTAAAAAACTTACGATAACTAAAGCAAATAGTATTTTCTGAATTTTCATCATTTTTATTTATTGAGTTATTCAGCAAATTTATCAATAAAATCAAAATTAAAAATAGAAATAAACGACTTTTGTGCTTAAAATTATTGAAAATGAATAATCAACAACAAAAATGGTTGTTTTTAATTGTGCTTTCGCTAGTTTGGGGAAGTTCTTTTATTTTAATGAAAAAAGCCTTGATAGGATTAACTCCAATTCAGGTAGGTGCTTTACGAATGTTAATTACGGCATTTTTTTTATTGTTAGTTGGGTTTAAGAGTTTAAAAAGAATTCAAAAAAAACACTGGAAGTATGTGATAATTACGGCTGGTTTAGGAACTTTTTTTCCTGTATTTCTATTCGCATTTGCAATACAGGGAATAGATAGCTCAATAGCTGCTATTTTAAATTCGCTTACCCCTTTTAACACTTTTGTTTTTGGAGCATTAGTTTTTGGGTTTTCTTTTAAAAAGAAACAATTAGTTGGAATTTTAATAGGTTTAATAGGTACTTTAATTTTAATTTTAAAAGGAGCAGAGTTAAATCCTAACCAAAATTACTGGTATGCATTATTAGTAGTAGTTGCGTCAATAGGTTATGCTTTTAACGTTAATACAATAAAAAAATACTTATTTGATTTGGATGCTTTAGCAATAACAGTTGGACATTTTGTAGTGCTTACTGTTCCAGCATTTATGGTTTTAGCGTTTTCTGGCTTTTTTTCAACTTTTGCAATAACAGCAGAAACAACTTCTGCATTGGGTTATGTAGCAATATTAGCTGTTGTAGGTACAGGAGTAGCAAAAGTGTTATTTAATAAAATGGTGCATTTATCATCTCCTGTTTTTGCAGCTTCTGTAACATATTTAATTCCAGCAGTTGCTGTAATGTGGGGAATTATTGATGGAGAAAAATTAAGTTTAATTCAGTTGTTAGCGGGAGGAATTATTCTGCTTGGAGTTTGGTTGGTAAATAAAGCAAGATAATTTTAAAAATGACTTAAATAAAAAGAGCCAAAATATTATATTTTGGCTCTTTTTTTAGTTTTTATAGATTTAGGTCTAACTATTATTTAAAATCAGCGTCAGAAACCCCTTCATTAATTTTAATTTCTTTCGTGATGAACTCAAAAGTCATTGGTCCATTCTTTTGAATCATTTTATGAGGGAATTTAATTCCATTTACTTCTTTGTAATCTGAAAAAACAACAGGTACTTTCATTTCTCCTTGTGGTCCTTTAGCGGTTTTAACCTCTTTAACCTTTAACCCAGATTTTACATCATAAAAGATTTCTTTTTTACCATGTTTAATCACATAAGCATTGTTTCCGTCTATAGGCTCAATTCTGTCCAAAGTGCCTGTTTTATAAGCTTTGTCAGCAAAAGGAGCAGCAGTGTTTTTAACTTCTTCTAAATCTTCACCTGTCATTTCTTTTTTCTGACCTTGAACTTCTTGATATCCTTTAGTTCCGTCAAAAATTACTTTTTGCATTACGTTGCCCATCATAGAAATAACTACAGAAGATTTATTAGGAGTAGCGCTTTTTTGGACTAAACTTAATTGCATTCCTTGAACTTTTGCTTCAGAAGAAATCATTAAAGAATTCACGTTTCCTACTTTATCTAATCCTCCAATAGCCTTAAAGTAATTGTTAATAACTGAACTTGCTGTAGTTCCTTCAGGAATAGGTAAGCTCATTTCAGGTTTTTTAGTAGGGTTAGCATACGCATCAAAATAATTTATTTTATATTCTGATGTTTTTTCTAAGTTCTTTAAAACATCAATTCCTTTACCTGTAATAATTATACGAGCTTTATCTCCTCTGAAATGTTTAATTGCTGCGTTTTGTACATCGTCTAAAGTAACAGAGTTGATATTTTCTAAATATTTTTCATAAAAATTGTTTGGCAAATTATAACGAGCAATATTTAATGCAAAATTCGCTGCTACAGATGGTTTTTGAACATTACGTACAAAACTACCTATATATTCAGCTTTTGAATTTTTTAATTCTTCAGGTGTTACTTTTTGATAACGAATTTTATTAATTTCTTTTTGAATTTCTACAACAGCACTATCTGTAACTATATTTCTTACAGCTGCACTTGCTTTAAAAACACCAGCATTTTTATTTTTATCTTGTGAAAGATTCGAATAAGACCCGTATGTATAGCCTTTATCTTCACGTAAGTTCATGAATAAACGAGCAGTACCACCGCCTCCTAAAATATTATTTGCTAATAGAGCTGCGTAATAATCTTTATCACCTAATGTTAAATCAACTGTGTTAATTACAGCTACTTGAGATTGTACTGCATTTGGCATGTTTATAAAATTAATTTCAGTAGTTTCAACATTGGTAGGTACATTGTAGCTAGTGGTAGGTATGGTTCCTTTTTTCCAATCGCTGAATAAATTCTTAACTAATTTTTTAGTCTCAGTAGGGTTAATATCTCCAACTATTACAAGGTATGCGTTATTTGGCTTGTAGTAGGTGTTATAATTGTTTTTTGCATCTTGTAGTGTAATATTTTTAATACTTTCTTTAGTTATGAACTCGCCATACGGATGATTTTTACCATATACTAAAGCATCTTCAACCCTTCTAGCAACAGCTTCTACACTTTTTTCGTTAGATTTAATTCCTTCTAAAGTACGTTCAATTACTTTATCGAATTCTTCTTGTGTAAATTTAGGGTTTTTAACCCCGTCAGCCATTAAGCCTAAAACCTCTCCAAAATACTTTGTTAATGATCTTACTGAGGCTCCATTGCTTCTAAAAGAAACATTTGCTCCAAGGTAATCAACCCTTTCATTAAACTCATCTTTAGGCATATTTGTTGTGCCGTTACCTAGCATGTCTCCCATAACCTGAGAAACACCTGTTTTATCACCTTCTAAATAAATAGGGTTATCAATTGTTAATGAAGCAGAAACCCTTGGTAATTTATGGTTTTCAACCATAATTACTTGTAAACCATTGTTTAATTTGAACTTTTCGGCTTTCCCTAACTTAATTTTAGGAGCTGGCCCTGGCTTTGGTTGTACACTTCTATCTATTTGAGCATTTACAGCAAAAGACATGCTTACAACTGCTAATGCTGCTATTATTATTTTTTTCATACTGAATGTCTTATTACTGAATTATTTTTTTGATTCTGGTAAATATTCCATTACCAAACGTTGGTTAGTGTTTAAGTATTTTTTTGCTACGTCTCTAATTTCCTCACGTGTAATTGATCTATAAATATCAATTTCAGTATTTATTAAATTAGTATCACCATACAATACATTGTAGCGAGCTAATGAATTAGCAATACCTTCTACACTTGAGTTTGCATTCACAAAGTTGTTTTCAAATTTATTTTGTAGCTTTTGATAATCTTTTTCTGAAATTAAATTTGTTTGAAGTTTTACAACCTCTTCATCAATTTCTTTTACTAAACTTTGTAAAGAGTTATTTCCTAGCGGAAGTGCAAATAAAATATAGGTCCCATAATCTTCTTGACTTAGGTTTATTGCACCAGCCTGTAAAGCCATTTTTTTAGTATCAACTAATTTTTTATAAAGTACAGAGCTTTTTCCACCACTTAAGTAAGTAGAAATCATATCTAAGACTCTAGCATCTCTGGTTTTCATAGAAGGAGTTCTATAAGCAGCCATAATTGCAGGTATTTGAATGTTAGGGTCGTAAGCTTTGGCAAAAAACTCTTTTGTAATAGGGTCTTCTTTCGGAAAATTTCTTACTATATCTTTACCTCTAGGTATAGGCTCAAAATAATCTTTTATAAGTCGTTTAGCTTCTTTAAGCTCAAAATCTCCTGCAACTACCAAAGTAGCATTGTTTGGAACATAATATTTTTTATTAAATGCTAAGAATTCCTCTAAGGTAGCAGCATCTAAATGTTCCATCTTACCTATAGTAGTTCCCTTATATGGATGTTTTTTAAACATGTTTTTCTTAACATTTTCTAAAAAACGAGAGTAAGGTTGGTTGTCTACACGTAAGCGTTTCTCTTCTTTTACAACCTCATTTTGTGTATCTACACCCTCTTGACCAATAATTGGGTGTAATAAGCGTTCAGACTCCATCCATAAGCCTAATTCTAAATTATTAGAAGGAAAAACCTCGTAATAATAAGTTCTATCATCGGTAGTGTTAGCATTATTAGTACCTCCATTAGAGGAAACTATTTTAAACCACTCTCCTTTTTTTATGTTTTTTGTACCCTCAAATAATAAATGCTCAAAAAAGTGAGCCATTCCTGTCCTATTTGGTTGCTCATCTTTCGCGCCTACATGGTACATAACAGATGTTGTTACTACTGGTGCTGTATTATCTTGATGTAAAATAACATGCATTCCATTGCTTAAATCATACTCTTCAAAATCAACTTTTTGAGCATACGTAAAATGAAATGCTATAAAAGCTGAAGCTAGAGTGATAACTCTTTTTCTCATTGATTAAAGTTTAATTTTTAATATTTTCGTGTATGTGACGTGAAGTTATAGTAATTGTTACATTCAAAACAATAAAAATTAAACTTTTTTATCTTAAAAGAGTAATTTTCTGAGTAATACATTTTTTTTTGAAGTAAAAAATGTATATTTGCACCCGCATTTTTATTAAGAAAGTGTGAATAAAGTATAAACGCAAAACAAATAGTATGTACGCAATCGTAGAGATAGCAGGGCAGCAATTTAAAGTAGCAAAAGACCAAAAAGTATACGTACACCGTTTACCAGAAGCAGAAGGATCAAAAGTAACTTTTGATAATGTAATGCTTATTGAAGATAAAGGAAACGTAACTATTGGCGCCCCAGCTATAGAAGGTGCAGGAGTAACTGCAAAGATTTTAGGTCACCTAAAAGGTGATAAGGTAATCGTTTTCAAAAAGAAAAGAAGAAAAGGTTACAAAAAGAAAAATGGACACAGACAGTATTTAACTGAAATCCAAATCGAAGGAATTTCTGCATCAGGAGTTAAAAAGGCAGCAGCTAAAAAAGAAACTCCTAAAACAGAGGTTAAAGAAGAATCGACAGATTTAAGTTCAATGACTGTTGCAGAATTAAAAGCTTTAGCTAAAGAAAAAGGTATTTCAGGATACACTTCTTTAAAGAAAGCAGAATTAATTGAAGCATTAAGTAAATAATTAACTTTAAAAACTTACAAAGATGGCTCATAAGAAAGGTGTCGGTAGTTCGAAGAACGGTCGTGAATCAGAATCGAAACGATTAGGAGTAAAGATTTTTGGAGGACAGGCTGCTATTGCAGGTAACATTATTGTTCGTCAAAGAGGAACTCAACACAATCCAGGTGAAAATGTTTACATGGGAAAAGATCATACTTTACATGCTAAAGTTGATGGTGTTGTAAAATTCCAAAAGAAAAGAGATAATAAATCATACGTTTCTGTTACTCCATTTGAGGCTTAGGAAACTAACTGATTAGGATAAGATAAAAAGCTCAACTAAATTAAATTTAGTTGAGCTTTTTTTGTGCATATAAATTAAACGAACATTGAAATTTATATATAAAAAAACACCACTTTAAAGTGGTGTTTTTATAACTTAATATCATTATTGATTAATCCCCCAATTTATCAATATGATTCCCCTTGTGTATTACACTACAAATATCATATAAAAGAATCTTTTTTAGAGTAAAGGATGTATAAATGGTGTGCTTTTATGTGTAAATGGTAAAAAATATATACAGAAATCATTTAGCTTTAATTTTTTGTAACAAAAGCTATGCTTGACATTTCTTTTTTAAAATATTATCTGTTACATTTGGTACAAATGTATATAAAATGTTGAGAGCAGTTATAGTTGATGATGAACCTAAAGCAATACAAGGACTTTCTTGGGAATTGTCAACCTTTGAAAATGATATAGAAATCATAGAAACATTTACAATAGCAGAAAAAGCAATTAAATTTATTAACGAGAATACTATCGATTGTCTTTTTTTAGATATTGAAATGCCTACGATGGATGGGTTTCAATTACTAGAAAAATTAGAGAATAAAAATTTTGCTATAATCATTACTACAGCATATAATGAGTATGCTATAAAGGCTTTAAAAAACCAAGCTATAGATTATTTGCTGAAACCTATTGATTCCGATGATTTGGAAGAAACAATAGGAAGAATTAAACAATATTATAAGAAGAATAATAATACTGAAAAGGTAGAAAAAATATTATCAAGTTTTAATAAAAAATTTAATAGAAGAAAGATTACCATTAATACTGATGGAAAATTAGTTTTTCTAGCTCAAGATGAGATTTTATTTGTAGAATCTGACGGTAATTATTCAACAATATATACTACAGGAACTAATAAAAAAATAGTAGTAACAAAAAAACTAAAAGAAATAAATCAATTACTCCCCGAAGATCATTTTTTTAGAATACACAACTCATATATTATTAACTTGAATAAAATAAAAGAATTTTTGAAGTCTGACGGCTATGTTGTGTTAGAAAATAACCATAAGATTCCTGTTTCTAGACAGAGAAAATCTGATTTTCTTGAGAAGTTTTAAATGAAAAAATTAATAATTACAACCTTTTTATTTTTCATTGTTTTTTTGGGGTTTTCACAAAGAGACAAAAACACAATAGATAGTTTAATTAAATTAGCTACTGAAAAAAAAATAGATAATTATTATGACTTACAGCGCCTTTTTAAACGTAAAAACTTTGAGGAAGAAGAAATAACTTTTCTTTTAAATAAAAGTAAAAAAGTAGGTTATAAATTAGGGGAAATACATGCCTATAACTTGTTAGGTAAATATTATCGAAATAATTCTTTTTTTGATAGTTCTATAAAAAGCCATATTAGAGCACTTGATTTATCAAAAGAAATTAAGGATGTAAACGCAGAAATTGTTACCTTAAATCAAATAGGCGTAGTATATCGACGACAAGATAAGATTAGGAGTGCATTGAATTATCATCAAATGGCACTGGAGTTAGCTGATAAGATTGAGTTTCCTGATGTTGATACTAAAATTAGTATTAGTATATCAAATAATAGTATTGGTAATATATACTTAGCTCTTAAACAATATCAATTAGCATTAGAAAAGTTTAAAAAATCAATTTTAATTCAAGAAAAAACAAATGATAAAAGAGGTTTAGCTATTAATCATCAAAATATAGGGCTTGCTTTCCAAAACCTTGGTGATATAGATGCTGCTTTGGAACATTATAATAAATCATTACAATATAATATTGAAAATAATTCGAGTATAGGTAAGGTAATTTGTCATACTAGTATTAGCAAGGTTTTATTATTACAGGGTAAATATAAGGAGGCATACAAATACATAAACGAAGTAGTATCTGTTTCTGAAGGTATTGGTAATCATTATTATACTTCAGATGTCTATGTTACATTTGGAAGCGTATTATTAAAATTAGATAGTTTAGATAAAGCAAAAGTATACTTAGAAGAAAGTTTAGAAGTTGCTAATAAACATAAAATTCCATCAGGAGTAAACCATTCTAATCTATATTTATCTGAATTATATGAAAAAAAGAAGAATTATGAAAAAGCATATAGCTTTTATAAAAAAGCTATAGAAGGAGAGAGAAAAACATTTAACGATAAGAACATTTTATACGTTAATAACCTTATTAATAAGTATGATAATGAAGTAAGTAATAATAAAATAAAGAGTCTAGCAAAAGAGAATGAAATAGCTAAATTAAAACTATTAAGAAATAGAAATGTTTTAATTATAGCATTAGTTTCAATAGCTTTATTAGGGGTGTTATTATACTCAATTTACAGGCAACGCTTATTGAATAATGATAAGAAAATACTAATGTTAGAGCAAGAAGCTCTAAGAATTCAAATGAATCCACACTTTGTGTTTAACGCATTAAATTCAATAAAACTATACGTTATTAATAATGAGCAGAAAAATGCTGTATATTACTTAAATAAGTTTTCAAAACTAATTCGAAGTATTTTAGAATCTTCATCTGTAAAGGAGGTAACATTAAGTGAAGAACTAAAAACAATGAATTTATATATGAGTATTGAAAATATTCGATTATCTAACGAAGTAAACTATATAGAAAAAGTAGATGAAGGTGTAAATATTGAAAGAATAAAAGTTCCACCACTTATATTGCAACCTTTCTTAGAAAATTCTATTTGGCATGGACTTTCATCTAAGAAAGGAAAAAAAGAAGTTTCGTTGTCAGTTACAAAAATATCAGACGAATTTATACAAATTGATATTGTAGATAATGGAATTGGTAGGGATGCGGCTATGAAAATTAGAAAAAACAAGTCGCTTAATCGCAGATCTATAGGTATAGATTTAACCAAAGAACGATTACGAAACTTTGCCAACGAATATGCTAATAATTATTCATTAATTTATACAGATATAATTGACAAAGAAGGAAACCCTAAAGGCACCAAAGTTTCGTTGAAAATACCAATACTTTAAAAATCAAATCGTAACTGTACCCAAACAGGTTCAGTTTTCTCTGTGTTTAAATTACTAAAAGAAATTCCTAATAACCTAACAGAGTTATTAAGTGTATCTTGGTACAATAACTCTTTTACAATAGGGTAGAACTCTTTTTTTAATTGTAGGTAATGGTTGGTAGTTTTACTACGTGTTTGTTGCGTAAAATCGCTGTATTTAATTTTAAGAGTTACGGTTTTTCCCTTAGTATTTGATTTTTTCATTCGACGTTCTAATTCGTCAGCAATTTTATCAAGACGTTCTAACATAAAAACCTCTGAAGATAGATTTTCTCTAAAAGTAGTTTCAGCAGCGATTGACTTTCGAATTCGATTAGGTTTTACTGCTGAATTATGAATGCCTCTAACAATATTGTAATAATGTACTCCAGACTTTCCAAATAATTTAGAAAGCTCTTCCAATGATTTTTGCTTTAAATCTAGGCCTGTAAAAATACCAAGGTTATGCATTTTTGCAGCGGTAACTTTACCTACTCCATAAAACTTATTTACAGGAAGTTGCTCTAAAAATTCAAGAACCTCTTCTGGGTTGATAGTTTTTTGTCCGTTAGGTTTATTAATATCAGAAGCTACTTTGGCTATAAATTTATTAATGGAAACTCCTGCCGACGCTCGTAGTTCTAATTCTTCCCAAATTCGTTGTCGAATTTCTTGGGCAATCATGCTAGCCGACGGATTTCCTTTTTTGTTTTCAGTAACATCTAAATAGGCTTCGTCTAGCGATAGAGGTTCTACCAAATCGGTATAATCGTAAAATATCTTCCTAATTTTAGAAGAAATTTCTTTGTAACGATCAAATCTTGGAGGGACAAAAATGATATGCGGACATTTTTGTTTAGCCAACACACCACTCATGGCAGAACGAACTCCAAATTTTCTAGCTTCGTAACTGGCAGCAGAAACCACACCGCGAACTTCGCTACCACCAACAGCAACAGGTTTTCCTCGTAATTCAGGATTATCCAATTGCTCAACAGATGCATAGAAGGCATCCATATCTACATGAATAATTTTACGAAAAGGAGGTTGTAATTCCATTCTGTAAAAATAATAAAAGCCCTCTTAAGATTAAGAGAGCTTTATAAGATGTCTTTGTTCTTTTGGTATAAAGTTATACTTGTTTTACCTCAATAATTTTAACTGGACATGCTTTCTTGGCTTCGTGTGAAGCTTCAAAAATACTATCGTCGTGTGATTTTATGGTAAAGAAACCCTTTTTCTCAGTTGAATGCAGTAAAACAGATTTTCCGTCTTTTTTAGACATTTGAAATTGTGCGGGAGCTAACTCTACACAATAATTACAACCAATACATTTATTTCTTTGTAACGTAATTACAACCATTAGTTTTTAGCAAATTCGGTTTTTACAATTTTGTATAACTTGTCTGATGGGCGAATTCTGAAGTCTAGTTTCATAGTAACTTCATCACCCTTGGTAGCAGTTTGTGCTTCCTTATCATTTACAAACATGCTTTTTAATTCCATTTCTTGAGCACCTGTAGTAGGTCCTGTGATTAGAATAGTATCGCCAATTGCTAAATCGTAGGCTTCAATCTTAAACTCTCCAACTTCTGCTTTAGGAAAATAATGCATTCCCTTTCCTAAGTATACTTTCTTTTGAGTAGCGTGTGAACCAGGTTCTTTACTCCATTCTCCTAATTTTTGCCCCAAGTAATACCCGTTCCAGAAACCACGATTGTACACTTTTTCCAATTCTTGCATCCAGCTAATCACCTTCTCTTTATCGTAAGTTCCATTATATAAACTGTCAATGGCATCACGGTAACATTTAATTACTTTGGCAACATATTCAGGAGCACGACCACGACCTTCAATCTTTAATACTTTAATTCCAGCATCAGCAACCTGATCTAAGAAATCAATCGTACATAAATCTTTTGGAGACATGATGTACTCATTATCTAATTCCATTTCAAAACCAGATTCTTGATCAATCACTGTATATTTTTTACGACAATTTTGTTTGCAGGCTCCTCTATTTGCAGATGAGTTGTGTGAATGCAAACTCATATAACATTTCCCAGAAACAGCCATACAAAGTGCTCCGTGACCAAAAATTTCAATTTCTAACAAACGACCAGAAGGTCCTTTGATTTCTTCTTTTTCAATTTGTTCGGTAATCTTTTTTACTTGACGTAAACTCAATTCTCTACTCAATACCACAGTGTCAGCAAACATGGCATAAAACTTAACCGTTTCTATATTGGTAATGTTAATTTGAGTAGAAATGTGGACTTCCATACCTTCTGCTCTAGCCATTGCAATTACAGCTTGATCCATTGCAATTACCGCAGTAATATTAGCTTCTTTGGCTCTTTTGATTAAAGTTTTTACAATCGATAAATCATGATCATAAACAATCGTATTTAAAGTCAAATAGGTACGAATATTTTTTTCTGAACACCTACGTGATATTTCTTCTAAATCATCTAAGGTAAAATTAATAGATGCTCGAGCACGCATATTTAATTGCTCTACACCAAAATATATAGAATCACATCCATTGTCTAAAGCTGCCTGTAACGATTCAAAATTACCAGCAGGAGCCATTAACTCAATCTTTTGCATTACTTTTTAAATTTTAAAGCTTCTGAACGTCCTTTTTTAAATATCTTATTGCTTGCGTGTTTCCCTTTACGCAATTCTTTTTGCTCTTCGTATGGTAAATGAATGATGTCTTGACATTCAGGAGAACAGGTGTTTTCCATTTTCTCAGCACATTCATCACATTGAATGAATAATAAGTGACAACCTTCGTTAGCACAATTGGTATGTGTGTCGCAAGGTTTTCCACATTGATGACAATTGGCAATTACATCATCAGAAACTTTTTCAGCTCTTCGGTGGTCAAAAACAAAATTCTTACCTAAAAATTTGTTTTCTAAACCTTCTGATTTTACCTGACGAGTATATTCAATAATTCCACCTTCAAGTTGGAAAACATTTTTAAAGCCTTTATGTTTGTAGTAGGCAGAAGCTTTTTCGCATCGAATTCCACCTGTACAATACATTAATAAGTTTTTATCTTCTTTATGGTCTTTTAAATCTTCTTCAATAATATCTAACGAGTCTCTAAACGTATCAACATCTGGGGTTACTGCACCATCAAAATGTCCAATTTCACTTTCGTAATGGTTACGCATATCTACACAAACCGTATTTGGATCTGCTAGCATTTCATTAAACTCTTTTGCATTTAAATGAACTCCTTTGTTAGTAACGTCAAAAGTGTCATCGTTTAATCCGTCAGCAACAATTTTGTTACGAACTTTTACTTTTAGTTTTAAAAACGATTTATTATCGTGCTCAATAGCTACGTTTAAACGAATTCCATTTAAAAAAGAAATACTATCTAGTTGTTTTTTTAACGCTAGAAAGTTTTCTGAGGGAACAGATATTTGAGCATTGATTCCTTCGTATGAAACGTATGTTCTTCCTAAAACATCTAGTTCGTTCCATTCAAGGAATAATTTATTTCTAAATAAAGTTGGGTTTTCTATCTTATGATATTGATAGAATGAGATAGTAATACGGTCTTTACCCGCATCATCAATTAATTTAGCGCGTTCTTCTGCGCTTAACTTGTTGTACAGTTGCATGCTATACTTTTTTAAGTTAAACAAAAATGTTGTGGTTTTTCTAGAAAACCGGTGCAAATGTACTGATTTTTTGATTTTTACTGTTTAAAACAATACTATTTAAGCCTAAATGGTATATTTTTTAAATTTTAACGTATTTTTTCTAACAAAAGAGATACAACCAATTTGTTTTTTTTAAACCTTTGTAGCATACAAACAATAAATTTTATACTCAAAAATCAAAAAAATGAGAGTAGCAGTGGTAGGAGCTACCGGAATGGTAGGTAATGTAATGTTACAAGTATTGGCAGAACGTAATTTTCCAGTAACAGAATTAATTCCTGTTGCGTCAGAGCGTTCAGTAGGAAATCAAATTGAGTTTCAAGGAACAAATTATACAGTAGTAGGTTTACAAACGGCAGTAGCTATGCAACCAGACATTGCATTGTTTTCAGCAGGTGGAGATACCTCTTTAGAATGGGCTCCTAAATTTGCAGCTGTTGGTACAACGGTAATTGATAACTCATCTGCTTGGAGAATGGATCCAACGAAGAAATTAGTTGTTCCAGAAATTAACGGAGATGTATTAACCAGTGAAGATAAAATCATTGCAAACCCAAATTGTTCTACGATTCAATTGGTAATGGCATTAGCTCCGTTACACAAAGAGTATAAAATGAAACGTGTGGTAATTTCAACGTATCAATCAGTTTCGGGAACTGGTGTTAAAGCGGTTCGTCAATTAGATAATGAAGAAGCGGGAGTTGAAGGCGAAATGGCATATCCGCACCCTATTGGAAGAAATGCATTACCACACTGTGATGTATTTTTAGAAAATGGATATACTAAAGAAGAAATGAAGCTGGTAAAAGAACCTAAAAAGATTTTACGAGACGATTCTTTTGCAGTAACAGCTACAGCGGTTAGAATACCAACAGCAGGAGGACATTCTGAGGCTGTAAATGTTCAGTTTGAAAACGATTTTGAATTAGATAAAGTACGTAAGTTACTTACGCAAACCGAAGGTGTTATTGTACAAGACGATGTACAAAATAATGTATATCCAATGCCTATTCTAGCAAATAATAAAGATGAGGTTTTTGTAGGTAGAATTAGAAGAGATGAATCTCAGCCAAACACGTTAAACATGTGGATTGTTGCTGATAACTTACGTAAAGGAGCGGCAACTAATACAATTCAAATAGCAGAATATTTAGTAGCTAACAACTTAGTTAAGCCATCGGTTACTGCTTAGTTAATGAATTATAATAATACGTTTAAAATCCTGTGCTTGTATGTGCAGGATTTTTATTTTTGAAATATGAACAGAGAACAAATAATACAGAATACTATTGAGTTTGTAAAAGAGACCTTGAAAGGAGCAGAAGGAGGACATGATTTTTTTCATATTGAACGTGTATATAAAAACGCCTTATTAATTGCAAAAAATGAAAATGTTGATGAGTTTGTGGTTTCTTTAGGTGCATTGTTGCATGATATAGCGGATAGTAAATTTCATAATGGTGATGAAACTGTTGGTCCGCAAAAAGCAAGAGTTTTTCTTGAAAGTCAACAAGTATTAGAAGAAATAATTACTCATATAGAAAAAATTATCACCAATATCTCTTTTAAAGGAGGAAACTTTAAACAAAGTTTCACTTCTCCTGAGTTAAATGTTATCCAAGATGCAGACCGATTAGATGCCGTAGGGGCTGTTGGAATAGCTCGTTGTTTTAATTATGGTGGATTTAAAAATAGAGAATTATACAATCCAGAAGTTCCTCCTAATTTAAAAATGACAAAAGAAGAATATAAAAAATCAACAGCGCCTACTATTAATCATTTTTATGAGAAATTATTGTTGTTAAAAGATAAAATGAATACTACAACAGGAAAAGCAATCGCGGAGCAAAGACATGCTTATATGGAAGGTTTTTTAGAACAATTCTATAAAGAATGGAATGGAATTATTTAGTATTTATTGTGTTTAGAATGTAAAATATATGTTATTTTAATAAAAATTTTATGTTAAAATTTGGATGTTGTTGAATTTAGTATATATTTGCTTCAGTTAATAACCCCCATTTTATTAATGTAATCCCCTTATTGTAAAAATAGCATCTAAGTTTTAATTTAGATGCTATTTTTTTGTAGTTGTTTCTTTAGTAAAAAAATTACTTTCCTGGAAATTCAGGTTTACGTTTTTCTAAAAAAGCAGTAGTCCCTTCTTTAAAATCTTCAGTTCCAAAACAGTTTCCAAACTCTGTAATTTCGCTTTCAAAACCATTCACACCGTCTTTAAAATTATCATTTACAGCTTTAATTGCCGCACTAATGGCAACAGAAGAGTTACGCATAATTTTTGAAGCTATTTTTTGAGCTAAAGGTAATAATTCTTCTTGCGAAGTTACATGGTTTATCAATCCAGTTTCTTTAGCTTCATCAGCAGAAATCATACCTGCTGTCATAATTAACTCCATGGCTTTTCCTTTACCTACTAATTGAGGCAAGCGTTGTGTTCCGCCATAACCAGGGATAACTCCTAAAGAAACTTCAGGTAGCCCCATTTTAGCATTGTCTGAAGCTACTCTAAAATGACAAGCCATTGCTAATTCTAGTCCGCCACCTAAAGCAAAACCATTTACAGCAGCAATAACAGGAGTTGATAAATTTTCAACAAAGTCAAATAAGATTTCCTGTCCTTTTCTTGCTAACATTCCTCCTTCTTCAACAGAGAAATGTGCAAATTCAGAGATGTCTGCCCCAGCAACAAATGCTTTTTCTCCACTACCTGTGATAATAATTACTTTAATAGTAGCGTCTTCTTCCAAGGCTTTAAAAGCATTATGAAGCTCTTCAATAGTAGCTTTGTTTAAAGCGTTTAATTTTTTTGGTCGGTTAATGGTAATAGTTGCTAATGCATTAGTTTGTTCAACTAAAATATTTTCAAAATTCATATTATGTTTATGTTTTAGGTAATATTACAGTAAAAACAGTTCCAACCCCTTTAGTTGAAGTAAAGGATATTGTACCGTCATACGCTTCAATTATATTTTTTATGATAGATAGTCCTAAGCCCATTCCACTAGTTTTAGTAGTAAATTTAGGCTCGAAAATTAACTCCTTATTTTCTTCGCTAATACCTTTTCCGTTATCAGAAACTGTTATTTTAACACTATTTCCTTCAGAAGCAACTTTAACTTCTATTTTAGGGTTTTTATCAGTGTCTTTTATTGCTTGAATTGAGTTTTTAACTAAGTTCGTGACAATTCGTATCAACTGTGTTTTGTCTAAACTGGCATACAACTCTTTTTCTTGGGGGAAATAATGTATGTAATCTTCAGTAAAAATATCTAAAGAATGTTTAACGATATCAACTACATTTAACTTTTCTCTACGTTGTGTAGGCATTTTAGCAAAATCAGAAAAAGCTGAAGCAATAGAACTCATTACATCAATTTGCTGAATAAGTGTTTCGCTGTATTCAGACATTTTTTCTTTGATATTAGGATCTTCTGGATTGAATTTTCTTTCAAAACTTTGTACTGATAAGCGCATAGGTGTTAACGGATTTTTAATCTCGTGAGCTACCTGTTTGGCCATTTCTCTCCAGGCTTGTTCTCGCTCACTTTGCGCTAGTTTTACAGCACTTTCTTCTAACTGGTCAATCATGTTGTTATAAGCGGCAACCAGCGAATTGATTTCTGAACTAGCAGAGTTTAAAGTAATTTTTTCGTTACGCTTATTTAAACGGGTCTCGTTTATTTTTTGCGAGATAGTTTGAATGGATCTAGTAATATAAGTTGATAAAAAGTAAGCTAAAACAATGGCAATAATGAGCATTAGCAAATAAACTAATGATAGACGAGAAATAAACTCTCGTAGTTCATGTTTTTGCTCTTCATTATCTTGTGCAATTTGTAATTCTAAAATTCCAATCCTTTTAAAACGAGGGTCGTTTAAGTAAGTGTATGAAGATTGGTAAGTGATACCTTTTTCAGTTCTACTTTTTAAAATTTTATGATTTGAGTTGTTGGCTAAATCTTTAACAGTTTCATTAGGAAGATCTTGTCCTTCTTTTTTATCAAAATTATAAGGAATGGAAGATTTTAGCAACTTTCCATCCATATCATACATAGAAATTGTAAGTTTATGAACGTATGCTATATCGTAAATTCTATCTTGAAAAATTTTAGCTAAATTCTCAGTAGTTACTGGATATGTGGTTCTGCGTTTGAGTTCTATTTCAATGTCTTGTTTTGTAGAAAACTCTTTACGTTCAAAACGTGCAGTATTATAATCTTTTGTTTGCTCATCGTATTGGTATATGGTAACCATTACAATTAAAATTGATGCCAATAGCACTAAAAGTATCATTGACAGGAAAATTCTAATTCGAAGTGATATGTTATTGAAAATACGCAATTTTATAATTCAATTTTTTTAGTTCTCATAAGCAAAGTATCATCTGTTTCTCCATCATTATCCCAGTCATAAGTAGAGGTAGCGCTAAAACCATTGTTAGTTTGTGTAATTTTATACCAAGCTTGTACTTGCTTTCCTAAATACGGATAATCAACAAATAAACTATCTCCACTAGTTTTCCACTTACCGTTAGTTTCACCAACTTTTTTCCCATCGGCTTGTACAAACCATGCAGAAAAAGTACCATCGCTGTTATAGGTAGATTGTGCTTTTCCTGAATTAGGTTTGCTAAAATCGTCTTCAAAAACAGAAGTGCTATCGGTTTCGTTGGCAGTTAAATATTCAATTTTCAAATATGTTGTTTCCCAATTTCCAACCAAATATTCTTGTAATTGCGGTCCTTTTTTTTCTTGTTTACAAGCAACAAAAAGTATTCCGAAAATAAGTGCGGTAATTATGTGTTTTGTTTTCATGATTAAGATTGGATTTTTTCTTCTTTGGTGTGTAGAAGACGCGTTAGTTTAATAGATAAATCTAACAAAATAATTTTAGCATTTCCGTTTCTTTCAATATGATACTGTGCGTCACTTACTTCTTTTTCTATGATTAAGATATTAGCACTATGAATAAACGGAGCAAATTTTGCGAGTTCGAAGTTTGCAGACTGAGTTTCTAAAAAAACTAAATCTGGCGTTCCGTAATTTAGAAGTAAAGCTTGCCTAAAAAATTGCAAACAATACTGTAAGAATTGTTTTTGAGTTTCTCTACCAGATTTAGCAATTTCTTCAGACCAACCAATTAAATCTTGAATAACAGCGGCATTTCCTTTGGCTCTAAATGCAGCCCTAATCCAAGTAATAAACCATTGTTCAAAAACTAAATCGTTTGAATTGTTGTTTAAAATGTGTAGAGCCTTGTTATAATTCCCTTCTGATTGATGAGCAATCTTTATTGCTTCGTTCTCCGATATTTCTTTTTGTTGTGTTAGAGCATTGGCTATGTCACTTTCACTTAGTGCTGGGAAGTGCAATGCCTGACATCGAGATTTTATGGTATTAATAATTTGCTCTTCATCTTCAGTAATAAGGATGAAAATAGTTTTACTAGGTGGCTCTTCAATCAGTTTTAATAATTTGTTAGAGGCGGCAATGTTCATCTTTTCTGCCATCCAAATAATCATTACTTTAAAACCACCTTCGTATGATTTTAACTGTAATTTTTTTACAATGTCTTCCGCTTCATCAACACCAATTTGTCCTTGTTTATTTTCAACACCAATATGTTGTAACCAATTAAACAAACTTCCATAAGGTTGCTCCTCTATAAAAGACCTCCAATCATCTAAAAATAAATTACTAACTGGGTGCTTTTTAACAGAATCATTTGTAGTTACAGGAAACGCAAAATGTAAATCAGGGTGTTGTAGTTTGCTACATTTAATATTACAAGCTTCTATATTGTCGGAGAAGTTACATAATAAGAATTGAGCGTAGGCAATTGCCATTGGTAAAGTACCACTACCTTCTTTACCAACAAAGAGTTGTGCATGCGGAATTCTGTTATTTTCAGCCGATTGCTGTAGGTGGTTTTTTATATGTTCTTGCCCAAGAATATCGTCGAAAGTCATACTACAAATATAAGACATCAAATAGAGAGAGCAACCTATTAAATAAATCATAATATTGTGTTGGTATACTGTTTAGAACGATTCTATTTTAGTATATTTGCAAGCTAAAAATATATCTTTTGAGTACTATCGCATCGTTACATTTAGGGGAAAAAGGAATTATATCTGAAGAGTGCTTGGATAAAATTCCGTTGAAATTATTAGAAATGGGGTGTTTACCCGGAAGTGAAGTAGAGTTGCTTCAAATAGCTCCATTAAAAGACCCAATGTATATATGTGTAAACGGAAGTCATTTAGCGATTCGAAAAGAAACAGCTTGTCAAATTTCAATTATAAAACTATAGCTGATGAGTAATCGTATTAATGTAGCCTTAATTGGAAATCCTAATACAGGTAAAACATCATTGTTTAATCAGTTAACAGGGTTAAACCAAAAAGTAGGAAATTACCCTGGTGTTACGGTTGACAAAAAACAAGGAGTTTGTAAATTGCCTAATGATAAAAATGCAACGATTACTGATTTACCTGGTACTTACAGTATTAATCCTACCTCTATAGATGAAAGCATTGTTTTAAAAACTTTGATGACTACGCATCAAGAAGAAAAACCAGATGTAATTGTTGTAGTTGCTGATATTGAAAATTTAAAAAGGAATTTATTACTCTTTTCGCAAATTCAAGATTTAGAAGTTCCGACGATTTTAGCGTTAAACATGGCTGATCAACTAAAGCGAAAAGGGATTTCTATAGATGTGCCAGCCTTAGAAAAAGAACTACATACCAAAGTAGTGTTAATGTCGGCAAGGACTAACGAGGGAGTTGATGACTTAAAAAAAGAAGTAGCTAATTATAATTCGTTAAAAGTACACTCAACTTTCAACGAATTATCTCAAAAGATAGATAGTGCTTACTTTGAAAAGTTAGCTAAAGTAAGTAATGAATTTACAGCTTATGAGTTGTGGATGATGCTTACAAAAAATCATAAACCATTACTTTCTTCCTCAGAAAAAGAAGCAATAAAAGAATTTGAAGGAGAAATTACAAAGCAAAAAAAGTATCAACATAAAGAAACTATATATAGATATCAGCAAATAAATGCTGTTTTAAATAAAACCTACAAGGTAGATGCTTCTAAAGCTACGGATGTACGTAGTAAACTAGATAGAGTTTTTACTCATAAAATATTTGGGTATGTTATTTTCTTTGGATTGTTATTATTGATATTTCAATCTATTTTCGATTGGGCTTCTACTCCCATGGATCTTATTGATGGTTTATTTGCTGATATCGCAGAGTTTACTAAAGCGCAACTACCTGCAGGAATGTTCACCGATTTATTAACTGACGGAATTATTCCTGGAGTAGGTGGTGTAGTAATCTTTATACCTCAAATAGCTATTTTATTCTTGTTTATATCTATTCTTGAAGAAACAGGTTATATGAGTAGAGTAGTATTTTTAATGGATAAAATTATGCGTCGCTTTGGAATGAGTGGTAAAAGTGTAATTCCATTAATTTCAGGTACTGCATGTGCTATTCCAGCAATTATGGCAACTAGAACTATTGCTAGTTGGAAAGAACGATTAATCACTATTTTGGTAACACCCTTTACAACCTGTTCAGCACGATTACCGGTGTATGCAATTTTAATAGCATTAATTATTCCTGATACTAAGTTGTTTGGTTTTTTAAGTTTACAAGGGTTTACTTTATTAGCATTATATATTTTAGGTTTTGCTGCAGCAATTATCGCAGCATATATTTTGCATAAAACATTGAAAATAAAAAACAACTCACTTTTTGTGGTTGAAATGCCTAATTATAAGATACCATCAGTAAAAAATGTGTTTTTTGATGTCTTAGATAAAACAAAAGCATTTGTTTTTGGAGCAGGAAAAATCATTTTAGCAATTTCAATAGTACTTTGGTTTTTAGCGTCTCATGGACCATCATCTTATGAAAATGCTGAGAAAAGTGTTATAGAGAATACTGCAAATAAAAATCTTTCAGAAGAAGATTTAGCTAAAAAAATAGCATCTGCTAAGTTAGCAAACTCATATATAGGAATTGCAGGAAAAACAATAGAACCAGTTGTTAAACCATTAGGTTATGACTGGAAAATAGGTATTGGACTAATTAGTTCTTTTGCAGCAAGAGAAGTGTTTATAGGAACATTAGCTACTATCTATAGCGTAGAAGACGATGGAGAAGATACAACGACTATAAAACAAAAAATGAGGTCAGAAATAAACCCGGAAACAGGAGAAAAAAGATTCAACCTTGCTACGGGAATTTCTTTATTGTTATTCTATGCATTTGCAATGCAATGTATGGCGACACTAGCAATAGTAAAAAGGGAAACAAAAAGTTGGAAGTGGCCAATGGTTCAACTAGCAAGTATGGGAGTTTTGGCTTATTTATCAGCATTTATAGCCTATCAATTTTTAAGTTAATGCAAGAAGTTTTAACATATCTAGTCGTTTGTGGAGCCGTTATTTTTTTAGTGAAAAAGTTCTTTTTTAAGCCTAAAAAAAATAGCAGCTGTGATACAAACTGTAACTGTTCTTAAGCAAGAAATGATAAATAACCAAACTGTTTTTTTACAAAAGATGTATGTTTGTGGTATCATCCTTGTAGGAAGTAGATAAATTATAATTAGTAAAAAACTAAAATGAAAAAAATAGTATTAGCAGCTGTAGTTTTTGTCAGTTCTCTCACGTATGCACAGCAAGAAGTAAAAGTAGATTTACTAGACGCATTGGCTTTTAAAACGTTAGAGGTGTCTTATGAGTATTATACAACTGATCGTTCTTCGGTTGGTATTTCAGCTTTGTTTAACTTTGAAAAAAAATCAGCAGATTTTAGATACAATGAAGAACGAATGTTTACTCCTTTTTTTCGTCATTACTTTACAAACAATAGCAATTGGAACTATTTTGGAGAAGTTTTTATGGGAATAAATACAGGAGAAAGAAAAGTTGAAGTTCAAGGGAGTACAATAAAAAAATATAAGGAATATACTGACGGAGCTTTAGGTTTAGCCTTTGGTTCAAAATACGTATCGTCTGGAGGATTTGTACTTGATGTATATGGAGGTTTAGGGAGGAACCTATTTACTTCAGAAGCTCGATCAATTGTGCCAAGAGTAGGAATAAATTTAGGGTATCGTTTTTAAGGTGCTCAACTTAAATAAAAATAAAAAGCTCGTTATTACGAGCTTTTTTTAGTTTATATATTATATCATTCATTAAGTAACTTATTCGGTTGAAATTTGCTTTTTGCTTTTAATCAAATTAGAAAAGACAAAACTTAATATAGCAGGTAATATCCACCCTAAATTATGATTAGCAAAGGGAATGTTGTTTTTTATTTCAACTAAGTAATTAGGGTTGATAATAAAACCTAAAAAATCTGGAATGCTAAATAAAAAGGTTACTGCTACTACACTTTTAAAAACTAAAGTTGAAGTATATTTTTCAGGTAGTACATTTAGTACAATTAAAACAATAGTAATAGGATAAATAAACATCAAAGCAGGTAGTGCAATATTGATAATATATTTCACATCAAATTGGCCAACAGCAATTCCTAATAAACAGCTAATAATAGCAGTAATTGTAAAGACCTTTTGAGAGTTATTGTTAATTCCTTTAAAATAATCGGCAGTTCCAGTAATAATTCCAACCGCTGTTGTAAAACAAGCCAAAGCAACTAAAACACTAAGAAAAATACTTCCAATATTCCCTAAAGTTTGATTGCTCAGAGAGTTTAAGATTTCTGTTCTATTAGCACTTTCAGAAAAGGTAGAACTAAATAAAACACCGTTGTAAATAAGGCCAGCATAAATAATTAATAAGCCTATACCAGCAATAAAACCTGCTTTGGTAATAAGCTCTTTTTTCTCTTCAAAAGTTGTATTCGTGTTAAAATTCATTGAAATGACTAAGACACCACCAACAACTATGGAAGCAATGGCATCAAAAGTTTGATATCCTTCTAACAAACCATCAACAAATGGAGCTTTAAGGGTAGTTGGAGCAATCATATCAGGAGCTGTAAAAAAACCAACGAAAATAATAGCTAATAAAATGATTATAATAAGAGGTGTTAAAAACTTGCCTAGTAGGTTTAACACTTTTGACCGGTTCATGGTAAAAAGAAAAACAAGTCCGAAATAAATTGTACTAGTAACTAAAGAACTACTGTTGCTAAAGTAAGGAGCAATGGCCATTTCATGAGTAACCGAAGCAGTTCTAGGTGCAGGTAAAGCAATACAAATAGTGTATACAACAAAGCAATATATAAGACTAAAAATTGGAGAGACTTTTTTGCCAAAATCATACATAGTACCCTGTAGTTTGGCATGGGCTAAAATACCTATCATAGGAATAATAACAGCAGTAATAAAAAAGCCAATAGTTACCCAAAACCATAAGCTTCCAGCATTTTTTCCTAAAAATGGAGGTAAAATTAAATTACCAGCTCCAAAAAACATTGAAAATAAAGCAAATCCGTTTATAAATATCTCCTTAGTTTTGTGCATTGCTTAACAAATTAGTAAGCGACGAATATACATTAAAAAATGATTGCAAAATTTAAAGAAACCACTGTTTTTTATACAGATACTGGTAAGGGAAGTAGTATTGTTTTATTACACGGGTTTTTAGAAAATAGGACTATGTGGAATGAGGTAGTTGATGAGTTATCCAGAAAAAATCGCGTGATTTGTATTGACTTATTAGGGCATGGAAAAACAGGATGTGTTGGGTATATTCATACGATGGAAGAAATGGCAGAAGCAGTAAAATCTGTTTTAAGAGAATTAAAAATTCGTCGAGCTACCTTTATTGGACATTCCATGGGGGGATATGTTGCTTTGGCATTTACAGAAAAATATCAAAAAAATGTAAAAGGAATTTGTTTGATGAACTCTACCTCTCAAGCAGATAGTGAAGAACGAAAAAAGTTACGACTCAGAGCTGTTGAAATGGCTAAGGAAAATTACGAAACATTGGTAAAAATGTCAATTAGCAACTTGTTTGCAGAGAATATGCGTTTACAGTTATCCGAAGAAATAGAAAAAATAAGAGAAGAAGCCTTAAAAACACATGTTAGAGGATATATTGCAGCAACAGAGGGAATGCGTTTGCGAGAAAACAAGGAAGTTGTTTTACAAACAATAGAAAAGAGATTGATGATAGCAGGAAAAAATGACCCAATATTAAATTATACTACTGTTGAAGAAGAAGCAAAGAGAACTAATACCTCATTAATTGCAATACCAAACGGACATATGAGTCATGTTGAAGCAAAAGAAGAACTATTAAAAGCACTAACCAACTTTATAAAAGCTTGATAAAATCTGTTACTTTTGTAGCGTACAAAAAGAATACACCTCATGAAAACTCATCATTTAGCCAAACAAAATTCTATTCTTAATAAATTCCTAGCTGAACTCAGAGACACATCAGTTCAAAAAGATTCAATGCGTTTTCGTAGAAATATCGAACGAATAGGTGAAGTGATAGGATACGAGTTAAGTAAAGAGTTAAACTATAAGGTTAAAGAAATAACAACGCCTTTAGGAACAAAAAAGGTAGAATTGCCAGAAAATGATATAGTATTGTGTTCTATTCTTAGAGCAGGGTTACCACTACACAATGGAGTTTTAAACTATTTTGATGATGCAGAGAATGCATTTATATCAGCATATCGCCATCACCCAAACAATGACGAAGAGTTTGAAATCGTGGTAGGGTATTTTGCTTCGCCTTCAATAGATGGAAAAACATTATTACTTATAGATCCTATGTTGGCAACAGGCCGTTCAATGGTTGAGGTTTATGAGGGCATAAAAAAGTATGGAACTCCAAAAGAAATAATAATAGCTTCGGTTATTGGTTCAGTTCAAGGTGTAGAATATGTAGCTAAACACTTACCAGAGAGCACTACTTTATGGATTGGTGATATTGATGAAAAACTAAATGATAAAGGCTATATAGTGCCAGGTTTAGGAGATGCAGGTGATTTAGCTTATGGAGCAAAAATGTAGTTTATGCAATAGCACTCATTGTAAAAGACACTATTAAGAATAAGAGAATAATAACATCAGCATACCATTTTTTTTGAAAAAACTCAATTCCATTAGCTAAAATAACAGAAACAGGGAATAATACATATAAAAACTCACTTCCAGAACCGTCTTGAACTAAAAGTAAAATAGCTGTAGTTATTACAAGATGAGTAAGAATTAATATCCAGTTTTTTCTAAATTTATTTTTAATAGCAAGTGCCTTTGGGCTTTTTAAAAAAATAGAAGCTATTAAAAAAAAGCTTATGAAAAGAATAGGGAACAAATACTTTTCATGAGAATAAAAGCTTAAATCAGGGTAAAAATCCCAATCAAAAAGTAACCAAAATTTTTCAAGGTTATCATACCAAAAATAGTAGGTGAAGTATAAAAAAACAGGAGAGCAAAAAGCAATTATAGGAGTTAATAATGTTTGATAAGTAAATCGTTGATGCAAAAATATAGATAGGTAAAGTAATATTAATAATAAAGGAGCATAAGGTTCTATTAAAAACGATACTCCAAGCCATAAACCACCATCAAACAATTTATGCAGCATGTTTTTTGAAGACTGTAAACTGTATACTTTTCGTAAAAAAAGAAGTATAGTTAAGTTAGCATAAAAAGTTTTATTTATCTGTATAGTATCAGGAAAAAAACCTATTAGTATAACAAAAAACAAAAAAGCAAAAGAATTATCATAAGTCAATAAATTCTTGGCAAGAATAAAGTTGTATACAGAAAAAACAACTAAAAACCAACCAAGTTCTTTAATTAAATTAAAAGATAATTGCTTAGAAAAAATACTTAAAACAAAATACCCTAAAAACAGTACAAACAGTACAATAAAATTTATAGGCTTAGATTTACCGAAAAAATTGGCTAACATTGTTTCTTTTTATATTTTTGCAGCTGTAAAGATACTTAAGATATGATAGCAGGCAATATTTTTAGATGGATTGGTAGTTTATTTACCGACTTTTTATTTGCACCATTCAATTGGTTACGCTTAACGTTAGCTAAATCAGATGCAGGTTGGTGGACTTCAAACGCTGTAAACTGGTTCTTTTTATTAGTGTTATTAGTGTTATTTGCATATTGGATGAAAGAAGCTGCTCGTTTTAAAAGAGAAGGAACAGAAGATAGAGCCTAATTTCTACACACTTTGGGAAGCAAAAATAAATTAAAACGTTTCAAAGAAAATGAAACGTTTGCTAACGTTATTCAACCAACACGCGAAGAAGTAATTAACGATTTTTCTTATAAAGGAAAATGGAATACTTTTTTTAAAAACGACAATCCAATAGTTTTAGAGCTAGGTTGTGGTAAAGGTGAGTACACGATTGCTTTAGCAGAAAAAAATCCTGATAAAAACTTTATTGGAATTGATATTAAAGGTGCACGATTTTGGCGAGGAGCTAAAACAGCACTAGAAAATAACATGGAAAATGTAGCTTTTATTAGAACTCAAATAGAGTTAGTAGATTATATTTTTGCTGAAAATGAAGTTTCTGAAATTTGGATTACTTTCCCAGATCCTCAAATAAAATATAAGCGTACTAAACATCGTATGACGAATTCTGAGTTTTTAAAGAAATACCATGGTATTTTAAATTCAGAAGGAACAGTTAATCTAAAAACTGATAGTGAATTCATGCATGGTTACACTTTAGGTTTATTGCATGGAGAAGGTCACGAAATTTTGCACTCTAATCATGATGTGTATAAAAATGTGTACAGTCCAGAAGAGGTAACCAGTACGCAAACATTCTACGAAAAACAATATTTAGAAATCGGAAAACCGATTACTTATATAAAATTTAAACTTAATTACTAATCCTGCTTTTTGCAGGATTTTTTGCCTCGGACGTTTCCTTTTGGGTCGTGCTTTCCGAGTTACATGGTAGCTTGCTGTAACCGCTAACGTATTGGTTTTTTGATAAATGTTCGTTCGAGTGATTTTCAAGATTGAAATGAGTGAAAATTGTATCGAGAACCATATTCGTATATTTTTTAAAAGAATCCTATCTTTACCACATGGCAGATAAAAATTTCTTCGAAAAAGTGTACGAAGTAGCACGTTTAATACCACATGGAAGAGTTACAAGTTACGGAGCTATAGCAACCTATTTAGGAGCAGCTCGTTCAGCAAGAATGGTTGGTTGGGCAATGAATAACTCTTCAGAAAAAGAAGTACCAGCGCATCGAGTAGTAAATAGAAAAGGATTGTTAACAGGAAAACACCATTTTGATGGGACAAATCTTATGAAACAATTGTTAGAAAGTGAAGGAATAGAGGTGGTTGAGAATCAAATTCAAGATTTTGAAAAGGTATTTTGGAATCCAAGTGAAGAATTGTGATAAACTTCAGAGATATAACATACTTAAAAGAAGGAACTGTCCGTCAAAAAGAAGCTCATAAAGTATTATTAGAGCTGAATATTTTTAAACTATTAAAACACTTCAACCCTATTTTAGTGGGTACTATACCCATCAATATTGATGTAGACTCAAGTGATTTAGATATTATTTGTCAAAGTGATAATCATGAAGAGTTTGTAAAAGTTGTGAGCGAAAACTATGGAGAGTTTTCAAGGTTTGAAATAAAGACGATTCCATCATACAAAAACTTAAAAACAACAATTATTACATTTGAGTACAAGGCTTTTCCAATAGAGATTTTTGTACAAAATAAACTATCAGAAGAGCAAGACTCATATCTACACATGCTTATTGAATATCAAGTATTGTTAAAAAAAGGAAAAGAATTTAGGTCTAAAATTATAGCTCTAAAACAACAAGGATTTAAAACTGAACCAGCGTTTGCACAACTTTTAGGTCTAGAGGGTAATCCGTATGAAGTGTTATTAACATACGGGTTTGAGAAAGGTTATATTTCTTGATTTTTTCTAAAAAAATCAAGTTTAAAATCATCTATAAAACCAACTTATCAACCTATAAATATTACCAATCTAAAGACTTTATTTTCTGAGGGCTAAAACGTATCTTTGCAGTTAAGATTAAATAAAAATAAGCAACAAGCTTGTCGCTTGCTGTTTAAAGCATATAGCATAAAACATGAGTTTTAAAAAACAAGATATATACAAAGCGTTAGAAACCATAACGGCACCAGGAGAAGGTAAAAGTTTAGTAGAAAACGAAAAAATAACAAATGTAGTTACATTTGGAAATGAGGTTATTGTAGATGTTACTATTTCAAATCCATCATTACAAGCAAAAAAGAAGGTAGAAGTTGAGATAATGAAAGCAATTCACCAACACGTTGATCAAAAAATCGATGTAAAAGTGAATGTGAAGGTGGAAGTTCAACAAAAAGAAAATCCAAATCAAATTAGAGGGAAAGAAATTCCCAATATTCAAAATATCATAGCTATAGCTTCAGGTAAAGGTGGAGTAGGAAAATCTACCATTACCTCAAACATGGCAGTTTCATTAGCAAAAATGGGCTTTAAAGTAGGAGTGTTAGATGCCGATGTTTATGGACCATCACAGCACTTAATGTTTGATGTAGAAAGAGAAAAACCATTAGCGGTAAACGTAAATGGGCGTTCAAAAATGAAGCCGATTGAAAGTTATGGAGTAAAACTATTATCATTAGGTTTCTTTACAGATCCAAGTCAGGCAGTGATTTGGCGTGGACCAATGGCTTCAAAAGCGTTAAATCAATTAATTTTTGATGCAGATTGGGGAGAGTTAGATTTCTTATTAATAGATTTACCTCCAGGAACAGGAGATGTACATTTATCAATAGTGCAAGCAGTACCAATTAACGGTGCGGTCGTGGTAAGTACACCTCAAAACATTGCCTTAGCAGATGCTAAAAAAGGAGTGGCAATGTTTAAACAAGAAAGTATTAACGTACCAGTATTAGGTATCGTTGAAAATATGGCGTATTTTACACCAGCAGAACTTCCTAACAATAAATATTATATTTTTGGAGAAGGAGGTGCTAAAAATTTAGCAGAAGATATTGAAACTAGTTTCTTAGGAGAAATACCATTAGTACAAAGCATACGAGAAGCAGGTGATGTTGGACACCCAGTAGCGTTACAAGAAAATACACCACTAGCAGAAGCTTTTACAGAGGTAACTAAAGAAATGGTTTCGCAACTATTAAAAAGAAATGCAAACTTACCACCAACAGAAGTAGTACGAATTACTACTATGAGTGGTTGTAGCTCAAAATAAGCAGTTATGGCAACAGAAGACATAAGAAATAACGTAGAAAAAGCGTTGGAAGAAATCCGCCCTTTTTTAGTAAGTGATGGAGGTAATATAAAATTATTATCTATAGAAAACAGTACAGTAAAAGTACAATTAGAAGGAGCTTGTAGTGGATGTTCTGTTAATCAAATGACTCTGAAAAATGGAGTAGAGGCAACAATAAAAAAATACGCACCAGAAATTAAAGAGGTAATTAATGTTGAATAACCTGATTTATATCAGGTTTTGATTAACAAAAGTATCATATTTTTGAGTTTTAAGCGTTTCCTTTACTTATTTTTTTATACAATAAGTAACACTTAAACAGGCCTTTCAATTATTAACACATACAATTCCTGCCTTATTTTTAAGGTGGGAATCTCAATATAAAAAGAAAATTTTGTTACAAAATGATAAATACAGATATACTTATTATTGGAGCAGGGCCTACTGGGCTTTTTACTGTTTTTGAAGCAGGGTTGTTAAAATTACGTTGCCATTTAATTGATGCCTTACCGCAACCAGGAGGGCAATGTTCAGAAATTTATCCCAAAAAGCCAATTTACGATATTCCAGCATATCCAGAAATTTTAGCAGGTGATTTAACCGATAAATTAATGGAACAAATTAAACAATTTGAACCAGGTTTTACACTAGGTGAACGTGCTGATACTATTGAAAAGCAAGAAGACGGAACGTTTATTGTAACTACCAATAAAGGAACAAAGCACCAAGCACCCGTAGTAGCAATTGCAGGAGGCTTAGGAAGCTTTGAACCACGTAAACCACCGATTCCTAATATTGCAGATTTTGAAGACAAAGGAGTAGAATACATGATTAAAGAACCAGAAATTTATCGTGACAAAAACGTGGTAATTGCTGGAGGAGGAGACTCTGCTTTAGATTGGTCTATCTTCTTAACAGATGTGGCAAAATCTGTAACGTTAATTCACAGAAGAAATGAATTCCGTGGAGCTTTAGACTCTGTTGATAAAGTACAAGAGTTAAAAAATGAAGGTAAACTAATGTTAATTACACCAGCAGAAGTTAAAGGTATTGTAGGAGAAGAAAAGGTAGAAGGCGTAGTAGTAGAGCAAAAAGATAAAGAACCATTTACATTACCTTGTGAACATTTTATTCCGTTATTTGGATTGTCTCCAAAATTAGGCCCTATTGCAAATTGGGGATTAGAAATTGAGAAGAATGCCATAAAAGTAAATAATGCATTAGACTATCAAACAAATGTAGAAGGAATTTATGCAATTGGAGATGTAAATACATATCCAGGAAAGTTAAAATTAATTCTATGCGGATTCCATGAAGCAACCTTAATGTGCCAGAGTGCTTACAAACGTATTCATCCAGATAAAAAATATGTGATGAAGTATACGACGGTAGGTGGTGTTGATGGATTTGATGGTACTAGAAAAGAAGCCCCAAAAGCAGTAGTTAAAGCGATTAATTAAGCATGACATTAACTGAATATATACAGCAGTTATCAGAAGATAAATTATTGTATTTCGCCTTACCTGTATTTTTCATTTGCATGTTGGTAGAATACCGAATAGCAAAAGAAAAATACCATGGTAAAGACACTGGAGTATCAATGCTAATGATGGTATTTTCTGCTATTGTTGAGTTTATTCCGAAAATTTTAGCCTTCATAGCGTTTTTCTATTTGTATGAGATGAGTCCGTTAAAAGGTATAGCTCAACGTCAATGGTGGGCATGGATTTTATTGTTATTGGCTGATGATTTTGCTTATTACTGGTTTCACCGATTAAATCACGAAGTACGTTTGTTTTGGGCAGGTCATGTACCACATCATTCATCGGTGCATATGAATTTAGGAACAGCATTGCGTCAAGGAGTCGGTGAACGTATCCATAAATTTTTCTTTTGGATGTGGATTCCTTTATTAGGATTTGATCCATTAATGATGTTTACTATGATGGGAATCAGTTTAATTTATCAGTTTTTTGTGCATACAGAATTGGTAGATAAACTTCCGAAGCCTATTGAATTAATTTTCAATACACCATCACATCATAGAGTACATCACGCATCTAATATTCGTTATTTAGATTGTAATCATGCAGGAATTTTAATTATTTGGGATCGTATCTTTGGTACTTTCTCTGAAGAATTAAAAGAAATTGATAAACCAGTATATGGATTAACCGTAAATATTGAAACGTTTAATCCAGTAAAAGTGGCTACTCATGAATATGCTGCAATTTGGAAGGATGTTAAAAGAGCTGATACATGGAGTGATAAGCTAAATTATATCTTTAACTCACCCGGTTGGACACATGATGGAGAAGATAAAAGAGCAAAAACACTTCGAAAAAAAATGAACCTGTAAAATAAAATGGAACAAGATATTACTATAAAAATTACTGATCGTGACGGGGTAACGCATGAGATACAAGCACCCACAGATATGGCAATGAATTTGATGGAAGTGGTTCGTTCGTACGAATTAGCTCCTGAAGGAACTATTGGAATTTGTGGTGGAATGGCAATGTGTGCTTCTTGTCAATGCTATGTAAAATCAGATCATGAATTGCCAGAAATGGGAGATGATGAAGAAGCAATGTTAGCAGAGGCTTTTTATGTAGAAGATAATAGCCGATTAGGGTGTCAAATACAAATGACCCCAGATTTAGATGGTTTAGAAGTTGAGTTAGCTCCAGAGAGTTAAGAACAAAAGAATAAAATTTTTAAAGCGCAGTATTTAGTGTACACTAAATACTGCGCTTTCTTTTTATAAAATATACCACTTACGTCATTTTAAATTCCATTTGCGTCATTTAATTTGTTTGGTCTAAATATATTTTTGCTTCAAATTATTAAGACTAAATAAAAATAAATGATTCTAAAAACTCCCCCTTCATTAAAAGAATTGTCATTAAATAGTTATTTGTTTAGTGATGAGTCTGTAAAGTTATATGAAGAATACATTCAAAAAACATTTTCTTATATAGAGCGGTTTTTATCTAACAGAACTTTTTATAAAGGAGATGAGCTTGCAGAAATTCTAAAAAACAAAGAACAAGCTAAGCTAATAAATATTGAGGAAACACAAGCGATAGATAGTGTTTTAGAAGAGCTAAACAATTTATATATAAAAAATGCTATTGCTTTTCACAATCCAACTTATGTAGCACACCTAAATTGTCCAATTACACTCCCTTCTATTGTAGCAGAAATGATTGCAACTACAATTAATACAGCCGTTGAAACATGGGATCAGAGTACTTCGGCAACTTTTATAGAAGAAGAAGTAATTCAATGGACTTCAAAAGTATTTAATATGTCTGATAATTCAGATGGAGTATTCACAAGTGGAGGAACACAGTCTAACTTTATGGCAATGTTAATGGCCAGAGACGATTATGCTTTCAAACATTTTGGCATAAACATTAAGCAACATGGGTGGAGTAATGAAATAAGTAAGTTTAGAATTTTTTGTTCTGAAAAAGCCCACTTTAGTATTCAAAAGAGTGCAGCTCTTTTAGGTATGGGATATGATTCTGTTATTCCAGTAAGAGTAGATGAAAGAATGCAAATGGATACTAACGAGTTAGTCTTGGCTATAGAAAAAACAAAACAAGAAGATAATATTCCAATTGCAATAGTAGCTACATTAGGAACTACCGATTACGGTAGTTTTGATTCAATTAAAATCATAGGGAAAATTGCTAAAGAAAATCAAATGTGGCTACATGCAGATGGAGCATATGGAGGAGCCTATGCACTAACGAACACGCATAAAGAATATTTTAATGGTATTGAAATGGTTAATTCAATAACGGTTGATTTTCATAAAACTCTGTTTCAACCAGTAAGTTGTAGTGCTTTTTTGGTAAATAATAAACAATATTTTAAGTACGTATCATATTATGCAGATTATTTAAACCCTATTGAAGAGAAAGATTCTCAAAGACCAAATCTTATAGAAAAATCTATTCAAACGACACGTCGTTTCGATGCCTTAAAAGTTTGGTTAACTTTAAAAACTCTAGGAACAAAAACAATTGCTAACTACTTAGAAGAAGTACATTACCTAGCTAAAAATGTATACTTAGAAATTAAAGATAAAGACTGTTTTGAAACTGTACATGAACCAGAATTAAGCACACTAGTATTTAGGTATAAAGCACAAGGTATTAAAGAGAACAGGATTCATGATGCTATAAATTTATATATAAAGAACACTTTATACAAAGCAGGAAAAGCATCCATAGCAAGTACCAAATTAAATGGTAACATATATCTAAAATTTACGCTACTAAACCCTAAAAATACAATTAACAATCTCCTATACATTATAGAAATGATTCAAACTACAGGAGAACAATACAAAATAACAAACTAGAAAAAATGAAGAATAATACAGTTGATTTTATAGCCATAGGTGTAGGACCTTTTAACTTAGGTTTAGCTTGCTTATCAGAACCAATTGAAGATTTAAATGGAGTGTTTCTTGATAAAAAAGAAAAATTTGATTGGCATCCAGGAATGTTATTAGAAGATACAACTTTACAAGTTCCTTTCATGGCAGATCTAGTAACTCTTGCTGATCCTACAAATCCTTTTAGTTTTTTAAATTATATTAAAGAACAGGGCAGAATATATTCTTTTTACATACGAGAAAATTTCTTATTACTTAGAAACGAATACAATCATTATTGTCAGTGGGTAATTAGTAAACTTTCTAATATATATTTTAATACAGAAGTAACGAATATAGACTACGATCAAAAAGACGGCATTTATGTAGTTACTAGTGTTTGCACAAAAACACAAGAAATTAAAATTTATAAAGCAAAAAAACTGGTTCTAGGAACAGGAACACAACCTTACATTCCTGCTTGTTGTAAAAAGCTAAAAGATGCTGCTGTTCATTCATCACAATACTTACCTAACAAAGAGCAACTACAAAATAAAAAAAGGATAACAGTATTGGGAAGCGGACAAAGTGCTGCTGAAATATTTTTTGATTTATTACAAGAAATAGATACTAAAGGATATGAATTGAATTGGATTACCCGCTCACCACGTTTCTTTCCTTTAGAGTATGCTAAGCTAACATTAGAAATGACTTCTCCAGAGTATGTAGATTACTTTTACAACTTACCAGCATCCAAAAGAGATGCACTCATTAAAAATCAAAAGCATTTATACAAAGGGATAAATCAAGATTTAATAGGAGCTATTCACGATACATTATACGCAAAAAGAGTCCTATCAAAAGAACCATTAAAAGTTTCATTACGTACTAACTCTGAATTGAAAACTACCAAGGTATCAGATGAAGGCATTAAACTAGAACTTCACCAAGTAGAACAAGACAAATATTTTGAACATGAAACAGATGGACTTGTCCTTGCTACAGGATATGAATATAAATTACCAGAGTTTATTGAAGGAATTTCAAATAGAATTCTATGGGATGTTAAAAATCGATTTGATGTACAGCGTAACTATTCAATTGATGAAAATCATAATGAAATTTTTGTTCAAAATGTAGAATTATATACACATGGATTTGTTACACCAGATTTAGGGATGGCTGCTTACAGAAATTCTTATATAATCAAAGAAATAACAGGAGTAGAGCATTATCCTATTGAGCAAAAGATAGCATTTCAGCAGTTTGAGGTTACACAAGAGGAAGAAATAGAACTCAATGTCTTTGCATAAAGGTATGAAGTTAAAAACATTTTTAATAGTAATGACGTTGGTTGCAGTAGTAAGTGATTATTTACTGCATCCATTTTATCCACAATTTTTTGAGCTTCGTTTTGGAATGACAAACCCTAAAAATGTAGGATATTACTTTGCAGCCATCTGTTTTATGGTAATGATTGCATTTCCATTTTGGGCATATATTTCTAAAAAAATATCAGAATTAAATATTCTAGTGTACACCCAAGCAGTTGCAGGCGTATTAGCATTGTATTGTTACTACACTACATCGTACATTAATTTTTGGGTAGTATCTCTTATCATGGTACTATTTAAAGGAAGTTATTTACTGGTATATCCGTACATTTTAAAAATCATTACAAAAGAAGAACATCCAAGTACAATCGGATTGCTTTCAGTAGTGGTACATTTAGGAGGTATTTTAGGAGCTGTGCTTGGAGGTATAACGGTAGATTATATAAACCCAAGTAGCATTTTTTTAATAATGGCAGCAGGAGATTTTATTCAAATGGTTATGAGTGGTTATTTATTAAAAAGTAAAAAGTATGCTACCGATTTAATCATTTCAGAAGAATCTACCGCTACTGATAAAAAGATAATTCCGAAAGGATTTATCTTGAAATTAGGACTAATTACGTTGATATTATACTTCAGCGACTTTTTAATTAGGCCTTTCTTTTCATCATATTGGGAAAGTTTTTCAACGTACAAAAGCAAATTGGTTTCAGGTACTATATACGCTATCCCGGGCTTTGTAGCCTTAGTAGCCTTGTGGATTAATAATAAGCGAAAATCAAAAGGGCATGAAGGAATTATAAATGCCTTGTTTATAGGGTTAATTGGACTTACGCTACAAGGAATACCCAATGAATCAGTGGTTGTTTTAGGGCGAATTATTTATGGCTGGGCAATTTTTCAAGGAGTTGTGAAATTCGACATTTTATTATTTGAATTAAGCACGCCAGAATCATACTCGGTTGATTATAGTAAAATACATTTCTTCCAAAACTTAGGCGTATTACTAGCTTCTTTAAATGTAGGAGTTATAGTCGATAGTTTCGATTTACGAATGCCTTTTATTATTGCATTAGGCGGATTTACACTCACATTGGTCTTGTACTTTATTGTATTTAAATCGGTAAGAAAAGTACATAAACAACTAGCTAAAACCTAAATTATGATAACAACTGATGCCATAGTTTTTTCAAAAGAGTATAAAGGTTTAGGAACAATAACCATTCGTCCTTTTCAAATAAAAAAAGACAGTGTTTTTTTACAGCAATGGGTAACTCAAGAATATGCTGTTTTTTGGGGGATGCAAAACGCAACAGTAAAAGAAGTTGAAGAAGAATATACCCAACTCATAGCCCCAGAACATTACGATGTTTTTGTAGGAATGTTTAATGGCGAACCGGCATTTATAGTAGAACGTTACAACCCGCAATTAGATATTATTAATGGTTTTTATAAAGCTAAAATATCCGATTGTGGTGTACATATTATTGTAGCACCGCCAAAAATCACTAAAACACCAAACTTTACGTGGTTTATGTTTCGAGCAATTATGGATTTTGTTTTTACAAACCCAACTATTAACAGAATAGTAGTAGAGCCAGATATTCGAAACAAAAAAATGTTTGCGCTGTGTCAACGCATAGGTTTTCAACTGGGAAAGGTGATAGAACTTCCTAACAAAACAGCACAATTAGCATTTTTAACCAAGACCAATTACCAACAAAAAATCCAATCCTTTTCACCATTTAAAAGAAGTGCCATGAATACCTTAGATAATGTGGTTTCTCCACAACAATCAACACAACATATACAACCAAAAGTGTGGCAAAAAGCCAACTTATTACTAGTGAAAAAAGCATTGTGTGAGTTTTCGCATGAACTATTAATACAACCAGTAATAATTCAAGAAGTAGATAACGGATATAAACTGTATAAAGTTTATGCAGATGACACAGAAATTCAATATGAGTTTAAAGCAAAACCAATGGCTTTGAATCATTTGATGATTGATGAAAACTCCATAAGAAAATATATAAAAGAAGTTGAAGAAGAAATTGATGCAATTACATTTATAAAAGAATTTAGAAAAGCGTTAGGGATTGCTGATGAAAAAATGCCTGTGTATTTAGAAGAAGTTATAAGTACACTATACGGAAGTGCATTTAAAATTACCAAAGGAAACCCTACTGTAGAAGAATTAGCAACGGCCGATTTTCAAACGATAGAACAATCTATGACCGAAGGGCATCCGGGGTTTGTAGCAAATAATGGTAGAATAGGGTTTGACAGCAGCGATTATCGTTCTTATGCACCAGAAGCGGGAAATTCTTTTTCGTTATTATGGTTGGCAGGACATAAGTTAAAAGCAGTTTTTTCAGCGATAGAAGCATTGCCTTATGAAAGCCTAATACATCAGGAATTAGATGTTGATACCATAGCACAATTCAACAAAATAATTGAAGAAAAAGGCTTCAGTCCAAAAGACTACTTGTTTATACCTGTTCATCCATGGCAATGGTTTAACAAACTAGCTACAATTTTTGCTTCAGAAGTAGCCAAAGGAGATTTAATTTGCTTAGGATACGGACCAGATCAATACTTAGCACAACAATCAATTAGAACGTTATTCAATATAAGCAATCCGCAGAAATTTTATACCAAATCGGCATTATCTATTTTAAACATGGGCTTTATGAGAGGATTGCCTTTATACTACTTAGGAACAGCTCCAAAAATGGCAGTTTGGTTAGAAAACCTATTATATAACGATGCTTATATAAAGACAAACGGATTTAGAATGTTAAGTGAAATAGGTTCGGTTAGCTATGTGAATCCATATTTTGAAGAGTTTGGACCACATAACGATTACAATAAAATGCTAGCTTCATTATGGAGAGAAAGTCCATATTCTGTGGTTAAAGAAAACCAAAAACCACTAACGATGGCAGCATTATTACATATAGATCATTATGGAAAAGCATTGTTGCCGGAAATGATTAAAGACTCAGGTATTTCAATAGATAATTGGTTACGTAGCTATTTAAAAGCGTACTTAAGCCCAATGTTACACTGTTTTTACTATTACGATTTAGTGTTTATGCCACATGGGGAAAACATTATTTTGGTATTAGAAAATAACATTCCTGTATATGCTTTACTAAAGGATATTACAGAAGAAGCATGTATTTTAAATCCTGAAGTTGAGCTACCAGAAGAGTTAAAAAGAATGTATGCGCCAGTACCAGAAGATGTCAAGTTACTATCCATATTTACAGATATGTTTGATGGGTTCTTTCGCTTTTTAGCCCCAATTTTAGAAAAACATGCGAATTATGGAGAGCATCGTTTTTGGGAACTCGTAGCAGAAAATATTCATGAATATCAAGAGCAGTTTCCTGAACTGTCAGGCAAGTTTAAACAGTATGATTTATTTGCTGAAGATTTTAAACTTTCGTGTTTAAATAGGTTGCAATTAAATAATCATAAACAAATGATTGATTTAGATGACCCTGTTGCCCTACTCCAATTTGCAGGAAAGTTAAAAAACCCAATAGCGGTATTTAAAAACCAAGAAGTATAATTATGGTTCAAACGTATCAAAAAATATTTAGTAAAGAAATTATTGGATTGGGGGTAATCAACATTCGTCCATTTCAATTAGAAACAGATACACCAATGTTACATCGTTGGGTAACTCAACCCTATGCAAAATACTGGGGAATGTTAAATAAGTCTGTAGAAGAAGTACATGCTGAATACCAAGAAATAGAAAATAATCCGCATCATTATAGTTATGTAGGAATGATAGGGAGTACCCCAGTGTTTTTAATGGAGCGTTACAAAGCTTCAAAAGATAACATAGCAGACTATTACGATGTACAAGAAAATGATTATGGTATGCATGTTTTAGTAGCGCCTGTAGAAAAAAGAATACCACAGTTTACATGGCATGTGTTTTCAACTATTATCGATTATTTTTTCAGTTTACCACAAGTGGAAAGAATTGTTGTAGAACCCGATGTGAATAATGAAAAAATTCATACGCTAAATAAAAAAGCTGGTTTTAAATACCAAAAAGAAATTGAGTTACCTCATAAAAAAGCAGCCTTAGCTTTTTGTACAAGAGAGACGTATCAATCAGCTTTAATTAAACTAGAACAACATGACAAATAATATAGCCCATTTACAACCAAAGGTATGGAGTTTTGTAAATCGTCAATTAATAAAAAAAGCAATCAGTGAATTTTCACATGAGCTTATTTTAACTCCTGAGTTTATTTTAGAAGAAACAGATGGCTGTATATACCTGATTACCTCAGATAATAATGAGTTCACGTATCAATTTAAAGCAAAAAAGTATGCTCTCGATCATTGGTTGGTTGATGAAAAAAGCATTATTAAAAAAAATAATATATCGAATGAAGTTTATTTAGATGCACTACATTTTATAACAGAGTTTCAAAATACTCTTGGTATTCCTGATGAGTTTTTAGCAACTTATTTAGAGGAAATAACAAGTACACTTTCAGGAGCAGCATATAAGTATGTTAACGAGAAATTTTCAGCCAATGAATTAGCTGAAAAAACCTTTCAAGAAATTGAACACGCGATGACTGAAGGTCACCCCTGTTTTGTAGCGAACAATGGGAGAATAGGATTCAATATTAAAGATTATCAAAAATATGCACCAGAAAGCAATCAACCGTTTAAACTTTTATGGATAGCAGCTCATAAAAAATATGCTACCTACACGGCTGTTAAAAATTATGAGTATGAAAAACTTTTAGAGAGCGAATTAGGAAAAGAAAAATTAGCATCATTTAAAGAAGTTGTAAAGAAGCAAAATGTAGCTACTGAAAATTACATTTTTATGCCTGTGCATCCATGGCAATGGAAAAACAAAATTGTAGCTGTTTTTGGAGCAGATATTGCTCAAAAAAATATCATCTTAGTAGGAGAAAGTGATGATGAATTCTCTGCGCAGCAATCTATTAGAACACTTTTTAATGCGTCACATCCAGAAAAGTTATACACAAAAACAGCTCTGTCTATTTTAAACATGGGCTTTATGCGTGGACTTTCTCCATATTACATGCAAAGTACGCCGCATATTACTCAATGGATAACAGATTTGTTAGCAGATGACATTTACCTACAAAACAATGGGTTTACCATGTTAGGAGAAGTGGCAACAGCGGGGTATCACAATCATTATTATGAAACTTTAGGAAAAACGAATCCGCATAACAAAATGTTATCAGCTTTGTGGCGTGAGAGCCCGTTTACAAAAATAAGCTCTAATCAACGCGTGTTTACGATGGCTGCTTTATTGCATATAGATTACCAAGACAAATCATTGTTAGCGGCTTTAATAGAAGCTTCACCTTATGACACAACTACCTGGATTCAACGTTATTTAAAAGCCTATTTAGCACCTTTATTACACTGTTTTTATAAGTACGAATTTGTGTTTATGCCACATGGAGAAAACCTAATTCTAGTGCTAGAAGAAAATACACCAGTGCATGTGTTAATGAAAGATATTACAGAAGAGGTTATTGTTTTTAACGAAACAATGTACTTACCTGAGCATGCTAAAAGACTGTTTGTTAAGACTTCAGATAAAATGAAAGTGCTTTCAATTTTTACTGATGTGTTTGATTGCTTCTTCCGTTTTATGGCTCAACAGTTAGATTGTTATTCAAGTTTTTCAGAGGATAATTTTTGGCAATTAGTGGCAGATTGTGTGTATGAATATCAAGAACAACATCCTGAGTTTTCAGAAAAATATAAGCAATACGATTTATTTGTTAAAGAATTTGATCGCTGTTGTTTGAACAGGTTGCAGTTAAGTAATACCAAGCAAATGCTCAGTTTAGCTAATCCGATAGAAAGTCTAAAGTTAGAAGGAGTATTAAAAAACCCACTTGCAAGGTTTAAAAAAGAAACAGTAAAAACGGTACAATCTTTAGAAAGTATTTAATATGAGTTTTAAACAGATAACTAAAATTATACAAGAACGAAAAACCACCTACGCGTATGATTTTTCGGATAGAAAAATAGAGAAGGAAACGATTGAAGCAATTGTAACCAATGCGCTATGGGCACCAACTCATAAATTAACCCAACCCTGGAGGTTTGTAGTGTTAGAAGGAAAACATAGAGAAGCATTAGGTGAGTTTATGGCTAATTATTATCGAAAAATATATTCAGAAGAAGAATTTTCTAACGAACGTTATAAAGAAACAAAAAGGTATGCCAGTAAAGCCAGCATGATAGGAGTGATTTTTAAACCTAGTAAAAGAGCACAACTCCCGGAATGGGAAGAAATTGCAGCTATTTCAAGCGCAGTACAAAACATGTGGTTAAGCTGTACAAGTCTAAATTTAGGAAGCTATTGGGATACCAGTATAGCAACTATAAAGTATGGTGAAAAAGAAATTAGTTTAGAAGAAAATGAACAATTTTTAGGTGTTTTTTTTATAGGACATGTAAAAGAAAATCTTCCTAAAGTAAATAGAAAACGAAAGCCACTATCTAAAAAATTAAGCTGGCATTTTAAAGAATAAAAAATGGAACAAAAAAAGAGAGTATTAGCCATAGATATGGCAAGAGGAATTAGTGTTTTATCTATGATACCTGTTCATTCCATGATTATATATTCGACAATGGATACTTGGAACAATTCTTTTTTAGGGAAGGTAGCTCAAGTATTAGAAAAAGGAACTCCTATGTTTTTAGTCGTGATGGGGTTTTCTTTTGTGTTTTCAAGTAAGTTAAGCATGTTTAAAATCTTTAAAAGAGGAATAAACATTTTAGCAAAAGGGTATTTACTTAATATTTTAAGATTTGCAGTACCCATGTTGTTGTTTGGAGGATTCCCTAGAGCTTTTATAGAAGGTAATGGGCTAACTCTAGGAGATTCATATAATTATCTGTTTTTTATTTTATTGGGAGATATCTTGCAGTTAGCTGGGATTTCCTTGATTATAATGGGAGTTATAATCAAGTTTATTAAAAACAAGTATGCAGCTTTAACCTTAGCATTACTTATTGTTTTTTTCACAGGAGAATTAAGTGGTTATAAACCTAACATTGTTGGGGTAGATTATATATGTGATTTATTATGGGGAAAAACCTACAATGTTTACTTTCCTGTATTTCCATGGATGTCGTTTATTTTAATAGGATTATTCTTTGGAATGTGGTATCAAGAAAGTAATAATAATATTGTTTTAACATATAAAAGAATGCTAGTTTCAGGTGTTTTATTTATGTGTATAGGTGTAGTATTATGCTATTATAATTATGAATATCATTTTGGTGATTACTATCATTTAGGGCCAGGAGGAACCATAGCTTTTATTGGAGTGAATTTATTTTTAGTTTGGTTTGGGCATATATTAGTAACCTGTATTCCACACAATAAACTGTACGATGTAATTTATTACTCAAGTAAAAATGTAACAACATTTTATTTAGTACAGTGGGTACTTATATACTGGGGAGTATTGTTTTTTGGATATTCATCACAAACAAGTCAGTTAAAACTATTAGCAATTATTATAGGAATTACATTACTAACATTTGGTGTTCTTTGGACAAAGAAAAGAGCAATTAAACTAATAGCAAAGCAAAAACAATCTTCATCTACAAAAAGAGTAAAACAAGCAATTACATAGTTATGAAAAAAATAATTATGATACTAAGCTTGTTTATAGGAGTAAAAACATATACACAAGTAAACTTAGCAGGAAGCGATGGCTTAGATTTATATGTTCAGAAATTTTTAGAAGTTATTCATTCTTATCAAGGTCCACCGTTGCATGACTTATCTTTAGAGATAGGAAGGAATGCCATGGAAAACATGCAAAAAGATTCCACATTAACCTACGATAAAGTAACTTTTACTAAGGTTTCTTTTAAAAAACAAGATAAACAAGTAAATACAGTAATTGTAAAGCCAAAAAAAACAAAAAAATTATTACCTGTATTACTTTATTTTCATGGAGGTGGATGGGTGTTTAATAGTTTTAAAACGCATAAACGATTAATGCGAGACTTAGCTTTAAAAGCAAATGTAGCAATTGTTTTTGTAGAGTATTCAAGAGCACCAGAGGTTAAATACCCCATAGCAAATGAAGAAGGATATGCGGCAACTTTGTTCATTTCAAAATATGGAAAACAATATGGGTTAGATACAAATAGAATTATTGTTGGTGGAGATAGTGTGGGAGGAAATATGGCAACAGTTGTAGCTATGATGGCAAAACAAAAAGGAACTCCTAAGTTGCTAGGACAACTATTATTGTACCCAGTTACCGATACCAATTTAAATACGAAGTCGTATGAACAATTCTCAAAAGGGCATTATTTAACGAGAGCAACAATGAAATGGTTTTGGAATGTTTACGTACCAGAAAAAAAATTATACTCATTAGCAACTGTAGCTCCGTTAAAAGCAACTTTAGAAGAGCTTAAAAATTTACCTAAAACACTTTTAATAACTGCAGAATATGATGTTTTAAGAGATGAAGGAGAAGCCTATGCAAGAAAATTAAGAATGGCAGGTGTACCAGTAGTTTCAACTAGATATGGGGGAACAATACATGATTTTATTGTACTGAACTCCTTGCGAGAAACAGTAGCATCAAAGGCAGCAGTAGCACAAATAGTTACGTTTTTAAAAAAGAATTTTTCTAAGAAATAGTTTAAATATGAATTTATCATCTATAGAAATACTTGCAGGAAAACTAGAACATATGAGTCTAATAGTACTCGTTTTAATGCTTGTTGAATGGGGAATACTAATTGTAACAAGTTATGTTGAAAAAAATAAAGAAGGAGTTGTAAGTATTGTTTCGTATCTAATACAAAGTATTCCTTACTTCTTATTATCAAAAATATTTATTGTTGGCACTATGTTTTGGTTATATGAAAACAGAATTTTTACTCTAGGTTTTCAATGGTATATATGGATTGTCGCATATTTGTTGTATGATTTTACAGTGTTTTTTATTCATTTTTTAGGACATAAAGTTCGAGTTTTATGGTGTATTCATGGAGTACACCATACGGCTGAAGAAATGAATTTAACCGTGGTTGCTAGAGGATCAATTTTTGATGTGTTTTTCACTCCGTTCAACTTTATATGGCTTCCAATATTAGGTTTTCACCCATTAATGATTTTTGTAATTGAACCCATTGCACGCCTTTATGCAACACTAACACATGTAAATGAAAAAGTTATAGGAAAGCAAAAATGGTTAGATAAACTATTAATAACACCTTCAGTCCATAGAGTACATCATGCAAAAAATCATATTTATTTAGATAGAAATTATGGTGAAACCTTTAGTATTTGGGATCGTTTATTCAAAACGTTTCAAAAAGAATTGGATAATGAAAAAATAGTCTACGGAATCATGCATGAGAAACTTAATAGTGAGAACTTATGGCATGTGCAGTTTTTACTATGGAAAGAATTATGGTTGGATATAAAAAAAGCTCCTACCTTACTAGATAAAGTAAAATACCTTTTTATGCCCCCAGGCTGGAATCACATTGATGGAGGAAAAAAAGCAAAAGAATATAGAGACGAAGCATGGAAATTTAGGATTAAAAAGAACTCATTAAGTACACGCTAAAAATAAAAAAGGATGATAAAGCAATATGAAAATTTTAAAGTAGACTATTATCCAGAACATGAGATGATTGTTTGGAGTATTAAGTCAAAAGGTGTTCCTAATTTTTCACCAGAAATATTATGGGAATTTAAAGACTTTGCTAAAGATTTAAAAATGATGTTTGCAGACAAGGTTTATCCATTAAAATATATTGTATCTGCCTCTACACATAAAGAGATATATAATTTAGGAGGAGATTTACCCTATTTTTTAAAAAACATCAAATCTGAAAATAAAGAAGTATTATCAGAATATGCTAATTTATGTATAGACGCTATTTACAACATCTATAATACTTTTGGGCTGCCTGTACTAAGTATTGCTTTGGTTGAGGGAAATGCTTACGGAGGAGGTTTTGAATGTGTAATGGCACATGATATTATACTATCTCATAGGTCAGCTAAATTTTGTTTACCAGAAAACAAGTTTCATCTTTTTCCAGGTATGGGAGCTTATAGTTTTTTATGTAGAAAACTAAATATAAAAGCAGCTCTTAAAGTGTTATACACAGGAAACATATACAAGGCCGAAGAATTAGAAGAAATGGGTTTGGTAGATTGTGTTTTTAATAAAGAAACGGGAATATCATCGGTTATAAATTATATGAAAAAATCAAACTTTAGCTTTCAATACAATCACTATAAATGTATAAAAAGAGTTTTTCCTTTACAAAAGAAAGAGTTGAAAGACATTACTGCCATGTGGGTAGATGCTTGTTTGAATTTAGAAAGTAAGAGTTTACGTAGAATGGAATTAGTTATAAATGCACAATTAAGAAAGTTAAAGTATGAGTTAAAACCCTAATTTAGGATTTGTAAGTATAATTTTTCCGAAATTCTTTTGGAGTTGTTTTTTCAAATTTTTTAAAAGCAGCTGTAAAATGTGTAGGGTTTTTATATCCTACTATGTCAGCTATCTCATAAATAGGTTTTTGAGTATAGGCTAATAAGTTTTTTGCCTTATTCATTCTTAAATTTTTGGTGTAATTAAAAATAGTTTCACCAAACAATTTCTTAAATTCATTTTTTAAAACATTTTGATTCAATAGTACTTTACGAGCAAGTTGCTGAATTGATATTTGCTCATGAATATTGGTTTGGAGTATAGCTTCTACTTTATATATTTTTTTAAGAACTTTTTCATTAGAACTATTTCCTTTTTTAGAATGAATATTTAGTTGTAAATGCATTAATTCTAACACTTTTGACTCTAAAAAAAGACGTTTTAACAGGCCTTTTTGCGAGTTAGTGAGCATATCATTAACTATCCTTTCCATATTTGAAGTTAGCTGCTGTGTAGTACTTAAGCTAGAAATTTCATTACTAGAAAAAAGCGCTTGCATTTTATGTTTTTTAATAAACGAATCATGCATCTTAATTTTAACTTCATTTATATGCTTATTTCTGTAAAAAACAATTTTATCATCACCATTATCATGTAATAAATAACTTTCACTTTTTTCGATAATAAGATCATTTTCTAGATTAGAAAAACGAATAATTTTTTCTCCATCTATTAAAACAGAAAGTTCTAAAGTATTAAAACGATTATTATTGTTGCCAGAGATAAAAAGAAAATCTTCTTTGAGTTTAGCGTTAATCAAATTGATTAATAAGCCATCAAAATAATAACTTATTATCGTCCCTTTACCATAAAGAGAATTAATAGTATAGACTGAAGTTTTTATACCACAGTCCATACTTTTTATTTTAAGGCACAGAAATTTTTTTAACTGTGACTTTTTATTGTTGGCAGTAACTATTTCCATAAATACGGGGGATATAGGAAATGGGGAATGAGCCTATACTAAGAAGGAATTAATCTTTAATCCACTTATAAATATTAATAATTAAAAATATACTAGCTATTGCTACCAAAAGAAGCATAAATATCTCAGATATATTATTAGCTTCATGAAGAATAGCTTCAAAGAAATGGTACACATTATATAAACCGGCAATACTCGCCCAAACCAGTGAAGTTATCTTGAACCATTTTTTAGAAAGCTCAATAGTTAGCAAACCAAAAAGTAAGCACATTCCTTCAAATAAAATACGATATAAGTGATGTACAATAGGAGCTTCACCTGTTGCACCCTCCATTACTAAAGTTTCATTGTAGTATATATTGAATAGCCCATATATATGGTGAACTATCCAGCCAATTGCTAAAAATATCCAAAGGATACTAATTTTTGTTCTCATCGGTATGTGGTTTTTATCTTTTAATAATTTATTTTTTTCTGTAGTTTGAGCCGTTTTTTTAGCCTCCTCAGCTAACAGTTTTTTACGGTTTTTATAATCTATAGGATGTTTTGTAAAAGCACTTTTAGTCTTTACTTCAGGTTTAATTTTAAGGTATATAAATAATGCAGTAATTGAGATGGCTATCCATAATAAATCAACTGTAAGAATGTCAAACTGCTTAGCTTTGTAGGTGTTCCAAACCCAGTTGTTAGAAACAACACCATTAACAATAGGAATTAAAAATCCAAGGATAGCGCCTGCTAACAAAGTAGTTTTATTTGTGAAATAATTATCTCGTTTAAATCTAAAAAAGAGGGTTGCTAATAACCAAACAACAAAAAACCAAGTGTATAAAATACTCATTTTTTGAGTTTGATATGCTTCGGGTAGTAGCTTAACAATCAAGAAAAATAAGGCTGTTACAGGATACAAAGACAAGCAAATAGCAAGATAAATGTGCCCTATTTTCGCAGTATATAAACGTTGTTTTAAGGTCATACTTTTCTTATTACGAGCTTCAATCCAAATCAACACACCAGTTATAATAACAAAGCATGTAATAAGAGCTAATACAAAATAAATAACTTTTACAGCAATTCCTCCAAAATTTCCATAATGAAGACGCCCTAAAGAAAGCTGCACATCGTCGGTATATTTACTTTCATTGGGATTTCTTATTACTGAAGTTTTATTGGTTTCTAAATCATAAATTACCATTCCCGAACTTAAAAAACGTTCTTTATGATCCAACTCTCCAATAAGAAAGTATTTCATGTTGGTACCTCCATAATTTTTAATTAAAACATAGGTAGGGTTAAAATGAGACCAGCGGTTGGTGTTTTCTTTTACAAATTCATTTACACTAGGAAGCGTTTTGTTAGTTTCAGCAGCCCATTCATAAGTTTTGCGGTCGGGACGTAAATCATTCATTAATTTTGTTTGATCACCACCGTATAAAAAATTAGCAGGAAGTAAAACAAAAAGACTAAGACAAAAATAAGTTGCAGTAACAGCATACATAAACTGAAAGGGAAGTCCAATAATACCTAATGCAGTGTGTGCATCTGTCCACACTCTTTTTAAAGCAATTTTGGGATTGAACTGATAAAAGTTTGAAATTATTTTTTTCCAGTGAACGATGACTCCGGTAACAATAGCAAACAAAAAGAATAAAGAAACAAAACCAGCAAGGTAAATTCCAATAGTAGGTATTTGAGTAAAGAAATGTAGACGATATAAAAACTCTCCTAAGCTATATTTTTCTACATAAGAAGCAGTTTCTCCAGTATGAATATTTATTGCTTGATAATTTTGATACTTAGCCTCATTAGGGATATTTACTGTGTCTTTTGCAGGATAAGTTAATACATATATTTCATCGTTTTTATCTCCTAAATAAAAACGAATATCTCTACTAGTTAAATGATAGTTTTTAGAGAGTTTTTTTAATAAAAAATCATAATCTATATGTTCACGAGCAATATTTTTTGAGTGCTTACCTTCTTCCCAAGAAGCAATTTCATCTTTAAAAAGGGCAAATGCGCCTGTAAAAAAGATAATATACAAGGCTACACTTATAACAATACCGCTAACTGTATGTGTGTTAAAGAACACATTGTAATTTCTATTACTCATTATATAAACGGATTTTGTTGGTTTCCTAAATAATAAATTACATATAAGATTATTGAAATTATGAGATATATAACCCAAGCTTTCCATCCATTTTTAAATAGGTAAGGAACAATTAGTAAAGCACCCCAAACAATAAAAATGGTGTAGATAGATGTGATTAGTATTCCTTTTGGGTTTGGTAGCCATAAAACTAAGCACATATGTAGTAAGGCACTTATTACGTATCCACCAATGAGACCTGCAGATATTTTTGCAAATTGTTGCCAAGGGGATTGGTTTAAATATTTGGAATTAGCAGGCATATTAAAAAATGAGTTCTATTAAAAAAGTTAACATAAATAAAGCAGTTAGAAAAGCGTAGTTTATCACTCTTAATGGAGTGATGAGTACGATAAGGCTTAAAAATAAAGAGGCAGCTACAATCCATGTAATAATTCCAGCAGAAAGACCAAAAAAGGTTATTGATAAGAGCAAACTTATCAATAATGTAATTGTTCCAATTATCTTGGTATTACGTTTATTATTATGAAACCATTTTTGTAAGCGGGTGTTCTTAATTAACAATGCTTTTTCAGAAGTGCTGTATAAGGCATAACATCCGATGAAAATAAGGAAAAGAGTAACTGTTTTCATAGTAGTTCAATGAAATAACAAAACCCTGAACATAAAAGTTCAGAGTTTTGTGTTTGCAACATTTAATAATTCAAATAGATATTCATATTTAAAACTTATAACTTATAGTTCCAAGGAAGGCTCTTGGATTTTGAGGAGTAATAGTACTCCATCCTGTATAATATTCTTCGTTTGCTAAATTATTTCCTTTTACACTAATTCTAAATTTATCAACTTCATAATAAATTGAGGCATTAAAAATAGTATAGGCAGGCAGGTAAAAATCACCTGCAGCAGGATAACCTACCATAGTATTATATTTACTTGCACCGTTTAACCCAAAACCTAATCCTACATTTTTAATAGCTCCTTCTTGGAATTTATAATCAGCCCAAAAATTATAAGAAGTTTCAGGGCCTGCTTCAGCTAAACGTTTATCAACTAAATCAGGTCTAGATTTTGATTTTGTTACTTTAGCATCATTATAGCTAATACCACCACGTAAGTTTAATCCGTCAACAGGGTTAGCATTCATTTCTAGCTCAAAACCTTTACTTTTAACAGTAGCGTCTTGTTGTTTATTAGCACCGAAACCCATAACTTTATCTTTAACTGTTATGTCATAATAACTTAAAGTAGTTTCCAGTTTATTATTAAATAAATTTGTTTTTATACCAAATTCTAATTGGTTTGCTTGTTCTAAATCATAAGATTGTAACTTAGAATCTCCGTCAGGGTTGGCGATATCAACAGGAACTCTTTCTGGATTAACATAAGAAAAACCATTTTGATAATTAGCAAAAACAGATAGTTGATCTAAAATTGGTTGGTAAACAATTCCGAATTTAGGAGAAAAAGTAGACTTAGTATATTCTTTTTCATCGTCACTTGGGTCGTTTGCATCACCTTTATAATTAAATCTATCATAACGAACCCCTGCCATTACCGATAGTTCTGGTAAAATGTTTATAACATCAGAAATATAACCGCTAAGAATATTTTGATTGATATCAGAATTAGCTCTTGAAGAGTTGGCTAAAACAGTATCAATATTTGCTCTTGTAGTTGGTAAATTAGGAAAACCAAAAGCAGGTGGTACAGGAATTAATTGCCCTTGAGGGTTTACAACATTAATCCCTTTTGGATCTGTACTATTGTCTAAAACTTGAGAGTCTAAATAATCGACACCAATAACTAACCTGTTTCTTAAAGAACCTAATTTAAAATCACCAGTAAAGTTTTGTTGTAATGTAAGTGTATTTGTTTCTGCATCTGATTTTATAGCATACGTTCCAAACAAATCATTTTGAACATTGTACAAATATGTATAGTATCCTTTAGATTTAGCATTACCGCCAGCTATAATTGTTTGAGAAGACCAATTGTCAGTAATTTTATAAGCTATTTCCCCTCTGTAGTTTTGCGTTGGATTTTTAATAGAGATATCATTATTTGTAAATGATTTATTTCTATCGTAGTTTAATTCTTCTAAATTTTTATAGGTAAGCGGGGCTGACCTGTTTAAAAATAAGAAAGCTTGATTTGTTTGATCTGTTGAAGAAAGTTCATAATTAAAGTTTAAAGTTAACCTATTATTTACTTTGTAAGAAACAGATGGGGCTAAAAATAATGCTTTTCTAAACCCAGCATCTTGAAAGCTATCTTGTGTTTGATATCCAGCGTTTAATCGTAATGAAATGTTTTCATTATCTTCTAAGTTTGTGTTAAGATCTACTGTTAGTTTTTTAAACCCGAAAGAACCTCCACCAACGGTAATATTTCCTCCTGTTCCTTTGTATGGTTTTTTAGTGACAATATTAATTAAACCACCGTAAGATGTTACAGTACTCCCGTATAAGGTAGCAGAAGGCCCCTTTACAACTTCAATTCTTTCAACATTGTCTGGGTTTATAAACCCATTTGTAATTCCAGGAACACCGTTTACTAATTGTGGTTGAACAGAAAAACCGCGGATAGAGTAAAAACCTGCTCCATCACCACCTCTACCAGTAGATGACCATAATTTTTCAACACCTGTTGTATTTTTTAAAGCTTCTTCAAAACTAGTAACAGACTGTGATACTAGTAGTTGATTGGTAACTGTACTATATACCTGAGCATTTTCAATATTTTTCAAAGGTAATTTAGCTACATAAGCTGTTTTCTTTCTTGAGAATTTATTTTTTCTATGAGTGTCAATAGTAACTTCATTAAGTATCTCGTTACCCTCATATAAGGTAATTACTAAGTTTTTTGTACCACTATTAGTACTTATGTTTTTCGTTTTAAAGCCAACATAAGACACTATTAATGTTGTTTCTCCCTTTGTATTAGATAATGTAAAGTTACCATCAATGTCAGTTTGTACTCCATTTTTTGTCCCTTTAACAATAATATTAACCCCTACCAAAGGTTCATTGTTGTTGTCTAGTACAGTACCACTAATATTTCCCTCTTGTGCTACTGTGTTTACCATTACTAAAAATAATAGAATGGTAGTTAATAAGCCCTTCATTTTTTTCTTATTTAGATTTAATAAATATAATTAAGCAAATGTATTTTAAGAAAAATTAACACCAAAATTTATTTAGAATTATTTTAAATAAATTTTAACACTAGTTTTTTATACAATAAGTCGCACAATGCCAAATAATGTTATAGTTAACATTGTTGTACGTACCAGGTGTCTTTTCTTCATGTGTAGCTTCTACGGTATAAGTAGTCTTTTTAGGTAGTTTAAATGTTACTAATCCTTTTTCATTGGTTTTTTCTTTTACCGACCATTTTCCTTGAGTGAATAAAGTAATTTCTCCTTTTTTAAGGGCAGTGCCTTTGTACAATACTTTTAAGATAACTTCATCAGCATTTGTATGGTGTTTTGGAGTAATATCAATAATTTCAATTCCTTCTGGGTTTGTACTTTTTAATTCTGTTATTGATGTACCTACGACAACTCTAGCTTTAGCATGATATTCGGGTTTAAAGGTTGTGTAATCGTATTTTGTAAAATCAAACACTTTTATATTTTTATTGTCAAGTGCAATGGTATATGTTCCTTTTTGTTTAGGAACGAAAGAGGTACTATAATAATCGTCTTTAGCTATTGTTTGTAAAGTTGTTTTAGTTCCATCAGGAGCGATTAACCAAATAGTAAAGTTTTTTACATTGTTATAGTTTTCTCCGCCTACTTTTTCAATTACACCTTCCGAAAACTCTCCAAAACGAACTTTTACTTCGTGTTCGTTGTTTAATGTTCCTGTAGAGCTAGTTTCAATCCAAATATAATGAGCAAAAGAATTGCTAAATACAGCTAAGAATAATAAAGTAAGAATTGATTTTTTCATTTTTTAATAATTTATAAAAACCACCTAAATTTTAGGTGGTTTTTGGGTTGTTAGAATAAGTTATAGGTAATAGAAATCCTACCATTGATTCCTGGTTCAGATTGCCAATAAAGAAATTTATCGTTTTTGGTGCCAGAATATAAATGTTTATTTAAAATATTATTAATATTTAAAGCAATACGAAGTTTATTATTTTTCCAATGCACTCCACCATCCATTCTAAAATAGTCAGGAAGTTCTGCCTTATTATTGGCCCCTATTGTCCATGAAGTTCTATCTACTAAGTATTGATATCCTAAAGAAATACCAAAGCCTTTTAAGGCAGAATTTTGATTAAAATTATAGTTTAACCAACCATTGGTAATATGTTTAGCGTGTCCTGCAATTCGAGTTCCTACTGCGTTTGATATGTTTGATTTTGCGATTTCCACATCTGTGTTAGCGTAATTTAATAATAAGTCTAATTCACTTGTAATGTGCGCTTGCATATCAAACTCAAAACCTTTTGATTCTACCTCACCAAGTAAAATACTAAAACGACGAGTTGTGTCAGTAGGATCACTGGTAGTCATGTTATTCTTATTAATAATGTAAGCACTTAAAGAGGCGTTTATTTTTCCATTTAACCAATTGGTTTTTAAACCAGCTTCGTAAATAGTTCCTTCAATAGGGTCAAATCTGTTTCCTATATTATCTATGGCATCATTTGCTAAGAATGATTGATCATATAAACCGTACGCAGTAATTTGTGGAGTTATATCAGCACTCAAACCAATTCTAGGAGTAAACTTTTTAGTTGTAATATCTCCTTTAGGAGTTAACTGAGTGTATCTACCCGCTAATGTTAAACGTATTTTATTCTCTAAAAATCCTATTTCGTCTTGAGCATATATAGAGTTTATTTTTGTTCCATAAGAGTAAGAAGGTGTACGGTCTTTTAAAGGTGTACTTCTATCAAATACAGGAAAAATACGATCTCCGTAAGTTGGATTGTATATATTAAAAGGGGTTGTAGGAGTGTCTACTGCACCACCTTGATAAAAATCAGCAAAATACTCTTTATCCGTATAATCAAACCCTCCCATAACTTTATGGGTTACTGCTCCGGTATTAAACTTTCCGTTAGCATATAATTGAAAATATTCACTTTCAGAAATAGCATCCCAAACACTTATAGTTCTAATAACATCACCATTATCTTGTACACCACTTTTCGTATCTATCCATGCAGAAGCGCCTTGTTGAGTATACAACATTGTAACATATTTTGCTTCTACAGACCAGTTATTATTAAAGCGATGTGTTACTTGGTTTAATAAACTAACTTCTTTAATATCAGTATCAGGAAAATTACTGTCAACCATAGAAAAGTTCTTAGGAAGACTCCCAAATCCTTTATCTAAAGGAGCAAAAATGTAAGCAGCTCCTAAAAGAGTGTTTAGTTTTTGAAAAGAAAACTCAGTTAAGAAGTCTGTTTTATCACTTATTTTATATGATAATGAAGGAGCAACACCAATACGTTCACTATCCTCAAACTTTCTATGACTTCCAGTGTTTTGATATAAAACGTTCAAACGAGCTAGTAAACGCTTATCACTTGTTAAAGATCCACCAAAATCTGCCGCAGCTCGATATGTATCAAAACTGCCTGCCATTAAGTTTATAGACCCTATTTTTTCTTCGGTAGGTTTTTTTGTAACCACATTATAAAAACCACCAGGTTCACCCGCAGCCATCATAAAGCCTGAAGGTCCCTTGACAAATTCTATACGATCTATCATAAAAGTATCTTCAGACAAAGGCCCCCAAGAGTCTTGAATATTTACACCATTCCTAAAAGCTGGTAATCTAAACCCACGCATGTTAATACGTGCGAAATTCCCCCAATGTTCTATGTTACTAACCCCACTTACATTCCTAAAAGCTCCTTCGAGCATATTTGTAACAAGTTGATCTTGTAAAACCTCTGAGCCAACTACCTGAATGTTTTGAGGTAGTTGTTTAATAGGTGTTTGTAAGCGTAAAGAATTAGAGACCTTCTTCTTAGCGTATCTGTTTTTTACTCCATTAATGGTGATTTCGTCTAACTCATCGATAGCTTCTTTAAGAAGAATCCTACCAAGATTTTTAGATTCATTATTTTTAAGTCTTACTGTAATTGATTTTTTCTCAAAACCAACCATTGATAAATTAATTACATACTTACCTTTTTTTAAGTTTTTAAACTCAAACTCTCCTTTTTCATTACTAATAATTCCATGATTTGTAGAACTTAAAGTTATATTCACAGAAGAGAGGAAGTTATTGTTTTCTGATACAATAAAACCCTTAACAGAGCTGTTTTGAGCGACTATTGATGTTGTAATAAATAAAAACAATACCAACAATATGGGTATGATTTTTTTCATTTTTTATTATTATTTAGATTTAATAAAGTTATTTTATGAGGCAAAAATATTTTAACAAAACTTAATGTCAAAACTTATTTAGATTAATTTTAAATAAAAAAATCTAAAATTTTGAAATTTAATGAGATATCAACATCTTTTTAATTTTGGTATATTTGTAAAGCACAACTAAAAACCTATTTAAAATGCATTGGAAAGACCTTTTAGCGCATTTAAAGTTCATGATAAAAAGGAACCCGGAATAGCTATTGTTGTTTGGTTTTGAAGTTTAGCTACTATTAATATAAATGATAGGCTAAATAAAGAAAGAGAGTTAATTATATAATTAACAAATTGTTGAATAATCAAATTAATTAAAGATGCCTTTTTATCATAAATTAGGAAAAATTCCACATAAGCGACATATCCAGTTTCGTAAAGAAGACGGAAGTTTATATTACGAACAATTATTTGGTACAATTGGTTTTGACGGAATGTCAACCAATAGTTATCATGAATATAGACCAACAATGGTTAAAGAAATTCGTAAGCAATACTCTATTGCTCCGAAAGTAGCAAAAGAAAATAATATCCAATCGTATCGTTTTAGAGGTTTTCAAGTTCCGCAAGAAAATGATTACTTACAAAGTAGAAAAGTAGTACTTACCAATTCTGACTGTAACATCATCTTATCGGCTCCAAAAGAATCTACTAAAGACTATTTTTATAAAAATACGGATGCAGATGAGGTAATTTTTATTCATAGAGGGACAGGAAAATTACGTACAATGCTTGGGAACTTAGATTTCAAGTATGGAGACTATTTAGTAATTCCTCGCGGAGTTATTTATAAATTGGATTTTGATACAGAAGACAACAGGTTGTTTATTGTAGAATCGTATCGTCCAGTTTACACCCCAAAAAGATACCGTAACTGGTTTGGTCAATTATTAGAGCACTCGCCATTTTGTGAGCGTGATATTCGCAGACCAGAAGAGTTAGAAACACATAACGAAAAAGGAGATTTCATTATCAATGTAAAGAAACAAAACGAAATTATTGAAATGGTATACGCAACACATCCTTTTGATGTTGTTGGTTATGATGGATATAACTATCCTTATGCTTTTTCAATTCATGATTTTGAACCAATAACAGGGCGTATACACCAACCGCCACCAGTACACCAAACATTTGAAACGGATGCTTTTGTAATTTGTAGTTTTGTTCCGAGGCTGTATGATTATCATCCAGAGGCTATTCCTGCACCATACAATCATAGTAATATTGACTCTGACGAAGTATTGTATTATGTTGATGGAGATTTTATGAGTAGAAATGATATAGATGCAGGTCATATTTCTTTACATCCAGCAGGTATTCCTCATGGGCCACATCCAGGAGCCACAGAAAGAAGTATCGGAGAAAAAGTAACTGAAGAACTAGCAGTAATGGTAGATACTTTTAAACCTTTAAAAGTAACTGAAGAAGCTATGAAAATAGCAGATGAAGATTATTATAAATCTTGGCTAGAGTAATTCAGTATATTAATGTGACAATTTGAAAATGTTTCAATTCAATTTTCAAATTAACTAATTATCAAATTTTCAAAATAGAGAAAAATGTCAAAAGAAATAAAATCAGTAAACTACGGTTTAGAAAAAATATTTGAAGGAGCGCAAGACTTCTTACCACTTTTAGGAACAGATTATGTAGAGTTTTATGTTGGTAATGCAAAGCAAGCAGCACACTTTTATAAGACGGCTTTTGGTTTTCAATCATATGCTTATAAAGGGTTAGAAACAGGGTCTACAGAAGAAGTAAGTTATGTTATTAAGCAAGACAAAATTAAGCTGGTTTTAACAACACCATTAAACAGTAAATCTCCAATTAATGATCATATTGTAAAACATGGTGATGGAGTTAAAGTGGTAGCGCTTTGGGTAGAAGATGCAAGAAAAGCGTACGAAGAAACAACTTCACGTGGTGCGAAATCGTACATGGAGCCTACTGTAGAAAAAGATGAGCACGGAGAAGTTGTAAGAGCAGGGATTTATACGTACGGAGAAACAGTTCATATGTTTGTTGAGCGTAAAAACTATAACGGAACATTTTTACCAGGTTTCCAAAAATGGGAATCAGATTATAATCCACCAGCAGCAGGATTAAAATATATCGACCACATGGTAGGTAATGTTGGTTGGAATCAAATGGATGTTTGGGTAAAATGGTATGAAGATGTAATGGGGTTTGAAAACTTTTTATCATTTGATGATAAGCAAATTCATACAGAATATTCAGCGTTAATGAGTAAAGTAATGTCTAACGGAAATGGAAGAATTAAATTTCCAATAAATGAACCAGCTGAAGGAAAAAAACGTTCTCAAATTGAAGAGTATTTAGATTTTTATGAAGGAGCAGGAGTACAACACATTGCGGTTGCTACTGATGATATTATAAAAACAGTAAGCCAATTAAGGTCTCAAGGAGTAGAGTTCTTATCAACACCACCAGAAGAATATTATAAAGCAGTCCCAGGAAGATTAGAAGAATTTAGTCACGAGCTAAGAGAAGATATTGAAAAGCTAAAATCTTTAGGAATTATGATTGATGCTGATGAAGAAGGATATTTATTACAAATTTTCACAAAACCAGTAGAAGATCGTCCAACTTTATTTTTTGAAATTATTCAAAGAATGGGAGCCCGTGGTTTTGGAGCTGGAAACTTTAAAGCATTGTTCGAATCAATTGAAAGAGAACAACAATTAAGAGGAACTTTATAGACTAAGATAGATAATAGAAAAAAGAGAAATGAAAATAGATAGTTAGACTGTCTGTTTTCTCTTTTCTCTTTTCTTTTTTCTCAAAAAAACAAGAAAATGAGTAAAGAAGAAATATTAAAGGCAATAGAAGAAAAATACGATAAGTTAGGAGTTCCTGTAGAAGCAATGTTAGAAGGACTGCTATGGAGTGAGCCAATAACTTATTGGGATTACATACAAACAGATGCACTTTTAGGATTGCAAATTCCTAGAACTACGTTACCAGATGAAATGGTTTTTATCATGTATCATCAAGTAAATGAACTGTTGTTTAAAATGATTTTGTGGGAAATTGACCAAGTAGCAAAAGCAGAAGAAATTACACCAGATAAATTCTCAAAGCATTTAATGCGTATAAGTCGTTATTTTGATATGTTATGTAGTTCTTTTACAGTTATGGGTGATGGAATGGATGTAGATCAATACTTAAAATTCAGAAACACATTAACACCAGCAAGTGGTTTTCAAAGTGCACAATATCGTAAGATTGAATTTGCGTCTACCGATCTTATTAATTTGATAGATTCTCGTTATCGAGATACAATTGATAGAAATTCATCATTTAAAAATGCCTATGATCACTTATATTGGCAAGCAGCAGGTAAAAATTATACAACGGGTCAAAAAACAACATTATTAAATTTGTTTGAGAAAAAGTATATGGGTGAATTTATAGATTTTATGGAAGATTATAATGACTGTAACCTTTCAAAAAAATTCAAACAATTACCTGAAGAAGTTCAAGCAAATGAAGAACTAATAAAAGCAATGCGTCACTACGATTATACAGTAAATGTAAAATGGGTAATGGCTCATTACAATGCAGCAGGAAAATATTTAGGAGGAACTGATGGGGATTTGGAAGCCACAGGAGGAAGTAATTGGAGAAAGTATTTACATCCAAAGTACCAAAGAAGAATTTTCTTTCCATACTTATGGAGCGAAGAAGAATTAAAAAATTGGGGAACTTTTTAAATTCTAGTAACAAGAAGATAAAAGAAGCATAATGTTCTGTTAAACAGTTTTTTTAATTTTTGGAATGGTAATTGTCTATCAATTTTCATAAGTTTGAACATTATGAGAAAAAGAATATTGTTTTTTACATTTTTAATCGTTGCACAAAGTTTTTTTGCACAAAGTCAACCAAAAGCATACAAAAGCGGAGAGTGGCTTCGGTTTGATATGAGTTATAGTGGTTTTTTAAAAGCAGGAACAGCTGTTTTACAACTAAAAGAGAAGAACCTAAATAACCAAAAAGTACTACATGCTATAGGAACAGGTAAAACAACTGGTGTTATTAGTTGGTTCTTTAAAGTTGATGATAGATATGAAAGTTACTTTGGAATTGATAAAGTTGAGCCCTACTTATTCAAAAGAAAAATAGATGAGGGCGGACATAAGAAAAATCGACATATAACCTTTAATCACAAGAAAAAAACAGCGTACGTACAGGATTTCCGTAAACAAAAAGATACGTTAATTTCTATTAAGTCTCCTCAAGATATGATTTCTACGTTCTATTTTTTAAGAAGTCAGAACACAAAAAAATTAAGAAAAGGAGATGAAATTAAGCTTGATATGTTTTTTGATAATAAAAGTTACCCTTTTAAATTGCGTTTTTTAGGCTATGAAACATTAAAAACAAAATTTGGTAAAGTAAAAACACAAAAATTTAGACCATTAGTACAAGCAGGTAGAGTTTTTAAAGCTAAAGAAAGTGTTACCATTTGGATTTCGGCAGATGATAATAAAATACCAATAAAAATGAAAGCTTCCTTAGCCGTAGGTTCTTTACGAGCAGAATTAGATGCTTATAAAGGATTAGCAAATCCTTTTGAAATAATTGTTGATTAAAAAAATATAAGCTGTTTAAGAATTGTTAAAGTGAGAGAAAAAATACTATTTATTTGTACTTTTGCGCATAAACCCAAATTTAAAGCAGCTTTTTTTGAAAAAAATCATTTTTACATTTATTCTTTTATGTCTGTTCTTTTCGTGTAAAAAAGAAAAGAAAGTAGTCGTGCAAGAGCCCGTTAAAATAGAAAAACCTAAACCTGTTATAGCTTACGGGTTTAATTTAGATAACTATAAGGTTATTAACGATACTATAAATAATGGAGAAAGTTTTGGCGTTATTATGGATAGACACCACGTAATGTACCCAAAAATTAATGAGATAGCGACTAAAATTAAAGATACTTTTGATGTAAGGAGAATACGATCTGGAAAGGCGTACACAATTTTAGCTTCAAAAGATAGTTTAGATCAGGCTCAAGTTTTTATTTACAAACATAATAAAGTAGAAGCTACAGTTATAGATTTTAAAGACTCAATAATATCTGCATATAAACATAGAAAAAAGATAAAAACTGTTGAAAAAGAAATAGCTGGTGAAATTTACTCTAATTTATCTGTAACAATGGATAGTCTACAGTTAAAACCAACGTTAACGAATACTGTAGCAGATATTTATGCTTGGACCTTAGATTTTTATCGTTTGCAAAAAGGAGATACATTTAAGTTGATATATGAAGAAAAGTTTATTAATGATACTACCTTTGTTGGCTATGGTAAAGTCAAAGCAGCTATTTTTAAACATAACGGAGAAGATTTGTATGCTTACAGATATGTAGCCGATTCAATAAAAAAAATTCCAGAGTATTACGATCAGGAAGGAAATATGTTACGAAGAGCATTTTTAAAATCACCAATTAAATTCCAATATCGAATTTCTTCAAGATACAATTTAAGAAGACGAATTAAGTTATATGGCAATAGAGTAAGACCACATAAAGGAACTGATTTCGCAGCTAGGTATGGAACTCCAATTATGACTACAGCAAGTGGAACTGTTGTAGAATCAACAAGAAGAGGAGGAAATGGTAATTATGTGAAAGTAAAACATAATAGTACCTATACGACACAATATTTACACATGAAAAGACGTAATGTTAGAGTAGGAGATTATGTGAAGCAAGGAGATATTATAGGTTGGGTTGGTATGACAGGTAACACAAGTGGTCCGCATGTTTGTTATCGTTTTTGGAAAAATGGACGACAAGTAGATCCATTTCGTGAAAAATTACCATCAGCAGAACCTTTAGACCCTAAAATAAAACCAACGTATTTAGAGTATATAAAACCACTTAAAAGACAGTTAGATAATATAAAATTACCACAACCTGAACCACTTTCATTTAAAGAAAAAGAAATTTTAGCTACTAATTAATTATGCCCTTACAAAATATAAACCCGACAAAGACAAATGCTTGGGAGAAGTTAATAAAACATTTTAATGAAGCGAAAAATTATGAGCTAAAAGAACTGTTTCGTAAGAATAAAAACAGAAAAGATAATTTTTCTATTTTGTTAGATGAATTAAGTGTTGATTATTCTAAAAATAGAATAACTCAAGAAACAATCGACTTATTAATTTCTTTAGCAGAAGAAGTCGAATTAAAAGATGCTATTGAAAAATATTTTTCAGGAGACAAAATTAATGCTACGGAAAACAGAGCAGTATTGCATACAGCTTTAAGAAGTAGTACAGACCTACCCGTTTTTGTAGGAGGAAAAGATGTAAAGCCTAAAATTAAAACAGCTTTACGAAAAATGAAAGCTTTTAGTAATAAAGTTATTTCAGGAAAATGGAAAGGGTACACAGGTAAGTCAATAACAGATGTTGTTAATATAGGTATTGGAGGATCTGACTTAGGTCCAAAAATGGTTACAGAAGCATTGCAGTTTTACAAGAATAAACTGAACATACATTTTGTGTCAAACATTGATGGAGACCATGTCTCAGAAATTCTTAAAAAAATAAACCCAGAAACAACACTTTTTATAATAGTTTCCAAAAGTTTTACAACACAGGAAACAATTAATAATGCTAATACAATAAGAGATTGGTTTTTAAAACATGCAACTGTTTTTGATGTTTCTAAACATTTCGTTGCAGTCTCTTGTAATACTGAAGCTGTTGATAGTTTTGGAATTGATAAAAAAAATATATTTCCAATGTGGGATTGGGTTGGCGGACGCTTTTCTCTCTGGTCAACCGTAGGTTTATCAATCTCTCTGTCTATAGGGTTTGAAAATTTTAAAGAATTATTAAAAGGAGCCGAAAAAATGGATGACCATTTTAAAACAGCTGACTTTAATAAAAATATACCAGTTGTTTTAGCTCTTTTAAGTATTTGGTATAATAATTTCTTCGATTCTGAAACCGAAATGGTATTGCCATATAGTGAATACTTAGAAAAACTTCCACCATATTTACAACAAGCGGTGATGGAAAGTAATGGTAAAGATGTTGATAGAAACGGAAATAAAGTTGATTATCAAACAGGAACAATTGTTTGGGGAGGAACAGGTGTAAATTCTCAACATGCATTTATGCAATTATTACATCATGGAACAAAGTTAATACCTGTTGACTTTATAGGGTTTAAAGAATCGTTACATAATCTAGAGGATCATCATGAAAAATTGCTCGCAAATTATTTTGCGCAACAAGAAGCTTTAGCTTTTGGAAGAACAAAAGAAGAGGCTCATTTAGATTTAAAAATTAATAATCAATTAAGTCAAATAAATAAGCTCTTACCATATAAGGTGTTTAAAGGTAACCATCCTAGTAACTCAATAGTTTTAAAAAAACTAACACCTTATTCTTTAGGAATGCTTTTAGCTATATATGAACACAAAATTTTTACTCAAGGAGTTATATGGAATATATTTTCATACGATCAATTTGGTGTAGAATTAGGAAAAGAACTAGCTCAAAAAAAAACTTACAAACGATTAAGCTCTAGTTAATCGTATCTCTTATACTTTTTTTAACTTATATATAGATTTTGTTAACGATAGCTCTAGGGGTTAAGTTTTTGTTGTTCAGTGTCTAAAATCTTTTTTTAGATATGGCAAGGTCTTAATTTCTTGTTAAAACTTAACATTAAGTTAATATTAGCACTAATGAAAAGCAGGATATTTGCACCTGCATTTAATAACAATTAGATTAAAAAATGAAAACATTTAAAAATGTATTACTTGTAGCTTTGTTCTTTATAACAGCTACGGTTTTAGGTCAAACAAAAATTACTGGTACAGTAGTTGACGAAATGGGGGAACCATTACCAGGAGCTAACGTTGTAGTAAAGGGGACTACTAACGGATCTGCGACTGATTTTGATGGAAAGTTTATACTAAACGCTAGTTCAGAGTCTGGAGCAGTTATAGTATCATTTGTTGGGTATACTAACAAAACTGTTTCTTTTTCAGGACCATCTGATTTAGGAACTATCGCTTTAGAACCATCTAATATTTTAGGTGAGGTTGTTATAACAGGTTTAATAGATGTAGCTAAGGATAGAGAAACGCCTGTAGCAGTATCTACAATTAAAGCTTCAGAAATTCAAGAGAAGTTAGGGTCTCAAGAGTTTCCTGAAATTTTAAACAGTACACCATCTGTATATGCAACTAAATCTGGTGGTGGTTTTGGAGATGCACGTATTAATATTCGTGGTTTCTCACAAGAAAACGTAGCAGTTTTAATTAATGGAGTTCCTGTTAATGATATGGAGAATGGAGCAGTATACTGGTCTAACTGGGCAGGTTTGTCAGATGTAACAACGGCAATGCAAGTACAAAGAGGTTTAGGTTCTTCAAAGTTAGCAATATCTTCTGTTGGAGGGACTATTAATATTGTAACAAAAACAACTGATAAAAAAGAAGGAGGTTCTATTTTAGCTTCCTATGGTAATGATAATTACTTAAAAACATTAGCTACTTACTCTACAGGTAAAAATGAAAATGGTTTTGCTGCATCTTTCTTAATGAGCAGAACAGCAGGTGACGGCTATGTTGACGGAACAGAATTCGAAGGGTATAATTATTTTATAGGACTTGGATGGGAACTTAACAATGCTCATGACTTACAATTTATGTTAACGGGAGCTCCTCAAGCTCATAATCAAAGAACAGGGAGTTTCTTTAACATGGCTACTTTAGGAGATTATTTACAATATGGTAAAAAATATAATTACAATCATGGTTATTTAAATGGTGAAGAGTTTAATTGGAGAAGAAATTTCTATCATAAACCAGTAGCTTCCTTAAACTGGAATTGGGATATTAATGATTCATCTACATTATCTACTTCTGCTTATGTCTCTTTTGGGCGTGGAGGAGGAACAGGTGATATAGGTTATTTGAATAAAAAAGATGCTTCTGGAAATGATGTACTGGATAGTAGAGGTAGAAATGTTAGAGAATATGCTTCAAGTAAAATATTTAGAGATCCATCTAATGGTCTAGTAATGTGGGATAAAATATCTAGTTATAACCAAGGTAATACAGTTACTTTTGCAGATGGAGGATTATATACAAGGGCAAACAATGGAGGTGTTAACGACTCTGGAGGTAATGGTTTAACAAGAAGGGCTTCTGTTAATTCACATAATTGGTTTGGGTTATTATCTAATTTTAATACTGAATTAAATGAAAACTTAACTCTTGATTTTGGAATTGATATTAGATCTTATACAGGGATTCATTATAGAAGAGTTGATAATTTATTAGGAGCAAACGGTTTTCAAGAAAATGGAGATGATAATAATGTAGGAGCAGTTTATAATACGGAATATAGTTCTGATTTAGGTGCTTTATGGAACGTTTTCAAAAGTACAGATAAAGAAGATAAAATTGCTTATTACAATGATGGCAACGTCAGATGGTTAGGAGCATTTACTCAATTAGAGTATAAAAATGATAATATATCTGCATTTATTCAAGGTGCTGTCTCTAATCAAGGGTTTCAAAGAGTTGATTATTTTAACTTTTTAGATTCTGATCCAGATCAAAAAACAGATTGGGAAACTATTTGGGGTGGAAATATTAAAGGTGGAATTAACTGGAATGTTAATGAGCAACATAACGTATTTGCTAACGCTGGTTATTATTCTCAACAGCCTAAATTTGATGCTATTTTCTTAAATAACACGAATAATGTAAATCCTAACCCTAGGAATGAAAAAGTTTTAGGTTTTGAATTAGGATATGGATACAGAACTGAGCGTTTTAGAACTAATATAAATTTATATAGAACTCAATGGAAAGATAGGTTTATTTCTATATCTTCTAGATTTAATGGAGAAAATGCCAATGCTGATATTCAAGGAGTAGAGCAAATTCATATGGGAGCAGAATTAGATTTTACATACGATATTACTGAAGATGTAAGATTATTAGGTATGTTTTCTTATGGAGACTGGGAATATGGATCAACTGTTTCTGCTACTTATTTAGACAATGATAATAACCCTATCTTAGATATTAATGGTAACCCAGAAACTGAAACATTATATTTAGATGGTGTTAAAGTTGGTGATGCTGCACAAACTACAGCTAGATTAGGAATTGAGGTTAAACCTTTCAAGAACTTCAAGATTGATTATAATCAACGTTTTGTTGATAGATTATATTCAAGAATTAATGCTGATGATTTTGATGAGGTTGATCATAATGGTTCTTTACAATTACCAGGATACTCTTTGTCTGACTTAGGTATGTCATATAAGTGGATATTAAGCGAAGAGAAGAATCAATCTTTAAACTTCAGACTTAACGTAAATAACTTATTCGATGAAGAGTACATTGCAGAATCTGCTACTAACTACTTTGGTGACGAGAGAGATGCTACAGGAGTTGATTTTAGAGGTATAGACACGGGGAACAAAGTGTTTTTCGGTTTTGGAACTACATGGAACTTCTCAGTAAGATATAACTTCTAATTATTTCAAATTAGAAATAAATTGAAAACCACCTCAAAAGAGGTGGTTTTTTTATGCAGAAAATTCAGTACTTTTACAAGTACAAAAAATTAACAAATCATGATGAAAAATTTGCACTCTTATTGGGCATATATTGTATTAGCAGTTTTAATATTTACGGTAGTAAATGCTATTATAGGCTTAGTACAAAAAAAAGAATTTACCCATAAAGAGTTCCGTTTAGGTTTATTTACTTTAATCACAACTCATATTCAATTATTAATAGGCTTAGGATGGTATTTTATGTCTCCTTGGTATCAAGCATTAAAAGCTAATGGAGGAGAGGTGATGAAAGAACCAGCAGCAAGATTATTGGCAATTGAACACCCATTAACTATGATTATTGCTATAGTGTTAATTACGATAGGATGGTCTAAACATAAAAAACAAGTAAAAAGCGAAGCCAAGTTTAAATCCTTTGCTATCTTTTACGGATTAGCGTTGTTATTAATTCTCTCAAGAATTCCTTGGAATAATTGGTTTTAAGATAAAATTATAGTCCCGCTTCCGCGGGATTTTCTATTTTTGCGGACTAGTAAAGTTTTAATAATGAAATCGGTATGTTTTTGTAACGGTTTTAGTTAGTTAAAAAAGAAACTAGTAAACAACAAAACAACTAAATAGAATGAAGGTTTTAAGTTATATTTTATCATCAATCTTTGCATTGGTGTTTTTCTCTTTACTATTAATTTTCCATCCAATACAATGGTTAGGGTTAAAACTCTTTGGTCAAGAAGGACACCAAAATGTAGTAAATATTATGAATTGGTTCCTAATAAAATCTTTATTGATTTTAGGAATTCGCGTTCAATTTGAAAATAAACACAAGTTGCCAAAAAACACAACGTTGATTTTTGTAGCAAATCATCAAAGTACATTTGATATTCCGCCAATAATTTGGTACCTTAGAAAACACTACCCAAAATTTGTATCAAAAAAAGAGCTAGGGAAAGGAATTCCCAGTATCTCTTTCAATTTAAAATATGGTGGAGCTGCTTTAATTGATAGGAAAGATCCTAAGCAAGCCTTATCTGAATTAGGTAAGTTCGCCAAACGAATTAATAAAAATAAATGGTCTGCCGCAATTTTTCCGGAAGGAACAAGAAGTAGAACAGGAAAACCAAAGGTATTCTCTGTAAACGGGCTTAAAATGATAGCTAAATACAATCCACAAGCTTATATCGTTCCGTTATCAATAAATAATTCGTGGAAAGTATTTAAATACGGAAAATTTCCATTAGGAATAGGAAGTCCTATAAAGATCCAGACTCACGAACCTATAAAAGTAGATAGCTTACCGTTTGATGAGTTAATTACCAAAGTGGAAGCAACAGTTAAATCTGGAATACACTAAAAACAAACAACAATAAATATAACCCTTAAATTTTATTATGTCATTACAAAACATACGAAAGGAAGTAATGCAAACGCTGGAAAAAAATATAGACAGTTTTGTAGACAAATTCTTAATGCCAATTGAAAAAATTTGGCAACCAACCGATTTTTTACCTAATTCTCAAAAAGATTCTTTTATCGATGAAGTAAAAGAAATTCAAGAAATTTCAAAGGAGCTTAACGATGATTTTTGGGTGGTTTTAGTAGGTGACACAATCACTGAAGAAGCTTTACCAACCTATGAATCATGGTTGTTAGATTTAGATGGAGTAACACAACAACCAGACAATGGTTGGGCAAAATGGATTCGTGCTTGGACAGCTGAAGAAAATCGTCATGGAGATGTGTTAAATAAGTATTTATATCTTTCAGGAAGAGTAAATATGCGTGAGGTAGAAGTATCTACACAGCATTTAATTGCTGATGGATTTGATATCGGTACAGCAACAGATCCGTATAAAAACTTTGTCTACACTAGTTTTCAAGAGCTAGCAACGTATATTTCGCACTTAAATGTAGCAAAAATAGCGAAAAAGAAAGGGCACAAAGCTTTGGCAAAAATGTCTCGAATTATTGCGGGAGATGAAATGCGTCATCACCTAGCGTATACAGAGTTTGTAAAGGAAATCTTCAAGATTGACCCAAGTGAAATGATGTTGGCATTTCAACACATGATGAAACACAAAATAGTTATGCCTGCAATGCATTTAAGAGAATCATTTGGGGAGAAAGGAAGTCTGTTTGACGATTTTTCAACCGTTGCGCAACGAATAGGTGTATACACCGGCTTTGACTATGTTGATATTGTGAGAAAACTAAATGAAGCTTGGGAAATAGATAAGATTACTAATTTAACTTCAGAAGCAGAAAAAGCACGAGATTTCTTAATGAAGTTACCAGATAGAATGTATCGAATCACAGAACGTATTGTAGTACCAGATACTAAGTTCAATTTTAAATGGATGATTCCTGCATAAACTGATTAAGTAGCGTCATTACGAACGGTAGTGAAGTAATCTTCTGGTTTATGGTTATTCTACAAACAGATTACTTCGTCATAAATTCCTCGTAATGACGTTATTTTTTAATAACAAAGGCATCTCTGTCATCTAAAAAACAAAATCGATCACGAATTTTTGCTTGCTCTTGTTTGTTTAGTTCAATAATCAATATTTCCTCAGTTCCTAGATTATTTTTGACTAAACAATTGCCTAGAGTATCGTAACAAACCGTATTTCCAATATATTCATAACCGTTAGCGTCTACACCTACTCTATTTACTCCAATCGTATAACTCATATTTTCAATAGCACGCGCTTTTAATAAGCTGTCCCATGCTTCAATACGCGGTTTAGGCCAACTTGCCACATAGAGTAATAAATCGTAATTTTCAGTATTTCTGGCCCATACAGGAAAACGTAAATCATAACATATCAACGGACAAATTCTCCATCCTTTATAGTCAATTATAATTCTTTCAGTTCCTGCAGAAAATACTTCATGTTCGCCTGCTAGCGTAAACGTATGTTTTTTGTTATACGAATCTATTTTTCCTGAAGGATGCACAAATAATAAACGATTGTAAAAATTATTATTTTCACTAATAATTATACTTCCAGTAATAGCAATGCTCTTTTCTTGTGCTAAATTTTGCAACCATTGTACTGTTTCTCCTTCCATAATTTCAGCAACTGCTGAAGCATTCATGGTAAAACCTGTAGTAAACATTTCAGGTAAAACGATTAAATCGATCTCGTCTGATAAACCATTGATTTTTTTTTCAAATCGTTTTCTATTTTCTGTTGGATTTTCCCAAACCAAATCCGATTGAATCAAAGCTACTTTTAAAGTATTCGTTGTGTTCATAATCATATATTGTCTGTACTATCAAAAGTAGGATAAAAATTGTACTTTGCTTACAAGAAAACCAAGGTATGCAGTCTTTTATCTCAGAAACATTAGATATTATTTTACAAAACACCAAATCGTTTGAAAATGTTGTGTTTATATTGCCTTCACAAAGGGCAGGAGTTTTTGTAAAAGAAACGTTTAAAAAGAAAATTTCGGCAGGTTTTTTACCAGAGATTATCAATATTGGTGATTTTGTTGAAGAAATTTCAAAAATGAAAAAGGTAGACTCCGTCCAGCTCCTTTTTCATTTTTATACAATTTATAAAAAACAAGAAGAAACCCCAGATTCTTTTGATGTGTTTTCATCATGGGCATTTACAGTATTGCAAGATTTTAATGAGATCGATCAGCATTTGATTAACACACGAGAAATATTTGTGTATTTGCGAGACATTCATCGCTTACGAAAATGGTCAGTAAAGGGAGAGTTTCAAGAAACTGAATTAATGAAAGATCATTTTGCTTTCATGGAAAAGTTGAATAAATATTACGATACTTTTTATCAGTTTTTACTTGAAAATAATATCGGATACCAAGGGGTTTTATATAGAGAATCAACTAAAAAAGTAACGGATTTTATCCATAGAAATCAACAGAAAAAATACTTTTTTATCGGGTTCAATGCATTAAATGCAGCGGAAGAATTCTTGTTTGAACAATTTTTGTTGAATGGAAATGCAGAAGCTTATTGGGATATTGACAAAACGTTTTACGAAAGTCAACACCAAGCAGGAAGCTTTTTAAGGAAGTACAAAACTCGATGGAAGTATTATCAGCAGCACCCAATTCAAACGATTAAAGAATATTTTTCTGAAAAGAAACATATTGAGGTTATCGGAGCTTCAAAAAACATCACGCAGATAAAATATGCAGGGGAGATTTTAGCTAAACTTCCTAATTACAACAATACAGCATTGGTTTTATCAGATGAAACTTTGTTACCAATTACTTTAAACTCATTACCTGCAACTGTTAATGCAGTTAACATTACAATGGGGTATCCTTTAAAAGATGTCCCTACGACAAGTTTAGTATTTGCTATTTTCCATCTATTTATAAATCAAGAAAAGTTAGAAAAGAAGAAAGAAAATCTTTTTTATCATAAAGATGTAATTCGATTAGTAAAAGATACCACCATTTATCGATTATTACAGATTGATGAGCAAACTAATATAGCCGATACACTTTCAGAAGCTATTGCTAAAGAAAACAATACGTTTGTTGGTCAAGAAGAGGTTGTAACATTTTTGTCTGTTGTAAGTGAAGAAATAAAGAAAACTATAACGACAATTTTTAATCCGTTAGTATCAATTAGTGAGTTTTTAAACAGAATTATAGAGTTAATTAACTTGTTGAAGGAAAATACTAACGAGTTAGAAAAAGAGTACTTATTCCGATTTTATACTGCATTTACTCAGTTACAAAACTTGCATAATGAGTTTGGTTATGTACAAGATTTAAAAACCTTACATCAGTTTTTTAGACAACTAATACAATCGGAAAGTTTATCATTTCAAGGAGAACCTTTACAAGGGTTGCAGTTAATGGGAGTATTAGAAACACGTGTATTAGATTTTGAAAATGTTATTATAACTTCTGTGAATGAAGGAGTTTTGCCTGCCAATCAGCAACAAAACACGTTTATTCCTTTTGATGTAAAGATTGAATTTGGGTTGCCAACCTACAGAGAAAAAGATGCTCTATTCTCCTACCATTTTTTCCGATTGTTACAACGTGCTAAAAACATTTACATTTTGTACAATACAGAGCATGATGTATTTGGAAGCGGAGAAAAAAGTCGTTTTGTAACGCAGTTAGAAATGATGCGAGACGATATTACCGAAAAAATAGTTAGTCCTAAAGTAGTAACATCGCCTGTTCAATTAAAAGAAATTCAGAAGGATGAAAAAGTTCTTGAACGCTTACAAGAATTAGCTCAAAAAGGGATTTCTCCATCAGCATTAACCAATTATTTGTACAATCCGATTGCCTTTTACAAACAGAAAATTTTAAAAATTAATGAACTAGACGACGTTGAAGAAACAGTTGCTGCAAATACGATGGGAACTGTTGTGCATGATATCTTAGAAGAATTATATAAACCCTTTGAAGGAAAATATTTGCAATTAGGAGATGTTGAAAATATGCAGAAGAAAACCAAAGAACTCGTAACTTTTTATTTTTCAAAACATTTTAAAAACGGAGATTTAACTACAGGAAAGAATCGATTAATTTTTGAAGTTGCAAATCGTTTTGTAGAGAATTTTTTACTAAAGGAAAAACAATTGCTGAAAGATGAGAATAACCAACTAAAAATAATTGCTACTGAGCAAGAACTGTCTTCAGAAATTATGGTTGAAGGAATTAATTTTCCGATAAAAATAAAAGGAATTGTCGATCGAATTGATGAACTCAACGGTGTTACTAGAATTATTGATTATAAAACAGGAATGGTTGATAGCACGAACTTAAAAGTACTCGACTTTGAAGTGATACGCGATTTAAAATACCACAAAGCCATTCAGGTAATGTTATATGCGTTTTTATATACTCAACACACACAATTTAATTTTGAGAAACGATTGACAGCAGGAATTATCTCCTTCAAAAACTTAAAAAGTGGCTTTTTACAGATGAATTTCTCATCTAATTATCGAAAACCTGATAACGCTATTACAGAAGAAAGATTAGAAGAATTTATAGCTGAAATAAAGAATCTGTTAACGGAATTATACGAACCGACAATCAATTTTATTGAGCCTACCGATTTACCTTATTAAATCTTTAAATAAACAATTTCCCAATCTTGGTCGTTACTTGTGTAGGTTTTTAAAGTTCTAAAACCAATCGCTTTATGTGCATTGATAGATCGAGTGTTTTTTTTATCAATTTCAGTAATGATAGAATCGTATATTTCAGAGAGTTCTTCTTTCATTTTAGTATATAAACCTCTAAAAATTCCCTTTCCTCGGTAATGTTTGTCTATACAAACTTGCCCCATTAAAATATAAGGTTTAGCACCCTCTGAAGTAGTGTCTATTTCATCAAACATAGGAATGAGAATAGGGATGTCATTTCTGAAAATTTTAGACATGGATAAAGCATAACCAACAACAAGTCCGTTACTTTTTGAAATAATATGCGGATGTACATCATTCATTTTTTGCAGTAATTCCAAATCATGATGAACGGTAACAAAACCTTGTTCTTTTTTGTCTATTTCTGATAAATTACCAGGCAAGTTCTGTTATTGCAACTTCAATATTTGAAGCAATTCTGTTTGATTAGAAGCTGTGGTAAACTCAATCATAATTTTAAAAATAGTGGAGCATATCGGAGTCGAACCGATGACCTTTTGACTGCCAGTCAAACGCTCTAGCCAACTGAGCTAATGCCCCAATGTCTTGTAAATACTATATTTACTGATGTTTTTAAGTAATTCCTTATGACAAAGGATAGTAACAAATATATGCAAAATGGTACACTTTGAGTGAGAAACCCACCACAAAACTCCACTATCATTAAGGTCAAAAAAACTAAAATAATGGTTGTTTTTATTTTAGATAGTTAATTGTATATTTACTTCTCTCCTTAAATAATTATGAAAAATATGGAAAACCATAATGTTAACTTATGTTTTTAATGTAAAGTTGATATTATTTAAAGTAGAATAAAATTGAGTGAAAAATACCCACACCTATTGTTTAAGAATCCTTCTAAAGATTTTAAAGGATTTAAGTATAGAGCTAGAGCAAATAAACAAGAAGATGAAATAAAGCCTCCAGAATATTTTGAACCAGCAGCAGTTTCTTTCACAAAATCATTAAATAATTTTAAAACTAATTTACAAGAAAGGATTAACAAAAGGCAAGCTGCTCTAAAGGTATCAAATCACATAAATTATATTGAAATTTTTTTCTATGGGAGTTTTGACGAAGATAGTTTTGGCTTTAAATATTTAAACAATTTTGGATTATCTGGAATAAAATTTGACGACCTAAATACAAAGGTGATTTTTGCTATTGTAAATGAATCTTCTTTTGATAATTTCATTCATCAAATTAACCTTTATCTAATTGAAGAAAATCATAATTCACCTAAATATGACACTATAATTAGATATATAGAACAATTTGACCTTTTAACTACTGATGAAATGGTTTCTAGGTACAACAAAGATTCGGGTATACATATATTTGATTTGGTTGATGAAACAGGAATATTTAATTATTCTTCTATTAGAAATGATTTAGTTAATTTTTTAAACGTTAAACAAATACCTTATTATTGGAATGAGTTTAATAATACAATAGAAGTCAATAATGTTTCTTTAGGAGACATAACTGAGATATGTGATAACTTTGATATAATTTTATCTGTCAATAGTTCATCAACAGCGAAAATTGGACCAGGGCTTTATGGGGAATCTGAAAGAGATTACCCTTTTTCAATAGATTTTGATGATGAAATTCCAATCATTGGAGTGATTGATACGGGGATAAGTAATCTAACTCCTCTTAGAGATATTATAATAAATAGTGATAATAGTTTCAGCAGATATGGAGATAATCCTTTAATAGATAATGTTGGACACGGTACTTCCATAGGTGCATTTGCTACATTAGGTAGAACTATAGCAGAAAACCCGAACGGAACAATTAATGCTGATGCGAAATTATTATCTATAAAGGTATTAGATGACAGAGCAGGGGATTTACCTATTTCAACGGTTGAAGAACTAATAACTAAAGCTAGTCTTGAAGAAGATGTTAGAGTATTTGTTTTGACAATAAATTTTGAGATACCTAAAAAAATAAATTCTGGTTTTTCGGCTTATGCTTTTGCTCTAGATAAACTGGCATATGATTTAGATATACTTATTTTTATTTCGACAGGTAACTATGAGCCTCGTAACCAACAAGATTTCTCAGAATATCCATCAAGTTTTTTAAGTGAGAAAACTAATATTCAAACACCAGCAGAAAGTATAAATAATATTACTATCGGTTCTGTTGGAGACAATTATATTGAATCAGCCCCTACAGCTTTTACAGATAAGAACCACCCAACTATTTATACTAGAACTTATCACTTAGGTTTTGAAAATTCAAGTAAGCATAAAACTTTTAAGCCAGATTTGGTACTTGGTGGAGGAAATTATGATGATGACATATACGGTCTTCCTTTGACAGGAGGAGCATCTTCATTACAAGCTTTATGTCAGCCTTATGATGATTCTGGTTCAGTCGAATTTTTTTACAAAAATGTCGGCACAAGTTTCTCAACTCCTTTAGCAGCTAATTTAGTAGCAAAGATTATGAAGTTATACCCAAATTTAAATACCCAATCATATAAGGCATTATTAATTAATAGTACTGAAGTTTATAAGAAATATGCAGCTTTTAATACTTTTTCCGAATCACAGTCTAAATATATAGTTGGAAACGGTATCCCTCTTGAAGAAAATCTCACTTATTCTAATGATAATAGAATAGTTATGGTATTAGAAGATGAAATCTCCCCAGGTGATATAAAAAATGGAAATGTAAAGTATTATCGAATAAAAATACCAGAGTATTTAAATGTACATCCAAACAATAACGCTTTGCTTGAAATTAATATAACTCTATGTTATAAAGTGTTACCCAAAAAAAATAATCATCTAGCTTACAATCCAATTCATATGGCTTTTAATTTATTTAAAAATATAACTGATGATGAATTAAATAGAGCCTTATCTGCTGAAACTACATTTGATGAAGCCGTATTGATAAAAAGCTCCAATAACTGGTCTCAAGATGCTTATTATAAAAGAAGAATTCTCAATAATAGTCAAAAAGTAAGATATACTGTTTCTAGAGCTGTTATTATAGCTAATGATAATACATTTGTTTTAGGAGTTAATTGTATGTATCATAAAATGATTAGAAAAGTATTATTTGATGATGCTGATTACAATAAAGAACATGAGTTTTCGATAGCAATATCTATAAGGGAAAACGCAGCGCAAAATAAACTCTCAGGTAGGCTATACAATGAAATGTTAGCTATTAATACATTAGATAATATAGGAGATATTGAACTAGAAGCTGAAGCTTAAACTTCTTTTTTTAGAAGTTTTTTCCATAGAGGAATATCTATAAAAAGATTTTTATTATTTTCATTCATGTCGAAAAGAGAACGCTTAATTGCAGTAATTAGGTTTTTTTGAATAACGTAAAAAGACTTACCAAGACTTAAATTGACTATTTCATTTAAGTCTTTTTTGTACTTTATTTTAAAAGGAGATTTCTTTAAAGTTTTTTCAATTAATTCCTTTATTTGAGTTTTATTAGGTTGACTTAATTCTACTTTTAAATCAAATCTTCTTAGTAAAGCGTCATCAATCATATCAAGTTGATTTGTTGCTGCAATAACTACTGTATCTTGAGGTAAATAGTCGAACAATTGGAGAATTGTATTTACAACTCTTTTCATTTCTCCATGGTCTTGATTATAGTCTCTGACTTTCCCTAATGAATCAAACTCATCAAAGAAGATAATACAATCTTCAGCAGCAGCATTTCTAAAAAGATTAGATAAATTCTTACTAGTCTCACCAAGTTTAGAAGAAACGATAGAACCTAAGTTAACGACCATTAACATTTTATCTAATTCCCCCGCTAATATATAAGAAGATAAAGTTTTACCACAACCAGAAGGACCATGAAACAATAATTTATTAGAAACAGGTAATTGATAATTTTTAAGTAAATCGATGGCCTTATGTTCCTTTATAAAATATTCTAATTCTTCCTTAACTTTGTCTGGAGCTATTAAATCATTTAAAGTATAATCAGAAGTTACTTTCTCTAAAATTAAATCATCAAGAGAATCATTTCTTTTTGCTCTAAATTTTTGAGGTCCTACTTTAAATAAGCCACTACTAGATTCAGCTTTTAAACTGTCTTTTATTAAGGATTGAAGCTGTAAAGCAAAATTAACTTTACGTGTTTTTCGTGAATGTTCAATATATTCATTTAGTGCACGTAAAAGTTCTTCACGGTTATTTTCTAACCCGAACTTAGCTATATCCTTTATGTAGTCGGCTTGTGACAATTGTAATTTTTTTGCAAATTAACGAATTAATAAGTTTCTTGTTATATAAAATGAGTTAAAGTTTATCATGGATTTAATTGATTGTTAAGATAATCTATATTTAGATTATACTCTTCAAGGCAAAAAAATTAGTCGACTTTAACTTAAATATTCTTCACTATAAATATAATAAAAAATAATATGATTCTAATTTATTGAGTAAACTTAAGGTTAAAGGACTATAATTTAAAACAAACAAAAAACAATCCTTCTTTTGTTTTTGTGAGAGTATCTCATTATTTTTAAAAAAATAAGAAATAAAATAAAAATACTATGTCAAAATTTGAAATCAAAACCGATAAATCTGGGCAATTTAGATTTAACTTAAAAGCTGGAAATGGACAAACTATTCTAGTTAGTGAAGCTTATACAACTAAGGCAGCTTGTAATAACGGAATAGAATCTGTTAAAACAAATTCACAAGATGATAACAAGTATGATAGATTAACTGCTAAAGATGGAAGTCCATACTTTAATCTAAAAGCAGCTAACGGACAAATCATCGGAACAAGTGAGATGTATTCAAGTAAGGATGCCATGGAAAATGGTATAGCTTCAGTAAAAAAGAATGCACCAAATGCTACTGTAGAAGATAATTCTTAGAGTGAAGTAACATAATTAAAATAAGTAAAAAGACCACACTTTTTTAGTGTGGTCTTTGTTGTTATAATTATTCTTTTTTAACTCTTGTGTCTTCATATAATTTATGTGTTCTATAAACAATATGTAAAGCGGATAGCGGAAATATTGAAGATATAACTAACGAGCTGTATATGTCATATCCTTTGGATAATAATATGATAACAACACAGCAAGCATAGGGTATAGATAAAGCTACTAGTAGATATACCATTCCGAAATTAAAGTTTTTTAATGCATTAGATTGACCTAAACTTATAAAAGTTTTTCTTAATCTTTTTTTGTCTTTCTTTTTTAAAATTGTTAATAAAACTGCTAATAGAATTGAAAAAAGAGATAAAAAATTATTCATAATAATTGATTTTAATGTTGTTAATAATTTGTCTTAGTATAAAACTAAATGAATTAATATCTATTTTCAATTTAATTGACTGCGAAGTTTTGACATTCATACTTCTAAAACTTAATTGTCGTAATTGTCCGCGATGGGTAAAAAAACACCTAATTAACTTTGTTTTTAAAGGAAATGAATGAAACTACGGAACGCAAAAGTAGTTGTCCTTTTATTTTTTAAGCCACTTACATACCTTGCTGTTAAAGGACTAAAAAATGATGTCCTTTTTTTTGAAAGTTTTAAAACTCACTTTTGAAAATCAATTAAAACATGTCACGATAGAGCATCTGTCTTCTAAGCATAAGGTCACAGTTATGAATCCTGTCGAGGACATAAGGAAATAATATTAAGTAAAAAAAGATAGTTGCAAACCTTGCTTATAATCTTCTGGAAAGAATTAAGCACCTGTAATTTTGGTAAATAAAAAGTAAAAAACAATAACAATTATGAGTATAAATTTAGTAATAGTGCTTACGTTTATTTTTGTATTAACCATTTTATTTTGGATAATGAATGATAAACAAGCAAAAAGAGTAACAAACTCTTGGAGTAAACTACTTAAAATACTCCCAATATCTAAAATAATAAGTTCGTTTGTTGGTACAAAGAAAAATTCTATTAATGAAAAAGTTAAAAACAAATAATGTTGATTCGCTTAGCGATCAACATTATTCTAGTATTATTATATTCAATAAATGTCTATGTTTTTAAAGAAACCAGCTAAACTAACTTCTCTAGATTTACATATTTCACTCAAAGTTTTTAGTGAAATATTGAAATTCTATTGCTGTATTTTGAAATAAACTAATATTCTCTCATGTAAACTTGTAATTAACCTAAACAAATATTGTGTTATATTACTTAATATTGTTTTATCAGAGTTTTTTTCTTTTACTTTTGAAAAATCTTCTTTAACAGAAAAAACTCTAGGTTTTAAAAAGTTTTCAGTTTTTGCATATTCTATAATGCCTCTATCGTCAGTTATGAAAAACAAACAATAAAATGAGTAGATTAAATGTAGAGCATCAGACATTGTACCTCTACCTATTCCTTTATTAGAAGATTCATGAATAATAAAATCAGTCATCATTTTAAGAAAGGGAGAATTAAACAAGCTTTCATAATAATTTTCTATCAAATAAAATGCTCTAGCAAGTATGCTTTCTAATTTATCATTATTTTTTGATTTCCAGTAGTCCTCAATAAAATCGTTTTGAGGTTCAATTCCAAAGCAAAAAATAAAATATATTAGAACTAAGGTTACATGGTTACGGTTATTAGCTTCAATTTTCGGGAACTTATTAATTATTTTTTTTATTCCCATAATAGCCATAAATGATACAGGGTCGATATCATTTCTAAGTGTAAAAACTTCTTCTTCTCCCATTTGCTCATACTCTTTTTTTAAAACAATTTTAAGAGTTTTAAATAAAAATTTTTGCTGATTTCTTCTTTCGTTAAAATCTTCAAAGTCCAAATTAAACCCAACATTTTTGGGGTTTCTTTTAACATTAAACCAACTATCCCTAAGTGCTTTCTCAAAATCTGTAAGCTCACCTGTTCCATATTCCAATATTTCACCGAAAAGAATTCTTGTAGGAGTGTCCATATAGCCAGAACTACCGTAGAATAAAACTCCTATTTTATATATGATTTCTTCTCTCTTTTGTTCGTTTGAGGTCTTAAAAATTTCATAAAGATTTAATGCAGAAATACACATACGTCTGCCTTTTTTAGCCCATAAGTGTTGAGTAGCAATACAATCTTCTATAGGATTGCTTATTATTTCATTGATTGAAGATGTGTCGAAATATATTTGATTTTCTACTAAAAATCTAGGATGTATATCATCATTTCCCCTCTTTTTCATATGTTTTTTTTTCATTAAATAAGCATTAGGTTCATCTTTTTGTTTTTAATCAGATATATCTTAATGACCCTTTTTTCTATTTCTTTGTCTAATTTTAAAAAATTATTTTTTCATTCTATACCATTTTCTTGAGTCTCTTTTAAACATTAAAACTACTGCTAATATTTGTAAAATTGCTTGAGCAAGAGATAAAACACCTATTATTGGATTTAGTTTAAAACTATCAGAAATAACAAACGGAGACATTAATAAACCTAAACCGCATAATACAGTAAAAATAATTCTTGCCCAGTTCTTTCCTTTGTTAATATTATATGCAAATAATACTAAAACTCCTGTGCTAATTAGAATTATAGCTAGATTTATTGGATTTGAGAAATTTTTAATCTTTGTGGTTAATTCAACTATTATTGGATTTATAATTCCAAATAAAGCTGATACGTAAATTAGTTTTGCTGAATCTGTTATTGACTTTGGTAAATCAATTGAACTTTTATTCTGTTCCAATTTTTAAGCTTTTTTTGAAGTTTATTCTTTTATAATATCAAATGATAATAGTTCAGATATATGGACATTAAGAGCTTTAGCTATTTTGATAATAGCAATTATAGATAATTTATTTTCTCCTCTTTCTACTCTTCCAATTTGATTTTTTGATAAATCGGCATCATAAGCAAGATTGAACTGCGTAAGCCCTCGTTCTTCTCTGACTTCTCGTATTTTTTTTCCTATCGATACTAAGATTTCTTGCTCTTGCTTTTTTGTTAACATAAAGTAAATTTCCAAGTATCTTAAAAAATAGAGTGACCCAGATTTGGGGTATTTGGTTTTTTTAATGATATTTGAAGGAAATAATAATTAAAATGAAAACAAAAAAGATTCTAGTAATAACTATTGGTTTTGTAATAATAGCTTCATCATATCTCTTTCGTGATGAAATTTTTGGAAATCACGTACCAAAACCACCACCAGATATTCCGCTAGATTTAAGTGGTGATATGAATGAAAAAGAAACACCAAAGAAGTCGTATAACTCCAATATCAAACCTTTTAATACAGTTAAAACACGAATCTTTGGAGAAAGTAAATATACTGTGCAAAAGTTATTAGGAAAGCCTAATAAGGTGCTGTCTTCACAAATGTATTCCAATTGGTCGGTGCTAATCTACTATAGAAAAGTACGTGATGAGTTTGATAATGATAGAATTAAACATCTAGCAGTTTGGATTGAACGAGATAATCGCTTGAATTCAAAAGTTACCAAAGTAAAGTGCGTTAGTCCTAATTCTTATTTCAGAGTAGGTACATCAAAAATTAAACTTCCATAAAAAATAAAACAATAATTAATATGAAAATTAAAGCAATGTTACTGATTGGATTACTCGGTATCAGTAACACACTAGTAAGCCAAAAAAACACAGTTAAACTAGAAGAAATTATTACAAGTGGAAAAATAAGAAGCCATATTCCATACACTTTAGTTTCAAATAGAACGCACAAAACAGTTATAAATAAAGAAGGTGACATTCTATCGCTACGAGCTGTGGCAAAATACTATGCTAGAAGCAAGAGTGTTCCAAAAAATGAGTTCTCTATTATAACCAAAGAAAGAAATAATATTATCGCTTTAAATACTTCTCAAAGTATAGAAAACATTACAGTATTTAGAAATAATAATTCTTTGAAAGACTACGATAAGATATATTCTGCTAAATTCACTAATAAGGGAATTACGGTTTTTAGAAATTATATGTCCAATAGTCGAAACTATTTAAATGAAAAGTTCTATAAAAATAATTTTGAATTAAGTAGCGATGGAAGCATTGATACGCATGAAATTGAAAGGTATAAGTTAGGTTGTGGATTCATCGCTATTAAAACAAGGTCTAAGTTTGATAAAAAACGTCATTTATTCATTTCAAAAACACAAGACGGCAAATTAATAGAAGTGAATTTATCCAAAATTAGCACCTCATTTAATAATCAGAATATTTTTAGCGGACTGTTACAAACTTCTAATGGCGTACAAAAAATAAGTACAGATTGGGGAATTAAAGGAGTATTTGAGCATGATAATATTGTAACGGTATTCTTACTAGTAAAAAACAATTTACTACCAGTTCAAATAGATTTGAAAACATCAAAGCAAAAAGTAATTAAGAGCTCAATATTATCAGAAGGTGAATTTTTCAGAGAGCATAGGTATATGACCGAGAGTAGCGGAGACGTATTTTACTTGCCTTTTTCTGGTGGTTTTGTAAACACCTATAGTGATTTAAGACCTCAAGGAGCAAACAAACCTTATTTGTATGAATTGAAATTATACGATGAAAACCTAAAGTTGGTCAAACAAAAAACACTTAGGGATTTCTATTATATTCATCATGTCGCAGAGTCAAAAGATTACTTAGTTATTGGTGGTTACACCAAGTCTAAAGGCTATATGGGCTATCAAAATCCAATTCTACAGATAATTAATAAGTCAACAATGCAAGTAACTCAAACAATCGTTATACCCCAAAAAAATGGAACTGTAGACTATATAGGATATAATAAAACTGGTCAAATATTGGTAGACATATCAAGTCCATATTTAGGTTATCAAAAGAATTCTGACATTAAACGAATCTCAAAAATAATTATTGATGAAATTGATGTTAATGGAAAATTGAAGAATAATTTATTTATGAAATAATATATAGTTTACATAATGTTATAAAGATAAAATCCGCACGATCGTGCGGATTTCACTTTATAATTACAATTTAGATTTATATTCACTATTAAGTTCTATAGCATATTCTTTAAAGTCAGACCAATATCTTTTTACGGTTCTAATAGATAATTCACTTAATTCAGCTACTTTCTTTTGAGTTATTTTACCATTTGTTTTAAAATCCCAACTTTCAATTACATCATATATTTTCTGTTTGGTTTTATCAACTTTCAATTGAGCATTCTTTTTATTAACGATATTCATTTTATCATTAAATGTTAGATTAGATTCTGGATTAAACAGAAACTTACGTTCTTTATTAAGTATCATATATAATGAATCATTTTCATAGCCTCGTAATACGCTATTAATAATTAAGTCTACTTCATTATCTGATAACTTTGGTACCATTCTATTATTGATACTATATGATAGACCTTTTAAAGAATTAAATTCTAAATGTGGATTTAACATCTTATGTTGGCTAAGGTGATAAAACATAGTATTATTCCTTTTTCCTTCATGTACTATAATTGGTAAGTATGGTTCACATATGTTTATCTTATCTTCAAATACTAGGTAATCATCATCAATATCATTAAAGTAATCCGAGATATTATTGAATCTCAACTTAGTATTTGTACTCTCAGAAAAGGTGCCATCCCCTCGTATACATCCCTTCTCTTTTTTTATTATGTGGGTGGACGGCACCTTTTTTATATTAGTAGAATTACTTATTGAACTAGCCGTATATGTTATAGAGTTAGGATTGAAATATAAATTTGGGTCATAACTTAAAACTGTTTGTTGTGTTGCTTTAGCTGCATTATTATCTACATCAACTCCTAAACATTCTCCTATTTCCTTATAAGTAGTATTGAAATTATCACAAGTAACATTACTAGTTTTAACTAATATACCATAACCACTAGTAGATAATGATTTCCATTTTGCATAAATTAAATCATTGTTAGGTATATCACTTAAATCATCAACATCTATATAAATTAAGTTGGTTGAAGAAGTAATATTCTTATTAGCAGCTGAATCTTTAAAATTGAAATTAAATCTAAATGTTGGAAGTAATTCAGTTTTTATCTTATTATAATTGGTGCTAGATTTTCCATAAGCTCTAGCTACTTTTATTAGAGGTAATTTATCATTACCTTTTTTGATGATGTCTAGTATTTGATTAACATCATACTCATTTAAAACTTTTGGTGTTTTACAATTTTGAAACACTTGTACGTTAAACATTTTCTCATATCACTTTATTTTTTTGTTATTTAAAAAACATTAATAAACAACTGGTTTATCAATGTGTGTAGATAAGTCAAATAAAAAAGTTTGCTTATCCATACCATCTGACAAGTATTTCAAAACAAACTTATTTATACCTAATTCTAGGTTATGTAAAGTGATATTTTAATGTATAAATGCCAGATGATTAAGGTTATTATACTAACCAATTTTTAAAAAGTCAAGGATTTAAACTTACTTTTTTAGTTTTTATTTATCAAGGAAAACTACGTCACCCAAGTTAACTTTATTAGCACGTAAAACGAGGGGTATTGAGCAACTAAAACAACGTGTAATGCTCATAGGGGCGATTCCACATCAACGTATAAACAAATCACCAACCCAGTTTTAAAACCCCTAAAAACACCTCCCTCCCCTAGTATTCATAAAGATTTTCACATGCTGTAACCCTTCTTACTTATACCAATTAGCGAAGCGAAAAAAACACAGTTCGCATTGCTTCGAAAAAATTTTGGTAAAATTTTCATCAAGGTATTTAGGAAGGTCGGTTGTCCCGTAGTTGTTGAATCTTCAATCGTATGCGTTCCAACGCCATTTGATTCTGAAGTATCAAAATTTCGTTTCTAAGCAACTTCTTCCTATCCTCGGACTGAGACTGCTTCAGCTCCAAATCTTTTAACTGCATTCTGTTGGTTAGGTCCTGTAGTTTGTCTTGTATTTGTTGTTTACTCATCCATTGTTGTATTAAAATCTGCGTGAGATAGAATGTGTTTTACCGAATCCAAAGTGAAACTGTTTCCGATTGATTTTCGACCCGGTGTAGGTTTTAAAATACTAGAAACATAACCATATGGAAGTGTCTGCATATTTTCTAGCTCAGATATTGTAAACGGTCTGAAGAGTTTTTTTACTTCTTCATCGTTCATATCTTCAATTAGTTCTAGTTTTCGCTCCTTGGACTCGTAGCAGAAATCTTTATCCAAGAATACTACTTGTCCAATGCTACGTGTTAGATAACGTATCAATCCATTACGTGTGTACGGAACGTTTTTTGTCAAAATCGCATTCGCTTTACGTTTATCCACCCACCCATTTTCAACGCTTTTCTGCAATATTATTTTGTTGTCGGTTGGTATACTCACATTAGGAATATTAGTCCAATACAAGCGATTTCTTAGTGCGGGACCAACAAGCGAACTGTTTATTTGAATCGGTTCAACTCCGAGTAAGTCACTAATTATTTTGCGGTCCCGTTTACTCATACTTCCAACGTTTTCCATTAGGTAGTATTTCGGTTTTACTTCTTGAAGGATACGCAACGCCTCATAGAATAGACTAGATTTCTCACCAGCTAATCCCGAACGGTTTTTACGTAATGAGCTTAAATCTTGACAAGGGCTACCAAATACCATCAAGTCGATTGGAAGTAATTCAGAGGTATCAATGCTACGGACATCACCAAGCTGAATTGTCCCTGGGAAATGATGCTGGGTTACTTTAATTGGATTCTTGTCAATTTCAGAAGCATAGTAATTATTGATTGGGATGTTTAGTTGTTTTAGGGCTAATTGCGCCACAGATATACCGTCGAAAAGCGACAGCACGTTGATTCCATTTTCTGTATTCATAGATTGTTTTATCTATAAATAGTTTTGAAATCACTAAAAGTCCTTGGTTGGATGTTTTAGGTATAACAAAAAACAACAACACTAGTAACGACGGGGTCTCCCGTGAATAAAAAATTATAAAAATACTGGCACGGGAATGTTTTTCCTTGTATCCTTGAATCATGTTATAAAAAAAGGTGTACGATTTCCCATAACGGCTGGGGCTCCCTAATAAAGGGTGAAAACCAAGCAAAATGACCTTGAAAATGATGTCAACCTTTTTTTATAACGGTAAAACAAGTTTAACATCAATTTTAATCATTATGGTACAAGTAGCAATCTTCGGAAGAACTTCAACACAGGAACAGGATTATCAACGTCAAGTTGTGGATATGCAAAAAATAGCAGATAGATTTAATTATGAAGTAGTAAGTATTATAACTGAAAAAATAAGTGGAGCTAAAAAAAATGAAGAACGAGCTGGAATTCAACAATTATTAGAAGAAGCCAGAGCGGGTAAATTTCAAAAAGTGTTAGTTACAGAAGTTTCACGACTTGGACGTTCAACATTAGAAACACTAAAACTTGTTGAAGAACTTCACCAATTAAATATCAGTATCTATTTACAAGATTTGAATGCAGAAACATTAAATGAAAACGGTGAGATGAATATGCAAACAGAAATGATGTTGCATATGTTATCCCTATTCGCTAAAAATGAACGAAGAACTTCAATTGCTAGAATTCGTTCTGGTATGAAACAAGCCAAAATTAATGGTGTTCATTGTGGGAGACCAAAAGGGACAAAAGAGGATAAAGAAAAATTTTTAGCAAAATATTCTAAAGTCGTAGGAGGTTTAAAAAGAGGTTTTAGCGTTAGGGAATGTGTACAATTATACTCAGTGTCACTTGGAACTGTTGCTAAAATTAGAAAATTAGTCTTTGAAGATATAGAATTAGCAGCTTAATTTGATGGAAGAGTAATTTTTATTTAAAATATTCTATAGTGTTTTTTTTGATAAAAAACAAATTTATTTTCAAAAATCCGTGCATCTCCAATTTTTTAGGGGTATCTTTGTATAAGATTGGTTAATTAGCCAATTCTATTTTAAAACTATTCTGTTAACTAAAGAATAGTTCAGCAAATTTCATCTATAGATTTTTAAAGTAGCCAATAAGGCTATAGGACGAATTATGTCTTGATTTTACTAACGTGAAATCGAACTAGGATAACTATGTCCAATAGTTACCAAAAAAATAAAGTATTAATGTTTAGCTATGAGATAAATAGCAAAAAAAAGAAAAAATTATGAGTAAAAGTAAAATTGAATGGACAGAAAAAACGTGGAATCCAGTAACAGGATGTGATAAAGTATCAAAAGGATGCAAGTTTTGTTATGCAGAAGTAATGGCAAAACGATTAAAAGCAATGAAAAACCCTAGGTATTTAAACGGATTTAAACTAACGCTCCATGAAGATAAGATTGATGAACCTAGGCGTTGGAGAAAAGGTAGAGTTGTTTTTGTAAATAGTATGAGCGACTTATTTCATAAAGATGTGCCGCTAGAATTCATTCAGAAAGTATTCAAGACAATGAATGAAACTCCGCAACATATTTATCAAATTTTGACAAAGCGAAGTGAACGACTAGCAGAGATAAGTCATAAACTAAACTGGACGGATAACATTTGGATGGGGGTTTCTGTGGAAGATGCCGAAGTGTTAAATAGAATGGATGATTTAAAAAAGTGTGGAGCAAAAACCAAATTCATATCAGCAGAACCACTTTTAGGAGCGCTAAACAATATGGATTTATCTGGAATTCATTGGGTAATTGTAGGTGGTGAATCTGGTTTTAAAGCAAGACCAATGGAAAAAGATTGGGTTATTGATATAAAAAATCAATGTGATGAACAGAATGTTACATTTTTCTTTAAACAATGGGGAGGAGAAAATAAAAAGAAAGCTGGAAATCTATTAGATGGACAGAAATATGAAGCATTTCCAAATAATTTAAAACTGAACAAATAATAACAAAATATATAGGCTCTGTTTTCGGACAGAGCTGAAATATTATAAAACGAGAAGAAGAAAGAATGTTTTTATATAAAGTAAAGAATTTAAGTCTAAATGAAGTAGCAGATAGACTTAGTTTAAAAGACAAAAGGACTGTCAATAGATGGTTAAAAGAGAATAATATTCCTTTTTATAAAATAGGAAATAGACTTCATGTTGATGAATTTCAATTTGAGTTTAAGCGACAACAGTTGGTTGTAGAAAAACTAATGAAACTATACCCTAACCAATGGTTTGAGATATATGATGTAACAACTACAGATAAGTTAATGGTGCAAGCAATATTTAAGTTGTTTCAACCAAGACCTAAAGCGAATAGTGTAATTACTAACAAAAAAAGAAAATTTATAAAATGATGAGGTTAAAAATTGAAAAAAATAATTATGGTCTACGAGTTTATTGTACGAAATGTAAAAAACAGTATTATCATCATAACATTAACCAGTGTAAACATGAAGAATACCAACATTATAAATCAATTGTTTCTTATAGTAATGGAAGAAAGGCTAAAATGTATAAAACGAAAAAGTATGATGAGGCATTAATTTCAGCAATTCAATTTAAGAAGGACGTAAAAAATGGTGTGTTAAATGAGGATTCCATAAAAGATATGATAAATTTAAATAACATATCAATTATTGATGCAGCCAATATGTTTTTAGAGTATAAACATGGAATAGATGTACCGTTGCATTTAAAAAAAGAAATTTCTAAAAAGCATTTAAACGAAATTAAAAACAATGTTCAACTGTTTATTAATATACTTAGAGACAAGAAAATAAATATTGAAATGATGACTATTGATTCCATTAGTGATAAACATGTTGGTTACTGGTATGAATATGTAACTGAGAAATATTCAATAGGAAGTTTAAGTACAAAGCTGAAAATAATTAAATCATTTATTAATCATATGATTGAAGAGGTTGGTGTTGTTATGAAGAATCCTTTTAAAAAAGTTATTCTTGATGAGGTACTTTGTAATGTCAATTCAATAACAAAAGAAGAGTTTTTCAATGTAATAGATGCAGTTGAAAATAAAACTCCATTTCAGCAACTAGGGGGTAATCGTAAGGAACGAAAGAATCGTTATAAACCTTATCTAGTTAATGGTTTTAAATTAGCTTTACACACTGGATTAAGGCATGAGGAGCTTGTAACGTTGACATGGAATGACTTGTTTTTTAGTAGAAAGAACAATTGTTACATGTTTGTAATTGATAATTTAAAAGTAGAGCGTATAACAGGTAAAAAGTTTAAAAAGAAGTATATTCCTGTTGGTGAAGATTTATTTGAGTTACTACAAGAATTAGGGTTTGAAGATTTGAAAGAGAGTGAATTGTATGTTCTGGAACCTAAAAGGACGATTAGTTATAAAACAATGATGGCTAACCTGTCAAAAGGATTTAGTCATTATTATAAGCAAGCCTACCCTAATAGAGAAGGAATGAAATTTAAAGTTTTAAGAAAGACTTATTTAACTTATCTAAATAAAGAAGTAGGGAAAAATATGATTGAATTAAGTTCTCATGGAAGTATGAAAACTTTACAAAAACATTATATTGATGAGGAAATAGCTACTAGAGGATTAAATATGAGAATATTTGAATAATGTTATACACTTATAAGACTGCACTACCAAAGCCCACCATCATATTGTTGATTTGTGGGTTTTGTTTTATGTGGTTGTTTTTTAAGCAGTTACGACGGTTTGGTTTTTCTCCATAATTTACTGCCAGTCAAACGCTCTAGCCAACTGAGCTAATGCCCCAATAAAGATTGTTATGCATTTACATTATTAGAAATGACTTATTACCAAATATAGTGTTTTTAAGGGTGCGCATTCACCCAAACTTCACCATCTTCAAAAAATTCTTTTTTCCAAATAGGAACTGCTTCTTTTAAGGTATCTATAGCATATTGGCAAGCTTCAAAAGCCGCTTTTCTATGTGGAGAAGAAACAGTAATAATTACAGGAACATCACCAATCGTTAACAAGCCTTCCGCATGGTGAATAGCAATTTTTGTTACACTAAACTTTCCCAAAACTGCATCCGCAATTTTTTGCATTTCCTTAATTGCCATGGGCTTGTAGGTAGAAAAATCTAGTTGAGTTACTTTTTTGTTTTGTGTAGCATTTCTTACAGTACCTACAAAAACAGCGATTCCACCACAAGAAGGATCAGCTACAAAATCGTAACATTCTTGTAAATTAAGTTTTTCAGAAGTTATTTTTATAGATGTTGTGTTCATATTAATAAGCATGTAAGTTTAACAAAGATATAAGATTGAAAGCTCAAAAAGAATAGAAACCAATCAGATTTAAATAATTATTTTTGTTTGCTGAAACAGAACACAACTTAAAATGAAAACATTGAACGATTTCAATTTCGAAAATAAAAAAGCATTAATTCGCGTAGATTTTAATGTGCCTTTAAACGATAGTTTTGAAGTAACAGACGATACAAGAATCCAAGCAGCAAAACCAACGATTATTAAAATATTAGAAGATGGTGGTAGCTGTGTGTTAATGTCGCATTTAGGGCGTCCGAAAGGAAAAGAAGATCAATTTTCGTTACGTCATATTGTTAGCAAGGTAACAGAAGTGTTAGGTGTACAAGTGAAGTTTGTTGATGATTGTATTGGTTCAGTAGTTGAAGAAGCAGTAACTAATTTAAAAAGCGGAGAAGTTTTATTGTTAGAAAACTTACGTTTTTATACAGAAGAAAAAGCGGGAGATGTTGCTTTTGCTGAACAATTAGCTAAATGGGGAGATGCGTATGTAAATGATGCTTTTGGTACAGCACACAGAGCACATGCATCTACTGCGATTATCGCACAATTTTTTCCAGAAAATAAATGCTTCGGAAATTTATTAGCAACTGAGATTGAAAGCATCGATAAGGTATTAAACAATTCAGAGAAACCAGTGACCGCTATTTTAGGAGGGGCGAAAGTGTCGTCTAAAATTGGTGTGATTGAAAATATTATTGAAAAAGTAGATCACATTATTGTTGGTGGTGGTATGACGTTTACGTTTATCAAAGCTTTAGGAGGTAAGATAGGAAACTCATTAGTTGAAGAGGATAAATTAGAGTTGGCATTAGAAATTTTAGCGAAAGCAAAAGAGAATAATACAGAAATCCATTTACCAATAGATGCTGTTATTGCAGATGCTTTTTCAAACGATGCGAATACGCAAGTAGTAGATACAAACGAAATTCCTGATGGGTGGATGGGATTAGATTGTGGATCTAAAACCGTTGAAAAGTTTGCTGAAGTTATCGCAAAATCAAAAACAATTTTATGGAATGGTCCTTTAGGAGTTTTTGAAATGGAAAAGTTTGCGCAAGGAACCATTGGTTTAGGACATGCTATTGAAGAAGCAACTAAAAATGGAGCGTTCTCACTTGTAGGTGGTGGAGATTCGGTTGCTGCGGTAAAACAATTCGGATTTGCTGATAAAGTGAGTTATGTATCTACAGGTGGAGGAGCAATGTTAGAAATGTTAGAAGGACAAACCTTACCAGGAATTGAAGCTATTTTAAAATAATTCGTCATTTCGAGTGGTAGCGAGAAATCTCATAAAGGAGTAACTTTTTAAATTAAAGATTTCTCAATTGTACCTCTTTCGAAATGATCATTGGTTTACAGTAAATCTTTAATAATTACAGAATAAATGAAATACACAACACTACCCAATACCGATGTAAAAGTTTCTAAAATTTGTTTAGGAACAATGACATGGGGTCGACAGAATACTGAAGCAGAAGGTCATGAACAAATGGATTACGCCTTAGAGAAAGGGGTAAACTTTTTTGATACCGCAGAATTGTATTCTGTACCAGCAACACCAGAAACATACGGAGCAACAGAAAAAATTATTGGTTCTTGGTTTAAGAAAACAGGAAACAGAGAAAAAGTAGTGTTAGCGTCTAAAATTGCTGGAGGAGGCGATTATACAGCTCATATTAGGACAGGTGGCTTTAATAGAAAAAATATATCAGAAGCTATAGAAGGTAGCTTGAAACGGTTACAAACAGATTACATCGATTTATATCAATTGCATTGGCCAGATCGTGGAGTAAACTGTTTTGGAGTACGTGATTATCCGTATAAAACTTCTGCAGAAGAAGCTGAAAAGCATTTAGAGATTTTAGAAACTTTGAATGACTTCGTAAAACAAGGAAAGATAAAACATGTAGGTTTGTCTAACGAAACTCCTTGGGGAACGATGAAATATCTGCAAACAGCAGAACAGCATGGTTTACCAAGAATGGTTACGATTCAAAACTCATATTCATTAATTCATAGAGGATATGAAGTGGGAATGTCTGAGGTTTCTATGAGAGAAAATATTGGCTTACTGGCTTACTCTCCTTTAGCACAAGGAGTATTAACAGGAAAATATATTGATGGAAAAACTCCAGAGGGAGCGAGAGGAACCTTATTTCCAAGGTTTATCGCTAGATATAAAAATGAAGGTTCAGAAAAAGCGGTTTTAGAGTATCAAAAAATAGCCAATAAATATGGGTTGACGTTAACGGAATTATCGTTGGCGTATATTAATCAGTTACCATTTGTAACTAGTAATATTATTGGAGCTACAAAAATGAGTCAGCTAAAAGAGAATATCAATTCTATCAATATTGAACTGTCTGAAGATATTTTAGCAGAGATTGAAGCGGTGCATACAATGATTCCTAATCCAGCTCCATAGTTGGGCAAAAGAAATAAAATAGAAAGTCAATATAAATTTTATATTGACTTTTTGATAGATTTAATGTGTAAACCTAATTATAAAACTGTTACAGTACAAAAAGTATACAGAGGAAGGGTTTAAAAAGAGAAGTTGGTCTTAGTATATTAAGAGATGACACCCGATAGATTTTAACAAATTAAAGAGGCTCAGCACTTATATTGTTATTTCTAGCTCTTTATTATCTTTATTTTCTTGTGTTTCTTGGTCTTTTATAATCGAAGGAAAAATCGTTGGAGCAATCTTCTTTACTGGTTTAAATAAAATAGACTCTTCTAGGCTTTTCTCTTTTACAAACGGAATAGTATCATTCATTTTTCCGAAGAAAATAAAAACTACACTTAAAATTAATCCAATTTTTAAAGCACCGAAAACACCACCTAAAATTTTGTTCAAAATTCCTAAAGCTGCAAAATCAGCTATTTTGGTTAAAATTTTTCCTAATAGTGCTATAGCTACAATTATGACCACAAAAGTTCCAGCAAAAGCCGCCAAAGAAATATACTTTTCATCCCAAGTAACACTAGTTTTCAACCAATCTCCAATAAAGTATGAAAAATGGATAGCCCCATAAACTCCTGCAACCAAAGCAACTAGTGAAGCAACCTCTACAAACAACCCTTTCATTAAACCTCTTACAAAGCCAAAAAGTAGTAATGCTGCAATAATAATATCAAAAGTATTCATAAATATAAAAGCCTTCTACTATAAAATCTATGCTCAAATATACATAACTCATTTGTATCTTTGCTTTTTCAAAAAGCACAAATGGCAAAAGAAATCAATTTAAAAGAAAAGTGGGATTTTGTAATAACTCAATTATCACAACAATTTGCTGACGGTGATGAGCTTAATATAGATGGAGTTATCTACCTAATTGGCGTTCAAGAATTGGGACAAGGGCATCGTAAGTTTAAAAAAGATGAAAAGGTAAACCTTATGCATATTGCTATTTGTAAGTTGTTAGAACCTTACGGATACTATGAATTCGATTTTTTTGACGATGATGGATGGCCTCACTATAAAACTGTAACCGAATTACCCAACTTAAAACCAGGTGAACAATCGGTTTTAATGAAAGAAGCCATCATTAATTATTTTGAACTAATTAATTTTTTTGATTAAGTAACACTTAATTTCCGAATCATTTTTGATAATAACTTAGGGAAAAAACGTTTCGTATATACACCTAACTTTTCCTTCACACCTGCTATATAAACTTCTTCTTTTTTATTCTTTATAGCTTTTAACATCATTCTAGCAAATCTATCTGGATCTATACCATTTGCTGTCGCTATGTCCATTGTACTTTGCGGGGTACCATTTCCTGTTAATGCATTTTTCGACACATTGGTAGTTACAAATCCTGGACAAATTAAAGTAACAGCAATGTTGTCTTTATAATGTTCTGCTCTCAAACTATCAAAAAAACCATGTAAAGCATGTTTCGTAGCAGCGTACGTAGAACGTAATGGAGTTCCTATTTTACCAACAATACTCGTAGTTACAACAAAATGCCCTGATTTATTTTCAATAAAATGAGGTAACAAGGCTTTTGTAAGCGCCACAGTTCCTAAATAATTAACATCCATCAAACGTTTATCAACTTTTATTGAAGTATTTTTCACTAGCGATCGTTGACTTATTCCTCCGTTGTTCACTAAAACATCTACTCTTCCAAAAAATGAAATTGCTTTGATTACCCTCTCATGAAGGTTTTCATAATCTTCTAAATCTAAAGGCAAAATCATAACTTTTTCAGGAAATTTACAACTCTTTTTCACTTCTCTTAAAATGCTTTCATTTCTTGATGATATAATTAATTTTGCTTCATAATTAGATAACTCAATGACTAGAGATTTACCGATTCCTGAAGACGCACCTGTTACCCAAAATATTTGTTCTTTAAAGTTCATGTTTTCAAATGATTAAAAAAACGTTTCTAAAATACACAAGATAAAATAAAAGTGGTACACTTCTTGGATAGAAGTTCGTAAATGACTAGTTTTAAAACCTTATTAATAACCCTTTTTAAATATTATGATGAAAAAATTACTGGCTCTATTAATATTCACCACATCACTTGCAAATGCACAGTATACTGTTAAAGGTACCATGACCCCTCCAGACAAAGGAGATTGGGTTATTTTATATAAAATTGAGGGAGCAAAACAAAAGTTTCTTGCCAATGCCACCATTAAATTTGATACTGTAGCTATAAGCGGTGAAAAACAAGTTTTAGGTAAATTTAGTTTTGAACTACCTAATACAGCAACTCCAGGTGCTTACAGAGCTACTTATAGAAATTCTGGTGCAGGTTTTGTTGATTTTTTCTTTAATAAAGAAAATGTTGAATTTGTTTTTAATCCAAAATATCCGGACCAATCGGTTTTATTTACTAGCTCTAGAGAAAACAAATTATACAATGAATACTTACAAGCATATAATGCTGTTCAAAAAAAGATAGATTCATTACAAGCTTCTTATATTGAAACTAAATCAAAAGACACAAAAAAAGCATACAAAAAAGAGCTTAAAGAGTTAGAAGATGTTCAAGAAATGTATGAAAATAAGTCTGAAGGAATGTTAGTAAATAGTTTTATAAAAGCCTCTCGCCGTTATAATTCATCTAACCCTCATGATAATGTTCAAGATTATTTATCTGCTACTAGTGAAAACTTTTTTGAGTATGTAGATTTTAAAAGTGACAAACTATACAATTCTTCTTTTTTGATTGACCGAATTAACGATTATGTTTTTTACCTAAATTATTCTGAAGATAAGGATGTTCAACAAAAATTAATAAAGGAATCTATTACCAATGTTATGAAGAAAATTTCTTCTGACAAGTTAGAAAAAGCAGTTATCGATTATTTAATTAGTGCTCTTACTGAAAAACGTAACGGGCCTGCAGTAGACTGGATGTTTGCTGAATATTATGACAAACTTCCTGCTGAAGATCAAGATGTTGATTTTAAAAAGGAAAAACTAGACATCTTACTTGCAACAGTAGGTAGAGTGGCACCTGATTTTTCTTGGAAAGAAGGAGATAAAGAATATAAATTATCAACATTAAATGATGGAAACAAGTATTTGTTAGTATTCTGGAGTACTGGTTGCCCACACTGTATAAAAGAAATTCCAGAACTTTATAAGTTTATGCAAACTCATAAAGAAGTATCGGTAGTTTCTTTTGGTATTGAAAATGAAGAAAATGAATGGGACGAGTTTGTTAAGAATTTACCAGGATGGCACAATGCTATTGGAACACATCCTGAATATAAATTTGACAACGAAACCGTAAAAAAGTACAATCTACTTGGTACTCCATCTTACTTCGTATTAGACAAAGACAAGAATATTATCGCCATGCCTGATCATGTTGAAGATGTAGAAAAATACTTCAATAGCGATAAGAAATAAATATCAATATAACGTAAAGAAAAAGCTCAACAAATTTGTTGAGCTTTTTCTTTTTTAAAAATATAAAAATGCATCTTCAATATGCTCTATTACAAACTCATTTCGTTGTTTAATGATAGCAATGATATCAAACCGTATTTCAACATCTAACCCTCGTTCATTTACATAATTATCAATAGCAGTAACTAATAGCTTTATTTTCTTTGAGTTCACAAAGTCTTGTGGATTTCCAAAATAAGATGTAGATCTTGTTTTAACCTCAATAACAACCAATACATCTTTTTTTTGAGCAATAATATCAACCTCTGCTTTTTGGAAATAGTAATTTTTTTCAACAATAGTGTACCCATTTTTAACAAGATAATCTATTGCTAGTTGCTCTCCCTTCTTACCAAGTTCATTGTGTTGTGCCATTTAAAAACTTATATTTGAGTAACCGTAAGTCTTTTTATCATGAAAAAAAACATAGGAAACATTGATAAAGCTATTAGAACTTTCATTGCTCTTATAATAGCTATGCTATCTTACTTTGAATTTATTACAGGAATTTTTGGTAATATCTTACTTGTATTAGCAATTATACTTTTGGTTACTAGTTTAATAAATTTTTGCCCATTATACAAGTTGTTAGGAATAAACACATGTAGAACAAAAAACAGTTAATTAAATTCTACCAAACACTGCTTATTCTTACTTATCGATAATTTAACTTCTCTACCCATTATCAATGCTCTATTATCTGGTTCATGACCTGCAGGAAAATTAAATAATATAGGGATATCTTTAGGAACAACGTCCAAAATTAATTGTTCTATTGAACTTCCCCAAGGAGTGGTATTTCTCTTAATCTTAGTCATATCTCCCACAATAATCGCTTTAACTTTAGTAAAATACCCTGCTCGCCTTAAACTTTGTAACATTCTATCTATCGAGTACTTATATTCTCCTATTTCTTCAATAAACAAAACTTTTCCATCTGTAGAAATTTGACTGTCCGACCCTAACATCGAAGCCAAAATAGCAATATTACCACCCACTAATTCTCCTGAAACCTCACCTACTTTATTCTCTTGTGAAGCAGGAACTTCATAGCGTAATTTTTCTCCAAATAATGCTTTCTTAAAAGTAGCGATTGTTTGCACAAGATCATTTGGATCTTCTTCCATACTTGTTCCCATCATCGCATGCATTGTTTCAATACCTAAATTATGAATATGATTATGAAATGCTGTAACATCAGAATATCCAATAATCCATTTTGGATGTTTTTTAAACTTAGTAAAATCTAATCTATCTAAAATCCTCACAGAACCATATCCTCCGCGTGCACTCCAAATAGCCTTAATATTAGGATTGTCTAACGCGTCTTGAAAATCTTGACAACGCTCTTCATCGGTACCAGCAAAATGATCATTCTGATTAAACACATACTTACCATACACTACCTTTAACCCCCAGCTTTCTACTAAACTTTTAGCCTTATCAATAGTATGCTTACGGTTCTTTAAAATTCCAGCAGGAGCAACAATTGCAATCGTATCTCCTTTTTGCAAATAGGGTGGTGTGGTTAACTTCATTGTTTTATTTTGTGCATAACCTGATATAATTATCAGTATAAAAAATAAGGTAAAAATTCTTTTTTCCATAAACAAGTCTCTTTTCTTGACTTTAAAAGTCTAAAGTCCATCAAATGTACCTAATTTATAACAGTATAAAAAATTGCTTTTTCGTACTTTTGCGCTTTAATTTTAGTAGAAAAACATGAGTACACCAAAAAGATATACAATTACAGCAGCATTACCTTATACAAATGGACCAATCCATATTGGTCATTTGGCAGGAGTGTATGTTCCTGGAGATATTTATGCCCGTTATCTGCGTCAAAAAGGAAAAGACGTAGCCTATATTTGTGGTTCTGATGAACACGGAGTTGCGATACCAATGCGTGCTAAAAAAGAAGGTGTTACTCCACAAGCTATTATTGATAAGTACAACGGAATCATTAAAAAATCGTTTGAAGATTTCGGTATTTCTTTTGATAATTACTCGCGTACCTCGGCTGAAATTCATCATAAAACAGCTTCAGATTTCTTTATCAAATTATACAATGATGGTGAATTTGTTGAAGAAGTTACGCAACAATTGTATGATGAAGAAGCTAATCAATTTTTAGCAGATCGTTTTGTTATTGGTACATGCCCTAAATGTGGAAACGAAGAAAGTTATGGAGACCAATGTGAAAAATGTGGGACAAGTCATAATGCTACAGATTTAATTAATCCTAAATCAGCTATTACTGGAAATGTTCCTACCTTAAAAGAAACTAAACATTGGTTTTTACCTTTAGATAAACACGAAGCTTTCTTACGCGAATGGATTTTAGAAGGACATAAAAATGATTGGAAACCTAACGTATTAGGGCAATGTAAATCATGGATTGATGACGGACTACGTCCTCGTGCAGTAACCCGTGATTTAGATTGGGGAATTCCTGTTCCTGTTGAAGGTGCTGACGGAAAAGTTTTATATGTTTGGTTTGATGCGCCTATTGGTTATATCTCTTCTACTAAAGAATGGGCTGCTCGTGAAGGTAAAAACTGGGAAGATTATTGGAAAAAAGACGATACCAAATTAGTACACTTTATTGGTAAAGATAATATTGTATTTCATTGTATTATTTTCCCTGCTATGTTAAAAGCTCATGGTGATTTTATTTTACCTGAAAATGTACCAGCTAACGAATTTTTAAATTTAGAAGGAAATAAACTATCAACTTCTAAAAATTGGGCTGTTTGGTTACATGAGTACTTAGAGGAATTTCCTGACCAACAAGATGTGTTACGTTATACCTTAACAGCTAACGCTCCTGAAAATAAAGATAATGATTTTACTTGGAAAGATTTTCAAGCAAAGAACAATAACGAGTTAGTTGCTATTTTCGGAAACTTTATTAACCGTGTTGTAGTGTTAACAAACAAATACTACAACGGACAGGTACCACCTGCGGGGGAATTATTAGAAATTGACAAAGACACTTTAGAGCAATTACAGCAATTTCCAGATATTATTGCAAAGTCTATAGAACGTTATCGTTTTAGAGAAGCTTCTCAAGAAATGATGAATTTAGCGCGTTTAGGTAATAAGTACTTAGCTGACGAAGAGCCATGGAAAGTAATTAAAGTTGACGAAGAGCGCACCAAAACTATTATGAACGTTGCCTTGCAAATCGCAACAGGTTTAGCAGTGTTATCAGAACCTTTTTTACCGTTTACTTCAAGTAAATTAAAGTCAATTTTAAATATTGATACTATGCTTGCTTGGAATGATGTAGCTGAAAAAGATGTTTTATTACCTGAAGGCCATCAAGTAAACAAAGCTGAATTATTATTTTCTAAAATTGAAGATACTACAATTCAAACACAGTTAGACAAGTTAGAAGCTACCAAGAAAGCAAATGAAGCTGCTAACAAAGTAGTTGAGCCTCAAAAAGAAACTATTCAATTTGATGATTTCACAAAAATGGATATTCGAATAGGGACTATTGTTGCTGCTGAAAAAGTAGCTAAAACAAAAAAGCTACTGAAGCTTACCGTCGATGTTGGTATTGATACACGTACGATTGTTTCTGGTATTGCAGAAAGCTTTAAACCAGAAGATATCGTTGGTCAGCAAGTATCTGTATTGTGTAATTTAGCTCCAAGAAAATTACGTGGTGTAGAAAGCCAAGGAATGATTTTAATGACAGATACTCCTGAGGGTAAATTAGCTTTTGTTCAACCTTCTAAAAAGGTAAATAACGGAGAGTTTATAGCCTAAACAAAAAACAAGCTTTTATTATATTCGCAACCTCGCTTAAATGCGAGGTTTTTTATACCTCTTAATAACTAAAAATGAAAAAAAATTGTATCAACATCCTGTTTTTAATAGGATTTATGTGTAATTCTTTATTTGCTCAAACAGAAATTGCTAGTTTTAAAAACTTTTTAAAAGAAAACTCAACAGACATTAAAGATGTAATTCCTGTTGTAAATACTGAAAATAATGACTTGGCTATTTTAATTGCTGATGCTAAAAATGTGTACGCATATAAATTTAATGACGATTTTAAATTAACCGGTCAACTTTCATCTGAAACTAAGAAAAGGAAGTATAAAATACTTTTGGGAAGCAGTATTTACAATAATGAATATAAAATATTTTTAACCAATAAAAGTAACACACAATTTGCTGCTGTAAGTTTTTCTTTTGATAATAAAAAAAACACAGTAAAAGAGTTTTTACTTCCTTCTGGACAAACTTTTATCCAAACAGTCTCTTTAAAAAACAAATTTTATATTATTTCTGGAAATAAAGTAGATGGTAGTATATATTTAAACTACCTTAATGAAGATGGTAACTTACAATATATTCCACTAGACATTTCTGAGCTAAGACTTCTTAACGAAAAGAATAAAAAAGTAAGAATTGTAGATCTTTTGTTACCTTTTAACTACTCACCTATCAAAAAGTTTGAAGAAAATACACCTAACTCAATTGAATCAGTTTCTGAGACTGCCAAAATGTATTTAAAAGGTAATAACTTTATTATTTCTTTTGATAATAATAAAAATATAACTCAATTATTTACTGTAAACTTAACAAACTATAAAGTTTCAACAGCAACTTTCAACAAACCTCTTTCTAATATTAAATCAGGAAGAAAAAAAACTAATTCTTTTATTTTTGATAATAAAGTAGCAATAGTAGCAGCTACGAAGGATGTTTTATCAATGTACATCTTAGACTTAGCAACTGGGAATTTTATAAAAGAATATGCTGCTAGTAAAGATGAGGAAATACTCTTTAAAAACTCTCCAATCATTCAAAAAGGAGGCTTTTATAACGGTTATAGAGAGCTAGAAAAAACTAAGAAATTTTTACGTAAAATAACTACTGGTAAAATTGGTGTTTCAGTCATTAAAAATAAAAACAGTTACTTGTTTACTATAGGGGGGTATGTTGAACAAAGGTCTGCTGCTCCAATGATGATGGCAGGTTTTGGAGGAATAGGTGGACCAATAGCTAGCCTAGGAAGTGTAAATGTGAACCTTTTCTTTAACCCTACCATGTTTGCATATAATTCTTTCACCAATACAAAATCAACTCAAATTGAATGTTTATTTGATACAGGTTTTGAGCACATTAAAGACACCAAAATACCTAGGAATATTTTTGATAAAATAAAAAGTACCCCTAGAAAAAGCGATATTGCCTACACTATTTTCAAATATAAAGATTTTTATATTAGAAGTGATTATACCCCTAGCGACAAAACATATCACTTAAGAAAATTCACAAGATAAATTAACCTTTTACTATATTTGTAACCTTGCTATTCATGCGAGGTTTTAATACCTTTTGAGAAGTAAAAGTAAAAAAAAAGATTACAGTACTTTTGTAAATTTTATATGAATATTTTTTATTGATATCCTATATTAAAAACCCAGAATATATATTCTGGGTTTAGTTATTATATTTGAATTTCCTAGCTTTCTTCTTCGCCTACAAGTTCTCCTTGTGTGGTTACAGAGCCAGTAGTTGCGTTTCCATATACAGGAGTTTCATTTCTTAAAATGTCAATTACTCTAGCAAAATTATCTGCAGTCATATATGGAGTTTCCTGTCTTTTTCCCTGAAATGTCGTAAAGTAAAACTTACCCAAATCAATTTTAGGATCCCATAAAGCTTGATATTCTTTTAGTTTTGTCCATCCTGTTGTTCCTTGTGCATAATGTGGCATAATATGTTAGTTTGAGGTTAATAGTAGTGTAAAACTATCAAAAAACACAACTAACAAAGGTTACCTATTCCCCGTTTTTCATAGGGGATATACTCCTAATTTTTTAAGGATAAAATGACTTATTTACTAGATGATATAATTAGTATCCTATTTTTCCTCTAACTCTTTGTAGCACATCTTTGGCAATTAAACGAGCTTTTTCTGCTCCTACAGCTAAAGCTTCATCAATTTCATGACGGTTTTCCATATAGTGGCTATATTTAGTACGTACATCAGCAAATTTTTCTACAATTAATTCATAAAGAGCTTGTTTTGCATGTCCGTATCCATAACCTCCATTTTCATAATTAGCACGCATTTCGCTAATTTGCTTCTCTGAAGCTAACAATCTATATATAGCAAAAACATTGTCACTATCTGGATCTTTTGGATCTTCTAACGCTTTACTATCCGTTTGAATAGACATAATTTGCTTACGTAACTTTTTGTCTGGTAAGAAAATATTGATAAAGTTATTTCGAGATTTACTCATTTTTTCACCATCAGCACCAGGTACTAGTTTTGTGTTTTCATTTATCTTGGCTTGAGGTGGAACCAAAGTTTCACCAACAATATTATTGAATCTATTAGCTACATCACGTGTCATTTCTAAATGCTGTAACTGATCCTTTCCTACAGGAACAACTTCAGCATCGTACAGCAAAATATCTGCAGCCATTAACATAGGGTAGGTAAATAAACCAGCATTAACGTCTGCTAAACGATCAGCTTTGTCTTTAAAACCATGTGCTAAGGTTAAACGTTGGTATGGAAAAAAACAGCTTAAATACCAAGTTAATTCAGTAACCTCAGGAATGTCACTTTGACGATAAAATACGGTTTTATTAATATCAATACCACAAGCAAGCCAAGTAGCTGCAACACTATAAGTGTTTTCGCGTAATTCATTCCCATCTTTAATTTGGGTTAAAGAGTGCATATCTGCAATAAATATAAATGATTCGTTTTTAGAATCATTAGCCATTTCAATTGCAGGTAAAATTGCTCCTAATAAATTTCCTAAATGTGGGGTTCCTGTACTTTGTACTCCTGTTAAAATTCTTGACATAAGTCTGTTTTGAAATATTATTAATAAGTGCTTGCTTAAGTCAACAAAAATAAGCTTAAAATTTATCAAACAAAAGAAATTACTACTTTCGCATTTTAAACGAGTTTAGGTTTTTAAATTCCTCAAAAAAAGAAAAAGAAAAATAAAGTTAGTTGGTTAATTATAAATTTTAAAAATTTGAAATACATATATTTTCCTATTCGTTTTATTTGGCGTGTTTGGTTTTACACGTTAATAGTAGTTTCCATACTAATAATGTTACCTTTCTTACTAGTCTTAACTTCAGATGAGAAGTATTACCCTGCTTTTTGGAAAATGGTTAGAGTTTGGGCTTTCTTTTTAATTTATGGAATGGGATTTCGATTAAATATAGAAAGAGAACAGGAAATAAACTGTAATGAGAGTTACATGTTTTGTAGTAATCATGCATCATTTATTGATCCGTGGGTGTTAATAGCAATGAGTAAAAATCCAATAGTTTTTGTAGGGAAGAAAGAATTAGCAAAATTTCCAATTTTTGGTTTTTTTTATAAAAAAGTCGTTATTGTAGTTGATAGGAGTGATTTAGAAAGTAGAAAAAAAGTATATGAAGAAGCCCATAAGAGATTAAAAAATGGAACAAGTATTGCTATTTTTCCTGAAGGTTTAGTGCCAACAGAAGATGTAGTTTTAGCGCCTTTTAAAAATGGAGCATTCAGTTTGGCTATTGAGCATCAAATACCTATTGTGCCCCAAGTTTATTATGACGGGAAGCGTTTATTTTCATGGGATTTCTTTAAAGGGTCACCAGGTGTACTAAGAGTAAAACAATGTAAATTCATAGAGACAAAAAATTTAATTGCTCAAGATAAGAACAAGTTAAGGGAGCAGACTTATAATATAATATACAATGAATTAATTAATGATGAGTTGTATATGAAAGACACAAATCGTTCCATTCATGAAAGAAAGTTTAAATAACCATTACAGCCAAAAAGAGGAAAGATTAAATATACTTACTCATGGTTTTGGGCTATTGTTAAGTATTATAGCCTTACCTTTTCTGGTACATAAATCATTCAATTACGATGGCTTATGGCAGATGGTCAGTTTTTTAATTTATGGATTTAGTTTAATAATTCTATATGCAGCATCTACCTTTTATCATGCAGCTAAAAAACCTAAGCTAAGACGAAAACTAAATATTTTTGATCATGCAGCTATTTATGTGTTAATAGCAGGAACTTATACTCCCTTTTGTCTGGTTACTTTGTCAGGAGAATTAGGTTGGTATATGTTTATCTTTGTTTGGGTGTTTGCATTTATAGGTGTTATATTAAAATTCTTTTTTACAGGGAAGTTTGATAGGCTTTCTACAGCATTGTATTTATTAATGGGTTGGCAAGTAGTTTTTTTGATAAAACCATTAATGGAAAGGTTGCATGAAGATGGGGTAATGTATCTTTTTCTTGGAGGTGTTTTTTATACCGTTGGAGCTATCTTCTATTCTATAAAAAAATTGAGCTATAATCACGCAACATTTCATGTTTTTGTTTTGCTTGGAAGTTTATCTCATTTCATATGCGTTTTGTTTTTTGTTTAGTTTTAATGTTAAAAAAATAAATAAAAAATCATTTTAAAGTTAAATTTATATTAATTGGTAATTTATTATTTATATTGGTTACTATTGTATTAATTTAATTTGTTTTGTAGTTGTAGGTTTGTTAAGTAATTTAAAATCAATCAATTATGAAACAAAAAAATATTTTGTTCCCCTTCTTCTTTTTGTTGTTTTTCTGTGTTGAGGTTATGTTGGCTCAAGACTGTAAAGTTACAATTGAAAATCAAAAGGTATTTTCAAAATACCCTGAATCAAAGAAAGAGTTTGAGAGGTTCAATCACTACACAAAAAAAGTAGTTAGTAAAAAGCAAATTTCGCAATCAAATAGAGCGGGAGAAACGTACATCATTCCAGTAGTAGTACATGTTTATGGTGCTACTCAGCATGGATTAACTGTAACTTACGATAAGATAAAAGTAGCATTAGATAAGTTAAATGAAGATTTTAATGGACTAAATGATGACTTTAATACAGTAGACCCTGTTTTTTCTGGTAGAAGAGGTACACTTAGTATACGGTTTGCATTAGCTAAGATAGATCCTAATGGAGGGAGTACTAATGGTGTTGTATTCCACCCAGAAAAGGCTGGTTATGGGAATGGAGGTGGTTATGATGCTCAAATAGCTGCAGATGCATGGGATAATTATAAGTACATGAATGTATATATTATGGGAGACTTATATGCAGATGGAAGTTCGACAAACTCAGGAGTTGCATGGTATCCTAACACAGCAATGTCTAATAATAATACAGCAAGAGTAGTTTATAATGGACGTTATATTCATGGAAATACCAATAAAGAGTTTGCATCAGTATTAACCCATGAGTTTGGTCACTGGTTAAATCTTATTCATACATTTGAAGGGGGTTGTAATGATCCCAATGGAGATTATGTAGATGATACTCCAAAAGAAGACACTAACTCAGGAGATGATGGTTGTAATGTTGGTGCGAGTGATTGTGGTAATTTAATTAACTATGAAAACTATATGGGCTATGATTCCGCATCAGGTTGTGCAAAAATGTTTACACAAGGGCAAATAAATAGAATGTTAGTAGCATTAGATCATCCAGCTCGTAAACCCTTATGGCAACCATCTAACTTAGTAGCTACAGGAGTTAATTTGTCAGGAGGTTCACTTGTGGTAGATAATAATAAAGTTGAAGAAGCACTAACAAATAACGGTACAATTGTTAATGAAGCAAAGCACATTACATTAGAGGGAGGAACATTTGCTGTTGGATCTGGAAACCTGTCTCTTGGTACTCATTTTGACTTAAATCTTCCACAAGGAATATCAGCACAAATTTCGGTAGTTAATAACAGAAAGTTAAGTGTAAATTTTACAGGTAAAGCTCTGAACCATGTAAAAGCAAATAATTCAACCGGAATTATAACATTTAAAGATGCTGCAATTTCGGGAGGTACAACAGCCTTAAACTCAAATAAAGTAGCTTTTGAGTTTAGTTTTTATGACCCTTACAAAATAGTATATGTAGATAACCAGGATTATACCGCGAACTCAGGTAGTACTTGGACGTTTTTTAGGATAGAAGGAGCAGAAAATGATAATGCTTTCGGAACTTTTTTTGAAAACAACGCACTAAAATTGGAAACGTATCAAAAAGCGTTGGTATGTCAACCAGGAACAAGAAACCCAATACCATTAACACTCAATACTGAAATTAACCAGCAAAGTTCATGGGTGTCAGGAGGGGCTTACCCCGATTTGCATGTGATTAGAGATGTAAATTATACAGCTTGGGATGGTAAAACGGCATATATAGGGTTTCAATTTCAACTATATCCAGGAAAGTTAAATTATGGATGGTTTAGAGTACAAGTGAATAATAATGGTTCTTCCTATTCACTTCTAGATTATGCGTATAGTACAGAACCCTATGGAGAAATTAAAGCAGGAAGTAAAGTTTATGGAGGTCAACCAACGTGTAATGATGGTGTTCAAAATGGAGATGAAACTGGTGTTGATTGTGGTGGTACTTGTGAGCCATGTAACGTAGCTATTACTTACTGTGATTCTAATGGTAAAAATGCTAACGATGAATTTATTAGTAGAGTACAATTACATACAATAGATAATAGTTCTTCTAGTTCAAGCAATGGGTATGCTGATTATACAGCTTCTATATCTACTAATTTATTAAGGGGAGATAGTTATTCAGTAACAATAACTCCGAGTTGGAGAACAACAAAATATTCTGAAGGTTATAGTGTTTGGATTGATTATAATAAAAATGGAGATTTTACAGATCCAGGTGAACTGGTTTGGAGTAAATCAGCGTCTAAAGATAATATAGTTTCTGGACAATTTACTGTGCCTAACTCGGCAGTATTAGGAGATACTAGAATGAGGGTCTCAATGAAGTATAATGGTATAGCAACATCTTGTGAGTCTTTTAGTTATGGAGAGGTTGAGGATTATAAAATAATAATATCTGAGAATTCTTTGCCAACATGTAATGATGGTGTTCAAAACGGTGATGAAACTGGTGTTGATTGTGGAGGTTCATGTTTGCCTTGTGATACCACAGATAATATTGTATATGTTGATATAGATGACCTTACAGTCAGATCAAATGATACTTGGAAATTTTTTAGAATCGAATCAGGTGATGATACAGATTATGGTGCTTGGTATACAGGTAATACTTTACGATTAGTAACTTACGGTAAAGAATTGGTATGTAATGGAGTGAGTAATGAAGTGTCGTATTTAGAAGAAGGAGTAGTAATTGGAAGTTCAAGTAATTTCGTAACAGATTCACATAGTTTTTTAGTTAGTTCTTCTGATTATACTCTATGGAATGGAAAAACAGGATTTATAGGTTTTTCTTTTAAAATAAATGGAAATACACATTATGGATGGTTTCATGTTTCAGTAGCAAGTAATGGGCAATCTTACACACTAACAGATTATGCCTATAATAAAGCGGCAAACTTGCCAATTACAACCGTAAATAGAATTGGAGCTGTTGGAGCTCGTTATAATGAGTTAAGTAAAAATGTTACGCTTTATGCTGCACCAAACCCTTTTGAATCACAAACAAAAATTAACCTTTCAGGTTTTTCTAAAAAAGAGGATATACAATTACATGTATACGATTTATTGGGGAGACATATTTATACTGAAAAGGTTAATTCCTCCTCAACATATGTAGTGATTGATGAAAGCATCTTAAAAAAAGAGGGGATGTATTTGTTGAAAATACAATCAGGAGAAGAAATAAAAACACTTAGTATTTTAAAAAAATAAAAAGATTATTAAAATAAAAAATGGTAAAACCATCTATTTTTAGATGGTTTTACCATTTTTTATACGGTAATTTACTTAGGTTAGAATTATAGTATTTAGCATCTCCAGTAACTTCCTTACCTAACCACTCAGGTTTTGTAAAACTTTCATTTTCATTTTCTAACTCAACTTCAGCAATAAGCAATCCATCATTATCCCCTAAAAATTCATCTACTTCAAAAATATGATTGTTAATTTTTACTAAATATCTATATTTCTCAATACTACCTTTTTCACATAAATCAAAAAGACTCTCAGCTTCTTTCTTATCAATTTCTTTTTCCCATTCAAATCGAGTAGTTCCATTAGCACTTGATGCCCCTTTGATAGTTAAAAAACCAGTATTATCTTTTAAGCGAACTCGTACTACTCTTTTTTTATCTGAATTTAAAAAACCTTGTTTTATGTAGTTTTTTTGAAAAGCTTCTTGTTTAAAGTCTGTAGATTTTACCAAGAATTTTCGCTCTATCTCTGTTGCCATACTAAAGGAATCAATTTTATACGAATGTACTATTTTTGTTGGTATTATTGGTATATCTTTGATTAATGATTTTAATAGTTAAACTTGGTTAAATGGCAGTAGTTACTACAAAAGCCATTGTTTTGAGTTCTCTTAAATATGGAGATACTAGTTTGATAGTAAAATGTTTTACTTTACAAGAAGGAGTAAAATCGTACATGATAAAAGGAGTGCTAAAATCAAAAAAAGGAAAGTTAAAACCTGCGCACTTTCAACCATTAACACAGCTAAACCTTACGGCAAACCATAGTAATAAAAGCTCATTGCATTCTATTAAAGAAGTGCAAGTGATTCATCCTTATGAAACTATTTATACTTCTGTTGTTAAGCAAACAATTGTATTATTTTTATCTGAAGTGTTATCATATATTCTACAAGAAGAGGAAGAAAATAATCCTTTATACAGTTATATTGAAACTTCTATAATTTGGTTAGATACACATAATGAGGTTGCAAACTTTCATTTACTATTTTTATTAAATTTATCTAGGTATTTAGGTTTTTATCCAGATACAACCAATATTGATAAAACAGCATTTAATTTGTTAGAAGGAGGTTTTACCGATACGGAATATGAAAATCTAACTCTATCGGGAAAAAAATTACTTCTTTTTAAAGGTATATTAGGCATAAATTTTGATGCAATAAATTCAATTTCTTATTCAAAAAAAGAAAGACAAATTATTCTCCGAATTATAGTTCAATATTATGAATTACATTTGGAAGGATTTAGAAAACCTAAATCATTAGATGTTTTAGAAACCGTGTTTAATTAATATGAAAAACATAATTACTGTATTTTTTTTACTTTTAACTGTTACAATCTTTTCTCAAACTATTACTGTAATTGATGCTGAAACAGGAAAACCTGTAGAAGCTGTGGCAGTTTTTAATAAAAACAAAACAACATCTGCAATAAGTAATGAATTAGGTAAAATTGATGTTTCTAATTTTAAAAAAAATGAATTGCTTACGTTTGCTCATGTATCTTATGCAGGGTACCAAGAAAAAATATCTGTAATAAAAAAGAATAATTACCACGTATATTTATCAAAAAACTCAGAACAGTTAGATGAGGTAGTTGTTTCTGTTTTTAAGAACAGAGAAAAAACCAACCGTATAGCAGAGCAAATAGCAATGGTGTCTTCAAAAGAAATAGAAAAACTATCTCCACAGACTTCAGCAGATTTATTAGCGAGTGTACCTGGAATTAAAGTTCAAAAATCACAATTTGGAGGAGGGAGTCCTGTTTTACGTGGAATGGAAAGTAATCGAGTTCTTTTGGTGGTTGACGGTGTTCGTATGAATAATGCAATTTATAGAAAAGGACACTTACAAAACTCAATTACAGTAGCTCCAAACTTATTAGATAGAACAGAGGTTGTTTTTGGTCCGTCATCAGTAATTTATGGTTCAGATGCATTAGGTGGTGTAATTCACTACTATACTAAAACCCCGAAGTTATCAGAAAAAGGAAGTGAAATTAAAGGAAATACATTTTTAAGATATAGTTCAGCAAACAATGAAATAACTAATGTAGCTTCTGCTGAATTAAGATTTAAAAAATGGGCGTCTTTTACAAGTGTAGCTCATAGTAATTTTGGAGATTTAAAGATGGGAGAAAACCGTTCTCATGGTTTTGAAAATTGGGGTAAATTGCCTTTTTACTCTAACAATACTAATACTTTTTATAACGAGACACCGGTTGTTAATTCTAATCAAAACTTACAAAGAAATACAGGCTATAGTCAAACAGATGTATTACAAAAGTTTTATGTTCCTTTTTCAAAAAACACAGACTTTAAACTAAACTTACAGTATTCAACCTCTTCAAACATTCCTCGTTTTGATAAGTTAACAGAGTTAAAAAATGGAAATTTAAAGTTTGCTGAATGGTATTATGGTCCACAAGAACGTTTGTTAGTATCTCCACAGTTAATTATAAATCCTAAGAAAAAATGGATGGATAATGGAACTATTACTTTAGCATACCAAAATATAAAAGAAAGTCGCATACAAAGAAAGTTTGGAAGCTTAGATAGGTCTTACAGAGAAGAAAAAGTTGATGTTTTTAGTTTAAATGGAGACTTTACAATACCCTTAGCTAAAAGAAGGAATTTAGGGTATGGAGTAGAAGTTACTTACAATGATGTAGCATCAAACTCTTACGGAAAAACATTACGTGTTAATGGTAATAAAATTGTTGGTTTTGATAATGACTTTACTGTACAATCTCGATATCCTGATGGAGGAAGCAGTTACTTAAGTTCAGCTTTTTATGTAGATTATCGTCAAGATATCAATGATAAATCAACATTAAATACAGGAATTAGAGGCACTAATACAATATTGAAAGCAAAATGGTTAGATGAAACGTTTATAGATATTCCTCAAAATGATATAAGGCTAGATAATCAATCGCTAACAGCAACGATAGGGTATGTATATAAGCCAAATAAAACTTGGCAATTAAACACGGTGTTATCCTCTGGATTTAGATCACCAAATATTGATGATGTAGGAAAAATAAGAGAGAAGAACGGTAAGGTAACTATACCGAATACAAGTTTAAAACCAGAACATGCATACAATGCTGAAATTGGAGCTCAAAAATATTTTAACAATAGAAAATTTAGGGTTGGGGCAAATGTGTATTACACTTTGTTGAATAATTACATTTATAGAGAAAATTTTGAACTAAATGGAAGTTCAACTATTGAGTATGACGAAGAAGACGGAGCTATTGTAGCTAATGTTAATAAAGGAACAGCTTATGTTACGGGTGCTACAGTTAGTTATCAAGGAAAGTTACATAGAAATTGGAATACTTCAGGATTTGTTACTTATACGTATGGAAAAACTTATGATACCAACGAGCCAATGTCGTCTATTCCTCCATTATTTGGTCGTTTTGATGTAAGTTATGTAAGCAAGAAGTTAGAAGGTGGAGCCAACTTAGTTTTTAATGCAAAAAAAGATATTTCAGATTATAATATAACTGAGGGTATTGATAACCATGAACAAACACCAATTGTAAATGCAGATGCGACTGAGGATATTGATAAATACTACGGAAGCCCTAGTTGGATGACTGTTGGGTTGTATGGGAAATATCAGTTCACAAAAAACATTGCTTTGCAAGCGCAATTGTCTAATTTGTTTGATGAACATTATAAAGAATTTGCTTCAGGGGTTTCAGCTGCAGGACGTAATATTTCAGTATCTTTGCTAACCAATTTTTAAGTGAAAATCCAAATGATTAATTTTTTCAGATTAGTAAGTTTATTAGAAGGGATATCTTATATTTTATTACTTTTTATTGCTGTGCCAATTAAATATTTACAAGGAAATCCAGAGTATGTTAAAATGCTTGGTATGCCTCATGGATTACTATTTGTTGGCTATATTGTATTAGCTATTATGTTAAAGTACGAGCTAAATTGGAATGGTAAAACTTTCGGAATCGTTTGTTTACTGTCTATTCTACCTTTCGGAACATTTTTCGTTGGAAAATACTTAAAAAAGGTTAAGGCTTAATAGTTTCTTTTATTAGGAAGAAAATAATTATCCTCCACTTACTGGAGGAATAATAGCGATTACATCATTCTCTTTTATTAGTATGTTGTCAGTAGCGTAACTTTCGTTAATAGCTACCGCATACGAACTCATTTTTTGTAGTTCAGGGAATTCTGCCATAAGAAATTTTTTAAAACTAGCAACCGTAATTTTGTTAGGTAGTTCAATTTCTAATGAAGAATTATCAACTAAATCTGTTGACATACCGAAAAATAGTAGAGTTATTTTCATATAACAAATCTACAATTTTATCCCGAAAACAACTCTATTTTCAGATTTTCCATTAAAGTAAGAGCGAGCAAAATCTACACGTAAAAAGCGCCATTTTCCAATACCAACATTATCTAAACCAATAGCAAACTCAGAATAAGGTTTGTTACCCGCTGTAAATAATCCTTTTGCACCAGTAACTAAATGAAAGTTAAGTTTATTTAACAAAGGAACTTTGCTTAATAATGCTCCTTTAAAGTTATATTCACCATGAAGTTCAGCATATTTATCATTAGAGCTTAACTTATAATACGGAAGCATATAAAAGTTGTTCAAATAGTTGTCTTTTGGAGCTATTAACAAGCGATTTCCGTTAAAATGAGCATAATCTATAAACGGAATATCTTTTTTCTCTAAAAACACACCTCCTTTTGCTTTGTAAGCAAACTCACCCCAATTACTTAAATTTATTTGTTGATACAATTGAGAAAAAACCACATCAGAGTTCCATTCAGAGTTTCCTGACCCAAAGTTTTTTTGATAACCAATATATAGCGATGGATACTTACGACTTGGGATATTATATTTTCCACCAGGATATGATAAGTACTTTTGACCAAAACTAATATTTGCTCCTAAAGAAAAAGTCCACATTTGATGCGGTGTAAAACCTGTTGAGAAATCAGTAGGATCTTGCGGATTATTAGAAGTGTAGTCTACATCGTCTTGCGGAAACATTACATAATCGGTTGTATTAAATAGTGGCTTTCTGTCTGCAAATTCTAAAGAAGAGAACATGCGTATTCCGTTAGTTACTTCTTGTGAAAAGATTCCTTTAGCAAATGTTTTTTCATAAATTTTTAAATAGTTTCGTTCAAAACCAATAGAACTTATTGTGTTCCAAAATTTAGAAATGGGTTGTTTAGAGTTGAATTGTGGTGTGGCAACTCCTCCAGAAATTGTTAAAATAGGTCGTGTAGTGTTATTCCAACGATAGTTGAAGTTGGCTGTAGGACGCACTTTTTTCTCTGAAAAACCATAATTAACATTAGCCCCAATACTAAAACGTTTTCCTTTTTTGTTAAGTGATTTTCGATAGTTAACACCTAAAGAAGAATTCCACCCTTGCACCGTATTAAAGTTAAGGCTTTCAATGGGGGAAGAAGTGCTTAACGACCACTTGTTGTAAGAATCTCGGTAAGTGTACCCAGAAAGAATATCTAACGGTTTAAACTTATTATTTTTAGTGTCTATAGAGTCTAAATATTTCTTCGATTTTCGAATAGTTTTTATGCTGTCTTTTAATTTGTAATCTGATATTTCTTCAGAAGTTAAAGTCACGGGACGAATTTCATTCCAATATACCGAATCTTTTTCTGTAGCATTTTCAGCAAACGAAAGTACTTCGTTACCAAAAGTATCTTCGGTAAAGTTAGGGTTGAAATTATAGTTAGAATAAGCAGCAGAAAAACGTCCATTAAAATGAAATCCAAATAAACCAGCTTTAAAATCTATAGTTTGAGTAACAGGTACCCAAGCTTTGTTTTTAGTAGAGAAATTATAGTTTTGTTTAATGTGTAGTGAATCTACAATTGGTAGGCTTATTTGTGCACCAGTGACAATAACATCGGCACCATAAATAGCCCAATCATCTTCAACTATATAGATGAAGCCACTAAAAACACGATCGTTTTTACGTTTTGGTAAAAGTTGAATTTTGTTAATGAGTTTTCCGTTTTTATCATAAAAAACACCAGTGAGTTTATAGTTGTAGTATCCAAAAGCACCATTAGCAATAGGAGAAATAACTTTAACATCAGCTAAATCAAAAGAATTTTCATAGAAGTTAAAATTTACTTCTTCTGCTTGATTAAAACTAATTCCGTTGTCTTGTCCACTAACTTTTGAAGCTATAATATGTTCTTTAAAGTTTTTAGGTCTTTTTTGAAATGAGATTTTAGATACGGTTTCAGACAGGTAAACGATGCCTGTTCTAGTAGAATCCAATCCACCACCCATGTCACCAATATCTTGTCCTAAAAACTTCTTCGGTAAATCTTTTACTTTAAATAAACCACGAGAATAAAAATCGGCAGTATACTCAGCAAATTTATCAGTATTTTTTGCTTTACTAGCAATAGCATTTCTAATAATTTTGTTAGCAGGGTTTTCTTTAGAAGATACTAAGACTTCATCTAAGGAAACTTCTTCTTCAGCTAAAACAATATTTAAGATAAAAGGAAAAGAGTTAATTTCAACTGTTTTTTTAACAGTTTTATAACCTAACATTTGAAATACTAGAGTGTGCTGTCCTGTTGAGTTAAAAGCTAATTCATAGTTGCCGTTTGTGTTGGTTGTAGCACCTGTAATAGTATTTTCTAAATATACACTTACAAAAGAGATAGGTTGGTTTTTAATATCGGTAACCTTTCCTGTAATTTGAGAAAAAACAATTGAAGAGAATGCTAAAAATAAAAATGTAGTTATGGTTTTCATAGTCAGTTAGTTGTTGGTGACAAACATAAAAGAAGAACTTTGTAAATTGTATTTAAGAAGTGTTAAATAACTTACAAAGTTCTCTTAATATATAATGTAAGACTATGAAAAAGAAATAATGTTACAAAAGATTACTTAACAGTATCTTTTTGTTTTTTCTTCTTCTTTCCGAACAAACCACCTAAAACATCTGTTACTTTTTTAACGGTTTCTTCTTTTTTGTTGGTTGTACTAGTGCTATCTTTCTTTTTGTTTCCGAATAAACCACCTATAGCGTTGTTTACTAACTTGTCTTTTTGCTGCTGAACCAACTTCTGACTTAACTTAGTAACCGATGAAGATAAATCTGTTTTTACAGAAGGACTTGTCATGTTACCTGTAATATTAGCAGTAATAGGAACTGTTATGTTTTGTTGTTCTTTCGCGCTTAATTTTGCAAGTAATCCTTGTGCTTCATTACCTAAATATTTAGCAGGAACATTAAGTGTAACGTTGTAGTTCATTGTTTTATCAAATCCATGGTTACCTCCTACAGTAATACCAATATCTTTATACTTTAAATCAAATGGTTTTACAATTACATTACCTTCTTTAAAAGATAAATATGTCTTAATATCAGATAAATCTAGTTTTTTTAAATCAATAAAAGACAATTTATTGTTTAATAAACTAAGTGCTTTTGTTTTTTCAGGATTAATGCTAGTTGTCAATAGTTCAGCTAAAGCATTACCAGAAATTGAGGTAAGGTTTGGAGTAAAATCGTCATTCAAACTTCCCATTAAATCAATGTCAGAATTTAATTTACCATTCATAGCTCCGGCAATAGGGCTTAATGATTGTAATAAGTCTAAGCTAGTAAATGATTGAGCAATGTCAAAAGATTTGATGCCTAACTTCATATCGAATGTAGGTTTCTTTTGCTTTGTGTTAACTTCTCCGTTTAAAGCAATTTGACCATTAAAAATACCGGCATTCATGTTTTGTAAAATGGCTTTTTCGTCTTTTAAAAGCAATGTTCCTCTTACATTTTTCAAAGTCAAATTATCGTAATATACAGTTTGAGCGTTTGCAGAAACGGCACAGTCTAAAAATGCAGGAATTTTTAAAGACTCTTTAGGTGTGTCTTTTTTAGATGTTTCCTCTTTTTTTTCAATAGCTTCAGGGCTTTCTTGCATAAAATCGCTAACATAAAAATTGTTTGAGTTTAGCTTGAAGTTTCCTTGTAGTTTTTTGTCAGAAAGTAAAAAGCCTAACAGGTTTTTAATTGTTCCTGTAGCATTTAAATCACTTTTTCCTGAGGTAGCATCAAACTTACTTAAGGTAATGGTACCAGGTGTAAAATTAACCACTGTATTTTTAATATGAAGTGGATTTACAACATCTTTTGAAGAAAAAATAAAGTCGCTCACCTCCATTTTTCCATTATTTTTAATACGACTTAAAGTGTTGTTTTCAATCGCTTTCATGTCGAACTCCGTATGCAAATCAGCCTTTAAAATTCCGCTCAAATCATTTTCTAAATCAATAGGATATGCTTTATTAATATTAGCAAGGTTTAAAACACCTTTTAAACTAGCATTTATCTTTGGATTGGTAGTTAGATTATAAATATTTCCTTTTCCAGAAAAAGTATCCTGATCAATCTTAAAAGAAAGACCATTAATAGTAACAAACGTATTTTCGGTTTTACCAGTAGTGTTTTTTATTTGCGCATCAATATTAATGTTTTGAACACTTTTAGGCAAATCAGGATATTTAAATGAAGCATTATTTGACTTCATAGATATATCTAACTTCGGAATATGTTTATCGTCAATAATTCCGTTTACCTTTCCATTTACACTAAAGTTACCCGTAGTGCTTACGCCAGCAATACTTTTGGTATAGGCTTCTGGAATTAAACCTAAAAAGTTTTTAAAGTCAGAAGACGGAGTTTTGAAGTTGATATCAACCTCTTGGTTTTTATCGTTAACTTGAACAAAACCGTCAAAAACCAATGGAAGACTATTTAGTTTAGCTTCATTTTTTAAGAAAGAAAACTTCATATTAGTTAAATCCATTCCTAAAATAGCATCTAATTCTATTTTTTGGTTCTTGGCATATGAATTACCGTCCATTCCAAAAGATACTAAAGTAGATGTTTGGGTATCTAGTTCTGTGTTTGATTGAGAAAAGTCACCACTTCCACTATGATTTAACTCGGTTAGTTCAAGGTTTAGTTTACCTTGCTCGTCATTGTATTTTATCGTAGCATTATTAATAGCATATGAATTAATAGACAGTCCAAAAGTAGATGGTTCTTCATCTTTTGTCTCTTCTGTCTCAGAAGGTTTTGCAATATCGTAGTTAGCATTTCCTTTTTTATCAACCAATACGTTTACTAGAGCATCATCAATAGTAAATGATTTAATGTTTAGCTGCTCAGATGAAGCTTTAAAAAGTTCTGTAAGTTTTAATGCTAAGTTTACTTCTTTAGCATATACTAAAGTATCACCTTCAAAAGGAGTGTTGTTAATAACTGTTAGGTTAGATAATTGAACTGATGCATTTGGGAAATTTCTAAGTAGGCTTAAGCTAGAATCGCTAAAATCAACTTTGGCGTTTACGTTGTTGTTAATAGTAGTTTTTACCAAGTTCATCACTTTATCTTGAAATAGTAGGGGAATACTAACCAAAAGGATGAAGAAAAAAACTATAATACCTAATACTATTTTATATATCTTTTTCATTATGAATAAAGTTTGTCATGTAATACTAACGAACAAATTTCAACATTTATTTGTAAATAGAAAGTGAATAAAATTATAATTTTTCTTTTGGTAATTTTGTGGCGATAAAACCATGTATTTTGAATAAGAAACAGCAATACTCAAATTTTATAAAAGCACAAGCAAAACGCTTGGGTTTTTTAGGTTGTGGTATTGCAAAAGCTGATTTTTTAGAAGAAGAAGCACCTCGTTTAGAGCAATGGTTGCAAAATGGATATCACGGTGAAATGCATTATATGGAAAATCACTTTGATAAACGTTTAGATCCACGACTGCTGGTAGATGGTGCAAAATCAGTAATTTCCTTGTCGTACAACTATTTTCCTTCGGAAGTTCAGCAAGAAGGGAGTTATAAGATTTCTAAATATGCTTACGGACAAGACTATCATCACATTATCAAAGATAAATTACGAGAATTATTACAGTTGATTAATGATGAAATAGGAGAAGTTTCTGGTCGTTGTTTTGTTGATTCTGCTCCTGTGTTAGAACGAGCTTGGGCAAAAAAATCAGGGTTGGGTTGGAACGGGAAACACTCGTTGTTAATTCAAAAACAACAAGGGTCGTTTTTCTTTTTAGCGGAATTAATTATTGATTTAGAACTCGAATACGACGACCCTTTTAAAACAGATCATTGTGGTAGTTGTACTCGTTGTGTTGATGCATGCCCAACTCAAGCTATTTTGCCTAATAATACAGTTGATGGAAGTAAATGTATTTCATATTTAACAATTGAGCTAAAGGATGCAATTCCGTCAGGATTTAAAGGAGAAATGCAAGATTGGATGTTTGGTTGCGATGTGTGCCAAGATGTATGCCCATGGAATCGTTTTTCACAACCGCACGAAGAAAGTCTATTTACGCCTCAAGAAAACTTACTGCAAATGACAAAACGTGATTGGCAAGAGTTAACACAAGAAACCTTTAGTAAAGTGTTTAAAAAATCGGCAGTAAAGCGTACTAAGTTTTCAGGGTTATTAAGAAATATTGACTTTATAAAATAATAAAACCGCTTAGAAAAGCGGTTTTATTTATGTTTTAAAGATTATTTAGGATTCGTCTCTCCAAAGAAAAACCAATTAAGTCCTTTTTTTAGCATTCCACTTTCTTTTACAGGAGTTTGTTTTTCTGTTTCTTTTGCGTTGACAGTTTCTCCTTCAAATAATTTTACAACAAAATCTTCATAAGATGCGTTAACCTCTTCTTGTAAGAAAGAATTAAAATATAATTCACTTGCTTTTTCACCTTTAACTTTTTCAATTTCTAATAGCGTTTTGTATAAAGGTTCAATTTTTTTTATAACGTTTTCAGGTAAAGATTTTCTCCTTCCAGTATATCCAGTGATTTTTCCGTTATCATCTTTTTCTACATCAAAATCAGTAATAACCCAGTAGTACCTACCTGTTCTTGTTAAGTTTTTAACAATAGCATGGAAATTATTTCCTTGCTTTAGGTTATCCCATAAAATTTTAAAGACTACCTTAGGCATGTCAGGATGCCTAATAACGTTATGAGGTTCTCCAATGAGTTCTACTTTATTATACTCCGAAGCCTCTTCAAAGGTGTCATTCATATATAAAATAGTCCCTGCGGGATCTGTTTTACTAATAATTGTTTTTGATTTGTCCCATTTTATTTCCTCATCTATAACTTTAGAAGGTCTAAGAGAATTGTTTGTGTGCATTTTTTTTGTTTTAATAGTTATTCGGGGTGGTTTACTCAAAAAATAATCAACAAATATAAGGTTTTTGAAGTAGGAGTTTGCTTTGAAAGGATTTTTAGTTACGGTAAGAGAATGTAATTTTTATTTGGTCTAAAATATTAGTTATATAATAATAGAATTATGTTAGTTTTTTATTTTTTGATAATAGAATTGTATTATTAACTAACAATAAGGAGTAAATGTGAAAAAAAAAGGATTGAAACAATTGTTTCAATCCTTTTAAAAAACATTTTAAGAGGGATTATTTAGGGGTAGTAAATTTATGTTGGGTTTGTTTCTCCAAAGAAAAACCAATTTAATCCTTTCTTTAAAGGGTTTGTTTCATTCTTAATTTTTTCAGCTTCTTCTTTAGAAAGCTCTTCGTTAAACAAATCAACTACGAATTCATTATATGTTTTACCAACTTCTTCTTTTAAGTAGGCATCAAAATACATTTCACTAGCTTTTTCACCTTTAAGTTTTTCAATGTCTAAAAGTGTTTTATATATAGGTTCAATTTTTTTTACAACTCCATCAGGAACGGCTTTCCTTCTAGCGGTATACCCTACAATTTTACCCTCTTCATCTTTATCAATGGTAAAGTCAGTAATAACCCAGTAATATCTGCCGGTTCTTGTTAGGTTTTTAACAATTGCATGAAAGTTTTCACCTTTCTTAAGAGCGTCCCATAAAACTTTAAAAGCTACCTTGGGCATATCTGGGTGACGGATAATATTATGAGGTTCGCCAACTAACTCAATCGTACTGTATTCACAGGTGTTAGAAAAAACATCGTTAGCATATAAAATAGTTCCGTAAACATCAGTTTTGCTTACAATGGTTTTTGTTTTATCCCATTGTACTTCTTCGTTAATAATGTGTCTTTGTGTAGTTTCCATTTCTATTGGTTTAAGGTTAGGGCAAATTTGAGAAGAAAAAGAAAGACTAAATATGACTTTTATCAGGTTGTTAATTATTTTTTAATAATTTTATTCATGATGTTTATAATTCTCAAAAGTTAGGGTTAATAGCCAAAGGAGTTTAATGAGATAATATAACTTTTATAGGTAAGCAAGTTACTTTTACTTAACAAACAAAATGTATATTTGTAAGTTCAAACAAACAAGAACGAACCTATGAGAGATTCTAGAAAAAGGCATGAAGCTTTACTTTATCATGCCAAACCGAAGCCAGGAAAAATAGCAGTAGTACCTACCAAAAAATACGCAACACAACACGATTTATCATTAGCGTATTCACCAGGTGTTGCTGAACCTTGTTTAGAAATAGCGAAAGATAAAAACAACGTTTATAAATATACTTCAAAGAGCAATTTAGTGGCTGTTATTTCAAACGGAACAGCAGTTTTAGGGTTAGGTAATATTGGTCCTGAAGCATCCAAGCCAGTAATGGAAGGAAAAGGGTTACTTTTTAAAATTTTTGCTGATATTGATGTTTTTGATATTGAAGTAGATGCTACTGATGTTGATAAATTTGTTGAAACAGTAAAAGCTATAGCTCCTACTTTTGGAGGAATTAATTTAGAAGATATTAAAGCTCCTGAAGCTTTTGAAATTGAAAGAAGATTAAAAGAGGAGTTGGATATTCCTGTAATGCACGATGATCAGCACGGTACAGCAATTATTTCAGCCGCAGCCTTAAAAAATGCATTAGAGATTAATGAAAAGGATATTAAGGATGTAAAAATTGTTGTGAACGGAGCCGGAGCCGCAGCAATATCATGCACGCGTTTGTATCTAGCTTTAGGTGCGAGTCGTGAAAACGTAATTATGTGTGATAGTAAAGGGGTTATCAGAAAAGATAGAGATAATCTAACATCACAAAAAGCGGAATTTGCTACAGATCAAGATGTAAATACTTTAGAGGAAGCAATGTTAAATGCCGACGTGTTTATTGGTTTGTCAAAAGGAAATGTGGTATCTCCTGAAATGCTTTTGTCAATGGCGAAAAACCCAATTGTTTTTGCAATGGCAAATCCAGAACCAGAAATTGAGTACGATTTAGCTATAGCGACAAGAGACGATATTATCATGGCAACAGGAAGGTCAGATCACCCTAATCAGGTGAACAATGTATTAGGTTTTCCTTTTATTTTCCGTGGAGCATTAGATGTACGCGCAAAAAAAATTAACGAAGAAATGAAGATGGCTGCTGTACATGCATTAGCAGATTTAGCAAAACAATCAGTGCCAGAACAGGTAAATATTGTATATGATGAAGTAAGCCTTTCTTTTGGAAAAGAATATATTATACCCAAACCATTTGACCCAAGGTTAATTTATGAAATTCCACCAGCAATAGCAAAAGCAGCGATGGACTCAGGAGTTGCTCAAGAACCTATCGATGATTGGGATAGGTATAGAGAGGAGTTGATGGATCGTTCAGGAACAGGAAGTAAAGAAGTACGCTTATTACACAACAGAGCTAAAAAGAATCCTAAGAGATTAGTGTTTGCTGAAGCAGATCATTTAGATGTTTTAAAAGCAGCACAGAGAGTTTATGAAGAAAAAATTGGAAAACCGATTTTATTAGGAAGAAGAGAAATTATTTTAGAACTGAAAACTGAGTTAGGATTTGATGCTGATGTGCCAATTATTGATCCTAAAACAGATGAGGAAGAAGAAAGAAGAAACCGATATGCTGAAATATTTTGGAAATCAAGACAACGTAAAGGAGTTACGTTTTTAGAGGCACAAAAATGGATGCGTGAACGCAACTATTTTGCAGCAATGATGGTGAATTCTGGGGAGGCAGATGCATTGATTACAGGATATTCAAGACCTTATCCTTCAGTAGTGAAACCTATGTTAGAATTGATTGAAAAGGATCATGGAGTAACAAGAGTTGCAGCAACAAATATGATGTTAACGAAGCAAGGGCCTATGTTCTTAGCAGATACCACAATTAATATCAATCCAACAGCAAAAGATTTAGCTAAAATTACACAGTTAACATCTGTGTTGGCTAAAATGTTTGGGATGAAACCAAACGTTGCAATGTTAGGATTTTCAAATTTTGGATCATCAAAATCTGAAAGTTCAACTAAGATTAGAGAAGCAGTTTCTTACATCCACCGTCATTATCCAAATGTTGTAGTTGATGGTGAGTTGCAAGCAGATTTTGCTTTAAATCCAGAACTATTAGCAAAAGAGTTTCCTTTCTCTAAACTAAATGGAAAAAGAGCAAACGTATTAATTTTTCCAAATTTAGAATCGGCTAATATTACCTATAAGTTAATGAAAGCTGTTGATGAAGTAGAAACTATAGGGCCAATTTTACTTGGAATGAGTAAGCCAGTACACATTTTGCAATTGGGGGCAAGTGTAGATGAAATGGTAAATATGGCTGCAGTAGCAGTTGTAGATGCTCAAAACAAGGAAATGAAAGCAAAAAACAAAGTTTCTCAATAAGATAAGAGAAATTTTTTTAAAAGATAATTTTTTCTATTTTAGACCAATAGAAAAAAATAGCTAGATGATAACACAAATAAGGGGAAAACTTGTGGAAAAAAATCCTACATACGCTGTTGTAGATTGCAATGGAGTAGGATATTTAATGCATATTTCTTTAAACACATATTCATTATTACCAAACGATGAATATGTGTTGTTATATACACACTTATCCATTAGAGAAGATGCTCATACGTTATATGGATTTTCAACAAAAACAGAGCGAGAAGTTTTTAGGTTGCTAACTTCGGTTTCAGGAGTAGGACCAAGTACTGCACGAACCATGTTGTCTTCTATGACTTCACAAGAGGTTTCACAGGCAATAGCTTCTGGAGATGTAAAATTAATTCAAACGGTTAAAGGTATTGGAGCTAAAACTGCACAACGAGTTATTGTTGATTTAAAAGACAAAGTCTTAAAAACTTTTGATATAGATGAAGTTTCTGTGGTACAGAACAATACAAATAAAGAAGAAGCGTTATCTGCTTTAGAAGTTCTTGGGTTTGCACGAAAACAAGCTGACAAGGTAATAGGGAATATATTAAAAGAAACACCTGATGCTAGTGTTGAAAAACTTATAAAACAGGCGTTAAAAAACTTATAAAAAAGGTTGGAAAAAGCAGTTATTAATAGACTACTTACAGCACTTGCTATTTTAGTAAGTGTTGTTTCGTTTTCACAAAATACTCAAAAAAATAAGACAAGTAATGCTAAACAGGATACTGTTATTCCCCTTAAGTATAATTTTAAATATAACCAAAACGGAACACTTTATTTAAACAACCCTTCTCAAAAAGTAGTAACTTATGATAAGGTGTTGAATAAGTTTATGATTGTTGAAAAAATAGGAGATTACTATGTAGGTACCCCTATTTTTATGACACCTAAAGAGTATAATGAATACCGCTTAAAAAATGATTTAAAAGATTATTTTAAAGAAAAAGTAGACGCTACTAATCCTAAAAAGAAGGGCAGTGAGGCTGCTCGTAAAAACTTATTACCTAAATACTATGTAAATTCTAAGTTTTTCGAATCTGTTTTTGGAGGTAACACTGTTGAGGTAAACCCAACAGGACAAATAAATATTAAACTTGGAGGTGTATATCAAAACAATGAAAACCCTCAAATCTCTGTTGAAAATCAAAGCAGCTTTACATTTGATTTTGATCAACAAATTAGTGCGAGTTTACAAGCAAAAGTAGGTAAACGATTAACGGTAACGGCAAATTATGATACCCAATCTACTTTTGATTTTCAAAATATTATTAAATTAGAATATACTCCAACCGAAGATGATATTATTAGGAATATCGAGGCGGGTAATATTAGTATGCCGATTAAAAACTCACTTATTAATGGAGCACAATCGTTATTTGGGGTAAAAACAGAATTACAGTTTGGTAAAACATATGTTACAGCTGCATTCTCACAGCAAAATTCACAATCTAAAACAGTAGTTGCTGAAGGTGGAGCAACCATAGAACCATTTGAATTACGAGCATCTGACTATGATAATGATCGACATTTCTTTTTATCACAATATTTTAGAGAAAATTACAAAGAAGCTTTAGAGAATTATCCTTTAATTAACAGTCCTATAAATATTACTAGAGTTGAGGTTTGGGTAACTAATAGAAATCAAAACGTAACCGATTATCGTAGTATTGTAGCTTTTGCCGATTTAGGAGAATCTGATGATGCAAATGAAGTGAATCCAGCTGAAATAACAACAACACCTGGAGCTATATCAGTTAATTCTGAAATTATACCTTATAATGGAGTGAATAATTTAAGTTCTTTATTAACAGCAAATTCAGGTGGGATTAGAGATGTTGCAACTATTGATGCTGCAATTAATGGTATTGGTGTTCCAGCGAGACAAGGCTTTAACTATACATACTTACAAAATGCTCGTAAGTTACAACCTAATGAATTCAAACTACATCCACAGTTAGGGTTTATCTCGTTAAATAGACGATTAAATGACGGAGAAGTTTTAGCAGTAGCTTTTGAATATACTGTGGTAGGAGCCTCTAATAGTGAAACAGTTTTTAGAGTAGGAGAGTTTTCAAACGATGGAGTTGTTGCACCAGCAAACCTAGCAGTAAAATTATTACGTAGTGAAATTTTAAATACAGTTCGACCAGGAACAGCTACAGCAAATAGTCCCGGTGAGCCTTTTCCTACGTGGCGCTTAATGATGAAAAACGTATATGCTTTAGGAGCATTTCCATTACAACGTGAAGGTTTTCGTTTTGAGTTATTGTATCGTGATGATGAAACAGGAACCTTACAAAACACTTTACAAAATGCAGCAAATACAGCGTTAAAGAATGAACCATTATTAAGGTTGCTGAATTTAGATAAATTAGACCAAAGTGAATATGCAGTTACAAATGGAGATGGTTTTTTTGATTATATAGAAGGAATTACGGTAAATTCTGAAAGAGGATACATTTTGTTTCCTGAGCCAGAACCATTTGGTGAAGATTTATTACTGAAATTAACCAATCCAACAGATCAAACAAAATACGGTTTCGAAGAATTATATTTAACTACTAAAATTCAAGCTAAAAACGAGTATCAGAACTTAGATAAATTCTTCTTAAAAGGATATTTTAAATCAGAAACAAGTAGAGGGATCTCTTTGGGGGCTTTCAATGTTCCAAGAGGGTCAGTTCGCGTTACAGCTGGAGGAAGACAATTGGTTGAAGGGATAGATTATGTGGTAGATTATCAATTAGGTCGTGTGCAAATTTTAGACCCAGGTTTAGAAGCTTCAGGAATTCCAATTAACGCATCTGTAGAAAATAATACATTTTTTAATCAGCAACGAAAAACATTTATAGGAATTGATGTTGAACATCGTTTTTCTGAAGATTTTATTTTAGGGGGAACTTTTTTAAATGTTAGTGAAAAGCCAATTACACCTAAGGTAAATTTAGGAGGAGAGCCTATAGATAATATTATGTTAGGTTTGAACTTAGACTATTCTTCAGAAGTACCCTATTTAACAAAACTAGCAAACAAATTGCCTTTCGTTGAAACTGAAGCTCCGTCAAATGTTTCGGTTAGAGCTGACATGGCATATTTGTTACCAGGATCTCCTAGTGGAATTAATGTAGATGGTACTGCAACTTCATATTTAGATGATTTTGAAGCTTCACAAATACCAATTAACTTAAACTCACCACAGCAATGGTTTTTAGCGAGTACGCCAGAATCTCAAGGTTTTGATGGAGGAACTTTTGGTTTAGAATACAATTACAAAAGAGGGAAATTAGCTTGGTACAATATTGATCAACTATTCTACGGAAGTGGAAACAGACCAAGTAATATTGATGAGAATGAATTGTCTAGAGATGAGGTACGTCAAATTCGATATAATGAATTATTTCCTAACACAGATTTAGATATTACACAACAAAACTTAGTTAGAACCTTAGATTTAGCTTATTACCCTGCAGAAAGAGGACCATATAACTATAATGAAAATGCAAGCAGTGTAACAGCTGAAGAGCGCTGGGGAGGTATTATGAGAGCATTAACCACGAATAATTTTGAGCAAGCAAATGTTGAGTATATTCAATTTTGGTTAATGGATCCGTATGAAAACTATTCAATTACAACTGAAGAAGGTTTGCCTGCAGGAATTAACCCAAATGACCCAACAAATCAAGTAGGGAAATTATTTATAAACTTAGGTAATGTTTCTGAAGATATATTAAAAGATGGAAGAAAGCAATATGAAAATGGGCTCCCTGCCGATGGACAAAAAGCTGACGGAGGTAATATCCAAACTTCTATTTGGGGAGATACCCCTATAAATCCTTCTATTTTATATGCTTTTGACTCTAGTAATGATGCAAGAACGAATCAAGATATTGGTTTAGACGGTTTAAGTGATGAAGAAGAAAGAATAAAATTCCCTGCATTTGCTGGACTAGATGACCCAGCGGGAGATAATTTCCAGTTTTTTAGAGGAGGAGAAATAGAAAACACCAATCCATCAGTTTTATCCAGATATAAAAACTTTAACGGTACAGAAGGTAACTCACCAACAGCGAGTCAGTCAAACGAATCATATCCAACATCATCAACCACCTACCCAGATACAGAAGACATCAATAAGGATCAAACAATGAATCCTGTGAATAGTTATTTTGAGTATGAGGTTTCTCTAAATAAAACAGATTTAGTATTAGGTCAAAATAATATTATTGATGTAAAAACACAAAATGTAACACTTTTAAACGGAGCAACAAGAACCACTAAATGGTATCAATTTAGAATACCTGTTAGAAATGTTACCGATGCTCAAAAAATTAATGGAATTACTGATTTTAATAGCATTCGTTTTATACGAATGTTTTTAACGCAATTCAAAATGCCAGTAGTATTACGTTTTGGAGAATTAGAATTGGTAAGAGGAGATTGGAGACGTTATACAAAAACATTACCAGATACAAACACTCCTCCTGAGGATTTAGATTCAAATAAATTAAACAAGTTTGAAGTAGGAGTAGTTAGCATTGAACAAAATCAAGACCGTTATAAACTGCCACCAGGAATTCAAAGAGAACGTTTGCAAGGAACCAATAGAATTCAACGTCAAAACGAGCAATCTGTAACGTTAAAGGTAACTGACTTAGAAGCTGACGAGGTTAGAACTATTTATAAAAATATTAGTATTGATATGCGTAGGTATAAAAAGCTGCGTATGTTTTTACATGCTGAAAATCAAAATAGCGTTACAGGCGCAAATGATGATGAAATGGTAGCAATTATACGTTTAGGTACCGATTTAAACGATAACTATTACCAAGTAGAAAAGCCATTAAAAATATCTACATCAAACGCTTCATCTTTAGATGTTTGGCCTCAGGAAAATAATTTAGATATTCCATTAGAAGAGTTAGCTAACCTAAAAATTGAAAGACCAACAGGAAGCAATCTTACTGATGTGTATTCGTCGATAAGCTCTAATGGATTAAAAATTTCTGTGAGAGGAAACCCAACCTTAGCTCAAGTAAGAACGGTGATGTTAGGGGTTAAAAATACAGTTAGCGATAATAAAACTGTTGAAGTTTGGTTTAATGAATTACGTGCAGTAGGCTTTGATAACAAAGGAGGATGGGCAGCAGTTGTAAATGCAGATGCTAATATGGCTGATGTAATGGATGTCTCTTTAGCTGGAAGAATGTCAACCATAGGTTTTGGTAATGTAGAAGATCGTGTACAACAAAGAAGTATTGAAGAAATAAAACAATATAGTGTAGCTACCAATATTCAGTTAGGTAAAATGATGCCAAAAAAATGGAACATGCAAGTACCTATGAATTATAGTTATGGAGAAGAGTTTAGAGACCCAAAATACGATCCACAATTTCAAGATGTAGAATTAGAAGACGCAATTGATAAAAACCCAAATAGTAAAAATGCTCAAGATTATACAAGAAGGAAAAGTATTAGTTTCATTAATGTAAAAAAGAATAGAAACCCAGAAAGTAAGAAGAAACCTAAATTTTATGATGTAGAGAATTTTTCAGCCTCATATTCACATAGCGAGGAGTTTCATAAAGATTACAATATTGAAAGTTATGTAAACAAAAATGTAATGGCTGGTGCTAGTTATAATTTCACTTTTGTTCCTTTTAGTATAGAGCCATTTAAAAAATCAGAAGGATTTAAAAGTAGGTACTTACAATTTATAAAAGATTTAAACTTTAACCCAGTACCTAAAACAATAGCATTAAACTCAAGAATTAACAGAAACTATAATAGTCAACAGTCAAGAAACTTGATTATTGACCCAGTGAATCCTTTACCTGCTCAACCAGAACTCATACAAAGAAGATTTTTATTTAATTGGGATTATACAATCGGTTTCGACTTAACTAAGTCATTACAATTAAACTTTAATGCGACAAACAATTATATATACGATAGTTTCGGAGAAGATGAACAATTAGAAGTTTACGATCAATTTTTCAGTATAGGAAGACCAGATAATTACCATCAAAAGTTAAATACAACTTATAAATTACCATTAAATAAGTTTCCATTCTTGAATTTTATCAATGCAGATTACGGATATACAGCTGATTTTGATTGGAAAGCAGGTTCACAAAGTTATATTGAGCAAGTTGGAAACATGATTCAGAATGCCAATACACATAACTTAAACACAAATATAGATTTCGGTCGTTTTTATAAAATTGTTGGTGTAGATAAACTATTGTTAAAAGGAACAAAAAAGCAACCAACTCAAAAAGGAACAGCTACATTAGGAGGAAATCAAGTAGCCCAAAAGCCAAAGCTTAAAAAGAAAGCTACTTTTGGTCAAAAATTAGGAAAGGGAGTATATGATGTGTTAACATCGGTAAAAAGAGCAAAAATTAGTTACTCTCAAAATAATGGAACTTTACTACAAGGATATAAGCCTTCAGTTGGATTTTTAGGAAGAAATGGTTTTGATGGAGGCTTAGCTCCAACTTTAGGATTTGTATTTGGTAGTCAAACAGATATTTTAAATACAGCAATTGAAAATGGATGGTTAATTACTAGAAACGCTGGAGATGAGTATTACAGTAAGAATTACTCTAAAACAAGATATAAAAAACTAGATTATAATGTGTCTGTAAAACCTTTTAGAGATTTAACTATTGATTTACGAGGGAACAGAATTCAAACAAGTAACTTAACACAGCAGTTAGATGTTGTTTCAAATGGTAGTGGAGGTTTTGAGCAAGATCCGAATATAAAGCCCTTTGAAACAGGTAATTATAGTATTAGCCATTTTATGTTAGGAACTATTTTTACTGATAATGAAACATTATATCAAAACTTCTTAGATTATAGAAGCACTATTTCAAATAGACTATCGGCAGAAACAGGCTTGCCTAATACAGGTACAGCAGCGTATCAAACAAACGGACAGCAAGCAATGCTTCCAGCATTTATTGCTGCATATTCTGGTAATAGTCCGAATTCGGTAAGTACAGGAATCTTTAAAAATATTCCGATTCCTAACTGGACATTACGTTATAATGGTTTTATGAAATATAAATGGTTTAAGAAAAACTTTTCTTCGTTTACTCTATCACATGGTTACAAATCATCGTATACAATAGGTAACTATTCTAATAATTTACAGTATGATTCAAATAATAGAGAAACAAATACAAATACTTCTGGTAATTATCAACCAGAACTCTTAATTTCGTCCGCAACTTTAATTGATGAGTTTTCACCATTAATAAAAGTAGATTTTAGAATGAAGAATTCAGTTTCATTCAAAGGAGAGATAAGAAGAGACAGATCTTTAACATTAAACTTTAATAATAATACTTTAACAGATGTTAAAGGAACAGAATATGTTTTAGGGTTTGGATACAAGATAAGAGATGTTAAATTTGTCACTAGATTTACAGGAAAAAAAGAAACTTTAAAAGGAGATATAAATTTAAGAGCTGATATATCGTTAAGAGATAACTTAACATTGATAAGAAGTGTAGATGAAGAAAATAGTCAGATTACAGGAGGGGAGAAATTATTTGGATTAAAATTTATTGCCGACTATAATTTAAGCAGCAATTTAACAGCATCTTTTTATTACAATCACCAAACATTTGAATATGCAGTTTCTACCACTTTTCCAAGACAATCTATTAATGCAGGAATTAATTTAGTATACAACTTAGGAAATTAAAACAAACACAATAAAAAATCATTACAATGAACATTCCATCAGAATTAAAGTACACCAAAGACCACGAGTGGGTTAAAGTAGAAAATGGTGTAGCAACTATTGGTATTACTGATTTTGCACAAGGAGAGTTAGGAGATATCGTATACGTTGACGTAGATACATTAGATGAGGAATTAGATGCTGAAGAAGTTTTCGGTTCTGTAGAAGCAGTAAAAACAGTTTCAGACCTTTTTATGCCTTTATCAGGAGAAGTAGTAGAGTTTAATGAAGCTTTAGAAGATGAACCAGAATTAGTAAACTCTGACCCTTATGGAAACGGGTGGATGATAAAAGTAAAATTATCTGACGATTCACAAGTAGCAGATTTATTAAGTGCTGAAGCATATCAAGAACTTATTAAAGGATAAACTAACCATAATAGCAATACTAATAACTTTAAGTATTGCTATTATTAGTTTAGTAAAAATAGAAAAAGCTCCTATACAAATTAACCATATAGATAAGCTAGAACATACCTTTGCTTATTTCGTGTTAAGTTTGGTATGGTTGTTAGCTTTAAAAACAACAAAAATTAATAAATATATTACTGTTTTTTGTTGTTTTTTTTACGGCATAATTATTGAGGTTCTACAAGTTACAACAACGTCATATAGATCAGGAGAGGTTTTAGATATAATGGCAAACACGACGGGTATTTTAATAGCTTTCATAGTTTATAACTTTTTTTTAAGAAAAATAAAGCTATTTAAAGATTAAGCTTGTAAAAGTTGAAATAAATTAATTAAATTAGCGAACTATTAAAAACATTTAGGATGGAAATCAAGAAAAATCCAAAATCAAACTTAGAGAACTATAGTAAACTATTTATGCAAATAGGTTTGGTTTTAGCTTTATTTGTAACGTATGTTGCTATTGAGAATAAGACATATGATAAAGAGTATGGAGAGTTAGGTATGGCTAACATGGCTACTGATATTGAAGAAGAAACTATTGAGCTTCAAATTGAGCCACCAAAGCCAAAACCAAATACACCTCCACCACCAGCTCCTGAAAAAATTGAAGTAGTAGAAGACGAAGAAGAGATTGAAGAAACAGTTATCGAATCAACTGAAACTGATGAATCTGAAGCTGTAGAGGTAGAAGATATTCAAGAGGTTGAAGAGGTTGAAGAAGTGGTAGAAGATGTACCATTCGCTATTATTGAGGAAGTTCCTGTATTTCCTGGTTGTAGTGGAACAAAAGCTCAAAAGAAAGCATGTTTGAATAAAAAGTTACAGAAGCATATTCAACGTAACTTTAATGCAGAACTAGCAAATGAATTAGGTTTATCTCCAGGTAAGAAAAGAATTTATGTACAGTTTAAAATTGATAAGGACGGTACTATTACTAGTGTAGCGGCAAGAGCTCCTCATCCAAGATTAAAAAAAGAGGCAGAAAGAGTTGCTAAGAAAATACCTAAAATGAAACCAGGTAGACAAAGAGGTAGACCAGTAAGAGTAGGTTATACGTTACCTATTACATTTAATGTAGAGTAGTAGAAACTTACTAAAAGATAAAAAAAGACAATCCAAAACGGATTGTCTTTTTTTATTGGCACGTTTCTTGTTTTTAACATAGTATTAACACAAAAAACAAATACTATGAAAACACCTAAGAAGCATGCTAAAAAGCAATTAGAAAAATTTTCAACTATTTTTACACAATTAGGCTTAGTGCTAACTTTGTTTGTCGTTTTTCTTGTTTTAGAGCACGAAACAGTTAAAGATACAGCGGTAGTTGAACCTACTAATGTACAAGATTATGAGAAAGTTTACACTTTTGATACCCCTGTTATTATAAGAAGCAGAGTAAAAGAAATTGTAAAACCAAAGAAGAAGCGTGTAATTAAAGAAATATTTAAACCCGAAGTAGTAGATAATAATACAGAAAATACCACTGTAATAGATTTACCTGTAGATGAAGCACCTATTGATTTAAATCAAATTCCAGAGTTAAAAGAAACTGAAACTATAGAAGATAGTGATGATCCAATTTCAATTAAGAATGTCCAAAACACTCCGGTTTTTAAAGGTTGTGAAGGACTCTCAGAAGAAGAAAACATAAAATGTTTTGAAAGAAAAATACAACAGCATATACAACGTAATTTTAATTCTGAATTGGCGCAAGATGTAGAATTAAATTCTGGTAAATATAAAATATTGACACAGTTTGTTATTGATAAGTTAGGTAATGTTACGGATATTCAAATTAGGGCACCACATACTAAATTAAAAAAGGAAACAAACAGAGTAGTAAATAAAATTCCAAAATTTACTCCAGGAAAACAGAATAATAAAGAAGTAAAAGTAAAATATACGCTACCAATTACTTTTAGAGTGGAATAAAAAGTAAAAACTCAGCCAACTGGTTGAGTTTTTTTATTTTTGTTATATATGGATACAGATAAAATGTTTTTTGCACATGAGACAGCAGTTATTGATGATGGTTGCATAATTGGAGAAGGAACTAAAATATGGCACTTTAGCCATATTATGCCTAATTGTAACATTGGTAATAATTGTAATATTGGACAAAACGTAGTAGTGTCGCCTCAGGTTGTTTTAGGGAATAATGTAAAGGTTCAAAATAATGTTTCTATATATACGGGTGTTAGATGCGAAGATGATGTCTTTTTAGGACCCTCTATGGTTTTTACCAATGTAATTAATCCACGTAGCGCCATAAAAAGACAAGATCAGTATTTAGAAACAATTGTTAAAAAAGGAGCGAGTATAGGAGCAAATGCAACAATTGTATGCGGTAACAATATTGGAGAATACGCTTTTATAGGAGCAGGAGCAGTGGTAACTAAAGAAGTTAAACCTTATGCGTTAGTTGTAGGAAACCCATCAAAACAAATAGGGTGGATTAGTGAGTACGGACATCGGTTAAATTTTGATGATGAAGGTTTGGCTACTTGCTCAGAAAGTGGAGATAAATATATCTTGAAAAACAATGAGTTAAGAAAACTTTAAGTTAAAGTTTAAAAAAAGTGAAAAAACTTAAAAAAAATATTTGTGAAAAGAAAAATCTTATTTATATTTGAACAGTGGTTTTTAAACCACTTTCTTTTTCTTTTTCATAGCAATTTTTCCCACTCAATTTTGAGTGGGTTTTCTTTTTATAAAAACTTCCCAAATAAAGTAACTGTATAGAATAATGTATTCTAAAGTAATTAACCAAAGATTTTCTTTCCATGGAGAATTAGCATATGCCTGATAACTTAGAATAATAACTAAACTCCACAAAATAGCATAACGATATTGAGTAAATACAGATAAAATTAAAAGCGTTGCTATATACCAAGGATGCATTGTTGTTGTTGAAAAATAGTAGAACGACAAAGCAAATAGCATACTTAGAATTAATTGTTTTGTTGACTTGTTCTTTTTGAAAAAAGTAAGAATTAATAAAAAGCAAACGGTAAGAATAGGTATTATTTTACCAATAATGGCAATCTCATTATAGCCTCTAAATTGATAACCAATTTCTCTAGCTAAATAGTAAAAACTAGCATTAAACTCAAAGCTTCTAAACCATAAACCAACAGAGTTAGTATAGTTTGAAATTAACTCTGGAGAATAGAAAGGAAGAAAAAGTAACACAATTGTTAGAACTACAGTTCCGTAAAAAAATGCTAATTTTTGTAATCCTTTAAGGAGTGAAAAATCATTTTTTACAAACCATTGAAAAAATAAAGGTAAAAAGAGTAAAGGAATGAGTTTTACAGAAACTGAACAAGCCATTAGTATAGCTGCTAAAAACCACTTCTGTTTATGTAGTGTATAAATACTCCAAACCAGAAAGAATAACATAACAGGTTCAAAATGTAAGTTTCCAGTAAGTTCAATTATAATAAATGGGTTTAAAACATATAGAAAAATGTTTTTAACGGGTAATTGTAATCTTTCTAAAAGCTTTTTACCAAAGTATAAAATACCAACATCAGCCAAGATAATAAGTGTTCGCATTACAATAACGCTCCAAATAATGCTGTTTTTAGCAAACAAGGCGGCTATTAAAAAGCAAAGTTGATTAACTGGAGGATAGTTGGTGTAATGACTACCATTTAAGGCTCCCATTCCTTCATACAAATCCTTAGCTTGGTTAATAGGGTAGTTATGCTGCTCAATAAATGTTTGAGGTAATGATAAATAAGGATTTATTCCTTCTAAAATCATACGTCCATCCCAAATAAAACGATAGAAATCTTGAGATAGATTAGGAATAGAAAAAAAGAAAACCAATCGAAATAAGACCGAAATTCCAGCTAAATGAGCAAACGATAATTCTTTATCTCGTAAAAGAGCAAAATAACAAGTAAATAGGCTAATCCAGAGAAAAAGTAACTTGTTAAATTCGGTACGTTCAATTGTATAAGCAAATAAAAAATAAAGAAGAACACTAACAAAGGTTAGTATAATTGAGCTATATTTTTTAAAAAAAGACATTTAAGCTTTTGAGAAAATCGATTTAAAAAAGACATATCCAAAACCAACAAATAACATTAAATGAAAAGGAAACAAACCAAAGTCTCCACCCTGATCACCAACAGTAAAAGCACTATACATACCAAAAGCAAAGTATAAAGCTAATAAACCTTCTATGATTACATGTAAAGAGGGTCTTTTACGAATATATTTATTGTTTTTCCAACTATCTTTTAACGACTTAATATTGAATTTAGGGGTTCTTACAAATTCACTTTTTTTACCTAAATGACCTTCTAAAACAGCAATTGTATTGTGTAAAGAGAAGCCCATGGCAATAGAGAAAAAAGCGAAAAAGGCGCCAATATATTTGATAAAATTCCAGAAACCTCCTCCGTAAGTCCTTTTATACATAAACCAGTAGCAGATAAAGAAAATAAAGGTGCTTACAATAAAAAAGCTCATGACTATAAAATAAATTTTTAAATGAGCATATTCATTTTTAATATACAACATAGGTATACTTAAAACAGCTACTAAAAAGATACAAGTAAACATTGAACTATTTAGTAAGTGTAGCGTTCCATGAAGTTTTGTTTTAAAGGGAATAGTAGAACTTGTAATAATTCTCTTCAACATTTTTTGAAAATTCTCTGCTCCTCCTTTGTTCCATCTAAATTGTTGCGAACGAGCAGCGCTAATAACTACAGGTAATTCAGCAGGAGTAACAACATTTTCTAAATATTTGAATTTCCAATTCTTTAATTGTGCACGGTAGCTTAAATCTAAGTCTTCTGTTAAAGTATCTCCCTCCCAGTTTCCAGCATCGTAAATACACTCTTTACGCCAAATACCTGCAGTACCATTAAAATTAATAAAATGTCCTTGGCTATTTCTGCCTACTTGTTCTAACGTAAAATGAGCATCTAAAGCAAACGCTTGAATTTTTGTTAAAGTTGAATAATTTCTATTAATATGTCCCCAACGAGTTTGAACTACCCCTATTTCAGGATCTTTAAAATACGGAACGGTTTCCAATAACCAATTTTCCTTAGGTAAGAAATCGGCGTCAAAAATAGCAATAAACTCACCTTTGGCCGTTTTAAGTCCTTCCTTTAGGGCGCCAGCCTTAAATCCTTGACGGTTTTCACGTCTAATATGTTGAATGTCTAAACCTGTTTTTTGAAGCTCTTTAATTTGTTTAGCTGTGCTCTCAATTGATTCATCGGTAGAATCATCTAATACTTGAATTTCTAACTTTTCGCGTGGATATTCTAATTGAGCAATGTTGTGTAATAAACGCTCCATTACATATAGCTCATTATAAACAGGTAGCTGTATTGTTACATACGGAACTTTGTTAATGTCAGATAAATCTAATTTGGGTGTGCTTTCCTTTTTTTTCTGAGCTTTCAAATAGTTGATAAGCAGGTTTAACTGAGCTATAGCGTATAACAATATAAGTACTAATGATATAGTGTATAGCGTAATTATTATATATTCTAAAACCATTATTTAAAGCTATATTTAAAGATCCAACCTAAAATTTTTATGCCGGCTAATATACTACCTTTTACAGTTCCTGAAACCTTTGAAACGCCAATTCTATTTCTATATTTCATAGGAATTTCTGTATAAGTTAATTTTTGTTTCAAAGCCTTTAATTGCATTTCTACTGTCCAACCATACGTTTTGTCTTTCATGTTTAAAGCTAGTAGTTTATCATATTTTATTGCTCTGAAAGGGCCTAAATCAGTGAATTTTGCACCAAAAAACAACTTCATTAAAGTAGTTGCTAGCCAATTACCAAAAACTTGTTGAGGAGTCATAGAGCCCTTTTCACGTAGTCGTTGTACACGAGCACCAATTACAAAATCAATGTTATCATTCATTATTGGAGCAACAAGCTCAGTAAGTTGTTCAGGATAATCAGAATAATCTCCGTCTAAAAAAACAACGATATCTGGCTTTTCGTTTTTAATAGAAATATATTCCATCCCTTTCAAACAAGCATATCCGTAACCTTTTCTATTTTCAGAAAGTACTGTTGCTCCTGCGTTTTTAGCAATGGTTTCAGTATTATCTGTTGAATTGTTACTAATAACAATTACCTCGTCTACTATGGAAGGAATGTCATTGATTACATGGGCAATGGAATCTTGTTCGTTATATGCGGGGATGATAACTTTTATAAGTGGATTCATTAATTATTTTAAGTCGTTGAGATTGTTTTCTTTTGCAAAAGAAGACAAATTATTCCATTCTTTTAGCTTTAGTCCTTCTTTAAACTTTATAGCTTTTGTTACCTTATGTTTTTTGTATAATAAACAGTAACCGTTTTTTTTATTGTTTTTGATTTGACATTTTTGATAAATACCTCCTTTATTATTGTAAAAGACCCACCATTTGTTTGGTAATCCATTAATAAAATGTCCTTCCTTTTTTTTAAAAGAGTTTTCATAATAAAAATGCCAATACTTAACAGGAAGGTTATTTTTAAAACTTCCTTCTTTTTTAATGTTTCCATTTTTGTAATAAAAAATCCAATAATCGGTTTTTTTATTATTTTCAAGCCAGCCTTCTTCTTTTAATGTTCCTTCTTCATAAAATGATTTATGATATGTTTTTTGCCCAACTAAAGAGAAAGTAATAAAAAAGCATAGTATGAAAACATTATTTTTCATTTACCAATTTCATTAAATCAACATCGTTACCTAATAAAACCTCTGTTGGGTTGATACGTCCTTTTTCCGGACCATTTTCCAACTTCAATACTCCTCTAGGGCATACTGCCGAACAAATACCACAACCAACACAACTTGCACGCACTATATTTTCTCCTTTTTGGGCATATGCACGTACATCAATACCTTGTTCACAATATGTAGAACAATTTCCACAAGAAATACATTGTCCGCCATTGGTAGTAATTCTAAATCGAGATTTAAAACGTTGTACAATTCCTAAATAAGCGGCTAACGGACAACCGAAACGACACCAAACACGGTTTCCAAAAATTGGATAAAACCCGGTACCAATAACTCCTGCAAACCAAGCTCCTATTAAAAAGCTGTAAGTATCTTTAATCCATTGAGAGTTGATTCCTAGGAAAGATTGAGCTCCAGTAAAGTAACAGTATAACGTTACAACGGTCATTATTAACGAAAATACCAAAACACTATGTATTAACCAGCGCTCTAGTTTCCATGCATTCATACTTTTGTTAGAATGCTGACGGTATGGATCACCTAAAGTTTCAGCTAAACCACCACAACCACAAACCCAAGAGCAATACCATCTTTTTCCAAAGAAATATACCATTACAGGAACAATGATAAGCGTAAGCACAATACCCCAAACTAAAATAAATAAACCAATAGCTCCGCTATTTCTTAAACTATCTAAATTCCATTCAAAAAAGAAATCATAGTCTAACGGAAAAGCATTTTTAAAATCATACCCAGGCATATTTAAACTGGTCATGATTTCTGGAATAAGGAAGGCAAATACAATCTGAAAAAATAAAACAGAAGTTGTCCTTATAACTTGGTATTTGTTATGTCTGTATTTTATATACATTCTTACTCCCATTGTAAGCATAATTACACAGTATAAAAAACCATATACGAACCACTGACTTGCTTCGCCACCGTTTAAAAATTTGCTGATAGGATCTAATATAAAAGTCCAGTTAACCACATAATCAGGAAAAAAATAAAGCAACAAGTAAAAAACAACTAAGTAAATTAAAACTAACCAAGCTATCCATCCTCGGTTTGTACTAGCTTCTAAATAAATACCATTGTTCTTTATTCCTTTTGGACCAAGTAAAATAAAATTAGGAAGTATAAATAACAGTGCTCCCAAAATACCTAAACCAAAAGTGAGTAACCATAGCAAACTTGAGTTGTTTCTAACAAAACCATTTCCAGCTTTTTTAGCTAACTCATAACTTAAGGTATGGGGTTTCCCATAAATTAAATATTGGTATTGTTCACCTTTTTTATCCCAATTTTTTTCAGCGTCGTATTTAGCAATTAGAGTATTATAATGATTGTTAGATGCTTCATAAGCATTTCTAACCCGACTAGAAAATTCAAAAATATTAAAGCTTTCATCGGTAACAATAGCTTTACTGAGTTTCTCTTTTATGATTTCACTTTTATATCCTTTTTCAGTAATAAATGAATCTAGTTCTGATTGATTTAAATTAAAAGAACCCGTAAAAATTACTCCTGAAAAAATGATTAACCCTATTAAGAATAGAAGTAGACCTGTTTGTTTTATTATTTTCATCCTAAACTCTGCTGAAAATTCGTTTCCAGCTTTTCTTTTTTAATTGAATATTGGTGTTGTTTTCTTTGTTGAATTTTGCTACAATTTCTGATTCGTGAAGTTTATAGAATTCTGGGTCGAAGTTTGCATCTGCTAAATGTTCTAAAGTATAAGTTACAGACTGCTTTTTATTCAAAATTTTGTCAAAAAACTCATGACGCATTCGTATCCCTAATGTATTTATACCAAGGAATTCTTGCGTGTTTTTATCATAGTTAATTCGAATACATTTTTTACCACTTTCGTGCTCCCAGTAAAAATGAGCTTCATTTGCTTTAGGTTGCGGCCATACCCAACCATAAGTTTGGTATTCAATATCAATAAATTTTGCTGAGTTAAACCAGTGCCCTGGTTTGTATTGAATTCGATTGCCACAAATAGTTTGTGCAACAGTTTCTCCCATCATTCTACCAGTGTACCAAACAGCTTCAATAGGACGACGTAAACCAATTGCTTCATGTTGTTCTGCACAATCTCCAATTGCATACACATCTTTGATATTGGTTTCTAAAAAACGATTGACTTTAATTCCTCTACCAAGTTCAATTTCAGAGCCTTTTAAAAAGTCAATATTAGGAGAAACACCAGCAGTCAAACCAACAACATTACACGGTATTTCTTCACCAGTCTCTTCAACAATTACAGATGTAACTTGCCCGTTTTTATCTGATTTTATTTCTTTTAGGTTTACACCTAAGCGTAAATCGATATGATTTTCTATAATTTCACGATTTATCATGGCAGATTCTCCCTTGGGTAACACTTTGTCCCAAAAACTATTTTCACGAACTAAAAAGGTAACAGGGATATTTCTGCTATGAAGCATTTCGGCAAGTTCAATTCCAATTAAACCTCCACCAACAATAACAGCTCTTTTACATACTTTGTTGTTTGGAGCATATTGTTCAAGAGCCTCTAAATCTTGTTTATGATACATTCCCATAACACCTTTTAAGTTTTGTCCAGGCCAACCAAACTTGTTAGGTTTAGAGCCAGTGGCTATAATTAACTTATCGTAAGACAGTTTTTCTCCAGTGCTAAAGGCTATTTCTTTTTCTGATGAATGTACTTTTGAAACAAAACCTTTTTTGAGATTGATTCTGTTTTTTTTCCAAAACCAAGATTCGTAAGGTTGTGTATGTTCAAATTTCATGTGTCCCATGTACACATACATTAAAGCTGTTCTTGAAAAGAACTCATCAGTTTCAGAAGAAATAAGGGTGATTTTTTTGTCTGATAATTTTCTGATATGCCTTGCGGCTGTAACTCCAGAAATTCCATTACCAATAATAACAACGTGCTCCATAAATGTTGATTTGCTGTTTAGGTCGTTGCTAAAGTTAAGAACTTAATAAAGGAATTGAATTTAGAATGATTTTAAATAAAAGGGCTTTGTAAGAGAAGTTTTTTTTAAGCGACTTAAGATCTATATAAAAAATTAACCTTATGAAACGACAATTAGTAAGCCTTACAGTTTTACTGTTTTTTGTAGTGCAACTTTCAAATGCTCAAGATGATAAAGCAGAAAAATCAAATATTCAAACATATACACCATCTAAGCTTTTAAATAATGGTCAGTGGGATATTAAATGGTTTAATAACCTATATACAGAAACAAAATTTGCCGATGCAGATGGTAATACCAAATCGAAAGCAAGAGAGAATTACTTTACTTCAACGTTGGAAGCTTTCACTGGAATTTCTAAAAATAACCGTATTAACGTAGGAGCAATTGTAGAGTTTCGTTCCAACACAATTGGAGGACGTCAAGCATTATCAGTATTTAGTTTAGAAGATAATCCAAACTCTGAAAGAAAAGGAATTACATCAATTGCACCAGCTATTAAGTTTCAACCATTAAAAAATGTAGGAAATTTTTCCGTTCAATCAGCAATACATATTCCTTTGGTGAGTAATGAAACAGAAAATGGTGTCTTTTTAGACCAAACAGCGTGGACTTTTCAGAATCGATTTTTTTACGATTATACTTTTTCTAGTGGAAAATGGCAGTTATTTACAGAGTTAAATACGGAGTACAATTTTGGTGATGAGGATAGCTTTGCGAACAATACTTTTTTGTTAACTCCTGGTGTTTTCTTTAGTTATTTTCCCAACGAAAAGTCTACCGTATTAGTGTTTTCTCAACATTCACAAAGATTTGGAGATTTTACACAAGATTATACAGCTTTAGGTTTGGGAGGAAAATATCAATTAACCAGTGTTTTAAACTTGGAGGTTTTGTACAGTAACTTTGTTAGAGGAAACAACAATGGGCTAGGACAAAGTTTTAATGTAGGATTAAGGGCATTATTTTAAAAATAGTAAATTAGAGGAGTAATGAAAACTCTAAAACTCCTTTTTATAATAAGTTGTGTTTTTTTGGTAAGCTCTTGTACGAGCCAATCAAAAAAGATAAACGGTGTTAGTTTTGTTGCTTCTTCAAAGAAGATAACAAGTAAACATATTAATGATGTAAAAAAGGTATCAGCAAATTATGTAACGTTGATGCCTTTTGCTTTTGTTAAAAGCTTGTCTTCTCCAAATGTAATTTATGACTCCAAAAAGCAATGGTTTGGAGAGACAAAAGAAGGTGTAAAACAATATGCCAAAGAGTTTCAACAAAGTAAAATAAAGATTATGTTGAAACCACAAATTTGGGTTTGGAATGGGGTGTATACAGGAACTATAAAAATGAAATCTGAAGATGAATGGAGAGAGTTAGAACAATCGTATGAAGATTTTATCCTCGTTTTTGCCAAAGTAGCAGAAGAAATTAATGCAGAAATTTTTTGTATTGGAACAGAATTGGAGCAGTTTGTAATAAACAGACCAGAATACTGGAAAAAACTCATTAAAAAAATTAGAAAGGTATACTCTGGAAAATTGACCTATGCAGCAAATTGGGACGAATTTAAGCGAGTAGACTTTTGGGAGGATTTAGACTTTATAGGAATTGATGCTTATTTTCCGTTAAGTGATCAAAAATCCCCAACTCTTAAAGATTTTGAAAAAGGTTGGCAACCTCACAAAAATGAAATTATTCAGGTTCAAAGTAAGTTTAATAAGCCTGTTTTATTTACCGAGTATGGGTACAGAAGTGTAAATTTTACTGGAAAAGAGCCATGGAAATCAGATAGAATAGAAGGAGATATCAATTTAGAAAACCAACAAAAAGCATTACAAGCTTTGTATAATCAATTTTGGAAAGAAGATTGGTTTGCTGGTGGTTTTGTTTGGAAATGGTTTCATAATCATAAAGAAGTTGGAGGGGAAGATAACAATAGGTTTACACCTCAAAACAAACCAGCAGAATTGACTATAAAAAAGATGTATGAAAATAGTAAATGAAAAATATAAAAATAAGTATCTATTTTTCTTGAAGACAATAATTCTTGCAACATTTTGGTTGTCTGTAAACTGTTATTCACAAGAAAAAAGTATAGAAAAAATTACTTTTTCAGGAGCTAAAAAAACGAAAGCACATGTTTTAAAGAAAATACTGAAATCAAAAGAAAATAAAGTGCTTGATTCAATGGTATTAAAAGAAGATATGATTCGTTTGAAGCGCTTACCAGCAATTTCTAATGCGTATTTTAAAGCATCATGTTCTGAGGGTAAATGTAATGTTGTTGTAACTGTAGAAGAGAACTTTACAATAATTCCAGAAGTTAATTTTCACAAAACGATCAATCAAAAATTAGCCTACAGAATAGGAGTGGGTGAGTATAACTTTTTGGGAAGGAACATGACCTTAGGTGCGTTTTACCAATACAATGGTTTTGATTCTTATGGAATTAACTTTAGGGCTCCTACGTTATTTTCAGCAAAATGGGGAGTGTCATTAAGTCATCAAAACTGGACGAGTGAAGAACCACTTTATTTTGGTAGTGAATCAGCCAATTATAAGTATCAGAATATCTCTTATGAAGCTTTGGCTTTATACCAACACAATTTTAAAAATCAGTTTCAATTTGGAATTAATTTTTTTGAGGAAAAGTATAATTATTTAAGAGGAAGTACTTCATCGGATGTTCCTACTGAGTTAAATGTAGATAAAAAGCTACTGAAGCTAATTTATGTTTTTGATAATCTAGATTATAATTATCAATACATTAACGGAATAAAAAATGAGTTTCATGGACAATATGTAACTTCTGAAAATGAATATCAGAATGATTTTTTAATTTTTTGGAATGACTTTTTTTACTTTAAAAGAATAGGTGAAAAAGGAAATTGGGCAAACAGATTGCGTTTTGGTTTGTCATCTAATGATGATACTCCATTTGCTCCATTTGCTTTAGATAATAATTTGAATTTACGAGGAGTTGGTATTTTAGTTGATCGAGGTACTGGAAGTATTGTTTGGAATACCGAATATAGGCATACGCTGTATGAAAAAAAATGGTTTGTTATTCAAAGTAATGTGTTTGTAGACGCTGGAACATGGCGTAATCCAGGAGGAAGTTTTGATGATTTTATCAATAGTGATAATATGAAAGTTTATTCAGGTATAGGTTTACGTTTCATTAATAAAAAAATATTCAATGCAATTTTTAGAATTGATTATGGGCATGGGCTTACAAAGAATGGATCAAAAGGATTTGTGTTTGGTATAGGTCAATATTTTTAATCACAGATAGCCTAGAGTTTAATCTCGAATGAGTTGTTTATTTGCATAAAAAAAAACGAGGTTGTGAAATACAAACCTCGCTTTTTAAGCTATTCTTATGTAGAAAAACGTTTTATTTTTTCTTTGGGTGTACTAACTTCATTTCTTCAATTAAGTGTTTTGCTCCTGCATATTTATCTACAATAAATAATACATAGCGAACATCAACCATAATATTTCTACAAATTTCAGGGTCGTAATTCATATCACTCATCGTTCCTTCCCATACACGGTCGAAGTTTAATCCAATTAAGTTTCCGTGTGCATCAATAGCAGGACTACCAGAGTTACCACCTGTGGTATGATTGGTTCCTAAGAAACAAACAGGAACTTTTCCGTTTTTATCAGTGTATTGTCCAAAATCTTTAGCGTCGTATAAATCGCGTAACTTTTGAGGTACATCAAATTCATAATCACCAGGAACGTATTTTTCAATAACACCATCTAAATAACTTACAGGATTGTAGTATACAGCATCTCTAGGAGAGTATCCACGAACTTGACCGTAAGTAACACGTAAAGTGCTGTTAGCATCAGGAAAATAGCGTGTATTTGGTAATGCTTCCATTAATGCTTTCATGTATGTTTTTTGTAACGCTGTAATTGGCTGGTTTTTCTGTTGAAACTCAGGATTTATTTTTGTGTAAAACTCTTCAATCATAGGCTTAGCATATTGGTAAGCAGCATCTTTGTTTAAGTTTTTTACCACCTTTTTAGCGTCTCCTTCTAATAATTGTAAAGCTTTATTTAAATCAGTAAAATTTGTTTTGTCATAAATAGAAGCATCTACATTAGTAGGATTGTATAAAGGCATTACATTTTTAAACACTCCTTTATCAACATTTACATCAAAGTTTTTATGAATTCCTTTAATTCGATTTACCAAAGAAGTTCTAGCTTCTTCAAACTTTTTAGGTTTATTTAAAGCTACTTGTTCTAACTGATACGCTCTAAAAGTCATTTGCATCAACTCGTTGGTAACTAAGAAAACTTCAATAAAGTTTCTTCTTTTAATATTAATATCAGCAAAGTCTATATATAATTTTTCAAACTCAGGAAGAATATTTCCGTAGGTTTTTTCTAATCCTTTTTCTTTTAATGCTTTTTTGAAAGTAGCTTCAAAAGCTTGACGCTCTGCGATAGCATTACTCTTTTTAATTCCTAGGTTTTCACCAATCCATTTTTTCCAAGCATTTGCAATACGTGCTTGTTTTGAAGCATATTTAATACGAACAGCATCACTAGCTTTCATTTGTGCATCAATTTCTTTTAATGCAGCTTCACGAATAGCAATGTTACTCGGATTAAACTCTTGTGTAATATGTTTAATAGCAACAGCGGGTAAATATTCATTAGTACGACCTGGGAAACCAAAAACCATAGTAAAATCACCTTCTTCAATTCCATCTAAAGAAACTGGTAAAAAGTGCTTTGGTTTGTAAGGAACGTTGTCTTTGCTGTATTTAGCAGGACGATTGTTTTTATCAGCATAAATTCTGAATAATGAAAAATCTCCTGTATGACGAGGGAAAACCCAGTTATCGGTATCACTACCAAATTTTCCAATACTACTTGGTGGTGCACCTACTAAACGAACGTCTTCAAATTTTTCTGTAACAAATAAGAAATATTGATTGCCTTTGTAAAATGGCTTTATTTTAACACCTTGCCATGTTTCTTTTTGTACTGTTTTTTGAATTTCGTTGATGTTTTTATCAATAGTCGATTGTTTTTCACGTTCAGTCATAGTATCAGTAACCCCATTCAATGCTTTGGTAGTTACATCATCAATACGAACAATAAATTCAACATATAGCCCTTTATTAGGTAATTCTTCTTTTTTATTCATCGCCCAAAAACCATCTTTTAGGTAATCATTTTCTAAAGAAGAGTGTGATTGAATTTGCCCAAAACCACAGTGGTGATTGGTTAAAATTAATCCTTCAGGAGAAATCACTTCGCTAGTACAACCTCCGTTAAAATGCCCAATAGCATCTTTTAAACTTGAGTTATTTACATCATAAATGTCTTTAGCGGTAAGTTTACTTCCTAAAGAGGTCATTTCTTGTTCATTCATTCCTTCTAAAAGAGAAGGAATCCACATACCTCCTTGCTGTGCAGTAACTTGAACGACAATAAATAAGAATAGAATTTTTATATACTTCATCTGTTTATTTTTAAAAAGCTAAAGATACAAATTGGCAGCAAAACAGCTAATTGAAAGTATTAAGTAATAGGTTAAAAAAGACTTAAAATGTTATTTTTTTCCTATTGGATATATTTCTTGGTGAATAAAGTCTTTAGGGAATTTTTCATCCCCGTCAAAACCTAATTCAATATCACGCCCATTGTAAGGAATGTAGTCAGTTTTAAAAATGTAATCCCATATGCTTAGCGTAATTCCAAAGTTTACTCCCATTTTTCTGCCTTCAGGAAGCTCTTTTGCATGATGCCAAATATGCATTTTTGGATTGTTCAGAATATATTTTAACCAACCGTAATCCCAGTTAATATTGGCATGATTAAGATGACCAATAGTAATGTTGAAAAAATGAACAATAGCAACGTCTTGTGCTGTAAATCCGCCCATAATAGCAAGCGGAATATACTTCATAGAGTTATATACTACGGGTTCCATCCAATGGTAACGTAAGTGGGCAGCAAACCCCATTTGTTTTACGGAATGGTGCACTTTATGAAAGTTCCATAAAAATTCATATCGATGTAATAATGTATGAGTGAACCACTGTACAAAATCAATACTAATAAAAAATACTAAGAGTCTCGCCCAATAAGGAAATGTGTTGATGTCGAATAATTGAAAATTAGCAACCGATAATCCAACCAAACCTAAAATATCATTAAAAAACTGCTCTGCTGTATTTGATAAGGCAATAAGAACGATGAGGTTTAGTAAAAAGAAATTGAAAAACATGTAAAAAGTATCTAGCCAAAAATCTTTACGAAATAAAGGTTGGTTTTTGCGCCAAGGAAAGATAATTTCTAATCCCCAAACAATAAGAGAAATTATAATTAAACCATAAAAATAATTTTCCCATTGAATTTCAAACAAAACAGATTGTTTTAAGTAGTTCCAATAACCAGTGTAGGAGTTTTTTACGATTTCTAGGTATCTTTCCATAGGAGCTATAAATTTCAGCAATAAAAATAATGAATTAATGATTTATAATTTTAAATAAATCTCGTCCTTTCCATAGTCGTTCTTCTTGGGGCAAAATTTCCATATTGTCCCAAAAACCTGTAAGTAATGTTTGTGCATAAGCAGGAGGTAGCTGTTGTTCAGTCATTAATGTATTTGCTTTTTTATAATTATAAGAAAGAGTATGAAAAGAGTATGAAAAACCATTAGTGTCATTTAAAATGGCATACCAAACATGTGGTTTTGCATTGTTAGCAGGCATGCCAATAACTCCTGGGTTTAACCAAAGAAGCGAGTCTTTTTCATCTGTAAAAGGAAGTCCGGAATGTCCAGCAACAATTACATCGCAATTAGTTTCATTGAATGATGAAATTTTATTTTTCCATGGAGTAGATTTAAAAATAAATTCAGAAATATAATGGTATGAACCATGTACCATGAAAATCTTTTTATTTGCATAAGTAAAAGAGATATAATTGGGTAGGGTTTGCATCCAATTAATTGAAGCTTCCGAAAGTTGGTTTTGAGCAAAAGGATACCACGCTTTTGAAAAAACATCACAACGAGAACCTTCTGTAAAATCACAACCACAATTAACCTCTCTATTTCGTAACTGTTGTTCTACATTTCCAATAATACTATGTGCTCCCCAGTTTATAAAGGTTTGTACTGTTTCTTCTGGTTGTGCACAATAGCCAACAATATCACCTGTGCAAAAACAGTTTTCAGGTGCTATATTTTCCTTTTCAGCGACTTTAATTAAAGCTTCTAAAGCTTGTAGATTACTGTAAATACCCCCAAACAAAAGTACTTTTCCTTTAACGGTATTTATGTATGTTGTTTTTGTATCCATAACGGAATTAAATAAAGAGTAAAACAAAGAATACTTCCCCAAACATTGCTCCAAAGTAAATTGGCATACTTGCCAGAAGTAAAAATTAACAAAGAAGGAAAGGCATCAAAAACTAATAAAAATCCAATGATAATACCAGTGCCTACAGATAAGTAGTAACTAATTTTAGGAGGTTTTAACTTCCATAATATAAAAACTGGAGCTAGTCCAATAACCATAGTACCGCTAATAGTGGTTGCTGATAAAATTGAAGCGTTTAAGAACACAGGAAGAGTTCCTATAATAGCAATGAGTAGCATTATTATTCTACCAAATGAAACAGAGGGGTTAATGTTTAAATCAATAGCAAAAAGCTTAGCTGTTGATGAAAATGTAGAATCTAAGGTAGATGCAGCTGAGGTAATCATAATAAAATTAACAACTAATAACATTCCAACACCTAAGGTTTTACTAAAAGCAACAGCTGCTTGACCATTAAGGCCATTGATTTTTCCAAAGATACCTACAAAACTAAATAAAACAATACATAAAAACCCAATAACAGTAGCCCAAAGAAAGCTTTTTAGGGTTGTTTTCGGATTACTTATAAAACCACGATCGGTTAACACTGGGTCGTGAAAAGGATAGCTAAACGATTGTAAAAAAGCAGCGATAGCTAAGTTCCCTCCTAAAGCCATCGTCCACTTACCAGAATTTGAAACGGTTTCGTAATTTATACCTTTAGTAGAGTAAATATTCCAAAGAATAATTGCCAAAAGTACAGAGAAAAATAACATTTGAATTGCATCGGTAAAAATACTACTACTCAAACCTCCTTTTAAAGCGTAAGTCAAGGTTAAAAGTGTAAAAACCACAATAGAAGTGTAGTATGAAGAGCTACCTACAGCTCCAAAATAAGAACCAATAACCATGGTGTTTGACCAAACTTCGTTAAATAGTCTAATGAGAATTAAAATTGAAAATACAAGAATAGCGGTATTACCAAATCGAATACCTAAAAAGTCATGAATGCTTTTAAAACCTCCTTTGGTACGTAGTTGATATATAATTATTCCAGCAACGGCAAACGAAAGGTAATACAGTGCATACGCAACCCCTCCTACAAGTCCAAACTGTAAGCCTAAATTAGCGGCATTGGTAATACTTTTAGCAAAAATCCAAGAGATGACTAAGCTACCTGTGAGTAATAATGTATTAGGTGCTTTTTTATTGTGTGTAGCTTTAAAGAAAGTTTGATTGGTTTGGGCAAAAGGTGCTAATATTAAAAATACTAAGCTGGTACTAAGTAGCAAACCCCATTGCCAAATGTATATTATTTCTTTCATTGGTTGTACATGTTCTGAGAAAATTTTAATTTCTTACTTTAGTTATTCCACCAAACACCAAAATTAATACTATTACCATTAGTAGCTTGAGCAGCTAATTCGTAATTTATCTTATTTAAAGAGGCTTCTTCTGCAGGATAGGGCATTCTTACAGGAATTAAATTGTTATTTAAACTTGCTGAAATAGGGTTCAGATTAGGAAACCCAGTTCTACGATATTCTATCCACCCTTCATAGCCGTTAATAATATTAGCAATCCATTTTTGTGTAATAATTTGCTCAAGGGCTTTTGCGTCGTCAAAACTAGCAGTTGTTGTAAGGTAATCATTAGGTATGTTGGTGTTCCAGTAACTAAAGGCTTGTTCGGTAGCTAATTCGTATAGTAATTTGGCATCGTGGGTAATAAGACCTTTATGAGCTGCTTCTGCTAATAAAAAATTAGTTTCCCAAGCGGTCATATAATTGGCTTGCAAATTTCCGGAATGTTCTCTAAAAATGAAGCCAGCTAATGAATAATTTCCCAATGAAATAGTGGTTTTTGAAGCATCTATTCCGTTAATTAACCCGTTGTAATTGTTGGGAGGAGTACTGGAAGGTCTAAAAAAAGTTTGAATTCTAGGGTCATTTAGCTCTTTTAAAATTTCTTCAATAGTTTTAGACATTACAAAGTTGTTAAAATCTCCTACTCGTAAACGCGCCATTCTAAAGTTATTAGGCTCTCCGTCTGTAAAATTAAAAACAGCATTTTGAGCATTGTTGGCAATGTAGTTGCCATCGGTTACAATTTCTTGAAGTTCTTTTCTTGTATCTTGTTTTGATGAAATACGGATGAGTGCTTTTATTCGTAATGAGTTGGCAAATAAAATCCAGCTATCTAGATTTCCGTTGTATAAAACATCGCCTGTTAGCGGTAAATTACCCGTGTAATTTTTAATTGCTATTATTCCCTTTTTTAAACTATCTAAAATACCTCCATCTGCTAAGTAAATAGCTTCTTGTGTGTCGTATTTGGGAGTAACAGTTTTGTTATCTCCATTAAAAGCATCACTATAGGGAACATCTCCAAAAAGATCTGTCAAAGCCATAGCCATATATGCCTTAAAAATTAAAGCAGGGCCTTCATACACTTTAAATGTTGGATTATTTTTGGCTTTGTTTAGGATAATTTCATTGTCCCTTAAATTAGTGTAAAATACAGGCCATGGATTCCCTCCTAATTGTGGTGATTTTAAAGCATGACGATCAAATAAATTAAAATCTAAAGCAGTAAGTTGTTGACTTAATAAATTACCTGCAACAAAACCTTCATACGACATTGCCTCTCCATAATTGTAAATAACTTTACGAAATAATAAACTGGGTTCTACATCAACAGGAAAGTTAGGGTTTGTATTTATTTTTTCAAAATCACTAGTACAACTTGTTATAAGTGCTAATAGGAAGAGAGATATGTAATTTTTCATGATATTGTTTTTTAGAAGTTTACACCTAGTTTAAATCCGAAGCTTTTGGTGGTAGCATACGACATATCTTCGACACCACTAACAATTCTATTTCCTTGCACTGCTAGTTGCTCTGGATCAAAATGAGGAATGTTACTAATTGCAAATACATTTTTACCTATAAAAGAAAGAGTTACATCAGCTCCATTTTTAACGAAACCAAAGGCATTGTTTTTTAAATTGAAGGTATAACTGAAGGCAAATTGTCGTAACTTTAAATAAGAGGCGTCATAGACATTGTTTTCTTCATGATTTCTGTCGTAAAATTGTCTGTAATAACTTTCGGGAGTTATTGCAGTTGTATTTGGGGTGTATATTGGGTTTTCTGGAGTACCAGTATTTACAACCCCTTGTGGAATAATACCCGATGTTGGTCGGTAAGTTGTTTCTTTTAACTGACCAGCAACTCCTGCTAAAGCTAAGGTTCTTGAAACTAATTCTCCCCCTTGTCGCCAATCAAAAAGGAAGTTTAAATTCCAGTTTTTGTACGAAAAACTATTGTTGAGTCCCATTGTAAAGTCAGGATTGTAATTTCCTAGTTTTTTAAGTGTAGGGTCTGCAATAAAATTTCCTTCTGATGTTAAGACAAAATCACCTTTTTCATTTTTTAAGTAACCAGTTCCGTAAAAATCACCGATGCGTCCGCCTTCTTCTACTTGAAACCAAACTGTTTGATCTGGATTGTTGTATACTCTTGAATACGCCAATGTAATTCGTCCACTGTTTTGAGGTAACGATTCAATGGTGGCAACATTTTTACTAAAGTTCACAGTAGTATTCCATTTGAAGTTATTGGTTTTAAAAGGAGTGGCATTTATAACAAGTTCTACCCCTTCAGAACGTACTTTTCCGCCATTAACTACTTGTTGTTTAAAACCTGATGAAATAGGAATTGGAAGTGATAAAATTTGATCTTTGGTAAGTGCGTTGTAATAAGTAATATCAAAAGTTAAGCGATCATTAAAAAAACGAAGATCAGCCCCTATTTCAAAAGAAGTTGTTTTTTCTGGGCGTAAGTTAGGATTGGCAATAAAATCTTGACTTGTAAATGCGGGTTGTGCATGTACATTTGTTGTGGGGATAAAGGTTCTTGAAGTTTGATATGGATTGGTGTCGTTACCAACCTGAGCAATGCTTGCACGAACTTTTGCAAATGAAACCGTTGTAGGAAGGGGAAATAATTTGCTTAAAATGACGCTGGTAGAAACCGAAGGATAAAAGAAAGAAGTATTAGTGGTGGTAATTGGAGTAGCAAGCGCGCTAGACCAATCATTTCTACCTGTAATGTCTAAAAAGAAAATATTTTTATACCCTAATTTTATTAAGCCATATAAACTGTTGATTCTTTTTTCTGATAAAAAATTAAAAGTTTCAATGGGAGAAGCAGCGTTGTTAAAGCTAAAAATACCGGGTTGTGCTAATTGTGTAGTTTGTGTTTGTTGTGTACTAGCTTTTTGATCAAGACGATTTCCTCCTAAGGAAATGTCAAGAGTAATATTATTAACTTTAGGGGTATAATTAATTAAAAAATCGGTGTTAATTTCTCTATAGGTTACTTTGTGTTCAGCATATGCACCATTCCTAAACCGATTGGAACTAAAGTTTCTTAAAAAACGCCTGTTTTCACTAGAGTAATCCATTCCTGTTCTTAGTGTTAGGTTTAGGTTATTGGTAATTTGTTGTTTTGCTGAAATATTACCAAAAACACGGTCTCTGTTAAATTCATTTCTATTTTCGTGTAATATGAAATATGGGTTGTCAAAAAAAGTATAGTTGAACGAATATTGTTGTTTACCCTCCAATCCTGGTTGCCAATAATTTTTTAAACTGTTAATGTTTAACGATCGAGGCCCCCAAGCTACTAATGAATAATTTACGTTTTCAGATCCGTATCCATTAGAAGGTCTGTTATCACTATTGCTATTTACATAATTAACATGCGAAGTAATGGTAGTGTTTTTTGAAGGGATGAATTGCAAATTAGTAGCAATTGTTTTACGATGTAAATTAACACCTGGTATAATTGATTCACTGTTAACATCGGTCAATGACAAACGATAATTCCCTTTGTTAAATCCCGATGCTATGGCAATGTTATTAATCGCTGTAATACCTGTTTTATAAAAATTTATTAAGTTGTTAGGGTGTGCTATAAATGGAGTGGGGGTGATAGGAAATCCATTGTACAAAGCAGTATCACCTCCTCTAACGGTAGTCCCATCGGGTAGAGATACTGGACTGTCAAATTGAGGAATTAAAGTACCTTGGTTTAATCTTGGTCCCCAACTGTAGGAAATATTGTCGTTAGTTCCTCCACCTAACCCATTAACAAATTCAAAACGTCCAGAATTTCCTTGTCCGTATTCGTTTTGAAACTGAGGAAGTTGGAAAGCTGTGTCAATAAATAAAGAAGAATTAACACTCATTTGAAAAGCATTGCTTCCTTTTTTTGTGTTGATGATAATAACTCCATTAGAAGCTCTAGTACCATATAAAGCAGCAGCACTAGCTCCTTTTAATACAGAAACAGAGGCAATATCATCGGTGTTAACTTCCATAGCACCGTTACCAAAATCAGCTTCTTGAAAACCTGCAGCTGCCTCATTAGTATTATTAAAAATAGTATTATTGTTTATGGGGGTACCGTCTACAATAAAAAGTGGATTGTTATTGGTGAAAGATTGTTCGCCTCGTATAACGATTTTTGAAGATGAGCCAACGCCAGTAGCCCCACCACTGGTAATGTTAATACCCGCTAATTTTCCTGATAAATTATCTAAAAAATTTACCGATTTAACTTCTGAAATATCTTTCTGTTGGATGCTTTGAATAGCATATCCTAGCTCTTTAGACTCTCTTTTTTTATTTAAAGCAGTAATAATTATTTCGTCTAACCCTGTATTTTCTTCTTGCAAATAAATAGATATACTCTTTTGATTCCCAACTTTAATTTCTGCTGTTTTATAGCCTATAGAAGAAAAAATTAGTATATCGTTTTTGCTCTTTATTTTTAAAGAGTAATTGCCGCTATTATCTGTAACCGTTCCTTTCGTGGTGTTTTTGATAGTTACGTTAACAAAAGGAATGGGAGTTCCATTGTTTTTTGAGGTTACTTTTCCTCTAATTGTATATTGAGCATTCGCAAAGGTGGTTAGGCATAATAACAACCCCAGTAAGATTTGTTTCATGTATTTTATAAATTTTGTTTCATATTGAGAATCATCAAAGAGTAAATAAAAAGCGAAGCATTTTACTACTAAATGAATGATTGTTATGATATTGTTGTACTTAAGAAAAAATGGAAGTTCTTTGTGAAGTTGTAGGAGAACCTTTGTTGTAAAGTACTGAGGTGTATTGATATCTGTATGTGTATGAGGTGTTGTAAAAACTTTTTCTCAATAAGAGAAGTATCTTATTAATTAGGTATTTTAGGAAACTGTTCGTTGAATAACGATTTAAAAAATAGATTAAATCGTTTTCTGAATCAATATCTTTTAAGTATGCGAGTTGTGATACAGAATGTTCGTTTTTTTCAAGTATTTTTTTTAGCGTACTAAATAAATCGGGAGTTTTCCAAGGAAGTGTTGCAAAACTTTTCTTGTTAAAATGTTTTTGATTAATGGCGAGTAAATAAATGCCTCCATCTATTGAAGGACCTAAAACAGGAAGGTCGTTTTGAAGATGGTCAATAGCCTTTTGTAAGTGGGAAGCGTTTAAATTTGGACTGTCATTTCCTACAACAATTATGTTATGAAACCCTTTGGCAAAAGTGTTTTCTATAGCGTTTGTAAAACGCTGACCAAAAGTAGCTCCTATTTGGTGAGTTTCATTACAAATACATATTTGAGCGTTTGTTTTTGAAGCTTCAAAAACAATCTTTTTATTTAAATAGTCAAATAACTGTTCCCCTTTTTCTAAAAACTTATTTTCAGCCTCTCTTTTAGAAGAGTTTGCAAAAATAAGAATAGCTATATTGGGTTGTTTTGACATTTATGGACTTTCCATTAATTAGAATAAAATGGAAAAGTCGAAAGAAATATATTTGCATTACAAAAAAAGCCGCTAATTTAATTAGCGGCTTTTTAAAGCAAGTAGGCTATTTATTTTTTATTAGCTTCTTTAATATATTTTTCTAAAGCCATAGTCATTGAAGGTGTTTCTGGTGTCGGAGCAGCAATATCTACACGTAAACCTCTATCTTCAACAGCTTTAATAGTAGTGTTTCCAAAAACAGCTATTCGAGTATTGTTTTGTTTGAAATCAGGAAAGTTTTCAAATAAACTATCAATCCCTGATGGACTAAAGAATACCAAAATATCATAAAAAACATTTTCTAAATCAGATAAGTCACTGACTACAGTTCTATATAAATCCGCACGTTTCCAGTTAACTCCCAATTTATCTAATTCTTCAGGAATTAAAGATTTTAATTTATCAGAAGAAGGAAGTAAAAACTTCTCGTCTTTATGTTTCTTGATTAATTTAGTTAACTCAGGAAATGTTCTATTACCAACATAAATTTTACGTTTACGGTACACAACGTATTTCTGTAAATAATAGGCTACAGCTTCAGATTGACAGAAGTACTTCATATCATCAGGGACAGTAAAACGCATTTCTTCAGCGATTCTAAAAAAATGATCAACAGCATTTCTACTGGTAAGTATAATGGCTGTGTAATTGTTTAAATCAACTTTTTGAGCTCTTACTTCCTTTACAGGTATTCCCTCGACATGAATAAACGATCGAAAGTCAACCTTAACCTTTTGCTTTTCTGCCAAGTCAAAATATGGCGATGTTTCTGTTTTTGGTTTTGGTTGAGAGACTAAAATAGTTTTAACTTTCATAAACTTTCTCTTTATTACGTAGTTGTTGTTTTATAAAGAATTAATAGCGGTGCTATTTCAAGGGTGCAAAAGTACAAAATAAAATAAAACAACTTACTAATTACAAGTTTTTTATTATTTGTTAAAATTAAAAAGACCCTAAAAACAAGCAAGATACAGAAAGAATAAATTAAGAAAAGTTTATTTGTAAAAGTGTATTGATACAGTATGATAATGGGAAATAACCAAATGCTAAGAACATATAAATAACCCGATTTTGTATATAAAAAATAGCTTACGGTTTTAGATAAACCAAGAATATTTGCCAATGCATAATCTAAAAAAAAACGAACAGAAAAATATACAGAAACAAACAAGAAGAGTCCTAAAAAAGCTAGAAAACTATGAGAATATATTTCTGATACTAAAGTGAAAAATAAAAATAAAGAAATAACAATTATAGAAAAAGAAAACAGTAACAATTTAAAAGGTGTGAAAAAAGAAACACCTTCTTCCATTCTTTTATGAAAAAAACCAGGAGTTACAAAAGCAATAGTATATCCATATAACTTAGTAGGTTTTAGTAGCTTCATCATAGCCAATAATACAATAGCTAGTATGATAACTAAAGTAATCCAATTATCATTATATATAACTCTTTCTATTGCTTTCAATTGTTTTTATACTTTTTTAATTAACACAAAATTAGTAATAAATAAATGTATCTTTGCCCAGATTTATATGAAAATTACATGAAGTCAGACGCTTTAATCATAATTCCTACGTATAATGAAAAAGAAAACATTGAAGCTATTATTCGAGCAGCCTTTAGTCAAGAAAAGGTGTTTCATGTGTTGGTTGTAGATGATAGTTCCCCTGATGGAACTGCAATAATTGTAGAAAAGTTACAAAAAGAATTTCCTAATCAGCTTTTTATTGAAAAAAGAAAAGGGAAAAGTGGATTGGGAACTGCGTATATTCATGGTTTTAAATGGGCAATTTCCAAAAAATACAATTATATTATAGAAATGGATGCTGATTTTTCACATAATCCAAAAGATCTTATCAAATTATACAATGAATGTGTTAATAATGGAGCAGATGTAGCTATTGGTTCAAGATATTCAGTAGGGGTAAATGTTGTTAATTGGCCAATGAGCAGAGTGTTATTGTCTTATTTTGCATCAAAATACGTACGGTTAATAACCAGAATGCCTATTCATGATACGACAGCTGGTTTTGTATGCTATAAAAGAAAAGTTTTAGAGACAATTAAGTTAGATAAAGTTAAATTTGTAGGATATGCTTTTCAAATTGAAATGAAATACAAGGCATGGAAGCACAAATTCAATATCAAAGAAGTCTCAGTTATTTTTACTGATAGAGTCTTAGGAAAGTCTAAATTAAGTAAAGGCATAATCAAAGAAGCTGTTTTTGGAGTGATAAAAATGAGAATTAACGGATTACCGAAATAGGAGAATGACCACAATTACGACAAGAGAAGCAAAAAAAGAAGATTTAGAAATCTTGTTAGGGTTTGAACAGGGTGTAATAGAAGCTGAAAGACCTTTTGATTCATCACTGAAGGAAGGAAAAATTAGTTACTATAATCTGAAAGAAATGATTTTTGCTGACAATGTACATTTAATTGTGGCAGTATCTGGAGATGAAATTGTGGGGTCAGGTTATCTCAGAATAGAAAAATCTAGAAGTTATCGTAAAAATGAACATAATGGATATATTGGTTTTATATATGTAAAACCTAATTTTAGAGGTAAAAAAATAAGTGCTTTAATTTTGAATTCGTTAAAAAATTGGGCAAAAAGCAAAGAAATACGAGAGTTAAGACTTGATGTTTACAACGACAATTTATCAGCAATAAAGGCGTACGAACGCTTTGGTTTTAACAAAAGTTTGATTAACATGAAAATGGAAATTTAGTAGAAAATGAAACAATCATATTTAATTAAAAACGCACAAATCGTTAACGAAAACAAGGTTTTTAAAGGCGATGTTTTAATAGAAGGAGAATTTATTAAGGAAATAGGAGAAAACATAATTCCTACAGGTGATGTATTAATGGTAGATGCAGAAGGAAAGTTTTTAATTCCTGGTATGATTGACGATCAAGTACATTTTCGTGAGCCAGGTTTAACACACAAAGCAAATATAGCTACAGAAAGTAAGGCAGCAATTGCAGGAGGAATTACTTCTTTTATTGAAATGCCAAATACAGTACCTCAAGCAACAACTCAAGAATTATTAGCAGACAAGTTTGAAATTGCAAGTAAAACATCGTATGCTAACTATTCGTTTATGTTTGGTGGAACTAATGACAACTTAGAAGAATTGTTAAAAACGAATCCAAAAGACGTTGCGGGAATTAAACTATTCTTAGGCTCTTCAACAGGAAACATGTTAGTTGATAATGAAGAAGTATTAGAAAAAATATTTTCATCAACTAAGATGTTAATTTCCGTGCATTGTGAAGATGAAGCAACCATTAGGAAAAATACAGAAGAGTACAAAGCAAAATATGGTGATGATATTCCTGTAAAATACCATCCGTTAATTCGTAGTGAAGAAGCTTGTTATTTATCATCTTCAAAAGCAATTGAATTAGCAAAGAAAACAGGAGCACGTTTACATATTTTCCACTTATCTACAGAAAAAGAAACGCACTTATTTCGAAATGATATTCCGTTAGAGGAAAAACAAATTACGGCAGAGGTTTGTGTACATCACTTATGGTTTACCGATGCAGATTATGATAAAAAAGGAACACACATTAAGTGGAATCCTGCTGTGAAAACACAAAAAGATAAAGATGGATTATGGAAGGCGTTGTTAGATGATAGGATTGATATCATTGCAACCGACCATGCACCGCATACCTTAGAAGAAAAGGATAATGTGTATACAAAGGCACCTAGTGGAGGTCCATTAGTACAGCATGCAGTTCCAGCTATTCTAGAAAAGGTTAAAGAAGGAGTGCTGTCAATAGAAAAAGCAGTAGAAAAGATAAGCCACAATCCCGCAAAAATTTTCAAAGTTGAAAAAAGAGGATTTATAAAAGAAGGTTTTTATGCTGACTTGGTTTTAATTGATGCAGATAAGAAATGGACTGTTGATAAAGAAAATGTGTTATATAAATGCGGATGGTCTCCGTTTGAAGGTGTTGAGTTTTCAAATCAAATAACGCACACTTTTGTAAATGGTAACTTAATGTATAACGAGGGAATTTTTAACGAAGAAATTAAAGGGAAACGATTATTATTTAACAGATAAATGAAGTCTTTTTTTTACATATGTATTGGTTTGTTTTTGGTGTCGTGTACAAGTAATACGATATACAAAAAGCCTGATAATTTAATTCCGAAAGATTCTATGATTTCGTTATTAACCGATATGTATATTGCTTCTTCTGCCAAAAATCAAAAAAATAAGTTTTTAAAGAGAGAAAAAAACTATATGTTTTTGGTATACGAAAAGTATAGAATTGATAGTACTCGCTTTGATGCTAGTAATACATATTACACTTCTATGGTTGATGAGTATACTGAAATTTTAAATAAAGTAAAAAAGAACATTGATTCATTAGACGTTTTATATAGAAAAAAGCAAGAGGTTCAAGATTCAATAAAAGGAATTAAAAAGGAAGGAAAATTAAAAAGAGATACAGTTTTAGATAAAGAACTATTATTGAATGACCTTCCTAAAGAATTAATAAAAAGAGCAGATAGAGAGTTTGAAAAAAAGGACTTAAAGAAAATTAAGTAACTTACTTTTTAAACTCTTTAGAAACTCTAGCAATTACATCATTAACAGGTTCAAAATCAAAATCAAGTTGTTCTATAATTTTTTTAGAAGTATAGAACGATTTGTTGTGAGCAGATTTTGCAGAGTTTTTAGTTAGTAAAGGTTCCTTACCAGTAAGCTTTGTTAAAAGCCAGTCGATTTTCCAAAATATTGAGGTAACAAACTGTCCTACTTTTTTTGAAGGTCTTTTTTTATTTAGGTTATCAGCAATACTAAATAAAACATCTTTAAACGATTTGTTTTCTGAAACAAGAATAAAACGTTCATTTTTTATGTTAGAATTCATTAGATCTATCATAGCCTTCACCACATCATTTACTCCAACAAAGCCAGTAACACCTTCAGTGTAAAAGTTAAATCCATTACTTATTTGAGTAAACATTTTACCAGAGCCTTCATTCCAAAAACCTCCTCCTAAAATTACACCAGGATTCACAATTACTACACTTAAATCTTCTTGGCTACCTCTCCAAACTTCCATTTCAGCACCATACTTGGTAATTGCATACCCATGATTTTCATCAGTATCAAGCCATTCGTTTTCTTCGTTAATCGGTTTTCCATTAATAGCGTTACCAACCGCAGCGATGGAACTTACAAAACAGAATTTATCTACGTTAGCATCAATAGCAAAGTTGATTAAGTTGGCAGTTCCTTCAATGTTTACCTGACGCATTTTTCTATAATCTTTTGGGTTAAAAGAAACCAATGCAGCACAATGATAAACCTGTGTGATGTTATCAAATACAGGTTCTAGGGAAGGAATATCAGTAATGTCAGCTTGTATCCACTCAATTTTAGAAAAATACTGTTGCACATTATCTGTATAAAAAGAAAAGATTTTCTTAACATATTCACGCTTTTCTTCAGTTCTAAAAATAGCTCGAATCTTGTCGTTTTTTTGGCTTAAATGATATAATAAATGTGAGCCTACTAAACCTGTTCCTCCTGTAACTAAAATCATAAAGCGAATTTAGTTTATTTTGGTTGATAAACTTATCTTTGCTTCTTTAAAAATAGAATAAAATGACCAAGAATTTAGTAGAAGAATTACAATGGCGTGGAATGATTCACGACATTATGCCAGGAACCGAAGAACAACTTCAAAAAGAAATGACGTCGGTTTATATTGGCTTTGATCCAACTGCAGATTCGTTACACATTGGTAGTTTAGTTCCAATTATTTTACTAGTTCACATTGAAAAAGCAGGGCATCAGCCAGTAGCTTTAGTAGGAGGTGCAACAGGTATGATCGGTGATCCAACAGGAAAATCAGATGAGCGTAATTTATTAAATGAAGAGGCTTTAGCTAAAAACGTAGCAGGTTTAAAAAGAACATTAGGTCGCTTTTTAGACTTTGATAACGGAACTAAAAATTCTCCTTTATTAGTAAACAATTACGATTGGATGAAGGACTTTTCATTTATCGAATTTGTACGTGATGTTGGTAAGAGAATCACTGTGAACTACATGATGGCAAAAGATTCTGTAAAAAAACGTATTACAGGAGAAGCGGGTAACGGGATGAGTTTTACAGAGTTTACGTATCAATTAATTCAAGGGTATGATTTCTATCACTTATATAAAACCTTAAACTGTAAATTACAAATGGGAGGTTCTGACCAATGGGGTAATATTACCACAGGTACTGAACTAGTCCGTAGAATGACACCAGGAGAGGATGCAAAAGCATTTGCAGCTACTTGCCCATTAATAACAAAAGCTGACGGTTCTAAATTTGGAAAGTCTGAAGGAGGAAATGTTTGGTTAGATGCAGATAAAACGTCAGTTTACAAGTTTTACCAATTTTGGCTAAATACTTCGGATGAAGATGCTGAAAAGTATATTAAAATATTTACGTTTTTAGATAAAGAAACTATTGATGCTTTAATTACTGAACATAAAGAAGCACCACACCAAAGAGCATTACAAAAGAAGTTAGCTGAAGAAGTAACAATTTTCGTACATTCTAAAGAAGAGTTAGATAAAGCGATTGCTGCTTCAAATATTTTATTTGGAAAGTCAACAGCTGACGACTTAAAGAATTTAGATGAACAAACCTTTTTAGATGTGTTTGATGGTGTACCGCAAGCTGAGGTAACATCGGAAGACATAGCTGAAGGCTTAGATATGATTGCAGCCTTAGCCGCTAAAACTGGATTCTTAAAATCAAACGGTGATGCAAGAAGAGCTTTAAAAGAGAATTCAATATCAGTAAATAAAGAAAAAGTAAGTGAAGACTTTGTTATCACTTCAAAAGACCTTATTGCTGATAAATACGTGTTATTACAAAGAGGTAAGAAAAATTACTTTTTATTAAAGGTAGCATAAAGAAAATCGTAGGCAAAAACTAAAAAAGCCCTTAAAAGAAATTTCTTTTAAGGGCTTTTGTTTATAATATATAAACAAACGTGAGAAAATAGTTATTAATTACGAAACTGCTTTTAAATCAAATGTTAAAGGACACCTTTTACAATTAACACCTTTCTTTTGATATTTGTTACAGCATTTACTTTTAGGCTTAATACAATTACTTGTACATGCGGAGCTGCAAAAAGTAACTTTTTCTAGTCTCTTAATAGAAGTTTTAGAGGTAACTTTCTTGGTTTCAGTATAAAAAACAATCATTATTCTTCAATAAAATCTTTGCAAAGATAAGTTTTTTATTTAGAACAAATTAAAATAAAACAAAAAACATGTATTTTTATTATTGATTATAAGTAGGGATAATCGTATCTTTGCGTGAGAAAAAAGTCCTTTTTTTGATAAAAAAACTAAGCATATATTTTTTTGTTGCACTCTACATGATAGCCATGTTGCGCCCAATAGCTCCTTTTGTTGAGTATGCAATAAATTATGATTATATATCAAAAGTTTTATGTATTAATAAAGATAAGCCAGAATTAAACTGTAACGGTAAGTGTCAGTTAATGATGGAGCTTGAAAAACAACAAGACGACGACTTTAAATCGCTACGAATCTCGATGGAAGAATATCCTATTGGGTTTGTTTCTATTCTTAATATAAATTTAGAAGAAAAACAGTTTGTAAAAGAGAAAGGAACATTTTCTTATAAAAAAAACTATCACTACTTATTTAATAAAGAAGTATTTCATCCTCCTATTATTTAATCTTCATAATTGGCTAAAATTACTACTAATTGGTTACAAATAACGTAATCAAAAGAGTAGACTATTGTAAAATAAAAACAAGATTAAAACACAATTTACAGGCAAAAACTTTAATGATGCTCAGCATTGTTAAAGAAGTACTGTAGTATATAAAAATTAAAAGATGAAAAAAATATTAGCTATCATAGCTTTTGCTATGGTGTTCACTTCATGTAGTGACGATGAAATAATTAATGATAAATTAGAAGGAAAAAACGAAGTAGTAATAGAATTCGATAACGGTTTTGCTGAAGACAAGCTTTTATTAGGGACTTCAATATACACGAACGGAAATGGAGAAGTATTAACTGTAAATTCTTTCGATTATATCGTAAGTAACTTTGTGCTTGTAACAGAAGAAGGAGAAGAATTTGTATACCCTAAAGAAGAAAGTTACTTTATAATTAGTGAAGGAGGAGGAGACAAACCTAAGAAAATTCAAATATCACTTAAAGACGTACCAGCAGGAAAGTATACAAAAGTTAAATTCGGAATTGGTGTAGATCAAGAACGATTTAAAGAAGGACAAGCTGTTCAGCAAGATTTCTGGACTTTAGCAGAAAAATACAATTTAACTTGGAGTTGGCAAGCGGGTTATAAGTTTGTGGTTTTAGAAGGAAATTACAAAGAAAACACTACTAGTGATGAAAAACAATATATGCTTCATATTGCAAGTAGAGGAACAACAGTAGATTTATATAAGGAAGTAGAATTACCTATGGATGCTGCTATTGTGAGTAAAGAACAATCACCACAGTTGCATATTAAAGTAGATGCCAATACAATGTTAGACGGTAAATCTAAAATTAAACTTTCAGAAGGTGCAACTATTATGGGGGGAGATAAAGCAGCTACCATAGCAGAAAACTATACTGAGATGTTCATGGTTCACCATGTACATCATACAAACCATCATTAATTAACACATCTAATCAAAAAGAATAGGGTGAAAGTTCACTCTATTCTTTTAAGTGTAATAGGCTAATTGAAAAAAATTAGCTATTAATACCGTATGTAATGAAAAAAATAATGATTGTCTTGCTAGTATGTTCTTTTTTTAGTTGTAAGCAGGAAGATGTGTATACTAATGTTGAATTAGCTTTTGAACAACCGAGCAACTTTCCTGAACCTCATTATAATTTAAGCTCAAACCCAATTACAGAAAAGGGATTTGAGTTAGGGAAAAAGCTTTTTTATGAAGGAAAACTATCATCAGACGGAGTAGTTTCTTGTGCTTTTTGTCATCAGCAAAAGTTTGCATTTACACACCATGGACATCAATTAAGTCACGGTGTAGAAGATAGAGTAGGGACTAGAAATACGCCTCCAATTCAAAATATGGCTTTCCAAAAACAGTTTTCATGGGATGGAGCTGCTTTTCACTTAGATATATTTCCAATAATACCAATTACCAATCCCGTTGAAATGGACGAAACAGTAACCAATATTTTGGAAAAACTACAACAAGATACAGCTTACCGAAAGTTGTTTAGTCAAGCTTTTGAAGATGGAGAAATCAATGCTGACAACACGTTTAAGGCGATGTCTCAATTTATGTTAATGATGGTTTCAGCCAATTCAAAGTACGATAAATATGTTCGAGTGGAAAAAGGAGGAGAGTTTTCTGAGCAAGAAAAAAAAGGATTAGAGCTTTTTAAATCAAAATGTGCTTCTTGTCATACATCTGACTTGTTTACAGATGATGCTTTTAGAAATAATGGTTTACCAATAAACCCAGAAATTAACGATTTAGGAAGAATGACGGTTACCTTATTAGAAGAAGATAAATACAAGTTTAAAGTGCCTAGTCTAAGAAATATTGAACTTACTGCTCCGTATATGCATGACGGTCGATTTGGGTCTTTAAAATCGGTATTGAATTTTTATGCAACAGGAGTTCAAGAAACCCAAAACCTAGATCCAATTCTTAAAAATGAGAATGGAACAATCGGAATAGCATTAAACGAGCAAGAAAAAGAAAACATTATAGCCTTTTTAAAAACATTAACAGATGAAGAATTTATCACAGATAAAAGATTTACCGAATAAAGTACTACTCATATTAGTATTATTAATTTCAGGACAAATACAAGCGGACACATTCCCTAAGCGATATGAGCTATTTTTAGACTGCGATGCTTGTGGTTGTAGTAACAGCGGAGGTAGTTTAGGAATGGGAGGAATAATAGATAATAATTTTGTTGGTGTACGTTATTTACACCAAAAATACCAATCAAAAGATGGGATTTTTAATAACTCTCCAATTATAAATGAGTATTTTAATACAGTACAAGTTTGGTCTCGAATTCCAATTATTAAAGAGTATTTAGAAGCCCAAGTTTTTGTTCCTTTTCATTTTCATTCAAGAGACTATGTTGATAAAACAACGGCTATTGAAGGTTTAGGAGATATATCTTTTTTAATTAATTATACCGTTTTAAATAAAAATACAGGAAGTTATAAAGAAGAAAAAGATAAGGTTATATCTTCTAATCATTTATTAAAAGTTGGTGGAGGGTTAAAGTTACCAACAGGAACTTACAACGAAGCAATTAATAATTCAATAAACCCTAGTTTTCAATTAGGAACAGGAAGTGTTGATGTAATAACGAACCTTCAGTACGTATTTAAGAGAAATAATTTTGGAGTTACAAATTATCTTAATTATTACATAAAAACTACAAATAAAGAAGAATATCGATTTGGAAATCAATTTAATTTCAATAGTACTTTCTTTTATGCTTTTAAAGATAGTAAGCAAAATAGTTTTGTGCCTTCAATAGGAGTTTCAGGAGAATTCTATGAAAGTAATAAAATGATTGGATTAAAAGTTAAAAATACTGAAGGTCATGCATTGTTTTCTAGCTTAGGTGCCGAGTATAATGCAAAAAAATTAACAGTAGGAGCCTTAGCAATGTATCCAATACAGCAAAATTTAGCACAAGGAACTATAGAAGTAGAATATAGAACATCTATTTACTTGAATTACAATTTTTAAGAAAATTATTCTTTGCTTGTTTAGAGTCAAAAAATAGGATTGTTTTAAAAAAAGAGTGAATTTTACGTAAGGATTCTTAAATTTGATGACAAAACCCTCAATTAATAATTAAAAATAAGAACATGAAAAAATCAATTTTATCAATTATCGTGCTCGCTGTAGCTTTAGTTTTTTCAAACGAAGTAACAGCTCAAAAATTTGCGAATTTAGATAAAAGTCCAATGGATGCAGCTGCTTTTCCTAGTAGTTATAGAATTTCAGATAAAAAAGTAAAAGTTGTTTATAGCCGTCCACAATTAAAAGGAAGATCGTTAGCAAAACTAGCTCCTATGGGAAAAGTATGGAGAACAGGAGCGAATGAAGCAGCTGAAATTACATTTTATAAAGATATAACTTTTGGAGGTAAAAAAGTAAAAGCAGGAACCTATACCTTATTTACAATTCCAGGGGAAAAAGAATGGACTCTTATTTTAAATACAGCTAAAAATGTTTGGGGGTCTTACTTTTATAACGAAAGTGAAGATGTAGCTAGAGTTACTGCTCCTACTTCTAAGTCGGACGAAACAATTGAAGCTTTTTCAATTGTTTTTGAAGGAGAAGATGATACATTTAACATGTACATTGGTTGGGACAACATTATTGTTACTGTTCCTATAAAAGGATAAGCAAAAGAAATTTCAGAAATAAGAAAAGCATAACTAATTTGGTTATGCTTTTTTTGTTTAAAATAATCTAAGAAATATTATTGCTCTAGTTTGTATTTTAGCTCAATATCTGGATGCATTTGGTAAGTGTAAACAATTGAATTAAATAGGAAAGGATGTTCAATTCCCATTTCAAGAGGAATTGTTAAAGAAGACTCGTTTCTTGTTAGCCAGATATTATCATAAATATGCACCAATGTGTCTAATAGTAAGTAATTGTACTGTTCTATATTTAATGATTTTACAGCTACTTTTTTATCGGGTAGTTGAGTAGAAATAATATCAGATTTGTTTAATGAAATAACCTCTCTAACATTTATAATGGTGTCAATTTCTTCAGTTATATGTTTAGAATCTGTAATTGAATTAACCGATAAGCTCATTTTTATCAAAACATTTTCTGGAATTACAGCAATATCTTCTGATAGTTGAGGTAGTAGATTAAATAAAATAGGAACATAACACTCTCTGTACAACAAAGCATCCAATGTTTCACTAAAGAGTATATGAAACTTTTCAGGTTCAGGTATTTTAAAAGTAACAGCGTCTGCAGTATAATAGTTCGTTACATAATTGGTAAGTTCTAATTTTTGAATAAGGATTTTCGCATATTTTAAAGACTTATCATTAATTTCTAGTAAAGAAAACTGTATTTCTTCAGGACTAAAAAGCGGAGCAATTAGAGTAACAAACGGAGCATAAGGTCCACAACCAGCATAAAAAATATGAATTGTTTCATTAGGATGGTCTTGTTGTTTTTCTTTAATCGCCATCACCATAGCTTTTAAAAACTTCACAGTTCGTTTATAATCTAACAAACACTGTGCAGCATGGTTTAATCCTAAAGCCTTTCCTTTTGAAGTTGTTATAGCTGCTAAGTGCTCTATATGATTGTCAAATCCAGTGAGCTGAGTTAATTCTTTAAAGTAAGTATGTATTTCGTTTATTAAATTTTCAATTTCAGATTGTTCAATAGAGTCTTTAAGTAAAGTAGATACTTTTTCTTTAATATCTAAAGCCGTTATATTTTCGTTCATAGTAGGTTAGTTGTTAAGTTTCCTAAATTATAAAAATATAGCCAAGTAAGGCTAGCTACACCAAGCTTTTTTGAAACTTAAATTAAATCGCTCATTACTCAAAAACAATCAGTAAAGACATTTTAAAATGTTTATAAACATACAATTAATATCTTCCAGAAAGTATTTTACCAATACGTTTACAATTAACTTTAAACTTTAAAAAATGTCTACAAATTACACAACGCTATCCGTTACAAATCAAACCTCAAAACCAGTAGAGGTTTACGTAACTTTTGCAGCATCAAATGCTGCTAATAAATGCTGTCCATCTCCTGTTGGAGTGTCAGATTTTAGTTTTTTAACCAAAGTGAATAAACTCATGGGAAAATTTGAATTAGGAGCTAAGGATACTAAAGAGTTTGATCCGAAAGGAGAATGTTTTAGTGGAAATATTTGTTTTTATATAGAACCACAGTGTCCTGTAAAAGGAGCAGACTTTAACCACGGAGCACAAGGAACGAGTATTGCAGAGTTTACATTAAACCCAAATACCTCATGTGCTGAAGCTTTTGATATAAGCTGTGTTAATGGAATAAATAGCTTTATTGCCATGGAGGTAGACAAGGATGGGGGGTGGAATTACGGACCAAATAAAACACCTATTAGTAGAATTTATAATAAAAAGTTACAGAAAAATTCAGGTAATCCAGGAGTGTTTCCTGTAAACTGCACCGATTGTATTCAATTAAAAGGCGATAAACCATGCCCTACATTACCTTATGGACCACCTCAAAAAGAAAGGATATGTAACATTCAGCGATCGGAACGTGGGGGAACATTAAAAGTAATTTTAACAGATACATCATTAGGATAATATAATAAACTCTCTCTTATTTCAATTTTAAACCTTGCAAACCTTATAAGGCTTGTGAGGTTTTTTGTATTTATTTAAGTTTTCATGCTGTATTAAAAGAACTAAACTTTTTACTTATCAACAATAACTGTAAATTTGCATCCTTTAAAACAAGCGATTACAAATGCAATACAATCACCAAGAGATAGAAAAAAAGTGGCAAAAGTACTGGGCAAATCAAGGTACATTTAAAGCTGAAAATAATTCTGATAAACCAAAATATTATGTGTTAGATATGTTTCCTTATCCATCAGGAGCAGGATTACACGTTGGGCATCCGTTAGGATATATCGCATCTGATATTTATGCACGTTACAAGCGTCATAAAGGGTTTAATGTATTGCATCCACAAGGATATGACTCTTTCGGGTTGCCTGCTGAACAATATGCGATTCAAACAGGACAACATCCAGCAATTACTACCGAAACGAATATTAAAACTTACCGTCGTCAGTTAGATAACATTGGGTTTTCATTTGATTGGTCTCGCGAAGTTCGTACTTCAAATCCTAAGTACTACAAATGGACACAGTGGATTTTTATTCAACTATTTAATTCTTGGTATAATAAAGACACTGATAAAGCAGAAGATATTGCAACCTTAGTAGCTAAGTTTGAAGCAGAAGGAAACGCGAATGTAAATGCCGTTTCTGATGAAGATATTACTATTTTTTCTGCGGAAGAGTGGAAAAGCTTCTCTGACAAAGAACAACAAGAAATACTATTACAATACCGTTTAACATTCTTATCTGATACCGAAGTAAACTGGTGTCCAGCTTTAGGAACAGTACTAGCTAATGATGAAATCGTAAACGGAGTTTCAGAACGTGGTGGACATCCAGTAGTTCGTAAAAAAATGACCCAATGGTCTATGCGAATTTCTGCCTATGCAGAACGTTTGTTAGACGGATTACAAAATATTGATTGGCCACAACCATTAAAAGATTCTCAAACCAACTGGATTGGTCGTTCGCAAGGAGCGATGGTTGCTTTTGATGTGGATGGTCACGATGCTAAAATAGATGTATTTACAACACGTCCTGATACTATTTTTGGAGTGTCTTTTATGACCTTAGCTCCAGAGCACGATTTAGTAGCGAAAATTACCACTGCAGAACAAAAAGAGGCTGTAGAAGCTTACGTAGAAGCTACAGCAAAACGTTCAGAGCGTGATCGTATGGCAGATGTAAAAACTATTTCAGGAGTGTTTACTGGTGCGTATGCGTTGCACCCGTTTACAGGAAAACAAGTGCCAATTTGGATTGGTGATTATGTATTAGCAAGCTACGGAACAGGGGCTGTTATGGCGGTACCATGTGGTGACCAACGTGATTATGATTTTGCAAAACACTTTGGATTAGAGATTCCGAATATTTTTGCAGATGTTGATATTTCTGAAAAAGCAAACGATGCTAAAGATGGAATCAAATTAGCCAATTCTGATTTTTTAGACGGTTTAAACTATAAAAAAGGAATGAAAACCGTAATCTATGAATTGGAAAAACGTGGATTTGGTTACGGAAAGATAAACTATCGTTTACGAGACGCAGTATTTAGCCGTCAGCGTTATTGGGGTGAACCGTTCCCAGTATACTACAAAGACGGAATGCCACAAATGATTGATGCAAAGCATTTGCCAATCGTATTACCGGAAGTAGAGAAATATTTACCTACTGAAGACGGAAAACCACCGTTAGGAAATGCTGAGGTTTGGGCGTGGAATAGTATTGAGAATAGAGTAGTGAGTAATGAGTTGATAGACAACGAAACTGTTTTCCCATTAGAGTTAAACACAATGCCAGGGTGGGCAGGAAGTTCTTGGTATTTTAACCGTTATATGGATTCGAATAACGAAGGAGAGTTTGTAAGCAAAGAAGCGGTTGACTATTGGAAACAAATAGATTTATATATTGGAGGTTCTGAACATGCTACAGGGCATTTATTATATGCACGTTTTTGGCAAAAATTCTTATTTGATAGAGGATTGTTACCTGTGGATGAATTTGCTAAAAAACTGATTAACCAAGGTATGATTTTAGGAACTTCTGCTTTTGTATATCGAGTGGATGTTAAACCTATTATTTATGCAGATAAAGAAGTAGAGGTAAAAGAAATTTATGATTATGTTTCTAAAAGACCTATTTTAGTTTCTAAATCAGAAGTGGAGTTATTAAATAAATCAGAAGATTATACTAAAAAGTATTATAATTTTATTAAAGATAAACTTTCTGATGAATTAGATTCTAGATTTTTGAATAATAGCATTGATATTGAGAAGATTGATTTAAAAATTAACCTTAGGAGGTGTCTTCCTATTCACGTTGATGTTTCTTTACTTAAAGGAACTTCAGATGAATTAGATATAGAAAAGTTTATTGAAGATAAAAAGTATGAAGAATTTAATAAAGCGTTTCTTATATTAGAAGATGGATTTGTTGTTGATTTAAGTGAAGATATAATTGATAATACTTGGAAATATATTGTAGGTCGTGAGGTAGAAAAAATGTCGAAATCGAAATACAATGTGGTAAATCCAGATTTGATTTGTGAAGAATACGGTGCGGATAGTTTACGTTTATTTGAAATGTTCTTAGGGCCGTTAGAGCAAACCAAACCCTGGAAAACATCTGGTATTTCAGGAGTGTATTCTTTCCTAAAGAAATTATGGAAATTATTTACTGATGAAAACGGTATCAATGTTTCTGATGCAGAACCGACTAAAGACGAGTTAAAAACCTTACATAAAACCATTAAAAAAGTAGAAGAAGATATTGAGAACTTCTCGTTCAATACGTCAGTTTCTACCTTTATGATTGCGGTAAACGAGTTAACTGCTCAAAAGTGTAATAAGAGACAAATATTAGAACCTTTATTAGTGCTAATTTCTCCGTATGCTCCGCATATTGCAGAAGAATTATGGAGTCAGTTAGGGCACAATGAGTCTATTGCAACTGTAGCTTTTCCGAAATTTGAAGAAAAACATTTAGTTGAAAGCTCAAAGAACTATCCAGTTTCTTTCAATGGAAAAATGCGTTTTACTTTAGAATTACCGTTAGACATGAGCAAAGATGAAATTGAGAAAACAGTCATGGCACATGAAAAAACACAACAACAATTACAAGGAAGAGAGCCTAAAAAAGTAATTATTGTTCCAGGAAAAATTATCAACATTGTAGGGTAAGTTAACCTTAAATAAATATAGAAAGCCCACAAGCAATTAATTTGTTTGTGGGTTTTTATTTTTAAGCTAAATTCGCAACCTATAAAAACAAATTAAAATTTAAACAAATGAAAAAGATTTTTAAAATTAGCTATGCAGTTTTGATGTGTCTTACTTTAGTAATGAGTAGTTGTTCTGATAGCGATAATGATCCAGAAGGAATCGCAAACACAAAATTATCAGGAAAAGTATTAGGAACAAGTTTTACGGCCAAAGGAGGTAAAGCATTTATGTCTGGAAATAATGAACTTTCAGTAAATGTAACCAACATTCAAGCAGATTGCACTTCTGATGTTCTCAACTACGAATTAAAAATTACAACTTATGTGAAAGCAGAGTTAGGAACTTATAATAACGTGAATGTAGTTTTTAATAAGAAAGGAGCGAATCCTTTAAATTACCTTCAAGGAGCTGTTGAGGTTGTAAGGTTAACAAGTAATGAAGTTACCTTAAAAATAAAAGCAAATTCAAGTTCAGATAATTCAATAGAAGGCTTTTTTACGGTTCCTTTTTGTGAGTAACAATAACAATAAACTATTTATTTAGTGCTTTTTTATTTTAGGTTATATTAGCGCTTATTAAAAAATAATAAATATTCAATAAATGAAAAATTTTTTCAAAATTAGTTATGTAACTTTAGTATGTTTAACATTGGTAATGACTGGTTGTTCAGATGATGATAATACGGACAACATAGGTACTCCAATACCCAGTACTATTTTAAAAGGAAAGGTATATGGAAAAGATTTTACTGCTAAAGGAGGGAAGTCATTTGCATCAGGAAAAGATGGAGAAGTTTCAATTAATATTACAAACGAAGAGGTAGGTTGTGATTCAGATATTTTTGATTATAAGTTAGAAGTTTCTTTATTAGTAGAAGGTAAAGTAGGAACGTATAATGATGTAAATGTTGTTTTCAAAGATGGAGAAGGAAACTTAGTTAATGTTTTGGGATCAAATGTTGAAGTTGTAAGTATTTCAGATTCTAAAATTAATTTAAAAATAGAAGCTAAATCAATCGATAAACAAAATAAAGTATCTGGTTCATTTGAAGTAGAATACTGCAAATAGAGTTTTTAAAATATAATTTAGAAAGACTTTTACATTTATGTAAAGGTCTTTTTTTATACGACAAAACCAAAAACTTTTCTCAAATTTGCTTTCCAAAAAATAAAACATGAAAAAAGTATCTCTCACCAGCTCTTGGGTTTTTGCAATAATTCCAATCGGAATTTTCTTTTTTGTAGTATTTCCTCAGTTACAAAACATGTATGAATCATTTCATAAGAGAGAAATTGAAGTACAACAAAGTGCACGAAAACTGGACTCATTACAACAACTTACTAAACCTACAAGAGAAGATTTAAACAATATAAAACGTCTAGAAATTACAGTTCCAATTCATCAGTTGAGTATAGATAAACAACGGTACACCTATTATAAAACAGGCGGAATGCTGGCAGTATTAGCTTTTATGTTTATTGGTATGTTTGGTTCTAGTTACTGGGCAAAAAGAAAGAAAAACTCGTCAAATAATAAACAGATAGAATTTTCTTTTGAAGATTTTACAACAGACGCTATAGGGCAATACATTTCTTGGGATCCAGTTAAAGGGTCAGGGAGTAATTTTCTAAGCGAACGTTTACGAAAAACGAGTTCTGGATATAAAATTACTTCGAGTACTTATATGAAATTTATGGCTTGGAGTTTCTTTTTGATGGGATTAAATTATGTGGCTTGGTCTTATATAGAGTTTTTTGAGTTTTCAAAAGAGCCATTAACCTTTATGCAAGGAGGAAAAATGTTTTTCATCTCAGGAGGTCCCTTTGTATTAATAGGAGTTTTTTTATTGTTTTCATTTGGAGCTAAAGCTTTTTTAAACTCACAAAAAAGAAAGGTATTGGTAGATGGTGAAATTATACCTTTTCAGCAAGTATATGCTTTACAAGTTTTATCAAAATTTATTCAAGGAAACAAGTCTGGAGGCTACCATTGTTACGAGGTGAATTTAGTTACTCAAAGTGGAGAACGTTATAACTTGTTAAATCATGGAGATAAAGAATACTTGTTGAGCGATATGGTAAAAATAAGTAGATTTTTAAAAGTGCCTGTTTGGAATAATGGTGTCGTTTAAAACAATTAATAGAATAATTAGTAAACTTTTACTAATTTACACGAATAGAAACCGTAAAGAACACTATTATTTTATCCTGTAAAAAAAAATCATCCAACATACGCTACTTTTCTTCAGTAAGGGAAATACCTGAAAATGTTTGGAAAGAGCTTGACTGTGTAGATAATTTATACCTTCAGCCAGCGTATTTAGAAGCTTTAGAAAAGAACAATCAACAAATACAGTTTTCTTATATTTTATTATTTGATGAAAACAAAGAATCAATAGCCTTTGCTACTATTCAATTGGTAGATTTTTATTTAGAAAGTGTTCAAAATAATTTACAATCGGTTGTAGAATGGATACGATGTATAGGGAGGAAACTACATTTGTTGTCTCCTCAAAAACCATTTAAAATACTTACATGCGGTAATACTTTTGTAAGTGGAGAGCACGGAATATTTATTAAACCAAATAAAGATAAAAAGCGAATTGTAAAACAGCTAGCTAAAGCTATTGTAGCCTTTGAAAAAGACATTTCAAAAGAAACAATTGATGCTTTTATGTTGAAAGATTTTGTAAACGAATCGCTTTTTATTACTGATGCTTTACATAGTGTAGGATATAATTCGTTTAATGTAGATCCAAATATGATGTTAACGTTAGATGATAATTGGAATACTTTTGATGATTATTTAGCAGCATTAAAAACAAAGTATAGAGTAAAAGCAAAAAAAGCGTTACAGAAGAGTAAAGACTTACGAACGGAAGAAGTAAGTATTGATGTTTTGAAACAATTATTGCCAAGTGTGACGTCATTGTATAAAAATGTATCAAACAAGGCAAGCTTTAATTTAGGGTATTTTAATATAGAAACGTATATATCTTTAAAAGAAAATTTAAAAGATAACTATGTTATTAAAGTATATTGGTTAGGAACCAAGTTAGTTGGTTTTTTGTCAGGAATAAAAAATAAAAACTCATTAGATGCCCATTTTGTAGGAATTGATTATTCCGTAAATAAAACCTATGCTATTTACCAACGAATGCTATATGATTATATATTATTGGGTATAGACTATAATATAAAAACGATAAATTTTGGAAGAACAGCTAGCGAAATAAAAAGTTCAGTAGGAGCAACACCACAGGACTTAACAATTTATTTACGACATAGAAAAAGCATTCCAAATCGTATTTTAAGCTTATTTTTGAACAGAATTCAACCAACAGAATTTAGGTTAATAAAGCCTTTTAAAACAAAACAAGTATAAAGAATTAACCCTTTTTACTGTATTAACAAATGAAAAACACACAAGAATTATTAAATATACTTACCCTTGACGATTTAGGTGAAGGGAATTTTAATGGAGTAAGTAGAGATATAGGAAGTCCAAATGTTTTTGGAGGCCAAGTATTAGCACAAGCACTAAATGCAGCGTATAGAACGACACCTAAAGAACGTATATTACATTCGCTACACTCGTATTTTTTAGAGGCAGGAAATTTAGAGTTGCCTATAACTTACAACGTGCAAACTATTCGTGATGGAGGTAGTTTCTCTACACGTAGAGTTACAGCACATCAAAAAGATAAAACGATTTTTATACTGTCTTGTTCTTTTCATAAAGAAGAAGAAGGATATGAGCATCAAATGCCTATAAAAAAAGACTTAAAACAACCTGAAGAGTTGTTGAGTTGGACAGATATGTTAGATCAATTTGGAGCTTTTTTACCAAAGAAAATGAAAGATTTTTTAAGTATTGAGCGACCTATTGATTTTAAACCAGTGCAGATCGTAAATCCGTTAGACCGAAAAGATTTACCTCCAGTAGTAGATGTTTGGTTTAAATTAAAAGGAGAAGCTTCTGATTTATCGTTAGGAATTAAACAACAAATATTAACGTATATATCAGACTATAATATTTTAACGGCTTGTTTAAACCCAAATGCAAGTGTAGCTAATTTCGGAAACACACAAATGGCAAGTTTAGATCATTCGATGTGGTTTTACCGCGATTTTGATTTTAACGATTGGATGTTGTTCTCGGTAGAAAGCCCTAATACAAATGGAGCAAGAGGTTTTGCTTGTGGAAATATTTATACAAGGGAAGGTAAACTGATTGCTTCGGTAGCACAAGAAGGTTTAATGCGCCCCATGAAGAAGAAGTAATAATTATAGTTTATAAAAATAGAGAAATAAAAAAGCCGAGGTGATCCCTCGACTTTTGTTTGATTAAGCTTCTATTTCTGCTGATTTTGTACTAATATGAAACTCTTCGTAGGTTTCTAGTAAACTCATTAATCCAGAAACCAAATCTTGTGTCTCTATTAAAATACTAAAGTATAATGTAGTATTTTTTGGACTTGTTTCGTCTGTTCTAATACGATCTACTTGTTTTTCAATAGATTTAGATACATCCTTTAATAATTCTTTCTTTTCATTAATAATATGCTCTAAATTATCAAAGCTTCTATTTTCAAAAGTATCTCCAATATCAGTTAATAACTTAGAAAGTGTATTATCAATACTCTTAAGATCTTTAATTTGCCCTTTTTTAAGGTGTTTGTGATTGTTGTTAACGTGCTTATAAGTAGCTCTAGATATATAACTAATAGACTGAGCAACGTCTTGCAAATACCCTAAAATTAAAATATAAAACCTACTTGCTTGTACTGAAGTATCGTCTAACGACTTAATAAAATAGAAAACTCCGTCTTTTAAGTTATCGATTTCATCGTTTAACTTAGTAACGTGCTTATCAGTTTTACGTAATTTTATTAAATCGTGAGTAGCAAGATCTTTTACAACGCTTGAGTATAATTTGTTAATACGATGAGCAACACCAGCAATATGATCTGAGCTTTCTTCAATCACTCCGTTAATAGTGATTAATTCTGCTCTTTCCATATGTACTTGTTTCTTTTCTTCTTTAGATTTCTTTCTGTGTTGTAATGTGTTTCTTGCAATTAAAAGAGCAACCACCAATAACAATACAGGAATCATTACCATATCCCAGCTAATTAAATAAGCTACTAAAGCAGCAGTTAAGAAAGCTGTAATGGCTGTTAAGAACCATCCTCCAATAACATTAATTACACCAGCAACTCTATAAACGGCACTTTCACGCCCCCAAGCTCTATCAGCTAAAGAAGTACCCATTGCTACCATAAACGTTACATAAGTAGTTGATAAAGGTAACTTCATAGAGGTTGCAATAGAAATTAAAATACCAGCAACAATTAAGTTTACAGATGCTCTTACTAAATCGAAAGCAGGCATTTCATACGTTTTGTCTTTAGGTAACTCAATTACAGGTTTTTGAAACTTAGAATCTATAAAGTTTAAAGTTTTCTTAGGTACAATAAAACTAACAACCGCATTAATTCCCATAGCACTTCGTACTACAATTCTTGATAATGGATTTGGTTGAAACTTTTCATGCCCATCTCCTTGACGTGATAAATCGATACCAGTTTTAATAACATTTCTCGCTTTACTAGAAGTCCACAAAGTAACCACCATAATAGCTCCAGCTAACAATAATAACCATACGTTAGAAGGTACTTTTTTAGCTAAAATCCCCATAGAAAAAGCATCAGGAGCAACACCAGATACTTCCCAAGCTTGGTATGAGTTCCAAGCAGCAATTGGTACACCAATAAAGTTTACTAAATCGTTACCAGAGAAAGCCATAGCTAAAGAGAAAGTACCAATACCAATAATTAATTTTAAAATATTAACTTTTAAAAACTGTATTAATATATGAGATATTACACTCCAAAAAATAAAGCTTCCAGTAATAATGAGCAATGTATTTCCTTCAATTAAATGTTTAACATCACTATAAAAAGGTGTTCCTTTCATCCCTTTTATAATTATGAAATAAGTAATTGCAGTAATAGCAAAACCACCAAATAAAGAGTTGATATAGGTAGGTCTTTTCTCAAAGTTAAATGAATAAATTAAACGAGAAAAAAACTGTACTATAGCACCAACAGAAAATGCTACTACAACAGAGAGTAGTATACCATTTATAATTTGAACTGCTTTTTTATGATTTATATAATTCCATATATCAGAAATTGAGTGTGAATCATTAGCAGATATTTTAATTAACGAAATGCAAACTGCGGCTCCTAATAATTCAAATACAATAGAAACAGTAGTTGATGTAGGCATACCCAATGAATTAAAGATATCTAATAGTAAAATATCAGTAATCATAACTGCCATAAAAATAAACATGATGTCTTGAAACATAAACATGTTAGGATTAAATATCCCCTTACGCGCAACTTCCATCATTCCGCTTGAAGTAACTGCTCCAAAAAATACTCCAACACTCGCAATTATCATAATATTTCTTACTTTAATTGCTTTAGAACCGATTGCTGAATTTAAAAAGTTTACAGCATCGTTACTAACTCCAACAACCAAGTCTACAATAGCTAAAACAGCCAAAGCGACTAGCATCAAAATATATGGATCTCCCATTTTTTAGTTTTTAATTAAGTTTTGCAAATTTAGTTACACAAGAATGCTCTCATGTTATGTTTATGTTATCATTTAAAGGTGTATGTCGACCTGTAATCTATACATTAATTGATTAGTAGCTGTCGCTATATCTAAGTAACTAATGTCGGTTTGTACTTTTAATTTATGACCAACAATATACTTTGATAATCCTATTGTATATTGATTTTCAGTTCCTTTTCCTGTGATTTTTTTATCTAAAGAAATATTAGTAAAACGACCAGATATTTCCCAGTTTTTAGAAAACAAATATCCTGATTGAAGGTTTAAACCACTTCCTACTTGTACAATTTCTCCAGTAAGTGTGCCGTCTGAGTTTTTTGCGAAAGGATCTTCGGCGTCTCGGTATGAATATTCTCCCATAAAAGAGAATCCTTTATACTTGAACATAGCATCCATAAAAAAGGTTGATATGTTTGTTTGATAGTATCCTTCATCATTAACCATATAAGTACCTTGGTTACTTCTAGTTTTTACGGCATTGTTATTAAAGTCGTAACTCATACCAATAGCAAGTTTAGGTGTTTGTTCTCTTTTTAAGTCACCACCTACATAATCTCCTTTACCTTCAAACTTTCCAAAAGGTAAAAGTTCTAGATGAGCGGTATATTGATGTCCTCCTAGGTTGCCTACAGTAACATTTCTTCCTTCACCTTGAGAAAAGGCTAGTGCTTCTTTTACAATAAACTTGTCAGATAAATTAAAATGGTGTTTTAATTGTACTCCCATATCTCTATCAATATTAAAACGGCTGTTTAATAGAGAGCGATCTACTAATTGCATATCACCTGAAGAAATAATACGCTCACGGTTGCCAGGTAGTTTGGTTTGCCCAAACCATAATTCAAAATTTTGAAAGAAATTCCACTTTATAACAGCATCTAAAATATATCTTGGTGCGTTTCCTGTATGTTCAGAAGCGCCACTAATATCTCTATTAGATAACCCAAGCTCCATTTTATATTTTAATTTAGGGGAAAAAGCAAATCCTTTAAATTTTAAACGAGCTCTTCTTACTAACATTGAAGATGTTGGGTTGTATAAACCATCTTTGTTAGAATCCCATTCGGCAGTTGCTAAGAATTGCATTCTGGCACTCATTTTCATAGACCAAGTACTATCTTTCCCTATGATATTAAATAAGCCATTACCAAATTTTGAGTCTTTTCCTTGTTGTGCATATATATGCGTCAACATAAATATACTTACAGCTGTAAGTATTTTTTTGTAATACATTAAGGATAATTTATTAGTTTTTGTCGAGACAAATTACTAACCCTAATGTTAACTTAAAGTTAAGCAAATATTAAAAAAACTGCCTTGTTTTCAAGGCAGTATATGGTAAGTCAAATAAATAGTCGACAAAAACTAATAAATTTATATTGACCATACACCTCAAGTTAGAGGTAATTCAAAAGTATTTCTCTTTTTTAATGTAAATATTAAGTGTAATTTAATAAATTGTTATAAGATGTAATACCTGAAGTTAAGAAAGAGTTAAGGCTTTAAATGTAGTTAGTTATTTTTTTAGGCCCTTCAAGAACTGTTCTTGTTATCTGCATGGTACCATCTTTATTAGTAATTACATGCCATTTAATAAGAGTTATTTCATTGTTTTCAATTTCTAAACCAGTAATGCATCTTGGGTGTACACAACTACCATCGTTAAAATGTGGAAGCTCGTTTTCTGATGGAAATCGAGGACGGTGTGTGTGTCCTGTAACAATCATTTGGTTATTATTGTTTTTAATCCATTTTTCCAAACGTTTCTCTACCTTTATGAGCTCTTTAAAGTTTTGAGCGGGACTTGTAGGATCTTTAATTCCATGTATTTGTAGTGGTCGCCATAGTAAACGAACTAAAAACCTACTTAATTTCCAAAAAGTATAGTTAAACCAATCTGCTTGATGACCGTGAAGTAAAAAAATAGATTTCCCATTTTCTTGTATCAATTTAATTGCTTCTGAAAAGGAAGCATTGGGCATTAATTCTTTCTTTTTTCCGTCAATGGTATCGTAATAAGAGTTAAAGTTTTTAGCAACGTTTTTAGGTTTTCTGTAATTCATATCATGATTCCCCCAAATAAAATGTAGTTTGTTTTGTTGATGAAACTTTTGAAGTAATAAGTAGATGTTTTTATTTGCATTGAAAATATTTGCAAATTTATTTTCCCAAAGCTCATCACCATCTCCTAATTCTATATAAGTAAATTCTTTTTGTAAATATTGAGATAAGGCATAATGATATATTTTTCTATTATGAGCAAAATCATCAGCAAAACTGTTATCACCTCTATGGCAATCAGAAAATAAAATGTATTTAGAATACTTGTTTAAAGGTAGTTCTTTTGCTTCTTTAAAAGCTCTGGTTATTCTATGTTTTGAAAACATTTGTAGCAAAAATTTGTGTGTATATAAAGATGCAAAAAAAGGAATATACTGCAAAACTGGTTGAGCGATAGAATGAATAAATTTTAGAATTAAGTTTATAACTAAAAGATAATTAAAAAAACAATTATTACTCTATAATGTTAATTTTTAATAACTTACGTAAAATTTTAAATTAATATTAATACCCTTCAAAAATGAAAAAAAAGTATTTTCTACTTTCGCTACTATTGCTGTGCCTTAGTTTTTCTACTATTTACAGCCAAAAAAAGATGTTTTATGGTACCATTGAAACTAAAGACGCCTTAAAACTGCAAGAAGTTGCTCCTTCTGATATTAAAATTATTTCCTCTGCTAATGGCTTCAGTGCTGTTAAGTTAAGTGATTATGCGGCAGAAAAGTTACACCATATGATTTTAACTCATGGTCCTGGGTTTATTTATGAGTCTTCTGAAAAAGATGCTTTACAAACTATTCAAAAGTTACAAAGTAAAAAATCGCATTATAAAAGAGCTTCTTACACTATTAGTGAAGACCAACTTGTAAATCAAAGTTTGGGTTTGGTGAATAATACAAATATTGCGAATCAAATAGTAGAGCTTGAAAACTATGGTACTAGATATCATACTACACAAAAGGCAAAAGATGCTGTTCTGGATTTAAAACAGAAATGGGAAACCATGGCTAGTGGCAGGTCTGATGTTAGTGTGAGAATAGTTAATCACAATAGTACCACAATGCCTTCGGTTGTTATGACTATTCAAGGAAGTGATCTTCCAAATGAATACGTAATAATAGGTGGTCATATTGATTCTGTTAGTCCAGAAAGAGAAACGAATGCTCCTGGTGCTGATGATAATGCTTCTGGTATTGCTACGATTACTGAAATGGCAAGAGTACTTTTTGAAATGAATTTTGAACCAAAAAGAACTATAGAGTTTATGGCATTTGCTGCTGAAGAAGTTGGCTTAAGAGGTTCAAAAGAAATTGCTCAGGATTATAAAAATAGAAATGTTAATGTGTTGTCGTATGTGCAGTTTGATATGACGAATTACAAAGGGTCACCAAAGGATGTTTATATTTCTGATGATAGTTATAATAGCAGTACCCTTAATGCTTTTTTAGCTAGCCTTATGGATCATTACAATGCTTCAGGAAGTCATCAATTTACTTACGATTATACACGATGTAATTATGGTTGTTCAGATCATTATAGTTGGGCACAACAAGGGTATGATGCAGCTTTTCCTTTTGAAGCTTCATTTAATGGTTCGAGTCCATATATTCATACAGTGAACGATACGTCTGACCGATTTCCAACTGCAAATGCTACGCATGCGGCAAAATTTGCGAAACTTGGTTTGGAGTATTTAATTGAAGTAGCTAAAAGTAAAGGAAGCGTTAGTGTACCAACGTATTGTGAATCAAAAGGAAATAATGTAAATGATGAATATATTCAGAATGTAACACTTGGGTCAATTAATAATAATTCAGGAGCTACAAATGGATATCAAGATTTTACTAGTATTTCTACTGATTTAGAACAAGGGAGTTCCAACACAATTACCGTTACTCCAAAATGGACAGGTACAGTTTATAAAGAAGGATATACTGTTTGGATTGATTATAATCAGGATTCTGATTTTGAAGATAACGGAGAGCAAGTGTGGGTTAAAAGTGCTTCTACTGATAATTCAGTTAATGGAAGCTTTACTGTACCTACTACTGCAAAATTAGGTGTTACAAGAATGAGAGTGTCTATGCGATACAATAATACTCCTTCTTCTTGTGGTTCGTTTGATTATGGTGAGGTTGAAGATTATACTATAACTATTATTGAGGGTGATGGAGGTACTAATACTAATATTTGTGATGGTGTGCCTCAATATGATCCTTCCCAAAACTATCAGGTTGGTGATAAGGTTGTTTATTTTAATGTTTTGTATGAGAGAACTTCAAATGGATGGAATAATATAGGAAATTGTGGTAGTGCTAAAACCGATAATTTAAATGTAAGGCAAGTTTTAGTAAATGATAAAGATGTAATTGTCTTTTCACCTAACCCTATTGAAGGAAATTCTATAGTTTTACAAGTAAATAATGAGTTGTGGAAAAATAGAGAAGTTGCTATTTATAATGCTAACGGAAGGTTGCTTACAAAAGTAAAAATGAGTTCTAGAAATAGTAATATAGATGTTTCAAAACTATCAGCAGGAATTTATTTTGTGTCTTTAGATGATACAGGGAAAAGGTATACTAAACAATTGGTTAAAAAGTAGGTTTTACAAAGTGTAAAAATAAAACTTTAAGTTAGTAGAATTATTATTGCAACTTCTTTATATGTTATTTGAGTTTATAGTTTTATAAATGTTTATGATAAAAATAATATTGCAGTAAGTAAAAATATTAAAGAAGTTATAAAAAGTATAATTGAAGTATATAAAATAATAAATTCAGTTAGCTTAACTATTTTTACCATTTATAAAAAAAAATACTGCAGTTACACAAAGTGTAACTGCAGTTTGCTTTAATAATAAAGCTATTAGTTATTTTCTTATAACTTTAAATTCTAACCCACTTATTTGTTTGTATTTAGGGCTTTTGGTACCGAATATACTTTTTACGTAAAGTTTTACTTCTTTTGATGTTTGTACTAAGCCTGTTAATGGATTGTATAGTGTATTGTTTCTTTGAATCATAGCATTGCTGTACTGTGTATAGGCATTAATTAGCTTTGTGTTGTTTTCTTGTAATTGGTTAAGTTTAGCCTGTAACGAAGTTGTTTTTAGTTCTTCTTCGTTTGGGTTGTAAATGGTATTTTGTACTAAAACTTGTATGAGGTTTGCAAAGTGGTTGATTAACTGATCGTAAGATTGTTGTGAGGTGGAAATTGTTTTGTTTGTTGACTCTTCTATTGTTTTTTCTTTTTCTACAGTTGTTTTTTTTGACGACCCTTGTAGTTTTCTGTTAATTGTTTTTGCATTTTGAATAGCTAACGCATCTGCGCCAGATACTATAAAACTATTAAGTGTTTTTGTTGCTAGTGATTTTAAGTTTGCAAAAGCATTTTTACGATTGTTCACTGCGTTACTATACGCTGCTTTTGCAGTGGCTACTTCTTCTAATTTTTCTGAGGCAGTGGTATATAGTTTTTCTAATTCAGTAATAGTTAACCGTGTATTTACAGGGTTATACGTTTCTGCATATCCTTTACAAAAAGATATTAGTTCTTGAAAGTTAGCTACATTTTTTGCATGACCTGTTTCTGAAATTGATGCCATAAGATTGTAATTTTAAGTTATTGTATTGTTTTTTGCTTAACCTTATGGGTTATAAAGGATGTTAATTTTTTATTGTATACAGCAATTTAAATACAAAAGCAATTTTTATAACTTCTTTTTGTTAAGCGCTTTAAATATAGTAGTTTTTTTAAAATTATTTTTCTATCTATTTTTTTGCTCTTATTTTATTTCTATTAAATTTGTTATCAATGTTTTTATGTAGAAGCTGTTAAGTTTCTGTATAACAGTGTTTAGCTATAAAGAAAATTACTATGAATATAAAAGCCAAACTCTTTGTGTGTGGAGAGGAACGAGAATTAATCTCTACTAGTTTAAATTACATTCGTCTTACCGATTGGAACGGCAAACCTACATCAGCCCTAATGGGAGGTGCTTTTACCGTTACTTTTAAACCAGAAATGTACGATGATACCTTTATTGAATGGATCATAGCGGATAGAAAAGACAATAAAAAAATACGTCATCCTTTTAATCTTTATCTATTAAGAGATGGTAAAGTAGTTTTTTATGAAGATGATTTTGACGGAGTAGAACTATTCCAATACAACTTTCAAGACGGTGTACTTATAAACTACCATGAGGTTTTTGATAATCAAAAAGGTATGCAGGTTACCTTAACCATATCGCCTGCAATGCAAGATTATCGTTTTTTTAATAATAGTACCGATTGGCGTAGAAAAAGCCCAACTCGTTATATAAAACCATGGCAAGAGAGTTTTATACCGCCTATAGAAGATACTCCTTATAAGGCACAAGAAGAGACAACACCTCGTGTTGTAAAAGTAAACTGGATTAATAAGAGTAATGAAGTTGTAAATAGTAGTCATTACGAAGAAAACTTGGGTCTTGAAATAGATTTAAATAATCCTAATGGAGGAAAGATAAAAATTAGTATTGCAAAAAAAGATAATACCAATTTTGATAATAATACTAAAGAAATAGTTTTAGAAGAACATGTTACTGGTAATAAAGTAACTATAACCGACTTTAAAATAAAGAAAGAGTGGGAAGATTTTAAAAATGTAGAGATAGATGAACTGGTTGCTACTGCAACCTATTTTAATAGTACTAAAGAAAGTACACAATTAAAGATAGAACCAAAACCTAAAATATTAGTAAGCTTTAGACCAAATGATAATTGGAAAGGAGAGTTTGGGTTTGATTGGATTAGAAAAAATGATACTAGTTTATTTAGAGATACTAAATTTGAAGATATTATATCTAAACAATATAAGGATAGTGCACACACTATTTTAGAGAAAAATCCAAACCAATACAAGGGACACTTTAAAAAAGACCCCAATCAGTTTAAAAAATTAAAAGAGAAAAATTACGGTTCTGTCAAAGTACCATGGAAGAAGGTTACAGATGCTAGTGGTAAGCAAGTTGACTATACGCACTATACAGAATGGATGAGTTTAAAAAAAGGTAAAGAAGCTAAGGTTAAAATTCATATAGATGTTACCGAAAAAGGAGATTATTTACTATTTGAAGACAATGAACATTTTACCATTACTCCTAAAAAAGTAGATATTAAAAATAAAGGCGGAAAGAAAAAGCTAAGCGATATTGTTACCATAAAATGCGATAAGGAGTTTACAACCAGCCAAGAAATAATTATAAAAGCGTATAAAGAAAACCAGCAAGAAGGTGTTGTGACAGGTAAAATTAATGTATGGGCGAACGATGCGTCTAAACACAAACAGAAAAAAGTGGTGTTTGTACAGATAACAACAAAATTAAATAGAAATTCAAGAGTTAATACATCAGATGCTTCAAGAGAAAAAGGTAGAATTAATAAATATTTAGAACAAGCTTATATACAATTACATCCAGATTCTGTAATAGTTGACATAGACTTAAGGTCTGATCCTGATTTTTCAAGGTTTATTAAAAACAATAAAATTCAAAATGTAAGTACTCCAGTAGCTGCAATACCTGCAACAGCTACCACTCCTGCAAAGCCTGCGATTCCTAGAGAAAGTATTGTTAGTTATTTAAAAAAGAAACTAAAAAGTATAGATGCTAAATATGATAACCCTGACTTTTTTAAAGCTTTTTATTTTGCTGAGCATGGTTACCATCCCAACGGTAATTTAAGTGGCTTCTCTGCTGCTAATGCAGACTATGTCGTAGTATTTAAGTCGGCTAACGACCAAACGGCTGCGCATGAGTTTTTACATTCATTAAATTTAGCACATACTTTTACCAATATCGAAGCTTCTGCTAATGCAGAATTTACCTATCAATATAGTAAAACAGATAATCTGTTAGACTATTCACATCATAATCCAAGAAATAACAATAATCGTTGTAGCCTATTTCATTGGCAATGGATAAAAGCTAATAATTCAATTTAAAAAATGAAAAAACTCTTAATTGTATTTACAATACTAAGCTTCACTAGCTGTATAGCTCAAAAAAACTTAAAAATGGAACAAGAAATTATCATACCAGAAATAACTAAAAAATTTGAGAAGTTCAATATAGAAAAATTCCAAATTAAAAACCTTTCTAAAGTAGTGGAAGAAGCTGATGAAGGGCATATAGTTTATACAGGAGATACAAAAAAAACAAAAGTTAAATCTGGATATAGTAAGGGGATTTATTTAAAAGACAGCTATTTTTCTATAACTAAAAACTTTTACCCAAATGGAGGGCTTGAGATTAAAGGAATTTCATTTAATAATGGTTCAGAATTTGGAACATGGTATGAGTTTAACAAAGAAGGGAATCTAATTAATGAAATTAATACAGATGAAGGCTACGATTTTGGTTGGTTAGATGTTATAAAATATTGCCATAAAAAAGATATTCAATTAGAAAAGGGGTATCCTAAACGAGGTGGTATTAAAACTGAAATTTACAAGAATGAAGAAGAAGGTAAAAAGGTATGGACAATAAGCTATTACAAGCCTAAAACAGATGAGTATATAGAAGTTACACTTGATGGGAAAACAGGAAAAGAAATTAAACGAAGAGATTTAGAGTTTATAGGTAATTAAGTTATATATTTTCTGCTATCAACTTAGTCTTATTTTGAGTTTTTACATTCATTAAATTTAGCGCATACTTTTACGAATATAGAAGCTTCTGCTAATGCAGAATTTACCTATCAATATAGTAAAACAGATAATCTGTTAGACTATTCACATCATAATCCAAGAAATAACAATAATCGTTGTAGCCTATTTCATTGGCAATGGATAAAAGCTAATAATTCTATTTAACAAATGAAAAAACTCATATTTATATTTACAATATTAAGCCTCACTAGCTGTATGGCTCAAAAATCTTTAAAAATGGAACAAGAAATTATCATACCTGAAATAACTAAAAAGTCAGAAACTTTCAATATAAATCTTTTTAATAGAGAATTAGATAGTATTTCAGGTAAAAGAATTATTGTAACTAAAAAAGAATACTTAGAAGAAGAATCTCAAAGTTATGGTTACATACGTAGAATTTATTTAAATAACTCTTATTTTATGGTTTCTAAAAAATACTTTGAAAATGGAAATATTAAACAAAAAGGGATTTCATTTAATAATGGTTACCCTATAGGTTTTATTTATAAGTTTAACAAAAAAGGAAAACTAATTAATGAAATTAATACCGATGAAGGCTATGATTTTGGTTGGTTAGATATTATAAAATATTGCCATAAAAACGATATTCAGTTAGAAAAGGGTTATCCTAAACGAGGTGGTATTAAAACCGAAATTTACAAGAATGAAGAAGAAGGTAAAAAGGTTTGGATAATAAGCTATTACAAACCTAAAACAGATGAGTATATGGAAGTTACACTTGATGGAAAAACAGGAAAAGAAGTTAAGCGAAGAGATTTAGAGTTTATAGGCAATTAAGTAATATGTTTTCTGCTATCAACTGAGTCTTATTTTGAATTTTCACATTCATTAAATTTAGTGCATACTTTTACAAATAGTATTTCTACTAATGCAGAATTTACCTATCAATATAGTAAAACAGATAATCTGTTAGACTATTCACATCATAATCCAAGAAATAACAATAATCGTTGTAGCCTATTTCATTGGCAATGGATTAAAGCTAATAATTCTATTTAAAAATGAAAAAACTCGTATTTATATTTATAATACTAAGCTTCACTAGCTGTATAGCTCAAAAAAACTTAAAAATGGAACAAGAAATTATTATACCAGAAATAACTAAAGAGTTTGAAACTTTTGATATTAAAGAATTTAATACCAAAAAACTAAATGAAGAAGTTCGTAAAAAAGAAGATGATAAATTAATAATTCTTCTTGATTATTCAAATGGTTATAGTAAATCAGTGTATTATGACAAAAACGCATTTAGTGTGGTGAATAATTACTACTTAAATGGTAATATTGAAATTAAAGGGGTTCGATTTAATAATGGTTCAGAATATGGAACATGGTATCATTACGATGAAAAAGGAAATTTAACTGAAGAAGAAAATATAGATGAAGGTTACGATTTTGGTTGGTTAGATGTTATAAAATATTGCCATAAAAAAGATATTCAATTAGAAAAGGGGTATCCTAAACGAGGTGGTATTAAAACTGAAATTTACAAGAATGAAGAAGAAGGTAAAAAGGTATGGACAATAAGCTATTACAAACCTAAAACGGATGAGTATATAGAAGTTACACTTGATGGGAAAACAGGAAAAGAAATTAAACGAAGAGATTTAGAGTTTATAGGTAATTAAGTAATATTAATAGAAGAGAAGCATTGAAACGAAAAATGTAATACTTAAATGTGCTTTTATCAAATTGATTAAATATTTAACCTAAAAATATAACACATCTCTGTGAAAAAGAATATAGATAGACAAATAGAGAAACTTATTAATCCATCCGTGGTTTTAAGAATAGATGGTTTAAGTAAATCAAACCCTGAGTATGATTTATATTTTTTTAGCACTTTACTACTTTGTATATGGGAAAGTCTTTATAATAAAGATTTGAACCCCTCTTATCATATAAAAGATTCTGTTGGGAATATATATTTTAATGAAGAATTACGAATTAAGATAAATAATGGGGTTAATACAATTGTAAAAACAGCAAAAGGGTTAAGGCTAGAAAACAAGCCAAAACCTTTTTTTATGAGTATATATGACTATTTATATATAGAAGACTCAAATAGTAATAAACTATATTGTTATAGCAAAGAGCTTATGGGGACTAGTTTGTTTAATAGTAGTATGTTTTCAGTTGAATTAAAAAAGCCTATAGATGAATTAACGCAAGAGGATTATTATAGTTTTCTAGGGAAAAACTTTAAAGGGAATAATGGTCGATTAATAAATGGAAAGGAAGAAAAGGTGTTTTTAACGTTACATAACTATAATCAAAAGAAAAGCGTGTGGAAAACCCGTCTACTTACATTTTGATAAATATTTTGTGTTTATTAAAAACTAAGAGCATGAATCTAGTGTCACTTAGCTAAAAAAAACAACCCAAGGTTTAAGCCTTGGGTTGTTTATATCAAAAAAGAGATTATCTTACTCCAGGTGTAAAAGCACCAGGAGCATCTTGAGGTGCATTTGTAGTACCTGCATCTCCTGTGTCATTCCAAATATCCCATTCTGCAAATGTATATGTTGGGTTTCCTTGTGTTACTGAAGCTTTGCGGTAAGCTCTACCATCTTCAAATTCGTGATTTGTACCAGATCCATCTTCCCCAATAACTCCAAAGATATCGATTACAGTTCCGCTTGGATCTACTAGCTCTAATTGGTCGTCTCCGTTAGAATCTGCTGCTGCAGAAGTAGACTCCATATCAGCAGTAACACCATATATACTTGAGAGTTCTGCAGCATTTTTGGCAATTACAAAAGTACTAGTTCCAGCTATGGTTTTACCAGATAAGTCAATTGAAGATGTTGATGAAGTAGCATCATTTGTATATCTTCTAATTGTCCAACCTGTTAAGTCTATTGGATCTGTTCCAGAATTATATAACTCTATAAATCTAGCATTAGCATTATTGTTAGGGTCTGCTAATTCAGAAAAGAAAATAGCATTAGTAGTAGTACCTCCACATGTAACATAGTCTTCTGTAAAATTAAGATCAGTTTCGTTTCTTAAATAGATTTGAGGAGTACCTTCAAAAACAGTCATAATACCTGTTATAGCCCCTTTTTTATCATTTACATTATTGTTAGCAAAAGTTGCCTCTTTTCTAACATAAGTGGTTAAAGGAGTACCATCACATTCAGTGATTAACTCGTTATTTCCATTATAAATTTTGGTATTGTCTTTAAACTGTACTCCATTAATTTGTACTAATTTACTTTCGTAATCACCGGTTAAAGCCTGAGCGAAAGTGATAGTTTCAGGGGTTGGCAAAGTACCTGCTGTAGATTTAATAATACTAGAAGGAGAAATGTTTAATTGTAATAAATCGTTATATTCACTTAGTTTAGTTCCTCCAACAGCGATTTCTACTTCGTCTCCTAAGTTTAAGTTATGATCTCCACTAAAACGTAAAGCAATACCAGCAGTAGGATCTTGAGCAAATGCACTTAAGGGGTGTAAGTTACCAGCAGCTAAATCAGAAGTAATAACTACTTTTATTTTTAAGTTTTTTGTAATTGTTGCTTCTCCACTACCTTTATAAAAGGCTTTAACTTCATTTAAAGTAGCGTCAATAGGAGGTGCGTTACAACCATATTCATCAGTAAAGTTAATATCATTAGTGTTTCTAAGAATTAATTGATAGTTACCAGCAAATTCATCTAAAATAGCAGTAATGCTACCTTTGTTATCAGGGATATAGTATTCTTTGAAGCTAACAAATTTACTTGTTGAAATATCAATTTTTTCAAAAGTTTCACAAGAAGTCATGGTTCTTGTAATATAACTATTGTCTTCAGGGTAAGCATATTGTAATCCTTTTGTTTCAGATTGGAGGTTTTCAATTTTAACTAAGGTATTGATGTGATTTTCAGTTAACTCACCAATTGTTAAAGTAGTTGGTATAATATCAACGATTTCAGAAGACCTATCTATTTTACTTATATAATCGTTAGCGCTTATTCTATCAGTACGATTACCAGTACCTTTGATACCTATTTCAAAAGCTGAATATGGTTTGCTTAAGGCTAAACCTTTTAGTTTTACATATATTTTTCTTCCTATATTATATCTAGCACCTAAGTTAGCATCATCAATTTTAATTACAACTCCTACTGTGGGATTTTCAGGCTTGTCTTGAATAACTAATTCTTTATAGAAATTTCCTTCTCTGTCGTCAGAAACAACATAACCAAAGATAGTGGTGTCGTCATTAAATTCAACTATATTACCGTTATATTGTGCTATGACTTCGTCTAAAGACTTTAAGTTCTCGTATTGTTTATCTGGTCCAATAGTTGGTAATTCAAAATCATTATTGTCAACACATGAAGCAGAAATTGCAATAAAAAGTATTGCAAAAATCTTGTATAAATTTATTTTTTTCATTTTAAGTGTTTTTTTAGAATCTATAATTTAAGTTTAAGAAATAAGTAGTGCCTCTACCGTACCAATATTTACTCCCGAAAATAGGTTTTTCACGAGATTTATCATTACGTAGTTCGCGGTAATTTGCATTTCTTCCTTGTTCGAAACCTCCTGTTTTATATTCTTGGTTGAATAGGTTATTTACACTTGCAAATAAGCCGATATATTTACCATCACCTACTTTCCATGATTTTCCTCCAATAATATTTACTACAACGTAGTCGTCAAATTGTTCTTGTTGTAATAGTTGTCTAGCTAATATTGGGTCATAATCTGCAAAAGCAGCACCGTCTACATCTTCAATAAAGTTAGATGATCTTGTAAGTGGAGCTACATCAATATAAGCCTCATCTAAATAATTTAAAGTGGCACCAAACCACCAATAATCTGGGTCTCTATATTCAAAACCAAAAGAGTATGCTTTTTGAGGTCCTGCAGCTAGTTTATAATTTTTTAAATTAGATTTCCTACTTTCAAAACTGAACGAAGGATCGTCAGATTTTAAGACGATATCAGGATTATTATTATATGTGTATTGACCAATGTTTGCGGCCCCTTTTAATTTAATTGTAGGAGTAACTTGTGCTTCGATACCCAACTCAACCCCAAAGTGTCTTTTATCAATACCGGTTAAGATTTCTTGGATAAAATAAGAATTATCTTGAATATCTCCTCCAATACCGTCAGCAAAGTAGAATGAAATTTCTGTAGCATCTTTAATGTCTGTATAATAACCTGTGATTCTTGAAGTAATTAAAGGGCTTCTAAAAACATAGCTAACATCTCCAGATAATATTTTTTCACTATTTAATTCAGCAACATCAGCAACTGTAACATTGTTAGCTCTTGAGTTGGCAAAAGAGTTACGCAGAGAAGGTGCTTTTGTAATATAACCTCCGTTTACATCAATTAAGTGACGACCAGAAATTTTATAGGTTAATCCTCCTTTAGCTCCATAGTTAAAGAAATCTAACTTATCTGATTTTCCGTAAGAGTTAGTTGGAAAGTATCCGTTTTGGAATAAACCTTCTCTTTGGTGTGTAGTATTGTTCGCTTGTCCTGCTATATAAAAATCAACTTTGTTGTATTTGAACTGTAACTGAGCAAAACCGCCATATACTTCAGAATTGAAGATATAGTTGTATTTAAAGCGGTCTCCTAGTCCAATTGTTCTATTAGGAGTTAAAAGATTGCTTTGTTGTTGGTTAAAATTATCACCAAAAGTATTTACATCTAAATAACCTACAGCTCCAAGCATGTCTATTGGAGAAGCAAAGTTTTCAGACTTTAACTTTCTATACTCACCACTTGCAGTTAGTGTAATATTTTCATTTAACTCTGAAGATAAAATCATATTAGCTGTTAATTGCTGATCATCGTTTCTATCTTCATATAAAATTACACGAGCATTTTCTGGACTACCTTCGTTTCCAATATACAATTCATCCCAATCAATTTGTCCATCATTTTGGAAACCAGTTAATGATTTGTATGCATTTTCATAATCTGGTCCATTAGGATCTGATAAATACCAGCTTGGTAACTTTCTATAATACGTAGGATCAGGATTGTTAGCACCGTTATAATCTAAACGACTGTTACCTATTTCTCCAAACTGAAAACCAATATTAGTGTTTAATGTAGTGTTTTCAGAAAGGTTCCAATAGTGGTTCAACATAACAATTGGTTCGTATAATCTCTTAACTCTTGAGTTTCTGTTTTTGTCTCCTTGTTTTCCCCAATATGAGTTATAACGAATTCCTTTAATATCAAAAACCTCTTGAGTATTTGGTGAAGATTTTCCTCTTTCGTTCTCTGCAGCAATCACAGTTAAGTTTAAGCTATGAGCATCGTTAATTTGCTTTTCAAGTGACAAAAAGATGGAGTTGGCATCGTAAAAAGTACCATCAACATACCCTTCGTTACCAGCTCTTCTACTACCAGAAACAGTTATTGCCCATCCATTAGCTAATAAACCTGAAGAATATGTTGCCATTAGACGGTGGTTGTAACTTCTATTAGAAGAAGCATAAGAAATACGTCCACCTTCACTATATTCAGAAGCTCTTGTGTTAATATTTGTAGAACCTAAAACACCACCAAAAGCATAGTTTGAAGGAGTTAGTCCATTACTAAACTCTTGGTTACGCAATACATCGTTTAAACCTCCCCAGTTACTCCATTGAGGTCTTCCGTTGTATAGTTTGTTCATTTCAATTCCATTAATCAAAACTTTACCATTTTCAGAATCTAAACCACGTACTCTGTAAAAAGAGCCACTCCATTCAAAAGCGGCAGTACGTAAATATACATCTCTAGAGGCTTGTAGTAAACCAGAAATGTTATCAGCAGCACTAGTATCATCATTTAACTCATCATCTGTAATAGTGATGGTGCTTAAATCTTGATCTTCAGATAAATCTTCATACATAAAGATTGTGCCTAAATTTACTGTTTTTCCAGATAGTTCAACTGGAAAATTTTGGGTTTCATACCCGTTTAATGATACCGTTACAATTTGTCTTCCGTTTGGTAAACCATTTAGTGTAAAAGCCCCGCTGGCGTCTGTAGTACTCGAGACGCTTACTTCTTTTATACTTACAGAAACACCTTGCATAGGATTTTCAGAATCGCCGTTTATTACAATCCCCTTTACAATGTTCTGTGCATTCAAGCCAAATAAACCTGAAAAAAGCAATAACATTGTTATCGTAAAATTTTTCATAAATGATTGTTTGTAAAATATTTAAATACATTTGTTTCCCATAGCTAAAAAATAAAGCGAAAGGGAGGCAAAACTACGAAAATTCTAATTGTGTTAATATTAAGTTAAAGTTACTAAAAATGGTTTTATGTAAATTATAGATTTTGGCTTGAAAATTGTTTTTACTTTTGTTGCGTAAAATTTATTAAATGAGAAATATAGCTTTATTTTTAGTCTTAACTCTTGTTGTTTTTTCTTCATATGCGCAACAAGGAGCAAAAAAATATAAAATAAGAACTGTTGGTTTTTATAATTTAGAAAACCTTTTTGATACCGAAAATGATCTTGAAAAGAATGATGAAGCAAGTCCCATCATGGAAATGAAAGGAGATAAAGAAGAGGTATATATAGATAAAATAGATAAACTTGGAGAAGTTATCTCACAGTTAGGAGCTGAAAAGACAAAAACGAGTCCAGTAATTTTAGGCGTTGCTGAGGTTGAAAACAAGAAAGTTTTAGAAGATTTAGTAGCATCGGAAAGGTTAAAAAAGAAGCGTTATAGTATTATTCATTTTGACTCTCCTGATAAAAGAGGGATTGATGTTGGGTTGTTGTATCAACCACGTTATTTTAAGCCAATTCATTTTGAGGTATTTAATCCTAATATTTACAGTCAAAACAGAAAGGTATATACACGCGATATTTTATTAGTATCGGGTTATTTAGATGACGAATTAATACATGTTATTGTAAATCACTGGCCATCTCGAAGAGGAGGGGAAGCGAAGAGTAGACCATTGCGTGAAAAAGCCGCTTATAAAGTGAAGCAAATTATAGAAAAAATTAAGCTGAACGACCCAAATCCAAAAGTGTTAATTATGGGTGATTTTAACGATGATCCTATTAACTCTAGCTTTAAATCTGTTTTGCAAACTAAAAGTAAGAAGAAAAACGTTAAAGAGGGAGATATTTATAATCCTTATGAAGATATGTTCCGTCGTGGATTTAATACATTAGGGTATAGAGATAATATTAATTTATTTGATCAAATTATGTTTACTTCTCCACTATTAGATAAGGGAGAAAAAGATTTTTTAACCTATAAAATGTTTAAATCAGGAATCTTTAATAAACGTTTTTTAACACAAAAAAGTGGTCGTTATAAAGGGTATCCTTTCAGAAGTTTCTCTTATGGAAAGTATACAGGAGGATATAGTGATCACTATCCGGTATATATGTACTTAATTAAAGAAGATAAATAATTATAGAAGGCTTGCTAATTTTGCAAGCCTTCTTAATTTCTACATAGCTCATTTAGATAATTATTCATTCTTAGTTGAAATAGTGTGCCTTTTAAAAGGTCGTCTATCTGCCACAGTTCGACTGAAGAAACTGCCATGCTAACTTTATTAGAAGGTGTTTGTAGTAGAATGGATCTACAGTCTTTACCTTTACTACAAGTAGCGCAGTTTTTTTGAAGTTTTGAATCAGTAACTTTTTCTAAAAATAATTCAATTTCTTCTTCAGTTAAATGAAACCCTGTATCTCTAAATATTAATTGAACTAGCTTAGAGTTGTTATCTTTCCAGTGAAATGAAATACCTATGTTGTTGTCGTATATTTTAGTAATTCCGTCCATAACTATATTTTATTACCGTAACAAATATATAAGATTATTTGGAATTATTCTAAATAAAAGTAGCGGCTATTTTAAGTCTTTTAAAATCAATTGTATAGTTGTGTGTCCGTTCCATGTGTTTTCATCTAAAGTATATACAATGTCAAAATCGTTTTGAGCGATGGCTATTTTATTTCCTAGACCAAAACCTATGGCATTATATGTTTTTTGGTCTGAACCATAAATAAGGTTTAGTTTTAAATGACTTTTGTCTGCGCCAACTTGTTTACCATATCCATTATCTCTTACTGCTGAAGTAGTAAAAATTGGTTTCATGTTTAGCGGACCAAAAGGTACCATTTGTTGGACTATACGGAAAAACTTAGGTGTAATTTCTGATAGGTCAAGCTCAGCATCAATAGTGATTTCTGGAGTTAACAAGTCTTTATCAATAGTGGCTTTCACTACTTCTTCAAACTTATTTTTAAAATTTTGATATTGCTTGGGTAATAAAGTTAAACCCGCTGCATATTTATGTCCACCAAACTGTTCAATAAATTCTGAGCATTCTTCTAAAGCATTATATACATCAAATCCTTTTACTGAACGAGCTGAGGCAGCCAATTTTTCACCACTTTTAGTAAAAACCAAGGTAGGTCTGTAGTAAGTTTCTGTTAAACGAGAAGCTACAATACCAATGACTCCTTTGTGCCAATTTTCATCAAAAACTACTGTGGTGTATTTCTCTTGCTCGTTGTTATTTTCAATTTGAAGTAAGGCTTCTTGTGTAATTGCTTTGTCCAGCTCCTTTCTGTCAGAATTGAACTTTTCAATTGCAGCAGCAAACTCAACTGCTGAATCAAAATCCATTTCGGTTAATAATTCGACAGCATAGTTTCCATGTTTCATTCGTCCAGCAGCATTTATCCGCGGAGCAATGATAAAAACTACGTCTGTAATGGTAAGTTCTTTTTTTTGCAATTGATGAATAATAGCCTTAATACCATTTCTAGGTTGTGAATTAATGACTTGTAATCCATGATAAGCTAGAACTCTATTTTCCCCAGTCATCGGAACAATATCAGCTGCAATTGCAGTAGCTACTAAATCTAAATACGGAAGTAAGTCTTCAATTGTTTGATTTCTTTTTGAAGCTAATGCTTGAATTAATTTAAAACCAACACCACAGCCACACAGTTCATCATATGGATAGTTACAATCCATTTGCTTAGGATTTAAAATAGCAACTGCCTTTGGAATTTCACTTCCAGGTTTGTGGTGATCGCAAATAATAAAATCAATTCCTTTTTCAGTAGCATAGGCAACTTTATCAATAGCTTTAATTCCGCAGTCTAAAGCTACGATGAGAGAAAACCCATTGTCTTCAGCAAAATCAATTCCTTGAAAAGAAACACCATATCCTTCTTCATAACGATCAGGAATGTAGGTTGCAATATTAGGATGTATTGTTTTTAGGTAAGAAGATAGTAAAGAAACAGCTGTAGTTCCGTCAACATCGTAATCGCCAAAAACTAAGATATTCTCGTTGTTTATTATAGCTTTTTCTATACGTTGCACAGCGATTTCCATATCCTTCATTAAAAAAGGATCATGTAAATCACTTAACGAAGGACGAAAAAAATGTTTTGCATCATCAAAGGTTTCTATTCCACGTTGTACTAAAATTTTAGCCAAGGTTGTATCGATAGATAATTCTTTGGCTAACTGTTTTACTTTAAAGGTGTCTGGTTGCGGTTTTAATGTCCAGCGCATAGCAATTTTATCGAAAATAGATTAGTTATTATGTAAGTGAATAGCAGTAGTTACATCAGCAAATTTTCTAAACATTTCCATAACACCACAGTATTTTTCTATCGATAAATCTACTGCTTTGTTAATTTTTTTTTCGTCTAAATCACTACCGTAAAAATGATAATCCACTAAAACTTTATGGTAATATTTTGGGTGCTCTTCAGTTAATTCACCAGTAACAACAATTTTAAAATCATCAATTTTTACACGCATTTTTTCTAGCATAGGTACGATATCTAAACCAGAACAGCCTGCTAACGATGAAAGCATCATAGCTTTAGGTCGTAAACCAGTATTATTTCCTCCATGCTCTTCAGAAGTATCAATAACTATTGAGTGTCCACTAGGGTTGTCACTTTCAAATTGCATGTTTTCTTTCCAAACGGTTGTAACTGTGTTTGTTGCCATATCTTGATAATTTTTTGTTTATTGCGTAAGTAAGTCTGTGTGTATTTCGACTTAGTACATTTAAATAGTAACACAAACTTACAGTAAAAAGTTAGTATTAAAAACTTAAAAAATAAATCTATGCCTTTAGTAACTCCTTTAGATCCGAATCATGATGCGGAAACGAAACAATTATCTGATTTTTATAATGAAACCTTAGGTTTTTGTCCGAATTCAGTGTTAACCATGCAACGACGACCAGAAATTTCCAAAGCATTTATCAATTTAAACAAAGCAGTAATGGCTAATCACGGTCGTGTAACTTCTGCTTTAAAACGGATGATTGCTTGGGTAAGTAGCAATGCTACAGGTTGTCGTTATTGTCAAGCACATGCAATTCGTGCTGCTGAGCGTTATGGTGCAGAACAAGAACAATTAGATAATATATGGGAATATAAAACACACTCTGCCTTTTCTGATGCTGAACGTGCTGCGTTAGATTTTTCATTGGCAGCTTCAATGATTCCAAATATGGTGGATGAAAAGATTAAAGAGGAATTATATAAATATTGGAATGAAGGAGAAATAGTTGAAATGTTAGGAGTAATTTCCCTCTTCGGGTATTTAAATCGTTGGAATGATTCTATGGGAACAAGTATTGAAGATGGTGCGGTTGAAAGTGGTGAACAGTATTTAGGAAAACATGGTTGGGAGAAAGGAAAGCATGTGTAAATTAGATAGAACTATTAGAAAATAGAAAAGCTCGCAATTGCGAGCTTTTCTATTTAATATTTAATCGGATTACTTTTTTAGTAAATCTCTAATTTCTGCTAATAGTTCTTCTTGACTAGGTCCCTTTGGAGCTTCTGGAGCAGGTTCTTCTTTTTTCTTCATAGCATTTACTGCTTTTACCACCATAAACATAACAAAAGCTACAATAATAAAATCAATAACATTGGTTAAAAATTCACCATACATTATAGCAACTTCGCCTGTTACTTTACCAGCTTCATCAGTTACTCCTTCTTTAATTACATACTTTATGTCCTTAAAATCAGCTTTAAAAATAAGTCCAATTAAAGGAGAAACAATTCCTCCAGTGAAAGAGGTTACTACTTGTTTGAAAGCAGCACCCATTACAAAACCTACTGCAATGTCTACTAAATTTCCTTTCATTGCAAAGTCTTTAAACTCTTTGAGCATTCCCATATTTTTGATTTTTAATAGTTAATTGAACTGAAAAATATAAAAAAATTAGCTTTTAACCAATCTTTTTATACGTTGAGATAAGGCAGTAAGTATTTCATACGGAATAGTTTCACACTTATGAGCCATATATTCTACGTGTTGTTGATGGTTGAAAATAATGACCTCGTCACCTTCATTACAATCAATTTTAGTAACATCAACCATTATCATATCCATACAAACATTTCCAATGATAGGAGCTGGTTGATTATTAATGAACACAAATCCATTTTTATTTCCTAGTTTTCTTGATATACCATCTGCATGTCCTATAGGAATGGTAGCGCTTCTTGTAGGTTGACTAGCAACAAAAGCTCTATTGTATCCAACAGTTTCACCTGGTTGAACTATATTAATTTGAGAAATTATAGATTTAAGCGTATGTGTGTTTTTAAGTTGAGCTGTTTCTTGTTCATCATTTCCGAAACCATATAAGCCTATGCCTAGGCGAACCATGTCAAATTGAGCTTGTGGATAATTGATAATACCAGATGTATTTAAGATATGTATCATAGGTTGGTATCCTAAGTGCTCATAAACTTGTTTTACTATGTAAGCAAAGTTATTTATTTGACCTATGGTGAATTCTTGTTCGTTTAAATCTTCACTAGCTGCTAAATGAGAAAATATAGATTCAACTTTTACATTGTTTGATTTTTTTAGCTCTGCTACAATAGTTGGAACGTCAGTATGCCAAAAGCCTACTCTATTTAATCCTGTGTTAAATTTTAAATGAATAGGGTAATTCATTAAAGGCTCTTCATCCGCAAGTTTTAAAAAAGCATCGAAGATTTTAAAATTATATAGATTAGGCTCTAAGCGATATTTAACAATATCTTTTAAGTTTTGAATTTGAGGGTTTAAAACCAAGATAGGCTTTGTAATTCCAGCCTCACGTAATGCCATTCCCTCATTAGAATAAGCAACAGCAAAATAATCAACATAGTCTTGTGCAATTTTAGCAATTTCAGTAGACTCACTTCCGTAACCAAAAGCCTTGACAACAACTAAAATTTTTGTAGTAGGTTGTAGCTTCTGTTTAAAATAAGCTAAATTGTGTAGTACAGCTTTAGTATTAATTTCTAATACGGTAACATGATTGTTATTCATTAGTGCTTTCTTTTTTATTTTGTGTTTCGTGTTCCTTCATGGCTTTGTAATAAGCAGCTCTGCTTAGTGGTTCATACTCTTGAGTTTCGCCCAAAAAAACTAGATCTTCACTTTGTGCTTTTCTATAACTATAATGGGCTAAGTTTCCTGTACGAGTGCATACGGCATGTACTTTAGTAACATATTCTGCAGTAGCCATTAACGCAGGCATTGGTCCAAAAGGTTTACCCTTAAAATCCATGTCCAAACCTGCAACGATAACACGAACTCCTCTATTTGCTAAGTCGTTACAAACAGCTACAATTTCGTCGTCAAAAAATTGGGCTTCGTCTATTCCAATAACATCAACATCATTGGCTAATAATCTAATATTAGAAGATGCAGGAACAGGTGTTGAACGAATACTGTTTTTATTGTGGGAAACTACTTCCTCCTCATCGTATCTTGTGTCAACTGCAGGTTTGAAAATTTCAACACGTTGTTTAGCAAACTGAGCACGTTTAAGTCTACGAATTAATTCTTCGGTTTTCCCCGAAAACATTGAGCCACAAATTACCTCAATCCAACCAAATTGTTCTGTGTGATTTACTGTATTTTCAAGAAACATTTTGTAATTTTAAGCTCTAATTATTGATTTTTGTATTACTTTCGAATGAGGAACAAATTTATTAAAATTTAAGAGCAAAAATTAATATCAAACAACAACTTATGCACAAAAAACTAGCATCAGATTTAACCAGTTTAGCACACAGTATTTTACAGATGAAAAATAGAGAAGATGTGTTTGAGTTAAAGCAAAAGGCATATGAGGTTTACGAAAAACTTTCGGTTTTAGCGTATGTAGAAGAATACATAAATAATACTCCTAATCCTACAAAAACTAAAGAGGAACTGTTAAAAGATGTTTTACTTGCCGAAGAAAAAAAGCAAGCTGAAGCTGTTGAAGAAATTTTACCTAAGATAGAAGAGGTAAGTTTAGAGACAAAGAAAGAAGTTGTAGATGATTTGGATGCTGAGGTTGAAAAAAAGAAAGAACCAATTCAAGAAGAGGTAAAAGTAGAGAAGTCTACAGAAGAAAAGATACAAAAGGAGGAACAAGAGTCTATAGAAAGTAGGGAAGTACATCACTTAGAAGAAGACTTAAAAGAAGGTTTTGAGCAAGAAGCAGATGAAATAGTTGAAAAAGTAATAGAAGGAATTAATGAAGAAATAATTACTAATGAAATCATTGAACAGCCTTTTGATGAATTAGAAGAACTGTTACATAGTGATGGAGAGGACGTAAAAAATGATGTAAAAGATGTTGGGGATAGGAAAACTCCTACTTTAGAAGATGAGTTGCAAGATACTATATCAGTTGATGTAATTACAGATTTATTTACTAAGGCGGCACCTAAGAAAACAATTAATGATCACTTTCTAAATACAATTCAAATTGATTTAAACGATAGAATTGCTTTTGTAAAACACCTTTTTGAAGGAAATCAAAATGATTTTAATAGGGTTATTTCTCAATTAAATACTTTTAAAACAGAAAAAGAAGCAAAAAAATTTATTAATAAAATGATTAAACCAGATTATGATTGGTCTGATAAAGAAGAATATGAAAATAGATTATTTCAAATCATAGAAAGAAGATTTGCTTAGATGAGTTCTGATCTTATAGTTATACATACTCACTTTCATAAACGAAGAACAGGTGTTACAAGAAGTATTGAAAATGTATTACCTCAGTTAAAAAAACTGTGTACAACATATCTTTATGGTTATGGTATCAAAGGTGAAAAAATGACAACTTCTGAGTTAAAAAAGTTGTTGTTCTCAAAAAAGAGTATTGTTGTTCATTGTCATCGAAATAATGAAGTTTTAAAAATGTTATGGTATCGTTTTTTAGGAGCAAAATTTAAATTAATAACTACGCGACATGCAGAAACAGATCCTTCTAATTTTACACGATTTTTACTAAGAAAATCAGATGAAGTTATTACGTTAACAAGTTCAATGCATAAAAAACTAGGTGTTTCAAACGTTAAAGTACCTCATGGTGTAAATACAAGCCTTTTTATTCCTAATCCAGAAAAAAAGTTAAGTAATATTGCTCAAAAGAATATTATTCTTTGTGCAGGTAGAGTAAGAAAAGCAAAAGGACAAAAAATATTGTTAGAAGCTGTAGCTCCTAAATTAAAAGAAAATAAAGATTGGGCGCTGGTTGTTGTTGGTAAAGTAGATAAACCATTGTTTTTAGAAGAATTAAAAGCAATAGTGGAAAAAAATAAAGTAGAAAACCAGATTTATTTTATTGATGAAACCTCAGATATTGTTTCTTATTACCAAGCAGCTAAAATTTCAGTAGTACCATCTTTTACAGAAGGCTTTTCTTTAGTTTGTGCAGAAGCAATGGCGTGTGGAAATACAGTAGTAGCAACAAAAGATGTTGGAGTTCACTCTGAACTAGTAACACATTTGAAGTCAGGATATTTATTTACATCAGGAAGTGTACCAGAACTTCAAAAAATAATGGTAAATCTAATGAGTAAAAAAAATGCTTATTTAGGAAGTAGTGCTCGGAAAGAAATTCTAGAAAATTGGAGTGCAAAAAAGGAAGCTATAAATTTGCTAAAGGTATATGAAAATAATTAATGAAAAAAAAAGGTCAAGGGAAAACCTTGACCTTTTTGTTAAATTTTAAATGTTAGCATTGGTCGCATAGCACTTTTAGAGAGACTTTTAGTAATGCTGCCATTAAAAATATGAGATAAGCCACTTCTTCCATGCGTAGCTAAAGCAATTATATCTGCGTTAATTTTATTAGCAAAATGAAGAATTCCTTTCTCAACAGAAGAGTCATTGTAAATATTAATAGTGTAATTTTCTAAACCATATGTGTCTATAATTTTTTTAATTCTTTCGTTAGTGTCTTGAGAGTTTTCAAATTTCTGGGGAGTGTTTATTTTTAGTAAATGTATTGTACAATCAAAATTATTACTAAAATCAAGAAATCGTTCAAAAGCCTTATTTTTTTTAGGTTTAAAGCTAGATGCAAAGACGATATCTTTTGGTGTAAAACTGTCGTTATTCTTTTTTGTAACAATGACAGGTATTTCAGAGTTTCGTACAACTTTTTCAGTGTTAGACCCAATTAAGATTTCTTCAAGGTTTGTATGCCCTTTAGATCCCATAATGATTAAATCTGTACTGTTTTTTTTAGAATAATCTCTAATACCTTCAAATGGACTTTGAAATCTGATAGCATGTTTAACATTTTTAATTTTAGGAAAAAAATCCTTTTTGTAATCCAGGAGTCTGTCACGAACCTTTCTAATGTATAACATGCTTTCTGGAATACTAAAGTTAGTTCCAGCCCCCATGTCAACGATTCCTGTAGGAAGTTCAACCATATGAAGTAAGTGTACTTCACTGTTGGCTTTGCTAGCTATTTTTGAAGCTAGTTTCGAAGCATATTCAGAAGACTTCGAAAAATCAGTAGGTACTAATATTTTTTTCATAATAAGAAAGTTTTAAGAGAGATAGTTTCTTAAAGATACAAAAAACAATGTTATAAAGAAAGAGGGTTGATATTTGTGTGTTAATGAATAACTTACTATATTTGCACCAAATTTATTAATCAGATAGATGAAGGGGACGTTAGTCCCCTCTTTTTATACCTAAGATGAATCAAGAACGAGTTAGAGAATTATTACAAGAAGCCTTGGAAGAAAACAAATCTTTATATTTAATAGATTTACAATTCTTGTCGGATAACAAAATAAAGGTAATAGTAGATGGAGATTCAGGTGTGCCACTAAGTGAATGTATTCGTATTAGTAGGAATATAGAGCATAATTTAGATAGAGAAGAAGAAGATTTTTCGTTAGAAGTGACAACACCAGATATTGCACATCCAATAGCTGTAAAACGTCAGTATAAAAAGAATATCAACCGAATTCTAAAAGTTAAAACAGCAACAGAAGAATTTGAAGGAACGTTAACTGAGGTAACAGAAGATACCATTACTCTATTTTGGAAGGCAAGAGAGCCTAAGCTAATAGGTAAAGGAAAGCATACGGTAGAAAAAACAAAAATACTAGCGTATCAGGATATTAAAGAAGCAAAAGTGAAGATCATATTTTAATTAGAGAATGAAATGGAAAATATTGCGTTAATAGAATCATTTTCGGAGTTTAAAGATAATAAAAGTATAGACAGAGTAACATTAATGTCTATCTTAGAAGAAGTATTTCGTGCAGCCTTAAAGCGTAGATTTGGGTCAGATGAGAATTTTGATATCATTATAAACCCTGATAAAGGAGATTTAGAGATTTGGAGAAATCGAGTGGTGGTGGCAGATGGAATGTCTGAAGATGATAATGAGGAAATAGAACTTGCAGAAGCAAGGAAAATTGAACCAGATTTTGAAATTGGAGAAGATGTTTCTGAAGAAGTAAAGCTAGTAGATTTAGGTAGACGTGCTATTTTAGCATTACGCCAAAACTTAATTTCTAAAATTCACGAGCACGATAGTACAAACGTTTTTAAACAATTTAAAGATTTAGAAGGAGAAATTTATAGTGCAGAAGTACACCATATTCGTCATAATGCTGTAATTTTGTTGGATGATGAAGGAAATGAGATTGTTTTACCAAAGAGTGAACAAATTCGTTCAGACTTCTTTAGAAAAGGAGATGCAGTTAGAGGAGTGATAAAATCTGTAGAGTTACGAGGTAATAAACCCGCTATTATTTTATCAAGAACTTCACCAGCGTTCTTAGTGAAATTATTTGAACAAGAAATTCCTGAAGTTTTCGATGGTTTAATTACTATTGAAGGCGTAGCAAGGATTCCTGGAGATAAAGCAAAAATAGCAGTAGATTCTTACGATGATAGAATAGACCCTGTTGGAGCTTGTGTTGGTGTAAAAGGATCTCGTATTCATGGTATTGTTCGTGAATTAGGAAACGAAAATATTGATGTAATTAACTATACAAAGAACGAACAGTTATTTGTAGCAAGAGCCTTAAGTCCTGCAAAAGTAACTTCAGTAGACATTGAAATGTTTGATGAAGAAAAGAATGGTAAGAAAGGACGTGTTAATGTTTTGCTGAAACCAGAAGAAGTATCAAAAGCAATTGGTAGAGCTGGTGTAAATATTCGTTTAGCAAGTGAGTTGACAGGTTACGAAATTGACGTTCAAAGAGAAGGTATTGAAGAAGAAGATGTTGAATTAACAGAATTCTCTGATGAAATTGAAGCTTGGGTAATTGAAGAATTCAAGAAAATAGGTTTAGATACAGCAAAGAGTGTCTTGGAAAAAGATGTATCAATGTTAGTACAAAGAACAGATTTAGAGGAAGAAACAATTTTAGATGTTCAACGAATTTTAAGAGAAGAATTCGAAGACTAAATATAACACAAAAAAGGAAGCTAGTGTCCTAATATAGGAAACTGTATAAAATCTAGCAAAAAGAAGAAAAAGAGCATAACTATACGTACTAGAGACGTGTAAAGTGTGTTTTTTCAATAAAAAGTATAAAATAATATATGGCTGAAGGCAAAAAATTAAGACTAAATAAGGTTTTAAGAGAACTAAACATTTCTTTAGATAGAGCTGTTGAACACCTAGCTAAAAATGGCTATGAGATTGAAGCTCGCCCTACTACCAAAATATCAGATGCAGAATATCAAATTTTATTTGATGGTTTCCAAACTGATAAATCTAAAAAGGTGGCCTCTAAGGAAGTGAGCGAAGAAAAGAAAAAAGAGAAAGAGGCAATTCGTCAGCAATTAGAACAAGAGCAAGAAAGAAAGAGATTAGAAGAGGAAGCTAAAAAACAAGAAGTTTTAAAAGCCAAAGCTGAAAAGTTAGAACTTAAAACAGTAGGTAAAATAGATGTTGAAACTGGTAAGGCTATTGAAGAAGTAGCTGAAGAGGTAAAACCGGAGCCTACTAAAAAAGAGGAGAAAATAGAGGAACCAAAGAAAGAAGAGCCTATTAAACCAGTTCAAGAAACTAAAAAAGTTGAAGAACCAGTTAAGGTCGAAGAGAAAAAGCCAGAGCCTCCTAAAACTGAAAAACCAAAGGAACAAACAGTTAATACTCCTAAAAAGGAAGTGAAGAAAGAACAGCCTAAAGAAGTTAAAAAGACTGTTGAAAATAAGGTTAAAGAGGTGAAGCAACCAGTAAAGGAGGTAGAAATAACTCCAGAAAATGCTGAGAAAATTAAAACTCAGTACAAAAAATTAGAAGGTCCTAATTTTACAGGTCAAAAAATTGACTTAAAACAATTTGAAAGACCAAAAAAGAAGAAACCTGAAGCTAATAAGGCTGATGGAGATAAAAAGAAGCGTAAAAGAATTAGCAAACCAGGAAGTCCTGGAACAGGCGCTAAACCTCAAGGAAATAACCGAGGAGGTCAAAACCGAGGAGGCCAGAGAGGTGGTAACCGAGGAGGTCAAAGAGGTAGAAGACCAGCAGCTGCTCCAAAAGAAGAACTAACAGAAGCACAAATCCAAAAACAAGTTAGAGAAACTTTAGAAAAACTTCAGGGTAAATCTAAAAAAGGAAAAGGAGCAAAATACCGTAGAGATAAAAGAGATGCCCACCGCCAGCAAAGTGAAGCTGAATTACAGGCAGCACAAGCAGAGAGTAAGGTGTTGAAAGTAACAGAATTTGTTACGGTTAGTGAAGTAGCAACTATGATGGATGTTCCCGTTACCCAAATTATTTCTACATGTATGATGTTAGGAATGATGGTAACGATGAATCAACGATTAGATGCTGAAACATTACAAATTGTAGCAGAAGAATTTAACTATACTGTAGAGTTTGTTGGAGCTGAAGTTGAGGAATCTATAGAAGAAGTTGAAGACAAGCCAGAAGATTTAATAACTCGTGCACCTATTATCACAGTGATGGGACACGTAGATCACGGTAAAACATCGTTGTTAGATTACATCCGTAACGCGAATGTTATTGAAGGTGAATCAGGAGGTATCACACAACACATTGGTGCTTACGCAGTGAAGGTAGGAGAACATAAAATAGCTTTCTTAGATACTCCAGGTCACGAAGCCTTTACAGCAATGCGTGCTCGTGGTGCTCAAGTAACGGATTTAGTTATTATTGTAGTAGCTGCAGATGATGATGTAATGCCACAAACAAAAGAGGCGATTTCTCACGCACAAGCAGCAGGAGTGCCAATTATCTTCGCAATAAACAAGATAGATAAGCCTAACGCGAATCCAGATAATATTAAAACACAACTTTCTTCTATGAATTTATTAGTAGAAGATTGGGGAGGTAACATTCAGTCGCAAGAAATTTCTGCTAAAACAGGACAAGGGGTTGATGAGTTATTAGAAAAAGTATTATTAGAAGCGGAAGTATTAGAGTTAAAAGCAAACCCTAATAAAAACGCAAACGGAGCTGTAGTAGAAGCTTTATTAGATAAAGGTAGAGGATATGTATCTACAATATTGGTACAAGCAGGTACATTAAAAATTGGAGATTATATCTTAGCCGGAAAGCATAGTGGTAAAGTAAGAGCTATGTTTGATGATAAAGGAAGGAAAGTAAAAGAGGCAGGACCTTCTACGCCAGTATCAATTTTAGGTTTAGATGGTGCACCACAAGCAGGTGATAAGTTCAATGTATTTGAAGATGAGCGTGAAGCTAAGCAAATAGCAGCAAAACGTTCTCAATTACAACGTGAACAATCTGTTAGAACACAAAAAACATTAACACTTGCAGAAATTGGTCGTCGTATTGCATTAGGAGACTTCAAAGAGTTAAATATCATCTTAAAAGGAGATGTTGATGGTTCGGTTGAAGCGTTAACAGATTCGTTCCAAAAGCTATCTACAGAAGAAATCCAAGTGAATATTATTCACAAAGGAGTTGGAGCAATTACAGAATCTGACGTATTATTAGCAACAGCTTCAGATGCAATTATCGTTGGATTTAACGTACGTCCGCAAGGAAATGCGCGTTCGGTAGCAGATAGAGAAGAAGTTGATATCAGAACTTACTCAATCATTTATGACGCTATCAACGACCTGAAAGATGCAATGGAAGGAATGTTGTCTCCTGAAATGAAAGAAGAAGTTCTTGGTAATGTTGAAATTAGAGAAGTTTATAAAATTTCTAAGATTGGTAACATTGCAGGATGTATGGTGATGACAGGGAAAATTACAAGAGACTCTAAAGTTCGTGTAATTAGAGATGGAATTGTAGTTCATGATGGTGTGTTAGCTTCGTTAAAACGTTTTAAAGACGATGTTAAGGAAGTAACTAAAGGATACGATTGTGGTCTTCAAATTAAAGGATATAACGATATTAAAGAAGGAGATACATTAGAAGCATATACTGAAGTAGCAGTTAAGAAAAAGCTTAAATAGTTATTTAATATAACATAGTATAAAAAGACACCTAATTTAGGTGTCTTTTTATATTTGGTAATTAAGCAGATATTTTACTTGTTTATCACTAGTTGTTTTTAAAGTGTTAATTATTATTCATAATTAATGTTTTTAAAATGTTTGCAAAGATTATAAACCCTCTGTGGATTATTATTTTAATGATACCTGTATATATGTGTTTACAGAAGATAAAAAACTAGAATAGGTGTGTAGTATTTGTTCCAGTAGAATTTAGAGTCTACTATAACAGACTAACTTTATTTTAATGCGAAATTCATATATTAAGACGTTCTTTATTTAAAAGAGCGTCTTTTTATTATGATTAACTAGAAAGTAAGAATAGATGAAATACCTAAAAATAATAACTCCTGTAGTATTTTTATTAATGATGAACTGTGCAGCACAAAATAAAATAAAAGAGTTTGATAAAATAGCTTATGAAGCTCAAACAAGAGGAAGTATAGTGCAGTTAACTATTGAAGGAAATAACTTATCGTACAAAATAAATCAAAAAGAAGGGATTAAAAAAGTAACTAAAGAACAATTAGAAGAATTAAACACTATAGTAAATGAGTTGAATTTAAAACAAATAAGCGATTTAGAAGTACCAAGTGAAAAAAGAATAACAGACGCAGCTTTGCATGCGAAGTTTACTATTAAAATAGCTAATAAGGAATATAGGTCAAGTACATTTGATGCAGGTAACCCACCAAAAGAATTAAAAAAGCTGGAAGGTTTTTTATACAACCTTTCTGAATTGAAATAAAAAAAGCGCCTCAAGGCGCTTTTTTATATGATGATTAGAACCATCCTTTCTTATTTACTTGATAGGTTTCAACAAATTCTTCATCTGATTTTGTTAGATAAATAATTCCTTCAATTAAACCAATAATACTACTTACAAAGCCACCAAAACCACAAGTTAACACAGTTACCAATAGCATTATTATTCCTTCTTTTGTATATCCTAACACAAATTTGTGAATTCCAAATACCCCTATGATTATTCCTAAAATACCAGCTAATACACGTTTACTTTCTTGATTAGGAACAGTATTCCCGTTTTCATCAATTACATCCATTTTTTTATTTTTTTATTTATTAGACGGTGCTAAATTTATAAAAAAGCTTCGTCTTTTGGCTCCCATAATTCAATTTTATTTCCATCTAAATCTACAACCCATCCAAATTTACCATAATCATACTCCTCTATTTTATCCATCACGGTAACTCCTTTTTCTTTTAACTCTTCTAATAACTCTACTAAATTTTCAACTCGATAGTTAAACATAAAATCTTTTTTAGACGGTTCAAAATAGTTTGTATCATTCGCAAACGGACTCCATTGTGTTGATGCCTTCTTACCTTCGTTATCCTTCCACCAAAACGTACATCCCCAATCATCAGTATTAAAACCTAAGTTATTTTTATACCAGTCTTTCGTTGCTCTAGGGTCTTCTGTTTTAAAAAAAACTCCTCCTATTCCTATTACTTTACCTTTTTTCTTCATTTTATTTCTTTTTTACAGCTGATTCGTAGATAGAAATCCATTCATCTACAGTCATTTTTGTACATAATTCAGTAATTAATTCATACGGAATATCATCCAGCTTTTTAAAACGAATACAGCTTTTACCCATGTCTAGCTTTCTTTTACAGTATTTATGGTATTCAGCTATAAACCAATCGTGTAGTTCCTTTTTAGCATAAATTCCGCTATGATATAGATTTATTGAGTTTTTTTGTGAAGCTAAATTCATAAAAGGAAGTGGTAATTTTGGATTACAATGATAACCATCGGGATATTTTGAATGTGGAACATAATACCCAATCATATTATAATTGATTCCTTCTTCAAATCCTTTAGGTAGGTTTTCCTTAATAAGGTTACGAAGCTTTTGTAAAACTTCTTGTCGTTCTTCTGGGACTTGAGAAATATATTCTTCTACTGTAGCTGCTTCATATTTCATGTTACATGATTTTGAAGCATTAAGTTAACAAAATTTTTCTTTAATTTTATCTACAATAGTCTGCGCTAAATTTTCTTTACTTTCTATGGTCCAACCAGCAACATGAGGAGAAAGCAACACATTTTCTGCTTTTATTAAATACTGAAATGCCTCGGGCATTTCTTGGTTTGTAAATAGGTTTTCAAACGATTTTTTTTCATACTCTAATACATCCAATCCTGCTCCTAAAACTTTTCCTGATTGTAAAGCGACTACTAAATCTTTTGTTACTACTGATTTTCCTCTGGCAGTATTTAACAACCAAAATGGTTTTGAAAAACCATTAATAAAGTCTGAATTAACCATATTCATCGTTAATTCTGTTTGTGGAGTATGTAAACTTAAAACATCAGTTCTTTTTTGAAGTTCTTCTAAAGAAACTTGTTTACAATTATTATCACCAACATTCGGCTTAATATCGTAACATATTACTTCCACATCGAAACCACGGAGTTTTTTAGCAAAGGCTTTCCCCATATTACCATAACCGATGATTCCAACAGTTTTTCCATCCAATTCTACACCTCTATTTTCTTCTCGTAACCATTTACCTTCTCGTACCTCTTTATCTGCTTTATTAAGCTTGTTAAACAAAGAAAGTAACATTCCTAACGTATGCTCTCCTACTGCATTTCGATTTCCTTCTGGTGCTGATATTAAGTGTACTCCTTTCTTTTCAGCATAATCACAATCAATGTTTTCTAATCCAGCTCCTACTCGTCCTATAAATTTAAGGCTTGTTGCTTTATCTAAAAATTGTTTATCAATGGTAAATCGACTACGAATAATAACTCCATCATACAAATGAATTTTAGCTTCAATTTCTGATTTTGAAGAGATATAATCTTCATAGTTTTCAAAACCTAAATTCTTTAATTTATTTATTAACAGAGAGTGATTAGTGTCTAAATGAAGTATTTTCATTTTAAAAATATAATCTTAAACAAAAAAGTCTCCCAAAAGGAAGACTTTTACATTAATACTGTTCTTCTTCGTTTGGAAAGTCTTGACTTTTAACATCTGTAATGTACTGTTCAAATGCATTTGTCATTCCTGTATATAAATCTAAGTACCTACGTAAGAAACGAGGATTAAACTCATGTGTCATTCCTAACATATCGTGAGTTACTAATACTTGTCCATCTACACCTGCACCTGCTCCAATTCCTATAACTGGAATTGTTAAAGCTTCAGCAACTTTTTGTGCTAACTTAGCAGGAACTTTTTCTAACACAATAGCAAAACAACCTAATCTTTCCAACATTAAAGCATCTGTCATTAACTTTTCTGCCTCAGCTTCTTCTTTTGCTCTTACTGTATAAGTTCCGAACTTATAAATAGATTGAGGAGTTAACCCTAAGTGACCCATTACAGGAATACCTGCATTTAAAATTCGTTTAATAGAGTCTTTTATTTCTTTTCCTCCTTCTAGTTTTATTGAGTGTGCTCCACTTTCTTTCATAATTCGAATAGCCGAACGTAATGCTTCTTTAGGATCTGATTGGTAACTTCCAAAAGGCAAGTCAACCACTACTAAACAACGATCTATTCCTCTTACTACAGAGCTTGCATGATATATCATTTGATCTAATGTAATAGGCAATGTAGTTTCATGACCAGCCATTACATTTGATGCTGAATCTCCCACTAAGATTACGTCTATTCCTGCACCATCAACAATTTTTGCCATAGTATAATCGTAAGCCGTAAGCATTGAGATTTTTTCTCCATTTGCTTTCATCTCAACAAGAGATTTAGTGGTAATTCTTTTATATTGTTTTTTTGCTACTGACATTTCTTTTTTTTTATGGATTGTAAAAATACATAATTATTATTCACTTGTTTTATTTATTATATTTTCATAATCTCTTTAATTTACTTTTTTTAATGCCGTTAATCTTCTGTTAATTAAATTTTAGCCTTTTATTTTTTTAATAGCTTTACCTAACTAAATCAAACTAACGTGCAAAAGGTTTTTACTTTATTAATTGTTTTTGCTCTTACAACTGTGATAAGTGCACAAGAAAGCTCAGAAAAAAAAGTCATTAAAAAAACTATTGAAACTTTTTTTGAAGGACTTCATAAAGGTGATAGTACATTAGTAAGCTCAACTCTTAATTCTACAATTAACATTCAAACTACTTTTACTAATAAGGAAGGTAAAAAAGTTTTAGTTACAGAAAGTAAATCTAAACTGCTTGCTAATATTGCTAATAAAAAACCAGAACATACTTATTTAGAAAGATTAGTATCATGGGATATTAAAGTGGATGGTAATTTAGCTTCTGTATGGACTCTATACGAATTTTACCTAAATGATAAGTTTAGTCATTGTGGAGCAAATTCTTTCCAACTTTTTAATAATAATGGAAAATGGGAGATTATATACTTAGTTGATATGAGACGTAGAAACAATTGTAAAGCCCTTAAACAATAGTTTTATGAAAAAAATTGGATTTCTTTTTTTATTTGTTTCTTGCTTTAGTTTTGCTCAAGAGCCTGAATTATTTCATCCAGAGTTATTTAGTGATTTACCAAACGTCAGAGATTTTTCAATAAGCAAAAATCAAGATGAATTTTATTTCACTGTTGAAAGCTACTTGAAAGAATATTCGTTTATAGCTTTTTCAAAAAAAGTAAATGGAAAATGGCAGAAACCTGAAGTTGTTAACTTTTCTGGTAGGCATAAAGACTTAGAGCCCTTTTTGTCTCCTGACGGATTGAAGCTTTTCTTTGCTTCTAACAGAAAGAATAATACCTCTGGTGAGGTAAAGAAAGACATGGATATTTGGTATGTAACACGTGAGTCTTTTTCTCATGATTGGTCTAAGCCTATAAATATTGGGTCGCTAGTTAATACTCCTGCGGATGAATTTTATCCGTCAGTGACAAAAAAAGGAGACTTATTTTTTACTGCAGAATATGAAAACTCTAAAGGTAAAGAAGATATTTATGTAAGTAGACTTATTAATGGTGTTTACTCCAAACCTGTTTCTCTTGGTCCTGGAGTAAATTCTGAAAAATACGAGTTTAATGCCTTTGTTGCTCCAGATGAAAGTTTTATCATTTTCACTTCGTATGGAAGAAAAGATGATTTAGGTAGAGGTGACCTATACATAAGTAAAAAAGGAAGAAATAACGAATGGTTAGCTTCTAGGCATTTAACAAATATTAACTCTAACAAATTAGATTATTGCCCTTTTGTAGACCTTTCAAGTAATAAAATTTATTATACAACAAATAAAAGTAAAATTTCAAATAAGTTAAGTAAAAAGAAAAGTTTAGATGAAATAATTAATTTTATTAAAAATACTCCTAATGGACTAAGTAGAATTTATGTTACTTATTTCCACAAAAAATAACTTATCTTTGATTTAATGAATCTAACAAATCCTTCAAATACTTTATCTCCTGATAAATGGGTAGACAATTATGCAGATTATTTATTCAATTATGCTGTTGTTCGTGTAAATAATTCAAACATAGCTAAAGATTTAGTGCAAGAAACTTTTTTTGCAGGATTAAAATCTGCTAAAAACTTTGAAGGAAAGTCTACAGAACGAACATGGCTAGTTTCAATCTTAAAGAGAAAAATAATCGATTATTATCGAAAAATAAATTCTAAAAAAGGACAAGCTGAAGTTAGAATGAGTTTTTATGATAGCGGAGAAAATGAAGGAAACTGGATTGAGGAGCGAGTACCACAAACATGGGATAATGATGCTGATAGGAATATTGAAAATGAAGAGTTAAAAAATCAATTAGATAAATGTATTGATGGCCTTCCTGAAAAATATGCCATGGTTTTTAAAATGAAAACAATTCAACAATTTGAAACTGAAGATATTTGTAAGGAGTTAGATATTTCTCCGTCCAATTTATGGGTTATAATACATAGAGCAAGAACACAGTTAAGAAGCTGTATGGAAAAGAACTGGTTTAATAAGTAAAAAAATGTTTAAATTTTTAAAAATTACATGTGATGAAGCTACTACCATTTGTGACAAAAGTCAATATGGAGAAGCTTCTATATATGAAAGAATGCAACTTACTTGGCATTTATTAACTTGTAAGATTTGTGCCTTGTATACAAAACAAAATAGAAAAATGTCTGATATCTTCAAGTTAAAATCAGAAGATTGTAAAAAACATACCGCTTGTTTATCAAGTAAAGACAAAGAAAAATTAAAAGAACAGTTAAGTAAATTTAATTAGACAATTTTGGTTTTTTAAAGAACCATTTTTTGATTTTTTGTTAGATTGAAACGGAATTTATTATAGTGATAAATTCCGTTTTTTTAATTTTGCCCATTAAAAACAACCTACATGAACTTTTTACCTGAAGAATTAGATAATTATGTTGTTAAACATTCTCAAGCTGAACCAAAAATACTACAAGAACTAAGTAGAGAAACTTGGCAAAAGGTTTTAAACCCTCGCATGTTAAGTGGAGCTTTTCAAGGAAGAGTTTTATCTATGATTTCAAAATTAATTCAACCTAAATCAATTTTAGAGATTGGTACATACACAGGGTATTCTGCTTTATGCTTGGCTGAAGGACTTTCAAAAGATGGAATGATTCATACGATTGATAAAAATGAAGAGTTAGAGGAGCTCCAACATAAATACTTTCAGCAATCTGACCATAAAAACCAAATAACTCAATATGTTGGTAATGCTTTAGATATAATTCCAACTATAAATTCCAAATTTGATTTAGTATTTATCGATGCAGATAAATCTAACTATGTAAACTATTTTCGCTTGATTATTGAAAAAATGAATAAAGGAGGTGTTATTTTATCTGATAATGTACTTTGGAGCGGAAAGGTAGTTGAGAAGTTAAATCCTAAAGATATAGACACTAAAGTTCTTTTAGAGTATAATAGACTTTTAAATGAAGATAGTCGTTTAGAAACTGTATTACTGCCTATAAGAGATGGATTAACTATTAGTAGAATTGTTTAAAAAATAGTTGATAAGGAATATAGCTCAAGTACATTTGATGCAGGGAACCCACCAAAAGAATAAATAAAAAAACCGAGCAATTTGCTCGGTTTTTTGTTTAAAGAAAGGATATTAATTCTTTTTATAAATTTTACTTTTTTTACCGTCTTTATTAATAAAATAGAAACCTTTGGGCAGGCTTTTAATAACGTCAGTTTCTTCTGTTTCATTGTTGATAGTAGTATCTTTAACCTTATTCCCGTTTACATCATGAATAGTCAACTGAGTAGGTGTTTTTGAAGAAGAGGAGTTAACACTAGTGTAAGCCTGATTGTTATTCTCATTAGATTCAGAGGTGTTATTATCATAGTCAGCTATAGCATGTAAATAATAAAAATTGGTGAGATTATTTCCTAAATAAGTATCTGTTATATGTGTTTCTGAACACATTTTTCCTGTTTGGTTAGGAGAGATAGTTAAAGATGACTTAGGATATGGAAGGTTTGATACAATACTAGCTTTACTTAAGTCGGAATTATTTGTTAAGATTAAAGCTGTATTGTTGATTGTGCCAGTTACAGCACCTGTGTTTTTAATATTCACACAGAATTTATGGTCTTGATTTTCTCTAAGAGTTAATGAATTATCATCGTTCGTATTTGTGGTTAAACCACCTGCATCAATAGATATGCTTACAATTACAAAATCAGGATTGCCAACAGGACATCCATTGTTAGAAGAAGGACCTGCTTGGTTGGGGCAGTTGTCTTGCCAGTTTTGTACCCCATCACCATCAAAATCTCTAGTATCTTTAGGAACCGTATAAGTAAGTATCTCTGAATTACCAGCATATTCAAATTTCAAATAAAATTTTCTTTTAGGGTCGGTGTCATAGTCAATAAAGCTAGTTCCCCATGGTTCTCTTTTGGTTAAAATGGGGAAGAACTCTTCATCCATTTCCCATACAGTTTTTGTTATCAGGTTACTTTGATTGATACTGTTGTAGTATATAGAGATAGTAATATCATTATTACCACTATTATTTTTACTTCTATAATCACCTTGAATTTCGTATTCGTATTCAAAAGTAGTATTTCTTGAAAAATTTTTATAGTATGCTTGATTTACTTTAAAACTTTTTATTTGTTTTGGTAAAGGAGTGCTTCTACATGATATTTGAGTTATTGAATGAGGAAGGCTTAATCTGTAATCTTCATCTGAATGTTCACCAACTCTTGAAGATGTTAAATAATAGTAATTGAAGCCCTGACCAAAATCTAAAAAGTAGAACTTGTTTGGTTCTAAAGGTGTTGAGTCTTGAATGTTCACATAAAACCTACCAATTAAATCTTGAAAATCAAATGTCTCTTCACAAGGAATGTTTTCAACCATTTCTTTATTGAAAGTACCTAAAGCTTTAGAGCTTGAATAGAAAACGTGAGAATTATAAGATTGAGAAAAAGCTTGTAGTGACAATAGGCATGCTAAAAGGAATAATTTTTTTTTCATAGTTTATATATTTTATAATTAATCACTTATAAAAATCAAGATTTTTTCTTGTTTATGAGTTAACAACAGATTACTAAAAAGTAAATAAACTATAAAACAAAAAAACCGAGCAATTTGCTCGGTTTTTTTTATTGTTAGGGGATGTAAGTTTTATTGTCTAGTCCATCCAGCCCCCCAGGTAGCATAGTCTGTGCCAGTTGCAGTAGCGTTTTCAGTAACAAAATCAGCATCAGTAAAAGTAACACCTGTATCATTTTTTACTTTAACAGTAACATCTTCAAATTTTACATCAGTAGCTTTTAAGTCACCAGAAGTAACACCATTACCAGTTGGGTTGTCAGCAGCATCACCATCTAAATCAAATCCTTCAGCAAAACCGATTAATAAAATATTGTTAAAAATACCTTGAGTACCTGCTCTTAAACGGATAGCTTCATTTGCAGTTCCAGAACCTAATCCTTCAATAGTTAAGTTAGTTACTGTTGGCTTAGAGAAAAACTTAGGGTTAGATAAGTTTCCTATATCAGTATTGTAACCATCAGCTTCAATTCCTTTATCGTGGTCAGTACCATGCTTTACATAGGCGTCTGTAATAGTACCAGAGTATCCTTCAGTCCAGTCGATAGAATCATCTTCAGCATTAACAACAGATACATTGTTCACATTTACAGTTCCTCCAAAGAACTCTACACCATCATCTTTTCCTTCAAACATTTGGATGTACTCTACAGTTGTACCATTACCAACTCCGTAGAAAGAGAATCCATTGTTTTCTGATTGTCCATCAGCTTTTCCTCCTGAATATTCAACTCTTACATAACGTAAAGTTCCAGAATTGTCATCAGCTGCATCACCACCGTAAGGTAAACTTGCGATTTCAGAAGTTGAAGTAGCAGTACCACCAGCTACAGAGTTAATAGGAGCTTTACCTAATAAGATTAACCCTCCCCAGTCACCTGCATTAGGAGTAGTAGCACTAGAAGTAAAGATAATTGGTTGGCTAGAAGTTCCATCAGCTATAATCTTTGCTCCTTGAGAAATAGCTAAATAAACATCTGCACCAGTAGCTGCAGCTTTTATAACTGTTCCGGCAGGAATTGTTAAAGTAGTACCATCTTCAAATATAGTTGGTCCTGTTATTGTGTATGATTTAGAAGCATCTAATGTTAAATCAGTAGTATAGTTTCCTTTTAATTCAACAACATTATCATTGTCTGAGTCACCTCCACTGTTATTTGTGTTATTTGTAACACTATTATCATTAATAATAATATCTGCTGTATCATCATCCCCACATGAAGCAAATAACGTAGCTGCTAAAGCTAATCCTAATAAAAAATTATTTTTCATTGTTTTAAAGTTTAATTGTATTCTTTTATTGAGTTTATTTTTGTTAAAATTTGTATTTAAGTCCTAAGCTTATATTAGTTCCTCTTTTGTATTCAGATAGAGTTACGTCTCCAATTGAAGTATTTTCTCTAACTCTTTTTATAGATGGGTCTAGTAAGTTTTTAGCCTTTAAGTCAACTTCCCAGTTTTCACCGAATTTGTTTTTCCAAACAAAATCCACTGTAGGCACTCCTTTTTCAATGATATTCCCTAATTCACCAGCTCCTAAAGCATGAATTCTATCTGAGAAGTAAGAAAACACTAATGATGTGATAGGCTTGTAGTTTTTAAACTGAGTTGGAGTGTAGTTTAAGTTAGCATTAACTAAGAAAGGAGAGGCTCCTTGTAGTTCATCACTATCTCTGTTAAATGTTGTAGCGTATCCTGATACTCCTTTAATTTCTTTTTTTAAGTCCTGATCAGTATGCATATAAGTAAAGTTAACACCTGCAGACATTACAGTATCATCATCTTCGTCTTTAACTAAGTTTTTACGCATTTCAATTTCAATACCCGCTACAGTAGCCTTATCTCCAGTTCTGAAGTAACGTTGGTTACCAGCGGCACTATTTGCAATTACTAAGTTTACTGGGTCGTTGATTTGTTTACCGAAAGCTCCGATAGATAATAATTCATCTCTTGAAATAAACCATTCGTATTTTAAATCTAAGTTGAAGATTTTTGAAAATGAAGGGTTATCTAATAAATCTGGATTACCTCCAATTCTTTGTCCAATTCCTTCGTAAATAAAAGGAGCAACTTCTTTAAATTCTGGTACAGATACAGTTTGACTGAAATTGAAACGTAAGTTTTGATCTTCGTTTACAGCATATTTTATGTTTAAGCTAGGTAAGAAAAATGTTTCTGATGCATTTCTAAAACCAGGGTCATTAGGGTTAATGTTGATTACGTCGTAGGTAACTTCTTGGTTGAATGACTCTATTCTAATACCAGGAACAAACACCCATTTTTCACCAGACTTAATTTCTCCTGAAACATATCCTGCATGTATTTTTAATGTACCATTGTAAGTGTTTTCATATAAACCAGGTAAACTAGCGATGTTGCTGTTTTCAAAACCAGGTAACTTTCTGAAAACATCTAGTTTAAATATTTTTCCTGTTTGGTTTTTAAAAATTTGAGCATTATTAATATTGAAAATACTGTTAAAATTATTTACATCAGAAACTTCATATTTTGAATCTAAAATATCATAACCATACCTAATATTATTAAAGTCTCTTTCTTTAATTCTACCATTATAACCAAAATTTAAAGTTAGGTTGTCAGTAGCTTGGTAAGCTAAATTAACTCGACTGTTTAATTCTTCATCAATAATTTTTTGGAAATAACGTTGGTTGTCAAATGAGTTATTTGTATAAAATATGGCATTTGTATTAGGATCGTTATCTAAAGTATTTTGAAAATTTTCTAAGCTTATTCTCTTTCTATCTGGTTCATGAGCAAATACATTGTTATAACCAATTCCCCAGCTTACTTTTAATTTATTATCCTCAAAATTATGCTCTCCAGTTAATTGGTTAACAAATACTAAATCCTGGTTGTATTGAACGTTCATTTGATAAAAACCTTCATCAGTATTATTTAAAGCATCTCTGTTTTTACCTAATCCTTTAAAACCATAGTAACCTACCTCGTCACCAGAGTTATTTAAAAATAAAGATGTAAACTTAACTTTGTTGCTATCATCAATTCTATATAGAGCACTTAACATTGCGGTTGTTGAAGTAGAGTACTCATATTCTTTTGCGTTAGGGTATTCTTTCTTAAATACGTTTGTAAAGTCTACAACAGGTCCTTCTCTGTATTCAAAAGCTCTGCTAAATGATGCTGTACCGAAAAGACTTAACCTACTACCATTTTCAAAATCGAATGATTTACCAGTGTTTAAACCAATAGAGTTATTAATTGGACTTCCTGCGTTTACAGGGTCAACTCCATGAGAAAGAACTATAGCATATGGGTTGTGTTTAAAGCGATTGTAGTAACCAAAATTTCCTGTCCCTTCACTTTTTCTGAAGTCTTCTCCCATAGCTCTAGAATTAACACCAGAACCAATACTTACTTCTACAAAACCATTTCCTCTATATTCTTTAGAAGAGATGTCAATATTACCAGCAGCAAAGTCTCCGTAAAAGTTTGATGAATACGCTTTGCTAATTGATACATTTTGAATTATATCAGAAGGGAATAAATTTAGGTCTATATTTTTCTTGGCAATATCATTAGAAGGTAATGAAAGACCGTTCATAGTCGTGTTTAAATATCTATCACCTAAACCACGTACATATACATTACTTGATCCTTCCTGTTTAGAAACACCAGATATTTTTGAGACAGCACCTGCAGCATCAGAGATACCCTTAGAAGAAAGCTCTTCTGCTCCGATACTTTCTTTAATAACTGTTGCCTTTTTTTGTTCTAATAATAAAGCACTTGCTTTATCCTTACTCGTAGAAGCTTTAATTTCAACTTCATCTAACGCAACCCCTTCATTTGCGCCTAATTCTTGATTAACTGTTGTTGTTTCATTTGCTTTTACTAATATTGGTTTTTCAATTGTTTGATAACCAACAAAACTAAAAACAATAGTTTGGTTTCCTGCAGGTACACTAAGGGTGTACTTACCGTCCATATCGGTTGTCCCCCCGATTGAAGTTCCCTTAATAAAGACATTAGCAAAAGGTAATGCTTCACCACTCATCTCTTTATCTGTTACAGTTCCTGTTACAGTACCTTTATTTTGCGAAAAAGCAAAGTTGCAAAGGCTTAAAAGAGTAATAATTATTATTTTTTTCATTCTAACTAACTTGTGTTCTTAAATACCCTGCAAAAGTGATGTGGTATTGTAAACCTAATGTTAGTTAGAAATTACTATTCTATTATTAGAATGTTTCTTAAATGTTAACTCAAAAGCAATATGTTATCTTAATATTAATTACTAGAGATTTTTATACCAAAAACAAAGGTTCTCGGTGTAGCTGGACCGTAAATGAAATTACTGTCACGCTCTTTACCTATATCAAACTTTGACTGGTATTCATCAAAAATATTTTTGATTCCAGTAGTAAATTCTAGGTTCGTGTTTAGTTTTTCTAAATTAAATGTATAGCTAGCGTTAACCCCTAAATTAAAAAAAGAAGGAGAACTAAAGTATTCGTCTTCTGTTAAATTTTTGGGAGAAGCTAAATGTAGTACTTCCATACTTCCAGTATATACTAAATTTAGAGCTGTTTTAAATTTTTGGTTTGGAGTATAAGTCGCAGTAGCATATCCGTAAGTGTTTGGTGTACGTAAAAATTCTTTTTTTAAGGGTAGTTCGTCTGAGTTGTTTACAGCTGAGTTGTATTTACTAGATTGGTAGGTGAACCCAGCATCTAGCTGTAGAATTCCATCGTAGTTTAATCGTGTTTCTAAAGTAATTCCTTTTACTACGGCACCATCACCATTTCTTTTTTCAAAAACTTCACCAAACTCATCTTCTCCAATAGACTCTAAATAAAAAGCATCTTTTAAGTTAGTGTAAAAACTCTCAAAAGTAAATCCGTAAATATAATTTTCAGTAGGCTTGTCGTAGTTGAATGAAAGTGTGTAGCTGTTAGAGCGTTCTCTTTTTAAATCATCTGCTAATAATACTCGAGAAATTCCACCACCAGCAAAAGCTATGTGTAAATCGGTGTCAAAAGCTTGTGGAGCTCTAAAACCAGTTCCCCAAGTTCCTCTAATTTGTGTGTTTTCAAAAGGCTTGTATAGTAAAGATACTCGTGGACTAGCTACGTTGTTTACAATAGTTTTTTCTGTTCCGTCTTGCTTTAAAGCGTTTAATTTATGGTTGTCGTAACGAATACCTGTTAGTAAATTTAATTGCTTGTTGATTTCCCAATCGCTTTGAAAAAAGAATCCGAAGTTTTGTGTTAATTGATCTACTTTGTACTCGTATGCTTCTATAACATCAAAAACATCATCTTGTACAAATTCACCACCTAAAGTCAGTACATTATTTCCACCTAAAAATTTCTCTAATTTATGATTGAATTGTAAACCTCCTTGAAAAGTCGTTGTCGTAGAGTTACCATATGGTGGTTTAGCTAAATGTTCTGTGTCTTCAGGAGTGTTTGTGTCAGGGCGAATTCCTGTGTAGTGTTCTCTATCGGTATATTGTGTAGCTAAATAGGAAATTATAGAGCTTTTGTCATCATTAAAATTAATTTGATAATCAATATTTCCTACATAAACATCATGCACACGTTCTTCTGATTGTAGCGCAAAATGAGGAGCTTTATCTACCATTTCACCACCATAACGATATTCATTCATTTTACTAAAGTTAACCTCTATTTTTTGATTATCTGTTGGAAGGAAGAATAAATTAGTTCCAAAGGAATTATTTTTCAATTCAGGTAATTCAGAAAAATTATCACCATTAGCATCATACAGGTCTCTTTTTCTATTATTGATAAAAAACGAAGCACCAGCATTTCTGTCTTCATTTACTATTGTAGCATTTCCAGCAATTATGTGATCTGAAACTCCTTTAATATTTTGATAAGTATAACCAATGCTGTAATTATTTTTCTTCGGAATTTTTGTAATTACATTTACAGTTCCTCCTATGGCACTTGAACCATATAAGGCAGAGCCACCACCGCGGACTACTTCTATACGTTCAATCATATTAGTAGGTACTTGCTCTAGACCATATAACCCAGTTAACGGACTAAAAATAGGACGACCATTAATTAAAATTTGTGAATACCCGCCAGCTAAACCATTCATACGAAGTTGGGTATAGTTACAAGTTTGGCAATCTGTTTCTACACGTAAACCAGTTTGGAATTTTAACCCTTCAGATAAGTTACAAGCTTGTACATCTGATAAGGTTTGACTATTGATAACATTAACTATAACTGGGCTGTTAGTTCTGCGTTTATCAGTACGTGTTCCAGTAACAGTAACTTGATCTAGAATTTCTGCAGTTTCAGTCAGTATGAAATTTACAGTTTTCTCTTCGTTAGAGTTTATTGTAATAGTCTTTCTTTCTGATAAAAAACCAATAGATGAAGCAACTAAAACAAATTTGTTTTTAGCTGTTTTTAATGTGTAGTTTCCAGATTCATCTGTAGTTGTTCCGTTTTCTGTTCCCTTTATAAATACATTAGCGAAAGGTATAGTTTCTCCTGAAGATGAAGTGACTTTCCCTTTAATTGTTTGTCCGCTTACAATAGTTGATAATAATATAATTACTAAGGTAATATGATTTTTCATGTTGAAAATAGTTTACTGTTAAACAGTTTTTGAAATTAAATATTTTTGCAAATATAAATTAATTTTTAGTCTTGGCTAAAAATATGTTTAATTAAATCAAAAACTATATATTTGCATACCTAAAAAAAATATAATGTTTAGTCAATCTGAAGAAAACTATATAAAAACAATGTATCATTTAGCTGCTGATTACAAAAAAGGAATTAGCACGAATGCGATTGCAAAGAAGTTAGATACAAAAGCTTCTTCAGTAACTGATATGGTTAAAAAATTATCAGAAAAAAACGTAGTTAGCTATAAAAAATACCAAGGAGTAACATTAACTGATTTTGGAAAGAAAATAGCAGTAAATATTGTTCGTAAACATAGGTTATGGGAAGTTTTCTTGGTAGATAAGCTTAATTTTTCTTGGGATGAAGTGCATGAAGTAGCAGAACAGTTAGAGCATATTAAATCTCCAAAATTAATTAACGAATTAGATGCTTTTTTAGATTATCCAAAAAGAGATCCGCATGGAGACCCTATTCCAGACAAAGAAGGAAACTTGCAAATAATAGAAAAAAGTTTGTTGTCTACTTTAAAGAAAAATGAAATAGGTGTTTGCGTTGGTGTTGATGATAGTTCTTCAGAGTTTTTACGATTTTTAGATAAGCAAGAAATAGCATTAGGGAAACAAATAAAAGTGGTAGAAAAAGAGCCTTTTGATGGTTCTTTAGTCATAGAAATGGATGGGAAAACTCTTACAGTATCTAATAAAATAGCAAGCAATCTATATATTCAAAAACCACGTTAAGCAAATAATAAGAAATAATTTTATAAATGGATTTATTTAATCAACTAGTAAGTTTTGGTAAAGAACACCCAATTCAAGCAGCATTGTATGCCTCGTTATTTACTTGGGGCTTAACTGCTTTAGGAGCAAGTTTAGTATTCTTTTTTAAAAAAATGAATAGAGCTGTTTTAGATGGAATGCTTGGTTTTACAGGAGGAGTAATGGTGGCAGCAAGTTTTTGGAGTTTGCTATCACCTGCAATTGATAACAGTCCGGGTGAAGGATTTGTAAAAGTACTTCCTTCGGCAATAGGGTTTGCTCTGGGGGCTTTGGCGCTTTTTGGAATGGATAAATGGTTGCCACATTTGCATATTAATTTTAAAGAAGACGAAGTTGAAGGAGTTAAAACAAATTGGCATAAAACAACTTTGTTGGTTTTGGCAATTACCTTACACAATATTCCAGAAGGTTTGGCAGTAGGAGTGTTGTTTGGAGCAGCTTCAACCATGGTTGGGGTAGAGCAAACCGAAATGATAATTGCTGCTATTTCGCTAGCTATTGGTATTGGAATTCAAAATTTCCCAGAAGGATTTGCAGTTGCAATGCCATTAAGAAGACAAGGCGTAAGTCGTTTTAAAAGTTTTTGGTACGGACAATTATCAGCTATCGTTGAGCCTATGGCAGCAGTTCTAGGTGCAGTAGCGGTATCTTTTTTTACGCCAATTTTACCTTATGCATTAGCATTTGCTGCAGGAGCGATGATTTTTGTAGTAGTTGAAGAAGTAATTCCTGAAACCCAACGAGATAAATATACTGATATTGCTACCTTAGGTTTTATTGGTGGGTTTATAGTAATGATGTCGTTAGATGTTGGTTTAGGATAGAAAAAACCTCGTATGAAACATAAAAGTACAATTCCCGCAAAAGCGGGAATCTTTTTTTGGTTAAATTGCTTACCTAATTATATTTTACTTTGTTAGAAAACCCGTCAACTTTTCAAGTATACAATGCCTCTGCTGGTAGTGGTAAAACTTTTACATTAGTAAAAGAATACCTCAAGGTGTTACTCCAATCTGAAGATATTTTTCGCTTTCAAAAAATATTAGCAATTACGTTTACCAACAAGGCGGCTGGTGAAATGAAAGAGCGTGTATTAAATAACTTACAAGCTTTTGCAGAAGGAGAAGCAAATGACTTACTAGAAATTATAATAGAAGAAACTTCACTTGATAGAAGTGTTGTAAAAGACCGAAGTAAAAAAATATTAAATGAAATTCTTCGAAATTATTCTGCTTTTTCAATTACTACGATTGATAGTTTTACACATAAAATTATTAAGAGTTTTGCTTATGATTTAGGGCTACCACTTAATTTTGAAGTGGAAATGGATGCTGTTTCTTTGCTAAATGAAGCAGTAGATGTACTGATTTCAAAAATAGGAAGTGATGAAGCGTTGACTAAATTACTTATTGATTTTTCTCTAGATAAAGCAGATGATGATAAATCATGGGATATCTCTCGTGAATTAAATGAGTTTGCTAAAATTTTGTTGAATGAAGATGATACCAAGCATTTTAAAAACCTAGCTGATAACGAACTTGCCGATTTTACTAATCTAAAAACAAAGTTGTCAAAACATCAAACGCAAATAAAAAAACGTTGGAAAGAAATTGGAGAAGAAGCTTTGCAAGCTATTCAATCAGTACAGCTAGATCATAAAGATTTTTACCGATCAATGTTGCCAAATCATTTTGTAGCACTGTCTAAAAATCCTGAAAAAGCAAAGTTTTTTGATCAAAGTAAATTAAGGGAACGAATTGAGGAGGGTAACTTTTATTCAAAATCAAAATCAGAGGATATAAAATCTGCAATTGAGGGGGTTTTGCCAAAGTTATTGAGTTTGTACACTGAATCGGAAAAGTTATATCAACAGTTTTCAATGAATAAGCTAGCGTTGAAAAGTATTATTCCATTAGCAGTTTTAAACAATATCAATCAAGAATTAACACACTTAAAAGAAGAAAATAATTTACGATTGAATGCAGAGTTCAATCATTTAATTTCTGAAAACATCAAAGACCAACCTGCTCCGTTTATTTACGAGCGAATCGGGCAACGATTTATGCATTATTTTATTGATGAAATGCAAGATACATCAACCTTACAATGGCAAAATTTAATACCGTTAATAGATAATGCGCTAGCACAAGAAAATAGTAATTTGTTGTTGGTAGGTGATGGAAAACAAGCAATTTATCGTTGGCGTGGAGGTAAATCAGAACAATTTATAGGATTGGGTTCAGAAAAAGATAATCCGTTTCAAATTTCTAAAGAAGTAAGGACTTTAGAAACTAATTTTAGAAGTTATGCTGAGGTGATTAATTTTAATAATCAGTTCTTTCAACATACAGCAAATTTTCTTCAAAACGAATCATATAAACAATTATTTATTGAAGGAAATAAACAATTAACAACTGCTAAAAAAGGGGGATATGTCTCGCTTTCTTTTTTAAGGAAAGAAGAAAATAAAGAAGAGGAAGGAATTAAGTATCCAAAGAAAGTTTTAGAGCTTGTTAAAAATTTAGAAGCTGACTTTACGCTGAATGAGATTTGTATTTTAGTTCGTAAAAAGAAAGATGGAATTGCAGTAGCAAATTACTTATCTGAAAACGGAATTGATATAGTTTCCTCGGAAACATTACTGTTAGAAAATAGTTCTAAAGTCAATTTTATAGTAAATGTTTTGCAAGTAATTCAGCATCCAAATGATAAGGAAACCTGTCTGGAAATGCTTTATTTTTTGCAAGAACATTTAAAAGTAGCTAAAGATAAGCACTTGTTTATCGATAGTTTAATACATCAACCAAATGAAAAACTCTTTTTAGAGTTAAAAGAATATGGAACATCTTTTGATTTATCTACATTTCATCAGTTACCTTTTTACGAGAAAATAGAGGAAATTATTAGAAGTTTTCAGCTAATAGCTTCATCAGATGCCTATGTGCAATTCTTTTTAGATGTGGTTTTAGAACAACAACGAAAAGGAACAAGTATTCAAGAATTTTTAGATTATTGGTCGGAAAAAAAAGATAAGCTGAGCATTGTAGCTCCTGAGAGTGGAAATGCGGTACAGGTTATGACAATTCATAAATCAAAAGGTTTAGAATTTCCAGTAGTTATTTTTCCATACGATTTGGACATTTACCGACAAGTAAATCCTAAGGTTTGGTTAAATGAATTACCAGAGAATTACGACAAGTTTAAAGAATTACTCGTTCCTTTTAATAAAGAGTTGAATTATGTGAATGATAGAGGTTTTGAGATTTATGAACAACAAAGAGAAGAGCTGGAATTAGATAATTTCAATTTATTATATGTAGCACTCACTAGGGCTGTTGAGCAATTATATATTGTAACAGAAAATAAAATTTCATCCAAAGGAGAAGAAAATACGAATTTTTACTCGGGAGTATTTATTAACTACCTAAAAAAGGTAGGTGAATGGAATGATGAAGTTTTGGAGTATTCCTTTGGAAATAAAGAAAGGGTAAGTATTTTAAAAGAGAAAGCATCAGGAGTTCAAATACAAGAGTGCTTTATATCTACACCTTGGAAAGAACATAATATACATATGCTGGCAAGTGCATCAAAATTATGGGATACAGAACAAGGAAAAGCTATTGAGTTTGGTAATTTGGTTCATGAAATGATGGCAGAAATAAAGACGAAAGAAGATGTTGAGAAAGTGGTTTATCGTTATGAACAGCAAGGAGTATTGCCACGAGAAAAATCATCTGAAGTAATAAAAAATATACAACAAATAGCAAATCACTCTGAGTTAAAAGAATATTTTTCTGAAGAAGTTGTAGTGTTTAACGAGAGAGAAATTGTAGATATTGATGGGCAAATAGTAATTCCAGATAGGTTAGTTTTTTATTCGAAAGACGAAGTCGTGATTATAGATTACAAAACAGGGAAGCCCTCTAAAGCATATCATCAGCAATTATTGCGATATGGAAGAGTATTACAAGCATTGAATTTTAAGGTGTTGAAAAAACTACTTGTATATATTGACGAAGAAATTTTGGTTGAAGAAGTTTAACAACTAACTTTGACCCATTATAGCAAACAACTTTCAAACATAAATTATGTACGGAAAAATAAAAGAACAATTACAACAAGAAATTCAGGATATAAAAGATGCTGGATTATATAAGTCAGAACGAATTATTACTTCATCACAAGACGCAGTGATAAAAATATCTACAGGAGAAGAAGTGATTAACTTTTGTGCTAATAACTACTTAGGGTTGTCAAATCATCCAGAAGTAATTCAAGCAGCAAAAGACACAATGGATACGCATGGTTTTGGAATGTCATCCGTACGTTTTATTTGTGGAACGCAAGATATTCACAAGCGACTAGAAAAAAAGATTGCTGATTTTTATACTACTGAGGACACTATTTTATATGCAGCAGCTTTTGATGCCAATGGAGGTGTTTTCGAGCCATTATTAACCAAAGAAGATGCTATTATTTCTGATAGTTTAAACCATGCATCTATTATTGATGGAGTGCGTTTGTGTAAGGCAGCACGTTATCGTTATGATAATAACGATATGGCATCATTAGAAGAGCAATTAATTGAGGCAAATAAGCAAGGACATCGTTTTAAAATTATTGTAACTGATGGAGTTTTTTCTATGGACGGAATCGTAGCGAAGTTAGATGAAATTTGTGATTTAGCAGATAAGTACGATGCTATGGTAATGGTAGATGAATGTCATGCAGCTGGGTTTATTGGAAAAACAGGTAGAGGAACTGTAGAGTTAAAAAATGTAATGGATCGTGTTGATATTGTTACAGGAACCTTAGGGAAAGCACTTGGTGGAGCCATGGGAGGATATACCACAGGAAAGAAAGAAATTATAGAAATTTTACGCCAACGTTCACGTCCATATTTATTTTCAAACTCATTAGCACCTGCTATTGTAGGAGCATCTTTAAAAGTATTTGATTTATTAGCTAATGATACTACATTGCGTGATAAACTAGAGTGGAATACTAACTATTTCCGTACTGAAATGGAAAAAGCAGGGTTTGATTTAGTAGGAGCTGATGCTGCAATTGTTCCAGTTATGTTGTACGATGCTAAATTATCACAAGTAATGGCAAATAGGTTGTTAGAAGAAGGCATTTATGTCATTGGCTTCTTTTATCCAGTAGTTCCAAAAGAACAAGCAAGAATTAGAGTACAGTTGTCTGCAGCTCATGATAAAGACCATCTAGACAAGGCTATAAAAGCATTTGTAAAGGTTGGGAAAGAGCTGAAAGTGATATAAATTAGTCCTTCAAAAACTTGTATTTATTGTAAGTTTTTGTAGATTTGTTTTTGTAAATAAGTTTGAACAACTTACATTTGCGTAATATATAAACGAACTTTTAATTTAAATTTTTAATAATGAAACAATTAAAATTAGCTGTGATGGCTTTATTTGCGTTTGCTGCTGTAAACGTTAGCGCACAGGATTCAGACAACCCTTGGGCGGTTGGTTTCGGAGTTAACGCAGTAGACGTTAGGATTCCTACGAAATTTGGAGATTATGCTAAAGATTACATCGGTACTAGTGACTGGAATATCTTACCATCAATTTCAAGAGTAACTGTTGATAGATACTTAAACGATGGGTTTACATTACAATTAGCAGGATCATTAAATAAAATTGAAACTTTCCGTGAGGAGGATGATATGGATGAGCTTTACTGGGCTATCGATGCTAACGTAAAGTATGACTTAAACAACTTATTCGGTGAAACAGGATGGTTCGATCCTTATGTATATGTTGGTGGAGGTTATACTTCTTTAGCTGACGAAGGAGAAGGAATGTTAAATGCTGGTTTAGGATTTAATACTTGGTTTAACGATAACTTAGGGTTAAACTTCCAATCTGGAGGGAAAAAAGAATTTGCTGATAAGGTGCAAGATCACTTCCAACACTCTATTGGTTTAGTATTTAAATTCGGAGGAAAAGATACTGACGGAGATGGTGTATATGACAAGGATGATGCATGTCCAGAAGTTGCTGGATTAAAAGAATTCAACGGGTGTCCTGATACTGACGGAGACGGAATTAAAGATTCTGACGATGCATGTCCAGAAGTTGCTGGTTTAGCTGCTTTAAATGGTTGTCCTGATGCTGATGGAGATGGTATCGCTGATAAAGATGATGCTTGTCCAACTGAAAAAGGAACTAAAGCTAACAACGGATGTCCAGATGCTGATGGAGACGGTGTTGTAGACGGAAAAGATAAGTGTCCAAATACTGCTGGTCCAGCTGCAAACAATGGTTGTCCTTGGCCAGATACTGATGGAGACGGAGTATTAGACAAAGACGATAAATGTCCAAATGAAGCAGGTGTAGCATCTAACAACGGATGTCCTGAAGTAGTAATTAAGGAAGAAGCTGTTAAGAAATTAAACGAGTTTGCAAGAGCTATCTATTTTAATTCAGGAAAAACTTCTTTTAGAACTGGTACTACTGGTAAATTAGATTTAATCGCAGGAATTATGAAGGAGTACCCAAAAGCTAACTTTAGCATTCAAGGTCACACTGATAGTTCAGGGTCAAACAAGTTAAACCAAAGATTATCAGAAAAAAGAGCTAAGGCTGTTTTAGATTACTTAATCACTAAAGGTGGAATTGATTCAAAAAGATTAACTTCTGCAGGTTTTGGTGAAGATTATCCAATCGCTGATAACAAAACAAGAGCTGGTAGAGCTGAAAACAGACGTGTTGAGATTAAATTAGTAAAGTAATTTAATTACAATCACAATATCAATAAAAGCCTCACAAATGTGAGGCTTTTTTTTATGTAAAAATACTTACGAAAGGTTTTTTAAATTCCACTAAAAAAATTACCTTTGCACCTTGAAAAAATGAGTTAAAACTCATATAGTAAATAAAATAACTTTAATTACATATAGTAATGTCTACAATAACAGGTAAAGTTTCTCAAATTATTGGTCCAGTAATCGATGTTGAGTTTAATACAGAAAATGCTGAATTACCAAAGATCTATGACTCGTTAGAAATTAAAAAAGCAGACGGTTCAACTTTAGTTTTAGAAGTTCAACAACACATTGGTGAAGATACAGTTCGTACCATTTCTATGGATGCAACTGATGGTTTACAAAGGGGGCAAGAAGTAATTGCTACAGGTAACCCAATTCAAATGCCAATAGGTAATGATATCTACGGTCGTTTATTTAATGTAACAGGAGATGCAATTGATGGATTAGGAGATTTACCTAAAGAAGGTGAAGCTGGTTTACCGATTCACCGTCAAGCACCAAAATTTGAAGAATTATCAACTTCTACCGAAGTACTATTTACAGGGATTAAAGTAATTGATTTAATTGAACCTTATGCAAAAGGAGGTAAAATTGGATTATTTGGAGGAGCAGGAGTAGGAAAAACAGTTTTAATTCAGGAGTTAATTAACAATATTGCAAAAGGACACGGAGGTTTATCTGTATTTGCAGGTGTAGGTGAAAGAACTCGTGAAGGTAATGATTTATTACGTGAAATGTTAGAGTCTGGAATTATCAAATATGGTGATGATTTTATGCACTCTATGGAAGATGGAGGATGGGATTTATCTAAAGTTGATAAACCAGGAATGAGAGATTCTAAAGCAACTTTCGTATTCGGTCAGATGAATGAGCCACCAGGAGCACGTGCTCGTGTAGCTTTATCTGGATTAACAATTGCTGAGTATTTCCGTGACGGAGCTGGTGAAGCACAAGGGAAAGATGTATTATTTTTCGTAGATAATATTTTCCGTTTTACACAAGCAGGTTCAGAGGTGTCGGCTTTATTAGGACGTATGCCATCAGCGGTAGGATATCAACCAACATTAGCAACAGAGATGGGAGCAATGCAAGAGCGTATTACTTCTACTAAGAAAGGATCTATTACATCTGTACAAGCGGTTTATGTACCTGCGGATGATTTAACGGATCCAGCACCAGCAACAACGTTTGCTCACTTAGATGCTACTACAGTATTATCTCGTAAAATTGCTGAGTTAGGTATTTATCCAGCGGTAGACCCATTAGATTCTACATCAAGAATTTTAACTGCTGATGTTTTAGGAGATGAGCACTATAACTGTGCACAAAGAGTAAAAGAAATACTACAACGTTATAAAGAATTACAAGATATTATTGCAATCTTAGGTATGGAAGAATTATCTGAAGAAGATAAGTTGGTAGTTCATAGAGCACGTCGTGTACAGCGTTTCTTATCTCAACCATTCCACGTAGCTGAGCAATTCACAGGAATTCCAGGTGTATTAGTAGATATTAAAGACACTATTAAGGGATTCAACATGATTATGGATGGTGAATTAGATAAATATCCTGAAGCAGCATTCAACTTAAAAGGATCAATTCAAGAAGCAATTGATGCTGGAGAAAAAATGTTAGCAGAAGCATAATTAATTGCTTTAAGCAAAAGCTTAAAGCCTAAAGCATTAAAATATGTATTTAGAAATTGTAACACCAGAAGCTATCTTATTTTCATCAGAAGTTGATTCTGTAGCAGTTCCGGGTATAAATGGAGAGTTCCAAATATTAGATAACCACGCACCAGTAGTATCTATTTTAAGTCAAGGTAAAATTAAAGTGCACGTCCATACTCAAGAGCACCTAGTTTTTGATGATTTACATGGAAGTATAGAAAGACTACCAGAAGATGATAAGATTTTAATTATGAAAATAAAATCTGGTACTATTGAAATGAAAGATAATAAAGTAATTATTTTAGCAGACTAAAAAAATACTTTTATCATTATACAATTAAAAGCAACCAAGTTTTGGTTGCTTTTTTTTAATTCAAAAAAATATAAGAAGCTTAAATTAATTATCTTTGCAGTAATGAATGGAATATTTTTATTTATTGGTGGACCTGAGATTTTTGTAATCTTATTAATAGTGGTTATGTTATTTGGTGCAGATAAAATTCCTGAAATAGCCAGAGGGTTAGGAAAGGGTATGCGTCAAATTAAAGACGCTACGAATGATATAAAAAGAGAGATTAATGACAGTGCCAAAAAACAAGGTATAGATACAGACTTTGTTAAAGATATAAATAGAGAAGTAAACGAAGTAAAAGATAATATTGACGATTTTACAGGGCCAATAAAAAGAAGTCGTTAAAACTGCTTTATAGCCCTTTTAAAGGGTTATTTAAATAGGCATAATGGTTAGTTAACTTACTTAGTTTAGTTCCACAGCGTATAATACGTTAAACATTGTTTTTAGTGTTTTATTAACAGCTTAGATTTTCTTATTACTACATCATTTGTGAAAAATGAGAGCTTATTCCTTTAAGGCTCTCTTTAAGTTTTTTTAATTAAGTTTTGGGATGACAAAATATCAAGGTGTGTTTAACCAAATAACATCCAATACAATAAAAAACACAATAACATTCAATTTGGAACTATTTAAATACGAGTAAGTATAAAAAGATGTAGTGAAGCTATTAAGCCCTCTTGATGTCTATGTTTCTATTTTTTTAAGTAAGTTTTATGATTTTTACTAAAAATATCATTTTTAGAGTATTTAAGCTGTAGAAATAACTCTTCAATAAATTTTTTGTAAAACTAAATTGATATATATAGATAAACGCATGTAAAAGTTTACATAGTTTATAAGAGATTTATACAATCTTATTAGCTTTATTTGTTCTAATTATAGCTTGCTCATTTTTCCAATCAATCCATTTTTGTCCTTTAATACGGCGCATAATATTATCTATAGTACGCATAACAAAAACATTATAAATAGCTTTTCCTAAGTTTTTAGGATTACGAGCAATAGCACGTAAACTCATTGAAAAACCAGGTGTTACATAACGCATATAATGCCAATATCCTTCAGGCATATACAAAACGTTCCCGTGCTCAAGTTCTGTAACATGTCCTTTGGCATTTTTAAGCGCAGGCCATTTTTCAAAATCTGGTTCGTTAAAATCAATATCTTCACGGGTTATTAATGAGTGAGGAATCTTATACAGGAATTTATTTTGCTTTTGATCAAACAAAATACATTTCTTTTTTCCTTCAAAATGAAAGTGAAAGATATTGGCTAAATCAATATCATAATGCATGAATGTATACGAATCACGCCCACCAAAAAACAGCATTGGTAAGCCTTTCATTAAACGTAAACCAAAATCAGGAAAGGTAAAATCTTTTTGTAACTGAGGTACTTCCTTTAAAATATTCCATAAGAAAATTCTAAACTTAGTAGGTTCGCGTTTTAGTAAATCTACATATTCACTCATTTTCATTGTTGCGTGAGGTTCATTAAAACCATCTTTATAATCTACAGGCCTGTCATCATATAACGGAACAGTCTTATCTCCTGCTATCTGCTTCATATAATCTAAAGACCATTTATTATAAGCTGGCCAATCTTCAATAAAACGCTCAATAACCACAGGTTTTTGAGGCTTGAAGTAATTTTTAATAAAGTCTTCTTTAGTAATGGTTTCTACTCTGTCTATTTGTTGCAACTGTAATCCCATACATTCAATTTTTAGAGGAGCAAAGTTAAGAAAATGTTACGATGTTTTTTGAAGTGAATAATGTTAAAAATTAAATGAAGTTTATAATTAATAATCTTAGAAGTTAATTCTAAAGCTAAGGTTGGGGGTGAATGGTAAAGAATACGTATTTATTTCTTTTACATTATCTGTATTATTTTCATCAACAATATAATAGGTGTTTATTATATTGTTTCTGTTGCTAATATTTGTGAAACCAACTCTTATAGTTGATTTTAGATTTTTTGTGAAATTAAAGTTATAGCTTCCAGAAGCATTAATTCTGAAGAAATTAGAATGCCTTTCTTTATTTGGAGTATCATAATTTACAATAACTCTATTACCGTCTTGAATGGTTTCATTGTCTTTTACAGGTTTTGTGTATGGGGTTCCCGAACGTAGAATAGCACCTAAAGAGAGCTTAAAATTATTGGTAATGTTATAGTTAATGGCACTACTAAAAGAGTGTGTGATATCTAAACTACTAGGAAAAGTATCAGGAGTAAAAGTTTCAAATGTATAATTATTTTCCGTAAAGGAGTAGCTTAACCAACTACTAAGTTTTTTAGTTCTTTTATTAATTAAAAATTCAATACCTTTTACCTTATAGTTTCCTATAGAATTTAGTGTTTGAACATTGTTATAAAAACCTTGATTGGCAACAGTTATACCATCAACAAATTTATAAAAACCAGTAAGATCTATTTGTAAGTTATTTTTTGAATACTCTGCTCCAAAAGATACTTGTTTACTTTTAATAATAGGCGTTTTATCATTGTCAGCCAAAATCCATCTTCTTTTTTCTATACCTAAAAAGTTGTCTTGAAAATCTATCTTCTGTGCAGTTGTTTGATTTTTAAACTCTCCTTTTAATTTTAAAAATAGACTATTATAAAGTTGTTGTCTTAAGTTAATCCTTGGTTCTATGATAAGTTTATTAAAATCGTGAAAATAATTAGCACGAAAACCTACTCTAGCATAAGTGTTATTCTTACGATAAACTACCTCAGAAAAAAGAGCAGATTTAAGTAAAACTTCTTTTACAGATTTAGAAAATGTAGGAGCATTAACTGTTGTTTTGTTAGAAACACCTATTTCATTAAAAACAGCACCGTTTGTAAGTTGAAAAACATCTGAAAAATGATGATTAGTAATAAGCCTAATTTCAGACTCTAAAACCTTGTTAAATTGAGTTTGAAATTGATCAGTTTCTCTGTTAAAGTCTGATGAATTTATTGTATAATCAGAAATAAAAGTAGAGAGTTCTGTAGAAAATTTGGGCGACCAATTGGCATTCCAACTAATATTAGCTCCAAGATTCTCTTGTTTTAAATTACTGTTTTCTTCTACTGTTGAACCATTGTTTGTATATTCTTCTGTGTATTCTAAGTTGTTTTTTATACTTATTAAATTAGCTCTTAATGAATGATTTTTATTGATGTCATATAACACTTTAAAAGAGTAATCATAGAAGTAGAAATCAGTAGAGGCTTCACTTTCTTTATTGGAAGCTATAGAGTTTTCTTGAAAGCTTCTACTAAAATATTTGTCGTAGGTTGGGGTATCAAAAAAATCGGTATAAGACCTCCTTGCTGAAGCATGAATTTCGAGTTTTTTAGTTATAGGAGCCTGTAAAAAAGCGTCTGCACTTAGCAAATTAAAACCAGCACCTCCAGAGAATGTGTCAGTAATTTTGTTGTTGGTTTGCATGTTTACGGTACTGGAAACACCATCGCTAAACTTTGTACTAGTACCATTTTTGGTCACTGTAGCTTTTTCTGTTAAATATGGATTATATGCAGAAATTAAACCAAAAAAATGACTAGTGTGGTACATCTTAATTCCATCCCAAAGCATTAAGTTTTGATCGTTTGTTCCGCCTCGCACATTAATGTTCGATACACTTTCATTCACACTTTCTACACCAGGAAGTACTTTAATCGTTTTTAAAATGTCTGGTTCTATTAACCCTGGAAGAATTCCGAAATTTTTAGTTTTTAAAACGGTACCTCCATCGATGTTCTTTTGGAGACCAGTAGTTAAAAAGTTAGGAATAATTACTTCTGATAACTCTTCTGACAAACTTTCTAGATATATTTCTTTACACAAGTTTTGAGAGAATAAATCTTTGGCTGGTAGTATAATAGGTTTGTATCCAATGTAAGAAATAGTAATGTTTGCATTTGCAGGAACTGAGTTGATGTTGAATTCACCGTTAGTATTAGATGTAGTTCCATTACTAGTATTATTAACTAAGATGGTAGCTAAAACCAATGGTTCAAGTGTATTACTGTTTACTATTGTTCCACAAATAGGAATTTTCTTTTTTAAGTACGATACAGTAATAAACCGATTATCTAAAATTTTAAAATTAAAGATAGTAACAGATTCTAAGTAGTTTATAGTTTCAGATAATGATAAACTATCATCAGGTTTGTCAATGTATACACTTTCTAAATCCTTATCAGAATACGTAAAAGTTACCTGATGTTTTTTTTCAATTTCAACCAAGACATCTTTCAGTAAATTTTTGGTAATAATGTCCTGTGCTTTGATAGCAAAGGAAAATAGGAAGAGAAATAAAAAAGTAGTTTTTTTATTGACCATTCTTGTAAATAGTAATGCTTTTTTCTTCTATTTTATATGATAATTGTAAAGGAATTGTAACTGCTTGCAAAGCTACATTTATGTCTTTGTGGGTAAAACCACCAGTATAAAGCTGTTCTAAATTAACATCCTTAGTTTTTATAACATAACCATATTGGTTTTGTAAGTCGTCTAATACAAATTGTAAAGGAGTACTTTTAAAATTAGACTCATCTTGTAACCAAGATTTATTATTAATATTAAAAGTATTTAAAGTGTCAATTTTACCATTTACAACTTTAAATATTTTTCCCTTAGCTAATTTAATTAATGAGTTGTTATAGTCTACACTAACTAAACCTTCGTAAGTTTTTACTTCAAAATAATTCTTTCTTTCTTTAACGTTAAATTGGGTTCCTAAAACAGTAACTTTTCCAATAGAAGTATTTACGGTAAAAGATTTTCCTTTTTTGACTTTAAAAAAAGCTTCTCCCTTAAGTTGTATATCTCTACTATTTTTCCAATCCTTTTTGTTGAAAGATACAGTGGAATTTGCATTTAAAATCACTTCAGATTCATCTGGTAAGTTAAAGGTTTTTGTTTCTGCATATTGGGTACTAAAGTTTACTGAATTATTGAAAAGTAAGAAATAAGAAGAAACTAGTAAAACAATAACTGCGGCAGCATATTTATAAAAGTTCTTGTAGTTTAATGGAACAACCTTACTTTTTTTAGTAGTAGCTTTTTTCAATTCAAATTCTTTAAAAGCCTTTTCAATATCCACTTTAGGAGTTTCTATGTGAGAAGAATAATGCGCTATTTTTTCAAGATTTTTAAAGTTTTTATCTTGTTTTAATAGAAACAGTTCTTCATCGGAGATTTCTCCGTTTAACCATTTTAATATGTATTGTTCATCTTTCATTTTGTGCTTAACTAACTTTTAGACAATAAAGAAGTAAATTTCCCTACCCTTACAATAATTCTATTTTTGATCTCAATTTTTTTAATGCTGAAGACATCCTTTTTTCAACAGCTTTTTGCGAGATATTTAGTAACTCAGCAATTTCTCGATATTTTTTACCGTCTATTCTATTCATTAAAAAAACCTCTCGTTCAGCCTCTGTTAAATTTTCAATAGCATTTTTTAGTTTGTTTTTAAACTCTTCTTCTTCTAATAAATATTCCGGACTTTGATTATTTATATCCAAATACGGAGCGCTTTTAGCATAGTTTAAAACAACTTTTTCATGCTTTAATTTGTTTAAAAAAAGGTTGTTTACACTAGTAAATAAGTACGATTTTGCCTTTTCATATGATATTTCTGAACATTTTTCCCACATTTTTAAAAAAGCTTCTTGTATTAAATCTAGGGCAGTATCTTTATCGTTAGATTTATAAGATGAGAAGTTAGTAACGAATTGAATATTAGATTTGTAAAACGCATTAAAGTCTTCCTCATTACACAGTGATTTTTTAGTCATATGAATGCTTTTATAGAGTTAAAATAGAAAAAAAATCGAAAACAAAGGTAGGGTAAAACGATTTATAGTTTTCTAAAGGACAGAAAGAGCTCAAAAAACAAATGTTTAAAAAATTAAAATTTATTAAGATGAAAACGATAAAATTAATAACCATACTTGCATTAGCTACTTTGACAATTTTTACCTCATGTCAATCAGAAGAAAATGAACAAGTAGGTACAAATCCAAATGCAAATACCCCAACTTCTGAAACGGCAAAGAAGTATAAAAGAACAGGTATGAACGATGGATCAGAAGATGATTTTTTGGATGGAAATTCATGTGCTGAGTTATTGTTTCCAATAACAGCAACTATAAACGGTAAAGAAGTGACTATTATAAATGAATTAGACTATAGTTTAGTTCTTGAAATAATGGATGAGTTTAATGATGATGATGATACCGTAGTTTTTAATTTTCCAATAACAGTAAAGTTAAATAACTATACAGAAGTAACTATAACTTCGCAAACAGAATTGGAAGAATTAAATAGAAAATGTGATGAAGCATCAGATGAAATGGAGGATGCTATCTCTTGTGCAAAAATAGAATATCCAATATCAATGCTCACTTATGATGTTAATTTAGAACAAACAGGTACTGTTGTAATCGAATCGGAAAAACAGTTGTACAACTTTGTAGATAGCTTAGATTCAAGCGAATTATTCTCTGTTAAGTATCCAATAACTATAACTTTAAATAACGGCAGTTCTGTGAAAGTTAATAGTGATTCTGAATTTGAAGACGCTATTGAAGAGTGTACCTCTTATGAAGAAGAAGAGGAAGCAGCAGAAGTAGCAGCCGACGAGTTAGAAACCATTATCAGTAAAGCTAAATTTAAGGTAGAAAGCTTTATTCAGGCAGGAGTAGAAAAAGCTGACGAATATGCTGCATATACTATAGAATTTACAAATGAAGGGAAATTAATAGCAAGAAATATAGTAAACACAACTTTAGAAAATATCGAAGGAGAATATGATGTAGAATCAGATACAAGAGTCCTTTTAGAAGTTGAGTTTGAAGCGGGAACTGTTGTAAGCGCTTTAGGTAATGAATGGGTTGTAACTACTTATACAAGCACTTTACTTACATTACAAAGTACAACAGATACTTCAATAACATTAACATTTAAAAAGATATAAAGAAAAAATCTTTTAAGCTAGTTGATTTTGGAACTTTATGGCTACGCTAGTAGTAGCCTAAAGTTTTAAAAAACCAATGATATTCAAATTACGTAAGTAAGATAAAGAAAGAATAATGAGAAAAAAGTTTTTTACAGTTTTACTATTCAGTGTTTTGATTTGGGGATGTTCCAAAGAAAGTGAACCAATAATTAATGATGGTGTTGAGGTTGCAAAAGAGAATAGAAAACCTACGGGAGCATCAGCAAATGAGTTATTATCAGACAATGTTTATAAAAAAATGATTGTAGAGTTAGCTTATGTTGAAGGATTTGAACCAACTGAAGAGGCAAAGAATAACTTTAAAAACTTTATTGAAGAAAGAACTTTCAAACCAAACGGTGTAGAATTATATACGAAATCAATACCTACTATAGGAAAAGAAGTATATACAATCAATGATATTGTAACGATTGAAAACGAGCATAGAACTTATTATAACACACAAAATACCATAGCGGTTTGGGCATTGTTTATAAATGGTAAATCTTCAAAAGATTCCGATTCTTCTTTTGTTTTAGGCACTGCATATTATAATACATCGTTTGTAATTTTTGAAGAAACTATTAGAGAACTAAGCAATGGAACATTTGAGCCAGAAAGAAGCTTATTAGAGTCTAGTGTAATCCATCATGAATTCGGACATATTTTAGGACTTACAAATTTAGGAACCCCTTTACAAATAGACCATGAAGATGTAGATCATCCAAAACATTGTAACGAAGAAAGTTGTTTAATGTATTGGGCAGCAGAAACTAGTCATGGTATTGGAAACGTATTCTCATCAAATAAAATTCCAACATTAGATAGCCAATGTATAGCAGATTTACAAGCTAATGGTGGAAAGTAGATCGTAAAATTAAATCAATAAAAGATGAAAAAAATTCAGTTAGTAATAGTATTTATAACAATGATTAGTGCATCTATAGTTGCACAAGATAGTAGTAAAAAGTCCAAAGCTGGTATTAAAGGAGGATATAACTTGTCTGCAGTGAGTTTTAATGGAGGTTCGGAAACAGAGCAGCTACATGGATTTCATATAGGTTTTTATGGAGAGTCATTTATAGGAAATAGTGTTTCACTTCAATTGGAACTATTATACTCACAACAAGGGTATAAAATTATAGATGGAGGAGGTACTTATAAGCAAGAGCTAGATTATATAAATCTTCCTTTAATGGTAAAACTGTATCCTTCTGAAAACTTTTTTTTAGAGGCAGGGCCTCAAATAGGACTTTCAATAGCACATAAAGAAACCTTTGATAGTGGCTTTATTCTGTATGATACCTCAAAAGAGTTTGATCCTAGGAATTTTGATTGGGGATTAAATTTTGGTGGAGGTTTTAAAACAAATAGTGGAGTAAGTTTAGGAGTAAGGTACCATCTAGGATTGAATGATATTTATGATGAAGACAAACCCAAAAATAGAGTCTGGCAATTTTACATAGGGTTTGACTTCTAGTAAAAAAGCGATGTTTAAGCATCGCTTTTTTTGATATTAAGTTATCATCTTAACAGTAGTTAAATTAAATAAGCTTTATTTTTAAATTTGTAAAAATAAAAGTAAGAAGAAATGATAGAGTTGTCAGAAACATTTTGGAATAATAAGTACTTACATAATAAAACAGGATGGGATTTAGGAAAGATATCCAACCCGTTAAAAGAATATGTTGATCAATTAGAAGATAAAAGTATTCAGGTTTTAATACCTGGAGGAGGAAACTCATACGAGGCGGAGTGTTTATTTAATAAAGGATTTAAGAATGTTTTTGTAGTAGATATTGCTTCAACACCGTTAAAAAGAATTCAAAAAAGAGTTCCTAACTTCCCAAAGGAAAATTTAATTCATGCTGATTTTTTTGAATTAAAAGGCACTTTTGATTTGATTATAGAACAGACTTTTTTCTGCGCTATCAATCCAGGGTTAAGACTAAAGTATGCACAAAAAGCACATGAATTACTAACTAATAAAGGTAAACTAGTTGGTTTGCTGTTTGATGCAGTACTAAATGAAGACCATCCACCTTTTGGAGGGAATAAAAATGAATATGAAAAATACTTCGCACCCTATTTTACAGGAAGTATGGAACCTTGTTACAATTCATCAGGAGGAAGAAAAGGTATGGAGCTGTTTGTGAAAATGATAAAAAAATAACCGTTAAATTTAATTCAACGGTTATTTCTTATTTGATATTAGGCTCTTATTTCTTTAGCCTCTTGCTTCTTTTGTTCGTTACGCTCAATTTTATGGTCTGGTCTTGTCCATTTTGGTTTTTCACCTAACGATTGGTATTGTGAGTTTTCTGCTTCAACAGATTCTCTTTGTTCATGCTTAAAGAAAGGCTTTTGTGTATTTAAACCTAAATCTTCAAACATTTTCATGTCTTCATTAATATCAGGATTTGGAGTAGTTAATAATTTGTCTCCTGCAAAAATTGAGTTTGCACCAGCAAAGAAACACATTGCTTGACCTTCTCTACTCATTTGCGTTCTACCTGCTGATAAACGTACTTGTGAATCTGGTAATACAATACGAGCAGTAGCTACCATACGAACCATTTCAAAAATGTTTACAGGAGGTTGCTCTTCTAACGGAGTTCCCTCAACTGCAACTAATGCATTGATAGGTACAGATTCTGGGTGTGGAGAGAAGCGAGTTAAAGTTTCAAGCATTCCAGCTCTGTCTTCTAAAGATTCTCCCATACCAATAATACCTCCTGAGCAAACAGTTACATTTGTTTTACGTACATTTTCAATAGTGTCTACTCTATCTTTAAAAGCACGTGTAGAAATTACATCATCGTAATAATCTTCTGAAGTATCAATATTGTGGTTATAAGCATACAAACCAGCTTCCGCTAAACGTTTTGCTTGATTTTCGGTAACCATACCTAAGGTACAGCAAACCTCCATGTCTAGTTTGTTAATAGTACGTACCATTTCTAACACTTGGTCAAATTCTGGTCCGTCTTTTACGTTTCTCCAAGCTGCACCCATACAAACTCTTGATGATCCACCTTCTTTGGCACGTAAAGCTTGTGCCTTAACTTGGTTTACAGTCATCAAATCATTTCCCTCAACATTGGTATGATAACGTGCTGCCTGCGGACAATACCCGCAGTCCTCAGAACACCCACCAGTTTTTATAGAAATTAAGGTACTTACCTGTACTGTATTTGGGTCGTGATATTTTCTATGCATAGTTGAAGCCTCGTACAAAAGCTCCATTAAAGGCTTATTGTATACTTCTAGAATTTCCTCTTTCGTCCAATCGTGTCTAATTTCAGTCATAAATTCGAGTTGTTTGTGGAGGTAAAAATAAAAAATTCCGCTTCGAAAGCGGAATTTTATGACTCTTATTTTTCTTTGTCAAGAGAATCTCTCTTATCGATTGTTTTTAAGTGTTCTTCGTTATGATTAAAACAGAAACCGCATTTCCTCCAAAACCAACAGCGTTTACCAGTATTTTATTGAGTTTTTTTGGAGTGTGTTGAGGTTCAGCAAAGGGAACTTCAATAACTTGTTGGTGTTGTAGCATTAGTACGGCTAATTCTAAACTTAACAAGCCAGAAGCACCAAACGTATGACCGATTTTCCATTTATTGGTAGTTAAAAAAGGTACTTTGTTAGAAAATACTTTTTGAATCGCATTAATTTCCGATTGATCTCCTTTAATAGTTCCAGGAGCATGCATTACAATAGCGTCAATTTCATTTGGTGAAATAGTACCCAATGCCATTTTCATTGATTTTTGAAAACACTCTGCATCTGTTGTTACAGAAGTATTGTGTTTCAAAACTTCAGTAGCATATCCAACCCCTTCAATAAAAGCGATAGCATTTTCTTTACTTCCACTCTCTAAACAAAATACAGAAGCACCTTCTCCCAATACCATGGTGTTTTTGGTTTTGTTGAGGTCAAAAGCCTTACATGGATATTCATCATTTTCTTTAGAATATACTTTTAATGCCTGCATTTGAGCGATGGTAAAATCAGTTAGTGAAGCTTCGCTAGCGCCAATCATAAATTTCTCTGACATTCCCGATTGTAACCAAGCTACACCATTAAGTAACGAATGCAAGCCAGTAGAACAAGTAATAGAATGTGAAATCTCTGGTCCGTTACTCTGTAAATCATGCGCAATCCAAGAAGAAATATTTCCTAAAGTAGTAGTTGGAGAGCTTAAGGTAGATGATTTTCCTGTAGCTAAAAACTCTTTGTGATATTTTTCAAACAAAGAAGTAGCACCGCGAGAAGAACCAATGTTAATTCCAAAGTTATCCGAAGATTTCCAGTCTGTTTGTTCCATTGCTTTTCTAGCAACAAAGAGCGTGTATAAAACAGATGGATCTAAATTTTTATATTTATTATCTGAATTTTGAACCTCCTCAATAGCGTGTATATCCTCATCAGTCAATTGTGCTACCCATGCTTTAGAATCTTCAAACTCTTTAGAGCTTAAAAAATGTTGCTTATTTAGGTAGTTTTTCCAAATTTTTTCAGTAGTGCTTCCTAAGGCTGAAACAGATGCAAATGATGTTATAGAGATAAGTTCTTTCAACACGATAAAATTTCAGCAAAAATAAAAGTAAAATCAAGTATTCTAAAGAAAATAAAAATATTTATCTTGGGATAAAATTATTGAAGTTATGAGTGAGCAACGTCAAAAAAGTTGGTTTGGAAGAAATTGGTTGTGGTTTATACCATTAACAGGATGTTTAGGGTTTATTTTATTAATTGTTTTAGGTGTAGGTGCAGCATTTTTTGGAGTGTCGAAAATAATGACAAGTTCTACTCCTGTTGAATATGCTATTGAGCAGGCATCTAAAAACGAGTTGGTTATTGAAAACTTGGGACAACCTATTGAAAAATATGGAATTCCATCAGGAAATATTTCTCTTACCAATGACGATGGAAATGTAGATTTTTCTATTCCGATAAGAGGAGATAAAGGAGAAGGAACTCTTATTGTTAGAGGAATTAAGATAGATGGAGAATGGGTTTACGAAGATTTATACGTTCATATTAAAGAAACTCAAGAAGAGATTAATTTATTAGAAAAGGAAAAAGTTCTAGAGACTATCTAGAACTTTTTCAATAGTTGTATATATTTTTTCAAGTTGCTCTTTCGTAATTACATAAGGTGGTTGAATGTAAATAGTGTTTCCTAACGGACGTAAGAAAACGCCTTCATCCATAAAAGACTTTAAAAGTTGGTCTCGAAGCGTTCCATAACGACCAGAATTGGTGTTTAAATCAATCGCTAAAATGACACCTTTACATCTTGTGGTGTTTACTTTTGGGTGATTTTCTATCTTTTCGGAAAAAGATATATTAGAGTTTTCAATAAATTGGATGTTGTCCTGAATCTCTTTGGTTTGTAATAACTCAATACTAGCCAATGCAGCACTACAAGCTATTGGATTTGCAGAATAGGTATGGCAGTGGAAAAAACCTTTGGCAATATCATTATCTAAAAAAGCCCTATAAATTTCTTCGGTACATGAAGTAATTGACATAGGAACCAATCCAGCTGTCAATGCTTTACTTAAGCATATGATGTCTGGTTTGGTAGCGACTTCATCAGAAGCAAAATGATTACCAGTTTTTCCAAAACCAGTCATTACTTCATCAGCAATAGTTAAAATGTTATTTTCTTTGCAAATTGCTAAGATGTTATTTAAATCTTCTGCTTTATGAATTTTCATTCCAGCTGCTCCTTGAACTAAAGGCTCGTATATGAATCCGGCAACATTATGTTCTGAAATAATCTGTTGCAATTTTTGTGCGATAGTTTCATTATTTTCACCGTTTGGCACAGGAATACGTTGAATATCCATTAAAAAATCTTCAAATGGGCCATTGTATACTGATAATCCAGAAACAGACATCGCTCCGAAGGTATCTCCATGAAAACCATCCTCAAAAGCAATAAACGTGTTACGTTTTTCCCCTTTGTTAAAATAGTATTGTAAAGCCATTTTAATTCCCGCTTCTACAGCAGTAGATCCATTATCATTAAAAAAGATTCTATTTTGATTTTCAGGAAGAATTTTAATCAATTCTTCTGATAATTTTACGGCGGGTTCGTGGGTGAAATCACTAAACATTATTTGATCTAATGTTTGCATTTGTTCATATACGCGACTTGTAATGTAATCATTACAATGCCCAAACATACAGGTATACCAAGATGAAATAGCATCAATATATTCGTTACCGTGTTCGTCGGTTAGTATGCATCCTTTTGCTTTTACAATTCCTAAACTATTTGGATGTGTTTGATGTTGTTTTAGCGGATGCCACAAATGTTTTTTATCGCGTTCTTGTAAGTTCATAGGTTTCGTTCTTTTGAAAAAGAGCTGTCAAATGTACAATAGAAATACATAAAACCACTCCGAAATAGGCAATAAACAATAGCCACATAATTGAGGCCGAAAACAATTCAGAAAAAAATGCAGGAAAAACTAAAAAAGCTTCTGAAGTGAGTAAGAAAAAGGTATAAGCAATCCAGGTACTTGTATGGGTTTTTGTCTCCAATTCCATCCAAATAAAAGGCAGGTACATTCCTAAAAATAGTAAATGTAACCAAGCTATGAGCATAAACCTGTTCGTTATAACTAAGTTAGAAAAGTAAGGAATACTGCCAAAGCAATTTATAATTCCGATAAATAGTAGTATCCCAAAAAACAATTGGTATGTAAGCTTTTGTTTTGAAAATGATTTCTTTAGTTTTAGGAAAAATAGTGTCAAAATTATTGAGCTAATACCTCCTATAATTTGAATAGCCAGATGATTAAAACTATATTTTAATGAGTGTGTATATAATAGTACAAGAGCACTAATAATTAAGATGATTTGTTTTTTTGATAGCTCAACAGTTGTTCTTTGAAAAAGAATGGCAAGCATCCAAAGAAAAAAGGAACCGAAATACTGAAAGTGTAAGTAGAAAAAAATAGCTTGTTGATACCAAGGGGAACTTTGCATTTTCATTGCCATTAAAGGTCCAAGTGCATACGGACCAATGGAAGAAATAAAATGAAAGATAATTCCTACTTTTATTAATGTTAAAGTTGATTTTTTACCAATTAATCGTTTCCATAGTCTAATTACCAACCAGTAACTAATCCACAAGTGTAAGGTAGAGAATGTAATAGTAACCAATGCATACCCTTGAATGATAAACCCTACTAACAAAATGGCAACACAAACCTGTAAAGCAAGATATAATCGATAAGAAGTGTTATCAATTCCATTCGTAAACCTTGTAAAAAGGAGTAGAATTAAAGCATTGAAAACAAAACCCAATAACATAATGTGAGAATGGGAGTGCAATACAAACTTAAACGGAAAGTTAGCAATGCTTCCTGTAAAAGCATAACGCAAAACCAGCCCTATAACTCCTCCTAAAAAACCAAAAATTAAAGGAAAAGACCAAAGATGTTTTGCGGTAACAGGTTTCATTTATAAATTACTTTTAAATAATTCAGCGTATTCTTTAATCACATTCTTATCGAAATAAGGTTCTTCTTCAATCCGTCCAATTACAGGAACATCTGTCATTTTTTTGATAATGTCTTCCGTTGTTTTATGTTCGTTTCCTGAAAAAATCAACGATACTTCAAATCCTTTTTCTTTTAATAAGTTAACTGTTAATAGGGTGTGATTGATACTTCCCAAATAATGACGAGACACAACAACAACTTTATAATCAGGTTTGATAATGTCTAACAAGGTGTTTTTATCATTAAGAGGCACTAACAATCCACCAGCCCCTTCAATAACTAAATTATTTTTAGTCGAAGGTTCTTTTATGTTGTCAATTTCAATAGTCACTCCATCAATTTCTGCGGATGCGTGTGGACTCATTGGTGTTTGTAGCGCATATGCGTTTGGATGAAAAACAGTGGTTGAGTTAGAAATTAGTTTTTCTACCTTATGAGTATCAGAATGTTCTAGGTCACCTGACTGAATAGGTTTCCAGTAATCTGCTTGCAAAGCTTCTGTGACAATAGCAGCAGCAACGGTTTTTCCTACTTCTGTAGAGATTCCAGTAATAAAATATTTTTTCATTTAAAAATTGTTTTACAATCGTTGCAGATGAATTTCTTACTTTCAAAAAAAGGAAAGAGCATAAAAAAGATGTTTTTACGTTGTAAATCGGCAACTAATATTTTTGTAGAATTACATTTTGGACAATGAATGTCGTTTCCTTCTTCATCCTTTACGTAAGTTCTTATTTCGTTATAAACAGTAGCAGCTTTTTCTAAATCATTATTGTGTACCAATAGCTTAACTCCACCAATGGCTTGACTAATTAAAGGATCAGAATCAATTGTTTTTTCATCCATTAACATGGTTCTAATATCTTCTGAATCTAATTTAGCCTTTACAACTTGTGCTTCAGTAGAGTATTCAAACACAGCTAAAATGGTATAATTATCTTGCATTGTATTTTTTAAACAAAAGTAGCAAGGTTCTCTAAAACATTTGTAATTTCTTCTTTAGAATTATAAGCGTGTAAACAAAAACGTAATCGTTCTTGGTTTGTAGGAACGGTTGGGGATAGAATAGGCTTTACTTCAAAACCATGTTGTTGTAATTGCAAAGCCATATTTTTTACATGTTCATTGCCAGAGATAATACAGCAATGAATGGCAGAAGTACTTTGAATGAAGTTTAATCGCAACCTATTGGATTCTGAAATAAAATGTTGAATATTTTGTTGAAGTTGTGCTTTAGAATCGCTAATAATTAATTCGTCGTAAGCAATTTTTATTGTAGCTAGGGCATGTGGCGGTAAACCAGTAGTGTAAATAAAACTACGAGAAAAATTAATAAGATACTGTTGTAGTTGCTTGCTTCCCAAAATGGCTGCTCCATGACAGCCTAAACCTTTTCCGAAGGTAATAATTCGGGCAAAAACCACATCTTCTAAATGTAATTTTTGAATGAGCCCAAAATCAAATACCCCCAAAGCATGTGCTTCATCTACAACAAAATGTACATTTCTATATTTTTTGATAATTTGTGACATTGCTGTCAAGTCAGGAGAGTCTCCATCCATAGAAAAAATAGATTCGGTAATCACATAAATTTCTGAATCGTTATTCTGAGTAAACCGAAGTATTTTTTCTTCTAAATCTTTTGTGTCATTATGTTTGAACTTAAAAGATTTAGCATTAGATAATTGAATTCCATCTCTTATAGAAGCATGAATAAGTTCATCAAATAAAATAATATCACCACGTTGAGGTACCGAAGCAAAAAAACCGATGTTAGCATCGTAACCAGAGTTGAAAACTAAAGCAGTTTCAGAATTATGAAGTTTAGCTAGCTGTTTTTCAACTATTGTATATAGTTTGTGATTTCCAGAAAGTAAGCGAGATCCTGTAGCTCCGTTAACCTTATGATTGTTATCAACTAAAAACCGATGTGTTTTATCAAAGATCATCTCTGATTTAGCAAATCCTAAATAATCATTGGAAGAAAAATCGACAAAAGAATTCTCTTTACCGAGGTTTCTTAAAGCGTTATTTATTTTTCGTTGATTGAGTTTTTTATTAAGTTTATTAGGGAGCTGCATAGTGCAAAAATAGAGGAAAATAATATGTCTTTAAAACTAGTTTTTATATTAAAATTACTAAAAAACAATTATTTTTTTAAATGAAACGTTTGGAAGTTAGTTATTTAGTTTTATATTTGTTACGACACAAGGCAATATTTGTTATCTTCTTTCTTCTTATAGAATGGCGCCAAAAAATAAAAAAAGAGAAGGTTTTATATTGTTTAAAGCTTTCTCTTTTTTTATTGAGAAAGCTCTAAAAGTGTTTTAAATTAATTATTCAACCCAAAAAAAAGAAACTATGGGATCATTTAGAGCAAGTTTCGAATTCGCAGGAAAAGAATTCGACGTATTACAAGCTGAGTACAGCTTAAACAGAAACACAGACACAAAAGGTAAGCCATCTTCAAGTGTAAACGGAGGAAGAGTTACTTTAACTATTGAATCTACATCAGATACTTCTGTTATCGAGGCAATGGTGAATAGCCAATTTAAGTCTGTAGATGGAAAAATTGTTTTCAAGAAAACAGAAGAAGATTCAAAAATGAAAGAAGTGGAGTTTAAAAACGCTTATATCGTTTATTTCAAAGAAGATTTAGATGTAAACAACGAAATTCCAATGAAATTAACAGTTACTTTCTCAGCTGAAGAATTATTAATTGGTAACGCTAACTTAGACAATCGTTGGCCAGTAGCTTAATATAAAACAATGCCTAAGTTTTAAACTTAGGTATTGCCTTTTTTAATACCTAAGCTATATGAAAAAGGTAGAGATAGTTGTTACAAATGAAAAAGAAGGATTAGCTAGAATCACTAGTTATCCTTATCGTCCTGATAAAAAAAGATATGAGGTTCCTTTATATAAAGTGTATGTAAAAAATCTTGAAACTCAAAAAACACATGAATTTAAAGCTATTAGGTTTGGTGTAAAACGTACAAAACTTAAAGCAGCGCATGTTGTAGGTCTTCAAGATAATCAAGAATATACACTGCAGTGGAGTTATATAACTACAATGCGAGAAATGGCTTGGAGAGTTTATTCAGGCTTTTTTATACATAGAGGTCCTGCTAACCCTTTAGCGGGTTTTGGTTCAATAGGTTGTGTTGAAATATGTGGAGTTGGAGAATGGGAAAGATTCAATACTTTAATTAAGCAAATTACAAAGTGTAGTAGTGAAGAAGAAGTTAGTTTGAATAAATTGGCAAAAGTTATTTATAAAAAAGCTACTAGACCGATACTAAAACTAATACCTTAATAAATGATTTTTCAAAAATCATATAGTTACATATATATCTTATTGTTTTTCTTGTTTGCATGTAAAAGTACATCATTGTTAGGTCAAAAGAAAGACAACAAGTATTATACAGTGTTTTCTGAATTGAAAGAAGACAATAGCTATCTTAATGAATTGTTTAAGGAGCTAAAAGATGATTTTAATCTTTGTGAGGTTACTGAATCTCAAAAAAAGATTTATAAAAAATATCCTAAAGTTTTTTTAGAAGAATTAGCACGAAGTTTTGAAAACACGTCTTTTTTAAAAGTTAAAAGTTTAAAAACGCTTTCTGTTTTATCGTTAAAAGAAAAACAAGAATACAATGATTTGTGTATAAGTATTGAAGAATGGGATTTTGATAAAATTAGCGATGCACACACAGTTTTTAATAATCTAAAAAAGTACAGAGAAAAAGAAATAAAATTCAATACAATAAATTGGATATGGGTAACTTATGATAATCGTATTTATAGGATTAGTTCAGATAATCATAGTGTTACTAATGAGGAGATGGTTAGAGTAAAAAAAAGTTTAACGTCTTTATTAAAAAAGAAAGGTAATGTTAAAGATTTTGCCTTTTACGAATAAAAAAAATAAATTATGAAAAAATTTGATACTAAAATTAGTATAGACGGGCAGTTTATTGATTATTATGAATCAATAAGCTTGGCGCAACAAATATATAATCATCACTTTTTCTGTGTTGAATTAGATTATCAAGTTATTGAAAAGTTAGGAACACATACAATAGATGCTTCTAAAAAATGGCTAGGAAAAGATATGATGATTGTTTTTGAAGATTATAGCTTTTCAGGAGTAATAACTAATATAGAGTTAGTACATAACAACGGGTTTGAGAGTAGGTTGCATGTATCAGGCTATTCAAAAACCATTTTGTTAGAGGCAGGTAAACACTTGCAGTCTTGGTTAAAAAAAGAGTTATCTACCATAATAAAAGATGTAACAGAGCAAGCTAGTGTTAAAGCTGAGGTAACCCCAGTTTTTAAAGAAGAGATAGAATATGAATGTCAATATAACGAAAGTCATTATACACTAATTAAACGTTTAGCAAAACAATATAATGAATGGTTATATTACGATGGTCAAAAACTATTATTTGGCAAGCCTTCTTCTCAAAAAGCAGCTATAGAGCTTATTTATGGAAAAGATTTACCTTCTTTACATATAGGTATTGAAACAAAACCAAATAATTTTAGTGCATTTTCCTATAACAGTTTATTAGATGAAAAACATTCAGAAAAAGTAAAAGGAAATGTAAAAGGTCTTAACGAATTAGGAGCTCATTCATTTAAAGCGTCTAAAGACGTGTTTAAATTAGCGTCTAATCAACATTTAAATGGTGTTTTTAACGACAAATCTAAAATAGAAAAAGCGATAGAAGCTTTACGATCGTCAAAAATGGCAAATAGTCATGTAATTAAAGGTAAATCAAACAAACAAAGTTTAACTGTAGGATCTATAATTAAAGTTTTAGCAACAGGGTTTAAAGATGGAGAGGGAGCAAAAGAGCAGAAGCCTTATGGAGAGTATATTATAACTGAAATAGAGCATGAAGCCTTTAAAGATGGATATGAAAATAGCTTTACCGCAATAGCTTCTAGTGTAGAAGTTTTACCTACCAATTTTGAAGTTAATTTCCCAATTGCTGAACCACAGCTAGCTACAGTCGTATCCAACAAAGATCCAGAAAATAAAGGAAGAGTTCAAGTAAAATTCCAGTGGCAAGTAGATAATATGAAATCTAGTTGGATACCAGTACTAACTCCCGATGGTGGTAAAAGTGATCAAGTGAATGTTAATAGAGGGTTTGTTTTTGTACCAGAAGAAGGAGATCAAGTAATGATAGGGTTTAGGTATAATACTCCTAATCGTCCATTTGTAATGGGAAGTTTTTTTAATGGAAAAACAGGAGCAGGAGGAAGTGATAACAATAAAATAAAAAGCATTACAACTCGTAGTGGAAGTACCATAACGTTTGATGATGATGAAGGAAAAGGAAAAATAACAGTTAGTGATCCAAGTGGAAGCACGGTTACATTGAATGGAGATGAAACCATTAGCATTAGTGCACCTAAAAGTATAACGTTAAGTTCAGAAGAAATTAAAATAGAAGCTAGTAAATCTGTAACTATAGATGGTAAAGACGAAGTTTCTGTAAACTCTAAGAAAATAGTACAAGAGGGAAGTGATTTAGTAGAAATAAAAACAAAATCGAACCTTAAAATAGAATCTAAAACACAAGAAACTAAGTCGAGTAAATATAGTGTAGAAGGGAAAAGTGTAGATATTCAAGGAATGAATACTAGTGTAAAAGGAAATGTTAAGCTAAGCTTAAACTAAATTAATTAGCTATGCAGGAGAATAATGCTATAACACATAGAATTACACAACTACAAACAAAATGGTATAGAAAAGTAAAAGAAGACACAAAACTGGTAAGATGGCTTATTGAAGAAAATGAGTATAGAATGTTAGAAGCTTTTGTGTTGTTAGAATCGGGAGAACATGGAGTTTTGTCAGAATTCTTTTTCCCGTTTACAATACCTTTTTTCGATAATAAAGAGGAATCTTTTGCTTTAAACCTAAAAAATGCTTGGATTGACACATGGAATAATAAACAGTATAGAGATGAAGTTCCTAAAAAACTTTTACCACAATGGCAAAGTCAGCCTTATGAGAATACAGCTGTAAAGAATAGAGAACAAGAGTTCTTGGAGTGTATGAGTTCTTTTGCACAAGCTATTTCTAATAATGCTAGGTTGGTGCTAGTTTTATTACCTCAAAATTTAAAACAATTAGGAAAACAATGGGGAAATTGGGTGTTGTCTTTAACTGAAAAGCTTCCAGATAATTTACAAATAATGGTTGTAGATTATAAAGATAGTAAAGCTTTTAGGTATATACCAAACGAGGTAAAAGAAGTAAGTATAGAAGCCAATTTAAAGATGTTTCAGGCTATGAAAGAAATAGTAGCTTCTTCTGGAGATGCTCATGAACCAGGAATAGCTATAAATACCTGTCTTTTAAACATATTTGAAGAGCTTCAAAAAGAAAACATACGTGGAGTTGAATTGTGGGGAAATAAAGGTATTGAAGTAGCTAAAGAAGCAGCCAATAAAAGTTTAGAGGCAACGGTGCTTATTACTTATGGTAGTGCATACTTTCAGCTTAAAAAGTACGATAAAGCATTGGTTAAATTTAAAAACGCTTTAACAGTTTGCTATGATGGAATTGCTCAAGACGATACAGTTTGTGAGAGTTTATTAATTCAAGGATACAATTTTACAGCAGCCACTTACCATGTAAAAAGAAATAAAAGTGAAGCTATTGAATACTATTTAAAAACAGCAGAAACAGCTAAAAGCTATCAAGTATATCCAACTTATATAGAATCAATCAGGTTAGCTTCCGAATTATCTGTAAAACAATTTAACAGTAAAGAAGCCTACAAGTTACTTAACAACTGTTTTGAAACGGTAAAAGAATTGGATAAAACAATGTTACGTTACACAACTTTTTTTTTAGTGTGCGAAAAACTGTATGATAAATACCATGTAAACAATGAGAAAGATGCAGTAATAACAGTTGAAAATTTGGCAAAGAGTATTTGGGGAGAACATTGGAAAAAACCTAAGCCAGAAGAAATGATACAACCAGTTAGTATGATAACAAATACCTAAAAGAATATGCAACCAGCATCAAAACATACAAATATAGCAATGGGTATAGATATTCATTTTGTAACTATACCACCATCACCAGCACCAATTCCTATACCACACCCTTTTATAGGAATGATTTTCGACCCAATGGATTATATTCCTGTTATAGGAACCAATGTGTATGTAAACAATCAAAAACGAGCAAATGCAGGTACCATGGCTACTTTAGGAACCATAAAACACTTTCCTTTAGGAGCCGGATTTTATCCTGCTACTATGCCGTTAATAGACCATGAAGGATTGCACTTTTTTGGTAGTAAAACAGTAGAAGTAGATAGCTCTTATTTTAGTGTTGCAAGTTATAATATGATGACTTGTAGTTGTATAGGGATTCCTTTAGGATCGCCAAATATGTACACACCTACCACTACCACAATACCTATTCCAGCAGGACCTCCTGTTATTGTAGGTGGACCTCAAGTACCCGATTTAATGGGAGTTGTTATGAAACTCGCAATGCTAGGAGGCCTAAAGTTTTTAATGAAATTTGGAGGTAAAACCTTTAAAAAACTTGCTAAAAAATTAAAGAAAGGTTGTAATTGCCCATCATAAAACCTAAAAAAGAAAAAAGCTATGTTACACATCCCAACCGGACAGTTAAACATCCAAAATACCGATTTTGAATTGCCAGGAATTATTCCGTTTGAATGGAAACGAAATAACCAATCTTGGGTAACCTATAATAAAAGTGATTTAGGTACTATTTGGACACATAATTTTGACCAATATTTAGAGTTAGTTGTTCACGAACAATATATTAACTGGAAAAAAAACAATGGAAGCATTGTATCCATACCTTATGTAGAAGACGGAGAAGAAAACGTATTTAAAGACGAAAAAATTAGTTATCAACGTAAAGGAAATCAAATTATTCTAGAAAATTACGAAGAAGACTTATGGTATGTGTTTACCAAAGATAATTTTTTAGGAAACAACCATTATAAGCTAACGAATGTTCAAAAATATCAATTTAGTATTGATTTGAATTATACAAACGGAATGTTAACGCTTATTACCGATACCGCCAATCGTGAAATTACCTTTTTACGTAACGAAAATAATCTTATAGTACAGGTGCAAGTGCTGGCAGAAGGAAAAATGCATACGTTGGTGAGCTATGAATACGATGAAGAAAATAGATTAACTTCGGTAACAAATAGTGAAGGCATTACAGAGCAATACGAATACAATAACAACTTTTTAACGAAAAAAATAGATGGTAATGGAAGCGTATTTTATTGGCAATATGAAAATAAAACAGACGAACCAAAATGTATCAAACGAGGATTTACAGATGGTACAAGTGTAGAAAAGTTTACATACGAAAAAGGCATTACTAAAATAACAGATGGAAAAGGAAACACGACTACGTATTATATTAATGACGAAAAAATAGTAGAAGTACAAAACCCCTTAGGGCACAGCGAATATTGGGAGTATGATTTAAACGATAACCTAATTTGTTATACAGATGCTCTTGGGCAAAACACCTATTACGGTTACGATGTATACGGAAACCAAACTCATATTCGGTTACCAAATGGAGCAGAACTCTTATATACTTATGAAAACAATAAACTAACAAGCGTAACCAATGCCATGGGAGCTGTTATGTTGTTAGAATATAACGAAATTGGGCAACTTGTAACACAAATAGGATATACTAACGATATAACACGTTACGAATACGAAAACAATTTACTAACCACGGTTATTAACCCCAATGGTTTACGAACCTATATCTCATATACTAAAAACTATCAATTAAATACCATAACCGATCATAATAAAGTAGTAACCGAGTGGAAATATGATGAGTTAGGTAGAGTACTAACGATAAAAAACAGCGAAAATATAGCAGAAAATTATCGATACGATAGTTTAGGGCGCGTAACAAGCATTGTTACTATGGAAGCCAACCGTATTAACTTAAAATATGATGCCCTAGGTAATTTAATACAACTAAAAGACGCTCAACATAATATAAATTTTAAATACAATTCTGCAGGCAAACTCTTAAGTCGCAAACAAAACAATACAGAAATACTTTTTAAATACGACAGAGCCGATAACTTAAAAGCCATAGTTAACGAAGAAAAAAACGTATATAGCTTTAAGCGCAATGCAGCAGGACACATTGTTAAAGAAATAGGGTTTGATGGAAAAACTCAACGTTATTTAACAAATCCAGTAGGAAATGTAGTTGAAAAAATAGACCCTTTAGGAGTAAGTACCAAAATAACATACGATCGTTTAGGAAAAGTAAGCGAAGTAGTTTACCCAAGCGGAGATAAAGAAACTTATCAATACGATAAAAACGGACTTTTAGTTCAGGCTATAAATAAAAACGCTACTGTTGTTTTTAAACGAGATGAAACAGGAAATATAATAACCGAAACCCAAAACGGTATTGAGGTAAAAAGCACCTATAACGCCATGGGTTATCGTACCCATTTAGAAAGTAGTTTAGGAGCAAACATAGTTATTACTCGTAATAAAGACAACTCAATAGCCAATACATTAGCCAAAACAGAAGAAGCGAGTTGGCAAGCACAATATACCTATGATGCTTTAGGTTTAGAAATAGAACGTAACTTACCAGGAGGAGTAACCAATACTTGGCAAAGAAGACCCGACGGAAAACCTGAAGTACATGCGGTTTCAGTAAATGAAAAACAAACCACACATAGGCGCTATAGTTGGGATATAAACGACAAGCTTACCCGAATTTTTGATAATATAGCAAACAAAGGAGTTGCTTTTAGTTATGACGCTTTTAATAACTTAGCCAAAGCAGGGTATTCAGATGGTAGTTTTGACTATAAACTACCCGATGCAGTAGGTAATTTATACCAAACCGAAGCCCAAAACGAACGAACCTATGGTAAAGCAGGTCAGTTACTATCGTGCCCAGATTTTGAATATAACTATGATGCTAATGGTAATTTAGTAGAAAAAAGAGCTAAAAAAAGTGTTGAGGTTTGGCGTTATACATGGGAAGAAAACGGAATGCTCTCTCAGGTAATACAACCTAATAAAGATGTTATTTCATTTACGTATGATGCTTTAGGCAGGCGTATAAGTAAACAATACAACGACCAAAAAATAACCTATTGGGTGTACGATAAAAATGTGCCTTTACACGAATGGAGTCTGTCGGAAAAGGAAGATTTAGTTACTTGGATTTTTGAAGAAGATAGCTTTGTACCACAAGCAAAAATACAAAACAATGAAACTTATTCTATTATTACCGATCATTTAGGTACACCTATACAAGCATATCATAGTAGTGGTAAAAAAGTATGGGAATGTGAGTTGGATATATACGGAAAAGCTCGTAGTTTTACGGGAGAAAAAACGTTCATTCCTTTTAGATATCAGGGGCAGTATGAAGATGAGGAAACGGGCTTGTATTACAATAGATTTAGATACTATTCACCTGATACAGGAACTTACATTTCCCAAGACCCCATTGGGTTAAAGGGGGGTATGAGTTTATATTCCTATGTTCATGATTCCAATAGTTGGATAGACCCATTTGGATGGGTAGAACAAGGTAGAGATGCTCTAGGGAAATTTTTACCTAAGAATCCTGGTGATTCAGTTCCTGGTAGTGATGCTGTAAGTGATGTTTTAAACCAGTTAGAATCTGACCCTAAAACAAAAGTGTTAGGAGAGGAAATCTCATTCAAAGATTCAGAAACTGGACAAATCAGAAGGTATGATATTGTTACACAAGATGTTGAAACAGGAAAGGTAACAGGAATAGAAGTGAAAAACTCCCAAACTGCTAGTTATGGTAAAAAACAAAAAGCTTTTGATGCTAAAGTAAATAGTGGGAATCACAAGATTAATCCTACGGGAGGAAAGGCAAAAGCAGCAGGGGTAACTAAAATTGATAATGTAAGAGTTATAAGATGTACTTAACATGAGTGAATTATTAAAATCAGTAATAGAGCAAGTAGGTATATTCCTCTTGGATAAAGAATATTCAAAAAAAGGGAAAGATAGTTTTATCAAAAAGGCTAAAGAAAATGGTAGAGAAGAGATAATTACTTTTTCTGAAAGAAAAGGTAGAGGAAACTTTTCTAATTATGTCTATATTGGAGTAACATCGAGTATTTACTATAGAAAAGTTAATGCATTAGATAAAAAGATTATCAAAGATTTTTTAAATTCTTATCCGATTATTTCAGGGTCAATTGGGTATTACAAAGATTCAGATTCGGGTTTTATATCTATTCCTATGAATTCTTTTGAGCAAACAGATGAAGTTTCTGAAATTATCATTGCAAACATTGAACAAGGTGCATTTAATCTCTTTAATACTTACCCTGATTTAAAAAGTATTATTTCTGGTATAGAAAAAAACGATGAATGGCTGAAAGATTATTCGAAGTTTTTGGATTTTAGAAAATCTATAAGGCTAGCGGCTATTTATTGTATAGAAAAAGGCAAAGAATATGCTATCTCATGGTTTAGCAATTCTCAACTTGAAACCGAGGAACAAAAAAAAGAAGTACTTAGTAGTATGGAAAGAGAGTGGTAGCCCCTGCTAGCGCGAGCGTCTCGCTCGTGCCGTCAAAGAGTAAGCATGGTATAAAAAACAAAACAACCTTAAAACCAAAGATATGCCAATCAAAGACAGAGATTACAACAAAGCCAAGACGCTGTTAGAAGCAGCGGGTAGTAAAAGTGCCGAGAAATAGCATCCTAAACACACAGGCAGTAAAGGCTCTCCCGATAGTCATGGTAGGAGTTTGTACAGTGGCACAATAAGATTTTGGCGGGCAACCCACCGCAGCACAATTAGAAGCTTTATGTAAATCAAGACCCCATTGGACTATTAGGGAACAATCCTAATATGTATGCTTATGTTGGTGATTCTAACTCTTGGGTTGATGTTTTTGGATTAGCTCCTTGGGAGAGAGGAGGGTTTAAAAAGTGGTGGGATACAGCATCAGAAAGTGATGTGAAAGATAATTTGAAATCTGTTAAAAATGCAATGAGAGCAATGCATGGTGGTGGAAATCATGAAATGTTTCCTGTTTCTCAGGCGGTGAAAGCAAAAAAACTAGGATTTTCTTATGATGAGTTGTCAGAAAGGACAATCAAAACTTCAGATGTGTTCTTTGAAAATGTACCTGATGGGAAAGGAAGTTTGCTCTCAGGGCCTCATGTTTCATCAGGAGTTAATAATTCTCCAGCTTCTGCTCGTTTTCATAAGGAATTAATAACCAAGTTGAAGGCAGCAACAAGTAAGCAAGAGGCAAAGAATATTATATCTGAAATGCATGGTAAATATGTGAAGAAATTAAAAAAAATAAACTGTAAATAACTATGGATGAATTACATGTGTGGGTTGGTAGTTTTGAGGGCTCACTAGAAACATTTGAGAAATTTTTTGACTTAACAGATTTTTATAACAATTATGAGTCAGGAAATAATTTTGAGCGTTGTGAATTTTGTAAATACATAGATGATGACTCCTATGATAATGATTTTATTGGTTTTGAAATAGGGGATATTGGAATTAAAGAGTTGTTATTTAATACGTTGCCAGATTCTGATTTAGCAGAAAAAGTTTTGAGAAAATGTGAAGAAGAAAATATTTTAAAACCTAATGCTATTTTGTATTATGGAGATGAAGATTTAAGTGTTAATGATTTAGATGATAGTTTTAAAGGGTTGAAATATTTAGGGGTGTTTGATTGGGATTGATTTAATTACAGTATACTTTAACCTGACCAATATCAAGACCCCATTGGATTGGCTGGTGGTGATAACTTCTATGCATATGTTCACGATAGCAATAGTTATGTTGATGTTTTAGGTTTAGCTAGTCAAAGGTGGATGAGTAAGACAAAAAGTGATGGAACACCTTATAGAAAACCAGGTCCTAAAGCTAAAGGAACGGGAGACCACAATGCTAAAATAGATGAGATTATAGCTAGAGAAAAAAGCTAAACCAGGTATTGAACGCATTGGAGGTGGCTCAAAAACAGAAGTTATGATTGACACTACGGGAGGTTTAAAAGATATTAGACGTATGGATGCTTCTTTTAAAAGGGCAGATGGTAGTGTATATCACATAAACGTAGGAAGGAGTCTTGCAGATGGTAAAACTGGTACAATAAGAGAAAGAGAAGTTTTAAAGGACGTTTTGGATGTAGGTGAAGATGTTAGTTTTGAAGCTTATGGTTAAGATTCTGATTATCGTTCAAAAGTAAAAACAAGTTGTAATTAATGTCTCGAATAAATTTAGTAATGTCGTTGTCGAATTTTTATTCTTTTATTTTAGAAGTTATAGAAAAGGAAGATTGTGTATTTTATTTAGAAAAAAGAGTTGATGATAATTCAATAGTTAAAGTTGAAATAGGCTCTAATAATTTATCTACTGTCATAGCTAATAAAAGAGGTAGGAATTTGAATTTTTATCTTTCTACCAAAAAAATAGATAATGAGAACGGTAGTTTGTATGATGAGACTATTTGTAATTATGTAATAGAGGGCACTGGAGGAAGAGAAACAGAAGAAATTATAGAGAGAATCTCTTTAAGAGTTATATCAAAAACACCCGATAAGTCAATAAAAAGAGTTTTTAATAAAATTAAGAGTAAGTTAAAGAGTGATGAGTCAGTAGGTGTAGGAGTAAAAGGGAGTTCTTCATTACATAAAAATTTTTTCTATCAAAAAGATTTAGTGGGTAGTAAGATGTTTAAAGTTGATTTATATAAAGATAAATCGCCTATTATAAAGGTGGTATAAATATTCCGCTGGAACTAATTTGTAACTTATTGCATATCCTCCCCGCTAGCGCGAGCGTCACGCTCGTACCGTGTATGAGTAAGCGGCAAAGAGTCAGGAAAATATAAAGCACAGCAACGATGCTGTGGTTTTTTCGCATCATGCTATCCACTTCGCTTATAAAATTTCAAAAAAACTTATAGGTACACATATACAGGCATATCATAATAGTGGTAAAAAAGTATGGGAATGTGAGTTGGATATATACGGAAAAGCTCGTAGTTTTACGGGAGAAAAAACGTTCATTCCTTTTCGTTACCAAGGGCAGTATGAAGATGCTGAAACGGGGTTGTATTACAATAGGTTTAGATACTACTCTCCAGAGTCAGGAACTTACATAAGTAAAGATCCCATTGGGTTACTTTCTGGAGAGCCTAATTTTTATGCTTATGTTCACGATAGCAATATGTGGATAGACTCACTCGGGTTGGCAGGGAATTTGTATGATATAGTTAATTATGGAAATAAAAGTCCAGGACTTTTTAATCATCATAATATTATGGATGCTTGGGCTAAACATAATATTCCAGGCTATGTAAGTAGACAATCTTCTCAACCTACAATTCAATTAACAAAGGATTTACATGATGCTGCACATAGGGCTGAAAGACAATGGATGAAGGATAACTTTGGAAAAGTAAGAGGTAATTGGAAAAATATTTCAGCTAAACAAATGCAAGAACTTTCAGAAACTATGTTTGATGCAGCCAAAGTACCAAAATCAGTAAGAAGAGAATTCTATAAAGAATTTCATAAGTATATTTATACAAATAAAAATATTACTGAAGCTGTAAAAGACAATTTAGCTAAAGCAATTAAGAGTTGTACATAATCAAACTATTATGAGTATAGTCAATATTTTAGAATTGATTGAGAGAGATTCAAACTGTGAATTGATTCGCGTTAATCGAAAAGAATTGGATAAGGAGATTCTACTGCCTGAAGACTTAAAGTATTTTTATCAAAATTACGATGGGATAGACTTCTATAAGAATGAATCATTTGGAATAAAAATAGTGTCTTATCAGGAATTTAAAGTTACAAACACTGTATTATTTCCAGAAGATGATATAATTTGGGAAGAATTAGAGGGTGATATAAGTAATAATTGGTATCTAATAGCATCGTCAGAAGGATTAGGGCAGTATATTAGTATTGATTTGTCTCAGGGTGAAAAAAAAGGTTATTGTTATGATAGTTTTATTGAAACTCATTCGCATCCTGAAGACAGTATGATTATAGCTAAAAGTTTTACAGAGTTATTAGAAAGAATATATGAGTCAAAAGGAAAAGAATGGTATTGGACTCTACAAAGTTTTTCTAATTATGGTGATGCTTATGATTAGAATCGGTAGTGTCCTAAATTGGCACTTTTCATTTTTTAATAAAAAACATTCAAAAAATCAAAACCACAGTTTTAAGCTGTGGTTTTTTATTGCGCAAATGCTTGTTTAGTTTTAAAGTTTTGTATGTGGGTATCAATAAGGTTAAATAAGATACTTTTAGTGCTATTATCTAATTTTTCTATATCGTTAATGCGTTGCAAAACAGCTTTATTATAGTTAGATATCTCCCCCCGCTAGCGCGAGCGTCACGCTCGTGTCGTGTATGAGTAAGCGGCAAAGGGGCAAGAAAATATAAAGCACAGCAGCGATGCTGTAGTTTTTTCGCATTATGCTATCTGCTTCGCTTATAAAATTTCAAAAAAACTTATAGGTACACCTATACAAGCATATCATAGTAGTGGTAAAAAAGTATGGGAATGTGAGTTGGATATATACGGAAAAGCTCGTAGTTTTAAGGTAGAAAAAACGTTCTTTTATCCTATTTCGTTACCAAGGGCAGTATGAAGATGAAGAAACGGGATTATATTACAATAGGTTTAGGTGTTATTTATCTGATACTATAGTATTCTTAGATTGTATTACAATGTTGTGTATTTTGAGGTGAAAAAGACATTTATAGAGAAGATAAATATAAAAAAAGATGTAATGAATAGAGCAGTTGGTGAAAATCATTAAAACAAAAAAATCAATCTAAAAAAGATTGATTTTTTTTGTTTTGCTCCCCCTCTTGGGCTCGAACCAAGGACCCTCTGATTAACAGTCAGATGCTCTAACCAACTGAGCTAAGGAGGAATGTTCATGTAGAACAATATATATGTACTGTAGAAATTATCGGCTTCTACCTTGCCTTTGCTCCCCCTCTTGGGCTCGAACCAAGGACCCTCTGATTAACAGTCAGATGCTCTAACCAACTGAGCTAAGGAGGAATTTAAAACATACTTGTCTTAAAATGCGAGTGCAAATTTAAGGGGATTTTTTATATCTGCAAATTATTTTTTAAAAAAAGTAAGATTAAAATTACTTATCTCTGGATTTCAGTTGTTTATTTTTTAAGGGAATTATGTTTTTAACTGAAATTTAACAAAAAGCTAATACTCGTTAAAGAGTTTAAAATTAGACTAAAAAGGAATGGTATTTTTCGTAAAAGTTGTACTTTTGTCTCCATTATTCTTATTGATAGAAAAGTATAACAAAATATATGGACAAGTTTTCGTTCTTAAACGCAGCACATGCAGGTTTTATAGGTGATTTGTATGAACAATATCAAAAAAATCCTGATGCGATAGAACCAAGTTGGAGAAGTTTTTTTCAAGGATATGATTTGGCTAACGAGAAATACTCATTAACAGATGAAGAAGTTTCGGTAGAAGTCCCTGAAGAAGTACGTAAAGAATTTTTAGTAATCGATTTAATTAACGGTTACCGTACCCGTGGCCATTTGTTTACCAAAACAAACCCAGTACGAAATAGAAGAACATATACTCCAACATTAGATATTGAAAATTTTGGATTAAATCAATCAGATTTATCCACTGTTTTCAATGCAGGAGAGATTTTAGGAATAGGACCTAAAAGTTTAGCAGAAATTATAAACTATTTAAAGTCTGTTTTCTGCGAAAGCATTGGAGTTGAGTATATGTATGTACGCAACCCTGAGGAGTTAAAGTGGTGGAATGAGCGTTTGAATAAGAATGCTAACCATCCAAGTTATGATGTAGAGTCTAAGAAGTATATTCTTACGAAGCTAAATCAAGCATCAACTTTCGAAAGCTTTTTGCAAACAAAGTATGTAGGTCAAAAACGATTCTCTGTTGAAGGAGGAGAAACATTAATTCCAGGGGTAAGTGTAGCGCTTAGAGACGCGGCTGAATTGTATGGAGTGGAAGAATGCGTGTTAGGAATGGCACATCGTGGACGCTTAAACACTTTGGTAAACATCTTTAAAAAACCTATTCGCGATTTATTTAGTGAGTTTGAAGGAAAAGATTTTGAAGATCAAGATATAGATGGAGATGTTAAGTATCATTTAGGTTTAACCTTAAGCAAAGCGTATCAAGGTGGACAAAAAATGAAGATGAATTTAGTTCCAAATCCATCTCACTTAGAAACTGTTGATGCAGTTGCTGAAGGAATAGTTAGAGCTAAAATTGATAAAGACTACGAAGGAAACGAAAATAAGATACTCCCAATTCTAGTACATGGTGATGCGGCCGTTGCGGCTCAGGGTATTGTGTATGAAGTTGTGCAAATGGCACAATTAAACGGATACAAAACAGGAGGTACTATACACATTGTAGTAAATAATCAAGTTGGTTTTACAACCAATTATTTAGATGCTCGTTCAAGTACGTATTGTACTGATGTAGCTAAAGTAACGTTATCTCCAGTATTACACGTAAACGCTGATGATGCTGAGGCTGTTTGTCACGCTATGGAAATGGCTGTTGAATATCGTATGAAATTCAACAAAGACATTTTTATTGACTTATTAGGATACCGTAAATACGGTCATAACGAAGGAGATGAACCACGTTTTACTCAGCCAAAATTATATAAGGCAATTTCTAAGCATAAAAATGCAAGAGAAATTTATGCTAATAAATTAATAGAAGAAGGAAGTATAACAACGGACTACTTACAGAAAATAACAGATGAATTTAAGGCGCATTTAGAGGCTGAATTTACAGAATCTAAAAAGAAAGAAACGTCTAAAATTCAAGAGTTCATGCCTGATGTATGGGATGGGTTTGTACGTAAGCAATTACAAGATATGTTACAGCCTGTAGATACAACCTATTCAGTAGATGGTTTAAAAGGCATTGCAAGAGTTATTTCAAAAACACCAGAAGGACACAAGTTTGTTCGTAAAGCAGAACGTATCTTAAAAGGTCGTGAAAAAATGGTTTTTGAAGATAACTTATTAGATTGGGGTACAGCTGAAAACTTAGCATACGGTACGTTGTTAGAAGAAGGATACGATGTTCGTATTTCAGGAGAAGATGTAGAAAGAGGAACATTCTCTCACCGTCATGCAATTATGCGTGATGAAGAAACTTTAGAGCGTGTAAATTTATTAAACACAAACCCTAAGAATAAAGGAGAGATGACTATTTACAACTCTCACTTATCAGAATATGGAGTGTTAGGTTTTGATTATGGATATGCAATGGCAGCTCCAAATACCCTAACCATTTGGGAAGCTCAGTTTGGTGATTTTGCCAACGGAGCACAAATTATGTTCGACCAGTATATTTCTTCAGCAGAAGATAAATGGAAGTTACAAAACGGATTGGTAATGTTACTACCTCACGGGTATGAAGGTCAAGGACCAGAGCATTCATCAGGTAGAATTGAACGTTTCTTACAATCGTCATCAACTGATAACTGGACAATAGCAAACTGTTCTACACCAGCAAATATGTATCATATTTTGCGTCGTCAGATGAAGCGTGATTTTAGAAAACCATTAATTGTTTTCACACCAAAAAGTTTATTACGTTTACCAAAAGCAGTAAACCCTATTGAAGATTTAGCAAACGGAACTTTCCAAGAAGTGATTGATGATACTATCGATACATCAAAAGTTAAGAAAATGGTGTTCTGTACAGGTAAATTTTATTATGACTTATTAGCAGAACGTGAAAAGTTAGAAAGAGAAGATGTAGCTTTAGTTCGTATAGAGCAATTGTTCCCATTACATAATGATAAAATTAAAGAAGTAATGGACAAGTATCCAAATGTAGAACGTTATGTTTGGGCGCAAGAAGAACCTAAAAATATGGGAGCTTGGAGTTATATGTTAGAACGTTTTGAATTAGCTAGGTTAGAATGTGCCTCGGAAGAGTACCGTTCGGCGCCAGCAGCAGGTTCAAGTGCACGTTTTAAAAGACGTCATCAAGCTATTATAGATAAGGTTTTTGATTAAAAAATAAATGCGTTAGGGATAGAAGCAAACTACCGTGTAGTGCGAAAAGCCCGACCCGATAGGGAAACGCCCAAATAAAAGAAATAAAATAATTCAGATATATAAAATTTAGAACTGATGGTTTTAGAAATGAAAGTTCCTTCTCCGGGGGAATCAATTACAGAAGTAGAAATCGCAACTTGGTTAGTTGAAGATGGTGATTACGTTGAGAAAGATCAACCAATTGCCGAAGTAGATTCTGACAAAGCAACGTTAGAATTACCTGCGGAAGAAAGCGGAATAATCACTTTAAAAGCTGAAGAGGGTGATGCAGTAGCAGTAGGAGCAGTAGTTTGTCATATTGATATGGATGCTGCAAAGCCAGATGAAGCTGGAGCACCAAAAGCAGCTGCACCAAAAACTGAGGAGAAAAAAGAAGCACCTAAGGCTGAACCAGCAAAAGAAACATATGCAACTGGTACAGCATCTCCAGCAGCTAAGAAAGTATTAGCTGAAAAAGGGATGAATCCATCTGATGTTAAAGGAACTGGTAAAGACGGTCGTGTAACAAAAGAAGATGCTGTAAAAGCAGTGCCTTCAATGGGAACTCCAGGAATGGGATCTCGTGGTACAGAGCGTAAAAAGTTATCAATGTTACGTCGTAAAGTAGCGCAACGTTTAGTTTCTGTAAAGAACGAAACAGCGATGTTAACTACTTTTAATGAGGTTAATATGCAACCAATTTTCGACTTACGTAACGAATATAAAGAAGCGTTTAAAGCAAAACACGGTGTAGGTTTAGGATTTATGTCATTCTTTACTTTAGCAGTAGTAAGAGCTTTAAAAATGTATCCAGATGTAAATTCTATGATTGATGGAGATTACAAAGTAAGTCACGATTTCCAAGATATTTCTATTGCAGTATCAGGTCCTAAAGGATTAATGGTGCCAGTAATAAGAAACGCTGAAAATTTAACGTTTAGAGGAGTTGAGAGCGAAGTAAAGCGTTTAGCATTACGTGCACGTGACGGACAAATTACAGTTGATGAAATGACAGGAGGTACGTTTACTATCACGAATGGTGGTGTATTTGGTTCTATGTTATCTACACCAATTATCAACCCTCCACAAAGTGGGATTTTAGGAATGCATAATATTGTAAATCGCCCAATGGCAGTTAATGGCGAAGTAGTGATTCAACCAATTATGTATGTAGCATTATCATACGATCACAGAATTATTGATGGTCGTGAGTCTGTTGGATTCTTAGTAGCTGTAAAAGAAGCGTTAGAAAATCCTGTAGAGCTATTAATGAATAATAACCCTACCAAAGCTTTAGAAATGTAGTATAAAGTTTATACAGATAAATAAAAAAATCCCACACAACTTGTGTGGGATTTTTTTATTTATTTTTAAAAGGATGAATTGAATAAAATGATTATCTTATACACTCTTCTTACTGTCATAAATTGTTATTAAACAGACTAAAAATTTATTTGTAAAAAGGGAGTATTATATTTTTTGAAGAAAAAAATTAAAGCTATAAAATTATGAAACTAGGAGCCTTTTCAATTAGTTTATCAGTGAAAAATATTAATAAGTCGAAAGAATTTTATGAAACGTTGGGATTCACTGTTTTTGCAGGTCAAATAGAAAGCAATTATTTGATTATGAAAAATGGTAATTCGTTAATTGGGTTGTTTCAAGGTATGTTTGAAAATAATATTCTTACTTTTAATCCAGGTTGGGATGAAAATGCCAATGAGTTAGATGACTTTGACGATGTAAGAACCATTCAACAACATTTAAAAGAAAATCACATCAAATTGAAAAGTGAGGCAGATGAAGAGACTTCGGGCCCTTCTAGCATCGTTTTCTTTGATCCTGATGGAAACATGATTTTAATAGACCAGCATGTTTAAAAGATGAAAAACAAGATGTGTCTTTCATCTTTTAAACGTAATCTATTTGTTGTTTAAGCTCCAATCGTAGTCCAAATATAGCACTTCGGCATTATCATTAGCTTTAATGTGAGAGTACTTATTTATATAATCTACTAAAGTATTACGAGAGGTAAAGTCTTCTTGGTACCATTGAAATATTTTTGAAACTTCAACTTTAGTTAACGTAATCTTATTTTTTGTGGAGTCGTTTATAAAAGCTTTCATTAAGTTTTCCAACGCTTCTTCTATATTCTCTTTAGTAAAAGCAAAATTTACAAATCGAGGTCCAGATTTAGATGCTGCATTTAAGGCAACATGAATTCTAGGGTCATCATGCCATCTACGAAGTATTTTATGCTCAATATAATCTAGCGAGTATAGTTTTTTACCAACAGAAGCAAAAGGAATCTTCCAAGCATTTCTTCCTTTACGTTTAATGTCGGTAATTTTTTTTAAAGGATAACTATCTAAAATTAATTTGATTGTATAAGCATTGTAAGCGTTAATCCAAAAAGCTTTTGCTTTATTTTGCGACCATTTATTACTAGGTATGGTGTTATTCAAATGCTTTATATATATATCTAAAACCGCCCGATTTTTTCTTAGCCCTTTATAATCCACATTACCTTGAGAATCAACATAGGTTTTTAATAAAGCATCATATACATCAGTTTGTGCCTGTGTTTGAACACTCACAAAAATTAGTAAATAGGTAAAGGTGAGAGTAATTGTTTTTCGCATTTTTTAAATTTTAAGTAAATAAATTAGTTTACGATACTTTTGACGTAGATAAATTTAATTCATTACATAAAATTTTATAGAAGTAAAATACCACCTGTTAGGGTGGTTTTTAAACTGAGAAATAGAGATTATTATTTTTTACCAGCAAATGAGCTTATAACAATAGCAACAATACCTATAGTAATGCTAAGGTAAGAATTAGTGTTGTTTTGTGCTTTGACCAAGTCTATATCACCAATAGAAGTTTGTGTTTCTGGTTGAATAAGTGTATAAATTCCATACACAAGAATTACAATACCAGCGATTAGTAATACCGATTTAATAGGTTTATTCATAATAAAGAGTTTTTATAAATATAGAAAAATAATATTTCAGTTTTAATAAAGAAGGTTCTTCCATCAGGTTTAAAGAGTATTTATTAAAGGGGTGTTACTATTTAAACGATATTATGAAGAGTCCATTTGTCACAAATAAAGAACATTTCATACCATATATCTTTTTACAATATTTAAAGGCAAGTGAGAGAGATATTTTTGATGCGGATTAATAAAAAACATAAAAAATGATTACGCATTCTTACACAAAAAGCCCTTTTGTATTTTTAAGTTTTATACTCTTTTTCTTTATGAGTTGTACTGAAGAAGATTTACCTTCTAACATTAAACAGCAAAAATTTACTCTAAAATCGAACTCAACAAATTTTAAGTATACTATTAAAATAGGGAGTATTGAAGAAGTTGATGTAACTAAAGATTATCACGTGATTTATTTATTAGATGGTGACGACTATTATAATGAATGTATGCAAATGTTAAGTTTAGAAAAAAAAGAAAATACCATTATAGTGAGCATAGGTTATGCGGGCGATAATGAAAGAGGTACAGATTATTCTTACCCATATGACAGAGATTTTGATGGAGATTCAGGAGGAGCAAAGAAGTTTATTAGCTTTTTAAATTCTGAGTTAATCCCTGTGATTGAAGAAGATTATCAAATAAAGAGTTTAACAAAAACAATTTATGGACATTCACTTGGAGGTTATTTTGCTTTATATGTTATGATGCAAGAAGAACAAGAAAACCCTTTTGATAATGCAATTGTGGTAAGCCCTAATTTAATGTGGTATAACTCATTTATTTTCGATTTAGAGGAAGAAGCTAAGGAATTAAGTTTGTTAGATGGCAAATCTTTTTACATGGCTATGGGAGACATAGAGGGAGTTGGTATGAACGCATCATTTGATGCAATGGTTAAACGACTAAAATTGAGTAACTATAATGATTTTAATTTCAGTTACGAAAGATTAGAAAACACCTCTCATAGAAATAGTCCAATTAAAGGGTTTAAAAAAGGATTACAAATTATTGAATAAGAAAAAATGAAGAAAATTTTATATATAGTATTGTTAAGTAGTTTTTTTATGAATGCTCAAGAACATGATACTACAAGAAAGTGGAAATTAGAATTGGGCTATACGACTGATATAATTAATACAAGTTTTGGAAAGCATTATGGTTTTGTTTTTAAAGCGAAAAGGAAATTGTTGGAAAGTAAGAAGATTACCTTAATGGTAGGAGCAGCCTATCAAAACAGTTTTATTAATGAAGACGAAAATATGTTTACAGGTTTTGTTGATGGCTACACAAGAGACTTATCTGTTGTTGGTTTGGTAGATTTTAGTTTTTATCCTTTTAATAAAAGAAGATTTTACATGTCAATTCAACCTTTTCTTGGCTATACTAACTTAAAATCAAAAGGAAGTTTATATATAGATCACTTAGGTGTATATGAAAAGTATAAAAACTCACATTCTTACTTTAATTACGGAATGATAAATTCTCTAGGTTATACTTTTAATAGAATAACTATAACCTTTGATGTTTGGAGTTCATTAAAAGGAATTGTTGATAGCGGAAGGTTTAGACCAGGTGATTTTGATTCAAGATTGTTTTTTGGAATGGGAGTAGGATATACATTATAAATTCTATTTATAAAACTTGTCAAACTTCTCTTTAAATAATTTAAATTTATTTCTAGATACAGGAACCTCATGGGAAACATTAGGAAATGAAATTTTATAGTTCCTCGCATTTCCTGAGGTTCTTCTAATATTTTTAATATTAATTATATAAGAACGATGTGTACTTAAAATAAAGGGGTAATCAGATAAATTATTAAGTAATTTTTGAATAGATATTCTGTATGGTTTAATGTCTACAGAGTTAAGAGTCTTAGTGTATATGTCTACATAATTCCCTTCGGATTTAGCGAATAAAAAAGTAGCCAAATCAAGAATTAATGTCTCATTTATATTATTCGTTTTTATAGATAAAACAATCTCTTTGTTTTTTTGTTTTAATTCTTTCTCGAGCTCTTTATTGTACGCTTTAACACTTCTTAAATTTTCTTTTAAAATAACCACATAGTTTATCCAAATAATAATGAGTATAGGTGTAGTACCGATTAAAATAACATAAGAGAAAGTATTAATAAAACTTAAAAAAAAATTACTATTAACACTATTTTTAATAGGGTACAGAAAACTATTTTGAAAAAGAGCTATTGAAATAAGAATACCAAGAGTAAAGAAAAATTCTCTTAAAGTATTCCAATTTTCTTTAATTTCAGAAGTGAAAAAAACGTTGGGCACCAATTCAGTAAAAAATAAGATGCTCAAAAAAGTAACTATACTAGCCGTTAGACAAGGATAAAAATTGTTTGTAACAGTATTTTGAGAAAAGTAATAGTTAACTAAGAATATTACAATACTTAGTATACAAGCAATGATAAGATTTCTTTTGGTATGAAATAAATATGGGTAAGGGGTTGATAAGCTTTTTAAAAACTTATATTTCATAACATTTAAAGAATTAAAAAGGCATTATTAAATATAATGCCTTTTGTTTGTTTTATAGTTCAAAACCAATATTAACCCCTAATTTGTTGGCAATTAATTTGGTAATTCTTTTTTTAACCTCTGGTATTTTAACACTCTCTAAAACAGTATTTGCAAAGGCGTACATAAGTAAAGCTTTTGCTTCTTTCTTTGGAATACCTCTTTGCTGCATATAAAATAAAGCTTGATCGTCTAATTGACCTATGGTACAACCATGAGAGCATTTTACATCATCAGCAAAAATTTCTAATTGAGGTTTAGCATTTATAGTTGCTTTATCACTTATTAAAACATTGTTGTTTTGTTGGTAAGCATTTGTTTTTTGAGCTTCTTTTTCAACAATAACTTTACCATTAAACACACCAGTAGAACGATCGGTATAAATACCTTTATAGTCTTGGTGACTTTCACAGTTAGGCTCTATATGGTTTACCAAAGTATGATGGTCAACGTGTTGTTTCCCCTCAATAATGGTAATTCCTTTTAAAATAGAGTTAATATATTCTCCTTTTTGGTAGAAGTTTAAGTTGTTTCTAGTAATATTGCCACCAAAAGAAAAAGTATGTACAGAGCATGTACTTTCTTTCTGTTGCTCGATATATGTATTATCAACTAAAGAAGCATCATTATTGTCATTCTGAATCTTGTAATAATCTACTGTAGCATGTGTATCTGTATAAATCTCAGTTACGGCATTTGTTAATACAGCATTATTGTTAAGGTTTTGATGACGTTCTATAATTTGAACATGTGCATTTTGCTCTACAATAATTAAGTTACGAGGCTGTAACATGGTTGCATGTTCTTTACCTGTAGTAAAATTAATTATCTGAATAGGTTTTTCAACTTCAACATTCTTTGGGATGTGAATGAATGCACCTTCTGTAGCAAAAGCTGTATTTAAAGACGTTAAATTGTCTTGTTTAGCAATTTTGTTAAAATATTTTTCAATAATAGGCTTATACTTTTCTTTAGAAAAAGCAGCAGATAATAAACAAATATCTTTTCCATCATGAGTAGTAGTTGATAAAAAAGAACTGTATTTACCATCCACAAAAACTATTTTATAGCTATCTATTTCATGAATGAAGTATTTTTTTACATCAGCAAACTCTACAGAAGCATCTCTATCAGGAAAAATACTATAATCTTCTTTTAAAACTGAATTTAAAGAAGTGTATTTCCAAGCTTCTAATTTTTTTGTAGGAAAGCCTAATTTTTCAAAATTTTGTAGTGCTTTTGTTCTTATTTCATGTAAATCTGAATTAATATTTACATTGTCTTCAAAAGCTACGTATGATGATAATATTTTTTCTCTCAACTCCATTGTTTTTAGTTGTAAAGTTTATAAAGTATAAAAGTTTGTAAAACTGAAAAATGGCTTATCTTATGAGCAAATTTTCGCTTTTTACTTTTCAACTTTTTAACTATTTACCTCTGCTTTAATCCAATCGTATCCTTTTTCTTCAAGCTCTAAAGCAAGAGAAGCATCTCCAGTTTTAACAATTTTTCCATCATGTAAAACGTGTACATAATCAGGAACGATATATTCTAATAAACGTTGATAGTGGGTAATAACTACTACAGCGTTATCTTTAGATTTTAACTTATTAACTCCATTAGCCACAATACGTAAAGCATCAATATCTAAACCAGAATCAGTTTCATCTAAAATAGCTAATTTAGGTTCTAACATAGCCATTTGGAAAATCTCATTACGTTTTTTCTCACCTCCTGAAAATCCTTCGTTTAAAGAACGAGATAAGAATTTACGATCGATTTCTAATAATTCTGATTTCTCACGAATCTTTTTAAGCATATCTTTAGCAGGCATTTCTTCTAAACCTTGGGCTTTTCGAGATTCGTTAATGGCTGTTTTAATAAAGTTTGTAACAGTAACACCAGGTATTTCTACAGGGTATTGGAATGATAAGAATACACCAGCATGGGCTCTTTCTTCAGGAGCTAATTCGCTAATATCTTCTCCTTCTAATTCAATAGAACCAGAAGTTACTTCGTAAGTTTCATTACCGGCAATTACAGATGATAAGGTACTTTTACCTGCACCGTTTGGTCCCATAATTGCATGAACCTCTCCTGCTTTTACTTCTAAGTTAATTCCTTTAAGAATATCTTTGTCTTCTACCTGTGCGTGTAAGTTTTCTATTTTTAACATTGTTCTTATACTATTGGCTTTAAGCTGTTGACTATAAGCGTACGTTTAATTTTTAATAATTGTTGTGTTTATAATTAACACATTAGGTTAATTATCCTACAGAACCTTCTAACGAAATTTCTAATAATTTTTGAGCTTCTACAGCAAATTCCATTGGAAGCTTATTTAATACTTCTTTACTAAACCCATTAACAATTAATGCAATAGCTTTTTCAGTATCAATACCACGTTGATTACAGTAAAATAATTGATCTTCACCAATTTTACTAGTAGTAGCTTCGTGTTCTATTTGAGCCGATTTATTTTTAGCTTCGATATAAGGAAAAGTATGAGCACCACACTCATTACCCATTAATAAAGAATCACATTGAGAGAAGTTACGTGCATTTTCTGCTCTTGAATTTATTTGAACTAAACCACGATAACTGTTTTGCGACTTACCTGCTGAAATTCCTTTTGATATAATAGTTGATTTGGTATTCTTTCCTAAGTGAATCATCTTAGTACCCGTATCGGCTTGTTGATGATTGTTTGTTACAGCAATTGAATAAAATTCACCTACAGAATTATTTCCTTTTAAAATACAACTTGGGTACTTCCATGTAATTGCTGACCCTGTTTCAACTTGCGTCCAAGAAATTTTAGCATTGGTTTCGCACAAACCTCTTTTGGTAACAAAGTTATATACTCCTCCTTTACCTTCTGAGTCTCCAGGAAACCAGTTTTGAACTGTTGAATATTTTATTTCAGCATCGTCTAAAGCAATAAGCTCAACAACTGCTGCGTGTAATTGATTTTCATCACGTTGTGGAGCAGTACATCCTTCTAAGTAAGAAACGTAACTACTTTCATCTGCAACTACTAACGTACGCTCAAACTGTCCTGTTCCTCCTTCGTTAATACGGAAGTAAGTAGATAATTCCATTGGACAACGAACTCCTTTTGGAATATAACAAAAAGATCCATCTGAAAATACTGCCGAGTTTAACGCAGCGTAAAAGTTGTCAGTTGGTGGTACAACAGAACCAATATATTTTCGTACTAATTCTGGATGCTCTTGAATAGCTTCAGAAATTGGCATAAAAATAATTCCTTTTTCAGCTAAGGTTTCTTTAAAAGTAGTAGCAACAGAAACAGAATCCATTACAATATCAACAGCTACATTTGCTAACCTTTTTTGTTCTTCTAAAGAAATTCCTAATTTTTCAAAAGTTGCTAATAAATCAGGGTCTACCTCATCTAAACTATTTAATTTAGGTTTTTGTTTAGGAGCTGAGTAGTAAGAAATATCTTGAAAACTTGGTTTTTTGTAGGTAACATTAGCCCACTCTGGTTCTTCCATTTGTTCCCAAATTCTAAAAGCTTCTAAACGCCATTCAGTCATCCATTCTGGCTCATTTTTCTTTTTAGAAATGGCACGAACGATATCTTCGTTTATTCCATTAGGAAACTTTTCACTTTCAATATCAGTATAAAAACCATATTCGTACTCTTTGGTTTTTAATTCTTCTCTTAAATCGTCCTCGGTGTATTTACTCATCAGTTTTTTGTATTCTTTTTGTGATGTATAGGTTTATAAAGAGAAACTCTCTCCGCAACCACAAGTTCTGTTAGCATTAGGATTGTTAAATACGAATCCTTTACCGTTTAAACCTCCAGAATATTCTAAAGTTGTTCCAACTAGGTATAAAAAACTCTTTTTATCAACAATAATTTTTACATCGTTGTCTTCAAAAACCTTGTCGTTTTCCTGTTGGGTTTTGTCAAAAGTTAAGTCGTATGATAATCCTGAACAACCGCCACTTTTTACCCCAACACGAACAAAGTCAGTTGTAGTGTCAAATCCGTCATCAGTCATTAGTTCAATGACTTTCTTTTTTGCTGTGTCTGAAACTTTTATCATCGTTTTAAATAGATTAAATCTAAGTGACTGCAAAGATAATGACAAAATATGATTTATATCATTTTTTGAAATGAATATAGTTATTAAGCAATAAAAATTGTTTATACTTTAAATCTACAGGTTGATTGTTAGAAGATTATTGTTTGAAATCAGTATTGTTTACAAAATCATCATCAGAAAGGGTTAGCAAAAAAGCTTTTAAGTCTGCTTTATCTTTATCTGAGAGTTGTACTCCTCCTTGATTGGCTTTCTTCATTAAGGGATCTATTGTAGAAGATAATTTTAAACCTTCAGAATAATGGTTTATAACTTCTTCTAAAGTAGTAAACCGTCCATCGTGCATGTAAGGAGCGGAAAATTTTAAATTTCGTAGAGAGGGGCTTCTAAACTTTCCGTTATCATTAGGGTCACCTGTAACGGTGCCTAATCCTAAATCGGTAAAATTTTCATCTAAACCGTTGTTGTGGAATTTGTTATCTGTCCATAAAGGGTTGTTGTCGCTTCCATGACAATGAAAACAGTCTCCTCTAGTTTCGTCCATAAACACATTAAACCCATTTTGTTCTTCAGGAGTTAACTCTACTTTACCTAAAAGGTGTTGGTCAAATTTTGAATTTCCAGAAATTAGAGTTCTTTCAAACTGAGCGATTGCCTTGGTAACTAATGTTGAGTCTATTTTTGATGCTCCAAAAGCTCGTTGAAAAAGGGTCGGGTATTCAGCGTGTTCTTGTAGTTTTTTAGATACATTTTTCCAGTCACTGTGCATTTCAATTGGATTACGAACAGGAGAGAATGCTTGACGTTCAATACTGAGTTCTTTTCCGTCCCACATAAAACGTTCATCAAAATTCCAAGCTAAATTAAAAAGCGGCATTGAGTTTCGCGTTCCGAATTTACCATCGACTCCTTCACTAAAACGAGTGTCATCGGTAAAAGCGTTTTTAGGGTCGTGACAACTAGCGCAAGATTGTGTGTTGTCTTTTGATAAAATAGGGTCAAAAAACAATTTTTTACCCAAAGCTATTCCTTCTTTTGTTAGAGGATTGTTAGCTGGAATAACAGGAGCTATTAATTTTTGTTGAAATAATTTAGGGATTTCTAAACTAGTAGGAACAGGAGTATATATACTTTCTTCTTCTCCTTTAGAAGAACAACTAAGTAAAAGAAACAGTAGAAAAGAAAGATATATACTTTTTAGCATCATTATTATTGAGAAATATTTCCTAAACTAAATACACCACTTTTCCCATTTTCAGAAATTTCTTTCTGAGCTTCAAAATCCATCATTAAGTCAACACTTTTTTTGGTTAAATCCCAGTCATTAGGACTTTTAAACCATCCAGCTACATTCATTTTAATTTCTATTGTAGCATTGTTTTTTAAGAGGATAGAGCCAGTTTCAATTCCAAAAGAAGTATCTAAAATAGAATCTTTTTCTTTGTCATAAGCTCTTACAGCATGAAAATTATATGGGTTTTCTACCCCTAAGGTGTCTTTGTATTTACCGTCTAATTGCATAAAGTGGTATCCTCCTCCCATCATATCTGGTACATTCCAATCAGCAGAGTTTAAATCTGGATATGTTCCACTTAAATTGTTACTATTATTAAAACCGAAGGTAAAAAGTAGTTTATAGCTTCCTTCTGATATTTTTTTAGAAAGAGCGTAGGTTAAACTGTCTGGTTTACTTAGGTCAATTAGTTTGTAACTGTCAAATTTAGTTGTATCTCCTGCACCATTAACAAGGCTAATACGTGAGATTAAATAGCGTAATCTGCTTATAGAGAGTTTACTTCCTTTTTTATTAGTGAATTCAGTGCTTTCTAAGTCAGATTTTTCAATTAAAGTACCATCCCAATTTTGACTAAATTTTAGTTTTACTGAAACTTCTTTGATAGGTTCATCATTATCTGAGCTACAAGAAAATAGTAATAGACTAAGGGAAAAAGTTAAAAAGTATTTCATTTATTATTTTAGTTTGATAATTAGTAGGTCTGAAAACCCCTTGTTTGTTGTTATATCTTGGTTATTGCTGCTACTATCGCCTACAGCTATAATACTACCATTTGTTAATTCTACAGCATCGTAGCAAAAATCTATTTCTGTTCCTCCAACGGTTTTTTGCCATAATAGATTTCCATCTGTATCAATTTTCATAATCAATGCGTCATTTTGACCTTTATTGATGAAATTGTTGTCAGCGCTTCTTGAACTTCCAGAGATTAAAAAATCTCCGTTCAATGTTTTTTTAATCGATCTGCCAACATCAAAACTCGAACCGCCATAGTTCTTTTGCCAAAGCAATGCTCCTTGACTTGTTATTTTTACAACCCATAAATCGGCACCACCATTATTTTGAGAAATGTCTTGATTAGAGCTACGTGTATCTCCTACTATAATGAAGTTTCCATCATTGGTTTTTGTTATTGCTCTAGCTTCATCAATTTCTGTACCACCAAAAGATTTTTCCCAAAGTAAATTTCCACTTTTATTAATCTTAACAACCCAAAAGTCATAAGAGCCCTTGTTGTTTTTTATATCTACATCATTACTGTCTGAAGAACCAATTAATAAATAGCCGTCAGCTGCTTCTGCTACGTCGTAACAAGTATCAGTATTTGTGCCTCCAAAGTATTTTCTCCATTCAATATCTCCGTTAATATTGAGTTTAACTCCCCAATAGTCTCCACCGGCATGTTTGGCTGCTTGTTTTGAATTACCTAAGCCTCCAGATGCTGTAACATCTAGAATACTTCCAACAAAATAACCTCCGTCAGAAGTTTGAATAATTGAAAAACCTTGGTCAGCTCCAGAAAAACCAGTAGTTTTTTTCCATACTATTGTGCCGTTGTTGTCTAGTTTTAATACCCAAACGTCATCAAACCCTTCGTTTGTATTTACATCTCCATCATCACTTTTTCCGTAACCTACAATAGCAAAACCATTATCTTTTGTTTTAATAATTTTAGATGCTTTGTCATCTTTTGAACCGCCATAGGTTTTTTGCCATATAAGGTTATCATTGGAGTCAAACTTTAAAATCCAAAAGTCGTATTGAATTATATTTTTAGTGGTTTCTATATCTCCATCAATACTTTGAGTATAACCAGCTATAATATAGCCTCCATCAGTAGTGCTAATTACACTTCTACCGCTTTCATTTATAGAACCGCCCAAAGTTTGAACCAAACTAACTTTAGGGATTTTGGTTGTAGAATTAAGTTGTATACCATCATCTTTATTACAGCTGTAAATAATTAATAAGAAAATTAATAATGGGAGTTTTTTAAGCATTTATTGTTTTTTAAGGATAAATAAACCTCTATTAATGTCGCTTACCACAATTTTTCCGCTTTTAAAGTAGGGGTATACGCTCCAAACACCATTAAAATCAGCATTATCATTTTCAGGGTGTGTATCAAAGAAATTTGTTTCGGTAATAGTTTTACTCTCTATATTTGAAATGTCAATAAAACGTACACCAGCATTATAGTTTGCTAAATAAAAAGTACTTCCTTTAATATATCCATTATGATCAATTGCCGAAGTAGGTCCTGTGTATATAAAGTGTTGTTTAGGGTTCTCTAAATCAGAAAAATCAAAAACAATAGTCCTTGTATTGTGACCGAAATTTTGTTCATCTAACTCGTCTCCTAAAATAAAATATTTTTGATTTTCAGTAAACCAACCTTGATGTGTATAACCAACGTTTGCATATGAAACTTTAGAAATGTTTACAGGGTTTGCTTTATCAGTAATGTCAACAATTACGACCTCATTTTCATTACTTCCTATTAGTATTTCTTTACCTATGTAATTTGTGTCTGGTCCATTGTAGGTTACCACTTGTGCATCATGACTATAATTGTCCATTCCCCATCCACCTTCATTTATTGGATTTAGAGGATTTTGTATATTGATAAATAAAGGACCTCCTCTATATGTTCCAGATCTATTTGTACCCACAGGGTATGCGTATCCTGAATTTTCATTAATAACAATGTTGTGTGCGCTACCAAAACCAGTAAAATGCTTGTCAGCTACAAACGTTTTTGGAGGGTTTGTAATATTTCTAAGTTTTGTTAAGTCAAATACTTGCATACCATGATTTGTAGCCTCACTAACAATAAAAGCATGGTTGTTATATACCTTCACATCCCACCAACTTTTACTCGTAGTTGCAGTTGGAAGTTTGCCTAAATAAATAGGGTTTTCTGTATCGGTAATATCAACAAAAGTAGTTCCATTATCTACACACATAATAGCGTATTCTTTGTTGGTTGTTGGATCTGTCCATCCCCAACAGTCACTTCCGCTAACAGCATCAAATGTGCTTAGAGGTATGTTTAATAGTAAATCATAGCCATCACAAGAATAAATTCCTGCTTTTCCATTAGAGCACGCAGTTTTATTGGTTTTTATTGGAGTTTCGCTAGAAGAGGATGTGCAAGAAGCTAAAAACAGCATTCCAACTAAAACGAATAAGGTTTTAAAGTTTTCCATAAATTGGGGTTTAAAATCACTAAATTAAGTAATTAACTATTTATATAACATATAAAAATAGCAAAACCCTATTTTTATTTTGTATAGATTAGCTTAAGCAGAATACTTCTTTTTGTTTGTTAGTCGTTATCTTTGCAGCATGTTAGAAGATAAAAATCAAGAAAGAACTTCGTTAGCTGAGCTAGGAGAGTTTGGGTTAATAAACCATTTAACAAAACATTTTAAAATGTATCATTCTTCAACTGTGAAAGGGGTTGGAGATGATGCAGCTGTGATTAATACATCGGATAAAGAAACTGTAATTACAACTGATTTATTGGTTGAAGGAGTGCATTTTGACTTGAGTTACATGCCTTTAAAGCATTTAGGGTACAAAGCGGTAATGGTTAATTTATCAGATGTTTATGCAATGAATGCTAATGCGGAACAAATAACCGTATCTATCGCTGTATCTAATCGTTTTCCGTTAGAAGCTATTGAGGAATTATATGCAGGAATACAACTAGCATGCGATACATATAAGGTAGACTTAGTGGGAGGAGATACTACATCTTCAACAAGAGGAATATTAATTTCTGTTACAGCTATTGGTACTGCTAATAAAGAGAAAATTGTTTATAGAAATGGGGCTAAACCTACTGACTTAATTGTAGTTTCGGGAGATTTAGGAGGAGCATATTTAGGGTTACAAGTATTAGAACGTGAAAAACAAGTGTTTCAAGTGAATCCTCAAAATCAGCCAGATTTGGATAAGTATACTTATATAATCGAACGTCAATTAAAACCAGAAGCACGTAAAGACATTCCTAAGTTATTAGAAGAATTAGAGGTAAAGCCAACTTCGATGATTGATATTTCTGATGGATTATCTTCTGAAATTATGCATATCTGTACGCAAAGTAAAACAGGATGTAAAATATATGAAGATAAATTACCATTAGACCCACAGGTTATTTCTACTTCTGAAGAATTTAATATGGATAGTACGATGATAGCTTTAAGTGGAGGAGAAGATTATGAGTTGTTATTTACGGTTTCTATTGCTGATTATGATAAAATAAAAGGAAATCCTAATTTAACAGTTATAGGTCATATTACTGAAGAAAATGAAGGGATAAACTTAGTAACACGTGCAAACCAAGAAATTGAATTAAAAGCACAAGGTTGGAATTCTTTTAATAAAGAGTAGAGGAGAACAAGATATAATAGGTTAAGCATCCATGTTTGGGTGCTTTTTTAGTTTTAAAGAGGCTTTTTTTTAATTATTTTGGAATACGAGTTTTGGTATAAAAATTGTATATTAGTCAGACAGTAAAAAGAATATTAACAAAAAATCAAAAAAGAGAATGGGAATTTTTTCATTTATTAAAAATGCCGGGGCAAAAGTATTCGGTATCGGGAAAACAACTGAAGAAGAAGCTACAGAGAAAGCTGCAAAATTAGTAGATGCAGTAAATAAATTAGAGCTTTCTGTTGAAAACTTAGCTGTTAATGTGGAAGATGATAAGGCCACAGTAACAGGAGAAGCAGCAGATTTAGCTACTAAAGAAAAAGTAGTTTTAGTAGTGGGTAATACGGAGGGGATTGCTTCTGTAGAAGACAATATGACCGTTAAAGAAGTTGAAGTTATCGAAGAAGCTGCTATGGCACAATTTCACACTGTAGTAAGTGGAGACTCATTAAGTAAAATTGCAAAAGAATTTTATGGAGATGCTATGAAGTATCCAGTAATTTTCGAAGCAAATAAACCAATGTTAACACACCCTGATAAAATTTATCCAGGACAAGTATTAAGAATACCACCTTTAGTGGACTAATCAAAAGTTAATCAGCCAAAGGGAAAAGCACTGCATTTGCAGTGCTTTTTTAGTTTAAGTAAAAGTGATATTTAAAGATTGGTATGAGGTAAAATAGTAGTAAAAAAGAATAAAATTATCATCATATTTGCACCTGTTTTTAAAACCATAAAAATGAATCAAAGAGCGTTAGCACTTACAGCAGCTTCAATCGCAACACTTATTTACGGGGTTACATTTACAGTAGCTAAAGAAGTGATGGAGGGATATATTCAACCATTTGGTTTTATATTGCTTCGTGTTGGTGGGGCTACTATGATTTTTTGGCTGTTAGGACTTTTTGTAAAAGCACCATCTATTGAGAAAGCAGATTATAAAAAAGTAGCGATGGCAGCTTTTTTTGGCATTGCTTTCAATATGCTTACGTTTTTTAAAGGGTTAAGTTATACCACACCAATCAATGCATCAGTTATGATGGTAACTACTCCTATTTTAGTATTAATTTTTGCTAGTATTCTTTTAAAAGAGAAATTAGTTTTAAGAAAAATAGCAGGAGTTATAGTTGGTATGGTAGGAGCCATAATTTTAATAGCTTACGGGAATCCACTTAAAGGAGATGCAACTAATATGGTGCTAGGAAACTTTTTAGTATTCATTAATGCAGCATCGTATGGTATGTATTTGGTGGTTGTAAAAAAACTAATAGCAAAATACAACCCTATTGTTTTTGTTAAGTGGTTATATCTTTTTGGATTGATAATGGTACTACCTTTTGGTTTTTCTGAACTGTTAGAGGTACAGTGGCAAACAATGCCTGTTTCAATTTTCTTAAAAGTAGGTTTTGTAGTATTATTCACTACTTGTATTACTTACTTGTTTAACTTATTTGCATTATCAAAATTAAAACCAACCACAGTAAGTGTTTTTATGTATTTACAACCTGTGGTAGCAGCTATTTACGCATTGATTGTAGGTAGTGATCATTTAGATTTGGTTAAAATAGGAGCTGCATTATTAATCTTTTTAGGAGTATTTTTGGTAACCAAACGTCCAACAGAAACTCCCAATAAATAAACGTATCTTTGCGGATTATTAAACCGAAGTTATGATACAGTCAATGACGGGTTACGGTAAATCCGTACTACATTTACCCTCTAAAAAAGTAACAATCGAAATTAAATCTTTAAACAGTAAAAACTTAGATTTAAATACTAGAATTCCTTCATATTACAGAGAAAAAGAACTCAATGTTCGAAAAAAACTAGCAAGTAACTTGGTAAGAGGTAAAGTGGATTTTTCTATTTATGTGGAAATGACTGCAGATGAAACTTCAACTACGGTGAATACAGGTGTGGTACGAGAGTACATGCAGCAATTAAGAAATGTAACTCAAGTAGGAACTTCAGATGATGTTGAGTTAATGAAAATGGCTGTTAGAATGCCAGATGCTTTAAAAACAGAGCGTGAAGAGTTAGATGAAGAAGAGTGGAAGCAAATAGATACTCATATTGACGAAGCTTTAAAAGAAATTATTCAATATAGAACTGACGAAGCAAAATCGTTAGAAGAAGATTTTAAAACAAGAATACTAAATATTCAATCTGCTTTAGAAGAAGTTAAAAAGTTAGATGGTGATAGAATAGAGCATGTTAAAGAACGCTTACAAAAAGCATTAACAGATTTAAAAGTTGAGGTTGATGAAAATCGTTTTGAACAAGAGCTGATTTATTATTTAGAAAAGTTAGATATTAACGAAGAAAAAGTACGTTTAGCTAATCACTTAGAGTATTTTTTACAGCAATTAGCAACAGAAGATTCCAATGGAAAAAAATTAGGATTTATCGTACAAGAAATCGGAAGAGAAATCAACACAACAGGATCAAAAGCTAATTTTGCACCAATGCAAAAATTAGTCATCCAAATGAAAGACGAGTTAGAAAAAATAAAAGAACAAATTTTAAACGTTTTATAAAAATGTCGAAAGAGTTTAAAGGGAAATTATTTGTGTTTTCAGCACCATCAGGTTCAGGTAAAACTACTATTGTACGTCATTTGTTGGCAAAAGAACGTTTTAATTTGGAGTTTTCAATCTCAGCTACTTCAAGAGCTCCAAGAGGAGAAGAAGTTGATGGAAAAGATTATTATTTTATCTCTGCAAAAGAATTCAAGCAAAAAATAAAAAATGACGAGTTTTTAGAGTGGGAAGAAGTGTATCGTGATAACTTTTATGGAACGTTAAAAACAGAAGTTGAACGAATTTGGGCGCAAGGAAAACATGTAATTTTTGATATTGATGTTGTTGGAGGTTTACGTATTAAGAAGAAATTTCCAGAAGAAACCTTAGCTGTGTTTGTAAAGCCACCAAGTGTTGATGAGCTAAAAATTCGTTTAAAGAAAAGAAGTACCGAAAGCGAAGACAAGATTAACATGCGTATTGCTAAAGCTTCGGTAGAATTAGCAACAGCACCACAGTTTGATAAAATCATTAAAAACTACGACTTACCTGTAGCATTACAAGAAGCGGAAGATTTAGTAGATGATTTTTTAGGAATAAAAAAGAAAGTGAAAAACGGATAAAGAATAAGTCTAGTATCTATAAATATGAAAAATATCGGATTATACTTCGGAACTTTTAATCCAATTCATATTGGGCATTTAATTATAGCCAATCATATGGTTGAGTATTCTGATTTAGATGAAATTTGGATGGTGGTTACGCCTCATAACCCTTTTAAAAAGAAAAGCTCACTGTTAGATAACCATCATCGTTTAGATATGGTATATTTGGCTACAGAAGAATATGAGAAGATTCAACCATCAGATATAGAGTTTAGGCTTCCTCAACCAAATTATACTATAAATACCTTAGCACATATTTCTGAAAAACACCCTAGTTATAACTTTAGCCTAATTATGGGAGAAGACAACCTGAAAAGTTTGCATAAATGGAAAAACTATGAGGCAATTTTAGAAGATTATAATATTTATGTTTATCCTAGGGTTTCTGAAGGAATTGTTGAAAGCCAGTTTAAAAATCACAAAAAAATTCATAGAGTTGAAGCTCCAATAATAGAAATTTCTTCAACCATAATTCGCAAAGCCATAAAAGAAGAAAAAAACTGTAAACCTTTGTTGTCTCAAAAGGTTTGGAAGTATATTGATGAGATGAATTTTTATAAAAAATAGTTTCGCCGTTTTTTCGTTGTATATTTGAAATCCAAACAAGTATAAAACGTGGCAAAAAATAAAAAAAAACGAAAACTTAAACAGAAACTTACCGATAAGTATCGTCTAGTAATAATTAATGAAGATACGTTTCAAGAACGATTTTCTTTAAAGCTATCACGATTAAATGTTTTTGTATTTGGAGGAGTGTTTTCTATACTTCTTATAGTACTCACCACTTTGTTAATTGCTTTTACGGGTATACGTGAATATATACCAGGGTATTCATCAACAGCCTTAAAAAGAAAAGCTACCAGATTAACATATGAAGCAGATTCTTTAAAAACTAGATTGTCAGTTATTGAAAGTTACACTAAAGCTTTAAAGCCAGTTTTAACAGGTCAAATTGAGCCTGAAAAGATAGACTCTATAACAAAAGAAATGAAAACAATAGCTTTTGATGAAAGTAAATTACAAGCATCAAAGGAGGATTCTTTATTTAGAGAAAAAGTAGAGAGCAAAGACTTATTTCCTTTGCATAACGGAGGGGCAAATAGAGTTAAAAATGTATTCTTTTCACCTTTAACAGGAAACATATCACAACCATTCGACGTTAATGACAAACATTATGCGATCGATATTGTAGCTAAAACTGGCACGCCTGTAAAAGCCGTAGCCGACGGTACAGTTATTTTAGCAGAATGGACAGCAGAAACAGGGTATGTAATAACGATACAACATTCTAACGAATTTATATCAGTATATAAACATAACGGAACTTTGTTAAAACAACAAGGAGACGTCGTAAAGTCTGGAGAAGCAATAGCAAGTGTAGGTTCCACAGGAGAATTAACTACCGGACCTCATTTACATTTTGAGTTGTGGAATAATGGATTTCCTGTTAACCCAACAAACTATATAGATTTTCAGTAAATAGAAAAAGAACATGAGTATAAAATCAATATTAGCAATTCCATTTGCAAAAATTGTCCGTAAACAAGTATATAAATGGGCAAACAACCCACATAAAACACAAGAAAAAGTTTTTCAATATTTGGTTACAGAAGGATGTAAAACAGCATTTGGAAAAGATCATGATTTTGTATCAATCAACAATTACGAAGACTTTAAAAAAAGAGTGCCTATTAACGACTATGAAGGTTTACGTAGTTATGTAGATAGAGTTGTAGCAGGAGAAGAGAATGTTTTGTGGAAAGGAAAGCCCTTGTATTTTGCCAAAACTTCAGGAACTACTTCAGGAGCCAAATATATTCCTATAAGTAAAGAATCTATGCCCACACATATTAAAGCAGCTCGAAATGCTTTGTTGTTTTATATCACAGAAATAAACGATGCTAGCTTTGTTGATGGGAAGATGATTTTTTTACAGGGAAGTCCAGTTTTAGAAGATAAAAACGGCGTGAAACTAGGGCGGTTAAGTGGAATAGCAGCGCATTATGTTCCAAATTATCTCTTAAAAAATCGTTTACCAAGTTGGGAAACCAACTGTATTGAAGATTGGGATACCAAAGTAGATAAAGTAGTTGAAGAAACCTTACCAGAAAACATGACGGTAATTAGCGGAATTCCATCATGGGTACAAATGTATTTTGAACGATTGATAGAGAAAACTGGAAAGACAGTTTCCGAAATTTTCCCAAACTTCAATTTCTTTGTGTATGGAGGTGTGAATTTTGAACCATACAAGAACAAGTTTGAAGCGTTAATTGGGAAAAAAATAGACTATGTAGAATTGTATCCAGCATCTGAGGGGTTTATTGCATATCAAGATTCACAAACCGAAAAAGGAATGTTGTTGCAGTTAAACTCAGGAATGTTTTATGAATTTATTCCAGCAAATGAATTTTTTGATGAGAATCCAAAAAGAATATCATTAAAAAACGTTCAATTAGGGGTGAATTATGTTATTATTTTAAACACCTCGGCGGGTTTATGGGGGTATAATATTGGCGATACTGTAGAATTTACTTCTTTAAAACCCTACAGAATAAAAGTAACAGGACGTATAAAACACTTTATTTCTGCTTTTGGTGAGCATGTAATAGGGAAAGAGGTAGAAAAAGCGTTGAATGATGCTATAAAAGGAACTGATGTGAATGTAAGCGAGTTTACAGTAGCACCGCAAGTAAATCCTGAAAGTGGATTACCATATCATGAGTGGTTTATTGAGTTTGAAAATGAACCTGAGAATTTGGATGAGTTAGCATCTAAAATAGATACATCGATGCAAGAGCAGAATGTATATTATTTCGATTTAATTGAAGGTAAAATTTTACGTCCTCTTATCATTAGAAAAGTGAAAAAAGGAGGTTTCCATGAATATATGAAATCCATAGGAAAGTTTGGAGGTCAGAATAAGATTCCACAATTATCAGACAACCGAAAAATTGCGGATGTATTGCAGAATTTTTTAATTGAATAAAAAAGTAAAATGAAAATTGTAGCCACTAACATTGGAGAAAGAAAAGAAATCGATTGGAAAGGAAAAACTGTTACTACAGGTATTTTTAAGTTTCCTGTTGAGAAACCTATCTTTTTAGATGTTGAAAAAGTAAAAGATGATGCTATTTGTGATAGAGAACATCATGGAGGAATAGATCAAGCAGTTTATGCCTATTCAGAGAAGCATTATGCATATTGGAAAGAGTTATACCCAAGTTTAGATTGGAAACATGGAATGTTTGGTGAAAATCTGACTGTTTCAGATTTAGAGGAAAGTCAATTGCACGTGGGAGATACTTTTAAAGTAGGAGAGGTTATTATTGAAGTAACTAAACCACGTCAACCATGCATGAAGCTAGGAGTGCGTTTTAATGATATGAAAATCGTAAAACAATTTTGGCAACAAAACATACCAGGAGTTTACTTTAAAATATTGCAAACAGGTTATGTAAAGTCAGGTGATAAGTTTGAGCAAATAAAAAGCTGCCCTCAAAATCCAACCATCGAAGAGGTATATAAGACTAAGAGGTAAGCTAAGTTTACCTCTAAAAAATAAATTTTTTAGAATCTAAAATATTTTTTGAAGCCATAGAGGCAAATCCCATTTTATATAAAATATCGGCTCTAGTATTTTCTTTATGGTTTAATGTTTCCATAGTTTCAATAATATCTTCCTTAAAACCATTTCTATGATATGTTTTATGAACTTCTTTAATAAAAGAAGTTGGAACTTGAAAATAGTGTGAACCAATTACATCCATAGCTGTACCTTTTGAAAGTAGGTAAGCTTCGTTACCAAACTTCTTCTTGTCGACAGTAGGGTATAAGTGCATATCAATAGCAGTTTTAATAGTGGAAGCTTTATCTTCACTATCGTTTTTCTTCACAAATTCATTTGCGAAAGAGCCTCCGTAATTGGCAAAACATTGTTTACTGCACACATGGTTGTGGGTATCTGTTAAACCAATATCATGTAGTATTGAGGAAACAAATAGTGACTCTTCATCATAGTGTAGTTTTTCTGAAAGAGCAATACCAGCAGACCAAAAAAAGGTTCTATAAGAATGGTAAAGTAATATAGGGTTACATAAATCATTTGCTTCTTCTAAAGCTAGTTTAGATAGCTTAGAGTCAGGAATTTTTATAGTATCAAGATCAAACTTTATTTTAGATTTAATACCGATTTTATATAATGTTTTAGTGAAACTCTCTTTTAATTTTGAGGTAATTAAAAGCTTTTTAAACTGTTGGATTTCTTTTCTGTTGAGTACAGATGGACTATAATTATTATGTATTTGCATTGCTTGTTTTTTAGAACAAAGCAAAGATAAAACAAAAACATACTAACTGGTATGTTTTTTAAGCTTAAGATTATTTTAAAGTAGTTAAGTAAAGTTTTAATTGATTTAAATGATGGGTGTAAGTATCTGTCTTGTTACTTAATTTTCCTAAAGCTCTAGCTCCCCAATAGCTAGCTATAATAAAATCAGCAACTTCTTCAGCATTAATACTTGAGTTAAAAGTATTATTTTGCTGTTCTTTGGTAATAGAAGTAGCAATAGCATTTGTCCATAATGACTTTGCTTCATCAAGAGCTTCTTTAAAATCATTGTCTAAAGGCGACATTTCTTGAATTAAGTTAGCTAGAGGACAACCATATTCTATGGTTAAAAAAGAATTTTGTAAAAGTAATTCTTCAATCATTGTATATAAAGAATCATGTAAACTGGTAGAAGAAGAAAGAAAACTTACAGAAAAATCAATGGTTTTGGATTGTATTACCTCTTTAATAACAGCAATTCCCATTTGCTTTTTATTTTTAAAATGATAATAAAAAGCACCTTTTGTTACTTTAGTATTCGCTATAATTTCATCAATACTTGTAGATTGATATCCTTTCTTATAAATAAGTTCAAAAGCTTGTTGTAAAATAGTTGCTCTGGTGTTCGCAGATTTCTTCATTTGTTGTAGCTTGCTCTTTATTAATTTACATACAGCACAAATTTACTATTATGTATATAACAAAGTAGTGTAAAGACTACAATTTAGGTTAAAAAGAAGTTTTAGTTAGGAGTATTCCATCCGTGTATGAAGTTCTCAGTAATAAAACTGAAGAATTTAAAAGTCAACACTATTATAAAAAGCGTTATGATTACTTTAAATATTTTCTTATTCATTTTGCTTTTGTTCTAACTCAAATACTTTTTGCAGCATTTTATCATCTCGCTGATCTACTTTGTATAAACCTTCGTCACTAAAAAGTTCACGAGCTATCAATACTTTTAAGTTATTGCGAAGTTGATTTTTTGTTCTTTCAGGAAGTCTAAAATCTTTGAGTTCTGCTAAGAATTTATTAGAAATCTTATTGTCTTTATCAAAATCATTAATAAAATCCTCAACGGTTAATGAAGCGAGTTTTTTACGATTATCATCTACATATGAAAAAGCGAAATCATTTAAAGGACGGAAGAAAATTGTAGGAATATAAGCTGAGGTATCTACCGCTACAAAATAATCAGGAATAATTCCACCGCCACCATATACTACTTTACCTTTAGGAGTCGTATACTTCAAACTATCAATAGTTTTAATACTGTCTTTGGTAAATAACTCCCCATTTTCTAGTCGATGTTCAAAATCATGACTATATTCTTCAGAATCTGCGTCTTTTTTATAAGGCTTTTGAATAGAACGCCCTGTTGGAGTATAATACCTAGCCGTAGTTAATCGAACCGCAGAACCATCTCCTAAGTCCATTTCTTGCTGTACTAGCCCTTTTCCAAAAGAACGACGTCCAATAATAATACCTTTATCATTATCTTGCAAGGCACCAGCTACAATTTCAGAAGCAGAAGCGGAGTTTTCATCAATTAGTACATATAACCCACCGTGCTCAAAATCACCTTTATCAGTAGCGAAAGATTTTACAATATCACCTTTGTTATTTTTTGTAAATACAATCAGTTTTTCATCTTCTAAGAATTCGTCAACAATATCATTAGCAATATCAATAAAACCACCACCATTTCCGCGAAGATCTAAGACCAAATCAGTCATTCCTTTTGTAAGTAATTTGTTTAGAGAAGATTTAAACTCAATATAGGTGTTACGTGCAAAACGATCTAGTTTTATATAGCCAATACTATCGTTTAACATGTAAGCAATATCAACACTTTTAATATTTACTTTACCACGATTAATAGTAATGTTAAAAATACTATCATTGGTCTTTCTATAAATTTGCAAATCAACTTTAGTGTTTGGCTTTCCTTTTAAAGCTTTCATTATTTGGGAAGTTTGCAGTTTTTTCCCATAGAGTGTATCCTTGTCTGCAAGTAAAATTCTATCACCTGCTTTAATTCCTGCTTCAATACTTGGTCCTCCTTTAATAGGTTCTATAACGGTAATAGTATCACCAATCATACGAAATTGAACACCTATTCCTACAAAATTACCTTGCATGTTTTCGGTAACCAATTGTAAGTTTTCTTTAGGAATGTATACTGAATGAGGATCTAATTTACCTAACATCTCTGCAATGGCTCCATCTAATAAATCATCTGTGTTAACAGCATCAACATAATCACTTTGAATGTAGTCAATTAAACGCTTTATTTTTCGTTCACTTGATGAGCTTTTCCCAATAAGATTGCTTGATTTTCCGTTGCTAAAAAAGGTCCCAATAAGAATACCGAAAATAACTGCAATAGATAAATATATAGGTAAATTATTCTTGTTCATAAGGTAAATAAGTCAGTTCAACACCCGCTTTCTCTAAAAAATCTAATCCTGATCGGTCTTTGTATGCTTGTGCATATACTACACGTTTTATTCCTGCTTGATGTATTAATTTACTGCATTGTTGGCAAGGAGAAAGTGTAATATATAAAGTAGCTCCTTTGCATGATTGTGTAGAAGAAGCTACTTTTAAAATAGCATTGGCTTCGGCATGCAACACATACCATTTGGTGTACCCTTCTTCGTCTTCACAATAATTTTCAAAACCAGAAGGAGTACCATTATAACCATCAGAAATAATCATTCGATCTTTAACAATTAAGGCGCCTACTTTTTTACGAATACAGTGTGAAAGTTGTCCCCATTCATTTGCCATTTTTAAATAGGCAATGTCATATTTTAATTGTTTTTTCTTCAAAATTTTCAGTACGATTTTTCTTAGATAAGCTAAGGTAGTTAGATTTGTGTTAGTTAGGCGTTAATTTTTTACCAAAAAACACGGTCAAACATCATTTGTAAAGCAAAACCAATTACGATTGATGACATGATTAAAATCCAATCACGACGATTTACACTAAAGATTGATTGCACTAGTGCTCCAATTAGTAAAATACCTAATACAATAATAATTTGTGCTACTTCTACACCTAAGGCAAATTCTAATAAAGGTAAAAATTTATCAGAAGTTTTTCCAATCATAATTTTAAAATAGTTAGAAAAACCAAGTCCGTGAATTAACCCGAAAAACAAAGCAAAAAATAAATTTTGGTTTTCTTTTCCTACCGATGCTTTTTTTGCGGTTAATACATTCATTAATCCCGTAATAAAAATAGTTAACGGAATTAAAAACTCAATTAAATCTGCTCGTACATTTAAAATTCCGTATGCTGAAAGCGCTAGAGTTATTGAGTGTCCAATAGTAAACAAAGTAATTAACCATAAAACTTTTGTCCACTGTTTAAATTGATACACAACAGCTAATACAATTAAGAATAAAATATGGTCATAGGCTTTAAAGTCTAATACATGAAACAAGCCCATTTTAAAGTAGAAGATAAAATCGTTCATTAGGGGTTTTTAAATTTTTATTTGTCGATCTATTTGTTGGTCTAAAGATATAAAAGTTTCGGTTCTTGAAACTCCTTTTATGGTTTGAATATCCTTATTTAACAAATGCATTAAGTCTTCGTTGTTTTTACACAGTATTTTAATGAAAATAGCATAGTTACCTGTAGTGTAATGACTTTCTACGATCTCAGGAATTTCTTTTAAACGTTTAATTGCAGAAGAGTATAGGCTAGAAGAATCTAAAAATACACCAACAAAAGCGGTAGTGGTATAGCCTAATGCTTTTGGATTTAATATCATTTTGTAACCATCAATTAAATCCGATTCGTCTAACTTTCTTAATCGTTGATGAATGGCAGCACCAGATATACCTACTTCTCGGGCAATACTTAAAATAGGTGTACGAGCATCTTTTACAAGACGTTTAATAATTATTTTATCAATTCCGTCAATTTTTAATTTTCTAACCATAAAACAAAAATAAGGAAAGTTTAATTACCAATAAAAAATAATAAATTATTGTTTTTCGGTAATTTTATTATATTTGAACCATCATCAAAATAACAAAATTGAATATGAAATCAACATTAAACATTTTAAAAGTATTTTGTACACTATTGGTAATTAGTGTAGGTGTAAAACTTTTTGAAATATTTTATAAGATAGTTCATTATACCATTTATGGAGGAAGTAAAACGAAGATATTTAAATTGACAATTCCAGAAAACTGGAGCGATGAATATTATTATTTTTTGTCTCTGACAGCTTTAGTATTAATGGGGTATGTGATGTTTTTACTTGTTGAATTTAGAAAAGTAATTTTTAATTTTTCAAAAAATAGTGTTTTTACAAAGGAGAATAGTGACCGACTACGAAAAGTGGGAAAAGGGTTAATTATTTACGGAATTATAGTCTTGTGTTTTACAACAGTACTAGGTTTAATAATTGAAGGTGGTTCAACTTTAAGCTCAGGTTCAGACCCAGCTTATAGTAGTGGATATATATTTGGGTATACGGTAGGGGCTTCAATAAATAAAGTACTACCAATATTTGTTATAGCATTATTTGTGCAATTTATTTCTTTCATTGTGGGAAAAGGAAATGTACTGAAAGAAGAAAACGATTTAACCATCTAAAAAATAATTATGAGAAAATTAAAAATTTTAAAAAGCTTAATAGACTTGATTTTTATTGTATATAGTCTTATGGTTCCTTTTCTTGCTATAGGTATTCCTCTTATATTTTTTGTAACAGAACAAGGCAATTTTAAAATTATGGGGTTAGACTTTAATGTAGGCACAAGTATAATTTCAAAAGTATTTGTAGCGATTTTTTTATTGGTGTATGTACTAGTTTATAATGCAATTTATAAATTTAGAGTAGTGTTAACAGAATTTGTTAGAACTAAGATGTTTTCAGATAAAGTAATTACAAACTTAAAGGGAACAGGAAATTTATTACTTATCTCAGGTATTTTGATGATTGTTGCTAGAATTGGTTTAAAGCTAACAACAACATCAACTATAAATTTTGATTTTGGAATTGGAGCTCATTATTTAAGTATCTGTTTTGGACTTTTCTTTTTGGTGCTTTCAGAGGTATTTAGAGTTTCAAAAGAATTAAAACAAGAAAACGATTTAACCATATAAGTATGCCAATTATTGTAAACCTAGATGTAATGCTTGCCAAACGAAAGATGAAAAGTAAAGAATTGGCAGAAATTGTAGGAATTACTACTGCAAACCTGTCCATCTTAAAATCAGGAAAAGCTAAAGCGATTCGTTTTTCAACATTAGAAGCTATTTGTAAAGCATTAGATTGTCAACCCGCAGATATTTTAGAATTTGTAGAGGAGTAAAAACAGAAGATTCTGTACCTTTACAGTTATGTATGCGTTGGTAGATTGTAATAACTTTTATGCTTCTTGCGAACGGGTTTTTAATCCGAATTTGCAAGGAAAACCTGTGGCTATTTTAAGTAATAACGATGGGTGTGTTATTTCAATGAGTGACGAAGCAAAAGACTTGCAACTTCCATTTGGAGCTCCAATTTTTAAGTGGGATCAGTTTTGTAAAAACAATAATATCTCAGTGCTATCGTCAAATTATCCGTTGTATGGTGATATGAGCGCTAGAGTGATGAAAATTTTAGAACAATTTTCTCCAGATGTGGAAGTATACTCTATTGATGAAGCATTTTTACAATTCAAAGGTTTTAATGAATATAATTTTAATTCTTACGGAACTGAAATAAGAAGTAGAATTTTACAATGGACGGGTATTCCAACTTGTGTAGGAATTGCACCAACAAAAGCATTGAGTAAAGTAGCTAATAAAATTGCTCGAAAATTCTTGAAAGAAACAGGTGGAGTGTGTGTGATTGATTCCGAAGAAAAAAGGGTTAAAGCATTAAAATGGACTTCTATAGAAAGTGTTTGGGGAATTGGAAGAGGTATACAAAAAAGACTACAAGCTAAAGGATGTATAAAAGCGTATGATTTTACACAGTTAAATGACGATTGGGTGCTGAAAAATTTATCGATTACAGGTTGGAAGTTGAAAAAAGATTTAGAAGGAGATCCTAAAATACAACTAGATGAGCCTACTAACAAAAAAGCAATAGCAACAACCCGAAGTTTTGAATATACATTTTCGGATCTAGATAATATTAAAGAAAGAATCTCAACGTTTGCTGTAAGTTGTGCAGAAAAATTACGTAAGCAAAACTCAAGTTGCCATATGGTAATAGTATTATTGCGTAGTGATTATCATAAAAAAGAGACTAAACAACATCGAGCAAGTAAAACTATTGTACTTCCATATCCGACAAACTCTACATTAACAATAAGTAAAAGTGCAGTACAAGCTGTAACTACTATTTTTAAGGAGGGAATAAAGTATAAAAGAGCAGGAGTAATTGTAACAGGGTTGGTGCCTTCAGACAATTATCAATTAGATATGTTTGCAAAGGAAGACCCGAAGCATGCTTCTTTAATGAGTGTAATAGATAAAATTAATCAGACTTATAAAGCAGATAAGGTTAAATTAGCAAACCAAGATTTACAACGTACTTGGAAGATGCGTCAAGAGCGATTATCACCAAAATATACTACAAATATTAACGATATTATTAAAGTAAAATAAGCTTAGTTAAATAACAAATAATAAGATGTTACGAAAATTAAAACCAGTAAAAGCATCAGAAGCATTGACTTTTTTCTTACCAAAAGAGTTAAATGAAAGCGAGGGAGCTATCTTTATGGATACAGGTATTTCTGCGGGCTTTCCTTCTCCTGCTGATGATTTCAGGGAAACGCGTATTTCATTAGATGAAGAACTTATTAGAAATAAAGAAGCCACTTTTTTTGCACGAGTAAGTGGTCAGTCGATGATTGGTGCAGGTTTAGATGATAATGATTTACTGGTAATTGATAGAAGTATTCCGCCAACAAATAATAAGATAGCGGTTTGCTTTTTAGATGGAGAGTTTACGGTAAAACGATTAAGAGTTGAAGGAAGTGAAGTTTGGTTGCAGCCTGAAAATCCAGACTACCCAATCATAAAAATTACAGAAGAAAATAATTTTATTATTTGGGGAGTTGTAACTAATGTAATTAAGAAAGTATAAAAAAATCCAGTAAAATTACTGGATTTTTTAGTTGTTTTTTGTTTTGAAACCTTTTGTTTAAAAAGATTAACAAAATTCGTCATAAGCAGCTGCTAAATTTTGAGCAATAGCTTGTGCAGAGCGCCCCTCGATATGATGACGTTCTAACATGTGCACTAAATTACCATCTTTAAACAAAGCAATTGCAGGTGATGATGGAGGGAAAGGAATCATGTATTCTCTTGCCTTCGCTGTAGATTCTTTTTCTACACCTGCAAATACAGTAGTTAAGTTAGTAGGAGTCTTATCTGCTCCTAAAGAAGCGATAGCACCTGGTCTTGCTGTACCAGCAGCACATCCACAAACAGAGTTTACCATTACTAACGTAGTTCCTTCTTTGGCTAAAGCATTGTCAACATCTTCAGCAGTATATAAAGCTTCAAAACCAGCATCAATTAATTGATCGCGCATTGGTTTTACTAATTCTTCTGGATACATATTTTTGAATTAAAATTTAAGGCAAAGATACTTCTTTTAGTGCCAACAATCAACCCGAAATAAGTATGGTAGATAGATTGGTAATGTTTTATCTTTGTGGCCTCTAAAAAACAAACAATGGGAAAATTTGCAAAATGGCTTGGAGCAGGAGCCGGTTTTACATTAGGAGGTCCAATAGGAGCTATTATAGGGTTTGCTGTAGGAAGTCTTATTGATGGAATTTCTGTAGAAGATTTTGTACAAGAACAGCAAGAATATCAAAAAAAGACAGGGGGACAACCAAGAAGAGGAAGAGCTACATCAGGAGATTTTGAAATAAGCTTGTTAATATTAGCTTCGGTAGTTATTAAATCTGACGGAAAAATAGATAGGCGTGAACTGGACTATGTTCGTATGTATTTTGTGAAAATGTATGGTAAAGAACGAGCAAATCATGCGTTTAAATTATTCAACGGTATTATTAAGAAACAAGTATCTACGCGACAAGTTTGTTTACAAATACGTCAGTATATGTCACATGCTACACGATTACAGTTACTACATTTTTTATTCGGAATAGCAAAAGCAGATGGACAAGTAACTAGTGTAGAGGAAGAAGAGATTAGAAAGATAGCAAGTTACTTGTATATTAACGAATATGATTATTCTTCAATAAAGGCAATGTTTTATGACGAATCTGATAGTGCTTATAAAATGCTTGAAATAACAAAAGAATCCACTAACGATGAGGTAAAGAAAGCATATCGAAGAATGGCAAAAAAATACCATCCAGATAAACTTCAAAATTTAGGAGAAGAACATAAAAAAGGAGCTAAAGAAAAATTCCAAAAAATACAAGCAGCTTATGAACAGATAAAAAAAGAGCGAGGAATAAGCTAGAATAAAAAAAGATAATTATTTTAGTGTTATTTAACTACAAAAGATAAGAGACATGGGGAAACAGTTAGTAGTAATATTTATTTTTCTTAGTGGAATTTGCTTAGGGCAAAGAAAATACACAGCCGACAAATATTTTGAAGTTTTTGCTTATAAAAAGGCAGCAGAACTATATGAGAAAATTTATGATAAAGGAAATAATTCGTACGAAATTGTTAGTCGTTTAGGAGACTCTCATTATTATAACTCAGAGTTTTTAGAAGCAGAGAAATGGTATAAAATTTTAATGGAAAACTATGAGAGTATTACAGAGCCAGAATATTTTTTTAGATATGCACAATCTTTAAAAAGTAATGGAAAAATTAAAGAGTCTGATAAATGGCTTTTAAAGTTTAGTGAAATTAAAGAGAATGACTCAAGAGGGCAAGCTTTAGAGAAAAATGAAGGTTATTTTAATAAATATAGTAATGGAAAAAAGAAAACATTTATAAATATAACCAATCTCTCAGTCAATACTCAGTATTCTGATTTTGGTGGGTTTACCTATGATAATAAACTTTATTTTGCCTCTACAAAACCTGTTGGAGAAAATGACAAACTATATAAATGGAACAATCAACCGCATTTAAATATCTACAAAGCAAATGAAGTTTATAATGAAGAAAAACAATTAATAGATTTAGAAAAAGAAGAAATAATTTCATCATTAAGTTCACAATATCACGAATCCAATGCTGTAATTACTTCAGATGGTAAAACAATGTACTTTACCAGAACAAATTTCAATGGAAAGAAATTAGAAGGAGGAGATAATCAAATAGCATATCTTAAAATATATAAAGCAGAGTTTGAAAATGGAGAGTGGAGAAATATAAAGGAACTTCCATTTAATAATGATAATTATTCTGCGGGACATCCAACTTTAAGCGCAGATGAGAAAACATTGTATTTTATTTCAGATATGCCAAATGGTTTTGGGAAAACAGATATATACAAGGTTGCACTTTTAGAAAATAGCACTTACGGAGAACCAGTAAATTTGGGAAAAGAAATAAATACTGAAGGAAGAGAAATGTTTCCTTTCGTCGCTAAAGATAATACCTTGTATTTTGCTTCAGACGGACATCTAGGTTTAGGTGCCCTTGATATTTTTGAATCAAAAAATAATTCAGGTACTTATCAAAAACCAAATAATTTAGGTGCTCCAATAAATGGATCGTATGACGATTTTGCTTTTGTGATAGACGATGAAAAGAACAAAGGTTTCTTCTCTTCTAATAGAAAAGGAGGAAAAGGAGACGATGACATTTATAGCTTTATTTTATATAACTGTAAAGAAGATATAACAGGTGTAGTATCAGAAGAAAAAAGCAATAAACCAATATTAGGAGCAACAGTTAAATTAATTGATTCTAATGGTAAGGTTCAAGCACAACAAGTAACGGGAAAAAATGGAGACTATAGGTTTGTTGAAGTTGATTGTGAGAAAAAATTTACAGTTATAGCAGAAAAAGAAGATTATAAAGCTTACCCAAAACAATTACAAACTCTTGATGTAAATAAACAGCTTGTTACAGTAAATTTATCGTTAAAACCATTGATTATAGAAGATCAAATTGTGATTAGTCCTATTTATTTTGATTTTGATAAACATACAATAAGAAAAGATGCAGAATATGAGTTAGAACATATTGTTTCGGTAATGAAAAATCACCCAGAAATGATAATTAGAATAGAATCACACACAGATAGTAGAGGATCGAAAGAATACAATAAAAAGCTATCTGATAAAAGAGCAAAATCAACAAAAGCTTACATTGTTTCTAGAGGGATTTCTTCAGAAAGAATAGAAAAAGCAGTAGGTTATGGGGAAGAAAAACTATTAAATAATTGTGACGATACAACAAGCTGCTCTACAAAAGAGCATCAAAAAAATAGAAGATCTTATTTTTATATAGTTAAAAAATAACAATTATAACCTATAAAGTATCAAAAACACCTCAATTTTGAGGTGTTTTTTTATATCTCAAATTCAACAATTACAAGAAAATACGTAATTTCGCACATTCAATTAATAAACCGACAAAATGAGTAAGAAGTTTACTGAATACAAAGGATTGGATTTACCAAAAGTAGCTGAAGAAATATTAAACTATTGGGAAGAAAACAACATCTTTGAAAAAAGTATTACTACACGTGAAGGAAACGAACCATTTGTGTTTTTTGAAGGGCCACCTTCAGCAAACGGTTTGCCAGGAATTCACCACGTAATGGCACGTGCCATTAAAGATATTTTTTGTCGTTATAAAACCCAAAAAGGATACCAAGTTAAGCGTAAAGCAGGTTGGGATACACACGGTTTACCTGTAGAATTAGGGGTTGAAAAAGAATTAGGAATCACCAAAGAAGATATTGGAACAAAAATTACGGTTGAAGAATACAATGAAGCTTGTAAAAAAGCTGTAATGCGTTACACTGATATTTGGAATGACTTAACTCAAAAAATGGGGTATTGGGTAGATATGGAAGATCCATATATTACTTATAAACCAAAATATATGGAGTCGGTTTGGTGGTTGTTAAAGCAAATTTATGATAAAGATTTACTGTACAAAGGATATACTATTCAACCGTATTCACCAAAAGCAGGAACAGGATTAAGCTCGCATGAGTTAAATCAACCAGGAACGTATCAAGATGTTACAGATACTACAGTAGTAGCTCAGTTTAAAACAATCAAAGAAACGTTACCAGAGTTTTTACAAGTTGAAGGAGATGTACATTTTTTAGCTTGGACAACAACTCCATGGACACTCCCATCAAATACAGCATTAACGGTTGGCCCAAAGATTGAGTATGTTTTAGTAAAAACATTCAATCAATACACCTTTGAACCAATTCAAGTGGTATTAGCTAAAAACTTAGTATCAAAACAATTTGTAGGGAAGAAGTTTAATGAAGTTGAAGATGTAGCTGAATTGGCAAACTACGCTGAAGGAGACAAGCAAATTCCTTACACAGTTGTAAAAGAATTTGTAGGAAAGGACCTAGTAGGTATCAAATATGAACAGTTATTACCATTTACTTTACCATATCAAAATCCAGAAAATGCTTTTAGGGTAATTTCAGGAGATTTTGTTACTACCGAAGATGGTACTGGTATCGTACACACAGCACCTACCTTTGGAGCTGATGATGCGTTAGTTGCAAAACAAGCAACCCCAGAAGTGCCGCCAATGTTAGTGTTAGATGAAAATGAAAATCCAGTTCCTTTAGTAGATTTACAAGGGAAGTTCCGTCCAGAAATGGGAGAATTTGCAGGTAAATATGTGAAGAACGAGTACTATGCTGATGGAGAAGCTCCTGAAAGATCAGTAGATGTTGAGTTAGCGATTCAATTAAAAGAAGAAAATAAAGCCTTTAAGGTTGAAAAATATGTACACAGTTATCCGAATTGTTGGCGTACCGATAAACCAATTTTATACTATCCATTAGATTCTTGGTTTATCAAGGTAACCGATGTAAAGGATAAGATGTTCGATTTAAATGAAACGATAAACTGGAAACCAAAATCAACAGGAGAAGGACGTTTTGGTAACTGGTTAAAAAATGCGAATGACTGGAACTTATCACGTTCTCGTTTTTGGGGAATTCCATTACCTATTTGGCGAACAGAAGACGGAACAGAACAAATCTGTATTGGTTCTGTAGCTGAATTAAAAGAAGAGATTCAAAAGTCAGTTGATGCAGGCGTAATGTCTGAAGATATTTTTGCTGATTTTGAAGTAGGAAATATGTCTGAAGATAACTACGATAAAATCGATTTACATAAAAATGTAGTCGATAAAATCACGTTAGTTTCGGCATCAGGAAAACCAATGAAGCGCGAAAGTGATTTAATTGATGTTTGGTTCGATTCTGGTTCTATGCCTTATGCACAGTGGCATTATCCGTTTGAAAATAAAGAATTAATAGAAGATAAAGAAAGTTACCCTGCAAACTTTATTGCAGAAGGAGTAGATCAAACTCGTGGATGGTTCTATACGTTACATGCAATTGGAACGATGGTGTTTGATTCTGTAGCTTATAAAAATGTTGTATCTAACGGATTGGTGTTAGATAAGAACGGGCAAAAAATGTCAAAGCGTTTAGGAAATGCGGTAGATCCGTTTACAACATTGTCAGAGTTCGGTCCAGATGCTACGCGTTGGTATATGATTTCGAATGCGAACCCATGGGATAACTTAAAATTTGATATTGCAGGAATAGAAGAGGTAAAACGTAAATTCTTCGGAACTTTATATAACACCTATTCATTCTTCTCTTTATATGCAAATATTGACAACTTTACGTATAGTGAAGCTGAAATAGCTATTAATGAACGACCAGAGATTGATCGTTGGATTTTATCTGAATTAAATACCTTAGTTCAAAAAGTAGATAAATTCTATGCTGAATATGAGCCTACTAAGGCAACCAGAGCTATTTCCGATTTTGTGCAAGATCACCTAAGTAACTGGTATGTGCGTTTATGTAGAAGACGTTTCTGGAAAGGAGAGTATGCACAAGATAAAATCTCTGCATACCAAACGTTATACACCTGTATGTTAACGGTAGCTAAATTAGGATCTCCAGTAGCTCCTTTCTTTATGGATCGTTTATATAAAGATTTAGTGAATGCTACAGGAAAAGAAAGTTTTGAAAGTGTACATATAGCAGAGTTTCCAAAATACAATGCTGATCTAGTTGATAAGTCGTTAGAGCGTAAAATGGAAAATGCACAAACAATTTCGTCATTAGTTCTATCTCTAAGGGCTAAAGAGAAAATTAAAGTGCGCCAGCCGTTACAAAAAATAATGATTCCTGTATTAGATGCAGTTCAGAAGGAAGAAATTTTAGCAGTTGCAGACTTAATCAAGTCAGAAGTAAACGTTAAAGAGATCGAATTATTGGACGATGCTTCAGGAATTTTAGTAAAACAAATCAAACCAAATTTTAAAGCATTAGGGCCTAAATTTGGTAAGGAAATGAAGTTGATAGCTAATAAGATACAAGGATTTACACAAGAAGATATCATTAAAATAGAAAAAGAAGGTGAAATTTCTGTGGAAATTAACGATAAAATGATTACTTTAGGAACCGCTGATGTGGAGATTTCATCGAAAGATATCGAAGGGTGGTTGGTAGCCAACGCAGAAGGGTTAACTGTAGCTTTAGATGTTACAATAAACGACGAATTACGCAAAGAAGGTGTGGCAAGAGAATTAGTTAATAGAATTCAAAACGCACGAAAAGACACAGGTTTAGAAGTAACCGATAAAATAAAATTAACCATTTTGCACGCTGATGATTTAAAAGAATCGGTATTGGCAAATGAAAACTACATTAAAGCAGAAACATTAACAAACGAATTAGTTTTTGTTGATGTTTTAAGTAATGGTACAGAAATTGAGTTTGATACCATTAAAAGTAGAATGTTAATTGAAAAAATATAGCATTATGGATGATGTTAAAATAAGATATTCAGACAGTGATTTACAAGAGTTTAAGGAAATCATTCAAAAGAAAATTGAAAAAGCAGAAGAAGATTTAAGGTTGCTACAAGCATCATATAAAAACGGTTCAGATAACGGAACCGATGATACGTCGCCAACATTTAAATCTTTTGAAGAAGGATCTGATACAATGGCTAAAGAGGCAAACATGCAGTTAGCTATTCGTCAAGAAAAGTTTATTCGCGATTTAAAAAATGCCTTAGTTCGTATTGAAAATAAAACCTATGGTATTTGTAGAGTTACTGGTAAGCTAATTCAAAAAGAACGTTTAAAGTTAGTACCACATGCTACTTTAAGTATCGAAGCAAAACGAAAACAATAACTTTTAAAGTTAAAATAAATAGAGCCTCTTTTAGAGGCTTTTTTTGTATGAAAAAATATCTATTGTTATTACTTATGCTAAGCATCCAATTTCTTTACTGTCAAGAAAAAGTAATGCAGAAAAGAAAAATGTTAGTAAACGAACTCGAAGTCATTACTTTCGGCTTGGACGATATTGTAATTGAAAATTCAAAAGATGAACAACTCGAAGTAGTTTTATTAGATGAAAATCCACATACACACAATATCCTATTCAAAAAAGAAGGTGAAGTCTTTACAATAGCATTTGAATTAAATATTCCAACATTAAAAAACGAAGTCTTTCGAAAATATATAACGAGGAGGCTAGAAAGAGCCAGGGCAGTTATAAAAGTTCCCAAAAACAAACATATAAGCATTCATGGAAAAACTATCGGAATAACTTCAAAAAGTTATAAAGGAGATGTAAATATTTATATAGAAAGAGGAAATATAAAGTTAAATACAGTTAAAGGAAACTCAAATATAGATCTTTTCCAAGGCAATGTTTTTGCTAATATTGATAAACAAACAGGTTTGGGTTTAAAAACTAACAACGGAACAATCCTTATAAATGGAAAAAGAAAAATATCTCCATTTTCTAAAGAAGTGACACCTGTTTCTAAAATACTTACTATAAATTCTATTCATGCGAATATTAATATTGAATTAAAGTAATTAACAAAAAATTATAAAAATTAGACGTAACAAAAGAAGTTTCATTTTGTCTAATGGTTAATTAAAAACTAAGAAATGAATAAAAGCATACTAACCACAGCAACCATTGCAGCATTATTATTAACAAGCTGTAATTCTACTAAAAAAACAACAAATGATTTAGCTGTTCAAACCCCCATTGTAACGACTTTAGATTTAACAAAAGTTGACAATGATAAAGTACCAGTAACTGTTAATCCAGGCAGGTTTACAATTGAAAAAGTAACATATAGATTGCCAAGAGTTGTCCAAGGAACCTATTCTGTGAGTGATTTTGGTAAATATGTAGACAGCTTTAAGGCTTTAGATTATGAAGGAAATGAACTAGAGGTAACAAAAGTTGATACGAATACTTGGGAAATTACAAATGCTGAAAAATTAGATAAAGTAACGTATTTAGTAAACGATACTTTTGATATGGAAGTTTCAGGAGGAATTGGAGGAGAAACCCCATTTTCACCAGCAGGAACAAATATAGAGTCTACAAATTATGTGCTTAACCTTCACGGATTTGTGGGGTATTTTGATTCTTTAAAAAACAATCAATATAAGTTAGATGTTGTTTCGCCTACCAATTTTAAAAGAACTTCCGCTTTACAAGAAGTTGGAACAAAAACAAGTGAAGACGGTTCAACTTTAACGTCGAGCTATTTTGCTCCACGTTATTTTGATATTACAGATAACCCTATGTTTTATGGAGAATTAGATGTAGAAGAGTTCAAGGTTGGTGATATTAAAATTGTATTAAGTGTATATTCTCCAAACAAAAAACACTCAGCTGAAAAAATTAAAGCTGTAATGGAAAAAATGATGCAAGCGCAAAAAGCATATTTAGGAAGCATTAATAGTACGGCACGTTATGATATTTATTTATACTTATCTGACGGAACTGAAAAAGCACCTAAAGGATTTGGAGCTTTAGAACATCATACATCAACAGTAGTAGTATTACCAGAAGCAATGCCAGATGAAGCATTAGCAAAAAGCATGATAGATGTAGTATCTCATGAGTTTTTTCATATTGTAACTCCGTTAAGTGTACATTCAGAAGATGTACATTACTTCGATTACAACCAACCAACATTCTCTAAACATTTATGGATGTATGAAGGAATTACAGAATACTTTGCTACATTATTTCAAGTAAACCAAGGTTTGGTAACAGAAGATGAATTTTACAGTAAAATTATGGGTAAAATTAAAACTGCATCTTCTATGAATGATGCTATGAGTTTTACTAAAATGAGTGAAAATGTATTAGACGAGCCTTATGCTTCTCAGTATTACAATGTTTACCAAAAAGGAGCTTTAATAGGTATGTGTATTGATATTTTAATGCGTGAAGAAAGTAATGGAAATAGAGGTGTGTTATCATTAATGAAAGAGTTGTCATTAAAATATGGGAAAAACAAACCATTTGAAGATGATAAGTTAATTGGAGAAATTACTGAAATGACCTATCCATCAATAGGAGCATTTTTAAACACACACGTAGTAGGAGGTACACCAATTAATTATAATGAGTTTTTTGCTAAAGCAGGATTAGTGTTAGATGAATCAAAAGTGAAAACAAATTATATCCAAAATGATGGAGCTATGATTGTTAGACCAGATAAAGCGACACAAACTATCCGATTTACAGAAGCTGTAAAAGACAACAGCTTTTGGGCTGAAAATGGAGCACAACCTAATGATGCAATCAAAGAAGTTGATGGAGTGGCTGTGACAAAGGAAAGTGCAAATCAAATTTTTACGAAAATGTTTATGTGGCAACCAGGAAACGAAGTTGAAGTAAAATTAGAAAGAGATGGTAAAGAGGTGGTTATTAAAACAACTTTAACTCAATCATATACAAAAGGAACTAGTTTAAAAGATGATCCTAATGCAACACAAAAGCAAAAAGAACTAAGAAAAGCTTGGTTAAAAGGATAGTTTCTTTTTATTAATATAAATTAAGACCAGTATGACTAAAAGTCTATTGGTCTTTTTCTTTCTATAAATCAGAAGAAAAACATAAAAATAGTTTTCTTATTTTTGTTTCCATTAAATAAAAAAAATGTCTAAAAAACACATCGCAATACTTACCGTAATTCTGGCAATTTTAATTGATCAAATTAGTAAAATTTACATCAAAACACATTTTCAGCTAGGAGAAGAAGTAGTTGTTTTTAATGATTGGTTTAGAATCCATTTTACCGAGAATAATGGTATGGCATGGGGCTTTGAATTTGGAGGGAAAACAGGGAAGTTGTTTTTAACTTTATTTAGAGTTGTTGCAGTTACAGGTATTGTGTATTGGTTATGGCAAACAATAAAACGAAAGGCACATACCGCTGTTATTGTCGCTATTGCATTAATTTTAGCAGGAGCAGTAGGCAATATCATCGATTCTGTTTTTTATGGTGTAATTTTCGACTCTTCTTACCATAATGTTGCTACACTTTTTTCAGATAATCCTTACGGAGAATTATTTCATGGAAAAGTAGTAGATATGTTATACTTTCCTATTTACGAAGGAGAAAACTTTACCTTTTTTAATGCTATTTTTAATGGTGCAGATTCTTGGATAACGATTGGAGTAGCTTTACTATTTTTATTTAATAAGCAAGCATTTCCAAAAGAAGAAGAAACAAAACAAGCTTCATAAAAGTACTTTAGATACTTTTCCTATATTTATAGAAAAAGAAAACCATGCGTTTATTAAAATATCTTGCTGTTTTTGTACTAGGATTTTTAATTGCAAAATTCTGGTATGAAAAGAAGGAAGAAAAGTACGAGCAAGAAGAAATTCAGGTGGTTTTAAACGGAATCCAAAACCTAAGTAAATTAGTAGTTTCAGAAGGAAATTTCTCTGAAATGTACAGTTTTACGGATGCTAAAAAATACTTTTATGGATATCTTACATTTGAAAAAAAAGCAATGCTTTCTGTGAATGCAAAGGTTGAGGTTGGTTACGACTTATCGAAATTAGAAATTCAAATAGATAGTGTTGATAAACAAATTATTATTAAAAAAATTCCTGAGGAAGAAATTCTGATTTCTCCAGATATTAAATACTTCGATTTACAACAAAGCCAGTTTAATACTTTTTCTAAGCAAGAACTAAATAAGCTCAATGCTAAAGCTGTTGAAAAGATTAAATCAACAATTACAGTGTCTCGACTACAAAAAGACGCTAAAATACGTTTATTTGAAGAACTGTCTAAGGTTTACCAACTTTCTAAAATTTACAATTGGAAAGTGGTGGATAATACCAACTCAGAGATGTTTGAACAGCTATTTATTGAGGATTAATTTAAAATAAAATTGTTAAAAGAGTTTTGAAAATTTTTAAACCCAAAAGTGAAAAGCTAAGAGAATACATAGAGTTTTATTATTTTTTTGAAGAAAAAGAAATTAACAAGAAAACTTCTTATTTAATATTCCCGCTTCCTTATACTGTACTATCTATTGTAAAAGGTGCAAGTCTTGAGTATTCAAAAAACAATATAAACATTAGGTCTTGTTTAAAAGAGACAATAAGTTTTGATTTAACAACTTCGTATACCAAACCAATAAGGGTAAATTGTTTTGGTAGTTTTAAAGAGGTAACAATAGTTTTTAAGCCTTTAGGTTTCCAGTCTTTTCTTAAAAATCATAACGACTCATCATTAGAAAGTTTTATTAGAGATGGAAGTCTTAGGTTAGATAAACTTTTTGATGTAAACTCCAATTCTTTTATAGATAATATTGAAGAATATTTACTTTCTAAATTAAATAGATTTGATTATCCTCTTTTAGAAGGTTTTGTTCGGGATGTATACAAAGGGGTTGATAAAACAGTTTTAGAATATTCAATAGAAAATAAAGTAAGCCCAAAGACATTTATTAAGTACAGTAAACTGTATTTAAAACGAACTCCTGCCGAGTTTAAAAAAGTTGTTAGATTTCATAATGCCTTAAAGGAGTTTAAAAAGAAAGAAAAAATAAATTTTAACTTAACAAACCTTAGTTTAATAGCGAATTTTTTTGATCAATCTCACATGATTAAAGATTTTCGTTCATTATCTGGCTATACTCCAAGAGAATTTTTTAAAAAGGTTAGTAAAGAGAAAAGAGAAATAAATTGGATGTATGATTGAGGGTAATTTTTTTACAATTTTTATAAATTTTCAAAATATATATTTGTCATAATTATTAAAAATAAGTTATGAAAAAAATATATGGAATTGCTATGCTATTTTTGGTATTAATGGCATGTAAAAAAGAAGAAAAAGAAAAACTAATTTATACCCAAGATGTAGACAATTATTGGAAAGCGTACGATAAGATAACTTCTACCAAAGATTCAGTTTTACAATTAAAATATTTAAAAGAAGAATTTTTAAACAAAGCTTCTATTGGGCAAAAAGCAATGTTTAAAGCTAGAAACTGCACTCCTCAAGAGTACATAGAAAACATTAATAATTACCCGAAATTTTGGCACTCCATTAGAGAAAACACCTTAAAAAGTAAAGATTTCAGTACAGAGATAGAGAATGGGGTACAAAAGTTAAAAGTATTTTATCCAGATTTAAAACCAGCAAAAGTGTACTTTACTGTTGGAGCATTTAGAACTGGAGGAACAGCCGTAGATAGTTTAGTGATTTTTGGTGTAGATATGCAAATGTTGGATGAGAATATTAATACTTCTGAGTTCAAAAAAAGCCTAGATAATGTAAAAAATTTTCAAAAAACAAATCCAATCAATAATGTAAAGTTTACAGGAGTTCATGAGTTTGTTCATACACAACAAAAACCTTTTTCAAGAGAGAGTTTATTAGTAGCAAGCCTATATGAAGGAGTAGCAGAGTTTGTTGCTGAAAAAGCTTTAGGAGAAAAGTCTAGTATGGAAGGTATAGAATACGGTAAGAAAAATACTCAAGTTATTAAAGATCAATTTGAAATAGAAATGTTCAACAAAGCTTATTCTTATTGGTTGTGGAGTTCGATGTCAAATAAATTTAATCAGAGAGATTTAGGGTATTTTATTGGATATAAAATTGCTGAAAAATACTATGATGATTTTGATAAAGATAAAAATTTAGCAATAAAAAATCTTATAGAGTTAGATTATGGTAATAACGAAACCATCATTGAATTTGTAGATTCAGTTAAATTTTTTGATAAACCAATTTCTGAAATAAGAAAAGAAAATGAAAAGCATAGACCTTATGTCGTTTCTATAAAAGAATTTAAGAATAATGATACTGATGTAGACCCAGCTATAAAAACACTAACTATTGAATTTTCTAAACCAATGAATGAAAAAATAATGAATCTAAGATTAGGTCCGTTAGGAGAATCAAATTTGTTAAGTGTGACAAGTTTTAAAGGATGGTCGGAAGATAGAACTAAATTGTTTTATGAAATTGAGTTAAAACCAAAACTTAAACAACAAATTTTAGTAACTGATTTTTATCAATCTAAAGAAGGATATCCATTACAACCATACCTTATAGATATAACGACGAAGTAACAAAAAACCTTGGACTAAATTATCCAAGGTTTTTTATATTAATTAGGTAACTTCTTACCCAATAAACCATAAATAAAAGCTCCTATAAGAGCTCCTAAGAGTACAATAATCATTGGGATTATTCCTTGTCCAATCAAAACAAAAATAGGAGCAGGACAAGCGCCTGCTAGTGCCCAACCTAACCCAAATATAGTGCCGCCAACTAAAGTTCTAATAAATCCTTTTTTCTTTTCTCTAATGTTAATTTGGTTCCCTAAATAATCTTTAATTTTTCCGATTTTAAAGAAATACATAAGTATTGCAGAAATAGCTACGGCAGAACCAATAATACCATACATGTGAAAAGATTGAAATTTAAACATTTCATAAATTCGATACCAAGAAACAGCTTCTGATTTAGATAAAATAATTCCGAAAACTATACCAATAACTAAAAATTTTATATTCTTCATCTTAACCAAATATTAAAGGGAATAGAGCCCAAGTCATTATTAAACCACCAATAAAAAAACCAATTACTGCAATTAAAGAAGGTAATTGAAAACTGCTTAGTCCTGTAATGGCATGTCCTGAGGTACATCCTCCTGCATAACGAGTTCCAAATCCAATTAAAATTCCAGCAATTAATAAAATTGTAAAACCTTTTAAGGTTAACATGTTTTCAATGCTGAAAACTTCATTAGGTACATAGGTTTCTCCTGCATTTTGAAAACCTAAATTAGCTAATTCATTTACAGTTGTTGGGTTTAAATCAATTTTTGGTGTAGCAGAGAGGTAGTTAATGGCTATATATCCTCCAATTACTAAACCAATTAAAAAAACAATAGCCCAATCACGTTCTTTCCAATCTTTCTTAAAATAATCAGATACTTTACCTGCTCCAACCATGGTACACATGGTTTCTAAATTAGTTGATACTCCAAAATTTTTACCGAAATAAAAGAATAAAAATAGTATAAAGGCGATAAGTGGCCCAGATACATACCACGACCATGGTTGTAATATAAAATCCATTATAATGTGTTTTTTAAATAAGTGATAATGTTTTTTGTTGCTCCCACATTTTTTAAAATATAATTGTGGTTAACTTTCCCCATTTGCTCTCTTAGTTTTTTGTCTGATTGTAATAAAGCAAAATTACTGGAAAATTCATTAGTATTTGTAACGGTCTTTGCACCTCCTATTTCTAGTAAATCAATTGCTTCTTGAAACTTACTGTATTTATTACCACCAAAAATAACAGGAACACCATATGTCGCTGGTTCTAAAATATTATGTAAACCAGTAGCGAGTCCACCACCTACATAGGCAGCATCAGCGTATGAATATATTTTTGTAAGTAAGCCAATAGTGTCAATTATAAAAACTTGATATCCTGATAACTCTTTGTTTAGGTTTTCAGAGTAAAGAACAGTTTTTTTATTGATTGAGTTTTGTAACTCTTTAATCTGTTTTTTATTGATGTTATGTGGAGCAATAATAAACTTTCCATCATCAGTTGCGTGATTATTTAAATAATCTACAATAAGTTCTTCATCTTCTTTCCAAGTACTTCCCGCAACAACAGTGTAATTATTATTTTTAAACTCAGAAATAAAATCTAACGAGTTGTTTTGTTGTAAAATATCGTATACGCGATCAAATCGAGTATCACCAGCAATGGTTACGTTATTAAAATTAATAGAATTTAATAAGTCTTTAGAAGCTTTGTTTTGTACAAAAAAGTGATTAAAAACAGTTAGTTTTTCACGCATAAAACCTCCATACCATTTAAAAAAGGATTGTTTTTTTCTAAAAATTCCTGAAATTAAAATCGTAGGAACATTATGCTTTTTTAATTCTGAAAGAAGGTTAGGCCAAAACTCATACTTTATCATAATAGCCATATCTGGATGTACTTTTTTGATGAATTTTTTAACGTTCGATTTTGTGTCTAATGGTAAATAGCAAATAACATCAGCAAATGGATAGTTTTTTCTTATCTCATATCCAGAAGGGGAGAAAAAAGTAACAACTATTTTATAACCTGTATAAAGCTGTTTTAACTCTTCAATAATAGGTCTTCCTTGTTCAAACTCTCCTAAAGAAGCAGCATGAAACCAAATTACTTTATCAGTTTTGGAAATACTGTTTAGTCTTGAAAATGTTTCTTTTCTCCCTTCATAAAATAACTTTATTTTTTTATTGAATAAAGCTGTTAATGGGAGTAATATAGATATTACAGAAAGAAGTAAATTGTATAAAAAATTCATTATGCGAATTTATGAAATAAAAAAATCAGTGAAGTTACTCACTGATTTTTTATTCTATGTTGAAATATGTTATGATTCCATTTCAAAATCTTCCATGAACTTAGTGGTATAATTACCTGCTACGTAATCTGGATGATCCATTAATTGTCTGTGGAAAGGAATTGTTGTTTTTACACCTTCAATAACATACTCATCTAATGCGCGCTTCATCTTGTTAATCGCTTCTTCACGAGTTTGTGCAGTAACAATTAACTTAGAAATCATTGAGTCATAGTTTGGTGGAATCACGTACCCAGCATACACGTGAGTATCGATACGAACACCATGACCACCTGGAGCGTGATATGAAGTTATTTTTCCTGGAGCAGGTCTAAATCCGTTATAAGGATCTTCTGCATTAATTCTACATTCAATAGAGTGTAATTGTGGCTTGTAGTTTTTACCTGAAATAGGCACACCAGCCGCAACTAAAATTTGCTCGCGAATTAAATCGTAATCAACAACTTCTTCAGTAATTGGATGCTCTACCTGAATACGAGTATTCATCTCCATAAAGTAGAAGTTACGGTGTTTGTCTACTAAGAACTCAACTGTACCAGCACCTTCATATTTAATGTATTCAGCAGCTTTAACAGCAGCAGCTCCCATAGCATCACGTAATTCTTCTGTCATGAATGGAGAAGGAGTTTCCTCAGTTAATTTTTGGTGACGACGTTGAACTGAACAATCTCTTTCAGATAAGTGACAAGCTTTACCATAAGCATCACCTACTACTTGGATTTCAATATGGCGAGGTTCTTCAATTAACTTCTCCATATACATATCGTCATTTCCAAAAGCAGCTTTAGATTCTTGTCTTGCAGAATCCCAAGCATCTTTTAAATCTTCAGCTTTCCAAACAGCACGCATACCTTTACCACCACCACCAGCAGATGCTTTTAACATTACAGGGTATCCTGTTTCTAAAGCGACTTTTTCACATTCTTCAAATGTGGTAATTACACCGTCACTACCTGGTACACACGGTACTCCAGCAGCTTTCATGGTAGCTTTAGCATTCGCTTTGTCTCCCATTTTATCAATCATCTCAGGAGAAGCTCCGATAAATTTAATTTCGTGCTCTTCACATAGTTTTGAGAATTTAGCGTTTTCAGCTAAGAAACCATATCCTGGGTGAATTCCGTCAGCGTTTGTAATCTCTGCAGCTGCTATGATGCGATCCATTTTTAAATAAGACTCGCTACTTGGAGCAGGTCCAATACAAACAGCTTCATCAGCAAATCGTACGTGCAAGCTTTCAGCATCTGCTTTTGAGTAAACAGCTACTGTTTTAATCCCCATCTCTTTACAGGTTCTAATTACACGTAGCGCGATTTCGCCTCTATTGGCAATTAATATCTTTTTAAACATGTCTTTTAGTTTATGAGTTTATTGGGTTTAGTTGTTTAAGAGTTTAGCATAGCTAAACTTCTAAACTTAAAACTTCTAAACCAAAAATTATGATGGGTCTACTAAAAATAATGGTTGATCAAATTCTACTGGAGAAGAATCATCCACTAATACTTTAACGATTTTACCAGATACTTCTGATTCAATTTCGTTAAATAATTTCATTGCTTCAATGATACAAACAGTATCACCAACTTTTACTTCTGTTCCTACTTCAGCAAAATTAGGTTTATCTGGAGAAGGTTTTCTGTAGAAAGTACCAATGATAGGTGATTTTATAGTTACATATTTTGAGTCGTCAGTAGATTCAGCTGCTACTGGGGCTGCAGCTGGTGTAGCTGGTTGTGCTACTGGTGCAGGAGCCATCATTTGTGTAGCTGCTGCAGGAGCAGGGGCTTGAATAATAGTAGTTTCAGGAGTGTCACTTCCAGTTTTAATGGTGATTTTAATATCTTCCATCTCTAGCTTTACTTCACTTGCACCTGACTTAGCTACAAACTTTATAAGACTTTGAATTTCTTTAATGTCCATTTTCCTAAATTTTAGTTGTTTAGTTTATGAGTTATAGGCCCATTTTAAATAGATAGCTCCCCATGTGAAGCCTCCACCAAATGCGGCAAAAATTAAATTATCTCCTTTTTTCAACTCTTTTTCATAGTCAGCAAGTAACAACGGTAAAGTAGCAGACGTTGTATTTCCATACTTATGAATGTTCATCATTACTTTATCATCTTCTAAGCCTACTCTATTAGCAGTAGCTTCGATGATTCTTTTATTAGCTTGGTGTGGTACTAACCACTGAATGTCATCTTTTGTTAAGTTGTTTCTGGTTAACATTTTTTCAGAAACATCTGCCATGTTAGAAACAGCAAACTTAAATACAGTTCTTCCTTCTTGATGAACAAAATGTTGCTTGTTTTTAACAGTGTCTTCTGATGCTGGTAAAATTGATCCACCTGCATCGATTTTTAAGAATTCTCGACCAATTCCGTCGCTTCTTAAATACTCATCTTGTAACCCTAAACCGTCGTTATTAGGTTCAAATAAAACAGCACCTGCCCCATCTCCAAAGATGATACAAGTAGCTCTATCGCTATAATCAATAATTGATGACATTTTATCGGCACCAATTAACAATACTTTTTTATATCTCCCACTTTCAATATAACTAGAGGCAGTTGACATACCGTATAAAAAACTAGAGCAAGCCGCTTGTAAATCATAAGAAAAAGCATTTATGGCTCCTATTTTAGAAGCTGTATAAGCTGCTGTTGAAGCTACGGGCATATCTGGAGTAGCAGTCGCTACAATAACCATGTCGATATCTTCAGGGTTTGTATTTGATTTTTGAAGTAAATCTTCTGCTGCTTTTATTGCCATGAAAGAAGTTCCAAGACCTTCGCCTTTTAAAATTCTTCTTTCTTTGATTCCTGTTCTCGTAGTAATCCACTCATCATTGGTGTCTACCATTGTTTCTAGCTCCTTATTAGTTAGAGCATGTTCTGGAATATATTTTCCTACCGCTGTTATAGCTGCAGTTATTTTAGTCATAGTTGTTTGTTTTGTAGTAAAACGAGTTTTCAAAGTAATGAAAATTATTTCACTTTTTTATAGAAAAAAACATCAAAAAGAGTATTTTTTGATGTAAAAACATAAAAAAACCCTCAAAGTAGAGGGTTTTTTTATTTTTTAAACTAGTTTTTAAGCCTCAGCAGCAGCACTTTCTAATACTACTTGACCTCTGTAATAAAGTTTTCCTTCATGCCAGTGAGCTCTGTGGTATAAATGAGCTTCTCCAGTTGTAGGATCAACAGCTATTTGAGGTACAGAAGCTTTATAGTGAGTTCTTCTTTTATCTCTTCTAGTTTTAGATATTTTTCTCTTTGGATGTGCCATTTTATGTCTTATTTATCTGTTAGTAAATCCTTTAATTTATCCCATCTAGGGTCTGTTGATGTTTCTTCAACAGTTTTTTCTTCGTTTATTTTTAATTCCTCTAATTTTCTTAAAGCATCTGATTGCATAGTACCATCAACAACATTTGGGTGTACTCTTTTGCTCGGTACTGATAACACAATTAACTCATATATATATTGAGAAACATTTACTTGATAAGCTTCATGTGGAAGTATCAAGATTTCATCGTGTTCATCATTAAACTCAGGTCCAAACTTAACAACTAAATCTAAATTACCATTGATTGGTAAATCAAATAATTCATTAGTAATGTCACAAGGAACATTAACTGTTCCGCTTATGTTAAAAGCAAGCTCTAATAAAGTGCTTTTTTTAACAAATGTAACATCAGCTTTTATGTTAGCGTTGTTAAACTCGTCAAACTGAAATGCTTCAAAGAACGTTTTGTCAATTTGATATTCAAACAAATGACTTCCTTCTTTTAAACCTACAAAAGGTATGTTGAATTGTTTTAAGTCTTTCATCTACAACTATCAATTTGAGCGTGCAAAGATATAAAAAATGTTTTTACTTTTATGTTTTGAGTAAAAAAAATGAACTATTTTGCTTTTAATGCGTTTTTTGTAAGTTCTTGATACTCTTTTCGGTTCTTAAATATTTGTAATGAGGTAAATAAGGCTTCTTTAAAAGATGTGGGATTAGCATTATTTTTACCAGCAATATCAAATCCAGTTCCATGGTCTGGAGAGGTTCTTACCTTGCTCAAACCAGCAGTGAAATTTACACCATTTCCAAACGATAAAGCTTTGAATGGAGCCAAACCTTGGTCGTGATACATGGCTAAAACTCCGTCAAATTGTTCATAGGTTTTTGAACCAAAGAAACCGTCGGCTGCATACGGGCCAAAAACTAATTTACCAGTCTCTTTTATTTCAGTAATAGTTGGGCGAATAATTTCGTCATCTTCAGTGCCAATAATTCCATTGTCGCCACAATGTGGATTTAGCCCTAATACTGCTATTTTAGGTTTGCTAATATTAAAATCTTGTTTTAAAGAGTTGTACATAATTTCAACTTTAGATTTTATAAGCTCAGGAGTAATGGCTTCAGAAACTTTAGAAACAGGAATATGACCAGTTATTAAACCAATACGTAATTCATTTGTCATTAAAATCATTAAACTTCTTCCATCAAAGTTTTCTTCTAAGTATTCTGTATGCCCTGGGAACTTAAATTCTTCAGATTGAATATTTTCTTTGTTAATAGGAGCTGTAACAATAAGATCTATTTGATTCTTTTTTAAAGCCCCAACAGCTGCTTGTAATGATTTTAAGGCAAATTTACCACCTTCTTCAGTAGTTTTACCTAAGTCTACCTTAACCTCTTCTTTCCAACTGTTTAATAAATTAACTTTACCATGAACAAGTTTATCTAAAGAAGTAATTCCATGAATACTGGTGTTAAGTCTTAAAGTCTTTTTATGATATGAAATCAATTTGTTTGAAGCAAATAAAACTGGAGTGCAAAAATCAAGCATTCGTTTGTCTTCAAATGTTTTTAAAATAATTTCGATACCAATTCCATTAATGTCCCCAACCGAAATTCCGACAATAATTTTGTTTGCTTTATCCATAGTTTACTTTCGTAGGTAAAGTTGTATTTTTGATGCTAACAAAAGTAACTAAATTTTTATAGAATGTTTACCGGAATAATAGAAACTCTTGGAATTGTAAAAGGCATTGAGCGTGAAAAAGAGAATTTACACCTTACAATAAAAAGTACAATAACCAATGAATTAAAAATAGATCAGAGTGTAGCACATAATGGTGTTTGCTTAACAGTTGTTGCAATTGATAAGGATGAGTATACAGTTACAGCTATAAAAGAAACACTAGATAAAACGAATATAGGTGATTTACAGGTAGGAGATGAGGTAAACCTTGAAAGAGCAATGAAGTTAGGGGCTCGATTAGATGGGCACATAGTACAGGGACATGTAGATGGAACAGGGGTTTGTAAAAATATAGAAGATGCTGAAGGGAGTACAGTTTTTACTCTTTCATATGATTTTGATGGAACAAATATCACTATTGAAAAAGGTTCAATTACTATAAACGGTGTAAGTTTAACGGTGGTTAACTCAAAAAAAGATGAATTTAGCGTGGCTATTATTCCATACACTTACGAGCATACAACCTTTAAAAACTTTAAAATAGGTACCAAAGTGAATTTAGAATTTGATGTGATTGGGAAATATGTGGCTAGATTACATGCTTTAAGAGGATAAGATAAAATTATAAAAATTGCATGAAAACCATGGAACTATTTAAGTCTATTGCCTTATGTTTTTCTGGAGGAGGATATAGAGCTGCTTGTTTTTCATTAGGAACATTGTCTTTATTAGAAAAAGTAGGTTTACTAGAAAATGTAAAAGCAATTTCTACCGTTTCTGGAGGAACAATTACCGGAGTTAAGTATGCACAATCTCAAATTGAAGGAAAAGAGTTTCAAACTTTTTTTGATGAGTATTATGCGTGGTTAGCAAAGGATGAGTTAACAAGTAATGCACTTAGTCACTTGAGATGGCCTTTAATTTGGAATCAGCCCGAAAATAAGCACAAGCGAAAAAATCCGATTAATGCTTTTGCTATAGAGTATAATAAGCTAACAAATAATGCAACTTTGGGAGAGGTTCAAGATGCAATTAGCGAAGGAAAAACGCATTTAGAAAGGGTGATTTTTAATGCTACAGATTTTGATAGTACACATCAGTTTAGGTTTCAAAATATAAAAGGAAATCAAAAAAGGTTTGGAAATGGAAAAGCACATAGCAAATATAAAGGAGTTATTAATGATATAAAATTAGGAGATGTAATAGCTGCTTCTACAGCATTTCCGGGAGGATTTGAGCCTATAGGTTTTCCGTACGATTTTACTCCGAAGCATAATGATTTAGAGGAAATAGGATTGATGGATGGAGGTATTGTAGATAATCAAGGTGCTTCTGTTTTTGTGTCTGAAGCGCAAAATCAATGTGAAGGAAAACCTGAACTTCATGACTTATATTTTTTGTGTGATGTTTCATCACCATATCCAGGAGAGGGTTTTAAATTTGCTTCTGATTCTTGGTTTAGTAAGTATGTGTCCTATGTGTCTAGCGCTTTTACCTTATTGTTTATGTTGATAGTTACCGTGTTTTTTGGAGTACAAAAGATGATGGTTTGGTACACAGTGAGTGTTGTAATATTAGCTTTTTTGGTGTTTATTCACTTTCTGTTTTTTTCATTATCTAAATTAATGCAAAATGAAACAGGTGTAGATCAAAGGTTATATTTACCGCCAAGAAGAGTTGGTTTTTATATACTTAACAGAGCAAAATCGTTGGTTCGCATGGCAAGTGTAGTTTTTCTTAAAAATGATAGGAGGCAACATGCAAATGCGATTTATAGTACTTTTCCAAATAAAATAATTACATCTACAGTGTATGAGCTACGATGTAAAGATGCTTCAGGAAATCAAACAACCCGACCAGAGAACGAGAGAGGTTGGGAGGAAATAAAGAAATATACAGGGGGTATAAGCGAAGCAATTATTAAAAATTCAAATAAAAGCGCATCGTTTGGCACAACTTTATGGTTCACGAAAAAAGATAAGGCAAATGGTATGTTAAACAGTGTTATTGCATGTGGGGAGTATACTGCTTGTTATAATTTGTTATCATATCTAATTATTCAATATGGTGACAGAGCTACTGAAATGCTAATTTTTAAAAAATTATTATCTCTTTGGAAGAAATTTCAAGAAAACCCCCATTTTTTAGTAGAGGAGCGTCAAGAAAAATTAAAAACGATGAAAGGGTAAATATTCATCGTTTTCTAGTTTTAAAAAATTAAAGTTTTTATTGTGCTTACGATAGTATTAAGAACTTTATTTTTAAAATGACCTAAGCTTATTTTTGAAATACCTGCGGCTTGTAAAGCTTTCATTTGAAATAAGTCTTTCTGGCTTTTTACAAGCCATTCAAAATCTTCTACGGTAAGTTTTCCTTGTGCTAATAAAGACGTCCATCTTTCTAGTTTGTCTTTTGAATCATTCAAGAATAGTTCAATGTCTTTTTTAGATTCTTGTGAAAATTCACTAAACTTATCACTAAATAAAGAGATTAGTGATTTTTTTAATTCTTGTAATATTTTTTCGAAATCCATAGCGTATTAATTGTTTGAAAGAAGTTGTAGTAATTTGTTTTTTGTAGCAGGTTCTTTTTTACTTTCGTATTCAAGTAACAGATTAAATGCCTCAGTTATTTGCCCTTTAGCTTCCGTGATAAAAAAAGGAGAAAGCTTATCCTTTTCTTTCCATCGTTTTAAAAAACCAGCAAGTAAGTTTTTGTCTTGGTCAGCTAATAACAACCACATTTTATAGGTTATCTCGTTGTTGGGCTTGTATTTCTCGTATTCAACAATTTTAGCAATTTCATTTTGTAGTTTTTCAATTTCTTTACTGTTTTCTTTATAAGAGTTTTCAGCTTTATCTATAAGTTGAGTGGCATCTATTTTTATTTCAATAGTTTTTTGAAATGAGTATTGATCGTATGGAGCTGTTTTAAGAATACTACAAGAAGAAAGAAAAGCAGTAATGAGGATTAAAATAAAGAAGAGTTTGTTAGTTTTCATAGTTAAGTTAATTTTTACCGAATAAATTTAATAATTTATAAAAAAAGAATTAGAGATAAAACCCTGAAAATTTCATAGGGTTTTAATGGTAGATGTTTTTAAAAATAAACTTGAATAGTATTATAAAAAAGGGAGTTGAATTTTCAACTCCCTTTTTTATGAGGCAATATAGTGTTTTACAACCCATAAAGGAATATGTAAATCTTGTGTAAATAACTCTTCTGTTACACTTCCTACTAAAAGAGAAGTGAAGTTATTATGCCCTTTATCTGCTACAAATAAAATATCAGTTTTGTCTTTTTCTGCAATAGCTCTTATTTTTTCAGGAATACTGTCATCACCAGCAGAAGCTTTTATTGTTTCTACGTTTGAAGCTTTTGTTTTATTAAGTAGTTTCTCAAATTGCAAGCTAACGTGTTTTTCCACTTTTTCGCGAGCTTTATCTATTTTAATGTAAGGAAAAAATAACTGAGGGATTTTAAAAACATTTAATACTTTTAATGTAGGTTGCTCTTTCTTTTTGTTAATGGAAGAAGCGGTGTTGAAAGCTTTAAGAGAGGCCGAAGAAAAATCGGTTGCAATCATTAGGTTTTCTGGATTTAGATTGGCTTCTTTAGGAATGGAAAGAATATTGCATTTTGCCATTCGTAATAGTTTTCCTGAAACCGATCCAGATCCTTTGTAGGTGTTTTTATTACCTAGAATAATTAAATCAGCATGATATTTATTAGCAACATAGCTAATTAAGCTCTCTGTATAAGCATCGTCAGAAACTAATAACTCATAATTACAATCGGCATCAAAATGTTTGTTGATGCTGTTGTCTAACTCCTCTTCAATAATATCTTCAATACTAATGTTTTCTAACTGTTCAGAAAATAAGTTGCTTATTTCATACTTTTTTACATTATGAATAAAATATACATTCTCTGTTTCATGGTTTTTTGCAAGCATGCTACAATACTTAATAAGTGTAACATCTAGTACGGAAAGATCTAAGGCAACTAGTATATTTTTAATTTTCATAATTTAAGATTTTTGTTTTTTCGAATCTATTAATCTTTTCACAGTTTCCTGGTATTCTTCCTTTTCTTTTTGGTTTAGACGTTTGAGATGTTCTTTATAATCTTCTTTTAATCCTTTAAAAAGAGAATAGCACATTAATAACAAAAGTAAGGTAAAAGGAAGTCCGGTTGCAATAGATGCTGTTTGAAGAGCTTTTAAGCCACCTCCTAATAATAAAACGGCAGCCACAGCACCTTCTGCAAGTGCCCAAAATATTCGTTGACCTACTGGGGCGTCAATTTTTCCTCCAGAAGTTAAACTATCTACCACTAAAGAACCAGAATCTGATGAGGTAACAAAGAAACTAGCAATAAGTACAATAGCGATAATATTTAGTGCCATGGAAAAAGGGAAATCTTCTAAGAAGACAAAAAGAGCGGTAGCAACATTGTCATTTACACCGTCTGCAATAGTTGTATCTCCACCTAAAATCTCATGTAACGAGGTTGCTCCAAAAGCCGTAATCCAAAATAAGGTAATCAATGTAGGAACAATCAATACTCCAAGAATAAACTCTCTAATAGTCCTTCCTTTAGAAACACGGGCAATAAACATACCTACGAAAGGAGACCAAGCAATCCACCATCCCCAATAAAAAATAGTCCATGAGTTTTGCCATTCTGTTCCAGTATAAGCTTCAGCCCATGTGGAAAGGCTAATTAAATCATTTGCATAACTACCTGTATTTTGTACAAATGACTTTAAAATGAAAATAGTAGGCCCTAGAATTACTACAGCAAGTAATAAAAGTACTGCAATACGCATATTCATTTCACTTAAAAATTTAACACCTTTATCAACTCCTGAGATTACAGAAATGGTAGCAATTAATGTAATTCCAACTATTAACCATATTTGTAGCGAAATTCCTGAATCTAAACCAAAAACATGCTCTAAACCAGCGGCAACTTGTTTAACACCTAGGCCAAGAGAGGTTGCCAAACCAAAAACAGTAGCTAAAACAGCAAAAATGTCTATAATATCACCAATTCTACCATGAATTCTATCTCCTAAAAATGGGTAGAAAACAGAGCGGATTGTTAAAGGAAGTCCTCTGGAATACGTAAAATAAGCTAAAGATAACCCCACCAAAGCGTAAATACCCCAAGCATGTAATCCCCAATGTAAAAAAGTAACATTCATGGCTTCTTTTGCAGCAGCAGCTGTATTAGGGTCAGCTAAAGGAGGAGAAGAAAAATGATAAACAGGTTCAGCAATACTCCAAAAGAGTAATCCAATACCCATACCAGCACTAAAGAGCATTGAGAACCAAGAAGTGGTTGAGAACTCTGGTTTAGCTTTTGCTCCACCAATACGTAAGCTTCCGTATTTACTAAAAGCTAAGTAAAGCATAAACGCAACAAAAATATTTACCGCCAAGATAAATAGCCAACCAGTTTTGTTAGCTATAAAATTTTGTGTTATATCAAAATATGATTGAGCTCTTTCTTTAAAAAGCAAAGTTAAAGCTACACTAAGTATAATTACAATTGAAGATGTGAAGAATACAGGTCCGTTAACATTGAGTCCAAAAATTGATTTCCGTTCGTCACTTCTAATTATTTTTTTTGCTTTCTTCATGTGTTAATGTTTTGTTCTATTAAAAATAATATCCAATATTTATGTTAAATCTCATGCCCCAATTAGCATTAGGAGTTCCGTTGGCTAAAGCATTTGTCCATACAGGTCCTAACCAAGGATGATCTTTTCCTGCTGCAAAGTCTATATAGGTATAAACATTACCAGCTGTTACCAAGAGCCCAAAAACATTCATAATACTGTCTTCAAAATTCTCAGCTGTTTTATCCATATAACCAAAGTCATTATAAACTTGTATACTAGAAATAGGCTTCCATTTTACAGGGAAAGTATAAGCAGCGCCTAAAGTATATGTTGTTGCTTCTGTTGCAGTAAGGTAAGGAGCTCCATAAGCAGTTAAGGCTATAAGATCTTTATAAGTAGTATTCTTTGTGTTGTATTTATAAGTAGATACTTGTGCTTTAGCATCAAAGTTTTTCACGTTTAATTGATAGTGTAAGGCAAAGGCATGATGACTAGAGGTGTCTTCGGTGTCTAAATTATAGAGACCGCCATATTGTGCAGAAAAACCTATTTTGTGTTGTGTGTTTTTATTTCTGAAGTGATAATTTACTTTACCATTTAATTGATTTGTTTCTTTATATCTTAAGTCTAAAGTGCCGTCTCCATTAATGTCTATAGAGGCAACATCGTATGAGTATCGACTATTAGAAACATCAGAGTTGCTTCCAAAATTAAGTTCTTCAGCGTTTTTAAAAAAAGCTAAAGCATATTCCCATTTTTCGCCTTTGTGTGTGAATTTTAAACCCATATCATGGTCGTCTTCTAAACCAAGGTAATAGTTAATACCAAAAAACCAACTATGAGAATTGTATTGAGTAATACCAAAAGGTACTTGCGTTAATCCTAATTGAATGTTGTTTTTTTTATTAAAATCATACCCTAGCCAACCTTGTTTGAGCATACCTCCTCCAAAACTTTGAGAATAAAAACGGTACTCAGCATTAAGTTTTATTCCTTTGTATTTTGCTTTAGCGTTAATTCTGAAGACGTCGAAACCGAAATCGCCTCCGCGTTTTTTTTGACCATCTTTCCAAGAAGATAGGTTATAGTTAAATCGTAGTGCTCCGCCAATTTTAACCTCAGGCTTTTCTTGTGAAAACATAACTGTAACAAAAGAAAAAGCAACCAAGATTAGGCTTTTTTTTGTGAAATTCATTATTAATATTGATAAATGTAAAGGAAGTGTACTTGTAAAAGTACATGCTCAAGTGAAAGGAGAAGAGAGTTCTCTTTTAGCTTAAAAGAATGATGGTTATCTTGAAGGGGGAATGAATTTGTCTGATTGATTCCTAAAAACTAAAAAGTTAAAACTGAATACTCGTTTGTTCTTTTTGTCTTTGAGTTTTTTTATCATAAGGCCGCAAAGGTACTGATTAAAAAGGGGAGGTAAAAGAAAAATTTTATAAAAAGCACTTGCAAATGATGTGTAAGTGCTTGTTTATGTGTTTTGTGTAAACAAAAAAAGCTTCACAAAAAGTGAAGCTTTAAAGGTGGTCCCACATGGGCTCGAACCATGGACCCCCTGATTATGAGTCTATGGTAGTATATTTTCCTTTGATTTCTTTTGTTTGTTTTTTCTTACTTGAAGTGTATTTTGACACTATTTGATGTTTCATTTTATTGTTTTTGATTTCATTTAAAAGAAAAAATGTTTGACCTATGTTTGACCTAGATAGGTTTTATTATTCTAAAGCATTTTTTAAAATAGTTATAATCCTCGTTTAATTTATCTAGATTAGTATTCATAAAAGATATTTTATATAGTTTATCCTTGCCATTAAAATCACCTCTTTCAAATAGGTTGATGTTTTTGTGATAGAATATTATACCGTCTATTACTTTATAGTAATCTACAACTGTAGCGTTTCTATTATTTATTGAAAGGAATTTTAAATCAATGTCCTTATTATCTCTATCTTCACTGACCTTATTTAAGAAAGTAAGATGATATTCGAATTGTCTTTTTATAAGGTCACTTGTAGTTTTTCTTCCTTTTTTAGATGAGAAATCAATTATAGATATTATAAACTTTTCATGGTCAGTGACAAGTACATTTTTATTTTCTTTAAAGCTTTGAATTGTTTTTTGTGTATTACAGATGTCGTAATATTTTTTGTATTCGTTTTCTAGATATGCATCCATGTTTATATAATCCAAGGGATTATAATCTTTATTATTTGTCTTTTTTTGGCTACAAGCATTTAAGCTAAATGTTAAAATCAAAAGTATTAAGAGTTTGTTTTTCATAGGTATAATTTTAATTTATTCAAACTTGTCATATATGGCATTAATTACGGTAAATATAACTCTTTTCTTGACTTGTCAAATAAGGCAAGTTAAAAATGAGTGAAGAATTAAAAAAAATTCAGGTTTCTATTCAGAAGAAAATAGGTGAAAATATTCAGACCACCAGAGAAAAAAAGGGCTTGTCACAGGTGGATTTGGCAGGTAAAATGATGGGTAAATTTGATACTACAAATATTTCAAGAATTGAGTCTGGTAGAACAAATCCAACATTATTTACTTTATATAGAATTAGTGAAGCACTCGAAGTCCCTTTATCTGAAATTATGATGCTTTCTTAAATTTTCGCTATTAATACCTATCTTACTCTAAAATAATTTTTTCAAACTAATATTTTTTAGTGTAATTTAAGTAAGTCTACATGAGGTTATTGTCTGCAAAACTATAGTAACTCTGTTTTGATACTATTATATGGTCTAATATTTTAACGTCTAATAGTTTACTAGCATTTATTATTTTGGTGGTAATGCTTTTGTCAGGATTACTGGGGTTTAAATTACCTGAGGGGTGATTATGAGCTAATATAATTCCATGAGCGTTACATTTTAATGCTACTGAAAATAACAATTTAACATCGACAATTGAACTTGTTGTGCCTCCTTTGGATAAAGGATAAATACCTAATACTTGATTATTTCTATTAAGTAATAAAACTTTAAATTCTTCTTGCAATTCCAATGTGTTTTTGTTCCAACAAGCTAATAAAACATCATAGGAAGTTTTACTGTTAGTTACTCTAAGTTTTTCTGTGTTATTGGTAGTATATGATACTTTTACTTCTGCTATATTCATAATTGTAAGAGATTTGTAATACCACCAAAACAAATAATATATTCATTACCCAAGCTCGTAGAAAAAGGCTAAGATTATTATAATTTATTTTTCTGGTGGTAAGATAAAATGTTACATGGTTGGTTCTAGTATTCCATTCTGACTGAAAATGTTTTCGGCTTTAAATGTTTCTTGAGGAATATGTTCTACTTCTTTAGGAGGTAAGAACACAAAAGTGTGAGCTAGTTCAATAACCTCTCCTGTGTCCTTAATAGTATACTGATAAGGTTCACACTCTTGCTTTTTTATAGTGCCATCCATTTGAGTGCCAATTAAACCTTTGCAAATAGCTTCATCAAATGTTGAAGGAACATAAGCCTTTTTTGCTGTAGCGTAGAAATTCCCTGTAGATTTTGACCTAATCATTTCAATGCCTCCTTGCACTTCCAAAACATAAAATGTAGTTCCATCTTCTTTTTGTCTTTCCTTGTAGTTGATAATTGTTACCATTCTTTTTGAATTTTTAAGTTGAAGTATCCCTTTGTGAAACAATAAATCGAGAAGTAGAAAATACAGCTATCAACTTGTATTTATAATACTGCTTTAAATTTTATTACACATATAAAAGGGAGGGGGAGTTTTTCTCCCAAGAAATAGGTGGGGGTGTTGTATAGGGTACTCAGCATACTCATTATAGAAGTAGTGAAAAATTTTTTTATAAAAAATTTTACTCCTACATTTAAAGCTTATAACCCCGAAATCTAAAAAATGTAAATGATTAAGTTCACAGAAAGAAGTATTAATACTAAATACAATCAAAATGCCTAAAGTTTTAGATTGGTTGAAGTATTATAGAGCTTCATTAATTGATGGAAGTAGAGGAGAAAAGAGTAATGTTTTTCCTGAAGTATTAATAAGAAATTATAGTCATATATCTTCCTTGACTAAAGAAGAGGTAGTCAAAATTTGGGATAATGAAAAGATATTTAAGTTTAACTTTTCATCTCAGAGATTACCTGTTAAAATTGATAATGAAAAAGCATATGATGATTTTCTACTTGGTATAGAAAATAGTGATAAGGAGGAAGAAGAGTTGGTTTTAACTGAGGTCAATAAAATAGAAATAGCACCTTTGTATATTACTTCAGTTGTAGAGCATGGAGGGAAAATAGCTGACACAAAACTTCATTATCCTTTTTGGATACCAGCTTATGTAGATAAATATGGAAATCTATATCCTCCCAAAGAAGGTGAATTACCATTGTTTGTAAGGAATTATCTGGCTCCTAACCCAAGTAACTTACCTACTGTAGCAAGTATGGAAGTTTTAGATGAAAAAATGTCTAATAGAGACTTCAAGAAAAATAATTGGAAACAGTATTGGAATGACTGTGAACATTTTTTTACAGAAGTTACAGGGAAAGCTTTTGCCTATTATCAAGACGATGAGTATCATCAATTTACTCTTAGTAGGTTAGAAGAAAGTAATGCAACAAGAAATATTTTAGCATTGTATAATGAATTAATATTTAGTAAGAATGCTAAAAAACAAGATTATTCATTACTTGATAAGATACTGGATGAGAGTGTTGAATTTCAAAACCATAGATTAGATAAAGTTAGTGTTTTCCTAAACTCTAATCATTTTGGGCAAATGAATGGAGCATTTCCTTTATCATTGTCTCAAAGAGAAGCTTTTGCTCAATTTAATTCAGAATATAATAAACAAGCTTTCGCTATAAATGGTCCTCCTGGTACTGGAAAGACAACGATTCTTCAGAGTTTTATAGCAAATATAATAGCCCAATCTGTATTAGAGAGGAAACCAACACCATTGATTATAGGATGTTCTACTAATAATCAAGCTATTACTAATATTTTAGATAGTATGAACTTGGAAGAGACAGATGAATTATTACCAAGTAGATGGCTACCTAATGTTAAATCTTTTGGATTGTATTTAGCCTCATCTTCTAAAAAAAATGAAGCATCAAAAAAATATCAGATTACATCTACTAGTTTTTTAAATGATGGGTTTATTAGAGATTTAGATGATACTTCTAAAATAGAGGATTATGAGGATTTCTTTTTAGATAAACTAAAAAGCTTTTTTAAAGATGATATAATCTTAGAGGGTTTAGATGTTAAAGGTTTTCTATTTGAAAAAATAGAAAAATTAAAATCGACTATTCAAAATACTTTAAGAGTAGCTTTAAAAAAGTATGAAACTACTGAGATTCTTAGGGTAAAAGGATTTAGTTCTTATGCTAATCTTGTTCTAGCAATAGAGATAAATGAAAAAAAGATTAAAGAAAATACATTAAGGCAAAATCTTTTAAAACAAACACAAAAAAGCTTGATAGAAAGGAATAAGATAATTCCATTTTATGTGAAGCTCTTACCTTTTAAAAGCTTTAAAAGAATTAGAGAAAATGCATATAAATTGGTTGTTGAACCTTTTTTTGAAGAATACCCTAGTGATTATAAATTTTATAAATACTCTTTAGTTTATTCAAAATTAGAAAAGTTGTTGTTTGAAACTATTAACCAACAGAAAAAATTAAAAGAAAACTTAGGTAATTTAAAAGTATTAAGGAAAGAGATAGATTTTAGAACTAATGAGTATAATAATTTAGTTTTTGATTGGAATAAAATCTATTCGAAAAAGTGGATAAGACTTATTAAGAACACAGGTGAGGAATATGATAACTTAGATGTGTTAGAAGATACAGCTGTAAAATTAGATATTTCTTATAGAAATGAATTGTTTTGGTTATGTGTCCATTATAGAGAATGGGAATATATACAGGAGTTAAAAACAAAAAATATAGAGAGTAGGGAAAGAGGAGAAAGTGCCTATGTAAATAAACTAAGAAGATTAGCTAAGATAACACCACTGTTTATTTCAACTTTTCATACTCTTCCTAAATTTAGCACATATTACAAACCTCCTGTAGGGACTAAGTTTTATAAAGAGCTGTTTGACTTGATGATTGTCGATGAGTCAGGTCAGGTTTCACCTGAAGTAGCAATTCCATCTATAACTTTTGCGAAAAAAATATTAGCAGTAGGTGATGTGTATCAAATAGAGCCAGTTTGGAATGTAACTAAAGGTGTAGATTATGTAAACGCAGATAAATATAATATAATAAATAATGAAAAAGATTTTGAGACTATAAGTGATTTAGGTTTTACGGCTTCTAATGGAAACTTAATGAAGTTAGTTAAAAAGTCTACTCCTTTTTCTTTTAGTCATAAGAATGGAGAAATAGAAAAAGGAGCTTATTTATTGGAGCATAGAAGATGTTTGGATGCTATCATAGAGTATTCAAAAGACAATGTTTACAAAGGGTCATTAAAACTAATGGTAGGTAAAGAGCATAATAAAGAGCATGATTTACCACCTCTTGGATATATTCATATAGATGGGAGTTCAGAAAAGCATAATGGAAGTAGTAGAAAAAATGTAAAAGAAGCAAATGTTATAGCTCAATGGTTAATAAATCAAAAGGAAAAATTAGAAATAGCTTATGAAAAACCTTTAGATGAAATAGTTGCTATTGTTACTCCTTTTTCAGCTCAGAAAATAATTATAAAACAAGTTTTAAGGAGATACTTTGATAAAAGTATTTCAAACAAATTAATTGTCGGTACTGTTCATGCTTTACAAGGAGCTGAAAGACCTATTATATTATTCTCTACAGTACATGATGTAAAAGATAAAATGTTGTTTTTTAACTATCAGGGTAAATTCAATATGTTAAATGTGGCTCTAACTAGAGCTAAACATTCTTTTATAGTTGTGGGCAACATGTCAATATTGAATCCTACAGAAGGCTCTCCATCAGGAAGGTTAGGAGCCAAGCTGTTTGCTAAAGAATCTTATGCGCTAAATGATACTTTCATTTATGAATCAGAAATACTTTATAAACCTAATACTGTAAATAGAGTTGATACTTTAGAACAGCATAGAGAGGTTTTACAAAAGTGTTTTAAAATAGCACAAAAGGAAGTAATAATATTTTCTCCATTCATATCTATAAAAGCTATTGAAGAAGATAATGTTATATCCTTGATAAAGGAAGCAATTAGTAGAGGTGTTAAGGTTACTATACTTACTGACAAATATCTTGATAGAGTTAGAAACAAACTGAAAGAAAATAGTGAATTAGGAAGATTAGCTTTAAAAGCTACAAAATCAAATTTGATTGAAGTTAATGGAATTCATAATAAAACTATTTGCATAGATGATAAAGTAATAGTTGAAGGGTCTTTTAATTGGCTTTCAGCTGTGAGAGATAAGAATAGTAGCTATTATAGAAAAGAGACCTCTGTAATTCTACAAGGAGGAAAAGTAAATGAAGATATAAAAAAGATAAAAGAAAGTTTTAAAATATAAGTTATGAAAGAAAGAGGTTCTGAATGGAATAAATGGGATTTACATATTCATTCACCATACTCACTTGGTACTTCTAATAAGTATAATGGGATAACAATAAAAGAGTTTTGTGAGAAAATAAAAGAAAAAGAAATTAAAGTTATTGGTTTAACAAATTACTTTATTGTTTTAGAAAAAGAGTATAAAGAAATTAAAGAAAACTTGGGTAATGAATGCCTAGTTATTCCGAATTTTGAATTTCGTGTAAGAGACAAAAATAAAAAAGGACAATACATTAATCTTCATATCCTTTTTAATCCTAAAATTCCAATTTCTGATATACATAAAGCTTTAGCTAGAGTAGCTTTATGTAATGAAGAGTCTAGGTATTGTAATTTAGATGACATTAAGGCTGTTGGTTTAGAGTCTACTTATGTAGAGTTTGGAAGTCTATTAACAGAAATAAATAAAGATTTTAATGAAATAGATGATTTTGTAATAGCAACTCCTTATTATGGTTATGGTGGTTTTAGGCAGGATAATAAACCTCGAAGTATTAAAATGGAAATGAAGTATGATAAAAAAACTCATTTAATTTTAGGGAATAATTCAGCCAAGGATGTTTTTTCAAAAGATAGAATTTATGAATTGAAAGATGATGAAGATAATGTAATTAATTATATAGAAACTAAAGTTAAACCAACTATAAAATGTAGTGATGCTCATGAGTTAGAAAAGATAGGTGATTATACATGGGTTAAAGCTAAGCTAACATTTGAAGGTTTAAAGCAGATAATTTATGAACCAGAAATAAGGTGTAGAATATCAGGAGAAAATCCAGATAAAAAATTAGCTCATAAATGTATTGAAAGTGTCCAGTTTATTGACTCTGAGGGTGAGTTTACAGATAAAGTTATTCATTTTAGTAATGATTTAAATACAATTATTGGAGGTAAATCATCTGGGAAATCATTGTTGCTACATTATTTAGCTAATACAATTAATTATAAATATGCTTTAAAACAACAATTTACTAATTCTAATCTATTAAAAGAATACATTTTAAATTGTTATGATAAATATGGATTCTCAAAAAAAGAAGATTTTGAATTTAAGATTAAATGGAATGATGGTGTAGTTTATAAATTTTCAGAAAGACAGACCGTTAAAGATAGGAATATAGTTTATATCCCTCAGTCATATATTTTGAGTTTAACTGAAAACATTGAAAAAAAGTCAAGAAAAATCTTAGGGAAGTTCATAAGAGATATTTTATTACAGGAACCAGAAAGTAATTCTTCATATGGGGAATTTATTGATAATGTTAAAGAATTAGATGGTTTAAGAGATAATTTAATAGACGAATATTTTAGAATTGAAAGTGAGATAATAAAATTACATAAGAAAAAAAGAGAAATTGGAGATAAAACAGGGATAGAGAATTTTATTAAAACACAGATTAAATTAATAGAGGAGTTAAAGAAGAAATCAAATATAGATGAAGAAGATTTAAAATTATATGGCAATCTTAAAGCCAGGATAGAAAAAGCGAATAATATTAAATCATATTTGACAGAAGAACTTAATCTAATTTCAAATAATGTTAATGATTTTATTTACAACTTAAATAATACTATTGATAGTAATAAGTATAAAAGAAAAAACTTCAATTTAAAATCTTCCAAAGCTTTAATAGATAAGATGAACTCTATATTAAATGTAGCTAAAACAGAGTTGTCAGGTTTATATAATGAGATACCAAAAGAAAAGAATAAGGTTGAGAAAAAACTTAAGGATGTTGTTACTCAGAACGAAGATTTAATTAAACCAATAAGGTTAAAAATAAAGGATAGAGGAAAAATAGAAGCAATAGAAAATTCATTGAAATTAGAAAAAGAGAAATTATCTATAATTGAAAAAATAGATATTAGAATTAAAAATGAATTAAGAGAAAAACAAATACAAACAAAAGAGAAACTGTTTTCTTATTATAAAGATGCATATAATGAGTATGTGAAAATTATTGAATCACTAAACAAAAGAGGGGAAGATTTTAGCGATATAGAACTTATTGGAGCGGTGAAATTTAATTATTCAAGGTTTAGAAATAATTTTTATTTATCTTTTTTTAATTTATCCTCAACAGCTAATAAAGATTTGAAAACATTAAGTATTTGCAAAGAAACTGTAGAGGGATTACCAGATGTTGTATTTGAAAAACATATTGAAGAAATTAAAAATACTTTCAATAAAATTGTAAACGATGAATTTGTCCTAAAGAAATATAAAGATAAAAAAGATTGTGTTAAAGCATTATTGAAGGATGACTTTTTTGACTATTGGGAATTAAAGGTAGGTAATGATGAAATGGCTAATATGTCACCAGGAAAAGCCAATTTAGTAATACTTAAATTATTAATTGAATTAAGTGAAGCAAATAGCCCAATTCTTATTGACCAACCTGAAGATAACTTAGATAATAGGTCTATATACAATGATTTAGTGAAATTTATAAGAAGAAGGAAAGTAGATAGACAGATGTTAATTGTGAGTCATAACCCTAATGTTGTTGTTGCTACAGATTCAGAAAATATAATAATAGCAAATCAGAAAGACCAAGATAAAGATAGAGAGAATTTAGAATATAAGTTTGAGTATATAAATGGAGCTATTGAGGATACATTCAGATTAGAAAAAGAGGAGTCTGAAAAAGTTGGGGTTCTAGAATCTATGGGAATTAGAGAACATATTACTGATTTGCTTGAAGGGGGAGAGGAAGCCTTTAAAAAGAGAGAAGAAAAATATGGCTTTTGAAAGAAGTATAAAATCAGCTATAATTGAGGAGACAGGTGAGGTTATTCAATCAGATGAATATTTAAAAAACAAACAACAAGGTGATGAAATAAGAACTGAATACAATAGAGGTAATATCACTTTTCTTTGTTTAGATTGTAGGCAAAAATTAAGTCTTTCAAAAAGTAATAAACGCACTTTTTATTTAAAACATTTTCCTAATTCAAAATACTGTGAATTAAAAGAAGAGTTGTTGTCAAGTAAAGAACAAGAAATTTACACCCAAATATTAATTGCTAAAGAATCTCCTAGACACATTTATCTTAAAAACAAAATTGGAGAACTTTTAAAGAAAACTGAAAATATTTCAAATGTTAAGATTGATGATTATTGGGTTTTTAATGAAAATGGAGAAAAAAGGAGACCTGATGTTTATTGTGAATATTTAGATAAAGAAGTTGTATTTGAAATACAGTTGTCAAGCCTGTCTCAAAAGTATATTTTAGGAAGGTATGATTTTTATAAAGAACAAGGTATTTACTTAATATGGGTTCTAGATAATTTTGATGTAGAAGGAAAAACAACTATGGAGTTAGATATAAAGTATTTATCTAAACATCAAAATTACTTTAGGTTTAAAGAAGCTAATATTTTTCAATTGAACTGTAAGTTTAAACAAACTCATCTAAATACCGAAAATCAGTTTTATGATGAATGGAAAGAGGTTGATATTACATTAGATAAATTGAAGTTTGATAAAGAAAGTACAGAAGTATATTTTTATAATTTTTTAAAAAATAAAGAAGAAAAACTAGCTGTTCAAAAGAAGAATAAAGAAACTATAGATAAACGTATTCAGGAGAAGAAAAAACAAAGAGAGGAGGATAAAATTGGATATAAGATATATGATTTTTTTCAACGTATTGCGTCTGAAAAAGAAAAGTATAATTCAGATTTTAGTAGTTTGAATGATGAATTAAGTTCTTTTAATGAAAAAGAATTGAAACAGTTAAATTCTAGCTTAGCAATAGATGAAAAAGGTAGATTGTTTTCTTGGCTAAATGAAGGAGGGGATTCTGATTATGAGTTTTTTGATTTTTTATTGTCTTCGACACAGATTAATAAAAATATTAACAAAAAAGATGAAGAAGGAAACTCTATTTGTTGGTATTTATTTAATAATGCTTCCATTTATTCCAAAGAGAAATTTTTACAGCTATTCTTTAAAAATGATTTTAAGTTTGCAAAAGAAGATGAAGTATTGTTAAAGAAACATTATAACTCAATTGATGAGCAACAAAGAATAATTTTAGTATGTCAATCAGCTAGTTATTTACCTAGTTGGTTAATGAATACTTTATTTGAGTATAAATCACAAAGAGTTATTTGTATTATAGAAAGTTGCCTGGGAAATGAAATAATTGGTTTCAAATTTAAAGAATGGGTAGCTTTAATGAACTATGCAATACATCATTATTCTTCTTATTGGGGTTATATTCAATTAGCCTTAAAAACTACTAATTTGTTTGAGAAAGTAATTTTATTAGATAAAAAGAAAACTTTTCAAAAAAAGTTAGAGAATCATAAAAATGAAAGAAAAGAGTATAATAAAGATTTTGCTTATCTATTTAATCACTTATATCCTGAATTAATTTATAAAGAATGAAGTCTAAATACAAGCACTTTTACAATAAAGCTCCTATTGAATTTATACAAAAATTTGAAAAAGGATATTCTGGGGATTTAAAATCTCGTTCAAGTTATTTAAATAATTTAAAAAATGTTGACCTAAAATTAGAAAATGATGAAGTAGTTTTAGATTTTAAAACTATAAATAAGAAAGCAAAGAAATCTATTGTTTGGAATGATAGAGTGTTTAGAGATGTAACATTTAAAATTCCTAAATATGATTTTTTTGTAGAAAAATTATATTGTTGGAGTTGGGACTATTCTGGTTTTACTAATTTAATTTATACCAAAGGGTTTAAAAATGATAAAAGAAAATATTTTAAGTTTATAATTCCTTTGAAAAAGAGAATAGATTTTCACTATCAGTTAGAAAGACTGAATTTTAAAAGTGAGTATGTAAGTTGGTCAAGAAATGCAAGTTCAATTAATCTAGAAGACGAAGATATATACATACTTCAAGAAAAAGTAAAATTAAAAGGTGAGGATTATTATTATTTAATAATTGAATCTAATAAGAAACAACTGTTTTCAGAGTTTAACAAAAAAGTGTTTTCTGTTAGAGTTGCTCTTGGTTACATTACAGGAGATTTTAGAGGCAACAAAGCTTATGTGTTTTCATATAGGAATAAAAAAAGAAATAAAATTGTTGGGGTATTATATCAAACATTAAGAAAAGATATGAAGAGTTTTTACCAACCTGTAAACTCAAACCCTTATGCTTGGCTACATTCAGTGCAAAACAGAAAAAAAGCAAAGAGCATATATAATAAACATGAGTTAAGAACATTAACGCAAACTGAGTTCTCTTCATTATTCAAAGTATGTTTTAATAATGATAGGTTTTTAGGTATTTTATTATTGATGATTGAAACAGGAAAGAATAGTTTGTTAATAAGTCCCATAACATATTTTGTAGCTTTAGAGCAATTTAGTGGCATCGTTATTAAAGATAAACCTATACCGCCAATAAAAGATAAGAAGGATTTTAAATATTTAAAAACCGGGTTACAGAATGTTGTCATCAAATACGAAAACACAAGAATTAAAAAGGATGATGATTTATCTCCGATAAAAAATAGGATTGATAACCTTAATCAAGGAACAAATAATGATAAGTTAAAGTCATGTTTTAATAAGTTAAATATTAATTTATTGAGTTCTGATAGGGAAGTGATTAAAGCTAGAAACATATTTTTACATGGAGATATACCTAATTATAGAAAAAAGAAAAACAGGTCTATAAATGATAAGGATTTAGATATGTACTATACTTCAATAAGAATATATACTCTTTTGAATATGTTAATTCTCAAGTATGTCGGGTATGATAATTATGTTATAAACTTTCCTAAGATTTATGAGAAAAATACTGGTTATGTAGTAAATGAAGATTACTACAGAAAAGTTTAGCCTTCCTTTTAGATAATAAAGAATAGGAGTTTTTCATGATAAAAGAAGCTTAAGAATACTCAAGTTAAAACTCTTGAAATAATAGAGGTGTTCACAGCGATTATTGCTTTTATTCTAGCGAGTATTCCTTCTTTTTCATTTGCTAAAGAGTTTTGTCTACTGGGATTATTGGGACTAGTTTGTTTTTAATAATTTCTCTTGTTTTTTTATTTGCTCGAGGATTTCAGAAAATCCAAACTTGGATATTAATTTTGGTGTCTACATTTTTATTCATACTTGCTATATTGACTTAAAAATCCCATCCACAAAGTAGAAGAAATAAAAAAGGAATAGATATGTCAAAATTGTTTTAAAAGATTAATTATTTTGTTGCTTACTGAAGCATCTAATCCGATTTCAGGATTAGTTTTATAAAAACACTGTTTTTGTTCTGCTAAAAAATCATCTTCATCATCTAAAATAATATATTGGATAGGTGTTTTAATTCTTTTTTTATTGGTGGTAATCCAATCTTTAATTTCTAAACCTCTTAGGTTTTTACTATCAGTTTCATAAAGTGATAAATCTTGTGTTTTTCCATAAACTTTACCAGTAATTCCTATTAATTTAAATAGGTCTTGTAGTTGAACTAAACTACGAGTTATTCTCCATGAAGAAGATACTACAATTTTTGCTCCAGTTTCTAATGTAATGTTATTGAGTAGTTGAACACATTTAGGGTCAAAATATCTTTTAATTGAAGTACCACAAGCTTTACACTCTTCAGATTTGAAGAATGTAGAATTGTTTAAGACTCCATCTATATCAAGAAATATAATTTTCATTTTTGGTGGTTTTAAAATAAGAATGAATTATAATTCACTTTTCTCTGAATGTATTACACTTGTAAATTTAAAAGGTTAGTTGCCTTTGGCAACTAACCTTACTTTTTAACTAGCTATTTTGTATTCAATATTAGGTTCTTCTAATAATTTTTTCATTTCGTTATCTACAGTTTCATTTGTATGCCTCTTAAGATAAGCATTGGTTATTTCGCTGTTGCTATGTCCCATGGCATCACTAATTACATCAGTAGATACACCTGCAAACTTTAAGTTGGTAGCAAAACTATGTCTGATGGTGTAGCTTGAAACATTTTTATTTACACCTTGAATATAGGCAATCTCTTTTAAGTCTCTATTAAACTTCCTTAATGTTTTATGTTTTCGATTATCTATTTGCTTAGGTGTTAGGTTTTCTTTTAATAAGATAGGGAAAACATATTTAGTTGCTCTATTTTGCTTTTTATAATATTCTAATACTTGTTTAACTGGTTCTAGAATTTGAATTGAAAAATTCTTTTTGGTTTTTGACCTTGTATAATTAATTCTTTCATCATCAATATCATTCCAAGTAAGCTTTAACATATCAATAAAATTCATTCCACCAGTGTAATAACTAAATATCATATAGTTTTTTGTGTCAATTAAATGAGGGTTTATATTTGTATCAATAGTTTCTAATAATCTCATTTCTTTTCTAGTGAGAGCCTTTTTTATATTTCGTCCTTTAAGCTTAGATATCTTATATTTTTTAAATGGATAATACTTTTCTTGAACAATTCCTTTTCTAATTGCGTCATTAAATAAAGCTCTAATTTCTCTCATTTTAAAAGCTATACCGCCATCAGTATTGTTGTTACTTCTTAGATAAGTTTCATATTTGTCTAGTAAGGCAGGAGTGATATCTCTAAATAAAATTGATTTATCTTTTCTAAACTTAAAAAACGAATTATAAACGTCTTTATAAGCATTTGCATTACCTGTTCTACCTGCAATATTTAAGTCTTCTATTTTTTCTAACCAAAACTCTGAAGCTGAAATAGATTTTGATGACTTACCTCTAAATCTTTCTTCAAATTGATTAAGAGTAAAGTCTATCTCTTCTAGAGAGAACTCGTCTATAATTCTTAAAGCTCTTTCATTTAGTTTTAATAATACTCTATTTCTCTGAGAAGCATTAGGGTATGTTCTTTTAAATTCATTCTTTTTAGTGTCCCAATCTTTATTTTTACAAGTAAGTCCAAGAGAAATTATTTTTGACTTTCTGTTTTTTGTAATTCTCAAAACTACTGGGCTTTCTCCATGTTTGTTTGGTTTATTTCTTAAAGTTATATTGATAGTTGCCATGATGCTTTAAATTTTAGAGAGTGACAAAATCCCCATATAGAGATTAAGGATTTTGTCATTTTATATTTAATTATTGATTAGGTATTCAAACTTTGTTTTAAGTTTATTCCTTAAATCTGATTTTATTGTTAGTAGATTGTTTTCGTCTAAAACCTGTTTAAGCCTCTTCTTTAACTCTGATTTTTTATTTCTGAATTTTCTGTCTGATAGTGTTTCCCAAAAATTATAACTTGTATACTGCTCTATTTCGTTTTTAACTTCTTCAGGAATGTTGGGGTTATCTCTATAGTTATCAATGATAGTTAGTTCTTCAAACCTATGCATTAGATTTTCAAATAACATTTGCAGGTTTTCTTTTGAGGTTAAATCTAAAATGTTGTGTATACCATAAGGGTTAAAACTTTTACTTCTTTTATGTTTAATTTCAAATCGTATTACATTTTTAGGTAAATTATATTGTTTAGCCTTGTCATATATTTTAAAGTCATAATTTGAATGGTCAAATTGTTTTAATTCACCTCTTCCTTCAAACTTTTTATTATGGTTATGAATTTTCTTTTTGTGCATCATAATGTTGTTTCTGATGATGAACTTTGCTGGGAAATCAATTTCAATGTTTAAACCAAACTCTAACTTTGACAGGGTAGCTTTCTCAATATTGATAAGCCTAGACTCTATAAAATTTATATTCTCGATAATTTCAGAATATTTAAAATCATCATGGTTTCTGTTTACTCTATGTTTTCTGTAATTGTTGAGTTTATGAATAGAGTTCATTATGCAAACTTTTTTTTCGGTGATTGTTATATCCATACTTTCTAATTTGGTTTTATATGGATATTCTATTACACCTGAGTGTTTTTCGAGGACAACTCTTAGTTCAGGGAAGTTTTTACTATTACAGATAAAGTCTTCAATAGCACTTTTGTCATTGTAATTCATTCTTACAAAATCTACCATGACTTAAAGCGTTTTACTTCTACCTAAGTAGTGTTCAACATCGCTTTCTATATCACTTGTAGATTCTACTCTAGAGTTAAAAACCCACTGGTCTAATTCTTCTTTTTTGAAGAATATTTTTTTACCACCAGGTTTGTAAAAAGGGATTTCCCTTTTGCTGGTCATCTTGAACAAGCAAGATTTTGACAATTGTAAATAAACTGTAGCGTCTTCTACAGTAAGAATTTCTTTTTGTTGAATGTTTAGGGCTAATACTAATTTTTTAAGCTCCTTTATTTCATTTTGGATAAATTCCATAACGTTTAGTGTTATGGATGTGCACATCCTGATTAATAATGAAACAAATAAACTGTCATTAAAGCCCTACATAGGTATACTATACCTTTACTGTATAGGTAAAGCTATATTTTTAGTGAAGAAATAATGTCGTCAATCCTGTCTTTAGAGGTTGGGTTTTTGGAGATATAAGCTTTTGATTGTTTGATGTTTTTTATATAATTTCCTTTGTTGTCTCTAAATACATAAGCTACAAACTTATTGAGGTCGTTAATGATACTTTTATTAAGATATTCAGCATCAATGAGAGCATTTATTAAGTAGAATAGTGATGGTTTGCTATATGATTTATTTTTACCAAGTACTAGCCAATGTATTCCACTTTCAATTTCTTGCCCAGTAAAAGCGTTTTTAAATTCTTCTTTGGAACAATTAATCATACTAGGATTTTCAGTGAGTAATAAAAATAATTTATTAATTAGTTCTATTTGTTGCTCCTTATTTTCTGATACTATATTAAAGGAAGGTATAAATTGATAATTGTTTGTGTGTGTAGTGTACTTATTAATTATGGTGGTTAGCTTGTTGATGTGAGTTTGAAGTAAAGGAAACTCATTAAAAGCTTTTTTTTCGGATAACGTATTAAGTTTAATGTTTAAAAAATTCTGATATGCTTTTACTTCTTTTTTGTCTGAAAACCTTTTTTCAAATCCTTGTTCTATAAATTGAATTGTTATTGATGTTTCTTCATCAAGCTTGGATTTTAAAATAGACTTAAAGTCTTTTATGTATGTATCAGGAAGCTTATCTACCATACCGCTATTAATAAAAGTAATAATGTGATTTTGCTTATCAAACTCTACAGATATTAAACCGTCTTGGACTAAAAAGTCATCTTTTAAATCGTAGAAGTTTTTTAAATCATCATAAACTCCTTTTTCTAAGTATTCGTCAAAAAATATAAATGGATTTGCAAGTGTACTTTTCATAGCTGATAAAAATATAAAAAAGGTGAAATGTTTGACCTATGTTTGACCCAAAATAAAAAAGCACCTACAAATAATATGTAAGTGCTTGAAAATAAAGGTGGTCCCACATGGGCTCGAACCATGGACCCCCTGATTATGAGTCAGGTGCTCTAACCAACTGAGCTATAGGACCTGTTAAATTTGGATTGCAAAAATAAAACTTTTTTTAAATAAACACCTATTTTTTTACACTTTTCTGCTCATTAAATTTTTTCCAAAAGTACGTAACCCTTCTTTATGTTGATCAGAAATGTTAAGGTGATTTAAGCTTTCGAAAGACTTATCTGTGTAGTACTCAATAAGTTTGTGTGTTTCTTCTGGGATGTTGTTTTTCCTAAAAATAGATGAAACAATAGCTACTTTTTCAGTGTTATTTTTTTGCTTTCTATTGTAAAGATCTAGTAAATTTTCTTTGTCAGAACTATTTGCAACTTCTAAAGCTTTTAAATAAAGATATGTTTTCTTATTTTCGATAATATCTCCTCCTACTTGTTTTCCAAAAGAATCTGGATCACCAAAGGTGTCTAAATAATCGTCTTGTAGTTGAAAAGCGATTCCTAAATTTAAACCGTAATTGTATAAATGTTGAGCTTGTTCTTCGTCAGCTTTAGCAACAATAGCGCCCATTTTTAAAGCAGCAGCAACTAAAACAGATGTTTTTAATGTAATCATTTCAATGTACTCATTAATGGTTACATCATTTCTAGTTTCAAAGTCAACGTCTAATTGCTGACCGTCACAAACCTCTAAAGCAGTTTTGCTAAATAATTGTGCAAGCTTTTGAAAAACTTCAGGCTCATAATTTTCAAAATATTGGTATGCTAAAATAAGCATAGCATCACCAGATAAAATACCTGTATTTATATTCCATTTTTCGTGTACAGTTTCCTTTCCCCTTCTTAAAGGAGCATCATCCATTATGTCATCATGTACTAAAGTGAAGTTATGAAAAACTTCAACAGCAAATGCAGCAGGTAGAGCTTTTTGATAGTTATTAGAAAAAATATCAGCAGCAATTAAAGTTAAGACTGGGCGAATTCTTTTTCCTCCTAATCTCAAGATGTAATCTATTGGTTGATAAAGATTTTTAGGTTCTTTTGTAAACTTCTGAGATTCTAAAAAAGTTATAAAGTCTGATTGATATGATAATATGTCCAAATCTGAAAATTTTTGTAAAAATAAGGTAAAGATAAATTTTAACTATAACCTACATGTTAAAAAAGTTTAAAACCTTGGAAACTTTTTTTGTTTCTGAAGTTTCCTGTTGTACATTTGCATCCGATTATGAGAAATAAAATAATTAATAAAGCAGGAGAAATGTTTTTAACCTTAGGGTTTAAAAGCACAACGATGGATGATATAGCGAAAGAACTTGGCATGTCTAAAAAAACATTATACAAGTACTTTTCAAATAAAACAGCTTTGGTAGATGCTAGCACAGAATCGGTTCATAATACAATAAGTGAAACGATTGAGATGGTCAAAAGCCAAAATTACAATGCTGTAGAAGAGGAGTTTGCTGTGAAGGCAATTTTTAAAGAAATGTTTAAAAATGCAAAAACTTCCCCTATGTACCAACTAAAAAAATACTATCCAGAAACCTATACAAAACTAATAGAACGAGAAGTTTGTATGTTTAGAGATTGTAACGTAGATAATTTAAAAAAGGGAGTTGAACAAGGTTTGTACCGAACAAACATAAAAGGAGACCTTTTAGTAAATTTTTACTTTACATTAGTTTTTGGTGTGTTTGAAAGTGAATTGTACAGCAACGATATGCAAGAGGTTATGGAAATTGAATATGAAATTTTAGAATATCATATTAGAGCGATAGCGACTCCAAAAGGAGTAAAAGAATTAGAGAAACAATTAAAAAACATAAACAAAAACTAAAAATAATGAGGAAATACATATATAGTGTATTTGTGTTCTTTTTTACAGGGTATATAATTGCTCAAGAAAAAGAAATGAGTTTATCAATGCAAGAGGCAATTGATTATGCTATAAAGAACAGTTACGATAATAAAGTATCTTTAAACGATATTGAAGCAGCTAAGAAGAAAAAATGGGAAACTACTACTATTGGTTTACCACAAATAAACGGGAAAGTAGAATATCAAAATTGGCTAAAACAACAGGTGTCTTTATTACCAGTAGCAGCTTTTGATAATACTCAAAGCACAATAGATGTGGTAGAGGAATATTTTGATGGAGTAATTAGAAACGGAAAACAAGTTGTAACTCCAACAGGATTCGTTCCTTTAAGGTTTGGAACAAAACAAACAATGAATGCTTCAGTAACGTTAACACAGCTGTTATTTGACGGGTCATATTTAGTAGGGCTGCAATCAGCAAAAACATACTTGAAAATTTCAGAACAAGCAAAGGTAAAAACAGAGTTAGCAACACGCGAAGCTGTTATTAATGCTTATGGAAATGTATTAGTTACAGAAAAGTCAATTGAAATCTTAGAAAATAACAAAAAGATATTAGAGAAAAACTTGAATGAAACCCAAAAAACCTATGACAATGGGTTAACAGAATTAGAAAACGTAGAGCAATTACAAATTACTTTAGGTAATGTTGAGAGTAACTTAAGAAACGCTGAACGATTAAAAGAAATAGCATACCAAATGCTGAATGTTTCTTTAGGAAACTCGATTGAAACAAAATTAACACTAACTTCTTCCTTAGATAATCTGGTTATTGATAATACCGATTTAAGTTTATTAGCTACTCAATTTAATATTGATAATCATATAGATTTTAAAATTGCTCAAAATGATAGAGAAAGTAAGCGTTTGCTAATGAAGTTGGAGCAGAGTAAAGCTTTACCAAGCTTATCAGCGTTTATAAACTATGGAGCTAATGCCAATTCAGACGATTTTAATTTCTTAGAGAGTAATCAAAAGTGGTTTGACTATTCGTTATTTGGAGTAACCTTGAATGTGCCTATTTTTAGTAGTTTGGGAAGAAGTTCAAGAACAGCGCAAGCAAAAATAGCATTGGAAAATGCAGACATTCGATTAGAAGAAGCAAAGCAAAAGTTAAACTTACAAGTACAAAGAGCTAAAAGCGAGTATCAATTAGGAATTGAAAATTACGAAACAGCGAAGAAAAACTTAGCATTAGCTGAACGAATAGAAAAAAAGCAACAAGTAAAGTTTTTTGAAGGGATTTCTTCAAGCTTCGATTTACTACAAGCACAAAATCAGTTATACACACAACAGAACAATTATGTACAATCAATGTTGAACGTAATTGCTAAGAAAGCACAATTAGAAAACGCATTAAACATACCACTAAAATAAAATCAACTATAATGAGAAAAATATATTCACTATTCGCAATTACATTGCTTTTAGCCTCATGTGGAGGTAAAAAAGAGCAATCTGTACAAGACGTAATAGCATCTAACGATTTAGCTAAAATTAGAGAGAAAAAAGCGTCGTTAGATACACAAATGCAAACACTATCTGATGAAATTAAGGTTTTAAATGATAAAATTTCAGAGTTAGACACGAATAAAAAAGTTCCATTAATTACAGTTCTTTCAGCAAAAGAAGAGGTTTTTGATCATTATTTAGAATTGCAAGGAGCTGTACAAACAAAACAAAATGTGTTAATTTATCCAGAAATGCCTGGACTTCTAGTACGCATTTATGTGAAAGAAGGACAGTATGTTAAAAAAGGACAAGCTTTAGCAAAAATTGACGATGGAGGTTTGGCTAATCAATTAGCGCAAGTTGAAGCACAAGCAGCATTAGCGGAAACAACATATAAACGCCAAAAGCGTTTGTGGGATCAAAAAATAGGATCTGAAATTCAGTTTTTACAGGCAAAAACTAATTATGAAGCACAAACCAATGCGGTTAGTCAATTAAGAAGACAATTAGCAAAATCGGTAATTACTGCACCTTTTTCAGGAGTAATTGATGATGTAATTAAAGAGCAAGGAACTGTAGTTGCTCCAGGAATGGGGTCAGAAGTCTTTAGAATTGTAAACTTAAAAAACATGTACATCGAAACAGATGTACCTGAAAGTTATATTACTTCTATTAAAAAAGGAAAAAATGTAGAGGTAGAGTTCCCAGTATTAGGAGAAAAGTTAACATCTAAAATTCGTCAAGCAGGTAACTTTATTAATCCAGCAAATAGAACATTCAAGGTAGAAGTAGGTGTACCTAATCATGAGGGTAAAATTAAACCTAACTTAACAGCAAAGTTAAAAATCAACGATTACTCTAATGAGAAAGCAATTTTAATTCCTCAAAGTATTATTTCAGAAAATGCTAATGGAGAACAGTATGTGTATGTGGTAGAAGATATCAAAGATGAGGTAGGAACAGCTAAGCAAACAATTATAACTACAGGGAAAACGCAAGGAGATATTATTGAAGTTTTAAGCGGAATTGAAAGCGGAACAAAAATTATTGAAGAGGGAGCTCGTAGTGTAAAAAACGGACAAGAGGTTAAGGTATTAACTCTTTCAGAAGAAGCAAAATAAGACACCAAAAATTATTCGTCTAATGACTGATAAAAAACAAAAAAAGCAAGTAGATAAAGAGTTTGGTTTATCTTCTTGGGCAATAAATAATAAAACAACTATCTATGTAATGATGGTTATGATACTTATAACAGGTATTTCTGCCTTTTTAAGTATGCCAAGAGAAAATTTCCCAGAAATTAGAGAAACCAAAATTTATATAAGTTCTCTCTATCCAGGAAATACAGCAGAAGACATTGAGAAGTTGATAACTGATCCGTTAGAAGATAGACTTAAAACGGTAAGTAATGTAGTAGAAATTACATCTACATCGCAAGAAGATTACTCAATGGTAATTGTTGAGTTTGATGAAAACATATCAGTAGATCAAGCTAAACAAAAGGTAAAAGATGAAATAGATCAAGAAACTTCAGGTGAAGATTGGCCTACATTTAATGGAGCTAAAGTAGAGCCAAATGTTTTTGAGCTAAGTATCTCTGAAGAAATGCCAATTTTAAACATTAATATCTCGGGAGATTATCCAGTAGATAAATTAAAAGAATTTGGTGAGTATTTAGAAGATGAAATTGAAGATTTACAAGAGATAAAAAAAGTAGATATCCGTGGTGCAGAAGAAAAAGAAGTTGAGGTAGCTGTTGATATTTACAAAATGATGGCAGCACAAGTAAGTTTCCAAGATGTTATCAATTCGATAAATGGAGGTAACTTAACAATGTCGGCCGGTAATTTAATTGCTAGTGGACAGCGACGTACTGTTAGAATTTTAGGAGAGATTGAAGATCCACAAGAATTACAAGACTTTGTCGTAAAATCAGAAAAAGGAAACTCAATTTACCTTAAAGACATAGCAAAGGTTTCTTTTAAAGATAAAGATAAAACTACCTATGCACGAGAGTTTGGAGAAGCAGTAGTGATGCTGGATGTTAAAAAACGTTCAGGAAAAAACATGGTGGAGGCTGCTGAGAAAATTCAAAGAATAGTAGAAGATACCAAAGCCAATGTATTTCCGAGTAATTTAAAAGTAACCATCGCTAACGATCAATCTTCAAAAACTATTGGTCAGGTAGATGATTTGGTAAATAACATCATCTTTGGGGTTATCCTAGTAGTTTTAGTATTAATGTTCTTTTTAGGGTTCAAAAATGCCCTATTTGTTGGATTTGCAATACCAATGTCAATGTTTATGTCATTAATGATTTTGAGTTGGCTAGGATATACCATGAATACCATGATTCTTTTCGGATTAATTATGGGACTTGGAATGTTAGTAGATAACGGAATTGTTGTTGTTGAAAACGTATACCGTTTAATGGATGAAGGGATGCCTAGAATTGAAGCTGCCAAAAAGGGAATTGGAGAAATTGCATTTCCAATTATTATCTCAACCTTAACTACAGTGGCAGCCTTTGTTCCATTAGGAATGTGGCCAGGAACCATGGGGCAGTTTATGATTTATTTCCCTGTAACATTATCTGTAGTATTAGGTTCGTCATTATTTGTGGCAATATTTTTTAACTCAGTGTTAGTATCACAATTTATGAGTGTTGAAGATAAAAATATGCCATTAAGACGTATTATAATCTTGTCGTCAGTAATGGCGGTGATAGGGTTATTGATAGTACTTTTAGGAGGAACGTATAGGGCGTTAGGAACGGTAATGATATTTACAGCTATTATGTTGTGGGTGTATCGATTAGCTCTACGTCCTTGGGCAAATCGTTTTCAAAATACGGTGTTACCGCGTTGGGAACGTTTTTATGAAAAAATGTTAAGAGGAGCTCTAAGAGGTTGGAGACCTTACATTATTTCGTTAGGTACGTTAGTTTTATTATTTATTGCTTTTGGAGGTTTTGGAGCCTCAATAGGAAGTCAACGTACTAAAGTTGAGTTTTTCCCTGATAATACACCAAATCAGATTATCGTGTATATCGAGTACCCTCAAGGAACTGACATTGAAAAGACAAATCTGATTATGAAAGATTTGGAAGAGCGTGTATATAAAGTATTAAACTCACCAGAATATGTTGATAATGGTTATAATTTCTTAGTAGAAAGTGCTGTTTCTCAGGTAGGAGCGGGATCGGGAAATCCACAAACTGATGGAGGTTCAACCGCAGAAATGCCTCATAGAGGAAAAATTACGGCTTCTATGCGTGAATATAAATTCCGTAGAGGAGCAGATAGTAAAGAATTACAAAGAAAAGTAACCGAAGCACTAAGAGGAATTTACCCTGGATTAGAAATTTCTGTAGAAAAAGAAGCAGTAGGTCCACCAGCAGGATATCCAATTAATATCGAATTGGAAGGAGAAGATTACGCAGAATTAATCAACACTGCTGAAAAAATGCGAGACTTTATCAACTCAAAAAGTATTGCAGGTATTGATGAGTTAAAGATTGATGTAAACAAATCTAAACCATCAATGTTAGTAAACGTCGATCGTAAAAAGGCAGGAGAATTAGGGGTAAGTTCATCGCAAGTAGGAAACCAATTGCGTAATGCTATTTTTGGTTCTAAAGCGGGAATTTATAAAGAAGATGGTGATGATTTTGATATCTACGTTCGTTTTAATAAAGAAAACAGGTATAATAAAAGTGCAATTTTTAACCAAAAAATTACTTTTAGAGACATGTCTTCAGGGATGATTAAAGAAATTCCTGTATCTGCAGTAGCAGAACAAACAAATACTTCTGGGTTTAGCGCTATTAAACATAAAGATGTAAAAAGAGTAGTAACGGTATATTCAGCTTTAGCTCCAGGATATACAGATGCAGCTGCAATTGTATCAAAAATTCAAAATGAAATGAAGACGTTTACTGAACAACCAGATTCAGTAAAAGTAGATTATACTGGGCAAATTGAAGAACAAAACAAGCAAATGGCGTTCTTAATGAAAGCATTTTTTGGAGGGTTAGGATTAATTTTCTTGATTTTAATTTTCCAGTTTAACTCAGTTTCTAAGCCAGCAATCATCATGCTAGCAATCTTCTTAAGTTTAATAGGTGTATTTGGAGGATTAATTATAACAGCTAAGCCGTTTGTAATTATGATGACCATGATGGGAATTATATCTTTAGCGGGTATTGTTGTAAACAACGGGGTAGTACTGCTCGACTATACTCAATTACTAATAGATAGAAAAAAAGTAGAGCATGGTTTATCTTCTGATGAATTTGTAGATGTAGATACTTTAGGGGAAGCTGTTATTAGGGGAGGTAAAGCACGTTTACGCCCAGTATTATTAACAGCAATAACAACTATTTTAGGACTAATTCCATTAGCAACAGGGTTGAATATTAATTTCTTTACTTTAGCTAGTGAATTAAATCCGCATATATATGTTGGAGGAGATAATGTGATTTTCTGGGGTCCATTAGCGTGGACAGTTATTTATGGATTATTCATAGCAACCTTCTTAACATTAATTGTTGTACCGATATTATTCTACTTAATCACTAAGTTTAAAATGTGGTTACGTAGCGTTTTATAATTGATTTTTTGTTAACTGTAAAAAGGGTTAAAAGTGAGTTGCTTTTAACCCTTTTTTATATTTTCGTGCTATGAATAAATCCGTTTTTACAGTTGAAGAAATAAAAAGAAAGATTGAGCAGTATTGTGTGTATCAAGACCGATGTCATAAAGAAGTAGAACAGAAATTAAAAGAGTACAAGTTAATTCCAGAAGCAAGAGAACATATTTTATTACACTTGCTAGAGCATAATTTTTTAAATGAAGAACGCTTTGCAAAAAGCTTTGCAAGAGGGAAATTTAGAATAAAAAAATGGGGGAAAGATCGAATAGTTAGAGAATTGAAGTTTAGAGATATTTCTACTTATAATATTAAATCAGCTCTGAAAGAAATCGACGAAGAGGAATATATCAAAACCTTGTATAATTTGGTCGAAAAAAAGAATGTATCAGTCTCTGAAACAAATCACTTCAAAAGAAAAAAGAAAATTGTTGACTACCTTTTATACAGAGGGTTTGAAAGTAGTTTAATATACGAAGCCTTAAAAACTATTGATTCTTAAATAGACTATCAAGATTTATTTCACTATCAAACTTTTTCTTAGTGTAAACTGTATTAATCTTATCGTTAACACTGCTAAAAAGCATCATAATTTTTTCAACCTGACTGTTAACCTGATTGGCAGAAATCGATGGAATAAAGGTCATATCTGCTAAACGTAAAGTTTCATTTTCAAAAACATTAATACGAGCTTTAAAGGCAGGTGTTTTTAGAGTTTCTATATTTAAACTGTCCTTTAGTTGTTTTGTAAGTGTTTTTAACTCTAAAGCATTGTTTAAAGCTTCAGTGGGAGTTGTGTTTTTCAACTCTTGCAAAAAATCTTCAACAATAAAATATTCTTTCCAAGGCTTAATTTCGTCAACGTACTTTTCATTTATTTTAGAGTAATCAGTATGCTCAACCGAAATGTTCATTTCAGTTTTGGTAGGTAACTCTTCTTTTTGCTCATTCTTTTTTTTACAAGAAGTAACTGAAATTAATAATGAAGTAATAACAAATAAAAAACGACTCATTTTAATAAAATAATTAAGCGATAAAAGTACATATTTTACTTGGTATTCTTTACAGAATTAAATTAGAAGTTTGAAATCAGTAAATTAGCTATCCCTTTTGTAGATAGTTAAAAAAGAGCAAATGCTTTTTGCGAAATCTTAAATTTAATAACTTTGCAAACATCTATTTTTGAATAATTTAAAATGAGTGAAACGATATTAATTTTAGGAGCTTGCGGGCAAATAGGAACAGAATTAACCCAAAAATTACGTGCTATTTATGGAGCAGATAATGTAATAGCTTCCGATATTAGAGAAGGAAATGCAGAAATGATGAGCTTAGGGCCTTTTGAAATCATCGATGCTACTAATCAAGAGCAAATTTTAAATGTTGTTCAAAAATATAAAGTAACCCAAGTGTATTTAATGGCTGCAATGTTATCAGCAACTGCTGAAAAGTACCCATTAAAAGGTTGGGATTTAAACATGACTTCCTTATTAGCGGTGTTAGAGTTAGCAAGAGAAAAACATATTCAAAAAATATACTGGCCTAGTTCAATGGCTGCTTTTGGACCAACATCACCAAAAATGAATACGCCACAGCAAACCATTATGGAACCTTCTACGGTTTATGGAATAAGTAAAGTAGCAGGAGAACACTGGTGTAATTATTACCACGATAAATATGGGGTAGATGTACGAAGCATTCGTTACCCAGGAATTATAAGCTGGAAAACGTTACCAGGTGGAGGAACGACTGATTATGCTGTTGATATTTACTTTGATGCATTGAAAAAAGGAACTTTTGAGTGCTTTTTGTCAGAAAATACACGTTTACCAATGATGTACATGGACGATGCTATCAATGCAACTATCCAGTTAATGCAAGCAGATGAAGAAAATATTAAAACAAGAACTTCATACAACTTAGCAGCAATTAGTTTTACACCAGCTGAAATAGCTGCAGAAATTAAAAAATACATTCCAGAGTTTACCATCACCTATAATCCAGACTTTAGACAAGCCATTGCTGATAGTTGGCCTCAAGTAATTGATGATTCAGCAGCAAGAAAAGATTGGGGATGGAGACATCAGTTTGACTTAGCTTCTATGACTAAAGATATTATTACCAATTTACAAGCTAAGACTGAAGAATCAGCAAAAGTGTAAGGTTGTATTTATGTTTTCGTCTATGTTATTCAAGTTTTATAATGAATTGTAACTTAGGTTACCTAAGATTTATTATAGATAAAATACTTTTGTAATAACAATACATTTACGATGAAAAAAATTATTCAAAATAGCTTAGAAAAGGCATTCTCTTATAGTGAATATAGAGATTTAGTAAGTGACTTAATAGCACAAGGAAAATCTACAGGACCTAATCAATCAGATGATTTATTAAACTATAGTAAGTTAAATGATAAACGTATGAAGCGTTTAGACAAAACGGTAAAATTAACCGAAGAAACACTTGCTAAAATTAAAGATGTAAAAGAACCGCAAACTTGGTTAGTGTTAACTGAAGGATGGTGTGGTGATGCAGCACAAAACCTACCGGTAATAAATAAAATAGCAGAAGAAAATCCAAACATCAATTTAAAACTAGTTTTACGAGATGAAAACTTAGAATTGATGGACGAATTTTTAACAAATGGAGGAAGATCAATTCCTAAATTAATTGCTTTAAATAAAGAGAACGAAGTAATCAATACTTGGGGACCAAGACCTACCGAAGCAACAAAAATGGTTGTTGATTATAAAGAAAAACATGGTAGTTTAGATGCTGATTTTAAAACAGATTTACAAGTTTGGTACAATAAAAATAAAGGAGAAAATACACAAGAAGATCTTATATCAATGCTTCAGTAATAAAGTGTATAATCAAGCTAGAAATTCCCCTTTTTGTTTTTCATCAAAAAGGGGAATTGTTTTCTGTATCTTTGCGCTCATAATGAATAAATATGTTTGTAGAATTCAGTAGTTTATCAGAAGAGGCAAAAGTTTGGGTATACCCATCAAGTCGAAAATTTTACCCACAAGAAATTGACGGGCTAAAAGAAAAATTACACCATTTTGTAGAAGAGTGGAAGTCTGAAAATACTGATTTCAAAGCTTCTTTTGAGTTAAAATACAATCGTTTCATTATTTTTTCTGTTGAAGAAGATTTAGTATTAACGAATGCAGATATTGATAAACAAGTGGCATTTATTTTACAACTACAAAAGGAATATGAAGTGGAGTTGTTAGATAAAATGAATGTGTGTTTTAAGCAAGGAGAATTTATTCAGTACAAAGACGTCAAAGAGTTTAAAAAGCTGCTTAAAAAGAAGTCTGTATCAGCTAAAACAATAGTTTTTGATAATTTAGTGCAAACTAAAATAGAATTAGAAAATTATTGGGAAGTACCTATTACAGAAAGCTGGTATAGTAGATTTTTATAGGCTATTGATAAACTCATCAACACTTTGTGCGTTATCAACAGAAAAATCTCCAATTTTGGTTCTTCGTAATACAGATAAATGTGCTCCAGAATTTAACGCTTCCCCATAATCGTTGGCAATAGAGCGAATATAAGTTCCTTTACTGCACATAATTCTAAATTCTACGTTAGGTAAATCAATTTTGGTGATTTCAAACTCGTTGATTTCCACTTCGCGAGCCTTAATTTCAGTAGTTTCACCCTTTCGAGCTAATTCATATAAACGCTTTCCATCTTTTTTAATAGCTGAAAAAATTGGTGGTTTTTGCTGAATTTTACCAATAAACTGCTCAGTAGTTTTGTGTAGTAACTCTTCTGTTATATGCTCTGTAGGGAATGTTTCGTTAATTTCAGTTTCTAAATCATAACTAGGTGTGGTAGCACCCACAATAAATGTACCTGTGTATTCTTTTACTTGCCCTTGATATTCGTTAATGTTTTTGGTTTGTTTTCCAGTACAAATAATTAACAAGCCAGTAGCTAAAGGATCAAGAGTTCCAGCATGTCCAACTTTAATTTTTTTGATATTAAAATGCTTACGAATATGCCAGCGAAGTTTATTCACTACCTGAAAGGAAGTCCATTCTAAAGGTTTATCAATTAGTAAAACCTGTCCGTTTTTGTAATCTTCTGCAGTCATCTAGAAAAATAAAGAATAGCCAATGGCAATTAAACCTACAATAGCACAGTATAATGAGAAATATGATAATTTACTCTTTTTAACTAAGGCTATCATCCAAGTACACGCTAATAATCCAGAGATAAAAGCAGCAACAAATCCAGCAGATAATGGAACGATCTCTGAGCTTTGAAAGTTAATATCTCCACTTAAAATATCTTTAGCAACTTTTCCTAAAATTAAAGGTACCACCATTAAAAAAGAAAAACGAGCAGCTTTAGTTCGGTCTACACCTAATAATACAGATGTTGAAATAGTAGCTCCTGAACGTGAAATTCCAGGTAACATGGCAATAGCTTGAGAGATTCCTATAATTACTGAGCTTTTAAAAGAAACACTTTTGTTTGTGTTTTTAGCTTTATCAGCCAATAAAAGTAACACAGCAGTTACCAAAAGCATAAAACCTACTAATAAAACTTTTCCTCCAAAAAAACTTTCCAATTCTTTTTCAAAGGCTAAACCAATTACCACAGCAGGAATCATAGACAGCACAATTTTTACAGAAAACTGCATTTCCTCATTCCATTGAAACTGAAATAAACCTCTAAAAATTTCAGCAATTTCTTTTCTAAACACTACGATAGTACTTAATGCTGTTGCAGCATGTAATACGACGGTAAAAGTTAAGCTCTCTTGAGGTACAGAAGTGTCTCCAAATAAAGCTTTTACCAATTCTAAATGACCACTAGAGGATACAGGTAAAAATTCAGTAAGACCCTGGATAATTCCAAGGATAATTGCTTCTAATAAATCCATGCTTATTTTTTAGGATTGGCAAAAATAGCATAAATTTCTATACCCAATCCGATAATTACTAAGGTAGGAGCTAAACGAATTCTACGCCAACTATATATTTCTGGATTGAACACATTAGGATCATCACTACCGCCACCTGCCATTAAAATAAATCCTAAGGCAATTACAGCGATACCAATAAGCATAATGATATAATTTCGTTTACCAAATAGAAATTCTTGTTTTGGTGAATTGTCTTTTTTCATAAATATTTTAGTAATACAAATCGTTAGTTTGTAAATTTAAGAATCGTTGTGTAGCAAAGAAGGTACTAATCCATGTAATAAAAAATGCAACCAATATAACTCCACCAGCTACATAACCTAATGCAACGTAATCTGTGAGTAATTCTAATGTAGGTATGTATTTATCTACATAATAAATTAAAATACCTAACCCGCTTATTGCTATAAAAGCTCCTAGTAATCCTAGTTTTATACTTTGCCAAATAAAAGGTTTACGAATAAAGCTTTTTGTAGCACCTACCATTTGCATGGTTTTTATATTGAATCGTTTTGAATAAATCGATAATCGGATAGAACTGTTTATTAAAATAATAGCAACCAACCCGAAAAAACCACTTAATACTAAGAGCCAAAAACTAATACGTTGAATATTTTTGGTAAGTAATTGTACTAACGGTTTGTCGTAACTTACTTCGTCTACAAACTTGTTTTTATCAAAAGATTTTTCAAGCTCACTCATTTTTTCAGGAGTCACAAAATCTGCTTTCAGATAAATGTCTATTCCATTTTTTAAAGGATTATCTCCCAAAAATTGTAAAAAATCTTCACCTAAATCTTTTTTATACTCTTTGGCGGCATCTTCTTTAGAAATATAAACCACCTTATTAACAAATTCTTCTTTTTTAATAGACTCTTTAAGACTTTTAATATTTTTATCAGCAACTTCATCTTTTAAGAAAAGTGTCATAACTACTTTTTCCTTAAAATGATTTGCAACTTTTGTTGATTTTAAAAGAACTAAGCCTAAAACACCAATCATAAAAAGTACAAGTGCAATACTTACTACTACAGATATGTATGAAGATTGTAATCGGCGTTTTTGAAAAGAATCAAAAGAGGTTGTCATTAGTAAATACTGATTTTAAGGCGTTGCAAGATACAAATATTTAATTTTTAAATACTTCCTATTCTTCTATCTCCTGGCATAACTCAATAAGTACACCATTGGTAGTTTTAGGATGTAAAAAAGCTACTAGTTTATTATCGGCTCCTTTTTTAGGAGTTTCATTCAAAACTGTAAAACCTTCACCTTGTAAACGTTTAATTTCTTCTTTTATGTTATCAACAGCAAAAGCAATGTGATGAATTCCTTCTCCTTTTTTTTCTATAAACTTGGCTATAGGGCTGTCAGGTTTCGTAGCTTCTAATAATTCAATTTTATTAGGACCAGATTTAAAAAATGAAGTTTTTACACCTTCGCTAGCAACTTCTTCAATTTTATAATGTGCTTCTCCAAAAAGAGAAGCAAATAATGAGTTAGATTTTTCTAAATCTTTAACGGCTATACCAATATGTTCAATTTTGTTCATAACGTAAAAGTAAAAAATATAGAGAACTATCTATAAACTTTCTATTGCTATTTTTTCAGCTATAATAATAAGTACATCTGATTGATTTATCATTGAAAGTATTTGTGAGCTAATTCCTTTAAGTTGTTCATGATTACAACAAAACCTCCAAATTTGTTCTAGGAATTGCGTAAAATCTTCATTTGTGTCGTATTTAAACTGCTTGGTTTGGTAAATTACTGCTAAAAGTTGCTCTATCAAGGTTGTTGAATTATCTAAAATGGTAGCATAGGGAGTGTATACTTCCCATAAGTCTTGTTGAGCTTCTGTTAATGTTGAAGCTCCTAATTGTAGAGTCTCTTTTTTCTTATTTCTACTATTTGGGATGAATGAACTTAACATGGCTCTTTTAACTGCAAATTTTGATGAATCTGGTAAATTAAGTGCTTTCAATACTTCTTCTGTAGCTAACAACCAATTGCGAATATTTTTAGCGCTTTGTGTATTTTTTTTCTCAATTTGATTCGCTAACTCATGTATTTCGTTCAATTGAGTTTTGAGTTGATTGGTTATTTTTGTAATTGATTTTCTCATAACTATTCTGGTAATAGTTTGGTTTCTCTTACACCATCTTCATTTTCTGAAGTATACCACTCCATGCCTTCTTCATTTAAAGTCATTTTAATCTGAACTATATTTTCAGGTTTGATTTCGTTTAGTTTATGAGCTTCTACAATAACTTTCGTGTTTTTTTGTGTTATTTGTCTACTTTTAATAGATGGTCTTAATTCTGAATTAAGCTTTTTAACTAATACGTCGTAACTCACCTTTTCACTATAAATAGAGATAAACTCTTTAGATAATTGTTGTGAAAACCTTGATAACACAGGGTCAACTTCACCAGTTGCTTTTATGTTTTTTTCAAGTTCATCTGTTCTTTGTGCTATTATTGAGCGAAGCATAGTAGATGTCTTTCTATCAAAAGAAGTAATTTTTGAAGCATCTTTTAAAATTGTATAGGCTTGTGAATTGAAAGCAACATTATCAATAGGTTCGTAATCGGCTTCATAAGTCTCTTCTAATTCTCCAATGGCTACAGGAATGGTGAGTTCAATATTTTGTGCTTTAAAACGAGGAATAGAAAAGTGTTTTAAGAGCTCATGACGTGAAAACTTCTCAGCAATCTCTAAAGATTTCAAATCAGACATTAAACGTGCTTCTGCAATGCTGGTGGCAATTCCACCTAAATATTCATTTAAATTTACCATAATAAAAATTTTAAAAAAGAGGTTGTACGGTTTGGTACGGTACAACCCCGTTATAAATGTTAAGCTACAGCAGCAATACTATCCTCTAACATATTTAAGATTCTACTTAACCCTTCTGGTAACTCGTCGTTTACAGCACGAACTTTTACACCTAGGTTATATGTCTTATCTACCTTAACACCTTGAGATGTGTTTCTTTTGTAAGATGCTGAAGCTTTAAAGTTTACAATTTTGTAATTGATTCCTAATTCTGCACTAGCTGCAAACTCAGATGATACGTTGCTCGTTTCAGTAGAGCTTAAACGAGCATTAAAATCAATGTTTACTTCATCAATACGGATTGATGGAATGGTAAGCATTGTTAGAAATGGTACTTTGATTTCAATTTCACTTTTTATAAACTTTGGATTGTTAGCATCAACAGCCTTGTCAGGATCATAATCAGGATTAGGTACTGATTTTTCATACTGAAAATCAACGTAACGTAAAGAGTCTGGATTGGCAGGGTCATTGCTTTTTTCAAAACCTACTTCTTTAATAAAGTTTACAGTAGCCATCGAAGCTGCTGTTTGTGCTTGTATCGCAGCTTGTAAAGGACCTCCAACATATACATTGAAATCCAAACTGTTTAATTCTGGAACTAAATTTGGCATATTTTTTATTTTGTGTACCTACTCTGTTTATAATTAGGCTTTTCGGTTGTCGCCCAGTATTTCGAAATAACTGATGGCAAAATTGAATGAAATTTAGAGTTTAGTTTTGAGGAGTATCACGGTAAAAACATTGTAATAAACCTAGGTTTTTAAGAAGGTTTTTCTCCTTGTAGGCTTTGAGGAGTAAAAAATAAGATATATTTTAAAAAGAAAGAAAAAAACAAGAGTCTATGTCATGAAAAAGTAATAGTTAAAACATTTATAGGTATAAGGGGTTTTTCCTGTATTTATGTTGTTAACTGTCTGATTTGTTGTTTGTAGAAGTAAATGTTTTAATCTAGTTAAAAAAATGTAAGTATTTTTGAAATATAATAAAATTAGCGAAATTTAAGAATTATGAGAAAAATTTTACAAAGTATTTTAGGGCTTATATGCCCAAAACCACAAGAGCCATCCAAACCAAAAACATTACTCACGTATAAAGAAATCGTATTGATGCTTTCAGAGTATGATGAAACACGTTTAAAAATTTTAACTAATGAGTTAGGTTTTGAAGATACTAGGGTTAATACATTTGGGTTTCAAGAGTTAAAGAACTACTTAGACTATGTAGAAAAGATAGCTAATAAAAAAGGAATTCAATTAAAGGGTATTAGCTTTATTAAAGGTGTTTATAATAAAGAAAACACACATATTGATAAATATGAAGGTTACGAAAACTTACTATATACTCCAACAGCAATTGTTGATGGTGTTGAAGTTGCTATAGATGTTTTAAAGTCAAAAAAAGGAAAAATAGTTACTTTAAAAGAAGTCTTAGAACATAACGGTTATGAGTGGCGTTATGACTCAAGAAAGAAAAAAGAGACACAGAAACATGAAACTAAAACTATGATGATGCGTACTGAAATAACTCTTGAAGATTCAGAAAGTGGAGTAGGGAATAAGACAAAAATAGCACCACCACACGATTAATTTTTAGAATATTTATGATTTCTTATTTCTCATTGGTTATCCAAGTAATTACTCTGATTGTCTCTTTAGTTATGTTAAAGAAGTATAACACGATTTTTTTAATGCTTTTGACTATCTTATGTTTTAGTACAGTGGTTGTAGAGGTGATTGGAGATTATCACGTTAAAAATGGAACATCAAATTTTATATATTATTACGTATTTACATTAGTCGAATGTAGCTTAATTACTTTGATGTACATAAATTTAGCAACAGATAACAAGACAATTAAGATTCATAAGTTATTTTTTCTGTTTTTTTTAATATCATGGCTTATTGTATGGATAAATCGTGATTTTTTCAGATATTGTTTGTTAGTAGAATCAATAGTAATTGGTGTTTATGTTTTACTTTTTTTAAGAAATTTACTGCTATCTGATAAAATTCTTAGTTATAAAAAATCCCTGTCTTTTTGGATTTCAATAGGTTTTATGGTTTTCTATCTTCCATCAATCCCTTTTTTTATAATTCTTGAGTATATGCAAAATAGAAAATTATTTTTTGTATTAGATGTTTTAACAATTTTAATGGGATTACTTATAATTTATGGATTATTATGCAGCAACAAGAAGGAGAGATATTAATTATTTCGACATTAATTATAATAATTGTTATTGTTTTTTTAATTGTACTGTTTACAATTTTTCAACGCCGTAAAAATAAACTGTTGCAAGAAAGAGATAAAAACAAAAAACGTTATGAACGTGAAATTGCTGAAACTCAGATAGAAATAAGAGAAGAGACTTTAAGAAATATTAGTTGGGAGTTGCATGATAATATAGGTCAACTCCTAACTTTAGCAAAAATACAATTACAACATGCCTCTCCTGACAATATGGGAGAAATCTCAGAAATTATAGCAAAAAGTTTAACAGAAGTAAGAGCCTTATCAAAAATAATTAATCCTGATTTTATTAATAATATAAAATTAAGAAAAGCTTTAGAATTAGAGATTGAACGATTCAATAGATTGAATTATATCGAAGCAAGTTTAAGAGTAATAGGAGAAGAAATAGAAATAAATCAAAAGCATGGAATAGTAATTTTTAGAATCCTTCAAGAGTTTTTTTCTAATACTATAAAGCATTCTAAAGCATCTAAATTAGATGTGTTTTTGAGTTATAAAGAAGATTCAATAGAGGTAAAAGCTCAAGATAATGGAGTAGGCTTTGATATGGAAAGAGCTAGATTTAAAGGCTTAGGATTGCAGAATATAAAAGCAAGAGCAAAACTAATTAATGCGGAAACAAAGTTTATGTCAGAGCCCCAAAAAGGTACAGGTTTAATAATAAATTACTATATTTAAAGAACTTTAGTGTATTTCCCCAACAACTAATAACGAAATATAACCCACAAAAATTATGAAATACTCAGTTGTTGTTGTAGATGATCATACGTTATTATCACAAGCTATTGAAGGTATGGTAAATACTTTTGATAAATTCAAGGTGCTTTACACTTGCAAAAATGGTAAAGAAGTTGAAGAAAAGTTTTTGGCATCACCTAAAAATATACCAGATTTAGTTTTAGTGGATGTTAATATGCCTGTGATGAACGGTATTGAAACTACAGAGTGGATAGTGAATAACTACCCACAAGTACATGTTATGGCATTGTCTGTAGAGGACGCTGACGGCACTATTTTAAAAATGTTAAAAGCTGGTGCTGTAGGGTACTTGCTAAAAGATACTAAGAAAGAAATTTTAGAGAAAGCGTTGTTAGAAATGATGGACAACGGATTTTATCATACCAGAAATGTTACCACGTTATTGTTAGATTCCGTTTCAGGAAAGAACTCACGAAATAACCTAGCGTTTAAGGATAATGAAATAACTTTTATGAAGCTAGCATGCTCGGAATTAACATACAAAGAGATTGCTGAAAAAATGTTTTTAAGTCCAAAAACTATAGACGGTTATCGAGATAGTCTATTTACAAAGTTAAATGTAAGAAATAGAGTGGGCTTGGTTATGTATGCCATAAAAAATAAAATTTACACTCCGTAATTTTATGCTTAAATTTGCAGCATGGAAGAAACAAATAGACAGCGAAAAATAGCAGGAGTGTTGCAACAGGATTTGGTAGACGTTTTACAACGTGCTGCTCAAGATGGAATGAAGGGAGTGATTATATCGGTTTCTAAAGTTTCGGTTACTGCCGACTTGGGAGTGGCAAAAGTATATTTAAGTGTTTTCCCTTCAGAAAAAAGAGACGAAATTATTGAAGGAGTAAAATCTAATACACCCTTAATTCGTCATGAATTAGCACAACGAACAAAAAATCAATTACGAAGAATGCCAGAATTGTTGTTCTTTGGAGATGATAGTTTGGATTATATTGAGGATATTGATAAGTCTTTAAAAGGAGAAGATGTAGACCCAATAAAAAATCCAGATGTTCTGCCTCGTCGTCAAAAACGTTAATAATTTTTGTTACTTTGGCTAGCTAAATTTATGAATGCTTGAACTTTCCTTTATACATAGCTAAGAGATACTTATTTTCTAAAACAAGTACTAATGCAATAAATATAATCACAGCAATAGCTGTTTTTGGTGTTGTAGTTGGTACCTTGGCTTTGTTTGTTGTATTATCTGGTTTCTCAGGATTAAAAACGTTTAGTGATTCATTACTTAATGCTTCTGATCCCGATATAAAAATTACCGCATCTAAAGGAAAGACTTTCCTGTACTCTCAAAAAATAGATAGTATTTTACAGCAAAACAAAGAGATAGAAGCTGCATCAAAAGTAGTGGAAGAACGTGTTTTTTTAAAGTATAAAAACAAAGAGCACATAGCTCAAATTAAAGGAGTAGATTCTAATTATCCAAGAATTATTCCGACTGATTCTTTGCTGACAGTAGGTACTTGGATTGACGAAGAGTATAAAAATACGGCGGTAGTTGGGTATGGAATATCGTATAAACTATCACTGGGTATTTTTAATTTTGGGGAAGCACTTCAAATTTTAGTGCCTAAACCAGGAAAAGGATTTATCAATGCTAATAATGCTTTTCGATCTGTTTCTACACAAATAGTAGGAGTATATACAGGTGCGGAAGAATTTCAGAACAAATATGTGTTTACTGAAACTTCACTTGCTCAAGAATTGTTAGGATACGACGATAATCAAATTACGGGTGTTGAACTTCGCTTAAAAGAAGGGGTAAATCTTGATACATTCCAAAATAACTTACAAAATGTTTTAGGAGATGAATTAAAAGTGCAAACCCGCGCACAGTTAAATACGTTATATTATAAAGTGATTAATACCGAAAACTTCATTTCGTATTTAATCTTTACGTTAATTGTTGCTATAGCTTTGTTTAATGTGATAGGGTCAATTATCATGATGATTATCGATAAACGTCAAAACCTAAAAACGCTGTTTAATTTAGGAAGTAGTATAAACGATATAAAAAAGATATTCGTACTGCAAGGTTTCTTACTAACACTTGTAGGAATGACAATAGGAATTGCTTTAGGTGTTATCATTGTAATAATACAACAACGTTTTGAGTTGCTAATGATTACACAAAATCTAGCATACCCAGTAGAGTTTAAGTGGATAAACTTATTGGTAGTGGTTGTTACAATTTCAGCTTTAGGATATTTAGCAGCAAAAATTGCAAGTTCAAGGATTTCAAAAAGTTTTATTGAACGATAAGTTTTTATTTACCCTATTTCAGGAATCGTTGCATTTCCAAACTTAGCTTGTACTTCGTCAAAAGCTGCAAAAACATCTTTAGGATCGTCAGAAGTAACCATTTTCATTCTGTGTTCTTTAAAATGTGGAATTCCCTTAAAATAGTTTGTATAGTGTCTTCTTGTTTCTACAACACCTAAATGTTCACCTTTCCAGTCAATAGACATTTCTAAATGACGACGAGCCATGTCAACACGTTCAGAAATTGTTGGTTTAGATAAATGTTCGCCAGTTTTAAAATAATGTTTTACCTCATTAAAAAACCAAGGGTATCCAATAGAAGCACGACCAATCATACAGCCATCTAATCCGTATTTGTCACGCATTTCCATGGCTTTTTCAGGAGAATCAACATCCCCATTTCCAAACACAGGAATATGCATTCTTGGGTTGTTTTTTACTTCAGCAATTGGAGCCCAGTCAGCATTACCCTTGTACATTTGAGCACGCGTACGCCCATGAATAGAGATTGCTTTACAGCCAACATCTTGCAAACGTTCGGCAACTTCAACAATTCGAATAGAATCATGGTCCCAACCCAAACGAGTTTTTACAGTAATAGGTAAGTTGGTGTGTTTAACCATTGCTTCGGTAAGTTTTACCATCAAGTCAATATCCTTTAAAATTCCAGCCCCAGCTCCTTTAGAAACTACTTTTTTTACTGGGCAACCGAAATTGATATCAATAATATCTGGATTCGTTTTTTCAACAATCTCAACTGAACGTAACATAGAATCTAAATTTGCGCCAAAAATTTGAATCCCCACAGGGCGCTCCTTTTCGTAAATATCTAGCTTCATTACACTCTTTGCTGCATCGCGAATCAATCCTTCCGAAGAAATAAATTCAGTATACACCACATCAGCACCGTTTTCTTTACATAAAGCTCTAAACGGTGGATCACTCACATCTTCCATTGGCGCTAATAACAGCGGGAAATCAGGAAGTTCTATGTTACCTATTTTTATCATGCTGCAAAGTTACTTTTTTTTGAGTAATTATGTATATTTCGCTTTTTAACTCACAAACTTTTTTATTGAAACTTCCTTTTGAGCCTATTTTGTTCGGTTACACGATTAATATTCATCTTGTTTTAGAATATTTAGCATTTTTTTTAGCTTTTCGTTATTATGTTTTCTTGGGTAAGAAAAAAGAAGACGATATTTCTTCTCAGAATAGGTTGTCAATTATTTTAGGAGCTGCAGCTGGAGCTTTAATTGGTTCTCGATTGGTGGGAGTGTTAGAAAATCCTTTAGTCACTTTTTCTACAGAAAACATAATTCAAATTTTGAATACAAAAACAATTATGGGAGGCTTGTTTGGTGGCTTATTAGGTGTTGAAATTGCGAAAAAAATAATAGGAGAAACAAAATCGTCGGGTGATTTGTTTGTGCTCCCAATAATTGTAGGAATTTTTATAGGAAGGATAGGATGTTTTCTTTCTGGAATTAATGAATTTACTTATGGGAGAGAAACTGCTTCTTTCTTAGGTATGGATTTAGGGGATGGAGTATTAAGGCACCCAGTTGCATTATATGAACTGGTGTTTTTAGTAGGGTTATTCATCAGTTTAAAATACCTAAAGAAAGAATACATTTTACAATCAGGAGAACTTTTTAAGTTTTTTATGTTAGCTTATTTTGGTTTTCGCTTTTGTATAGAGTTTTTAAAACCCAATACTTTTTTAATTTTTGGTTTAAGCACTATTCAAATACTATGTATAGTTTGTTATGTATATTACACAAAATTTATAATTCTAAAAATAAAAAATGCCAGAAAGAAAATATAACTACTACGATTTTACATTGAGTTTATGTCCTGAATGTTTAAAAAGAGTAGATGCCAAAATTGTATTTGAAGACGACAAGGTTTATATGCTTAAGCGTTGTAGAGAACATGGAAGTTCAAAAGTGTTAATAGCAGATGATGTTGAATATTATAAAAATATCAGAAACTATAACAAACCTAGTGAAATGCCCTATACGTTTAATACAAAAACAGATTATGGATGTCCTTATGATTGCGGATTATGTCCAGATCATGAACAGCATTCATGTTTAACCGTTGTTGAGGTTACCGATAGATGTAATTTAACTTGCCCTACTTGTTATGCAGGTTCATCACCTACGTATGGACGCCATCGAACACTAGAAGAAGTAAAAGCGATGTTAGATGCTGTGGTGAAAAATGAAAAAGAACCTGATGTAGTACAAATCAGTGGAGGAGAGCCAACGATACACCCTCAATTTTGGGAAATTTTAGACTATGCAAAATCACTTCCTATCCGACATTTAATGTTGAATACTAACGGGATTAAAATAGCGAAAGACGTTGCTTTTGCTGAACGATTGAAAACCTATACACCTGATTTTGAAATTTACTTACAGTTTGATTCCTTTGAAGATAGTGTGTTGAGAGAGTTGAGAGGAGCAGACTTGAATGAAATTCGCAGACAAGCAATCGAAAACTTGAATAAGTTAAATCTATCAACAACTTTAGTAGTTACGCTTCAAAAAGGATTAAATGATCACGAAATAGGTAAAGTAATTGATTATGCCTTGCAGCAAAAGTGTGTGAGAGGGGTTACGTTTCAACCAACACAAATAGCTGGAAGGTTAGAAGGCTTTAATCCAGAAACGGATAGAATGACGCTTACTGAAGTTAGAAGAAAAATAATGGAACAAACAGATGTTTTCAACGCTGACGATTTAATTCCAGTACCTTGTAATCCTGATGCTTTGGTAATGGGATATGCTCTAAAATTGGGAGGAGAAGTGTTTCCGTTAACTAGGTATATTAATCCCAATGATTTGTTAGATAATAGTAAAAACACCATTATTTATGAGCAAGATGAAGCGCTACACGGAAAAATGATAGAGTTATTTAGTACGGGGAATTCTGTTGAAGTGGCAGAAGAAAATTTAAAATCAATCATGTGTTGTTTACCAAATATTGATGCACCAGAGCTAGGGTACGATAATTTATTTAGAGTTATAATTATGCAGTTTATTGATGCTTATAATTTTGATGTACGAGCGGTAAAAAAATCATGCGTGCATATAGTAGACAAAGACAATAAAATTATTCCTTTTGAGACAATGAATCTCTTTTATAGAGATGATAAAAAAGAATATTTAGAAAAGTTAAGACAAGAAATATAAGAAAAAGGATATGGTATTTTTAGAAGTAGGCGATCTTTCAGGTTTATTCGTAATTATAGGTTTAATTATGTTTGGTCCACCCGTGTTACTAGCTGTTATTGGAGCAGCTATTAGAAAAAAAAGTAAAACAGCTTCAAAAATATTTTATATACTAGCTGTTTTGTATCTGATAATCGGATTAGGTATATGTGGTAGTATGCTTACCTAAATAAGAGTATAATTTTCGCTATTTATTTTGTTTGTAGTAGCCTGCAAATAAAGTATCTTTGCAAATTACAAGTAGTTAGAATTACGACGAATGAATCCATTCTAGATATTGAGCTAATAAAAGTTTATGTTACATGTTTAGAAATGGCTTGAGAAACTTTACATTGAATGAAGAACATTAGAAATTTTTGCATAATTGCACATATTGATCATGGTAAAAGTACCCTTGCAGATAGATTATTAGATTATACTGGGTCGGTTACTGAGCGTGAAAAACAAAATCAGTTACTTGATAACATGGATTTAGAACGTGAACGTGGAATTACCATTAAATCACACGCTATTCAGATGGATTATGTTTATGAAGGTGAAGATTATATATTAAACCTAATTGACACTCCAGGTCACGTAGATTTTTCTTATGAAGTTTCTCGTTCTATTGCAGCATGTGAAGGAGCATTGCTAATTGTAGATGCGGCACAAAGTATACAAGCACAAACTATTTCTAACTTATACCTAGCGTTAGAAAATGATTTGGAAATTATTCCAGTATTAAATAAAGTAGATTTACCTTCAGCAAACCCAGAGGAAGTAACAGATGATATTGTTGATTTATTAGGGTGTGAGCCAGAAGATGTAATTCACGCAAGTGGAAAAACAGGTTTTGGAGTAGATAATATTTTAAAGGCAATTATTGAAAAAATTCCTGCACCGAGTGGAAATCCCGATGCACCTTTAAAAGCATTGATTTTCGATTCAGTATACAATTCGTATCGTGGAATTGAAACCTACTTTAGAGTAATTGATGGTTCTATTAAAAAGAATCAACAAATAAAGTTCATGGCTACAGGTAGACAGTATGGAGCCGATGAGGTAGGAACTTTAAAACTAAGTCAAGTTGTAAAAAACGAAATTAAAACTGGAGATGTAGGTTATTTAATTACAGGAATTAAAGCAGCAAAGGAAGTAAAAGTAGGAGATACTATTACCGATTTTGCCAATCCAACTACAGATAGAATTGAAGGATTTGAAGATGTGAAACCAATGGTATTCGCAGGAATTTACCCTGTAGATACTGAAGATTACGAGGAACTACGTGCTTCAATGGAAAAGCTACAATTAAATGATGCTTCCTTAGTTTTTCAACCAGAAAGTTCAGCAGCACTTGGTTTTGGTTTCCGATGTGGATTCTTAGGAATGTTACACATGGAAATTATTCAAGAGCGTCTAGAACGTGAATTTAATATGACGGTAATTACTACGGTTCCTAACGTAAGTTACCATGCATTCACGAAGAAAAATCCTGATGAGGTTATTATAGTGAATAACCCATCAGATTTACCAGATCCATCAAAGTTAGATAGGGTAGAAGAACCATTTATCAAAGCTTCAATTATTACAAAGGCCGATTTTGTAGGACAAGTAATGTCGCTTTGTATTGAAAAACGCGGACAAATTGTAAATCAAACTTATTTAACTCCAGAGCGAGTGGAGTTAATTTTTGATATGCCGTTGGCAGAAATCGTTTTTGATTTTTACGATAGATTAAAAACAGTATCTAAAGGATATGCGTCGTTCGATTATCATCCAATAGGAATGCAAAAGTCAAAGTTAGTTCGTGTAGATATGCTACTTAATGGACAAATAGTTGATGCGCTTTCAGCTCTATTACACGATAGTAATGCGTATTCAATAGGAAAACGTATTTGTGAAAAGTTAAAAGAACTGATTCCAAGACAACAATTTGATATTCCTATTCAAGCAGCAATTGGAGCAAAAATTATTGCTCGTGAAACTGTAAAAGCTTTACGTAAAGATGTAACTGCAAAATGTTATGGAGGAGATATTTCTCGTAAACGTAAATTATTAGAGAAGCAGAAAAAAGGTAAAAAACGTATGCGTCAAGTAGGAAATGTAGAAATTCCACAGCAAGCGTTTATGGCAGTGTTGAAGTTGAATGACTAGTTTTTTTGAAATTAGAATAGATAAACAAGAACATATAAAAACCCCGTTTTGATGAAATCAAAACGGGGTTTTTATATTAGATTATCAAATTTCCAAATTGTTACATTAAATTTTAATCCCTATTTCCTAAAACTTGCAAAGCCCAATACAATAGCATTGCTAAAGAACCTAGAGCAGCTACTAAATACGTTCTTGCAGCCCATTTTAAAGCGTCTTTAGATCCAGCTAGTTCTTCACGAGTAACCATGTTTTTATTTTCTAACCAAGCTAAGGCTCTATTACTCGCATCATACTCAACAGGTAAGGTAACAAAGCTAAAAACAGTACCTAAAGCCATAAATGCTAAACCAGCTAAAGCAATATAAAAACCAATACCTGTACTACCAGAAGCAGCACCAAAAGCAATACCACCAATTACCATCCATTGAGAAAAACGAGAAGTAATACTTACCATGGGTACTAGTTTAGATCGCATTTGTAAATATTGATAAGCTCTAGCATGCTGTACAGCATGCCCTACCTCGTGAGCAGCTACAGCAGCTGCGGCAGCATTTCGTTGGTTGTACACAGCTTCACTCAAGTTTACAGTTTTGTTTTGAGGGTTGTAATGATCGGTTAACATACCTGGTGTAGAAATTACCTGAACATCGTAAATACCGTGATCAGCTAGCATTTTTTGTGCAATTTCAGCACCACTCATACCGTTTCGTAAATGAACTTGAGAGTATTTTTTAAACTTTCTTTTTAACGTATTACTCACTAACCAACTGAAAAGAGATATAATACCAATTAGAATATAAAATCCTATCATAATCTATATAGTTTTAAAATTTTGTATCATTTTTGTTGGTTAAATTTACAACATAAATTATTCCAAATTATTAACGGTATAAAAAAATGTCAAAATGGCAAATCAACCTAAAATTTTAATAGTTTACACAGGCGGAACTATTGGTATGGTTAAAGACTATAATACGGGAGCGTTAAAAGCATTTGATTTTAGTCAAATCTCAAGTAAAATTCCAGAATTACAGCAGCTTAATTGCGAAATTAATACAATATCGTTTGATGAACCAATTGATTCATCAAACATGAGTGTACATTATTATATACAAATAGCAGATATAATCTCCGATAATTATGACAAGTTTGACGGATTTGTAGTGCTAACGGGCTCAGACACCATGTCGTATACATCGTCTACAATAAGCTTTATGTTTGAAAATTTACAAAAGCCTGTGATTTTTACGGGATCACAATTGCCTATTGGAGATTTACGTACAGATGCTAAAGAAAATTTAATTACATCTATACAAGTAGCATCAGCCTATGAAAATGGCAAACCAGTAATTCAAGAAGTAGGATTATATTTTGAATATAAATTATATAGAGCAAACAGAACTACAAAAATAAATGCTGAACAATTCGAAGCATTTGCTTCTATGAACTATCCTCCCTTAGCAGAAAGTGGTGTGCATTTAAATTTTAATTACCCATTATTACTCAAACCTCGGGGAGATCAAAAAGAATTAATAGTAAGAAAGAATTTAGATAATCATGTAGCTATTTTAAAGTTATTCCCTGGTATAACAGAGTCTGTAGTGAGAAGTTTTATGAATATTCCAGATTTGAAAGGAATTATTTTAGAAACCTATGGATCGGGAAATGCACCAACTGAAAAATGGTTTGTTGATTTATTAGAAGAATCAGTAAATAAAGGGATTTACATTGTTAATGTAACGCAATGCAAAGGAGGAAGTGTAATTTTAGGGCACTACGAAACAAGTTCAGAATTAAAACGTATTGGTATCGTTGACGGTAAGGATATTACAACCGAAACAGCCATTGCTAAAATGATGTATTTGTTGGGAGAAAAGCTTTCAAAAGAAGAATTTACGCATTATTTTCAAATACCTCTTAGAGGAGAAATGGTTTAGTTTGTAAATAAATCGTTAATTTTGTGTATGTAACTGCTTGAAATACTATAGAAAAGAGTTAAAAAGGGGTAGATTAATAGAAATACTATAGTTTTTTTTTAATGTACCAACATTTTTTTGTTACTTGCCACTCTGTAAAATTAAAAGCGTAATAAGTACAAGTGAAGAATTACTTATTTTGTAAAAAAATAAGATATTCATAGTAAAATTTGTATTTTTAACCCGTTAACTATTTAAAATTAATTATAACAAAATGAAAAAAGTAGTAAATATCCTAACTGTTACAGGATTTATGTTTTTAGGAGCTATTCAATCAACTTATGCTCAAGAAGCTGAGAAAACTTTTCACCAAGAGTTAAAGCAACGTTTTATTGAAGGAGACCCTAAGTTTATGGGAATTGTATTGGTAGCCTTAATTTTAGGTTTAGCTATTGCAATTGAAAGAATTATTTATTTAAATATGGCTACAACAAATACTAAAAAATTAGTAGCAAGCGTTGACGAAGCATTAAGTTCAGGAGGTGTAGAAGCTGCTAAAGAAGTATGTAGAAATACAAAGGGTCCTGTTGCCTCTATCTTTTACCAAGGTTTAGAAAGAGCTGATGAAGGGTTAGAAGCTGCTGAAAAAGCTGTAGTAGGATACGGTGGAGTACAAATGGGATTATTAGAGAAAAATGTTTCTTGGTTATCTTTATTTATCGCATTAGCACCGATGTTAGGGTTTATGGGGACTGTAATTGGTATGATTGATGCTTTTGATAGAATTGCTGTAGCAAACGATATCTCTCCAGCGGTAGTAGCAGGTGGTATTAAGATTGCATTATTAACAACAGTATTTGGTCTTATCGTAGCGATTATTTTACAAATTTTCTATAACTACATTATTTCGAAAATTGATAGTATCGTTAACAACATGGAAGATGCATCTATCTCTTTAATCGATTTATTAGCTAAGTATAAAAAATAATCAATCAATATGAATAGTAAAATATTAACATTACTAGTAGCTGCAATTTCACTTATCGGTGCTGCATTATTTTTAAATGTAGCAAGAATAGATAAAGAAGATTTAGAGGCAGTATCAAGTGCTGTTTCTCCTTTAGTAACTTATTCTTATTGGTTATTGATTGCAGTAGTAGTAACAGCAGTTGCAGCTTCAATGTGGGGGATGTTTAAAAATCCTGCAGCATTAAAAAAGGTATTATTAGGTGTTTTAGCATTAGCAGTTCTTTTTGCAGTGTCTTATTTCTTATCTTCAGATGCACAAGTGATTGGAGCAGATGGAGCAGAATTAGCAGCACAAGGAAGTACATCTAAATGGGTAGGAACAGGGATTACATACAGTATTATCTTAGGGGCAATAGCTGGTGCATTCTTTGTTTGGGATTTATTAAAAGGAATAGTTAAATCATAAGTTAATATGGCAAGAAGAGAAAACCCAGAAATTAATGCAGGTTCGATGGCAGATATTGCCTTCTTGCTACTTATCTTTTTCCTTGTAACAACTACTATGGATGTTGATTCAGGTATCCCTAAAAAGTTAGCTGAAAAGACTGATGTAAAGCCACCAATTATTAAAGAAAAAAATATTTTTCAAGTAAGCATTAACCGAAACAATCAACTTTTAGTTGAAGATCAGGCAATGGAGTTGAAAGACTTAAAAGATGCTGCTATTAAATTTATTGATAATGGTGGGGGTATTGGTAACCCAATGCCAGGAATGGAAGCAGGAACTACTTGTAATTACTGTAAAGGTGATAAAGACCCTGAGTCGTCAGATCATCCAACAAAAGCAGTAATCTCTGTTGAGAGTGATAGAGGTACTGAGTATGGTACGTATGTGGCTGTGCAAAATGAGTTGTTAAGAGCTTATACAGAGTTACGTAACAGGTTATGCCAAGAAAAATATGGTATGAGCTTTACAGAGTTAGAACAAGCTTTTAAAGACAGTGCAAGAAAAGATGAGTCATTAAGAAAGAAGGTTGAAGATATTAAGGCGAGTTATCCTCAAATTATTTCTGATACAGACCCAACAAATGTTCAATAATAGTAAAACAATAGAATATGTCTAAATTTAAAAAGAAGAAAAAAGGATTGCCAGCATTATCCACGGCGTCTTTACCAGATATTGTTTTCATGTTATTATTCTTCTTCATGGTAACTACTACCATGAGAGAAACAGATTTACAAATAGATTCACCTCGTTTACCAAGTGCCAGTGAGGTAAAGAAGCTTGAGCGTAAAAGTTTGGTGAGTACAATTTATGTTGGTAAAGCTAAAGACCCAAAGTATGGAACAGGGTACAATAGAATACAGTTAAATGATAAAATAGCGACTCCAGATGAAGTTCCTTCTTTTATCTATCTTGAAAGAGATAATGTTTCTGAAGCAGAAGTACCTTTTATGACAACTTCTATAAAAGCAGATAGAGAATCGAGTGTAGGTACATTAGCTGACATTCGTGAGAAATTAAGAGATGTTAACGCTCTTAAATTAAGTTTATCTACTCACAAGGGAGATGTTATTAAGAAGTAATTACTTTTAAATAAAACAAAAAGAGCAATCTATTGATTGCTCTTTTTTTATACAAAAAAAGTATCTTTATCGTTAGTTAATTATCTATGAAGTATATAGTAAGTTTTTTCGTGTTTTTTCTGTCATTAACTACTTTTTGTCAGAAAGATTCTTTACAGTTAGGAGATAAGTATTGGGAAGATCAGTTATACATTGATATAACATATAACTTATTACAAGATCAACCAGATGGAATCGGGAAGACAGGTTTCTCTTATGGTCTAGGTGTCGGTTACATGAAGGATATACCCTTTAATATAAATGGTAGAACAGCAATGGCTATAGGTTTAGGGTATAATTATGACTCATTCAGTCATGGGTTAAAAGTGCTAGAAGGAAATGTAAAAGAGTATGAAACTGACCCTGACATTTCATCCAACAAAATAAAACTTCACAATTTAGAAATGCCTATTCAGTTTAGATGGCGATCTTCAGATGCAAATACGTATTCATTTTGGCGTTTTTATGCGGGTTTTAAAGTTTCTTATAACATAAGTAATAGCTTTCGATACGATTCACCAACAGGAAGAGTTAGTTTTTCAAATGTTGAAAAATACAATAAATGGCAAGCAGGATTAACTTTGTCTGCAGGTTATGGTACATTTAATTTCCATGTATATTACGGATTGTCACCTATGTTTAAAAATGTAACTCTGAATGGAAAATCAATAGATAGTAAAATAGTTAAATTAGGCCTAAGCTTTTATTTACTATAATACACAATAGGCAATAAAAGGACTTAATAAGCCAATAAAAAAACCTAAGTATACTTCTCTTACCTTATGAGCTTTTAAATGTAATCTTGAGCTTGCAAGAAGGCCAGCTAAAAAAATAAATGATATAATTATAGGGAGTACATAAACAGCTTGTATTTGTTGAAACAATAAGAAATATCCAACTGCAACTCCCATAGACAACAAATGGAGGCTTCCTTTAATTTTAAAAGGAAATAGCAAGTAAATAAAGCCTAAACCAAATACAGTTCCGTAAAAGAGGTAGCTAACGTCTTTTAAAATACTCATACTAGCAAACATTTTTCCTAGAATTAAAAATAAAGTCATCATAAAGAAAATTGGAAATTTTCGTTCGTTTATACTATATACGCGAAAAGATTTTATGTGACCAATAGACTTTAAGAAAACTAGCAGAAGCATAGGTATAATGTATGTAGCTACAAATACTATTGCCAATATAGTATATTGTTGTTGTTTATTTAAGCTTATTGGAGAAAGTAGGAAATACAATATAACTCCTATAGTAGGCATTACAATAGGGTGAAGAATGGTTGATATGAATTTATGCCATCGCATTAAATTTCTTTGCGTAACCTCGCGACAGGAATGTCTAATTGTTCACGATATTTAGCAACTGTTCTTCTAGCAATAGGATATCCTTTTTCTTTTAAAATTTTAGATAATTTCTCATCGGTAAGGGGCTTTCGTTTGTCTTCCTCTGTAATTACAGTTTCTAAAATTTTCTTAATTTCTCTAGTTGAAACATCTTCTCCTTGGTCGTTCTTCATTGATTCAGAAAAGAATTCCTTAATCAATTTTGTACCGTAAGGTGTAGAAACATACTTACTACTAGCAACACGAGAAACAGTTGAGACGTCCATGCCAATTTCATCAGCAATATCTTTTAAAATCATAGGTTTTAACTTACGCTCATCACCTGTTAAAAAATATGCTGACTGACGATGCATAATCGCATTCATTGTTACTAAAAGGGTCTGCTGACGTTGTTTTATAGCATCAATAAACCACTTTGCAGCATCTAATTTTTGCTTTATAAAGAGTACAGCATCTTTTTGAGATTTAGTTTTCTCTTTAGCGTCCTGATACCCTTTTAACATATTGTTATATTCTCTAGAAACATGTAATTCTGGAGCGTTACGAGAGTTCAAAGTTAAATCTAAGTTCCCATCAATAATTTTAATTGAAAAATCGGGAACTATTTGCTCTGCTATTTTATTATTTCCAGCGTAAGAACTTCCAGGTTTTGGGTTTAGTTTGCTTATTTCGCTAATAATCTCCTTTAATTGTTCTTCAGAAATATTGAATTTTTCTAAAAGCTTCTTGTAGTGCTTTTTAACAAAATGATCAAAAGCTTCTTCTAAAATTCTTATCGCTAATGCTCTGCTTTCATTTTCAGATTTAGCTTTTAATTGAATGATTAAACATTCTTTTAAATTTAAAGCACCTACACCAGTAGGGTCTAATTTTTGAACAACATTTACCAAAACATTATGTACTTTTTCCTCAGTAGTAAAAACATTTTGGGTAAAAGCTAAGTCGTCAACTAGATCTATAATATCTCTACGTATATAACCGCTATCATCAATACTACCCACTAAAAATTCGGCAATGGCCCTTTCTTCTTCATCAATTCTAAATGTATTTAATTGATTTTTTAAAGATTGATGAAAGCTAGTACCTGCTGCATAAGGAATTTGCTTGTCTTCATCATCTGAAGAATAGTTGTTAGTTTGCGTTTTATAACTAGGGTATTCATCATCACTTAAATACTCATCAATGTTTATATCTTCAGCATCTATTTTTTCATTACCTGAATCGTCATAATCAACATCATTGGCTAAACTATCCTCAAAATTTTCAGGTTCATCTTTACCAGTATCTAATGCGGGATTTTCTTCAATTTCTTGTTTCAAACGCTCTTCAAAAGCTTGCGTAGGCAATTGAATTAACTTCATCAACTGTATTTGTTGTGGAGATAATTTTTGAAGTAATTTTTGATGTAAACTTTGTTTTAGCATATATACAAAGATATGAAATAGGACAAAAAAAATCGCCATTCGTAAAGGAATGACGATTGATATTTATAAGTTTTATGATTTTTTTAAAACTCAGCGTTTTGTGGTGTTCTTGGAAAAGGAATAACGTCACGAATATTGCTCATTCCAGTTGCAAATAAAACTAAACGTTCAAAACCTAAACCAAATCCAGAGTGTACAGCTGTACCAAATTTACGAGTGTCTAAGTACCACCATAATTCTTCTTCAGGAATATTTAGTTCAGCCATTTTTTCTTTTAAAACGTCTAAGCGTTCTTCTCTTTCAGAACCCCCTACCATTTCTCCAATTCCAGGGAATAAAACATCCATAGCACGTACCGTTTTACCATCTTCATTTAAACGCATGTAAAATGCTTTTATATTTGCTGGATAATCGAATAAAATCACAGGACATTTAAAGTGCTTTTCAACTAAATAACGCTCATGTTCTGATTGTAAATCAACACCCCACTCGTTAACAGGAAATTGAAATTTTTTCTTCTTGTTAGGCTTAGAATTTCTTAAAATATCTATTGCTTCTGTATAGCTTACACGCTTAAAGTTATTATCTACAACAAATTTTAATTTTTCAATTAAGCCCATTTCACTACGTTGTGCTTGAGGTTTCGTTTTTTCCTCTTGTGCTAAGCGATTATCTAAGAAAGCCAAATCATCTTTACAGTTGTCTAATACATATTGTAATACATATTTAATAAAGTCTTCAGAAAGGTCCATGTTAGCATCTAAATCGTTAAAAGCTACCTCTGGTTCAATCATCCAAAATTCTGCTAAATGACGTGTAGTATTAGAGTTCTCAGCTCTAAAAGTAGGCCCGAAAGTATATATTTTACCTAATGCCATCGCATAGGTTTCACCTTCTAATTGACCAGAAACTGTTAGGTTAGTTTCTTTTCCAAAGAAATCTTTAGAATAATCAATTTCACCTTCTTCGTTTACAGGAGCTTTGTTTGCTTCAAACTGAGTTACTTTAAACATTTCTCCAGCGCCTTCAGCATCAGAACCTGTAATAATTGGAGTATTTACATAGTAAAACCCGTTTTGTTGGAAGTACTGATGCACTGCAAATGATAATGCAGAACGTAAACGCATTACAGCACTAAAAGTGTTAGTTCTTACGCGTAAATGAGCATTTTCACGTAAAAACTCTAAACTGTGTTTTTTGGGCTGAATTGGATATTCATCAGGATTTGAATCTCCTAAGATTTCCAAATTGTTTACCTGAATTTCTACTGTTTGTCCTTTACCTTGACTTTCAACCAAAGTACCTTGAATGCTTACAGCTGCTCCAGTATTTATTCTTTTTAATAAAGTTTCGTCGGTATTTTCAAAATCTACAACACACTGAATATTATTAATAGTAGAACCATCATTTAAAGCAATAAAACGATTGCTTCTAAAAGTTCTTACCCACCCTTTTACGTGTACTTCTTGTAAAAATTTGTCAGATTGTAATAAATCTTTAACGCTACTTCTTTTCATGTCTTTATATCTTCAATAAAATCAAGCAAAGATACTTTTTTGCTGTTAATTAGCAACAAAGAGACCCAAGAATAAAGAGTTAACTTTTATAAGTTAGCTTTAATAAAAAAACAACCATATTTATTTAAAATGGTTGTTTTTGAATATTTACTTGTCTTCTTTTGGAGGTAGTATTTTAAATTTAGTTTCTTTTAAAACTTTCTTATTAGCTATTCTTTTCTCAAAAGAAAGTAGAAGAGAAGGTAATAATAGTAAGTTTGAAACCATAGCTAATAATAATGTAATTGAAACTAGACCTCCTAATGCAATAGTACCTCCAAAACTTGAAACAGTAAATACTAAAAAACCGAAGAAAAGGACTATTGAAGTATAGAACATACTTACTCCAGTTTCTCTTAATGCTGAATAAACAGCAGGTTTTATTTTCCAGTTATTGGCCAGCAACTCTTGTCTATATTTAGCTAAGAAGTGAATAGTATCATCTACTGAAATACCGAAAGCAATACTAAAAACTAAAATTGTTGAAGGTTTAATAGGTATATCAAAGAATCCCATCAATCCACCAGTAATTAATAAAGGAAGCATGTTAGGAATTAATGATATTAATATCATTTGAGGTGAACGGAACATCCACGCCATAAAAATAGATATTAATATAATAGCTAATGATAGTGAAATAACTAAGTTTTTAATTAAATAGTTGGTTCCTTTTAAAAATACTAATGCTTTCCCTGTTAATGAAACATCAAATTTTTCATCAGGAAATTGCTTATTGATTACAGCTTGTAGTCGTTCTTGGATAATATCCATTTTATCAGTACCAATATCTTTCATAAAAGTGGTAATACGTGCATAACGACCAGTACTATCCACAAAATTTTTTAGCATTCCAGAGTTACTATCTGAGTTTTTAGTGTACGAAAAAATGTAGCTTTTTTCTTGACTTGTTGGAAGTTGATAGTATTTAGGATTTCCGTTATAGTAGGCTTGCTTAGAGTATTTTACAAGATTGGTTATAGATATAGGCTTGGATAATTCAGGGAAAGTTTCAATAGTTTCATTGAGTTTTTCCATCTTTTTTAAAGTAGAAAGCTTCATAACACCTTTTTCTTTCTTGGTGTCAATTAAAATTTCAAGAGGCATAATTCCCCCAAACTCATATTCAAAAAACTTAATATCTTTATAAAACTGTTTTCCTTTAGGCATATCTTCAATCAAACTACCTGATACACGAATCATGTAAAGGCCAATCATACTTAAAATTATTATGGAAACAGTAGTGATATAAATGGCAATTCGTTGTTTTTTTACCATACGTTCCATCCAAGAAACAACATTTCCCATCCATTTTTTTTCTAAATGGTTCAAATGTTTCTGCTCTGGAAGAGGCATAAAACTATATATAATTGGAATGATTAATAATGCTAGAATAAAAATACTGATGATGTTTACAGAGGCTAAAACACCAAACTCTCGCATTAGTCTACTTTTAACAAATATAAAAGTGGCAAAACCAGAAGCGGTAGTAATATTGGTCATTAATGTAGCATTTCCAACTTTTGAAATTACACGTTGTAAAGATTTAGCCTGATTTCCGTGTTTTTTTACTTCTTGTTGATATTTATTAATTAGAAAAACTGCATTGGGTACACCAATTACAATAATTAATGGTGGAATTAGAGCAGATAATACTGTAATCTCATAGCGGAATAATCCCATAAACCCAAAAGCCCATGTTACTCCAATGCTAACTACAAGTAGTGTAATAAAAGTGGCTCTAAATGAACGAAAAAAGAAGAAAAAGATAATGGCTGTTATTAATAATGCACCAATTACAAAAATTCCCATTTCGTCAGTTATATTCTGAGAGTTTAAGGTTCTAATGTAGGGCATACCAGAAACACGAACATCAATATTATGATCTTTTTCAAAAGAGTTTATAGTTGGAATTAGAATGTCGAACACAAAATCTCTACGAATAGGGGTGTTTACAATATCTTTGTTTAAATAAATTGCTGTTTGTAAAGTACCTTTGTCGTTATATAATAGGTTGTTATAAAAAGGTAGCTTCTCAAAAAGTTGTTTTTTTATATTTTTTATTTCTTCATCAGTCGAAGGAGCTTGTTCAAAAAGTGGTTCAACAACAAATTTTCTTCGTTTTCTATCTGCTTTTAACTGCTGAACATCAGCAATAGAAACAGTAAAATCCACTTGTGTTAAACTATCTAAATCTTTAACAAGTTTATTCCAAGCATTGAATTTTTGAGGAGTAAATATTGTAGAATCTTTTACTCCTAATATAATGAGGTTGCCTTCTTCTCCAAAAATTTCTAAAAACTTATTGTATTCTATATTAACCTCATGGTCTGTAGGAAGTAAATTGGCTTCTGTATAGGAGAAGCGCATATATTTCATTTGAGTGACTAAAAGCCCTGTAATTATAGCAATAGTAATTAAAACTAAGTAACGATTTCGCAATAAGAAGCCTGCGATTTTAGTCCAAAAAGTCATCCAAAAAAAATTTCAGCAAAGTTATGCTAAATGAATTAATTAAACGAAAAAAAGAGCATCATATGATGCTCTTTTTTAACTATTTCTTAAAAGAAATTATACAGTCATAATTTCTTTTTCTTTAACAGTATACTTTTCGTCGATTATTTTTACGTAATCGTCAGTTAATTTCTGAACATCAGCTTCAGCATTTTTCTTCATATCGTCAGAAATATCAACTTTTTTAATTTCATTGTTTGCGTCTTTACGAGCATTACGAACACCTACTTTAGCGTGTTCAGCCTCTGCTTTTGCTTGTTTAGCTAATCCTTTACGACGCTCTTCTGTTAATGGTGGAACATTAATTATAATATTTTCTCCATTATTCATTGGGTTAAAACCGATGTTAGCAAGCATTATTGCTTTTTCGATTTCTTGTAACATGTTTTTTTCCCATGGTTGAACTGATATGGTTCTAGCATCAGGAGTGTTTACGTTTGCCACTTGTGATAATGGTGTCTGAGAACCGTAGTAATCTACCATAATCGTACTTAACATAGCAGGAGTAGCTCTACCTGCTCTAATACCTGCTAATTCTTTTTCTAAGTGGCTAATAGCTTTATCCATTGCCTCTTTAGTCGAATCTAAAATAAAATCAATCTCTTCGTTCATTTTGTTCGTATTTAAAACCTCAAATAGGTTGAGGGTAATTTTTCGGTTTATTCGTTGTCAACTATTGTTCCAATATTTTCTCCAGAAACAAGTTTTAGAAGATTTCCTTGTGTGTTCATGTCAAAAACAATAATTGGTAATTTGTTTTCTTCGCTCAAGGTAAAGGCTGTCATATCCATTACTTTTAAGCCTTTTTCAATAACATCTTTAAATGTAATGTTTTCATACTTAACAGCATCTTTATCTTTTTCTGGATCTGCTGTATAAATACCATCAACACGTGTACCTTTTAAAATGGCGTCTGCATTTATTTCAATAGCCCTTAAAACAGCTGCAGTGTCGGTTGTAAAATACGGATTTCCTGTTCCTCCACCAAAAATTACTACGCGTCCTTTCTCTAAGTGACGATTAGCTCGACGTTTAATATATGGTTCTGCAATTTCTTTAATTTCAATAGCAGTTTGTAAACGAGTGTGAATTCCTTGGTCTTCTAAGGCACTTTGTAAAGCTAAGCCATTAATACAAGTAGCTAACATTCCCATATGGTCACCTTGTACACGGTCCATACCTTGGCTAGCACCAGCAACTCCTCTAAAAATATTTCCTCCACCTATAACAATGGCTACTTCTACACCTTTATCTATAACTTGTTTTATTTCTTGGGCATACTCTTTAAGTCTGTTTGGGTCAATTCCATATTGACGTTCACCCATTAGTGCCTCACCACTTAATTTTAAAAGAATTCTTTTGTATTGCATTTGTTTTGTTGAAAGTTGTGCAAAGCTACATATTTTTTTTATTCTAATTTTAACACATAAAAAAAAACCATCCAAAAATGGATGGTTTCATATAAAATTGTTGTTGAGAATTATCCTAAAGTAACCCTTACGAAGTTTTTAACTTCAACATTACCGTAAGAAGAAACATATTCTGCAACAGTTTTCTTTTCGTCTTTAATAAACTTTTGATCTAATAAACATTGTTCTTGATCTAAAGTTGTATTGTCAGAGATAAATCTTTCCATTTTACCTGGTAAGATTTTGTCCCAGATTTGTTCTGGTTTACCTTCAGCTTTTAATTGCTCTTTAGCTTCTTCTTCAGCTTTCGCTAAAGCTTCATCAGTTAATTGTAAACGAGAAACAAATTGAGGAACGTTCTTTAAAGTTTTACCTAAACGTACTAATTCTTCGTTGTCTTTTTTAATCGCAGCAATTCTAGCTTCAGTTTCAGAAGCTACATAAGCAGGATCAAAATCTTTGTAAGATAAAGAAGTTGCTCCCATTGAAGCAGCTTGCATAGCTAAGTCTTTAGTTAACTCAGCAGCATTATCTACAGCAGCAGTTAAACCTACCATTGCAGCAATTTTACCAACGTGAGTGTAAGCTCCTACGTATGGTGCTTCAATTCTTTCGAAAGCAGTGATATCGATTTTTTCACCGATAACTCCTGTTTGCTCGATTAATTTTTCAGCAACAGTTACACCACCAAAATCAGCAGCTAAGAACTCTTCTTTTGTTTTGTGGTTAAAAGCGATGTCAACAAATTCTTGCGCTAATGCTTTGAATGAATCGTTTTTAGCTACGAAATCTGTTTCACATGCTAATACGATAGCAACACCATATGTGTTGTCATCGCTAATTTTAGTGATTGCCACACCTTCAGTAGACTCACGATCTGCTCTTTTAGCAGCAATCTTTTGTCCTTTTTTACGTAAAATTTCAATAGCTTTATCAAAATCACCTTCAGCTTCTACTAATGCTTTTTTACAATCCATCATACCAGCTCCGGTAGTTTCTCTTAATTTCTTTACGTCTGCAGCGCTAATTTTTACTGACATTTCTATCGTTATTTTTTAGTTGTAAATATATTGTTGTACAAAGTTGTAAAAATTTAAAGGTTCCAATGTAATGAAACCTTTAAATTAAAAAATTATTTTGCTTCTTCTTTTGCTGGAGCGTCAGCTGTTTTTTCAGCTTTAGCTTTTTCCTTATCAGCTTTTCTTTCTGTTAAGCCTTCAGCAATTGCATCAGTTACATACGATAATACTTTATCGATAGATTTAGAAGCATCATCATTTGCAGGGATTACAAAATCGATTGGTCTTGGGTCCGAGTTTGTATCAACCATTGCAAAGATTGGAATGTTTAATTTTTGTGCTTCAGCAACAGCAATGTGTTCTTTCTTTACATCAATTACAAATAAAGCTCCTGGTAAACGAGTCATATCAGAAATTGAACCTAAGTTCTTTTCTAATTTTTCACGTTGACGAGTAATTTGTAATTTTTCTCTTTTAGATAATGCATCAAAAGAACCATCAGTCTTCATTCTATCAATAGAAGTCATTTTCTTAACGGCTTTACGGATAGTAACGAAGTTTGTTAACATACCACCTGGCCAACGCTCAGTAATGTAAGGCATGTTTACAGCTTTAGCTTTTTCTGCAACGATATCTTTAGCTTGCTTTTTAGTAGCAACGAATAAGATTTTACGTCCTGAGTTAGCTATTTTTTGTAACGCAGCAGAAGCCTCGTCAATTTTAGCTGAAGTTTTGTACAAATCGATGATGTGAACACCATTACGCTCTGTATAAATGTATGGAGCCATGTTAGGGTTCCACTTTCTAGTTAAGTGTCCAAAGTGAACACCACTTTCTAATAATTCTTGAATGTTTGCCATTTTAATAAATGTGTTTACGTTCTGTTTTCGCAATATTTCAGTAGTTATTAAGTCTGAAATATTTAGATACTAAACTGTTAAAAATTGATTTATAAATAACAGTCTCGAAACATTTAAATACTGAAACAAGTTCAGTAAAATATTAACGTTTAGAGAACTGGAATTTCTTACGTGCTTTCTTCTGACCGAATTTCTTACGTTCAACCATTCTTGGATCACGAGTTAATAATCCTTCTGGCTTTAATACAGCTTTATTTTCTTCATTGATAGCAACTAATGCTCTAGTAATTGCTAAACGAATAGCTTCAGCTTGACCAGTAACACCACCACCGTATACGTTTACTTTTACATCGTAAGCCTCTAAGTTTTCAGTTAACATTAAAGGTTGTTGAACTTTGTATTGTAAAGTTGGTGTAGTGAAATAGTTTTTAAACTCTCTTTTGTTGATAGTGATGTTTCCACTTCCTTGAGAAACATAAACACGAGCAACAGCTGTTTTTCTTCTACCTATTTTGTGTACAGTTTCCATAATTATTTAAGATCGTTAAGGTTAATAGTTTTAGGTTTTTGAGCTTCTTGACCATGCTCTGTACCTGCGTAAACATATAAATTTTTGAATAACGCGCTACCTAAACGATTTTTAGGTAACATACCTTTTACTGCTTTTTCGATTAATCTTGTAGGATCTTTTTCGAACATCTCTGTAGCAGTTAATGATCTTTGACCTCCTGGATAACCTGTGTGACGGATATAAGACTTGTCTGCCCACTTGTTACCAGTTAAGTTGATTTTTTCAGCGTTGATAATAACAACGTTATCTCCACAATCTACGTGAGGAGTATAATTTGGTTTGTACTTACCTCTAATAAGTTTTGCAACTTTAGAAGCTAGACGACCCAATGTTTGCCCGTCCGCATCAACTAAAACCCACTCTTTGTTTACGGTAGCTTTATTAGCTGATACTGTTTTGTAACTTAATGTGTTCATAATTACACGATTAGTTTTTGTTTATTAATAATTAAATTTTATCCTTTAAAAAGGTCTGCAAATGTACGATTAATTATTTGATTGACAAATAGCGTGTTAGTTTAATTTTTCTATTACTTATTTTAACTGAGTAAAGAGTATAAAAAAAGCATGCTTTTAGCATGCTTTTTTTGAATTATGTGTTTAAAAATTACTCCACTTTTTGATCTAATAAATCAAAGAACTGATTTAATCTTGGTAAAATGATAATTTTTGTACGTCTATTTTTGGCTTTGTTAGCAGGGCTGTTATTCTCTACTAAAGGAACATAGCTACTTCTACCAGCTGCAATTAATCTTTCAGGAGCTACATTATACTTTCCTTGCAATTCACGAACAATAGCAGTAGAACGTAAAACACTTAATCCCCAGTTGTCTTTTAATGCCGAACCAGCACTTACAGGAGTGTTATCAGTATGTCCTTCAACCATTACATCCATTTGAGGCTGTCCGTTAACTACAGTAGCAACTTTTTCTAACACTTTAGAAGCTTTGTCGTTAATAGTGTAACTTCCACTTTTAAATAATAACTTGTCGGAAATTGAAATGAATACAACTGTTTTTTCAACATTTACTTCAATATCTTCGTCATCAATACCGTCTTGTAATTCTCTTTTTAAGTGAAAAGCAACTACTAAGTTTAAAGAATCTTTTTTAGAAGCAGCTTCTCTAATTTTGTTGATGTACTTATCTTTCTTGCTTAATTGAGATAATGTCTCTTTAATGTTATCATTAGCGCCTTTAGTTAAAACTGTTAAGTTTTCAACTTGTTGTAAAGTGTTTTCTTTATCTCTCTTTAATTCTGTAACTCTAGACTCTAAAGAAAATGCCTTTTCTTCACAGTTTTCTTTTTCAACTAAACATTTGGTCAAGTTAGCTTTTACAGCTAGTAATTCTTCTTTAGTTTGTTCGTGTTTAGCTTTTATAGCTTCTAATTCTTTCGTTGAAGCACAAGATGCTAATAAGATTGAAGCAGTAAGGAATAAAAATATTTTTCTCATTTTATTCTATTTTTTAGATATATTAAACGTTGAGCAAATTTATAAAAATGAAGACACAAAAAAGAGAATTAACAATCTTTTATGAAGTGTGAATACATTATTTTTGTGACTAAATTTTTTAAAGATGATTAAAAGGATAACGTTTTTAGTAGTTTCATTATTGTTAGTAATAGCTTGTAAGGAAGAAAAAAAAGAAAAGATAACTAAATTACAAGGAGCTGTTTTTGGGACTACATATCATATAACCTATTTGAATAAGGTTGATTGTCAAAAACCTATTGATAGTTTGTTTAATTTGGTAAACAAATCATTGTCTACATACATGCCTACTTCTGATATTTCAAAAATTAACCAAGGAGACACCACTGTAATAGTTGATGATATGTTTGTAGAAGTTTTTGAAAAGGCTAAAAGAATTTACAAGGAAACTGATGGTTATTTTGATCCGACTATTGGTAGATTGATAGATGCTTACGGCTTTGGCTCAGGAAAAGAAAAGAAAGATTTGACCTCTGAAGAAATAGCGGCTTTGATGGAGAATGTAGGATTTGATAAAGTTGTGTTAAAAAACAGAAAAGTTTATAGAGATAGTGAAAATATAGAGTTTAATGTTAATGCTTTTGCTAAAGGTTATGGAGTAGATGTTGTTGGGAGGTTTTTAGAGTCGAAAAACATTCATGATTACATAGTAGAGATAGGAGGAGAGATTAGAGCTAGAGGAACAAAAGACGGAAAGCTTTGGAAAGTAGCGATTGAAAAGCCAAATGCTGATGGAACACGTTCTGTTCAAAAAATAATTGAGCTGAATAATGAATCTATGGCAACTTCAGGGAATTATAGAAAGTACAAGGTGAATGCTGAAGGGAAAAAGATAGTACACACGGTAAATGCCAAAACAGGACTAGCAGAAGAAAGTAATTTGCTAAGTGTGTCAGTTCGATTAAAAGGAGACTGTGCTGATGTAGATGCTTATGCAACGGCTTTTTTAGCAATGGGCTTAGAGAAAACAAAAGAGTTTCTAAAAGAACACCCGACGCTTAAAGTAGTGTTGTTATATCATAATGAAGCAGGAGAACTAGCAGAATTTGTAAACTAGTTTTTATAACATACAGGCAAAATTTCGCCTTTCATTAAAGCAAATCGTTCTAGTTTTTCTGGAGCGATTTTTTTTGTGTAGTCTACTTCATCAACTTTAAATCCTACAGAACGTAGTTTATCAAAATAATCACGACCGTACACACGTACATGGTCGTACTGACCAAATATTTTTGCACGTTCTTTAGGGTCGGTAATAGAATTATCTTCAAAAGTAACTTCTCTTGATAAATCCTGCGGAATTTGAAAAATACCAAATCCACCAACTTTCATTACTCGATACAATTCTTGCATCGCCTTTGTGTCGTTAGGGATATGTTCTAATACATGATTACAAAACACTACATCAAAAGAGTTGTCTTCAAAAGGAAGGTCGCAAATATCTGCTTTTACATCTGCTATAGGTGATTCTAAATCGGATGTTGTATACTCTAAATTTTGCTGTTTTCTAAAAAGATCTAAAAAACATTGCTCAGGGGCGATATGTAATACTTTTAACTTTTTATCGGAAGTAAAGAAGTTGCTTTCCTGTTGTAAAAAAAGCCACATTAAACGATGTCTTTCTAGTGAAAGGGTGGAAGGAGAAAGTGCATTTTTACGTTGAATTCCATATCCGTAAGGTAAAAATTTCTTGAATGATTTTCCGTCAATCGGATCTGTAAAGTTATCCCCTTTTAACCACCAGGTAATAATGGGACGAGCCCAATAACTGGCTTTGATTAATATAGGTCTAGGAATAGTGTTAAGTATTGCTTTAAATAAAGACACAAATTATATAACTAATGGTTGTTGTCTAAATTCGTCTTCTTCATTACTTTCAATACCTAAAGCATCATATATATACTTAAAGGTAGATAGTAACTCTGGTTTACCATCAACTATGGCTACATCATGTTCAAAGTGTGCTGATGGTTTACCATCTAAAGTGGTAATTGTCCATCCATCACTGTGTTGACGGATTTTATGAGTTCCCATATTGGTCATAGGTTCAATAGCAACTACCATACCTTCAATAAACTTTTTACCACGACCTCTGCGTCCATAGTTAGGCATTTCTGGGTCTTCGTGCATTTTGCGTCCCAATCCGTGTCCTACCAGTTCACGAACAACACCATAACCATGTTTTTCAGTAAAGTTTTGAATAGCAAAACCTACATCACCAACACGATTTCCTACTTTAAGTTCACGAATGCCTACATATAAACTTTCTTTAGTGATATCAAGTAGTTTTTGAGTTTCAGGAGTAATTTCACCTACAGCAAACGTGTAAGCGTGATCTCCGTAAAAATCATTTTTTATAGCACCACAATCAATAGAGATGATGTCACCTTCTTGTAAAGGTGTGTTATTTGGAATTCCATGAACCACTTGTGAGTTTGGGCTCATACAAAGCGTATTAGGGAAATCATATAGACCTAAAAAACCAGGAATAGCTCCTTGCTCACGAATAAAATCTTCAGCAAGTTTATCAAGTTGCAATGTAGTAACACCAGGTTTTACTTCTTTGGCAAGCATACCTAAGGTTTTTGATACTACTAAAGCACTTTCGCGCATTAATTCAATTTCTTCTCTAGTTTTTGGTTTAATCATGGTAAAAATATTGAGGCGCAAATTTACAGTTATTTTTGATATGGATGTTTGTATTCTTGACCAGATAGTATTTTTAAGAAATCTTCTTCAACTGAGCTATCTTCAACAGCGTGTTCTACAAAACGACCAACTTCTTTTCCGTCTTTATAAAAAATGAAGGTTGGAACTCGAATTACATTGAAACCTTCTTCTAAACCATTGGCTTTTTTCTGACGGTTCACTGTAACTAATTCAAGGTTTTTATAATCGAATTCGGCTTCGTCTAAGATTTTATAAAAATTAGGAATCTCTCTTTTACTGTCTCCACACCAAGTTCCCATAAAACCTTTTATTTTTATGTCTTTTAAATATGGTTTTAGTTTTTCTACGGTAGCTTTATCTGTTTCGTAATATGAATAAAAATCGTTAAACCACTCACTTCCGTATGGCTCTTGTTGGAAGTCTTTTTTAGTGGCAATACCAACTAAATTTCCATTTTCATTTTTTGTTGCTAGGTTCTTTGGTGTCGATGCACAAGAAATAATAAGTAAGGCTATAAAAAGGTATACGATTTTTTTCATGAAATATATTTTTAAATAAGCGAATGTTGTGTCATTTCTTTAGGTTGCTCAATACCCATTAATTTTAAAATGGTTGGAGCAACGTCGCCTAAAATACCACTTTTTATTGATTTTAACTCCTTGTCAATTAAAATCATAGGAACAGGGTTTGTGGTGTGTGCTGTATGTGGTGTTCCATCTGGGTTAATCATTGTTTCACAGTTTCCATGATCAGCAATTAAAATAGTGGTATAGTCATTATTTAACGCAGTTGTTACTACGTCTTCAACACAATTGTCAACTGCTTCACAAGCTTTAACAGCAGCTTCAAAAACACCTGTATGACCAACCATATCACCATTAGCAAAGTTTAAACATACAAAATCAACATTACCGCTTTGTAGTTCAGGAACAATAGCGTCGCGAATTTCATAAGCACTCATTTCAGGTTTTAAATCATAGGTAGCTACTTTAGGAGATGGACAAAGCAAACGTTTTTCTCCTGTAAATTCATCTTCTCTTCCACCAGAGAAAAAGAAAGTAACGTGTGGATATTTTTCTGTCTCAGCAATCCTAATTTGACTTTTTCCAGCTGACTCTAATACTTCACCCAAAGTGTTTTGAATGTTCTTTCCATCGTAAATAACATGGATGTTTTTAAAAGTATCGTCATAGCTTGTCATGGTAACAAAATATAAAGGTAGTTTTTTTATGTTGAATTCAGGAAAATCTTTTTGGCTCAAAGCTTCTGTTAATTGACGACCCCTATCTGTTCTAAAATTGAAGAAAATAACAACGTCATCTTCCTTAATTACAGTTTTTGGTTGTTGACTTTCATCAACCATTACTATTGGTTTGATAAACTCATCAGTAACATCTGCATCATAACTTTGTTGAATACTAGCTGGAGCATCCGAAGAAAAAGTTCCTTTTCCGTTTACTAAAGCTTCGTAAGCAAGTTGCACACGTTCCCAACGATTATCACGATCCATTGCATAGTAACGACCAGTAATTGTTGCCAATTCACCCGTAGTTTCTTGCATGTGTTCTTGAATATCGTTGATGAAATACTTTCCTGATTTAGGATCACAATCACGACCGTCAGTAAAAGCGTGTAGGTATACATTATCTAAACCAAAATTGTTAGCTGCAGATAGCAAACCTTTTAGGTGATTAATATGAGAATGAATTCCTCCATTAGAAACCAATCCTAAAAAATGGATATTTTTATTGTTTGTTTTAGCGTATTCAAAAGCGTTTAGAAGTTCCTTTTCTTGTGCTAAAGTTCCTTCTTTTACAGCTTTGTTAATTTTGGCTAAATTCTGATATACAATTCTACCAGCACCTAAATTCATATGTCCAACTTCAGAATTTCCCATTTGTCCTACTGGTAAACCAACATGTTCTCCATCGGTTCTTAATTGTGCATGTGGAAATTTATTGTATAACGAATTTATAAATGGAGTTTTTGCGTTGTATATAGCCGATACTTTTGGGTCTTGGGTAATCCCCCATCCATCCAAAATCATTAAAATTACTTTCTTGTTCATGTTACAAATTTACTTCTTTGTATTAAAAGTAAAATCTTTTGGGTTAATAATTATGTCAAAAGAGGTAAAATTGAAAAAGTTATTGAGGTAGTTTTGCTGCGTAACTAAAAAAAACAATAATATGAATAAAATAATTTTATTAGTAATAGCGATAACGAGTTTTTCAGTTGCGAATGCTCAAGTGGGAGAAGGTACAAATTGGTTGAAATTAGGAATCCATGGAGGTGCTCCTGTTGGTGATGCTTCTGATGTTTCTTCTTTTGTTTTGGGGGTTGATTTGAAATATCAGTTTTTAAATGCAGAAAGTTTTGCTATAGGAGCTTCGACAGGGTATACTCATTATTTTGGGAAAGAAGAAGGTGTTATTGAATTCTCTGATTCAGGACTAATCCCTGTAGCAGGATTGTTTAGGTTTTACCCAACAAAAAACTTCTTTTTAGGAACGGATTTAGGGTATGCTTTTTTTACTGAAGGAAGTGAAACTGGTGGGTTTTATTACAGGCCAGAAATAGGGTATCACAACGACGAGTGGAATATTTTCGGGTATTACCAAGGGGTTTCGTCTGATGGTATTTCTCCTTCTTCTGTAGGTGTTGGAATAAATTACAATATTATTCAAGGTAAGTAACAAGAAGATAGGGGATCTGTTATTAACACAAGGTTGGATTTTTTATAAAATTCAACCTTTTTATATTGATTAAACTAATGAGATAATATAAAGTAATGTTAAAAAGGTGGCTATCAAAGCCAGAATGTTTTTTATAAAATTAACTTGTTGTTGTCTTTTTATCTTTAAACGAATGTTTTTAAGCTGCTTTTCATTAGCAGTTTTTTTAAAAAATAATTTGTCGTTTTTTTCTTTTTGAAAACGTTCTAACTTTTCAAAAGCGCTAGTTCTTTTTCTTTTATTGTTTTTTAAACTCGTAATCATTGACGATACTGACCCACTGAAACTCATAGCAACTAATTTAAATATATAATTATTAGAATACTCGATTAATTAAATGTTACAGTAACAACATTACTTTTTATATTTACGTATAGCTTCTTTAATTTTTTCAATTCTATTTTCAGGGTCAGGGTGGGTGCTTTGAAATTCAGGAACTCTATTTGGACCAGCTGCAGCTTTTAAAATTTCCATTACGCCAATCAAGTTTTCAGGGTTATAACCTGCATCAATCATTAATTTAACACCTAACTCATCACTTTCTAATTCATCACCACGACCGTTTTTTAATAAAGTTTGCTGTCCAATACTATTCGCCAGTTCTCCTAAATCAGCGCCGACAGAAGCTCCCATGGTTAAAAGTTTCCAAAAATTGGCATCGGTAATTCGTTCGTTAGAATGTTTTCCTAAGACATGTCCTATTTCATGACCTAGTACACCTGCTAGTTGATCTTCGTTTTTTAATTGAGTGAATAAAGCATGAGTTATAAAAATTTGCCCTCCAGGTAAGGCAAAAGCATTGATTGTTTTTTCATCTCTTAATAAATGAAAATCGAATTGGTAACCTGATTTTTTAGCTACCGTGTTGTTTACGAGCTTTGCACCTACTTTATCTACAAGTACTTGAGCATTTTCATTAGGATACAAGCCTCCGTGTTGCTGAGTCATCATAGGAGCTTGTTGTAGTCCAATAGCAATTTCTTGTTCTGGTGATAAACTAACTGCTTGTGTTTTCCCTGTATAAGGGTTTACCTCTTGTTGACTGCATTTACGTAGATAAGCAAAAGCAACAATAGTTATACCTACAAGCAAACGAGTTTTTAAACCTCCTTTAATTTTCATCAATAAGTTATTTTATTAGTCCCGAAAGTAAAAGTACAAAATATATAATTTAACGAATATCAATTTTTTGTGAACTATAAAAAACTTAAATTTACACAGCAAAACAAACAACATTATGGAGCCTCACTTTGAGTTAAACGAAGTTACTAAGAAGTTACCCAAGCATTTACATAAGTTCGTGGTAAAACAACCGTATGATGAATATACGGCTCAAAACCAAGCTGTATGGCGTTATGTAATGCGTATGAATGTAGATTATTTAGGGAAAGTAGCGCATGCTTCGTACTTAGATGGATTGAAAAAGACAGGCATTTCCGTTGAGAAAATTCCTCACATGCAAGGAATGAATCGTATTTTAAAAGAAATAGGTTGGGCGGCAGTATCTGTTGATGGATTTATACCACCGAATGCTTTTATGGAATTTCAAGCGTACAATGTGTTAGTGATTGCGTCTGACATGCGTACGATAGATCATATTGAATACACGCCAGCTCCTGATATTATTCATGAAGCGGCAGGTCATGCGCCAATTATAGCAAATCCAGAATATGCTGAATATTTACGTCGTTTTGGAGAAATTGGAGCAAAAGCGATTTCTTCAGCAAAAGATTACGAAATGTATGAAGCTATTCGTTTGTTGTCTATCTTAAAAGAAGATCCTAATTCTACTCAAAAAGATATTGATGAAGCACAAGAAAAAGTAGAGTGGTTACAAGATAATATGGGTGAACTTTCAGAAATGGCTCAAATTAGAAATTTACACTGGTGGACAGTGGAGTATGGATTGATAGGAACCCTTGAAAATCCAAAAATTTATGGCGCAGGGTTATTGTCTTCTATTGGAGAGAGTAAATGGTGTATGAAAGATGAAGTAGAAAAGGTTCCTTATTCTTTAGATGCTGCAAATGTGAGTTTTGATATTACAAAACCTCAACCTCAGTTGTTTGTTACTCCAGATTTTGCTCATTTAAGTTTAGTGTTGGAGCAGTTTGCTAATAAAATGGCAATACGAACTGGTGGATTAAAAGGAATAGAAAAATTGATAGATTCTAAAAATTTAGGAACTATCGAGTTGAGTACAGGTATTCAAGTGTCAGGGATTTTTACCAATGTAATAACTGATGAGAATAATAAAGCCATTTATGTACAAACAACTGGTCCTACTGCGTTAGCAAATAGAGATAAAGAATTAATAGGTCACGGAACAAATTATCATGCAGAAGGTTTTGGAAGTCCAATAGGAAAGTTAAAAGGGATTAATATTCCAATAGAGAATATGAGTCCGCGAGATTTGAAAGCTTATGGTATTTATGAAGGAGAGCAGGTTACCTTAGAGTTTGAAGGTGGAGTAAAAGTAGTAGGAGAAGTAATTACAGGAACAAGGGATTTAAGAGGTAGGATTTTACTAATTTCTTTTAAAAACTGTACAGTAACTCATGGAGACACGTTGTTATTTCACCCAGATTGGGGAGTATACGATATGGCTGTGGGTGTAGAGGTGGTATCTGCTTTTGCAGGTTCTGCAGATGTGGCTTCATTTGGGGATGTAGGAAAAGTATCGGAAACCAAAACGCACAAAATTCAATATTCTGATTCAGATAGAAAGTTATATAGTTTATATGACAGAGTAAGAGAACTAAGGGAAGGTGGCACGGTTTCTGAGGAAGACATTGAGGGAATTTTTACAGAAGTAAAATCAAATTATAAAAATGATTGGTTGTTGTCGTTAGAGCTGTTAGAATTGGCAACACTAAACAATTTTTCAATAAAAGGAGCGTTACGTGAATATCTTGAAGAAATGAAAAGTAACAAGAGTTACACTACGTTAATAGAAAACGGTTTACTTTTGTTGGAAAATTACCAAGAAGTATAAAATGGGATTATTTAATTTATTTAGAAAGAAGAATATGAGTAACGAAATACAGGAATATTTAGCTAAAGGAGCAGTTGTTTTAGATGTAAGGACTTTAGCGGAATGGAATGAAGGGCATAGTGAAGGAGCTAAGCATATTGTTTTAGCTACGATTCCTACAAATGTAGAGGAAATTAAATCGTGGGATAAGCCAGTAATTGCAGTATGTAGAAGTGGTGGTAGAAGCGGGCAAGCAGCAGAGTTTTTACAAAACCATGGGATTGATGTAATTAACGGAGGGCCTTGGCAAAATGTTGATCAATATTTAGTGAAATAAAATAAGAAGATTAAAAATTCATAAAAGGAAATGCTTGTAAAAGTGTTTCCTTTTTTTGTTGTAGTTTTTTCAAAAATAACTGATGAGCTTCAGATTCTGAGTTAAAAGGTTTGTGGTTTATTCCTCTTTGAATGGTTTCGACTTGCTGCATCGTTTTGCATGAATCTTCTGTAATCCAAACCTGTTTAAATTTTTCCCATATGTAATTCACAGCAGTTTTATTTGGGTGAATCATATCCTCATTATAAAAACGATAATCACGTAATTCATCCATCATAATTTCATATGAAGGAAAGTAGTAAATAGCATTTCTCGGTTCCGCTACTTCATGAATAGCTGAAAGTAAGTGTGCTTTACTACGTTGGTTTTCTTTAAAACCATCTTTTAAATGTCGTACAGGAGATAACGTATAAATAACTGAAATGTTTTTATTTACTGACTTAACAAGAGAGTTAATAGCTTCTAAGCTTTCAGAAATTTCATGAACGCTTAATAATTCCTTTAAAAATTTTTTCTGAGGAACTTTGTGGCAATTGGCTACAAAATTATCCGAGGAAATTTCTCTATATACCCATGCTGTACCTAGTGTAATGATAAGGTGTGTGGTGTTTTGTAGTTGCTCAAAAGTTTGTTGTATGGATAAATTTAAGCTGTTTAATAATCCATTTTTATTTATAGCGCTTAAACTTGAATGTGCTTCAAAAGAGTGCCATCGTTCATTGTGAAAAAAAACATCTTTGTCGGTATATTCTTCTTTGTTTAATGCTTTTGTAATTAAGTTTTCAATAGCCTTAGGGTGGAATAAAATACCAAAAGGGTTTTGTTTTGATTGAAACTTGTAGTAGTTAAGTTTGTCGCCAATATTTTCAGAAAAACAAGAACCAAGTAAAAGTAGTTTTGACTGATAATTAATTTGATTATGCTTTTGCTTCGTAAGTGGTATTCGCGTTTGAAGATTCATAAATTTAAAGAAAAATAACAATCAAAAATAAGTATAAAATCTTCATAAGAAGTGGTGTAGGTTTGTAATTCGTTAAAATTTGTATCTTTGTTCAAAAGAATTAAGAATACATTGAACAATATAAAATCAGTTTTTACAATTAAAGATCTTGAAAATATTTCAGGAATAAAAGCTCATACAATTAGAATTTGGGAAAAACGCTACAATCTGTTATCGCCAGAGAGAACCGATACCAATATTCGTTATTACTCTTCAGAAAATTTACAGAAATTACTAAATGTTGTCTTGTTGAATAAAAATAGTATAAAGATTTCTAAAATAGCAGAAATGTCTGATGATACTATTGTTTTAAAAGCAAGAGAGTTAGCTTTTAAAATGGCAGTAAACGATGAAGCTGTTAATTCTTTTAAGTTAGCAATGTTTCAATTCGATAAAATATTATTTAACAATGCTTACAATAGATTGTTGAAAACAAAGACTTTTAGAGAGGTTTTTAAAGATGTTTTTATTCCTTTTTTAAATCATGTAGGGTTATTATGGCAAACAGATACCTTATTGCCAGCACATGAACACTTCATATCTAATTTAATCATACAAAAAATTCAGATTAACATAGAGAAGTTAGAGTACGTTAGTAATAACTCAGATACAAGTTATGTGTTGTTTCTTCCAGAAAATGAAATTCATGAATTAGGGCTTATGTATTTAAATTATGAGCTTATATTAAGGGGGTATAATACTATTTATCTAGGGCAAAGTTTACCCTTGGATAACTTAAACTACTTTTTTAAAAATGAAACAAAAATTTGTTTTATTACTTCCATGACTGTTCAGCCATATGAAGATAAAGTAGAAGAATATTTTTTTGAAATAGACAAAATGTTAGAAAATACTAATCATGAGCTAATAGCAATAGGAAATAAAGCGATGACGGTTAGTCATATTGATTTTAAAGCGAAAGTAACCATGTATCCTTCTTTGGTGGCGTTATTAGAGCGGTTTTAATATTGTGTTTAGCTTTTTTTTGTTTTTGTTAAACAAAATAAGTAACTTTGAAGTGTGTTTTAAAATTAAAGCACATTTTTTTGGCAAAAACTATTTTTGTTTAATGTTTTTTGTTTTAAGATAAACAAAGTCTGCGGTAGCTGAAAAACAGACTTAAAAAAATAAAAGAGTATGCAATTAATCTAAAGAGTGTAATTATGAAATCAAAAAAATTAACATTGGTATTTTTTTTAGGACTTTTTTTAAGTTTTAATCTTTTGACGTCATGTAGTGATGATGATCCTGTGGTAGAAAAGCAGAAAAATATAGTTGATACAGCAGTTGCAGATGCAAATTTAAGTATTCTTGTGTCTGCTTTACAAAAAGCAGATTTAGTATCGGCTTTGGAAGTTGATGGAGCTTTTACGGTTCTAGCACCTACAAATACAGCATTTCAAAACTTATTGGATAGCAATGATTCGTGGAGTACTTTAGATGATATTCCGGTAGAAACACTAAAGTCAGTATTGTTGTTTCATGTAATAAGTGGAGAAGTAAAGGCAGCTGATTTATCCAATACCTACGTAAATACATTGTCAACAGGTCCAAACGATGAAATGTTGTCATTGCAAGTGGAAGTTGATGGAGCAGTAGAGTTTAATGGAGATTCAAAGCCAATTGCTACAGATATTATGGCTTCAAATGGAGTTATACACACAATTGATAAGGTAATGTTGCCAGCTAATGTAGTAACCTTAGCGTTGAATAATAGTAGTTTTACCTCTTTGGTTGCAGCTTTAACAGATGGCCGTCATACTACTGATTTTGTTTCTTTGTTAAGTCAAGAAGGACCTTATACAATATTCGCTCCAACAAATGATGCATTTCAAGCGTTATTAGATAGTAACGATTCTTGGAACTCGTTAGCAGATATTCCAATCGCAACATTAGAGGCAGTGTTAAAATATCATGTATTTGCTGGAGGAAATGTGCAATCAGATGAATTAAGTGATAATCAAGAAATCACAATGTTTGATGGAAGTATAGTGACTGTTGATTTATCAAATGGAGCAAAATTAGAAACAAGTTCAGGACAATCTGTTGTAATTTCATTGACAGATGTACAAGGAACAAATGGTGTGGTTCATGTAGTAGATAGTGTTCTTTTACCATAAACTTAATTTAATGTATTGATTGCGAGCGATTTTTTTGTTCGCAATTAATTTTAATTATCTTTATAAGAAATAATTTGAAAAAAAAAGTATATATAATAGGCTCAGGTTTCTCTTCTTTATCAGCTTCTTGCTATTTAGCAAAAGCTGGATATAAAGTGGTAATCTTGGAAAAAAATGCCACAATTGGTGGTAGAGCAAGGCAGTTATTAAGAGAAGGTTTTACTTTTGATATAGGGCCTACATGGTATTGGATGCCAGATGTTTTTGAAAAGTTTTTTGCAGACTTTGAAAAGAAACCTTCAGATTACTATGAGTTAGAAAGATTAAACCCTGCTTATGAAGTATACTTTGGAGAAAAAGATTCAATAGTAATTCCAGGAACATTAGAGGAGATTTATGAGGTTTTTGAAAAAGAAGAAAAAGGAAGTTCAAAACACCTGAAGTCTTTTTTAAAATCAGCAAAATATAATTATGATGTTTCTATAAATGATTTAGTTTATAAGCCAGGAGTTTCTCCCTTAGAATTGGTAACTCCAGTTACTATGGGGAAGATATTTCAGTTTTTTTCTACTATCAGACATGAGGTAAGAAAGAAAATTAAAAGTAAAAAACTAATTCAAATTTTAGAATTTCCAGTGTTGTTTCTGGGGGCAAAACCAAGTAACACTCCAGCGTTTTATAATTTTATGAATTATGCTGATTTTGGCTTAGGTACATGGCACCCAAAAGGAGGGATGTATAAAGTAATTGAGGCTATGACTACACTAGCATCGAGCTTAGGTGTGAAATTTCAAACCAATGTAAATGTTGAAGAAATTGTAGTAAACGATAAAGGTGAAGCAGTTGGGGTTGCGGTAGATGGAAAATTAATGAAATCTGATGTAGTGTTAAGTGGAGCAGATTATCATCATACTGAAACTTTACTGCCTAAATATTTAAGGCAATATTCAGAAAGTTATTGGGATAAAAAAACATTTGCGCCTTCATCTTTGCTTTTTTATGTAGGGTTTGACAAGAAGTTAAAAAATGTATGTCATCATACCTTGTTTTTTGATACAGATTTTGATGCGCATGCGAAAACAATATATGATGTTCCTTGTTGGCCAAAAGAACCATTGTTTTATGCTAGCTTTCCCTCAATTACAGATGGTTCTTTTGCGCCTAAAGGAAAAGAGGCTGCTACTTTTTTAATTCCATTGGCGCCTGGTATAGAAGATACTCCGGAGCTAAGAGAACGTTATTTTAATATTATAATAGAGAGGCTAGAAAGACTAACAAATCAATCAGTAAAAAAACATGTGTTGTTTAAAGAAAGCTTTTGTGTAAATGATTTTATTAAGGAATATAATTCGTATAAAGGAAATGCCTACGGTTTGGCAAATATTTTAACACAAACAGCATTTTTAAGACCAAAAATAAAAAGTAAAAAAGTAGAGAATTTATTTTTTACAGGACAATTAACGGTACCAGGACCAGGAGTTCCTCCGTCTTTAATTTCAGGAAAAATAGCTTCAGATTTAATTTTAAAAACGTATAAAGATGAAACAATTATTTGATGAGGTTTCTTATGCATGTAGTAAGTTAGTAACTCAAAAATACAGCACCTCATTTTCGTTAGCTACGAAGATGTTATCACCAAAAATACGTACAGATATTTATAATATTTATGGTTTTGTACGCTTTGCGGATGAAATAGTAGATTCTTTTCATCAGTACGATAAGAAACAATTATTATTAAAGTTCGAAAGAGATTATTACGAATCTAAAAATAGAGGAATTAGTTTAAACCCTATTTTAAACTCGTTTATACATACTGTAAATAAGTACAAAATTTCTGATGAGCAGGTTCAGGCTTTTTTAAAAAGTATGAAAGCAGATTTGTATAAAACAGCATATACAACTACAGAAGAGTATAATGAATATATATATGGTTCTGCTGATGTTGTAGGGTTAATGTGTTTAAAGGTTTTTGTAAATGGGAATCAGCAAAAATATGAGGAGCTAAAAGAGCCTGCAATGCGTTTAGGGTCAGCGTTTCAAAAAGTAAATTTTTTAAGAGACTTAAAAGAAGATTTTAACGAATTGAATAGGTCTTACTTTCCAAATATCAATTTTGGAGATTTAAGTACAGAAGGAAAAAATGCAATTATTAAAGAAATAGAAGATGATTTTGATGTTGCTTATAAAAACGGAATTTTAAAGTTGCCTGTTGAAGCAAAATTTGGAGTATATATGGCATACAGGTATTACAAAAAACTATTAAAAAAGCTAAAAAACACACCTTCAACAAAAATCATGGACACAAGGATTCGAATTTCAAACCCGATGAAAATTAATCTTCTAGCAAGAAGTTATGTAAGGTATAAATTAAACTTTTTATGATAAAAAGTGGTATCTTAGGAGTACTGTTATTTATGTCGATAATAAGCTTCAATAATGCACCTAATCATGTTAAAAAATACCATGAATTAGTTACAAAAGAAGCTGAGTTAGCCTATATAGCCAATTATAAAAATAGTAAAGAAGTGAGTATTCAAGGCTATATAATTTCTCTTGAAATGAAACAGGCAAAATATAAAATAATGCCTTGGAGTAAACTAAAAGTTTTTAACATAAATAAAAACAAATTAGAAGAGTTGATTTTAAAGAATCCTAATAATGTTCACCTAAGGTATCTAAGGTTAATAATACAAGAAAATACACCAAGTGTTTTAGGATATACATCTTCTATTAAAAAAGACAAGCAGTTTTTAAAAGAAGTGCTTCAAAAAAAAGACAGTGTAAGTTATTTACATACATATATAATTAACAATACATCATTATGAATATAGTAATTTACATAGCAGTAACTACACTAACGTTTATTGTTATGGAGGGGGTTACTTGGTGCACGCATAAATATGTGATGCATGGGTTTGGTTGGTACTTACATGAAGATCATCATCAACCAGGGTATCCGCATGTTTTTGAAAAAAACGATGCTTTTTTTGTTGTCTTTGCAATACCTAGTATGTTATTATTTTACTTCGGAATTCGACCAGAGTTAAACTTTTTGTTTTTCATAGGTCTGGGAATATTATTTTATGGTATTGCTTATTTCTTGGTGCATGATGTGTTAATTCACAGAAGGTTCAAGTGGTTCGACAAAACAAACAATCAATACTTAAAAGGATTGCGAAAAGCACATAAAATTCATCATAAACATTTGGGGAAACACGACGGAGAATGTTTCGGTATGTTGTTTGTGCCCTTTAAATATTTTAATAAAAGACAGTGAGTCAGTATTTATATCTAATATTAAATCTAGGCAGTTTAAGTATTCCGCTATTGTATAGTGTTTTTGAAAAAAAACTACACTTTATACAATATTTCAAACAAGCAGCGCTTAGTATTTTGTTAGTCGCCTTGTTTTTTTTAATCTGGGACAGTTGGTTTACGCAAATGGGAGTATGGGGATTTAATCCAGATTATCATTTATCGCTAAAACTGCTGAATATGCCAATAGAAGAATGGATGTTTTTTTTCTGTATACCCTATGCATGTTTGTTTACACATGAAGCGTTGAAGTTTTTATTTCCAAAGTTTAAAATGTCAAAATCTGCGACAGTAATCATAAGCTTTTTCCTCATTGTTTTAGTGAGTTTATTGTTGATTTTTAACTTCGGAAAGTGGTATACCACAGTAAATTTTGTGCTGTTTTTACTTTTGTTAGGTTATGCGCTAAAGAATCATTTAAATACATTGCAAGAATACTACCCTAGCTTCTTGGTAATATTAATTCCTTTTCTACTAGTCAATGGAATTTTAACAGGAAGCTTTATAGAAGAACCGGTAGTTTGGTACAATAACGCAGAGAATTTAGATTTTAGAATTTTTACGATACCTATAGAAGATGCTTTTTATGCATTTACAATGTTATTTTCAGTACAGTTAATTTTTAATTTCTTAAAAAACAGAAAACTTGAAAGAAAATAAATACATACGTTTTTTAATATTCTTAATAGCTAACCTTTCAGCCTTAGGTATTGGTGTTTGGTTAATGAATGAAGGACCAAGAACAGATTGGTACTTGTCTTTAAATAAAGCTCCATGGACACCAGCAGGCTGGGTTTTTGGAGTAGCTTGGACAATCATTATGGTATTGTTTTCTTTATACATGACAAAAGTGAGTTTTCAGCATGAATTTTTAAACAAAAAGGTACTCATTTTATATGTAGATCAGTGGATTTTAAACGTAAGCTGGAACTATATTTTCTTTAATCAACATTTAACAAAATTAGGCTTGGTTGTAATCGCTTTATTATGGCTACTTATTGGGTATTTCACTTTTGAGTATTTAAAAAAAGTAAGGTGGTATACTCTATTTATACTTCCATATTTAATATGGATGACGATTGCAACTAGTCTCAACGCATATATTGTATTAAATAATTAAACTATGGCCAAAAAAAAGAACATAACACAAGAAAAAATAATAGAATGGTATATGAATACGGTACTATTATCAGGTCAACCGAATTCAATATTTTCTTTTGCGAAAGAAAATAACTTTGAAGAAGCGGAATTTTATAAACACTTTTCAAGCTTTGAAAGCTTAGAAAAAGCTGTTTTCGGAATTTTCGCTAAAGAAACCATTCATTTACTACACAAAACAGAAGCTTATAAAGACTATTTGCCAAAAGATAAACTATTGAGTTTCTATTTTACCTTTTTTGAATTATTAACAATAAATAGATCGTATGTATTGGCGCAGTTAAAAAGGATAAAAACAGATTTTTCGAAATTAAAAGTATTGCAAGAACTGCGTACAGAGTTTATTCATTTTGTAAATGAAATAAGCCTTGAAAAAATTGATTTTAAAAATGATAAAATCAACAAAATTCAAGATAAAACTATTGCAGAGGGGTATTGGATGCAGCTATTGCTTATTTTAAAGTTTTGGATAGAAGATGAGTCATCAAACTTTGAGAAAACAGATTTATTTATAGAAAAATCAGTAAAGGCAAGTTTTGATATTCAACAAATAGCACCTGTAAAAAGTGTGATTGATTTAGCGAAATTTTTGTGGAAGGAAAAATCACCAATGACATGAAAACCTTAAACAGAATACCTACGTCAAAAATAGAACGAGCTACCAAGTTGGTTTCAACAGGAGTGAAAGTTGGTGTAAATTATGCCAAGTACTACGGCAATAAAATCACTAAATCAGAAGAGGAAGCTAAAAAGCAACTTAATGAAGATAATGCTGCTGATATTTACGATGGATTAAAAGAACTAAAAGGGTCAGCATTAAAAGTAGCACAAATGCTAAGCATGGAAAAAAATATTTTGCCCAATGCTTACGTAGAAAAATTTTCATTATCACAATTTTCAGTTCCACCATTATCAGGACCTTTAGTAATCAAAACGTTTAAAAAATACTTCAGTAAAACACCAAACGAAGTTTTTGATACGTTTACAGCAGAATCAGTAAATGCAGCAAGTATAGGACAAGTTCATAAAGCCACTAAAGATGGAAAAGAACTAGCTGTAAAAATTCAATATCCAGGGGTTGCTGATAGTATTTCAACCGATTTAGCATTGGTGAAACCTATTGCGATGAAAATGTTTAACATTAAAGGAGAAGGTTCAGATGAATATTTTAAAGAAGTTGAAGAAAAGCTCTTGGAAGAAACTAATTACGAATTAGAACTTGCGCAGAGTAATGAAATTGCTCATGCCTGTAAACATATTCCAAACTTAAAATTTCCAAAATACTATCCAGATTTGTCATCAGATAGAATTTTAACGATGGATTGGATGGATGGAGTTCACCTGTCAGAGTTTACTAAAAATGAGCAACCAGAAGATGTTGCAAATAAACTAGGGCAAGCTTTGTGGGACTTTTACATGTATCAAATGCACAAGCTAAAAAAGGTACATGCAGATCCGCATCCAGGGAATTTTTTAGTGTCTAAATCAAATGAATTGATTGTTATCGATTTTGGATGTATGAAAGAAGTTCCTGAAAGTTTTTATTTGCCTTATTTCGAACTAGCAAAAAGAGAAAATATAGATAATCCAGCTTTTTTTGAAAGTAAACTCTATGAGTTAGAAATCTTGAGAAAAGATGATACACCAGAAGAAATAACCTTTTTTAAAGCATTGTTTTATGAAATGTTATCACTCTTTACACAACCTTTTCAGCAAGAAGAATTTGATTTTTCAGATGAGGAGTTCTTCGGGAAAATAGCAGATTTAGGTCAGAAATATGCCAAGAGTACCGAGCTTAAAAAGATGAACGGAAATAGAGGATCAAAACACTTCATTTACATTAATCGAACATTTTTTGGTTTATATAACCTAATGCACGATTTAAAAGCAAACAAGGTAAAAATTAATAATTTTAATACGATATAATGCATATTACACGTCAGCAAATAGACGAGTTTCCTCATCTGTATAAAATAAACTTGATGAACAGTATTTCTGGTTATAAACCAGCAAACCTTATTGCAACAAAATCAACTGATAATATAACCAATGTTGCAGTTTTTAGTTCGGTGGTGCATTATGGTTCAAGTCCAGCAATTTTAGGGTTTGTATTACGTCCCACAACCGTTGTTAGGAATACGTATAACAATATAAAAGAAACAGGGTATTATACTATTAATGCTATTAATGAAGTAATGATTGAGGAGGCACATCATACTTCTGCTAAATACCCGTCAGAGATTTCAGAATTTGATAAAACAACATTGTCAGAAGAGTTTAAGAATGGTTTTTATGCTCCTTTTGTTGCGGAATCACCCTTACAAATAGGAATGAAGTTTTTAGAAGAGCATTATATAAAAGTTAATGGAACTATTTTAGTGTTAGGAGAAGTTACTGATTTGTATTTTAAGGACTCTATGCTTTCAGAAGATGGTTTTTTAAACTTATCAAAAGAAAAAGTAGCTGCAATTAATGGGTTGGATACCTATATGGTAGCAGAGAATTATAAAAGACTGTCTTATCAAAGACCAAAATAATAATGAGGATTCTAATCACAGGAACAACGGGTTATATAGGTAAAAGATTAATACCTATGCTGTTATCAGAACAGCATGAACTTGTATGCTGTGTTAGAGATGTACGTAGAATTCCATTAGAATTTAAAGATAATACACAAATATCTTTTCTAGAAATAGATTTCTTAAAGCCTAAAAAAGAGCTGCCTAAAAATATTGATGCAGCTTATTATTTGATACACTCTATGTCTACAAGTAGTAGTGACTTCTCTAAGTTAGAATCGGATTGTGCAAATAATTTTAAGAGTCTATTAGAAAAAACTATGTGTAAGCAGGTTGTGTATTTGAGTGGTATTGTAAACGATAATTCATTGTCAAAGCATTTAAAATCGAGATATGAGGTAGAAAAAATACTACAATCAAAAACGTATGCAGTAACAACTTTTAGAGCAGGAATAATAGTAGGAAGTGGTAGTGCGTCATTTGAAATTATAAGAGACCTTGTAGAAAAACTTCCTGTAATGGTAACTCCAAAATGGTTGTATACAAAAACACAGCCTATTGCAATAAGAGATGTTTTAACATACTTAACAAAATCGTTATTAGAAGAGAGAGTGTACGATAAATCATTTGATATCTATGGTCCAGAAATTCTCACATATAAAGAAATGTTATTACAGTTTGCTGAGGTAAGAAAGTTAAATAGAATTATATTCACAGTGCCATTTTTATCACCAAAGCTATCATCTTATTGGTTGTACTTTGTTACCTCAACTTCGTTTAATTTGGCAAAATCACTCGTAGATAGTATGACCGTTGAGGTTATAGGGAGTAAAAGCAATATTAATGAAATAATTGAAGTAACACCTATTACTTATAAACAGGCGGTAAAAAAAGCTTTTGTTAAAATAGCGCAAAATTCCGTTATATCAAGTTGGAAAGATGCTAAGGTAAGTGGTGTTTTTAGAAAAGAATATTTTCAATACATAAACCTTCCCAAGTATGGGTGCTTTATTGATGAAAGAATCAGAAAAGTTTCAGATGAAAACATAACACTTAAGAAAATATGGGAAATAGGAGGTAAGCGAGGTTGGTATAAATTTACTTTTTTATGGAAAGTAAGAGGTTTTATAGATCAAGTTTTTGGAGGTGTTGGGCTGCGTAGAGGTAGAAGAGATCCGACTGAGTTAGAGCCAGGAGATGCGCTTGACTTTTGGCGTGTGTTATTAGCGGATAAAGATAATAAACGTTTATTGCTCTTTGCAGAAATGAAACTACCAGGAGAGGCATGGTTAGAGTATGTTATTAAAGACGGCTTACTTTATCAAAAAGCAGTATTCAGACCTAAAGGAATATGGGGTAGAGTTTATTGGTTTGCTGTTTTACCGTTTCATGGACTTATATTTAAGCAACTCATTAATTTTTTGTCAAAATAATTTGTTTAAAATTGAAAAAACAGCACTTACCAACCAAAATTTGTAAAGTTTGTGGGCTTTCTTTTTCATGGAGGAAGAAATGGGAAGCTAGTTGGAGTGAAGTAAAATACTGTAGTAAAAAATGCAGGAAAAACAAAAACAAGAATGCACCTTAATTTGGTTTAGAAATGATTTAAGAGTTTTTGATAACAAACTGTTAAAAGAAGCAATAGCGACTAAACGTTATTTGGTGGCTTTTTATGCGTTTGATCCTGTGTTTTTTAAACGTCAATATTCTTTTGAGAGAACAGGAAAATTCCGTCTTTGTTTTTTAATTGAAACATTAAAAGAATTAAAGGAGAGTTTAGCTAAATATAATATACCTTTTTATGTAGGGTTAAAAAAAACAGAAACCGTTGTTAGAGAGATTCAAAACGATTTCTTAATTACTACGCTAGTTTATCAAGAAGATGAAACTAGTGATGAAAAAGATATAGAAAAGAGAGTAAGAAAAGTAGTTGGTAGTAAGGTAAAAAAGATAAGGGTAACAAATCAATATTTGTATGAGCCACATCAAATAGATACGTTATTTAACAAAAAATACCCGTTGTCTTTTTCATCTTTTAGAAATAAAGTTGAAAAAAAATTAGATATAGACACAGAGTTAAATTATCATTTACCCTATCAGGATATATATTCTCAGGCATTTTTTGAAATACCAAACTGTTCTCGTGCAGAAAAATTTTTAGGAAATTCTTTTCCTTTTAAAGGAGGAGAAAAGCAAGCATTAGTAAGGTTGAAAAGTTATTTTTTTGAAACAAAAAAAGTGATTGACTACAAGAAAACACGAAATAATTTATTAGGAATAAATTGTAGTACAAAATTTTCACCTTGGTTATCTAATGGATCTATTAGTGTAAAAACAATTTATAAAGAACTAAAGAGATTTGAAGACGAATATGAGGCAAATTCATCAACATATTGGGTGTATTTTGAGTTGTTATGGAGAGAGTTCTTTAAACATGCAGTTCGTTATCACAAAAATAACTTCTTCAAATTAGGGGGTATTCAGAAAAAAACGATACTAAGTATTCATGATAATAAGGTGATAAAAAATTGGGTTTTAGGTAATACTACATCCGATTTTGTAAACGCTAATATGATAGAGTTAAGAAAAACAGGTTGGATGAGTAATAGAGGAAGGCAAAACGTAGCATCTTATTTTGTACATAACTTACAGCAAGATTGGAGGATTGGGGCAGCCTACTTTGAATCTTTGTTAGTAGATTATGATCCGCACAGTAATTATGGTAACTGGATGTATATAGCAGGAGTAGGAAATAGTTCTGAGAGTAAAAAGTTTGATATAGAATGGCAAGCTAATACATATGATAAGTATGGGGAATTTAGAGCTAAATGGATTGATAAGTAATGGACGTAATACTTAGAGTGCTTTTAGGTGATCAGTTAAACGAATCTCATAGCTGGTTTAAGCAAAAAAACAAAAAAGTAGTGTATGCTATGTTTGAAATGAAGCAAGAAACGGAGTATGTAAAACATCATATACAAAAAGTTGTAGGGTTTTTCTTAGCAATGAGGAGTTTTGCTAAAAAACTAGAAGAGAAAGGTCACGCAGTAGAGTATTTTAAAATATCAGATTCGCATAACACGCACAATCTTATAAAAAATATTAAAGTATTACAAAAAAAACACTCAATTACAAAAATTGAATATCAGTTGCCTGACGAGTTTCGTTTAGATGTGCAATTTAAAAATGAACTCAAGAGCTTACAGATACCAGTTAAATCGTATGATACAGAACATTTTTACACTACAAGGAATGAGTTAAAAGAGTTTTCTGAAGGTAGAAAGAAAACAGTTATGGAAGATTTTTATCGCTATATGAGGAAAAAGCATAAGATACTTGTAGAAAATAATGAACCAGTTGGTGGTAAATGGAATTATGATGCATCTAACAGAAAAAAATGGAATCAAGATGAATTAGTTCCTTTGCCTTATGAGACTAATATTGACTGTAAAGCATTATTAAAAGAGCTTAATGAAGCAGAAGTGGTTACATTTGGAGAAGAAACATTAACTTTTACTTATCCAATAAATAGAGAACAAGCAATAAAGCAACTAGATTTTTTTTGTGACAATTTGTTAGAGTTTTTTGGAGATTATCAAGATGCAATGCATTCATCACAAGATTTTCTGTTTCATTCTCGATTATCATTTGCTCTTAATTTAAAATTAGTAACCCCGAGAGAAGTTGTAGAGAAGGTTGTTGATGTGTTTTATAAGAAACCTTCAATAGCCGTTTCTCAGGCAGAGGGCTTTATTCGTCAAGTATTAGGATGGAGAGAGTATATGAGAGGTGTTTATTGGCAATTAGGAGAAGATTTTAAAAAAAAGAATTTTTTTAATAATAAAGTTTCATTACCAGATTTTTTTTGGACAGGAAAAACAAAAATGAATTGTGTGAAGCAATCGTTAAAAAACTCGTTAAATAATGCATACGCGCATCATATACAGCGTCTTATGATTTTAGGTAACCTAGCGTTATTGTTAGAGGTTCATCCAGATGAGGTAGATGCTTGGTATTTAGGAGTATATATAGATGCTGTAGAGTGGGTGCAATTACCAAATACAAGAGGGATGAGTCAGTACGCGGATGGTGGGATAGTGGCCACAAAACCTTATGTATCTAGCGCAAGTTATATTAATAAAATGAGTAATTATTGTAAAGAATGCTTTTATAATTACAAAACAAAAACAGAAGAAGATTCGTGCCCGTATAATACTTTGTATTGGGAGTTTCTTTACAAAAATAAAGAGAAGTTGAAAAATAACCACCGAATGCGTATGATGTATACTTTATTGCAAAAAATGGAAATATCAAAAGACTTCTCAGAAATTCTAGAAAAAGCAAAAACAATTAAACAAAAAATTAATAGCTATTAACTTTTTGTTTAATTATTTCTTTCATTAATTAAACAAAAATTGTATTTTTGATTCAAAGCGCACATTGGATTGAAAATAACAGGAGAAATAGCAGTAGTTTGGTTTAAAAGAGATCTTCGGTTGCAGGATAACGAGGCTGTTTTTAATGCAATAACTTCAGGTAAGAAAATATTATTTGTTTATATTTTTGAAGAAAGCATTATACAAGACGAACATTATTCTAAAAGACATTGGGATTTTGTTAAAGAATCTATACGAGATATAAACCAAGAGTTGTTGCTGTATAATACACAGGTTTTAACAGTAAACTCAGAGGTACTTTCTTTTTTTAGGTATTTAATGTCGGTGTCAAATGTTACTGATGTCTACTCTCATATAGAAACAGGTATTCTTGCAACTTATAATAGAGATAAAACCTTTAAAAGGTTTTGTAAGAATAATGTAATAGAATGGAAAGAAAATATTCATAATGGAGTATTTAGGGGGCGAGAAAACAGAGAAGGTTGGAAAGAGGATTGGGAAAACTACATGAAATCAAGTCAGATAATATTTGATTCAACAAATGTTTCTTTTGTAACAATAACAGAAATAAAAGAAATAGCAAAAAACTTGATAATTGTAAATTTAGATACAGAAGAAGAAAAGCTATTTCAAAAAGGAGGACGAGCTACGGCTCTTAAGTATTTACATAGTTTTTTTAACAAAAGGTATGAGGGGTATGCAAAAAATATTTCAAAGCCAACAGAAGCAAGAGAGAGCTGCAGCAGGCTGTCACCTTATATTGCTTGGGGGAATATCTCAGTAAGAGAGGTGTATCAGTTAGCAATAAGTATTCGTTCTAGTTCAAGAAATAAAAGAGCAATAGATGCTTTCATTTCAAGACTTAAATGGCAGGCACATTTCATCCAGAAATTCGAAATGGAATGTATAATGGAGCAAGAAAGTATCAATAAAGGGTTTCATAAGTTAAAGAAAAATATTACTAAAAAATACATATATGCATGGAGAAACGGAAAAACAGGTATTCCATTTATTGATGCGTGTATGCGTTGTTTAATTCATACAGGATATTTGAATTTTAGAATGCGAGCTATGTTAGTGTCTTTTTTTACACATAATCTTTGGCAACCATGGCAAGAAGCATCAAAATATTTATCAAAATTGTTTTTAGATTTTGAACCAGGAATTCACTTTCCTCAGTTGCAAATGCAGGCAGGAGAAACTGGAATTAATACGATTAGAATTTATAACCCAGTAAAAAATGGTTTAGAGCACGATCCTGAAGCAGTTTTTATTTCAAAATGGATACCAGAACTTAAAGGATTACCATTAGCGTTTAAGCACGAACCATACAAAATGACAGCTTTAGAACAAAAAATGTATGGGTTTACTCTTGGTAATGATTACCCAAAACCAATAGTAGATATAGGTGTAACTAGAAAAAGTGCCTCAGATACTATTTGGAAAATGCGTAAAGATCCAGAGGTGATAAAAGAAAGCTATAGAATTTTAAACAAACATGTAGTTAAATAAAAAAATGTTGTTTGATATAACATACAATAATAAAGAAAGTGTATTAAAAATCAATGAATTAGTAGGAGAGCCTATGTCTTTTTTACAATCTTTAAAAATTAAAGGAGTTGGTTCAAGTAGAATGATTGTTGAAGGAGTAAGTGAAAGCTTTAAAAGTATTTTAACAACAATTAGCGATTTAAATTATGGAAGTATAGAAATACGTCCTAAAGGAATTATAGTTTACATAATTAATAAATTACAACGCTTTTGCTGGGTAATACCTTTTTATAAAATAGTGGTTTTTAATCATGAATTCTTTAGTATTCATTCCGATAACCACTTTATTAGGTTTAGAAAAGATAATAAATATAATCAGAATAAAAAATTTATAAAAAAAATGATGGATTTGAAAATGACATCAACACAAAGTTATTTTTTATGACATTAAGAGAGATAGATAGAGTTATTGAAATGGCTTGGGAAGATCGAACAACTTTTGACGCTATAAAACTTCAATTTGACTTAAAAGAACAAGAAGTAATTAATTTAATGCGAAGAGAATTAAAACCATCAAGTTTTAAATTATGGAGGAAAAGAGTACAGGGTAAAAGAACAAAACATCAAGCAAAAAGAATATTTAATAAAGGAAGGTTTAAATGTACCAGACAAAGAAGTATAAGTAATAATAAAATAGCAAAACGATAAATGAAGCAAGCAAAAGTGGCTATTACGAGAAAAGAACATTTTAATGCAGCCCACAGGTTGCATAATACGAAATGGTCTGAAGCAAAAAACAAAGAAGTTTTTGGCAAATGTAATAATCCAAATTTTCATGGCCATAATTATGAGTTAGAAGTAACTATTGTAGGAGAAGTAGATGAAAACACAGGATATGTAATTGATACAAAAGTTTTATCTAACCATATACAAAAAGAAATAATAGATTGTTTAGATCATAAAAACTTAAATAAAGAAGTAGAAGAATTTAAAACACTCAATCCAACAGTAGAAAATATAGCAATTGTAATTTATAACAAACTAAGGTTAGTGATAAATAATCATTTAGAAATTAAAATAAAACTTTATGAAACACCTAGAAACTTTGTTGAATACCCCTGTTAGCGATAATATAAAGAACTTATCGGTTGAAGAAATTGGAGATGATCATATTTATACAGGAATTGAAACGCCTATGGTAGAAGATGCTTTTTTAATTTCTGATGAGGAAAAAAAAGAAAAAATAGCACAATTATTTTCAGAAATAATGCAAACTATTGGGCTTGATTTAAATAATGACTCTCTTAAAGGTACTCCACAAAGAGTAGCTAAAATGTATATAGATGAAATTTTTTCAGGTTTAAATCCAGCCAATAAGCCTAAAATAGCATTGTTTGAAAATAGGTACCAATATAACCAAATGTTGGTAGAAAAAGACATACAGTTTTATTCTAATTGCGAACATCATTTTGTACCAATAATAGGAAAAGCACATGTGGCTTATGTTTCATCAGGAAAAGTTATAGGCTTATCAAAATTAAACAGAATTGTTCAGTTTTATGCTAAAAGACCCCAAGTACAAGAACGCTTAACTAATCAAATAGCCAGAGATTTACAAGAGATATTACAAACAGAAGACGTAGCTGTAATTATAGATGCAAAGCATTTATGTGTTTCTTCTAGAGGAGTTAAAGATGATTCGTCATCAACAGTTACCTGTTTTTATGGAGGCATTTTTAATACCTCAGAAAAAATTGTTGAACTTCAAAATTATTTAAAATGAGTACAATAAACTTACTTCAAGAAGCTTTAGAATTTGAGAAAAATTACAAATCTTTTAAAACAAGAAATGAAAAAATTTTAGCATCAAGGAAAGCTAAAGAAATTATTTTATCAATTAATGAAGTGTATAAAAAGAGTAAAGATAAAAAGTTGATGGATGTTATGAAACGCATAACAACTGTTAAACAAAAAGTAGAAAAACGATTAAAAGGACGATTATGAAAACAATTGTTGTAGTTGGTGGTAGTAGTGGTATTGGTAAGGCGATAATAACCAAATTAAAACACACACATAAAATAATTAACATTAGTAGAACAGCACCGTCTAATATTGAAAATATAAAACATTATGCATGCGATGTTACCAAAGACGAACTTCCAGAATTAGAAAAAGTTCATGGATTAGTTTATTGTCCCGGAAGCATTAATCTAAAATCCTTTTCAAGATTAAAATTAGAAGACTTTCAATCTGATTTAGATATTAACGTTCTTGGAGCAATTAAAACGCTAAAATCTTATGAAAGTTTGCTAACTCAAAACAATGGAAGTGTAGTGTTATTTAGTACGGTAGCGTCATTTTTAGGAATGCCTTATCATGCAAGCATAGCAACTAGTAAATCAGCAGTAGAAGGGTTAACCAAATCGTTGGCAGCAGAATACGCTACGAAAGTTAGATTCAATGCAATTGCTCCTACGGTTACTGATACACCTTTAGCAGCTCGCTTATTACGAAATGAAAAACAACAAGAGAGTATGCAGAACAGACACCCATTAAAAAAATACCTAAAAGCAGAAGAAGTAGCTAGTTTAGCTACCTATTTATTGTCTGACGAAGCATCAGCAATTACTGGACAAGTAATTCCTGTAGATGCAGGAATTGTAAGTATAAAAATTTAAAAAGTAAATAATGAAATGGCTTTTAATTTTAAGTTTTCTTATGTGTTTAAATGATGAAATTATAATTTTTGATAAAGATAATAACACCCAAAATTGGTATGTTGTTAATGATACTGTGATGGGAGGAATTTCTACATCAGCTGTAAAAATTAATGATAAGGGAAACTTAATCTTTTCGGGGAAAGTATCTACTGAAAATAATGGTGGATTTTCGATGACGAGAATGCCAATAGCCATAGGTTTAAACAAACAACATTCAAAAATTGTATTAAAAGTAAAAGGAGATGGTAAACAATATCAACTACGATTAAAATCAAATGAGTCTCAACGTTACTCATACGTACAAGTATTTAGAACAAATACACAAGAACAAGAAATTACATTACCATTAACAGGATTTTATCCTACCTTTAGGGGTAGAAAGTTAAATTTTGGTAATTTCTCTGATAATCAAATAGAAGAGGTAGCAATTTTAATAGGAAATAAAAAAGACGAAGATTTTTCGTTAGAAATCATAAAAATAGCAATTCAATAAAATGAACACAGTAAAAATATTCTTAATCATGGCACTATTTAGTTTATCAGGTAAAGCGCAAACAGTAACTCCTAAAGAATCGTTATACGACATAAATATTGAAGGTATTAATGGAAAAAACTTAGACCTTAACAAGTTTAAAGGGAAAAAAATATTATTTGTAAATGTAGCATCAAAATGTGGTTTTACCAATCAGTATGAAGGTTTGCAAGAACTGTATTCAAAACACAAAGATAAATTAGTAATCATAGGATTACCTTGTAATCAATTTGGAGGCCAAGAACCAGGAACAATAAAAGAAATTCAATCGTTTTGTAGTGTAACCTATGGAGTAGATTTTCCTATGACAGAAAAAATTGAAGTTAAAGGAGAAAATCAACACCCGTTATATCAATGGTTAACACAAAAAGATAAAAATGGAAAAATGAGTTCTTCAGTAAAATGGAATTTTCAAAAATACTTGGTAGATGAAGAAGGAAAGTTAATTGATGTTTTTTACTCAATAACCAAACCAATGAGTAAGAAAATTACCAAATTAATATAAAAAATGAAGAAAAAACCAGATAATGTAGTTTTTAATGAGGAAACAAATGAATATGATGCGTATTTAAAACCATATGCAACTAATTTTACAGCACCAGTTATTAAAGAAAGTAATTCAATAAGCTGGAAAAAACAAAACATTTACCAGGCAAACGCTCAATTTTTAGCATCTTTTGAAGAAATAAAACAACAATACAACAATCTTGTAAAAGAGTATCAATATAATGAGCTTATTTATAGTGCTAAATTTAACTTTGAGCCAATTGTAGGTAAGGTCTATCATTTGTATAGAAAAGAAAAAAACACGTTATTTTTATCAATATTAAGCCCTAATGAATGTGGTTTCAATTTTGTTGGTAGTTTTCAACTTAACTCAGACAAAGTCTGGAAAAAAGTAAAATAAACAATGGTACTATTTAAAAAGCATTCGGGTATTTATACCTTATCTACTGAACAAATATTAAACGTTCGGTTAGAAAAAGCATGGGAATTTTTCAGTGCTCCAGGAAATTTGCAAAAAATAACCCCTTCACATATGGGGTTTCAAATTACTTCAGAGGTTGATAAAAAAGCCTATGCAGGACAAATAATTACCTACAAAGTAGGAATTTTACCAGGTATTAAGTCTAGTTGGGTTACTGAAATTACACAAGTAAAAGAACAACAATTTTTTATAGATGAACAGCGATTTGGTCCTTATAGCATGTGGCATCACGAGCACTGGTTTGAAGAGTTGCCAAATGGAAAAACGTTAATGAAAGACAAAATTTCATACAAGATACCTTTTGGTTTTTTAGGACATATTGCCCAATCAACCTTTATAAAAAGGCAGTTAAAAGAAATTTTTGAACATCGCTATAGTACGTTAGAAAAATTATTTAATGGAAAATAAAGCATCTATTTTTTGGTTTCGTCGAGACTTACGTTTAGAAGATAATAAAGGTTTACATGAAGCACTGCAATCAGGAAACAAGGTAATTCCGTTATTTGTTTTTGATGAAGATATTTTAGAAAGCCTTCCTAAAAATGATGCTCGAGTAACTTTTATTTACGAAACCTTGCAAAACTTAGATGAAGAGCTGAAAAAGCATCAATCTTCTCTAATAGTTAAAAAAGGAAAACCATTAGCAATTTGGAAAAAACTAACTGAAGAATTTATAATTGAAGCAGTTTACACAAATAAAGATTACGAACCTTACGCGACTAAAAGAGATAAGGAAGTAGAAGACTTTTTAGTGTCAAAAGGAATAATATTTAATGCTTTTAAAGATCAAGTAATTTTTGAAGAAAACGAAGTTGTAAAGAACGATGGAACTCCGTATACAGTTTTCACACCTTATAAAAACAAGTGGTTACAAAACTTCTCAGAAAAGAAAGATACGCAAGACTTCACGATAGACTTTGCTAATTTTTATCAGTTTTTATCTGAATTTCCATCATTAGCTTTCATAGGTTTTGAAGAAAGTACGATTAAAGTAAAACCATACAGCCTATCTAGTTTGGATTCGTATGATGAGGTGAGAGACTTTCCCTCGCAAGACAAAACCTCGTATTTATCACCTTATTTACGTTTCGGATTGGTAAGTACTCGAAAAATGGTTCGATTTGCTTTAAAAACCAACCAAACTTTTTTAAGTGAGCTAATCTGGCGTGAGTTTTTCATGCAGATTTTATATCATTTTCCGAAAGTAGTTACTCAAAACTTCAAACAAAAGTATGACGCTGTTCCTTGGAGAAATAATGAAGAAGAATTTAAAAAATGGTGTGAAGGTAAAACAGGGTATCCCATGGTTGATGCAGGCATGCGGGAGTTAAATAAAACAGGATACATGCACAACAGAGTGCGTATGATTACTGCTGGGTTTTTATGTAAGCATTTATTAATAGATTGGCGTTGGGGAGAAGCGTACTTTGCAGAAAAGCTGTTGGATTACGATCTTTCAGCAAATAACGGGAATTGGCAATGGGCAGCAGGTACGGGTTGCGATGCAGCTCCGTATTTTAGAGTGTTTAACCCAGAATCACAGTTAAAAAAGTTTGATAAAGATTTACAATATGTTAGAAAATGGGTGAAAGACTTTGATGAATTAACTTACCCACAACCTATGGTAGAACACAAGTTTGCGAGAGAACGAGCGATCAATACCTATAAAAAAGCACTACAATAAAAAAAGGTTCAGAATTTTCTGAACCTTTTTTAGTATGTATTAAGCGATATAATCTTTTGCTCTCTCTAATGCCTTTGGAATTCCTCCAGGGTTTTTACCACCAGCGGTTGCGAAGAAATTTTGTCCACCACCACCACCGTGGATTAGTTTTCCTAATTCTCTAACTACCTTTCCAGCATCATAGCCTTTTTCATTAGCTAACTCTTTAGAAATATAACAAGTTAACATTGCCTTTTCAGCAGAAGGAGCAGTAGCAAAAACTACAAATAAATTGTTAATTTCTCCACCTAACTCAAATAATAAGTTTTTAATACTATTTGGGTCTAAATCTACTTTAGTTGCTAAAAACTGAACTCCATTTACCTCTTGTAATTGGTTTTTAAGTTCGCCTTTCATGTTTTTAGCTTTATCTTTTAATAGTTGCTCAACTTGCTTTTTTAAAGCAGCATTTTCATCTTGTAAACTACTTACCGATTTAGCAACGTCTTTAGGGTTTTTCAATAATTGTTTTACAGCATCGTAGTTACGCTCAACATCTTCAAAATAATCACCAACAGCAACATTGGTAATTGCTTCAATCCTTCTAATTCCTGCAGCAACAGCACCTTCCGATTTTATTTTGAAATACCAAATATCACTAGTTTGTTGTACGTGCGTACCTCCACATAATTCCATAGATTGTCCAAAACGGATGGTACGAACACTATCTCCATACTTTTCTCCAAATAAAGCTACAGCACCTTCATCAATAGCTTGTTGCATTGGTATATTTCTTTGCTCTTGTAATGGAAGATTTTCACGAATACGAGCGTTTACAAACTCTTCAACAGCTTCTAGTTGATCATTGTCTACTTTAGAAAAGTGAGAAAAGTCAAAACGTAAATAATCAGGACTCACCAATGAACCTTTTTGTTCTACATGGTCTCCTAAAATAGTACGTAACGCTTGGTGTAATAAGTGAGTAGCTGAGTGATTACTAGCAGCTAAACTTCTATGTTCTTTATTTACAACAGCTTTAAAAGTTTCGTGTAAGTTTTTAGGTAAATTTTTAGCAAAATGAATGATAACATTGTTCTCTTTTTTGGTGTCAAGCACATAAATAATATCACCATTAGGAGATTCAATATATCCTTTGTCACCAACTTGTCCACCACCTTCTGGATAAAAAGGAGTCATGTTGAATACCAGTTGATATTGGTCACCGCCTTTTTTGGTACTAACTTTTCTGTAGCGAGTTAGTTTTACATTAGTAGTTAATATGTCGTACCCGATAAACTCTTCAACATCATCATCTAATAAAGTAACCCAATCACCCGTTTCACTAGCAGAAGCTGCACGAGAACGCTCTTTTTGAGCTTTCATACCAGCATTAAATTCCTCTTCATTAATTTCATACCCCTTTTCACGAGCGATTAACTGCGTTAAATCAAGAGGGAATCCGTAAGTATCATATAATTCAAAAGCACGTTTACCAGATACAGTTTTACCATTAGTAGTTGCAATAACTTGATCTAATAATAATAATCCTTGATCTAATGTACGCAAGAAAGAAGTTTCTTCTTCTTTAATTACATTGTGTACCAAAGTATTTTGTTTTCTAATTTCAGGGAATGCACTTCCCATTTGATGTGCTAAGGTTTCTACTAACTTATAAATAAAAGGCTCTTTTTGGTTTAAGAAAGTAAATCCGTAACGAATAGCACGACGTAAAATTCTACGTATTACATAACCTGCACCGTTATTACTAGGTAACTGACCATCTGCAATCGCAAAAGCAACAGCACGAACGTGATCAGCAACTACACGAATAGCAATATCAATTTTTTCATCTTTTCCGTACTTAGTACCAGTAATTGTTTCTATCTCACGAATTAAAGGAGTAAATACATCAGTATCGTAGTTCGATTGAACACCTTGTAACACCATACATAAACGTTCAAATCCCATACCAGTATCGATATGTTTCGCAGGAAGCTCTACTAGAGAACCATCTGCTTTACGATTGTATTGCATGAATACCAAGTTCCAGATTTCAACAACCTGAGGATGATCTTCGTTTACTAACGATTTTCCATCAACCTTAGCTTTTTCTTCAGCAGAACGAATATCAACATGAATCTCAGAACACGGACCACAAGGACCTTGTTCACCCATTTCCCAGAAGTTATCTTTTTTGTTACCCATTAAGATGCGATCTTCAGCAATGTACTGTTTCCAAATATCGTAAGCCTCTTGATCCATTTTTGTACCGTCACTCTCGTCACCTTCAAAAACAGTTACATACAAAATGTCTTTATCTACTTTGTAAACTTCAGTTAATAATTCCCAAGCCCAAGCAATAGCTTCTTTCTTAAAATAATCACCAAAACTCCAGTTACCTAGCATCTCAAACATGGTGTGGTGGTAAGTATCGTAACCAACCTCTTCCAAATCGTTGTGTTTACCAGAAACACGTAAACATTTTTGGCTATCAGAAACTCTACCATTTTTAGAAGTTGAGTTTCCTAAGAAAAACTCTTTAAATGGCACCATACCAGCGTTGGTAAACATTAAAGTAGGATCGTTCTTTAACACCATAGGTGCTGAAGGAACTATTTCGTGTTGTTTTGATTTAAAAAAATCTAAAAATTTAGCTCTAATATCTTGAGATTTCATACAACTCTGGGTATCTGTGTTTTGTTAAAATATATTTAAAAAACCTCTTGTAAAAAGAAGTTTTAAAAGATTTTGTAAATTTGTGAGTTTTCAAATTGTACATCCCCTTAGGATGCTTCATTTAAAAAGCACAAAAATAGTACATTTAGCATTATGGCAAAAGTAAAATATTATTATGACCCAGACACTTTATCATATAGAAAGATAGAGGTTAAAAGAAGTGAAAAATATAAGAAAACTATCTTGGGACTACTTAGTTTTTTATTAATTGCTTTTTTCGGTTTTATAGGTTTTAGCCAGTTTTTAATGTCTCCAAAAGAGCGTGCTCAAAAGAGAGAATTAGAAAACTTAAAATTACATTACGAGTTGCTTTCTAAAAAAATGGAAGAAAGTGCTCAAATCTTAACCGATTTACAAGAAAGAGATAACAATATTTACAGAACATACTTTGAGGCAAGTCCAATACCAGAAGAGCAACGAAAAGCAGGTTTTGGTGGTGTAAATAGGTATAAACACTTAGATGGTTTTGATAATAGCTCAATGGTAAAAAAGGTAACAAAAGAGTTAGATATTTTATCAAAGCAAATGGTAGTACAATCTAAATCGTTAGATGAAATTGTTGAGCTAGCTAAAGAAAAAGAAAAAATGTTGGCTTCAATACCTGCTATTCAGCCAGTAAAAAATCAAGATTTAAAAAGAATGGCATCAGGTTATGGTATGCGTTTGCACCCTATATTAAAGTCGTGGCGTATGCATAATGGAATGGATTTTACAGCACCTACGGGTACACCAATTTTTGCATCAGGAAACGGTATTGTAAAAAAAGCACATAGAAGCTCTACTTTTGGTAAAGTAGTTTACATAAACCATGGATATGGTTACGAAACTGTCTATGCTCACATGAGTAAAATACTTGCCAAGAAAGGACAAAAAGTAAAACGTGGTGATTTAATAGGGTATGTAGGAAATACAGGACGTTCTGCAGCACCACATTTACACTACGAAGTACATAAAAATGGTAGACCTGTAAATCCTATTTACTATTACTACGGAGATTTAACTCCAGAAGAATTTGTAGCCATGCAAAAAGCTTCGCAACAAAAAGGTCAGTCGTATGACTAAACACGTAACAAGCTGTGAAAAATGTATGTAGACTTACCCGATAAACGGTATTATAAAATAGGAGAAGTTGCTAAAGCTTTTGGGGTGAATAGTTCACTTATACGATTTTGGGATAAAGAGTTTGAAATTATCAATCCTAAAAAAAATGCCAAAGGCGATCGATTGTTTACACAAGAAGACGTAAAAAACTTTAAAATTATTTACAACCTTGTAAAAGAAAGAGGTTTTACCTTAGATGGCGCAAAACAAAAGCTAAAGAAAAACCCAGAAGGAGTCTTAAATAATCAGGAAATTATTAGTAGATTAGAAACTGTAAAAGCAGAATTAATTAAAATTAAAAATCAATTATAATTACAAAAAATCAAGAATTATGAAAAAATGGTTAGTGCCTTTAATTATTATAGGAGTTCTAGTATTTGGAATTTATTCATGGGCAAAAGGATTTTATAATACAGCAGTAACATACCAAGAAGACGCCAAAACTACATGGTCTAATGTAGAGAGTTCTTACCAACGAAGAAACGACTTAATCGGCAACTTAGTAAAAACGGTAAAAGGAGCTGCCGATTTTGAGAAAAGCACGTTAACAGACGTAATTAACGCAAGAGCAAAAGCAACCTCAGTAAATATAAATGCAGGAGATTTAACGCCAGAGAAAATGGCACAATTTCAACAAGCACAAACAGGGTTAAGCGGAGCTTTATCTAAGTTATTAGTATCTGTAGAGCGTTATCCAGATATCAAAGCAAATAAAAACTTTTTAGAATTACAAAGTCAGTTAGAAGGAACAGAAAACAGAATTAACGTAGCACGTGATCGTTATAACGAAAGCGTTAATAAATATAACAAGCATATTAAAATGTTTCCCGGTAACTTGCTAGCGGGGATGTTTAACTTAACTGAAATGGCACGTTACAAGGCTGATGCAGGTTCAGAGAATGCGCCTGATGTAGATTTTAAATTCTAACAATATGTCTAACGTAGAAGATTTTCTTACTGCCAAAGAAGAAGAGGAAATCGTTCAGGCTATTCGACAAGCAGAGCGAAATACTTCTGGTGAAATTCGTGTACATATAGAGAGAACTACGGAAGGTTCTCACTACGACCGAGCACTAGAAGTATTTCAAATGCTAAAAATGTTTAATACCCAACAACGAAATGGTGTGTTATTGTACATCGCTGTTGACGATCATAAATTTGTAATTTTTGGCGATGAAGGTATTAACAACGTAGTTCCCGATAACTTTTGGGAAACAACCAAAGAAGCCATCCAAAACCAATTTAAACAAGGAAACTTTAAACAAGGAATTATAGATGGTGTGCTAAAAGCAGGAAAAGAATTACAAGCTCACTTTCCATGGACTACCGATGATGAAGATGAGTTAAGTAACGAAATATCAAAAGGCTAAAACCTTCATAGAAGGAAGAAATATGATAAAAAATATAACGTCATCATATAAAAGAACAAGTAAGTTACAAAACGTAAAAGTTGTTCTTTTTTTTATTGCATTTTTATGCGGACACACTCTTTTCTCACAAGGGTTTCAAATTCCTGAGACACCTAAAGAGCAAACGAGTGTTTACGATTATGTAAATCTTTTATCACCCAGTCAAAAAGCAAGCTTAGAAAATAAGTTAATTAAATATGCCGACACTACTTCAACACAAGTAGTAGTAGCAATTATAAAATCTACTGAAGGAGAAGAAATAGGGTATTTAGCTACCAATTGGGCACATGAATGGGGAATAGGAGGAAGCAAAGAGCAAGACAATGGAGTGTTCATGTTACTGGCAAAAGATGATCGTAAAGTAACGATACGAACAGGTTATGGAACCGAGCACCTATTAACCGATTACGTTTCTAGACAAATTATAGAGTACGACATTATACCTTATTTTAAACAAGGAGACTATTACGCTGGGTTAAACAGTGGAGTAGATGCAGTTTTTAAAGTAATGAGTGGTGAATACAAAGGGGCTAGAAAACAATCTAAAAAAACAGATTTTAGCTTCATAATTTTTATCATTATTCTGGTAGTATTCTTTATCATTATCTCAAGCGGAAGTAAAGGAAACCGTGGAGGTGGAGGAAGAGGCTACAGAAAATCGCATGTAGCAAGAGGTATTTTAGAAACCATTATTTTAAGCAACGCAGGTAGAGGCGGTTTTGGCGGAGGAAACTTCGGTGGAGGATCTTCAGGAGGCTTTGGTGGCGGAGGTGGCTTCGGCGGAGGTTTCGGAGGCGGAGGCTTTGGTGGTGGTGGAGCCACAGGAGGCTGGTAGTAACTTCATTTATTTGGTAAAGGTTAGTTAACGTTAAAGCAACGTTGAAATAGTACTTATGCAGGGAAATTAAAAGACCCCTATGTATGAAGACTAACATTAAAAGAAGAAGCTTTTTAAAAAACTCATTATTAGCAACTGGAGGACTACTTTTAGTCCCTAACTTTATTAGTTGTAAAGATGATGATATTGATGAGCTACCTATTCCAGATAACTTAGCAGAAAAAAACTTTGAGCAAGGAGTTGCTAGTTTTGACCCCACAAACTCGCAAGTTATTATCTGGACTCGTTACACCACGCAAAACGCTTCAGTAGCCTTAGTTTGGCAACTCGCAAAAGACAAAAATTTTAAAAACATTGTTCGTCAAGCAGAAGTAACTACCGACGCTTCAAGAGATTTTACCGTAGCTGTTGAAATTAAAGACTTAGATGCAGGACAAAAACTATACTACCGTTTTGTAAGTGTTGACGATAAAGCAACATCACCAATAGGAGAAACCCTAACATTTAGCGAATCAATTAGTGAAGTAAAACTAGCAGTAGCATCTTGTGCAAACTTTGCCTACGGTTACTTTAACGTATATGAAGAAATAAAAAAATCGGATGCAGATGTTGTCATCCACCTAGGAGACTACATATACGAATACGGAGAGAACACTTACGGTTCGTTTAGAACACCAGAGCCAAAAGGAGAAATTATTTTGTTAGACGATTATCGCACCCGTTACCGCCAATACCGTTCAGACGAGCAATTAAAAGAATTGCACAGAACCAAACCTTTTATTTGTGTTTGGGATGACCATGAGGTAACTAACGATGCGTATAAAGACGGAGCGGAAAACCATCAAGAAAATGAAGGAAGCTTTAGTTCAAGAAAACAAAGTGCCTTAAAAGCGTATAGCGAATACTTACCTAACATGACGAATTTGGTAGATAATTCAATTATTTACAGAAACTTGAAAATTGGAAGTTTGATAGATTTAATTATGTTAGATACGCGTATTGTTGGTAGAGATAAGCAGCTAGAATATTCAGCGTATTATGATGAAAAAGGAGCGTTTGATGCAACAGCTTTTCAGCAAGCATGGTTAAACCCACAACGTACCCTTTTAGGAACTACCCAATTAGGATGGTTAGAAAGTGAATTAGCAGCAAGCAATAGTACATGGCAACTAATAGGACAGCAAGTTTTAATGGGAAAAATGTTAGTTCCTGCTGAATTATTAACACTGTTAGCAACAGTGGTGGCAGAAGCATCGGCAACAGGTGGGGCAAGTGAAGCAACTTTTAATCAATTTAAAAAAACGATAACAGAATTAGTAACGATTAAAACAAGAGTTTTACAAAACGACCCTACGTTAACAGCAGAAGAAAAAGCAAGAGTACAAACCGTATTACCATATAACTTAGATGCTTGGGATGGCTATTTTATGGAGAGAGAACGCATTTTAGCGAGCTTTAAAAGTAAAAATGTAGTAGTGCTGGCAGGAGACACTCACAATGCGTGGTATAGCGATTTAAAAGATAATTCTGGAGAAAAAGTAGCCGTAGAGGTAGCTACAAGTTCAGTATCATCACCAGGATTAGAAACTTACTTAGGAGCATCTGCAACAGAATTAGAAGGCGCTTTAGGCTTGTTAATAGACGATTTACAATACAGTAATTTCTCTCAAAGAGGCTATATGAAACTTACAGTAACAGCAGCAGGTATACAAACAGACTGGAACTTTGTTGATACTGTTACCAACAAAACCTATTCAAATAGTATAGGAAAAACAGTAACCTTATAATTACATAACCTGTTGTGCATTTTTGAAGTTTTTAGCCGAAAGAATGTCTGTTCGAGTGATTTTCGATAGAAAATCGTATCGAGAACAACAATCTAAGTTGTAAAGTTTTATTCTCGATACTAATTTTACGGGTTTTTACCCGCAAAATTCACTCGAATTGACAAATTTTACTCAAAATGTACAACGTTTACATAGCATTACCAATACATTAAAAGGCTCCTGAGTTATTCAGGAGCCTTTTGTATGCTATAAAAGAAATACAAAATCAACTAATGTTATACTTCTTCGGTAGTTGGAGTACTAGATTTAGACCTGTTATCTACTACCAAATTATATTGCTTAGCCAACACATCAATCTCATTAAGTAAGGTTGGGTAGGCTTCATTTTCTGAAAGTGTTGTATGCGCTTCAATATGTAATACAAGTTTTCGAGAGTATATTCTTGTAAAAAAAACTACCATCCTGCAATGCGCCTACGCTCCGCTTGTTGTTCTTTCGTAAATTCAGGTGTTGGTATGGTACTTTTATACAATGGTCTTGGAAAGCCTAATGCTTTTCTGCGCTCAAAATCTTGCTGTCTGTATGGGTCAAAAGCAGTACCCGGTGGCAAGGGGCGGTTTTTATCCATATACCAGACATACAAGCTCCATTCTTGGTAAGGGGCATCGTAACTAATAGTACGTAAAATATCTATTTTTCGAGGTCTAAAGGTATTTACAAACTTTAGTTTTTCATCACCTGGAGCACCATCAATATCTCCACTAATAGAGATTACAGCTTTTAGTTCTGAAAACTTACCTTGTAAAGGTTTGCTATAAAAAAAATCAGGATAACTAACCGTACCATTTAACCTGTCTAATACCAACTCTTTATGTTTGCTTTTAACTGTAAGACGATAAATAAATAAAAAGGAACCTATTAAAATTAAGGAATATGTTTGAAAATATTCCCAAAATCCAGTATGTTCATATCTTAAAAGGACTAACCCAAAACCTAGTATAAGTAACCCAAAAAAACCATATACTTTTGGTAGTCCCATTTGATTTATTTTATAAAACTTATCAGTAGCTTCTTTAACTAACACTCCTTTGTTTGGGTAAACATCTTCTACATTTACCAAAGTAGCTTGAGTTAAAATTTTAAAAGGTTGGTGGTGTTTACTCATTTTTTACAACTATTTACCATCCTGCAATGCGCCTACGCTCTGCTTGTTGTTCTTTCGTAAATTCGGGTGTTGGTATGGTACTTTTATACAAAGGTCTTGGAAAGCCTAATGCTTTTCTGCGCTCAAAGTCTTGTTGTCTGTATGGGTCAAAAGCAGTACCCGGTGGCAAGGGGCGGTTTTTATCCATATACCAGACATACAAGCTCCATTCTTGGTAAGGGTCATCGTAACTAATAGTACGTAAAATATCTATTTTTCGAGGTCTAAAGGTATTTACAAACTTTAGTTTTTCATCACCTGGAGCACCATCAATATCTCCACTAATAGAGATTACAGCTTTTAGTTCTGAAAACTTACCTTGTAAAGGTTTTCCATAAAACGAATCGGGGTAACTAACAGTACCATTTAATCTGTCTAATACCAATTCTTTATGTTTGCTTTTAACTGTAAGACGATAAATAAATAAAAAGGAACCTATTAAAATTAGAGAATAATATGCAATATAGCTTCCAAAGCTAATAGTTTTAAGAGTTAAACCAAAAGAACCTATAAATATACCAAGTAACCCAAAAAAACCATATACTTTTGGTAACGTCATTTCATCTGTTCTATAAAACTTATCGTTAGCTTCTTTAATAACATATTTTCTACTAGGATATACTCTTTCTACATTTACCAAAGTAGGTTGAGTTAAAATTTTAAAAGGTTGGTGATGTTTACTCATTTTTAGGGGTGTAAGTATGTATATGATGTAAATATTCTAATTCAAAAATAGTATTTTTATGTGCAACTTGTTCGTGAGTTAGTATATTCGGTTTAACGCTTGTATTATTATTTTTATGGGGTGCAAAGTGTGTTTTATAACTTAGCCATTTATAGGTATTGACCATAATAGCCATATCTTGTTGCGCAATAGTAAAATGTATAAATTTATAACGTGCTTTGTTTTTAAGTGGTGCAGGACTATAATCATTCGTTGCTACATCGTTTATTACACGAACTGCTAATAAAATTTCTGCATTGGCATATTCATGCCCACCAAAATAAAAATAACTATTATTATTTGGGTAATAACGATATGCCTGTGGTACTTGAAATTCGATAGTACATTTGGGTATGGGTTGGTTTTTTCTAAAGTTGTAAGGGTCAGGTTTAGGAAAATCGAAGAGAAATGTATCAATTTCAACACGCTTGCCATTAGCCTTAATACCATAAGGATAATACCAAGCTTTAACATCTAAATCATCAGGGCTTTGTACAACGCTTGTTGTAAAAATATTGGCTTTAAAAGTATTGCAAAAAATACTAAAGATATCTGCTTTTGAGTTATAATGTCTGTTTATAATACGTTCTACTTCTTCATGTGATACTAATGCTTCTCGCTGAATAACCATACCAAAAAATAAATCGCTTAACTCTACAAAAGCAACTTCAAGGTCTTTAAATTGTTGGTATTTATTAGGGTCACCCGTAATAGCATTTTCAATATTACCCAATAGGCGTTGCTTGTAATCATAAGAAAGTTCATTGTATTTTGGCAACAGCGTGTAATCGCTTAACGGAAAGTTTTTAAAATAGGCCTCTAATTGTGTATCGGTAAAATATTTTTGATTTAGATACACTAATAATAAAATTCCTCCACCAATTAAAAGTGCCGGCACAAAACCTAAAGCGAAAAAACCTGAAAAGCCAAGTTCTACAACAGCCGCAGAAATATCTGCCGCTAAAAACACTCCTGAAAGCCCTACAATACCCGAGTTAACAAGCATTGCATCATAATCACGATTTACAAACGAATTATAAGTTTTTGCAGAACCTTTAAAAACACTGATAAATGAACTTACTATGGTTAAGCCACTTACGGTTACTTTAAATATTTTAGCTTCTCTTCCAATTAATACCTTTTCATATACTTTAGTATCTTTAGCAAGGCGTCCTAAAGCAGCAGATAGTTTAACACTTGACAAAATTAGTTTATTGAAATTAGCATCACTTTTATCTTGTCTCCATTTATTAATGGCTTCCATTAAAAAGAAACTTTCTACCACTAAAATAACACCTGCTAGTGCCCCTGATTCATTAAATCGTATCGCTTCTGCTTCAAAGCGTTTAGGTAAGTTTTTAAGGTTTATGGTTACTTTACCGTCTTTTATAAATTGTTCGGTAGTTTTAAGGTTCATTCGCTGTTCATACTCTAAATGCCAACTATTTTTGTGCCTTTTAAGATTAACATCTACTCCATTGAGTTTGTTTGCAAGTTCTTTACCTTCTTTTACAAGAAATTCGTCAAACTGTGCAATAGGTTTAAATACAAATGTTGGTACACCTTTGTTTCTAAAATAAGAAATTCTACCACTTATTTTTTTTGAAACATAACCAGGCTCAAAATCTCCGTGTTTAGCATAAGCTTTAAACATTTTACGCATAACACTTGATGTTTTACCTACGAGGCTTAACCTTGCCATGTTATGAATATCAATTGTTTTTTCGAGTAACTCTACAGAGCTTTTAAAAACTTCGGGTTTATCTTCTAGCGTTTTATTAATATAGTTTAACCATTTGTCTTTGTTAGGTTTAAATACTGTATTCAAATCTAAATGATTGTCATAAATATTAGGGTATTCACCTAAAACAATAAAATGGTCTAATGTTAATTCTTTACCATCTTCAATTACATCAACAATACTATTAGAATAGTTTTTTTTAGCTTTTTGATAAGAATCAGCAAGCATTACATTACCTAAATCGTTTCGATAATTATTTATTATCTCTCGTTGTTCTTTACGTTCTTTAACGGCTAATATTTTTTCTACTTTCTCTCGCTTAACACCTTCTTTATCGGTTGATATTTTTTGCAAAATTCTACCTAATGAAGGAATACCATAAAGTGGAATATCAGTAGAATCGTATGTTTCTATATTTTTTTTATCATTATATACAAAATCATATGTTGCTTGTGCTAAACGATGTAAATACACATGTTGCTTTATGTGTTTTTCTGAATGTTTGGTTAAACTCTTCTTATAATATAAGTGATTAAAAACGTTTTCTGTTGTGTTTCCTGTTTCTAATGCAGCAACAATAGATTTGAGTCTAGTTACTTCTCTTTGTACCCCAAAACAAATATCATTGACACAACCAATGGGGTCAGTTAAGGTAATAAAGAGGTCTTCAAGTAACTCGTTATCTCCACTTTTTTCTTGTTGCTTTTCATCTGCTGCAATACTGTATAAAATATCTTTGTATTTGTGAGCCATAGGATGACTATTAGGCACAACAATACTGGTTTCTTTATAATGTGTTACAGCTGCATCTTTCGATTCTTTGTTTTTGGGCAGTCCTTTGCACACAAATTTAGTGGTACATTGTTCGGCTCTTTTTTCGGCACTGGTTAAAATTTCATTAACGTATTTAACACTCCATTGTACAGGTGAATAAGCTAAACAATATGTTTGCTCGTTAGATTGGAGTATTTTATACATTAACTTTTTTCCTGTAGCTTTACGAATATCTAGATATTTTCCATCTTCTTTATTTCTTTCCCATTCAATTTCTTCAAACATCCCAAACTCATCAACTTTAAATTCTTTAAAATCATCTTTTGGGTTCTTCTCATTAATCATATATACATACCCTGAACGTAATGGGGTTCTAGCTATATAAAAATTCTCAAGTTTGGGGAGTTTAATTGTGTTTTCAAGAACTACCTCACCTAAAGGAATTGTAACTTTTTGAGTATTGTGGTTTTTTGTAGTATTGTTAGTTTCTTTTTCTTTAACTACTTTACCAATTGCCGGTTTTTTATTTTGATCTAAAAAGATACTATTATAAAACTCTTGTGTGTCAGGTGAATGATAGGTAGATGTTTTATGGTCTACATTATAGTCAAACAAGCCAAAACGTAAAAAGTGTAATCTAACACCTTGTGGTTCCGTTATAATTGAGGGTTGTTCTTTACTGCTAATTTCATTGTAATGAGCAGTAAAACTGTAGGTAGTAATTTTTTGACAGGAGTCTTTTTGTTGCGTTTTTTCTAATGCAATGTTTTCTTTCATAATTTATTATTTTCTTTTTTTTTTCATGTTTTTTGCATAGCAAAAACATGACCATAGCAATAATAGCTACAGCATAGCACAGGGGGAGAATATTTTTTTTGGATTACAATTTTTCAAAAAAGCACGCTAGCAATTTTTTAAATAAGTACTCTTTTGATGTTTCAAATGTATAGATAGAAAGTTTATTAATCAAAAAAAGTTTGTTTTTTTATAAATAATGTTGTTTTTGTTAAAGGAATTCATGTGTTATAAAGAGATGAGGTGTTTCGGACGGAAGAAAGAATTTTAACATAAATCTTTTTATTTTTACAGCTACAAAACTTATGATATGAAAAAGCTAGTTCTTTTATTATTAACCATTTTATTAATTACCAGCTGTACCAATTATGGGCAACTGAAGCTAGTATCGTACTTATCGGAAGATTTAAAAGAAGTTTCTGGAGTAGAGAAAAGTAACGACTTAAATGTACTATGGATGCATAACGACAGTGGTAATGCAGCGGAATTATTTAAAGTTAGTACGCAAGGGAAAATTTTACAAAAAAGAGCATTAGCAGTAAAAAATCACGATTGGGAAGACATAACTTCTGATACCAATGGAAACATATACATCGCCGATTTTGGTAACAATAATAACAAAAGAAAGAACTTAGTAATTCTAAAAATTAAGGAAGAAGAATTGCTAAAAGGAGACAATGTTGAGGTAGAAAAAATACAATTTTCATATCCCAATCAAACTAAGTTTCCGCCCAAAAAGAAAGACCGTTTTTTTGATGCAGAATCGTTAATTTATAAAGATGGGTTTCTGTATATTTTTACCAAAAGTAGGGTTAAAAATAAGCAAGGTAAAACAATGTTGTATAAAGTTCCGGCAACAAAAGGAGAGTATACTGCTAAATATATTTCCGAGTATACAAACTGCGATGCTTTACATTGTGCAATTACAGCAGCAGCAATATCTCCTGATAAACAAAAAGTAGTTTTGTTAACACATCAATCCGTATTAGTATATGCCAATTTTAAAGAAGATGATTTTTTTAGCGGAGATGTAAAAGAGTATTCATTTAACCATGTTTCTCAAAAAGAAGGGGTTACTTTTAAAAATAATACAACGCTTTACATAACTGATGAAGCCGCTAAAGGAGGAAACAGCAAGCTATATGAATTTGTAATAAAAGATTAAAAAAAACAGTTACCAAAGCTATGTGCAATGATAACTGAAAAAGGGGAGGGGAATTGTATTTTTTTAAATACTTACACGTAATCTATTTGCCTAGAATAACCCGCATTTATAGCCAATAAAATGGAGTCTTCTCGACTAAAACTAAACGGAATAACAGAGCTTAAAGGTTCTTCAAGCTTCTCTTCTATTGTTTGTTTAGATAACATTAAAGCCTGCTCTACCAATTTATGATATTCGGTTATAAAGTATTTTTTAGGTAAGTTTTCAAACTTAGCAACATCAAAATCATAAAATTTAGTTCTTGTAATAGCTTTGTATTCCTGGTTGTTATGTATAAACAAATAAGTAAGATCAACGTGAATAGTAGTATTAGCACCACTAGGATCATCTGGCCAATTATAAATTAATAAGTAGGCTCCATCAATACTAACTTTAGGTTTAGAAATCTCTTCAATCTTTTCAAAACTTGTTAAATCACAAGATCCTGTTTTAATAACTTCTTCTATAGTTTCAACTGTACTCATTTTTATCATTTTATTTTAGTCAAATATCTTAGAAAATAGATTTTTGTTTTATAAATGTTTTGTATGCGTAGATGTTAATTTTATAAGTGCTTTGTTAAAGTGAATGAGATGAAGGCAGAATAAAAATATATAACTACTTTAGTTGCTTAATTTTTTACAGAAAATGTTTTTGGTAACCAGAACCAACTTTTTATACGCTATTAGTATTTGTGTTTTTTTTGCAGCTTGTACGAAAAATAAAGTAGATAAAAAACTACAAGAATATTTATATACTATTGATAGCATTTCTCAGCAAAAACCCAATGAAGGGTTAAGAAAAATTGATAGTTTATTAGAAAAGAAACAAAATTCTAAAAACGAAGCGCTATTATTATTTAGTAAAGGAGAATTATTTTACTTAAACGATAAATTAGTAGAGGCTAAAAATATTCATTTAGAAACGTATAGGTTATTTACAAAACTAAAAGACGATTATAATAAAGGTAGGAGCTTAATAACATTAAGTGCTACTTGTATGAAATTAAATGAGCTAGAGGAGGCTCAGAAGTACGCATTAGAAGCTTTAGAAATAGGAAAAAAAATAAAAAATACAAGGTTACAAGCCAAGGCAAATAATCAGCTATTCAATCTTCATTTTATATTAAAAGACTACGAACAGGCATTGTTTTACATAAAAAGGTCTGAAGAATTATTTACCGATCCAAATGATCCTAATTCAATTATAGCAATTAAAAGTAATATTGCAGGTGTCTATTTAATGTTAAAGCAATATAACAAAGCCCTAGAACAATTTTCAGAGGCATTGGCTTTGGGTGAGTCTGCAAAAGACCCTAAGACGATTGTAAGTGTTCTTAATAATATTGGATATACGTATTTGGAAGCAAAACGTTTTGAAGAATCGGAGAAGTTCTTACGAGGAGCAGTAAAACTTAACCAAAAAATTAAAACAATTAACGGAGCTCCGTATAAAGGATTAGGAACCCTTTTTTTGGTAACGAATAGGTTAGATTCGGCAGCAGTAAATTATAATAAGGCAATGTCAATCTACAAAAGTAAAAACAACCTTTCAGAAGAAGTAGAAATACGAGATAAATTAATATCAATAGCCATACTTAAAAAACAGTATGAAGTAGCACTTAACCATCAAATTATACGAGATAGTATTGAGGTGGTAAAAAATAAAAAACAAAATAAAAAACTACTTCATTTTGCCAATGTAAACTATAAAATAAAAGAAAAAGAAATAGCGTTAACACATCAAAAAGAAATAAATAAACAAAATTGGTGGTTAGGAATTAGTGTAATTGTTTCGTTGGTACTTATTTTAATTATAGCATTGTTTATTGGATATAATAATAAATTAAGAGCAGCCAATAAAGCATCTAAATTAGAACAGCGATTGCTTAGAGCCCAAATGAATCCACACTTTATATTCAACACCTTAGCGGCGATACAAAACATAACGTTAGAAGGAAACCCAGTAAAATCTTCAAACTATATAGCTAAGTTTTCAAAACTCATTCGACAAAATTTTGATTATGTTCGAAAAGAAGAAATTAGTTTAGAAGAAGAACTAGCTATGATTTCTAACTATATAGATACACAGCAATTACGCTTTAACAATAGTTTTAGTTATCACATACATATTTCTGAAAACTGTGATACAAAACAAGTAAAAGTACCTCCAATGCTATTACAACCTTTTGTAGAAAATGCTATTGAATATGGTTTGAAAGAAAAGAAATCAGGAGGAATATTGAGTCTCAATATTCGAAAAACAGCACAAGAGCTGTTTTTTGAAATAGAAGATAACGGAGTAGGAAGAGAACAAAAAAAGAGTCAAGAAAAAATAGCAAAAGATTTACACGCTACCGATATTTTTATTGAAAGACTACAGATAAGAAATAAAGGGGAAGAAAAATCTTTTACAATAGAAGATTTACACGATAATGATGGAAACCCATCAGGAACAAAAGTTGTATTTAAATTAAAGTTATAAAATGATAAAGGCTGCTATAATAGAAGATGAGTTTAATGCGCTAAACACTTTAACAAAGCTGTTGCAATACACGCAAAAAGATATAGAAATTGTCGCTAAAATTGATAATGTAGATGAAGCTATAGATTTTTTAAGTAACAACAATCTAGACTTGGTTTTTATAGATATTGAGTTGATTGGTGGAAATGCTTTTCAAATATTAGAAGCTTTAGAAACCATAAACTTTAAAATGATTTTTACCACAGCTTACGATGAGTTTGCGATAAAAGCAATTAAGTTTGATACGGTAGATTATTTATTAAAGCCTATAGATTCTGATGAGTTAAATGCTTGTATAGGTCGTTTTAGAACTGAATTTGAAAAAGATAAAAAATATACACAAGCACTACATAAAATAAGTGAATTAGATAAAAAAGAAGCTCAAAAAACATTGCTTATTAAAACTACTGAAGAGCAACATTTTTTGCATGTAGATGATATTGTACGTTGCCAATCTGATGGAAGTTATACCGTTTTTTATACTACAGATAAAAAAATAATGAGTGCTAGAAACTTAAAGTATTATGAAAATATTTTAAGCACGCACGCCTTTGCTAGGGTACACCAATCTCACTTAATCAATATAAAATATTTAGCTTCGGTAAGTGCCAATACAGTTAAATTATCAAGTGGTGAAAACGTTCCTTTATCATCAAGAAAGAAGACGTATTTAAAGCAGTTTTTAGAGAACTTTAATACGAATACAAAATAGAAAGTAACACATATAAAACTCATTAAAAGAGTACTAAAGTTCCCTGTAATTTTGAGGTAAATAATAGAAAGTAACCTTAAAAAAACAATCATATGGGACTTAAAGAAAAAAGATTTACAAAAGCTTTTCAAGAAGAAAAATATCCTGCATTAAAAGAACAAATAAACAATGCAGCAGGTTTTGATGTAACAATAGATGTAGAGTGGGACACTATGTTTGAAGATAAGTTTTTACACTTATATGATGATAGTTACCCTAAAATTTACTTCCAACCACTTATTGATGCTTTTTCAGCCATAGCAACTGATGATATGGGAAAAGAAGCATTAGCAGAATCGTTAAAGAAAGTGGTTATTACCAACAAAGACGATCACCACAACCCAACGCATGCTTATACTTTTGAAGAAGGAGTTTTACAAGTAAACCATAGCCCAATTTTAAACGCAGATAAAGTTCAAGACAGAACAGATGCACTTGTTGATTTATTAGAAAACAACTTATAGTCTAATAAGATATAACAAAAAATAAAAATTGCTATGGAAACAGATTATATCAATCAATTTAAAGCGCAATCGCCAGCGGCTATAATTCAAGATATGTTTAATGAAAAGAAACAACTAAAAGTTGCTTTGTCATTAAAAAATGGAGTTTATATAGAAGGTTTTGTGGTTGATGTTGCTAAGGAAGAATACCAAACATTTGTGTGTATGAAAACCGAAGAACAAGAAGTATTGTTTTTCGACCTCCAAGAAGTATCCGTTTTACGAATTAAACACCCTAAAAAAATAGCTGTTTCTTTATCTAAAGGAAGTATCAGTCGCCCGTTAGGAGAGGAGCCCATAAGTACTTTACAATTAAAAAGATGGATTGTAGAGCAAGAATCGTTGCTAGATGCAACAATCAACTTATCGTTAGAAAAATCAGTATTGCAAGAAGCAAACGCTCGATTAAATAGTAAAGATGTTATTGCAAGTTTGTTAAAAGCAAAACAATTAATAATAGAGGATGAAATGGGATTAGCTGCATGGAAAGAAATAAAAACTGTAGCTATTACTAATACAGAAAAATTGCAGGTAAGTAAAGAAGGAAATGTATTAAAAATTGGTATTGAAATTACCAAAGCTCTACCAAAAGAGTTAGAGCATCTTTTTGTTGAAAAGATAGAAGAAATATTGTAGAATACTAAAATTATTAAAAAATGGGTCTTAAAGAAAAAAGAGCAGTTCAAACATTTAAAAACGAATCATTTCCAGCATTAGAAGCGGAAATAAACAATAAAGCAGGATTTAATGTATCATTAAACATAGCATGGGATACGTTGGTAGAAGATAAGTTTTCTCACCTTTACAATGATACGTTTCCAAAAATATATTTTCAACCGTTAATTGAAGCAATCAAAGCTGTAAACATTGATGAAATTGGGGGAGAATTGCTAAAAAATGGATTAAAAGAAGTAAAAATTGTTAATGAAAATAACGAGCACAATTTAGAAAGAGCAATCACTTTTGTAGATGGGGTGTTAACCATTAATCACAGCCCAATTATGAATGCAGATAAGGTGGAAGAAAAAACAGAAAGAATTGTACACCTTTTAGAAACTCATTTAGAAGAATTTGCAGGAAGTGAAGCTAGTGTTGAAAGTACAGAAAACCCAAATAATATTGTAGGAGGGAAGGTAGATAACACTATAAAGTTGAGCTTACCTCAGTTGCACAATCAATATGTAGCTTTAGCTTTTGAAAAGCAAGATAATTTAGCAGATATTGTTGAGGATTTACCTTGGACTTGTGATATGCTTCAGGGAACGGTAACCTACGGTGATTTAACTTTTAAAATGCAGGTATTAGGAACCTACTCTCACAATGAAAAATCATGGTTATGGGCTTGGGCAAATAAACAAAGCGGTATTCCAGAACAATTTTTAGAAGCTTCATTACAAATGAAAGCTCTAGGAGAACGCCATGGAATAGAAGACTTACTTTCCTCAAAAATAGAAACAGAACACGATCCAGGACATTATTTCTCATTCGTAGCAACAGGAGTAAATCAGGCAAGTTGTTATGCACCATTACCTTTTAAAGGGCTTACTGTGTATGTATTATTATATACGGATATAGTTGATGAAAAAGAGATAAACATTCCTGCTTTAATTTGTTCACACTTCTCAAAAACAACTACTCGTATGGATTTTGAACATAAGCATGCATTGTTTTGCTATTTAGTTCAAAAAGGATATGAAGTTGAGGTATCAGGAAATAATATCGTTGCTAAAAAAGGAGAAGATCAAATTTTAGGAATTTTTGACCTAAAAGGAAGATTATTAAAGTTGTCTAACTCAACAGTTCCTGTAGGAGCTTAAAAAAAGAAAAAGTATGTATCAATCTACCACACTATCAGAATTAGAAAAAGAGCATCAAGACGCATTAACTCAGGCGCAAAATAAGATGATGGAAGATTTGAATCTTGCACAACAGAACGGTGATAACGATTTAATTCACCAAGCAAGTGTTCATTTTCAAAACGTAGCTAAAGAATTAGCAGAACAATACACTAAACGTATTGAAGAAATTAATGAGTTAAACCTTAAAAATGTAACAGAAAACATTCAAGAGGTGTATGATAATTCTAGAGCAGATATTGACTTAAACGCATTGGTATATGACGGTGATCGAGATTATGTTTTAGAGTTTCAAGAAGATGAGTTAATTCAAAAAACCTTAGAAAGAATAAAAGAAAACAATCCAGTTTTTAAATCGAGAAGACATTTGTTGAAATCAAGTTTACGATTAACAAAAATGTTAGCTCCAGTGCTTCACGAAATTGGAGAACATTGTAAAGAGGTTTTAAAATTGAAAGCTGATATTGAGTTTTTTGTGTATCAGAACGATAAATTCAATGCGTCATGTTATCCGCCAGATGAAGATAAACTGTATATTATTTTAACTTCAGGAATTTTAGAACGTTTTACAAAAGACGAACTAGCTTTTGTTATTGGTCATGAAATAGGGCATGTATTGTTTGAACACTTTAATTATCCAGTAAAACATATTTTAGATGAAGGTGCAAACGACTTAGCGCCAATTCACGCGATGAAGTTATATGCGTGGAATCGTAATGCTGAAATTAGTGCCGATAGAGCTGGTTTATTATGTTGTAAGAGCTTTGAAGCAGCTGCAAGAACATTCTTTAAGCTATCGTCTGGAGTAACTTCTGATTCTTTAGATTTTAAACTAAACGAGTATATCAATCAGTTTTCAGATTTAGAAGAAGTTTTAAATGATGACACACACGATCCGTCAGATTGGTATAGCAGTCACCCGTTTAGCCCACTTCGTATTAAAGCTTTAGAGCTGTTTAATAAGAGTAAAACGTACGAGTTATTTAATCCTGAAATTAATGGAGAAATAACAGAGGAAGCGATGGAGCTAGAAATACAACGAATTATGTCGTTAATGGAGCCAGAAGACTTAGGAAATGAAACTGAACATTCAGAAAAAATTCAACGTTTTATGTTCTTAGGTGGTTATATGATTTCAAAGGCAGATGGCGTTGTGGATGATTCTGAAATACAGGCGTTGAGTAGTGTGGTGTCTCCATCGGTTTTTGCTCAGTGTATGTTAACTATTAAAGGATTAACAGAGCAAGATATTATTGATGAAATTATAGCTTTGGCTAAAGAATTAGATATCGTAATTTCTGTGATGCAAAAATTAAATATTCTAAGAGATTTATCTATTATTTCTTATGCTGATGGAAGCATAGATGCTTCAGAAGTTGAGGTGCTATATAACTTAGCAAAGCAACTATATATAAAAACTGAATTTATTGATAGAATTATCAGTGACGCACAAGGCGTTGATTAATAACATAATTTTTGTTTACCATGCTAGCCAAACTATATATATTTAACTGTGTATGGTTTGGCTTATGTTATATATTAAAAGAACCCATCCAACAATAAGTAGTAGACCTCCTAAAGGAGTAATAGGACCTAAAAAGGTCATTTTTTTACCTTTAGCGTCAGATAATACTAAACCATAAATGCTAAAGGAAAACAGTATAATTCCAATTAGAAAAGCGTAATATACTGCTGAGCTAGGTGCGTCAAAATAACTTCCAACGAATAATAAAACGAGTGCATGATACATTTGATATTTTACACCTGTTTCAAATGATTTTAATTGCTCTTCATTTAAAATTTTCTTTAAAGCATGTGCTCCAAAAGCTCCAAATATTACAGCAAGCATACCAAATAAAGCTCCTGTAATTAATACAATTTGTTGTGTCATGTTTTTTAACAATTAAAAAGAAAAACCAATACTAAAAGCTACCCTGTCTTCTTGAGAAGTTCCTCTAAAGTATGAAATATTAGCTGTGAATAAGTCGATTCCGCTTAGCCAAAAAGAACCACCATAACTAGTATGCCATTTCGTTGAATTAGGTGAATATGGAGACCATACTCGACCGTAATCAAAACCACCAGTAATACCAACTTTTATAGGAATAACTCCTGTATGAATACGTCCAAAACGTAAACGTAAATCGTTACTATGATAAAAATTTTCGGTTCCAGAAAAACGTTCTCTGTTAAAACCACGTAAATTACGGTCACCGCCTAAAGTAGCCGCTTGGTAAATTTCAAAACGATTCCCTACATTAATTTGAGTTCCAACTTCAGAAGCAAAAACTAATGAGCGGTTGAATACTAGGTTTTGATACATAGCCAAAGAACTTTTAATGTAACCAAAGCGTCTGTCGAAATCTTCTAAGTTGGCTTTAGCTCCAACAGCTAAATCGAAGTTCATACCTTTGGTAGGAAAACTACTATTGTCTACTCGGTTGTGATTAAAGTTTAATTCACCTCCCCAAAAATAATTAGTATCAAAAATAGCTGTAGGTTGATTGTCAAAATTATTAATAAATCTACCAGGTGTATCTTCAATCTCAATAGCCTCAAAAAGACCTGAAATTTTAAAGATACTTCCACCTCGTAAGCGCTTTAATAAAGAAGGAGAAAAACTAATTTCTTCTTTTTTAACACGATAATGATCCAAATTGAAACTTTGGTCGTAAATACTTTCATTTCCCCATCCAAAGAAATTAAAGGAATAGTTATCGCTAGTAGCTTTGGCACGTAAGTGTAAGCTCCAATTGCCAATTAACTCTGTAAATTCACCATTGTATTCTAAATCGTAGCCACTAGTTGAAGAATAGTAGTTTGCCGCTAATGTGTGTTGGCTAGCGAAGGGTTGTTTTTTAAAGCCTTGTTGTGTATGTGTAACCGAAGCACCAAAAAAGAAACCGTCATCTGGATTGCTACCTAAGCTCGGATAAACAACAGTAGTGTTGTTGTTAATGTCATGCGCATCATAGGTGTTTTTGAAGTAACTATTTGAACGTAAATCCGCAGTTTCAGAACTAGGGTTTATTGTATTTTTCTTTGATTTAAAATCGTAGATTTTAGTCTTCTTTCCCCAACCTGAAACAGATGATTTATCAGTGTATACATCGTGATTCTGTCCCCCTATAATTCGTAGTAAAATACCATCATGTACATCACCAGAAATTAAAAACTCATCATCTCCATTTAAACCATAAAGTTGTATTTCTTCGGTTTCTTTTGTTTTGAAAACACGGTTATAAATTTCATTATCTTTTCTAAAAACAACAACGCTAGTTTCTTCATCATTTAAACGTTTAATAATGAATTTATCGTCTTTATCTGTACCAACTACATGTACAACTTTGTTTAGTTTGGTATAATAACGTTTAGCAATTTCTTTTAATTTATCTCTTCGAGCTTTAATTTTAGCAATGGTTTCTTTTCCATCAATATCATAAATAACCTTTGGTAATTGTTGGATTGATTTTTCAATTACTTCATCAGTTAAATGTTGTTGAATGTACTCAGCTTGTTTATTCCATTCATCGAGTGTTAATTCATTTAAAAAAGCAGTATCAAAAAAGCGAGCATAATTGTTGTACCATTTCATGTTTTTGATATCGTTGTCAAAAGTTTGCATATTTCTTACTAAGGGTGCAAACTGTTGAAAAAGCGGAATCATAACTCCATCAAACTTAGAAAAAGGTTGGTCTCTATCTCTTGGAATTGGGCGATAATACTTTTTACCATCTTTGGTTTTAAAAGAAGCCCATCGCCATTGATCTTCATGTCTATCCCAGTCACCAATAACCATATCAAATAAGCGAGAGCGAATTACCCATTCTTGGTCGATAGAGTGCTTACCGTTTTTTCTAATTTTTTCTAACACATCAAATGTGCTAATAATATCGTCTGAATTTCCAAAGTTGTCTAATTCACTACGGTCATCAGCAGGTCGTTCTTCTAACAAGTATAACTGTCCGCCAAAGATGTCGTTATGCTTACCTAAAGCGGGTTGCTTAGGCATGTAGTATAATTTGGGGTTGGTATGGTAAATATTTACGGATTCTGCCATACCAGGAAGAACAAAAGCAGCATATGGGTGCGACATGGTAAAAATATCTTGAACTACATCAACTAAAAATGTTCCTTTTAGAATACCACCCATAATACGACTTCCATCTTTAACCATTGAGCGTAACACGTATTGTTTACCATCAGGGTTTTCTAATCGTAACGAATTGGTTTGGTTACCACCACCTCTTCTGATAGGAGTTAAGCCTCCATAGACATTCTCTAACTCCAAAACAGGAACTCTTACTGTTTTTCCGTACTTATCTCTGTTTAAATCTCCCCACATAAATTTATGAAAACCACTAACCTCTGTGGATTCTGGAGGATAAATTGAGGTTTCTACAAATTTCTTATGCTCTTCGTATTCAGGAAAGCTAGTATATTTTTTTGTTTGTTTTGGTTTTACAATTTCTTTACTGAATAAAAGTTTGTGACCATCTGTGGTATTGGCAGCATAGTATTCAATAACAGCTGAACCATCTTTGTAGTAATTTAATTTAGCATATCCATGATTACCATAGGTAAATTGAGCTCCATAACCAACCAAAGCAGCTGATTGCTTTGAACCCGAGCCACTAATTACTTGTTTAAACCCGTCTTGTTCTATATATTGTAAGTTGTGATCGTGACCAGAAACAAATACAACATTGTCTGTGAAATCATTAGATACTGTTTGTATTTGAGTAACAAAGTCACTATAACTTTTATTAAAAATATCGGTTTGTATACCTACGTGTGAACGTAACGCATTTTTTAAAGTACCTAGAACAGGTAGTGGACTCATGTGATCTTTTACAGAAAAACTTCCTCCATGTGGACCATTACTATATAAAGGATGGTGTACAGCTACTACAACATTTTTATATCTATTTTTTTTAAATAAACTAGAAAGCTCTTGAATAAAGTGTTCACGAGTTTTAATGTCGCAGTTATCGTTCATTTTTGGCTCTTTGTCCCAGTTCATAATAAACCAACGACTATCAATAAGAATTAAAGTAAGGTCATCGTTAATTTTTACTTTGTCTAGTCCACAACCACCTTCAGGTAAAAAGGAGTTTTTACCTAAAGCTTTTTCAACCAATCGCTCCTGCTCTTTTAAGCCATCAACACCATTATACCAGTCGTGATTTCCAGGAATAAAAATTGTATTTCCTTTAAAGTCTTTCAGAGCGTCAATTTGTGTTTGTAAACGATGCTCTGCCAAGGCTCTATCTTTGTGTTCTTTACTTGGTATTCCGTAAGGGTAAATGTTATCTCCTAAAAATAACGTAGTTGATTTTTTAGGAGCTTTGGTTAATTCTTTTTGAAAATAAGTTAAGGTAGGAGTTGTTTGTCCCATTTCGGCATTACCAGCGTCTCCAATTAAATAAAAGGAGTGTAACAATTCTTTATTTATTTGAATTGTTTTTGGTGAAGTCTTATCTGCGTACTTAGCTTTATAGGATGCACAAGCACTAACTACAACAATTATAGTTAGATACATGCAAAACTTGGTAAAGTTCATGTCTTATTTTTTAGTTATGTAAAAATAAGGCTTTTTAGAGTAAAATTACTGTTTTAATAAATACTGATAATCTTCAGGAGTATCAATATCTAGTAAGTTTAAAGAGGAGTTCACTTTGAAAATATTATCGTCATGTTGTAATAGAAAATTTTTAGCTCCTTTATCACCTTTTAAGTTTAGTAACTTATTAAAATATTCTTTTGGAAATACGGCAGGAACTCCAACACTTCCTTGATAATTGGAAGTAATTATTTTAGAAGGATTTCTTTTTGAAACTTTAATTAAGGAGTTTAAATACTCTGAAGTAACATGAGGCTGATCGGCTAGCATTATTAGAGCATTATCAAAGTTATGTTCTTGTAAAAACTCAATACCCTTTATAATGCTAGTACTTAAACCATCTTGGTGTTTTGGATTATATATTGTTATAATAGCATTTGTTGTAAGTTTCTTTTCAATGGCGTCTTTATTAGCCCCCAATACGCAAAACACATTTTTTATTACTGATTTTTGAGCTTGTTCAATAGTCCATTCCAGTAACGTAGTGTTTTTATAAGGAAGCAGTTGCTTTATTTTTCCCATTCGAGAAGCACTTCCAGCAGCTAATATGAGAATTGCTGTTTTTTGCATCTATTTATTCATGGATTCGTCCAGTAATCTTTTTTAGAGAAAAAACTTCTTTGTTACGAATTACGGATAGTATTTCTGCTAAGATTGATAAAGCAATTTCTTCTGGAGTTTCTGCTCCAATATTTAATCCAGCGGGAGTATGAATTTTATCTAAAAATTCATCAGTAATACCGGGTGAAAATTCAAACAGTTCGTTAAATAGTTTTTCTCGTCGTTTAGCAGCACCTAAAATACCTATATAAATAGGATTTTGTTCTTGTAATTTAATAAGCCAACGTAAATCGTAAGTGAAATTATGATTCATAATAACAATAGCAGTATTGTTATTTACTTGAGAAAGTTGAATTAATTCTGGAGTTTGTGCAACTACCGATTTAGCTCCGGGAAAATCGATTAATTCTTTTGGATCTTTTATAGAGGTAATTACATCAACTTCCCAGCCTAACTGAGTGGCTAGTGTACATAGTTTTACAGCATCGTGCTCTCCGCCAATAATAAGCAAACGAAATAGTGGTTGTAATGTTTGTTTAAAATTAGCTAACTGACCTGTTTTTTCAGTATTAAACTCTTTGTTGAAAGTAAATATTTGTTGATTGTTAAACTGAATTATGGAACCGAAATCTCCGTGTGCTTCATCTTCTTTTTGAAAAAAAGATATAATATCATATGGTCTTCTTTCTTTGCTATTTTTAGAAAAAGCATCAATAAATTCAGTTGAAAGATAAAAGGGTTCTAAAAGAACATACAATATTCCCTCACAACCTAAACGGTAACGACCATCATAGGTCACTATTTTTGGTTTGTTGTTTTCAAAAACAGATTGTGCTCTACGTTGTATTTCTTTTTCAACACAACCACCGCTAATAGCACCGATTATTTTTCCATTAGAAGATAGTAACATTCTAACTCCTGGTTTTCTGTAAGAAGAGCCATCTAAATCTACAACCGTTGCTAAAATATTTTGTATGCCTTGTTGTTGATTTATAGAGGCTTGTTGTATTATTTCTTTAAATTCGTGTGTCATTTCGTGTAAAAATACTCTTTTAAAAGTACGCTTTTTTATCACTTTATTAAAAATTAATACTGGTTAATAATTTATTATTTTAGCAAAAACCTTTTTCATGAACAGTTTGATACAAGAAACAGAGCAATTTGTAATTGATTTATTAAATGAAAATTTAGATAAAAACTTTGTATATCACAATATTGCCCATACTCAACGAGTGGTTGAGAAGTCACTCGAATTAATTGAAGGAGAAAATTTCTCAGAAGAGCAGCAACAAATTTTAACATTAGCAGCATGGTTTCATGATGTTGGATATACAGTTAATCCTGAAAATCATGAAGAGGAAGGTATAAAAATAGCAACAGAGTTTTTAAAGAGTAAAAAAGTATTAGGAAGTGTTATAGATGAAGTATCTAAATTAATAGCTTCAACTAAAATGGGAGCAAAACCTAAAAAACAATTAGAGAAGGTTTTAAGAGATGCAGATTGTTCTCATGTTGGAAGTAAAAATTATACAGACTTTAATGAATTATTACGAAAGGAAAGAGAACTAGTATGTAAGAGAAAAATTAAAACTGTTGAATGGGATGACGCTAATCTTGAGTTTTTAACAAAACATCGTTTTTATACAAGCAAAGCTTCTAAGCTTTGGGAAAAACAAAAAAGTAAAAATATAGCTCAACTTTTAAAGAGAAAACAAAAAGAGTTGCAAGAAGCCGCTAAACTTAAACAGAAAAAAGAAGAGTTAGCATATAAAAAAAATAAGATTGAATTACCAGAGAGGGGTATTGAAACTATGTTTCGTGTAGCACTCCGTAATCATATTACGTTAAGTGATATTGCAGATACAAAGGCAAATATTTTACTATCCGTAAATGCAATTATTATTTCGATGACATTGTCAACGTTAATCCCTAAATTAGATAATCCATCTAATTACTACCTAATAATACCTACGTTAATTTTTTCAATTTTTACGGTAATATCTATTGTGTTATCGGTTTTAGCAACAAGACCCAATGTTACTGAAGGGAAATTCACAAAAGAAGATGTAGCTAATAAAAAAGTAAATCTTTTGTTTTTTGGGAATTTTCATCAAATGCAATTGCCTGATTTTGATTGGGCAATGAGCGAAATGATGAAGGATCGTGATTATTTATATGGATCACTTACTAAAGACTTATACTTCTTAGGATTAGTGTTAAATAGAAAGTATAAGTTGTTGCGTATTACATACACAGTTTTTATGATTGGTATTTTGGTAAGTGTTGTTGCTTTTGTATTTGCTTTTTATCAACAAGAACAAGCAACAAAGTTAGGAGAAACTGTTTCTGTAATGTGTGCTATTTAAACTCCTGAATAAGTTCGTCAATAGTCATTGTTTTTTGAGTATCAAAGTCTTTGTTGTAAATAACCTCTACACGTAAGGCTTTTAATCCAGAAACACCTTGCAAATCTTCAATATCTAATTTTTCTATATTACCTAGTAATTTTTTAGATTGTAAGTACTTGATATATTTGTAATACTCATCTGCATCTTTGTCTTGAGAGTACACAATTGCTATCTTACCAGGGACTGTTAATCGTTCTTCAGTTCCTTTAATGTGAGCCTTATCAATACGTTTCTTAATAATTTCGTAACGAATATTATAAGCACCATCAACGTCAAACTGTTTTTCATCCATTCTAAATTTTATAGCTAAAGGATTGCTGTGAACTAAAATTAAAGAAGCTACTCTAAGTTTATGTTCCATTTTTTCAGCAGCTTTTAAAGCTATATTTTCCATTTCACACATCACCTGTAGTTGCCATAACCTAAGGTTGTATAAATATAAGTCGTCATATTTTTTTTCTTTTGTTAAAGATTGTCCTATGTACATATTATACTCAACACCATCTGTTTTATAACGTTCAAAATAATGAGGAAACATCTTTTGCGCTTCTTCTTGCCTAATATCTATAAAAGAAGCTAGTTTATCGTTTAATAAAGTAACACTATCTTCATAAGATTTTCTTTTCTCATATACAACCTGCAAATCAGGATCTAAACGATTGATATAAGATTTTACTAATATGCTTAAATCATTGTTTACTTCCTTTATGTGGTTAAAAACAGGATAAATTTCACGTTTTAAAAAATCTAAAATAGCAATTTCATCACCAGCTTTTAAACCTTCTTTTACATCTGATAAATATTCTTGAACTCTAAATTGTAACTCTTTGTAAATAGGGAGGCTCTCAACTTTACAGGCTTCTAATAATACTGAAATAGCCAGAGAAAGTTGGGTTATTAAGTCTTCTTTAATAGCAGCGTTTCTAGCTACCGATGAACCTTTAATATCAGACTGTCCATATAAAGGGTGTACGTCAGGAAAAATAATATCCTCAATTTTAACTTTTTCCTTTGCTTCATATGATTCTCTATGAAACCTTTCAGCGGCTTCATAAAAACGCCATTTTACAGTAGGATGAATAGATGTATAATTTTCTTGAATTGTAGCCTCTAAGATATTTTTATGTTCTTCAGAGAAACGATCAACCGCAATTTTAAACAGTGGAATTAAGTCTTGTAATTTATTTTGATTAATAGAGTTTAGTTCAAAAGGTCTAGGAGAAGCAAACTCAATAATAGCTATACTGTTTTTTGTTGATGCTTGTATAGGAACCAAAATTATACTGCCAATATTTTTGTCTTTTAAACGTTGATAAAGGTTTTTATTTTCAGCTTGATTTCCATACTTTTCTACATCAGAAATAGCAAGAGTTTCATTGTTTATGAAAAGTTTTTCTAAAGTGTAATTACAAAAAATGCAATCACAAGAAACATCTTTATCGTAATTTAATACTAAACTTTCTTCTTTATTTATGTGTGAAGAGGAAAAGTTATTAGAATCTGTTTCAAAAATAGAAAACCCTAAAGAGAGGTCTGGAATTCCAAAAAACCTTTGAAAGATGCCTTCTAAGGTATGAACTAAATTATCGTCTTTTTTTATAAGGCTAGTTCTTATTTCTGAAATAATTTCATCTGTTGTAACGTCAAACAAGTTCATAATCCCAAAACCTTTAAAAATATAAGATTTAGGAGGGAATTTTTCTTTCCAAATATTTATATCTTCAAAATTATCAAGTAATATTTTTATATCCTCTTCAGTGATTTTAGGAGTGCCCTCTGCGGGAAAAATTTCCATAAAATCAGCATTAAAAGCTGCGCGATATTTTTTTATAGTATTAATTGTTTTATCAGGGATATCAAAGAAAAAAGGTCGTTTTAAATCAATAGGATAATCGTAAACACTAGCTAAAATTAAACTACATGCATAAATGTACATTAAATCACTTTCAAAGTTTCGAACTTTTAATTCATAATCATTTCCAGCATTTTGTAAAATTTTTTCAAATCGAGTTGTAAACTTGAAAGAAGTAAATGTAAATGGAATGCTTACTGCTTTAATTTCATTTTCTAATAATAATTCAGGAAACAAAGGTTCAAGCAATAAATCAATAGCTTCTTTATGTTTTTCTAATATTGATTCATCAGAAAACCCATTAATCAATTCAGGAGCTTTTTTTGCCTCTCGAACTATGTTTATTGATGATTGATGATAAGGATGTTTTTCATACTCTTTAGAAGCATATTTTTGAAATAAAGCGACTACCTTTTCAAAACTTATTTTTAGTTTAAAAGGAAGTTCTAGATTTTGAATGTCTTTTGTTCGTCTTATGTTCATAGAGTAATAAAAAAATAATCAATACAAATTTACAAAATTGTAAGTAATCAGTCGTTTTTATTACTACTCCCTTTCAAAAACAATAACTTTAAAAGCTTTAAAATTATTTTTCATACAATTATGTTTTAGAGTAGAAGTAATGTTTTTACAAATAGGATTATAAATTCAAATAAAATTTATTTTTAATAAATCTAAATAAGTAATGATTGTTATATTTGCTGAGTTAATTTAACTGAAGTTTTCCCATTAAAAGAATAAAAACATATAGGCTTACAAAAGAGAAAAGTTTTGAAAAACTTTATAGAACTCATTGGAAGAGCTTATACCTCTTATGTTATTCTAAAACCAATAGTAAAGAGGCAGCAGAAGAGATTGTTCAAGATGTATTTATTTCTTTATGGAAAAGGGTTGATAAAATAGAATTTACTAGTCAAACTCAAAATTACTTATTAAAATCTGCTCGCAATAAAATTGTAGACTACTATCGCTCTAAAAATTCTTATAAGAATAAAAAAAAATTGGAGGAAATAACATCAGATCGTGTTTTAAAAGAAACAAAGTCAATAGAGCATAATCTGGCAGTGACCAATTTTTTAGAGAATGATTTACAATTAGTTGTTAATCGATTACCAAATAGATGCCAAGAAGTATATCGATTAAGTAGAGAGCAACAACTTTCTACAGCAGAAATAGCTATTCAGTTAGAGATATCACCAAAAACGGTAAAGAATCACCTTACTAAAGCTTTGGCTTTTATTCATGAAAACTTAAAAATTATTTAAAATTTGATTATCGCTTAGGACTCTGTCAAACTATATCCGTTCCTATATATAAACCAAAGTAGTTTATATGGAAATAACACCTGAACTTTTAACACGATATGCAGAAGGAAAGTGTACAGAAACTGAAAGAAAAAGAATAGAGGAATGGGTGAATACCACCGAAAACGAGATCAAATTTCCTGAAACCAATATTGAGACATCATCACATATTGAAGAGAAACTTTGGAATGCCATTGCAAAAGATACAATAAAGTCAACAAAAAGAAACTTCTTTTTTAGATGGAGTGTAGCAGCAACATTTACTGTTTTTTTATTAGTGTCAGCCTTTTTTGTTGTTAACAAACCAATAATATATACAACACAGGCAGGTGAAGTAAGAACAATAGTACTTAAAGACAGTACGAGAATTACCTTAAATGCATTATCATCTCTTGAAGTATCAAGAGAGTATGGAAAAACACATAGAAATGTAATATTGAAAGGAGAAGGTTACTTCAAAGTAGAAAAGAACGCTCAACTTCCATTTGTAATTAAAACAGAAAAAACAGTAACAAAAGTTTTAGGAACTAAATTTAATTTATCTGCTTATACAGGAGAGAATAACGTTATATTTTTAGATGAAGGAAAAGTGTTTTTTTTCTCAAAAAAAGAAGGAAAAGAAAAAGGAGTGACACTAAATCCAAAAGAGAAAGCAATACTTGTTAAAGAAAGGTTGGTAAAGAAGGTTTTTAAAGAAAATGACCATACGGCATGGATGCAACAAAAATTAATTTTTAAAGATGAAACCTTAAGTAGTGTAATAAAAGTGTTAGAACGATTTTATAATTGTAGCATAGAGATAAAAAAAGAAGAGTTAAAAAGGAGAAAATATAACGGAATTCATACAAAAGAATCAATAGACACAGTAATGAAAGATATTGGTTTTGTGTTGAATTTTAATTTCAAAAAGACAGGGGATAGAATAATAATTTTTTAAAAAAAATAAATACAAATGACATAGAAAACAAAATAAAAAACCAGTATTCTGTCGGCAAAACTTCATACTGGTTAAAAGTAATTCAACCAAAAACACGATTAAATCACAAACTATAAATATATGAATAAAATAAATTATACAGCTATTCATAGAACTGTAAAAAGTATACTAATAATAGTTTTTTGCATTACAGTTCAAAGTTCATTTGCACAAGAATCTATATTAGATAAAAAAATTTCAATAAACTTTATAAATAATACGATACCAACTGCTTTAAGAAAAATAGAAGAAAAAGCAAGTTGTAAATTCGCTTTTGAGTCCATCGATGAAAAGAAGAAAAACGTTATTACCAAAGAGTATAAAAAAGTAACATTACGAGAAATACTTAATGAAGTATTAGTTAAATATCATATTTATTATAAGGTAAGAGGAAACACTATTTTAATACAAAATCAAGCAGAAAAAGGTGTAATAACAGGAACTGTTTTAGATGATAAAGGACTTCCTTTACCTTATGCATCAATAGTATTAAAAGGAACTAGTTTTGGGGCATCTTCTGATAAAGATGGGAGGTATAGTTTTTATGCACCAGAAGGAAATTACATTGCTATAGCGTCTTCAGTAGGATTTGGTAATGAACAAAAAACAGTAACAATTTTAGCAAATCAAAAGAATATATTAGATTTTTATTTAACTGAAACTGCTGAAAGTTTAAATGAAATTGTGATAACAGGAACAAGAAATCAAGGGTATATTGTTCCGTTAACTAATGCATTAAAAACACCAATAAAAACACTAAAAGCTCCAGCTTCAATAGCTGTTTTAAGTGACAATTTTTTAGAGGATATTGGAGCTAGAAATTTAAGCACAATTATAACATTTGTGCCAGGTGTTAGTAATGCCGATAATGGTGGAGGACAAGTAGAAAATGTGATAATTAGAGGTTTTCCACAATCAGAATCTTATATAAATGGTATTCGACAACAAAGAGCTCCAGAAGGAGTTAGAGCTATAGAAACGATAGAAAGAGTTCAAATATTAAAAGGACCCTCTGGTGTTGAGGCGTCATTAACTTCTTCAGGAGGTTTTATGAATATTATCACAAAAAAACCAAAAGACACTTTTGCTGCTGAAGTAATTTTAGGAGGAGGAGATCATAATTTTATGCGTGTAGTTGGAGATGTTACAGGCCCTTTAGTTGAAGGAAAATTAAATGGTCGTTTAATTGCAGGTTATCAAAAAAGGCAATTTTGGAGAAATGGACAGGATGATAGGCCGTATGTAACTATTGCCCCATCGTTTGATTGGAAAATAACAGATAAAACAAACCTTATTGTAGAATATGAATATAATTGGGCTAATGATCCTTTAGATAGAGGAACTATTTATATTGAAGGAGCTGGATTGAAAAATAATTTTTTACCTAGAAATTTTACTTTTCATGGAGAAAAGGACGATTATAAAATAGGCTCTAATAGGTTTGATATAACGTTAAATCATAAATTCAACGATAAAATTTCAGCAACGGTACAATATCATAATTTTTCTCAAAAATCAGAAGAACATTCATTTAGAAATGCTGATGCAGAAGGTGGTTGGGGGCCTCTTTTTAAAGAAGATGGAGTCACTTTTTCAGGAAATTCAGTAGTACCAATATTTTTTGCTGAAGTTGGAGCTGACATTGGTACAGAAACGGTACAGGTAAATTTTAACGGAGACTTTACAAATGAAGAAGGTGTTGGACATGCTTTTAATTTTGGAGGAAGCACTGCAATTAGTGATGCTACTTATACTGATGCTGATAGAGACTTTGTGTATAGAAGTTTTGAAAATACTTTAGATGTTTTTAATCCAGATAATAATCAAGAGCCTAATGTTGTAGGAGAAAGTATACGCCCAAATTTTAGAGTTGGAGATAAAATTAATGCAGTTTTTGGGCAATGGCTGGGTAAATGGACACCTAAGTTTAGAACAGTTGTAGGTATGAGATATGATGATGTAAAAAAGATAACAGAACAAAACTTAAATGGTATTAGCCCAGAAGTATTAGCAAAATTAGAAGCACAATCTGCACCTAATCCAATTAACTTAATTAACCGTAATTATAATGATGATTTATTTTCATTTAGGTTAGGATCATCATATGACGTAACATCAACATTAACAGGTTTTGTAGGTTATTCATCATCAGCACAACCACAAAATGGAGTAACTCGTAAAGGAAATGGAATTAAACCTATTAGAGCAAACTCTTTTGAAGGAGGTTTAAAATGGCAACTGTTTAACGGAAAAGCTTTAGCAACAGCATCTGCTTACTTTTTAGAAAGAAAAAACATAGCTATTTCAGATCCAAGCAATACGCCTGAAGAACGTTTTATGTTACCGTTAGGAAGCGCAGAAATAAAAGGAATAGAGTTTGAATTAACAGGAAAGTTAACTAGAGATTTATCTTTTATGGGAGGTATGAGTTTCCAAAACTCTGAAATAACAGAAAGTGATCAAGATATTATAGGAAACAAGTTTGCAAACATTCCAGAGTTTCAATTTAGTGGGTTTTCTAATTATAATGGAAAAAGTATAGGTTTATTAGGGTTAGATATTGGTTTGGGTGTAGTACATCAAGGAAAACGTGAAGCTAACAGTGGAAATCAATATCAACTACCAGGGTATACTCGTATGGATTTTGCTTTAGGTTACACATTTAAAAACAATTTACAAATACGTTATAATGTGTTTAATGTTTTTGATACAACTTATTATACCTCGGCACAAGACAATATTTTAAGAGGATCCGATCAAATTGGAGTAGGAGATAGGCGTCTTTTTCAAATTACATTAACTAAAAAATGGCTTTAAAAATTAAGCAAAAAACTTTTTTTACTATTCATTCTTGGATAGGTATTACTGCCGGACTTTTACTATTTGTTATATGTTGGTCTGGCAGTATTGCCGTTTTTTCTCATGAAATAGACTGGTTACTAAATTCTAAACTTCAAAGTGATTACATAAAAAACGATAAAAAAGAAGTTAATTGGCAAAAAGCATATAATTCTTTTCATATAAAATATCCAAAATCTGAATTAGGAGAGTTAGCTGAAGCAGAAAAAAGTGGTTATACATTGCATGGGTGGGGAAGGAAGCAAAGTGGTGAACTTTTTCGTTTTTATATGAACCCTTCATCTTATAATATACAAGAAGAAACAACATATTTTAATGTACAACGCTTTTTTAGAAGTTTCCATATGTCTCTTTTTGATCCAGATGTATCACGTATTTTTGGAGTAAATTTTGGGTACTTCATAGTGGGATGTTTAGGGTTTGTTTTAGTTCTTTCAACTCTCACAGGTTTTTCATTTTACAAAAAATGGAGATCAGGTTTTTTTAAGTTAAATATTAAAAAAGGAGCTAGAAGGCTTTGGTCAGATACTCATAAGTTAATCGGATTATGGTCATTATGGTTTGGTTTATTAATAGGACTTACGGGAACTTGGTATTTGTTGGAATGGTGGCTTCCAGAGCCGCCACATATTGATACTTCACAAATTACACAAAAAAATAAGGAAAAGTATTTAAGTATCAATGAACTGGTAGAAAAAGCAGAAAAAGAGTTTCCTGAATTGGAAATTCAGCGTTTGTTTTTTTACAATTACAATAAAGGACTTTTATCATTTGAAGGTGATAATGGAGCATTACTTGTAAGAAAAAGAACAGCACATATTACTCTGAATACTTTAACAGGAGATGTAATTAAGATTCAAAAACCTGAGGAGTTAACCATGTATCATAGATGGTGGGAAACTGTAGATGTCTTACATTTTGGCAATTTTGCAGGATTGTGGTCTAAATGGTTGTATTTTATTTTCGGACTTTCATTGTCTGTGCTGTGTTTAACAGGAGCATACTTACAAGCAAAGCGGCAAAAGCTGAAGTCAGGGGTGAAAAAATATAGAATATCAATAATTATAGCATACAGTATTACTGTGATAATTTTAGGGTTGTCTTTTTGGGGAGGAGTTGAAGAAATAACTCGCTATGGAGTTAACGGTAGTTTACCTAAAACACCCGCTCCCATAGTTTGTTTTATTGTTTTATGGGGAGTAACAACAATAGGTATACTTATTTTTTGGATGAAAAAAGTAAAATAATTTTTAAACAAAGCAATAAAAAACACGCTGTATAAGAAAATACAGCGTGTTTTTTTATGAGGTGCATTTTGTAAAATTATAATGATAAATTACATTTTTTACCTAAAATATCATTTATACTGGGGTTATACGCATTGTTATAAATAAAGTTGTTTTCATCAAAATCTTTATGCTTAATTTCGGTTAGTAGCTTTTTTAATCCACAAAAATTAACAAGTTTTTTATTATTTGAAATGTCTATAACACCTCTTTCGAAAGTATAGTTTGAAAGAGCATCTAAGGTTGTAATTTTAGGATTGTTTTGAATAAAAAGTTCCTTATTTGTGAGGCTGTTATCGTAAACTATATTTTGTATTCCATTAAGAGAAGTTAAATTAGAATTATCTTTTACTTCTATTAAATAACTAACAGACGTTAAAGATGATAAGTTAGAAATACTTGCTAAAGAAGCATTGTTAATAATTTTAATAGCGCCAACACTCTTTAAACTAGAAAGACCATTTAACTTAGTAAGTTTAGTATTGTTTTCAATAGTAAAGTAAAGTTCACAAGATGTTAAGTTCTGTAAACCTTCCATAGTTTTTAAAGAAGTATTATTTTTAATTACAACAGCGTTGACTTCTGTTATTTGTTCTAAACCGTTTAAGTTTTCTAAAGAATCATTTCCAATAATATTAACTTTATGAAGCTTACTAAGATTCTGTAAAGCAGTTAGATTATTTATAGAAGGATTCAAACTGATTGATAACTCTTGTCGAATAGTTTTTAGTTTATGAAATCCGCTTAAGTTTTGTAACGACTTATTGTTTAGAATACGAAGAGAACCCAAAGCCGTAATTGTTGATAAAGCTTCAACATTGGTAAGCTCATTGTTGTTAATAATAACGAGTCTAGCTTCATTAGAAGTTAATGTTACACCTTCAAAACCACTTAAGTTTTTAAGAGAGGTATTTATAATAAACAAGTCTCCATGTATTTGACTAAGGTCATTAAAATTAGAAAGATTTTTTACAGAGGAAGTTTTACCATTTATAATTAGATTTCCTTTGATAGCATTGTACCCTTTAGAGGTAAAGTTATCAATATCTTCTTGACTTTTTAACTCTATATTACCTTCAAATTGTTTTTTATCAGTAAAAAATTTGTATTCAGTAGAAGTAATAGTTTTGTTATTTATGTCCTTGACGATTACTTTACCTTGGTATTCAGTTAAGCCTTTAAGCTCTTCAAATTCGAAAGTGTTACCGTCAATATATTCAGCTATTAGTTCATCGCCTAAGTAAAGGTCGTAATAGGTGGTTTTGTTTTGTGAATTATCAGTATTAGTCCATTCTATTTTGCTGTTTAACGGATTAGTTGAACTAATTTTTACAGTTAGTAGAGTAGAAGCAGGTAGTTGGTTTTCTTCTGATTTAGAGCAAGATGTAAAGAGTAGGATTATAACTATTAATTTATATAAATTGTATTTGGGCATTGTATAGCTAATTTTTAATTTTATTTAAGTAAATATTGGGATAAATTAACAAAAAAAGGAAACGATATAAATGGCGTGAAAAGTTAAATTATATGTTAAATATAATGCTTAGGTATGGGAGTAAAAAATAAAAAATCCCTGACCAGTTTTTGATAAGGGATTTATAGTTCTTTTGAATGGAGATTTAAAAACGGAAATCGTAGTTTTGTATTTTACCTTTTTTACCTAAACTATTAAATTTCCAACTAAACCCAAGCATAAAATATTGTTGCAATACGGTGCTTTCGGAATCTTCTATGTAGTTTGAGGTTGCTCTACGTTGAGCGTTGGTGTTTTGATTTAATAAATCATATGCTTTTAAGCTAATAGTACCTTGATCTTTTAAAATAGAATAAGCTAATGTAGCATTCCAAAACCAAGCAGCTTTATTAAATCCAATTACGTTAGGGTTGTATGTGTAACGAATGTCATTTAACCATTCTAACTTTTTTGGGATGTTTGTTTTTGTTCTTATATTAACAGAATGTCTAGTGAAGTCTTGATTTTGATCAGTGTTAACGTCGTATTTAGTATTTGAAAAAGAAATACGATACTGTGTTTCTATAGAAGCCAGTTTGTCCCACTCTAATGTGATTCCAAAATTAGGGGTTAACGAAGTTGTTTTAGCTCCTTCTTTTATGTTATTTAAGATATTAAAGTTTTTATTGGAACCAATGTTTCCACCAGCTTTAAATTTAATACTAGAAATGGAGTCTAGTTTTATTTTTTTTGTATAGCTACCACCACCCCATAAATCATAACCCCCATCATTGTTTTCATAAGAGGTTTTTCTGACCAAATTATCGTCAATAGAGGTGTTTGTTATTACTTGATTTTCATAAAGAGTACCACTTATATAAAACCAAAAACCAGTACGAGCTTGCCAGTTAAACTTGTTAAAATTAATATATGCTCTGTGATTTTGAGCTGGTTTTAAATTTGGATTACCGGTAACAATATTGGAAGGGTTGGTCACATCAGAAAAAGGTTGAACTTGATTAATGCTGGGAGCATTATTGTTTAAACGATAATCAAAGTAAATAGAGGCTTTGGAGTCAAATCTATATCTGAAACCAGCATCTAAATCTAAATTATTGTATTCTTTTTTTAAGCTTAATTCAGGGCGCAATTTATCATTGTTTTCTAAGGTTCTGTTAACAAAACCAGTACCAAAATTTAAACGCCACTTTTTAGATCTATACACTAAATCTACTGAAGGGGTTTTAGTAATATCATTATATGTAAAGTCAGAACTCAATTCAGTATTAAAGTCACTGTACTGTTGTGTTGTTGAGTTAAAATCAAAAGTGTTTTCTTGGTTTTTTCGTTCATCACGTTGATAACTATACTTAGTATCTAAAAATAATTTCTTAGCAATTAGAGGAAAACGATAGGTTAGACGTGAGGAAAGTCCTGTTAAGTTATTTTCAATAATGCTTTTTTGGTCTCTATTTTCTGTGCTAGCATTATTTCCGAAAGTTTCAATTATAGACTTGTTAAATTCTTCGGTATCTGTTTTATCAATACTGTTAGTTATAGAGGCTTTAATAAAGGAACCTTTAGCTCCAATTTTTTTAGTAATATCTAATCTGTTTTGAAAATTGTTTGCTGTTGCTTTAGAATAGGCTGAACTCACGTAGCTATTCGTAAGTGTATTACCTTCGTCTAAAGATTGTTCTTGTCTACGGCTACTACCTTCACGCTTATTAAAAACGAAGTTAGGTCTAATATTAATTAAAAGAGTAGAATCTATTTCAATGTCAAACTCTGTATCAAAACTATGATTGTGATTTTCATCGTCAGAAGTAGTAGTAGAGTTGGAAAAATACTTCCTATCAGGAAGTGTGTACTCTCTATTACTTTTCGATTCGTTGTTTGAATTACTTCCTGAGTAAAAATAGTTTGCGTTTACATCTAAACCTTTACCAAATTCATCAGCATAGGTTGCACCAGCAGTTTTTGATTTTATAATACCGCTACCGCCTCCAAAACTTCTTCCATTAACATTAAAACTACCATTTCCACCTATCCAAATATTACCACCTCCTCCAAACATTTTTTGAATTTCTCCAAAGCTAAAACCTGGAGAATTGATATTGTTTGTGCTGGCTAATATGCTAAATCGTTGATTGTTATCAAAACGGTTTACCATCGCAGCTCCTTCAAAGCGTTTGTCGGTTCCAGCGCCACCAGATACTCTACCAAACCAACCTTTATTATTTTCTTTTTTTATGGTAAGGTTTATAGTTTTGTTATTTGCATTTCCTTTTTCACCAGTAAAAGCTTCAGATTTAGATTTGGTATCTGTTATTTGAACTTTTTCAATAATATCTTTTGTTAAATTTTTAGTGGTAATACTAGGATCATTTCCAAAGAAAGGTTTACCATTAACCAAAATTTTATTGACTTCTTTCCCGTTTACAGTAATTTTTCCATTTTCATCTACTTCAACACCAGGAAGTTTCTTTAAAAGATCTTCAACATTGGCATCTTTTTTAGTTTTAAAAGATTTAACATTAAATTCTAAAGTGTCTTTTTTAACAGTAATTGGAGCTCGTGATTGTATAACTACTTCACTAAGAACATTACTTTCTTCTTTTAAAAAAATTGTATCTAAATTGAGATTAGAGGTTTTGTCTAGCTCTATAAATTTAGAGTAACTATCCATACCAACGTAAGAAATAAAGAGTTTTACACCCTTACTAAAAGATTTTCCTTCTAAAGAGAATTTTCCTTTTTCATTAGAAATGGTGTAAGTAATAATTGAGCTGTCTTTAGCTCTCTCAAGATGAATTGTTGCTGCCTCAATAGCAGTTTTATCTTTTTCAGAGTTAATAGTACCAGTAATTTTAAACGGATAAGATTGAGCAAAAATTGAACTGGTAAGTAATAAGGTAAAAATAAAAAGTAGTTTTTTCATTGTTTATAGCAAAATGATTTTCAAAGAGCTACAAATAAAAAGAAAAAACTACTTTCTAAGAGTTAAATATTGTTAAACTTATTTCTGTCTGAAATAAATACTAATAGGTACTCCATTAAAGTTATAATGTTCGCGTAACTGATTTTCAATATAACGCTTGTAAGGATCTCTAATATATTGAGGTAAATTAGCAAAGAAAGCAAACTGAGGAGTGTGTGTTGGCAACTGCATACAGTACTTTATTTTTATGAATTTACCTTTCGTTGCTGGAGGAGGATTATGCTCCATAATCTCTAACATCGTTTCGTTTAACTTACTTGTTTGAATGCGACGTTTTCTATTTTCAAAAACTTCAACAGCAGTTTCAATAGCTTTAAAAATACGTTGCTTGGTTAATGCAGAAATAAAGACAATAGGAACATCTGTAAAAGGAGCAATTGCCTGACGAACTTTAGCTTCAAAATCACGCATAGTATTGGTTTCTTTTTCAACTAAATCCCATTTATTTACTAAAATAACAATACCTTTTCTGTTTTTCTCTGCTAACCAAAAAATCTTTTCATCTTGTCCTTCAAATCCACGAGTTGCATCAATAACCAATACCGCAACATCACAATGCTCAACAGCACGTACAGCACGCATTACTGAATAGAATTCTAAGTCTTCTTTTACTTTCGATTTTTTTCTAATTCCAGCGGTATCGACTAAGTTGAATTCAAATCCAAAACGATTGTATTTTGTATCAATAGAATCTCGTGTGGTTCCTGCAATATTGGTTACAATATTTCTGTCTTCTCCAATTAAAGCATTAATAAACGATGATTTTCCTGCGTTTGGACGTCCAACTACAGCAAAACGAGGCAATTCGTCTTGTTTTTCTTCATCTTCTTCAGGTTCAGGAATTTCTTCTGCAATAGCGTCCAATAACTCTCCTGTTCCGCTTCCGTTAATGGAAGAAATAGTGTAATAGTCTCCTAATCCAAGGTTGTAAAACTCAACAGCATCAGCATCACGCATTGCATTGTCAACTTTGTTTACAGCCATAAATAATGGTTTTTCAACCTGACGTAAAATTTTGGCAACCTCAGCATCCATAGGGGTAATACCTTGTTCAACATCAACTACAAAAACAATAATATCAGCTTCATCAATAGCTAACTGAACTTGTTTACGTATTTCTCCTTCAAAAATATCATCAGATCCAACAATATAACCACCAGTATCAATTACAGAAAATTCTTTTCCGTTCCATTCAGATTTTCCGTAGTGACGATCTCTTGTAACTCCACTAACAGAATCAACAATAGCTTCACGACGTTTTACTAATCGGTTAAATAAAGTGGATTTACCTACATTTGGTCTTCCTACAATCGCAATAATACTCATTTTGCAAAAAATTTGTGCAAAGATACAATTTAGTATATGATTTGTAATGTTTTTTAGATAGTATATAGTTTTTGCTATATTGTTGGCACCTAATATTTTATTTAATGGATGATAAATTATACAACCAGATTTTTTTAAAACCTCGTTTTCAATTAGAGTATGAAATAAATTCTCAGGTTTTGTTAGAAGAAATAAAGAAGCATTTAAACGATGTTTCTAAGTACAAAATGAAGGTTGTAGATAATCATGTGGTTATTGATGTACCTGAGAAGGAATCGCATTTATGGTCACCGCAATTGCATATTGAAATAGAAGAGGTTTCAGAAACTTCATCAAATATAAAAGGTTTGTTTGGTCCCAAACCTCAAGTGTGGACTTTTTTCATGTTTTTACACTTTTTGGTGGGAACAGCTTTTGTGATTTTTGCCATTATAGCTTACAGCAATTGGTCATTAAAAAAAATAACGATGCTGCCTATAGTAATGCTGGTTGTTTTGCCTATTGTATGGGTTGCTTTATACTTGTTAGGAAGCCTAGGGAAATCAACAGGAAAAAAACAAATGGATGAATTGAAAGAGTATACGAAACAGTTATTACGAACAATAAAAAGAGGCTAGTCTTTGTATCCAAATCGTTTTAATTGACGTTCGTTAGAGCGCCAGTTTTTATTGATTTTTACATGTAAATCTAAAAAAACCTTTTTATCAAAAAATTGCTGAAGGTCTTTGCGGGCTTCAGTTCCAACACGTTTGATTGCACTTCCTTTGTGTCCGATGATAATTCCTTTTTGTGTTTCACGTTCTACCATAATAACAGAACGGATCTTTATAATATTATCTTCTTCAACAAAGCTTTCAGTTTCAACTTCTACAGAATAAGGGATTTCCTTTTTATAATGTTGAAGAATTTTTTCACGAATTTTTTCATTCACAAAAAAGCGTTCAGGTCTATCGGTTAACTGATCTTTTGGGTAAAAAGGAGGAGAATCTGGTAAAAGCTCAATAATTTTATAAAAAACGGTATCTACATTAAAGTTTTCAAGAGCAGAAATTACATACACAAAAGAATTTGGAACCTTCTTTTTCCAGTATTCAATTTTAGCTTCAACCTCTTCTTGAGTTGATTTATCAACTTTGTTTAACAGCAAAATTACTGGAATTTTGCTGTTGATTATTTTGTTGAAAAAAGCTTCGTTCTTAAGAGCTGTTTCACCGACTTCTACCATGTAAATAAGAACATCGGCATCTTCAAAGGCAGATTTTACAAAATCCATCATAGATTCTTGCAACTCATATGCTGGTTTTATGATTCCTGGTGTATCCGAAAAAACAATTTGATAATCGTCTCCATTAACAATCCCCAAAATACGATGTCTAGTAGTTTGCGCTTTTGAAGTGATGATAGATAGTTTTTCACCAACTAGTGTGTTCATCAAGGTAGATTTCCCAACATTTGGGTTTCCAATAATATTTACAAATCCTGCTTTATGTGTCATGATGCAAAGATAGGTTGTTTTGTGTAAGAAGTATTTATTTTTTTAGATGCTTGTTATTTAGAGAAATATATTTATATGGAAAATAAATGCTTTTTTATTTGGTGATAACAAGAAAAAGGATGTATATTTGCAACCGCAAATCGCGGGATAGAGCAGTAGGTAGCTCGTCGGGCTCATAACCCGAAGGTCACAGGTTCGAGTCCTGTTCCCGCTACTAAGCAAAGGTTTTCAATTTAATTGAAAACCTTTTTTTGTATATTATTTATTCCATAATGCAAAAAATTTAAGTAAAAAGTAATTATTAATCAAAGCAAGAATAAATATATCTATTAAAATAAAAGACTGCGAGTGGTTCTTTAAAATAACGAAAAAGAAGTCCCCACGTAGGCTATTACAAATTTAAATCTTACGAAGATAATTCAGAACTATTACAGATACTCCTTCTATTTTCGATAAAAATTACAAGATAAAATATAAATGGTATCAGATATTTTAGATTTTACTAGTTTAACCGAGATTTAATTAGGTTACATCACTAGTTAAAATTTAACTGATAACTCCATCTACAAAACCGATTTGATATTCATAAAATCATTTGTAGCATCTGAAGATTAAACATTTTTTTTGTTTTATAAATTAAAATATATGAATTATGAAACAAAAATTACTTTGGCTCTTATTGCTAGTAGTAACAGTAGCTTTTTCACAAACGGTACCGACTAATGGTTTATTGGTAGGCTACAATTTTACCGACGGTAATACAACCGATATAGGTGGAACAAACAACCTAACCCCAGTAGGAACAACTTCAGTAGTAATTGCCGATAGGTTTAATAGTTCAGGGGCAAATGATGCCATTCAATTAAACACAAGTCATTTAGTAGGGGCAGATATCAATACTGGATATCCTACTTTTGCGTTTTGGGTAAAAACAACTACCAATGATACTAATTTTAAAGTTATTATAGATGATAGTAAAAACACAACAGCAACACCTCATAACTACGCTAACGCTTATGAAACAGGAGTTACCATTATGTTGCAAAGAGGTAAAATAGTAGCACAATCAAGAGTTATAGGAGGAACAACCGAGTATAGAACAGCTGTAAGTGGCTTTATTGCAGATGGTAATTGGCATCACGTTGTGGCTATGTTTAGAACAGGAAGAAAGCAAGGGCAATCGAATAAATTTTCAGAAGCAAGATTATGGATTGATGGTGTTATGGTTGATAACGATGATAGAAATCTTTCTACAACAGGTTCAGTTACAGGATTAAATACAGGCGGACAATTTGCTATTGGGAATAATAGAAATAATTCGGTAGCAAACATCTATAAATATAATGATATTATTGATGATATCTATATTTATAACAGATGGTTAACCGTAGCTGAAATACAAGGTTTATTACAAGGTTTTTGTTTTTCACCTACCCTTAATGATTTTACCATAAATACAAGTTCAATAAGCAATACTTCCGCAGAAATTACCAATACAATCGGTAATGGTCTTTGCGATATTGCGTATCACAAATCGTCTGACTCTTTTTCATCAGCAACAATTGTACAAGGAGTTACCACAGCACATACACTTTCAGGTTTAGACCCTTCGCAAAATTATGATGTTTATATCAGAAAAAATTGTAGTGCTTCAAGTATTTCAGGTTGGTCACTTAGAAAACGATTTAGAACACGAGGGAGAATTTATGTAAAAGACAATGCAACAGGAGATAACAGCGGTTCATCTTGGGTAAATGCCTATACCGATTTGCAAGATGCTATAAGATATACCAACGACAACGAGCAGATTTGGGTAGCAGGTGGAATATATAAACCCCACGCTTCTAACAGAGATGCTACTTTTAGAATTACAAAAACAGGAACTAAAATTTACGGAGGTTTTGCAGGAACAGAAAACCTTATAGGTCAACGTGTTTTAGGGCAAAACACAACTGTTTTATCAGGAGATTTACAAGGGAATGATACTAACCAAGCAACTTATATTGATAATTACAATAACTCAACAAGAAAAAATGACAACAGTTATCATATCGTAAAAATTGAAGCAACGGCTAACGATGTAGTTTTAGACGGATTAACCATTAGTGATGCACATACTAATAGAAATGCTACAGAACCCGGTGGAGCAATTATAAAAGAAAAAACCGTAGCAAAATTTACCTTAAAAAATTGTATTATAGAAGATAATGTTTCAAGAAAAGAAGCGGCGGGTCTTTTTGCAGAGATGAATTTAAACAACAGAAACGCTTCGTCTCGAGGAAGATTAACTGTTGAAAATTGCCAATTTAAAAACAATATGGCTCGTTGGGGAGCAGGAGCATATAGTATGATAAGAGATAATACTAATGTAGATATTGTATTTGTTAATAATTTATTTGTCAACAATATAACAGGAGATTTAGCCTCTTCTCTTCAAGGATTAAGCGGTAGTGCTGCTTGGTTTAGAATGGTTGGAAATACTACAGATTGTAATTTAGATATTGTAAACAATACTTTTGCGAATAATGAAGATTTAGGAACAGGTCAAAACCTTAATGCGACTACACACGGTGTTGTAGGAATTTCACAAAACACTGGAGCAACAGGAATTATGAGAGCCAAGGTGTCAAATTGTATTTTTTGGGCTAACGAAACATCAGGAGGAAATACTACAAGAGCGGTTACAGACTTTTACCAAAACCCTGTAACCTCACTTAATGTTTTTAATTCTATTGGAGATTTTTCTGATAGTAGTATTACAGCAACAACAAATGTTCAAAATAGTGACCCTTATTTTACAAGTATGATAAATGATTTTACAATATCATCTCAATTTTCACCAGCTCTTAACACAGGAGATAACTCTAAAATTCCAACAGGAGTTACAATTGATTTACTTGGAAATTCAAGAATTCATAATACAATTGTGGATATGGGATGTTATGAATACGGGGCAACGGCACCAGTGTATAGAGATTTAACAATTACTTCTACTAATGGTACAGTAACAGCAAATCCTCAACCTTCAGCAAACGGCATGTATTTAGACGGAACAAGTGTAACTTTAACAGCTACACCAAATTCGGGTTATCAGTTTGATAATTGGGTAATATCACCAAGTCCTGCTACAGCTCCAAACGGAACAACGGCTACAGTGGTGTTAAATGCAGACACTAATGTAACGGCTAATTTTAGTGTAATTCCACGTCCAACACCTTATATTACAGGACTTCCACAAGGAAACACAACTGCTGGAGATTTTTCTGCAACAGTAGAATTTAACTCACAAAGAGGAGTTACAGGCTTTACTTTAAATGATATTCAGGCAACAGGAGCAACATTAAGTAATTTTACGACAGTAAATGCAAATGAATACACATTTAAAGTAACACCAACAAATACATGCGTAGGAACACCAATTACATTAAAAGTTCCTGAAAATGTAGCTTTTGATGTTAATAATTCTAGTGTAGGAAATACGGCATCAGCATTAAAAACAATTACTGTAAAAGAAAACGTAAAGCCAACGGTAAAAACACAAAACTTAACGGTTCAGTTAGATGCTAACGGAAATGCAAGTATTACTCCACAGCAAATTGATAACGGAAGTACCGATAACTGTTCAATAGCATCAATGAGTTTAGATAAAACAACGTTTGATTGTAATGATACGGCAACACCAAATACGGTGACCTTAACAGTAGAGGATACTGCAGGGAATACCAATACTGCAACAGCAACTGTAATAGTTCAAGATAACATCGCACCAGTAGTAGCAACTAAAAATGTTACCATTAATTTAGATGCGAATAATCAAGCAACAATAACAGCATCAGATGTTTTAGATACAGCAATTGATAACTGTACATCATCAACAAACTTAACAACAGTTTTAAGTAAAACAACGTTTGATTGTAGTAATTTAGGAACAAATACAATTAATGTGCAAGTAAGAGATGCTATTGGAAATACAACTAATGAATCAGCCGTTGTAACAGTAAACGCAAATCCAAATGCTACATTACAAGCAGTTGCAAAAAATATTACTGTATATTTAGCAACAGACGGAAGTGCAACAATTACGCCACAAGATGTAGATAATGGTTCAGGAAGTGGATGTAATTCAAACCCCACATTAAGTTTAGATATTACAAGTTTTAATTGTTCAAACGTAGGAACAAACAATGTAGTATTAACAGCAACAGATGGAATAAACACCGCAACAGTAAGTGCTGTAGTAACTGTAGAAGATAATATTTTACCAACAGTAACAACTCAAAATTTAACAGTACAATTAGACGCTAGAGGTAATGGAACGATTACCCCACAGCAAATTGACAACGGCAGTACTGATAATTGTTCAATCGCATCAATGAGTTTAGACAAAACAACATTCGATTGTTCAAACATAGGAGTAAACCAAGTTCTATTAACAGTGGTAGATGTAAACAACAATACAAGTACAGCAGCTGCAACAGTAACAGTAGAGGATACTATTGTACCCACAGTAGTAACACAAGACATATCAGTTCAGTTGGGTGCAAATAATCAAGTAAGTATTGCCCCAACACAGATTAACAATGGTTCTTCAGATAACTGTACTAGTGCTACTGATTTGACTTACAGTTTAGACGTAACAACATTTAGTTGTTCAGAAGTAGGTAATAATACTGTTACATTAACGGTAACAGATGCATCAGGTAATAGTGCAACTGCAACAGCTCAAGTAACGGTTACAGCAAATCCAAGTGCCCCATTAGCGGTAGTAACACAAAACATTACTGTACAATTAGACGCTAGCGGAAGTGTAACGATTCAACCAAGTGATGTAGATAACGGTTCAGGAAGTGGGTGTAATTCTAATCCGACCTTAAGTTTAGATAAGACAACTTTTGATTGTTCAAACATCGGAACCAACACGGTGACCTTAACAGCAACCGATGGTGGTGCTAGTGAAACAGCAATGGCAATAGTAACTGTAGAAGATATCATGGTGCCAACAGTAAATACTAAAGATGTAACGGTAACTTTAAGTAACGGTCAAGGTTCAATTACAATATCAGATGTTAATGATAACAGTACCGATAACTGTTCAATAGCCTCTATAGGTTTAGACAAGACAACTTTTGATTGTTCAAATTTAGGAACGAACACAGTAACCTTAACAGTAACTGATGACCAGGGTAATACATCAACAGGTACGGCTACGGTAACGGTTGTAGAAACGGATGCGCCAACAGTAGTAACACGAGATATTACAGTAGCATTAGACGCCAACGGGGAGGCGACTATTACAGCTCAACAAGTAGATAATGGTAGTAGTGATGCATGTAGTGGAGTTGCAAATATGTCGTTAGACACCACAACATTTCAATGCCCAGATTTATCAACTCCAACAACAGTTACCTTAACTGTAATTGACAACAGCGGAAACACAGCTACGGGAACAGCTAGAGTAACTTTTACAGCGCCAGACGAAGATAATGACGGTATATCAGACGCTTGTGATACAAGGCAGGTGGTCTCACCAAAAGGCTTCTCACCAAACGGAGATGGACAAAACGATACTTGGGTAATTGAAAACATTGAGAAGTTTCCTAATAGTAATATACAAGTTTTTAACCGTTGGGGAGAACGTGTATATGAATCAAAGGGCTATCAAAACAACTGGAGTGCTACTTCAAATCAAAGAGGAGGGAGTAGTACAAAACTACCTGTAGGTGCTTACTATTATATCATTAATTTGAATGATTCGGACTACCCACCAGTACAAGGATGGCTATATATTAATTATTAATAATTGAAAAAGAAAATATTAATTTGAAAATTAAAGAAATGAAATTCACTCATATAAAATATATAATTACTAGCCTTATTTTTGTTCTATCACTAAATGCTAAGGCACAGCAAGATCCATCTTTTACGATGTATCAATTAAATATGAATATTATAAACCCTGCTTTCGCGGGTTCACAAAATGTGTTAGACGCAACTATGTTAATACGTGGTCAATGGGTTGGTATTAAAGATGCACCCTCAACCCAAACTTTATCTATTTCCTCACCTTTAGGTAAGAATTTAGGTTCAGGATTGTCTTTGGTAAATGATAAGTTTTCAGTAGCCAAAGAGACAGATGTGTATATCGATTTTTCGTACAAGTTACAAATATCAGAATCGATGGATTTATTCTTGGGCTTAAAAGGAGGTGGAACATTTATTAATGTAGATTTACAATCGTTGAATATTAATGACCCTCTTTTTAATGAAAATATAAGTAGATTTAATCCGAATTTTGGTGCTGGAGCTTATTTAAAGGGTAAGAACTATTACGCAAGTTTATCGGTGCCTGTATTATTACAAAGTAAGCGTTATGAGAAAGAGGGGAATGTTGTAACTAGTGCTTCCGATAAGCCACACATATACTTAGCAGGAGGTTATACATTCAGTTTAGAAAATGACTCTAAACTAACTATTACTCCATCATTTATGATGCGTTACGTATCAGGTGTACCTTTGTCGTTTGATGCTACTGCAATGATTGGCCTTTTTGATAAAGTAGAGTTTGGTGTGTCACATAGATTAAAAGAATCGTTTAGCGGACTATTACTATTTAAGTTTATTAAAGAATTTAAACTAGGATATGCTTATGAACATGCTATTAACGATATATCAACCTACAGTAATGGTTCACATGAATTTGTATTTAAGTTCAAGTTTTAATAAGATTCTAAATTCAATAGTTAGTATTATGAATTAAGGATATAAAGCTAAAAAAAATGAAGGTTGATTTAATAAGGATAGAGTTAACTTTTTAGATTATTTGAATACATACAAAAACGTTTTATAAACGAGTTTATAAAACGTTTTTGTAATTATTATATTAATATTTTCATCTTTGGTTTATAAGTAATCTAGTCATAAATGACTCTTTACGGCGTTAAAAAGATTAAAATCAAGAATTATTAACTTTTATTTGGATAAAACAGAGAATAAAATGTATATTTGCAATCCCAAATCGCGGGATAGAGCAGTAGGTAGCTCGTCGGGCTCATAACCCGAAGGTCACAGGTTCGAGTCCTGTTCCCGCTACTAAGCAAAGGCTTTCAATTTAATTGAAAGCCTTTGCTTTTTATTAGAATAATAGATTATTTTTTTTCTATATAAAAATAAGACCTTCTGTTTTGTTGATGTTCTTGTTCGGTGCACTTATTTTGATTTATATCATTACAATTGTTTAATAACTGTTCTTCTCCGTAACCAACAGCACTTTTAATCCTTTTTGGAGAAATATCTCTTGATAATATATAGTCTCTTGTAGATTTGGCTCTTTTGTCTGATAATAATTTGTTATATGTTCGCGATCCTCTACTATCGGTATGAGACTCAATTCTTAAACTTATATCAGGGTTGTCTTTTAAGACAGAAACGATATGTTCTAACTCGTATTCGGCATCTTCACGAATATTATATAAATCAAAATCAAAGTAAATAGGGTTTATAATGATTTGATCATCTTTTATTAAAGATTCAAGTTGGATGTTCTCAGTAATTAATCTTTTGTTAATGTCTAGTGTTTTTGTGTTTTTTTGAGAGTTTCTATAATCTTTTTTTGAAGCAACGACTACAAAATTCTTTTCACAATCTATTTTTTCAAATAAATAACTACCATCTTTATTAGTTGTTTTAGTAAAAATGGGTTCTCCTTGTTTGTTTATAAGCTGAACGGTAGCATTGGGAATAGGGTTTCCTGTTTTTGAGTCTGAAATAACTCCTTTAATATTTTCTTTACAATCGTATATTTTAAAACTATAAATATCATCATTTCCCTTACCTTCTTTTCTGTTGGAAGAAAAGTAGCCTTGAGTATGCTTGTCGTTAATAATGAAAGCAAAATCATCAAAAGGACCATTAACAGGACTTCCTAAATTTACTGGTTTTGTATAAGAGTTACTAGTGATTTTTGCCTCAAAAACATCTAAACCTCCTAAGCCAATATGTCCATCAGAAGAAAAATATAAAACATTATCATTCCCTATAAAAGGAAACATTTCTTTGCTTTCTGTATTAATAGTTTTGCCCAGATTTTCAGGTTTTCCATAGATATCGTTTTCTAAAATTGCTATTTTATAAATATCGGTATCTCCGTAGCCATTTGGCATATCAGAAACAAAATAAAGTATTTTTTCGTCAGGACTAAGGGCAGGATGTCCGCAAGAAAAACTATTACTATTAAAAGGTAGTTCTTTTATATCTCCCCAAAAGTTTCCTTTTTTAGTAGCTTTATAAATTTTAAGGTGAGAAATATTATTTTTATCTCCTATTAATCGCTTGCCATCAAAGTTATCTCTGGTGAAGTAAGCTGTTTTTCCATCTTTAGAAACAACAATATTTGATTCGTGATATTTAGAGCTTAATTCTTCAAGAATGATAGGTTTACCCACATCCAAAACTTTAATAGAATCGTTATTTTGTTTTGCTTTATAAATGTTTAAATATGGTTGCTTATTCCATCGATAGAGTTTTTTACCTTTTTCTGTTTTGGGTTGGGTAGAAGAAAAATATAAATGATTATCATAAATGTATCCACCAAAGTCTGAATAAGAAGTGTTGCTAGATAGGTTGTGGATGTTTATATATGTCTTTTCTCGATTAGAGTATTCAACAAAATAATTAGTGTTTTCTTCTAAAGCCTTCACACGACTATCGTTTTTGTTTAATTTTAATAGCCACTTGTCAGATTCTTTTATTTTACCATTAGTTTTTAAAACTTGGGCATATCTAAATATATGTTTAGGTTTAGCAGAATTTTCGTATAGTTTCATTAACTCTTGATAGTTTTTTTCTGCCATAACATATTTAAAATTAAAGTAGTAAGAATCTCCTAATCTACTTAATACAGTATAAGAATTATCTCCTTTGTTGTATATGGATTGATATAATTCAGCAGATTTTTTATAAGAAAACTCTTCAAAATATCTATTAGCAGCATACTTTCGTTGGCTATTAATGGTTATTGGTATAAATACTATTATAAGTAAAAAATGTATTGCTTTTTTCATTTTATTTATAATTTAAAAGAATCTAGGAGACTTCATTGCTAGCTCTTTGAATATTTCCCATTTAATCATTAATTCATAGGTTCCAGAATTGTAGTTGCTGTAATTAGAGGTAGTGAGATCGTAGGCTAACCCTATGTGTAAATTTCTAGAAGCTTGAAGTCCTATCAAAGCACTAATAGAATCATCCCACCTCCAAGCTATACCTGCTGTAAATTTTTCATTGAAAAGGAAATTAGCTGATACATCTAGGGATAAAGGTGCACCATTTACAACTTTTGTTAAAAATGCGGGCTTAAACTTAATACTTTCGTTTAAATCAAATACATATCCACCAATTAAAAACAAGTGTATTCGTTCTTTTGCGACATCACCTCCATTATTAGAGTCATCATAATGATCTGTGTTAATAAAATTAGGAATAGCTGCTCCCAAATACCAGTTAGAAGTATAGTAATAAATACCAGCTCCAATAGTTGGTAAAAATCTATTAATGTTTCCAGTTAGACTTTTATCGTCTCGATCCTTAACAATACCTTTGTTCCAATCAACGTTTAAATGTCTTGCTCCAAGTTTCAACCCAAAAGCTAAATTTCCCTCATCACTGGTACGAACTGTATAAGAAGCATTGATATCCAGAAAAATCTCATTGGCGGGGCCTATTCTATCGTTAGTAAGGTTAATACCTAACCCAACGCCGCTAAAGCCTAGAGGAGTATCGAAACTTAGCGTTTGAGTGTCAGGAGCACCTTCAATACCAACCCATTGAGTTCTTGCAAGAGCATTTACTATAGTGTGTCCGCTTGATCCAGCATATGCAGGGTTCACACTCATAGTGTTATACATATATTGAGTATATTGCGGGTCTTGTTGAGCATTTACATTTATTAATATTTGTATTAAGAATATTAATGTGTATAGGTGTTTTAATTTCATATTATTTTTTTTATCTATTAATGTATAACCAGCCTACTTTTGGTTTTGATCCATCACCTAAATCGATAACATAGAAATAGGTGCCTGAAGGTAATTTTTCATCAACATTAATTGTTGTTCTTCCATTAGAAGTTCCGTTAAAAACAACGTCTTTATTGTTATAGCCAGAGGCTTTGTATACAGTGTTACCCCATCTGTTGAAAATCTCAACAGTATTATTACTATATTCAGGTCTGTCTATACAAGAGATGAAGAAAATATCATTATCACCATCACTACCAGGAGTCATGATGTTATAGGGAGTACCACATGGTTTTGTGTTAGGGTCCAGATAGTCAGGAATACCATTGTCATCGGTATCAAGAGCATCGTTGGTTGTTGGGTCAGAGTCACCAGGATTTTCATCTGAAGTATTAATACCATCGTTGTCATCATCAATATCTTGAAAATCTGGAATACCATCTCCATCATTATCAGGAATGTCTACAGGGGTACCTCCGTTATCTGTGTCATAAGTATCATCCAAACCATCTCCATCTGAGTCATTTCCAGAAGGAAGGCTATCAGGTATCCCATCACTATTATCGTCATTTCCTTCAATAACATCTGGAACTCCATCATTATCACTATCAGTATCAAGACTATCAGGTATACTGTCTTCATCAGTATCTATGTTGCCATCTCCTTCATCGGTATCTAAAATTCCATCATTGTCATCATCAATGTCGGTAATATCAGGAATTCCATCATTATCAGAGTCTAGTAAACTGTATGAATGAGTATCAGTAGCAGAAGCAGTATTTCCAGCAGTATCAGTAGTAGTAACGCTTGCTTCTACAGTCATGTCTGAGTCAGCTGCTAAGTCTGAGCCTGAAACATTTATGCTGTAGTTTCCACTAGCGTCTACCGTTCCTGTATAGGTATTTCCATTGATTATCAAGGTTACAGTGTCACCCGTATTAAAGTCACCAGTTACAGTTCCAGTCACAGGGATGTTAGTTCCAGCTTCTACTGCATCAATGATATTGTCTGGAGTGATGTCATCAATAACAATAGAAAGGGTAGGAGCTGTGGTATCTACATTATACAGGTGAGTATCAGTAGCAGAAGCAGTATTTCCAGCAGTATCAGTAGTAGTAACACTTGCTTCTACAGTCGTATCTGTATCAGCTGCTAAGTCTGATCCTGGTACATTTATACTGTAGTTTCCACTGGCGTCTACCGTTCCTGTATAGGTATTCCCATTGATTATTAAGGTTACAGTATCACCCGTATTAAAGTCACCAGTTACAGTTCCAGTCACAGGGATGTTAGTTCCAGCTTCTACTGCATCAATGATATTGTCTGGAGTGATGTCATCAATAACAATAGAAAGGGTAGGAGCTGTGGTAT
>NZ_JAKRGE010000013.1:0-1452 GCF_022347665.1 Tenacibaculum sp. Mcav3-52 | reverse complement strand
ACAGTAGATTTTGATTTAACACCTACATTATGTTATGATGGAAGTGGGAATGGTGAGATTCGTGTAGAAGTTACATCGGGTAATAATGATTACCAATTTAGGATTGATGGAGGAATTTGGCAAAACCCAAATGTAGCTACACCAGATGAGTTTACTTTTACAGGGTTAACAGATGGTACTTACAGTATTGAAGTAAGAGACGGATTAGGCTGTACAATTCCAGCAAAAGATGCAACTATTTTACCACAGTTAACGGCAACAATAACAACAGTAAGTGCAACATGTAACGATGGTCAAATAGTAATTACTCCAAACGGAGGAGACGGTAATTATGAATTTATAGTAGAAACAGGAGGGGTGCAAACCTCGTACACTTCTAGTCCAATTGCAGTACCAGCAGGAACTTATATGGTGTATGTAAGAGATAAAAATGGAGGAACAAATTACTGTGAATATTCAGATACAGTAACAGTTAATCAAATAGCAGCACCAACCGTAAGCAGTACATCAACACAACCAAATTGTAGTACAGATACGGGAACAATCAATGTAACTGTAGGAAGTGGAACCTCACCATATACCGTAACAGTTACAGGACCAGGAGGTCCATTTGTACAAGGACCATCAGCAGATGTTAATTACAGTTTTACAGGATTAGGAGATGGTACTTATCAAATTACAGTAAGTGATGCAAACGGTTGTCCACCAGTAGCCACATCAACAGAAACGATTAATGTTCCAACAGCATTATCAGGAGGCTCAGCAAGTAAAACAGACTTAATGTGTAGCCCTACAGGCACTATTTTAGGAACGATAAGTTTTACAGCACCAACAGGTGGAACAGCACCTTACATTTATTATTATAGATTAGTAGGAGGAGGAGCTTATACACAAATAGCAGGAACAACAGTATCTAATTTACCATCAGGAGATTATGAGACAAAAGTAGAAGATTCAAATGGCTGTGAAAGAATTTTAGACACCTTAACGATAGCAGATTTACCAGCAGTACCACCATTTGCAAGTACTGTAGTATATAACTGTGATGGTACAGGAAATATCACCATAACACCATTTGATGCTAGTTATACTTATTCTTTAGATGGGGCTGCAGCACAAACAGGAGCAAATGCTAATATTTTTAATAATGTAGCAGCTGGAGCCCATACAGTAACTGTAGATTATGGAAGTAATTGTACAGAAGATGTATTGGTAACAGTAGCAGCAGATCAAGAATTTACAGCAGCAGTTATAAACACGACAAATCCTACATGTTTAGGAGACAATAATGGAAGTATAGAAGTAGAAGCAAGTTTTCCATCATCAACACCAACTGAGTTTGAATATAATATAGGAGCAGGTTGGGTAAGTACTTCAGGAAATAATCCATTTGTTATACCAAACTTTACATCAGGAACACATACAATTGAAGTTCGTCCAGTAGGAGGAATT
>NZ_JAKRGE010000012.1:0-1497 GCF_022347665.1 Tenacibaculum sp. Mcav3-52 | reverse complement strand
CCTGGTACATTTATACTGTAGTTTCCACTGGCGTCTACCGTTCCTGTATAGGTATTCCCATTGATTATTAAGGTTACAGTATCACCCGTATTAAAGTCACCAGTTACAGTTCCAGTCACAGGGATGTCAGTTCCAGCTTCTACTGCGTCAATGATATTGTCTGGAGTGATGTCATCAATAACAATAGAAAGGGTAGGAGCTGTGGTATCTACATTATACAGGTGAGTATCAGTGGCTGAAGTAGTATTTCCAGCAGTATCAGTAGTAGTAACACTTGCTTCTACTGTCGTGTCTGTGTCAGCGGCTAAGTCTGACCCTGGTACATTGATGCTGTAGTTTCCACTGGCATCTACGGTACCGGTGTAGTTGTTTCCATTGATTACTAAGGTTACCGTGTCGCCGGTATTGAAATCTCCACCTACTGTTCCGGTGACTGCAATGGTTGTTCCTGCTTCTGTTGCATTGACAATGTTGTCTGCCGTGATGTTGTCTACACTTATGGTAGGAACTGGAGCGGTCGTGTCTACATTATAAACATGATTCGTGTTTGCATTTCCTGCATTCCCCGATCCGTCTGTTGTCGCTACACTTGCTTCTACTGTCGTGTCTGTGTCAGCGGCTAAGTCTGACCCTGGTACATTGATGCTGTAGTTTCCACTGGCATCTACGGTACCGGTGTAGTTGTTTCCATTGATTACTAAGGTTACCGTGTCGCCGGTATTGAAATCTCCACCTACTGTTCCGGTGACTGCAATGGTTGTTCCTGCTTCTGTTGCATTGACAATGTTGTCTGCCGTGATGTTGTCTACACTTATGGTAGGAACTGGAGCGGTCGTGTCTACATTATAAACATGATTCGTGTTTGCATTTCCTGCATTCCCCGATCCGTCTGTTGTCGCTACACTTGCTTCTACTGTCGTGTCTGTGTCAGCGGCTAAGTCTGACCCTGGTACATTAATGCTGTAGTTTCCACTGGCATCTACGGTACCGGTGTAGTTGTTTCCATTGATTACTAAGGTTACCGTGTCGCCGGTATTGAAATCTCCACCTACTGTTCCGGTGACTGCAATGGTTGTTCCTGCTTCTGTTGCATTGACAATGTTGTCTGCCGTGATGTTGTCTACACTTATGGTAGGAACTGGAGCGGTCGTGTCTACATTATAAACATGATTCGTGTTTGCATTTCCTGCATTCCCCGATCCGTCTGTTGTCGCTACACTTGCTTCTACTGTCGTGTCTGTGTCAGCGGCTAAGTCTGACCCTGGTACATTAATGCTGTAGTTTCCACTGGCATCTACGGTACCGGTGTAGTTGTTTCCATTGATTACTAAGGTTACCGTGTCGCCGGTATTGAAATCTCCACCTACTGTTCCGGTGACTGCAATGGTTGTTCCTGCTTCTGTTGCATTGACAATGTTGTCTGCCGTGATGTTGTCTACACTTATGGTAGGAACTGGAGCGGTCGTGTCTACATTATAAACATGATTCGTGTTTGCA
>NZ_JAKRGE010000011.1:0-2722 GCF_022347665.1 Tenacibaculum sp. Mcav3-52 | reverse complement strand
ATGGGAATCAACCGACAACTGTGGTAACACCGTAAGTCATACACAAACCATCACAGTAACCGATACTACAGCACCTGTATTATCAGCAACACCAGCCGATGTAAGTGTCGACTGTGAAGCCATACCATCAGTACCAACTATCACTGCAACCGATAATTGCGATAGCGTAGTAGATGTAATCTTTACCGAAGTAAACAATACAGTAGTAGATGGCTGTGGAGAGATTGTACGTCAATGGGAATCAACCGACAAATGTGGCAACACGGTAAGTCATACACAAACCATCACGGTAACCGATACCACTGCGCCTGTATTATCAGCAACACCAGCCGATGTAAGTGTGGACTGTGAAGCTATACCAGCAGTACCAACCATTACCGCAACCGATAACTGCCATAGCGTAGTAGATGTAGTCTTTACTGAGGTAAGCAATACGGTAGTAGACGGCTGTGGAGAAATTGTACGTCAGTGGGAATCAACCGACAACTGTGGCAACACGGTAAGTCATACACAAACCATTACAGTAACCGATACTACAGCACCCGTATTATCAGCAACACCAGCCGATGTAAGTGTCGACTGTGAAGCTATACCAGCAGTACCAACCATCACTGCAACCGATAATTGTGATAGTGTAGTAGATGTAATCTTTACCGAAGTAAGCAATACGGTAGTAGACGGCTGTGGAGAAATCGTACGTCAATGGGAATCAACCGATAATTGTGGTAACACCGTAAGTCATACCCAAACCATCACGGTAACGGATATTACCAAACCAGATTTTACAGTACCAGTAGATATTACAATTTACAAAGATGATAATTGTACTTATGATGCTAGTATTGGAATCACTGGAGATGTTACCAATGAATCGGACAATTGTGATACAACTTTAGACGCTAGTTATAGTGATGTAGAATCGGCAGGAACCTGTGAAGGAGAAGTAATAGTTACTCGTACATGGAGTCTTACTGATAACTGCGGGAATACAACTGAAAAAGTTCAAACAATAACAGTTAAAGACAATACTGCACCAATTATAGACGAAACAAACAAAAATAATATAGACATAGAATGTGGAGTAGGAGATACAGAAACTACGTTACAAGATTGGTTGAATAGTAATGCAGGAGCTACAGCAACCGATAACTGTAGTACTGTAACATGGACCAATAATTATGGGAATGATACCTCTGTAAAATGTGATGGAAGTTATATCACAGTAACTTTTACAGCAACAGATGCTTGTGGAAACTTTAGTACTACAACAGCAGGATATTTAATTAAAGATGAAACAGCACCCACAATAACTCAGCAGCCATCAGATAAAACTGTAGAGTGTGATGGAGCAGGAAACATAACAGAGTTAAATAATTGGTTAGCAACTAATGGAGGAGCGACAGCGACAGATGATTGTAGTATTGTAACATGGAGTAATAATTATACAGCTTTAACATACACCTGTAGTTTTACAGGAGAAGTAGAGGTGGTTTTTACAGCAAAAGATGCTTGTGGAAACACTGTAAATACAACTTCAGCTAAGTTCACTATAGAAGACACAGTAGCACCAGAATTTGTAGAGACTTTACCAGCGGCAGAAATCACCGTAAGTTGTGATAACATTCCAGCAATGGAAACCTTAACAGCGACCGATAATTGTGATGCTTCTGTGACAGTAATTCCAAGTGAAGTAACCAGTGGAGATGACGATGCTTGTGGATCAGAATACTTGATTACAAGAAAGTGGACCGTATCAGATTGTTCAGGAAACACTACAACACATATTCAGGTAATTACTGTAGAAGACACAGTAGCACCAGAATTTGTAGAGACTTTACCAGCAGCAGAAATCACTGTAAGTTGTGATAACATTCCAGTGATGGAAACTTTAACAGCGACAGATAATTGTGATGCATCAGTAACGGTAATTCCAAGCGAAGTAACCAGTGGAGATGATGATGCTTGTGGATCAGAATATTTGATTACAAGAAAATGGACCGTATCAGATTGTTCAGGAAACACGACTACCCACATTCAGGTAATTACTGTAGAAGATACAGTAGCGCCAGAATTTGTAGAGACTTTACCAGCGGCAGAAATTACAGTAAGTTGTGATAATATTCCAGTAATGGAAACCTTAACAGCAACCGATAACTGTGATGTTTCTGTGACAGTAATTCCAAGTGAAGTAACCAGTGGAGATGACGATGCTTGTGGATCAGAATATTTGATTACAAGAAAATGGACAGTATTAGATTGTTCAGGAAACACGACTACTCATATCCAAGTAATCGCAGTAGAAGACACAGTAGCACCCGAATTTGTAGAGGAATTACCAGCAGATGCAACAGTAAGTTGTGATACAATTCCAGCAGCAGCGGTATTAACCGCAACAGATAACTGTGATACTTCTGTAACTGTGAATTACTCAGAAGAATTTTCAGGACAAGACGATATATGTGCATCAGAATATACGATTACAAGAACTTGGGCAGTTCAAGATTGTGCAGGTAATAGTACATCACACACTCAAGTAGTAACAGTTGAAGATACTACGGCTCCAGAGTTTGTAGAGGAATTACCAGCAGATGCAATAGTAAGTTGTGATACAATTCCAGCAGCAGCGGTATTAACCGCAACAGATAACTGTGATACTTCTGTAACTGTGAATTACTCAGAAGAATTTTCAGGACAAGACGATATATGTGCATCAGAATATACG
>NZ_JAKRGE010000010.1:0-3364 GCF_022347665.1 Tenacibaculum sp. Mcav3-52 | reverse complement strand
AACACCAACTGAGTTTGAATATAATATAGGAGCAGGTTGGGTAAGTACTTCAGGAAATAATCCATTTGTTATACCAAACTTTACATCAGGAACACATACAATTGAAGTTCGTCCAGTAGGAGGAATTACAGCATGTGAGCAAACAGTAAGTGCAACCTTAACAGATCCAAGTGTAGTAACAGTAGTAGCACCAGTAACAAAAGAAGTTACTTGTGTACCAGCAACAGGAGCTACTATTACACCAAACGGAAGCGGAGGAAATGGCGCACCATTTAGTTATGAGTTATTTGATAATGGAGGAACATCATTAGGAACAACTACGACAGAGTTTACAGATGTAGCAGCAGGAACGTATACAGTAGTAGCTACAGATCGTTTGGGTTGTGATTCATCACCAGTAACTGTAGTAATAAACCCATCGCAAGCAGTAACTTTTACTGCTGAAGCTCAGTGTTATGATGGAACAAATGGAGAAATATTAGTAACTGTTTTAACTGGAAATGGGGATTATTCATACAGTTTAAATGGAGGCACAACTTTCATTCCAGTAAGCACAAATCCATTTACCATTTCAGGATTATCTCCAGGAAATCATACTATTAGAGTACAAGATGGTAAAGGCTGTTTTACAGATGTTACAGAAATAATCAATCCACAACTATCAGCAACAGCAATAGCAACAAATGCTAGTTGTAATGATGGAGAAATTTTAATAAACCCAATTGGAGGTACAGGTGCAGGAACTTATATGTTTTCAGTAGTAGCTGATGGTGCATCTGCAGGAGTTTTTAGTACAACAAATCCAGTTACTAGGGGAGCAGGAACTTATGATGTTTATGTAAGAGATAACAATGGAGTTGCACCGTATTGTGAATATCTTATTGAAGATGTAGTTATTAATAGAATAACACCTGTTGATATTACCGCTACTGTGAATGAACCAACATGTAATGGAGACACTGGTAGTGTAGACGGTCAAATAGTAACAAACACAGGTCAAGCTCCTCACACTATTGTTATTAGAGATAGTTCGAATACAATTATTGACACAATTAATAATTTCTCGGGGACTAATTTTAGTTTTAACAATTTAATAGCAGATTCATATACAATTACAATCACAGATGATTTAGGATGTGAGGATACGTTTAGTTTTACATTAACTAATCCTCCTGCTTTGGTTGCAACAATAGTACCGGTAAGACCTGCCTGCGGAACTCCTTTTGTAGGTAATGAGACATTATTTGGTTATGATTTTACTGGCGTACCAGCAGTATCCCCTTCTCAAAAAATTCAATATAGTGTTGATAATGGAGCTACTTGGCAAGATAGCCCTACTTTTAGAGGTACAGCTGGAAATCCAGATTTTGACTATGGCACTGTAAGTTTTCCAGCTATTAGAATAACTGATATAGCCACAGAATCAATAACTTATTGTTTAAATAACTTAGGTTCTTATACAATGCCGTATATAGTTAGTCCGCTAGTGATTGATATAACAACAGATAGTGTAGATTGTACAGCTGGAGCAACAGCAGATGTATCTGTGAGTGGAGGTGTAGGAGCTTTTGAATATTCATATAATACTATTCCTGTTGCACCTGGAGCCATAGGATGGCAACCTTCAAATGGAATGACGCCTAGACAACATACCTTTAATGGATTAATACCTGGAAGAACTTACTATTTCTTTGTGAGAGATTTAGGAGATAATAATTGCATTAGGGTAGATAATACTTATATTATTAATATAGATGTATTAGTAACTCCTTCAATTCTAAGTCAGTCATGTAATGGAGGGGCAACTGGTAGCTTACAGTTTGATATTGATGATACAAAATCTAACTTATTAAATGGAGGTGTACCACCAATTAGTTGGGAACTTTTCAATCTTGACGTTACAACTGGTGCTTCTACTTCAATAGAAACAGGTTCTCAGAGTAATTTAGATCCTATTTTACCAACTTCAAATGGAACTTTAGCACCTGGAACTTATTATTTAGAGATTAAAAATAATGCAGGAACCTGTACATTTGCTAGTCCAAATATAGAAATATTAGAAACTGCACCTATTAATGCAAATCTTACAGTAGTAGATAATACAATAACATGTAGTAGAAATGGGGTTATACGAGTAGACAATGTAACAGGAGGTACTGCACCATACACTTATTCAGTATCCTCTTCCACTAATTTTACTCCAGGAGATGCAACAATTATAGGAAATACTATTGAATTTGCTTATGGAGATGTGATAAATCCAGCATTAGATGTAACAGGTATTAATGTAACTATAACCGATAGTAATGGTAATAGCTGTACAAGAACAGTAGGACCAGAAAGTTTAATGGTAAGCGAACGACCAACTATAAATTCAGCAATTCCAACAAGTTGTGATGTAAATAAAACAATAACTATTAATGTTAATAATGGTGCAGCTCCATATAGTTATTCTGTAGATGGAGGAACTACATTTACTTCTCCAACGACTAATACGACTTATATAGCAGAAGGATTAACACCGGGTAGTTATGATGTTGTTGTAAGAGATGCAAATGGTTGTACTGACACTCTGAATGGAGTAATAGTTCATCCAGATATAGACTTTGACTTGAGACCAGCAGGAAACGCTACTTGTGTCCCTGGTAATGACGGACAAATAGAAATAAATATCACTTCTGGTACAGGAGGGAATTATGATTATTCATTTGATACGGGTACAACAGGAACTATCATTTCACCGGCAACAACTGTAAATGTAGGATCATTATCACCAGGAGTACATAATGTAACAGTTACTGATGTAACTTCAGGGTGTTCTGAGACGAAACAGATTACTGTAGAGAATCCTGTTATTCCTAGTTTCACAGCATTAGCCGAGGCTAGTTTATGTTCAGGAGATAATTCGGGTAGAATTACTTTAACGGCAGTAGACAATGGAATTTTACCATTAAATTATAGTATAATTCCTGCAGCAGGAACGATTACAGGAAATGTAATAACAGATTTACCACCAGGAACATACTCCGTTACAGGAGAGGGAACAAATGGATGTACTTTTACTGTTACCAATATTGTAATAGATGAATACGCTCCAATAGTACCGAGTACACCAGTTGTAGAACAATTTGGATGTAGTACAGGTAACACTGTAGATGTTGCTACGGTAACTATTCCAGCAGGGACAGTAGGAGGTTCAACAAATTATACACGTTATGTATTTGTTTATACGCCAGCAGATGGAAGCGGTCCAATAACCCAAGACGGTCCGAGTACAAGTTTTAGTACAACGAATACCTCAGGGGGTCCAGTACAAATTACTGTTTACGACGATAAAGGATGTTCAGGAGTAGAAAACACTACT